>NZ_FNII01000038.1 GCF_900103865.1 Vreelandella arcis
CGAGGCGCCGGGGGTGAATGCTTGTAGGTAGTCTGATCGCCCGATAAATCGGGCTCTTACAAAAAACTGGATGGCTTCGAGGCGCCGAGGGTGAATGCCAGCAGGTGGCCTGATCGCCCGGTAGGAGCGCAATTCATTGCGCGATCAGCAATCATCAGGGCGCCGAAGGTAAACGCTTGTAGGTAGTCTGATCGCCCGACAAGTCGGGCTCTTACAAGGGATGTCTGCAGGCGTTATGCCGCGTCACTGCGTAACAACGGCCAAGCTCCTTGCTTCGATGCTTCCAAGATAACAATTTCAATGATAGTGCCATCTTCTGCGTAGCTAATGTACGTATTCCAATCTTGCGAAACTTCTTTTGCGATTGGTTTATCGGAGAGATGCACAACTAAAATATCATCCGCCTCATCATAGGTGGTTCGCATGTTTAGCCCTCCCACTGAAAATGGTGCATACCTTTAGGCTAGCACGAAGGCACCGTCGTGAATTATACCTATAGATGGCCTGACCGCCCCGTAGGAGTTCAATTCATTGCGCGATCAGCAAGGATTGAGGCTCCGTAGGTAATTGCTGATAAATAGCCTGATCACCCGATAAGTCGGGATCCTACGGGGGCTGGTGCAGGGTAATAACATATTGTTCAAGGAGGAGCGGTGATGCCACGCGGTCATGCGTTGAGGATGGGTAGGCGGTGTTTGCCGGGGCACTTTTATTTAATAACGATAGTGACGGCTGAGCGAACGCCTTATTTTCGCGATTTTACCTATGGTTGTGCGGCGGCGCGGGCTTTTTCTCAATCTTCCGTGTGCCAGCACGCGACGACTTGGGCTTATGTGGTGATGCCTGATCATGTGCATTGGTTGCTGGCGTTAGAGGGCGACCTTTCGCAGGCGGTAAAGCTGTATAAATCGTATGTGTCGTTGGCGTTGGGCAAGCCGATTTGGCAGCGGGGCTTTCATGATAGGTTGATACGCGAGGAGGAAGGCGTGCGGGATACTGCGCGTTATATCGTTGCGAATCCGCTGAGGGCTGGGTTGGTTAATCAGATTGGCGATTACAGCTTTTGGGATGCCCGTTGGTTAACGCCGGATGCGGGTGATCAGGTGGTTGTTTGAGCGCCCTGGGGCTCCGAGGGTAATTGCTAGTAGACGTTCTGATCGCCCGGTAGGAGTAGTCTGATCGCCCGACAAGTCGAGCTCCTACGGGGCTGGGTGCGTGCACCGGGTTTTGTGGGAGCCTGACTTCGTCTGGCGAT
>NZ_FNII01000037.1 GCF_900103865.1 Vreelandella arcis
CCCGAATTTCTCACAGGGGATAATAGAAAGCGGCTGAAAGTGCTATGATTTCAAGAACCTAACCAATCCATCAAGCACCAACAGCCGCTTCCAAAATGGTACCTGAAAAGCTGACCTTCTCGCCACTCTCGCGCCGCCAAATTGAAGCCGACTTCTCCGGGGGCCACATCACGTCGGACGCCGGATTACTCCTGCTTCGTGAAGTCGATAAACAGCATCGCCTGACACGCCGCTTGGCCGCCGTGCTTCTTGATCCCCGCGCACCAGAACAGGTTCGTCATAAGCTCGACACTCTGGTTCGTCAGCGGGTGTTCGGTGTCGCCGCTGGCTACGAAGATTTCAACGACCATGAGGCCCTGCGCCATGATCAGGCCCTTCAGACAGCGCTCGGTGAAGAGGATACGCTGGCAGGCAAGTCGACGCTGTGCCGGGTGGAGCAGAACGCCGATCGGCAAGCAATAGTGAAGGCCCATGAGTTGCTGTGGCATCACTTCATTGAACAGCATGACGAACCACCAAAGGAGATCGTGCTGGACTTTGATGGCACCGACATCCCCGTGCATGGCGAGCAACCCGGCAAGTTCTTTAACCGTTATTACGATCACCACTGCTACTTCCCACTGTATGTCTTCTGTGGGCGCCACTTACTGGTGAGCTATCTGCGCACCAGTGACCGCAGCGACAGCCGCCATAGCTGGGCGATCCTCGCCTTACTGGTACGCTTTATCCGTCAATACTGGCCCGATACTCGCATCGTGTTACGAGGTGATAGCCACTTTTGTCGTCCCCGGATGCTGAACTGGTGCGATCGGCATCACGTCGACTACATCGTGGGAATCGCCAAGAACAGCCGGCTGCTCAAGGAAGTGGATGTGCCCATGATGCTGGTACGCAAGACCCAATGGCAGGTAGGAGGAAAAGTGGCGGAGATGTTCCGATTCCCGTATCAAGCCCGCTCCTGGAATTACCCACGCTGGGTGGTGGCCCGCCTGGAAGAAGGCGAGCTGGGCTCTAATCCCCGGTTTATCATCAGTTCCCGTTACGATGACGGCTTCAAGCTTTACTACGAGCAGTACTGTGCCCGGGGTGACATGGAGAACCGGATCAAGGATCAACAACTGAGCCTGTTCGCTGACCGTACCTCCAGCACGCACTGGTGGGCCAATCAATGGCGGCTGATCTTGTCGGGCTTCGCTTATACGCTGTTCGAGCGCTTGCGGACTTACCTGAAGCACACGCCCTTCGCGCGCATGAGTCCTAGCAACCTGAGGCTCAAGCTCATCAAGGTAGGCGCGGTCATCATCCGCAATACGCGTCGAATCCGCGTACTCATGAGTGACAGCTACCCCTATAAAACGGCGCTATCCGATCTCGTCAGGCGGTTGGTGCCGAACTGACTGCTCGGGCGCCCCCGGCCCGACGCAATGGGGGAAAGGGGGAGGTGTGTCTGAACGACGGAAAGTGGTTAAAAAGTAGCCGATGTAAGTCGAACCAGTAGGTATTTAACGGTGTTACAGCCTGAGTGCGGTACTGGCTGAGGTGCTATGAGAAATCCAGGCTA
>NZ_FNII01000036.1 GCF_900103865.1 Vreelandella arcis
CCCGCCTTATTCATGAGGCAGGCCTGAAAACGAAGATAGCGGATGGTTTCTCTTGTAGAATCAAACTGTTCCGGGAAGAACACGATTCAAGAGGCCATCCGCTATGGGTGAAAGAATATCCCCCTGGATTCCGTCCTGCAACGGGTCCATCCGCGTTGAGCTTGATGGGCAGCGCACCACCAGCGACAGCGGCGCCCTGCTGCTGCGCGAGGCCCTCGACAACAGCGGTGTGATAGACGCACTTGAAGACCACCTGGTCGACCGGCGTGACCCGCAGCGCGTCCGTCATTCGCTGGCCAGTCAGCTGCGCACCGTGGTGCTGCAACGTGCTATGGGCTGGATCGACCTCAGCGATACCGACACGCTGCGACGGGACCCACTCTGGCAACTGGCGTGTAGTGACGCACGAGGCACGACGCCCTTGGCGCAGAGCCGGCCGTCTCAAGCCACGCTGTCGCGGCTGCTGACGTGCCTGGGTCACCACGACAATATCGATACATTGCACGAAGGCTTGCTACGGTTGGCGGTCTGGCGACTGACCTCGCTAAACGGCGGTGATCGCCCTAAGCATCTGACACTGGACATCGATGGGCTACCGATCGAGGTCCACGGTCATCAGGGGGGCTCGGATTACCACGGCCATGTCGGTACTCGGATCTACTCGCCGTTGATTGCCTCGCTGGCCGAGACCGGCGACATGCTCGGCGGGCTGTTGCGAGAAGGCAACGCTGGTCCGGCCGAGAACGCCGACACCTGGATCCCACACGTGGTGCGAAGGCTCAACGAGAGCACCGGCGCCAAGGTTCGGGTGCGCATTGATGCCGGTTTCACCGGCAATGACACGCTGGAGGCCCTGGAGGAACGCAACATCGAGTACCTGGGCCGGCTGCGCAGTCACTCGGGGCTTCAGACGCTAGCGGCGCCGTACCTGAAACGACCTCGAGGCCGCCCACCTGATCAGCCTCGGGAGTGGTGCCACGACCTGACCTACCAGGCGGGGTCTTGGCCTTCCCCGCGACGCGTGGTGCTGGTGGTGCAGGAACGCCCTGACGATCTGCTGCTGCACAGTTTTTTCCTAGTCACCAACCTCGGCACGTTCGACTGGCCGCCGGAGAAAGTGCTGGCCTTGTATCGCAAGCGTGGCAAGGCCGAAGCCCACATGGGCGAGGTGAAATCGGCCCTCGACGTGCACCTCTCCTCGACAGATCGCGGCGGCTCGACCGTCCAGGACGTCATGGCCCGCAACGAGGTGAGCCTGCTGCTGAGCCTCTACGCCTACCAGGTGCTACATGGCCTACGCTGTCTGCTGGAGAAGCAGACCCGGCAGGGCTGGAGCCTGACCCGGATGCGTGAACAGGTGCTCAAGGTGGCGGCCACGCTTTCGGTGCATGCCCGTCGGATTACCGTGCATCTCGGCGATGCCGCCGACAAATGGTGGCCCACCTTGCTGAAGGGAATGCCGAGGCTGACGGTTCTGGCCTGATACCCGACAACACCACAAAGCACGCATCAAGAAAGGCGACCACCACGGCGGCCGGCGGCCACGGCTGCGCCGACGATCGACATTAATGCCTATAAGTTATAGATAACCATTATGTAAGTCAGATGGGGAATAGGCTAGCGGCGATCAAACGACTCGATGACGTTGAAGTGGATCGGAACCGGCAGCCACTCGGTTTAAACCCCGCATTCGGCACCCTGATGAATGAGGGGGGAT
>NZ_FNII01000035.1 GCF_900103865.1 Vreelandella arcis
CGACTTAACGAGAGCACCGGCGCCCAAGTGCGGGTGCGCATCGATGCTGGCTTCACTGACAACTCGACACTGGAGGCCTTGGAAGAGCGCGACATCGAGTACCTGGGCCGGCTGCGCAGTCACTCGGGTCTTCAGACGCTGGCGGCGCCGTACCTGAAACGGCCTCGAGGCCGCCCGCCCGAGCAACCTCGGGAGTGGTGCCACGACCTGACGTACCAAGCGGGCCCCTGGCCAGCGCCGCGACGCGTGGTGCTGGTGGTGCAGGAGCGCCCTGACGATCTGCTGCTGCATGCCTTCTTCCTGGTCACCAACCTCGGCCAGTTCGTAAGCGCTCCAATAACTACATCTAGCCAGTCATTGTTCAGGCGGGTAACGTCTCTTTCCACTGCCAAGGTAGCAGCGTGTTCAGTTCGTCATCGTTGTTGAGGGTAGGCAGTGTCTCGAAGACGTGCTGCAAGTACTCGTAGGGCGAGAGGCCATTCGCTTTGGCGGTTTATGCCGTCCGCCGAACTATGCCGAACAAAGATGTTATTCCCCAGAGTCATCGTAAGTGGCTCATGATGAACTCGGCATAGTTATGCTTGTTCCTCCACGTATAACACTGGAGGACAAGACTATGATTGCAGAAGAGTATTTAAATAGAAGCTGGCTGTTCCAGCGCCTAAGGTGTGGCCCCCAAGGACAACTCTTCGAACTCTACGCAGCGCGCCTCGTCAAAGATGGGCTAGCTCGCCAGGGCACATGGCGATGCCTAAACTTGGTTGACGGTTTTCTGAACTGGATCACAAAAAACCGCTTAGAGTTGACTGATCTCGATGAGCACGTGCTTGAGCGGTACCTGATGGATCGGGCACGCAAGCAATCTATCCAGACAGGCGACCGGGCGGCGCTGAAGCGGTTGCTGTCGGTTCTGCGCCAAGCGAACTTGATTCCACTTGCTCCGCTGCCGCAGAACACGCCAGAAGAGCAAATATTCGAGAAGTTCGCTGATTACCTGCGACAGGAGCGCGGGCTGGCCCCGAAGTCCATTATCCGCCACTTACCAATTATTCGTCGGTTTCTACGTGAGGTGTGCCCTGCCGGTACTGATGATCTCGGCAAAATCCGCCAGGAAGACGTTATCCGCTACGTCGAACGTCATGCTCGGGACGGAAGTGCGGCATCAGGGAAGGCGATGTGCTGGTCGCTACGCGCTTTTCTCCGATATCTATACCTCAGCGGATCGTCCCCGCTCGCTCTTGCTGACTGTGTACCCTCCATCAGGAGATGGAAGCTTGCAAGCCTGCCGACCTATCTATCTGTTGTGCAGATTCAGAAGGTCTTTGATGCTTGCGATCAAACGACGGCGTTAGGGCGGCGGGACTACACCATTCTCATGATGCTGGCCAAGCTTGGGTTGCGGGCCAGCGAGGTCGCGACTCTCACCCTAGATGATATCGACTGGCGATCCGGGACGATGCTCGTTCACGCCAAGGGCCGGCAGCAGGCACGGATGCCGATGCCCCCAGATGTTGGCGCGGCCATCGTTGCCTACCTGCGCGATGATCGCCCGGCTTCACCGTGTCGCCGGCTGTTTCTCCGCACAGTGACGCCTCACGTCGGCTTCGCCTCCGGTTGCGCCATTACGATGATCGCCAGGGCGGCTCTCAAGCGTGCCGGGATCAGTGACTGCGCACATCAAGGAGCACATCTGTTCCGCCACAGCCTTGCCACTGAGCTTCTTCGCTCTGGTGCGACCTTGTCTCAGATCGGCCAACTGTTGCGACACAAGAGCCATGATACGACGCGCATCTATGCGAAGGTGGATATCGAGGCGCTTCGGACATTGAGCCTTCCTTGGCCGGGAGGTATGCAATGATCAGTCTACGTTCCGCACTCGAACAATATCTGAGTATGCGCCAGGGGCTCGGGTACAAATACCAGCATCAGGCTCGGCGCCTTGCTGACTTCGTTTCCTTCATGGAGCGCCACGAAGCGGCGACCATTACCACAAAGTTGGCTGTCGCCTGGGCCACCTTGCCACCTGATCGGCACGCCTCATGGGCATTGCGGCTGACTGACGTGCGCGGCTTCGCTCGCCATGTCGCCAACTTCAATCCACATACAGAGGTGCCGCCCACCGGGATCTTACCGTCTTTGAAGCGCGCCAACCCCTATATCTACAGCGATGCAGAAATTAACGCGCTATTAACGGCGGCTATGGCACTGCCACCTGTAACCGGTCTGCGACGATGGACTTACCATCATCTGTTCGGGTTGATTGCAGTGACAGGCATCCGTCTGTCCGAGGCGATTGGGCTTCACCGAAGCGACGTCGACCTGGACGAGGGCGTGCTGACAGTCCGGCAAAGTAAGTTCGATAAATCACGCCTTGTGCCCTTGCATTTGACCACCTGCGCGGCTCTGCGCACCTACGTCGAACGGCGGGATGCTCACCTTGGGTCGCATGGCGGGCTGCACTTCTTTGTGGCCGAGCGTGGGGGCCCTTTGCTCCCCCAATATGTCTATCGCGTCTTCTGGCGCCTGTCTCGTGAAACTGGGCTGCGACGAGCGGGCGAACACACGGGTCCCCGGATCCACGACCTCCGTCATCGCTTTGCCATCCGGACTCTACTCGGCTGGTATCGCGACGGGCTCGAAATTGAGCAACGACTCCCGCTGCTTTCCACCTACCTCGGCCACACTTGCGTACGCGATACCTATTGGTACCTTTCGGCCTGTCCGCCGTTGATGGAAGAGGCCGCAAAGCGCCTCGACCGGCGATGGGAGATCAAGCCATGAACCAGAGTCCCAATGTCGCCACGCTCATCGAGCGCTACTTCACCGTGCGGCTCATGCAGCAGCGCAATGTCAGCAGCAACACGATTGCATCGTACAGAGATACGTTCCGCCTGTTGTTCAGGTTTGCCCAGGTAAGGCTACGCAAGCCGCCGTCAGCATTGAACCTTGCTGATATCGATGCTCCCTTCATCAGCGCATTTCTCACTGATATCGAGATCGCACGGGGCGCTAGCATCAGGACACGCAACTTGCGCCTGACGGCCATTCGCTCCTTTTTCCGCTTCGTGTCATTCGAGGAACCGGCCTGCAGCGCTCTTATCCAGCAAGTTCTCGCAATACCGAGCAAGCGCCATGAAAAGCGTCAGGTGCATTTCCTAACGCGGCCCGAGATTGAGGCGATCCTTGCCACTCCCGATCGCACGACATGGCTCGGACGCCGCGATCATACCTTGCTGCTGCTCATGGTTCAGACTGGCTTGCGTCTCTGTGAACTGATCAACCTTGACAGAGATGCTATCCAGCTCGGTAGCGGCGCTCATGTGCGATGCGTCGGCAAAGGCCGGAAGGAGCGATGCGTACCGCTGACCTCCTACGCGCAGACTACCCTTGAAGTATGGCTCAAGGAATCGGCACCCCGCAGCACGAACGCTTTGTTTCCCAGCATCCGCGGGAGCCGACTGAGTGCCGATAGTGTCCAAGCACTCTTGGCCAAGCACGTGCGCGTAGCCAGAGAAAAATGCCCTTCGCTGACATCCAAGCGCGTGTCGCCGCACGTGCTGAGGCACAGCGCCGCAATGGAGCTGCTGCAAGCCGGTGTCGATTGTTCTGTGATTGCGCTATGGCTCGGTCATGAATCAATCGAAACGACGCAGACGTACCTGCATGCGCATCTTGCACTCAAGGAAGAGGCCCTCGCCAAGCTTGAACCCTACGAGCCTGACAAGCTAATCCGCTTCAAGCCAGATGACCGATTGCTCGCCTTCCTTGAATCGTTGTAAGAAACAAAAACTATGCCGAATAAAATTCCAAGACTAAGCCCACATAACTCACCGCAAAAATGCAATGGGCGAATGTCTCCTGGGCCGTTCGGCATAGTTCGGCGGACGGCATAAACCGCCTTATGCCGCGTGCGGCATAAGGCGGTTTCGATCAGGCTGTAGATCGCCGCGCTGGCCTGTGCACCGCTGGGGGTGTGGCTGAACAACCAGTTTTTACGCCCCACCACGAACGGGCGGATGGCATTCTCCGCCGGATTGTTGTCCAGCGGGATCAAGCCATCGTCCAGGAACCGGGTCAGGCGGAACCACTGATGATCCAGGTAGTGAAGGGCTTTCCCCAGTGCACTTTTGGGTAGCACCTGGGCCAGTGACTTGTCGAGCCAGGTGCGAAGTTGATCGATTAACGGGCGGCTCTTCTGGTCACGCAGCGCGTGACGCGCATCGGGCTCAAGTGCCTTGGCCTGTTTTTCCACGCCGTACAGCTTGCGGATCTGGTTCAGCGCCCAGTCGGCTTTGCCGGTTTTACCTTTGGGCTGCACTTTCTGGGCCTCGACGAACTTACGCCGGGCATGCGCCCAGCAGCCCGCATGGGTGATCCCATTGCGGCGCACAACCTCGGCGTAGCCTTCATAGCCATCGGTGATTAAGCGACCCGCATAGCCGCCCAACAGATCAACAGGCACCCGTCCGGCGCGGCTGGCGGCGTAGTCGAACAGAACGACTTGTTGGCCCGGCGGCCCACCGCGCTGCACCCACATGTAAGACGTGGCACTCGCTTTACGATCCGCTTCTTGATTCACCTGGAGCGTCGTCTCGTCCATGTGGATCAGCGGTGCGCTGAGCAGGTGATGACGTAACGTCTCGATCAATGGGGTGATGCGTTCACCGGCCTGCACCATCCAGCGGGCCAAGGTATTACGGGGGATCTCAGCCCCATGGCGGGCGAAGAGTTGGCTTTGTCGATATAGCGGCAAGGCATCCTGGTACTTGGCGGTCGCCACATACGCCAACAGCGTGGCGCTGGCGTTGCTTTTGGGGAGTAGCTTAGCGGGTGCCGCGGCGATCTTGACGCCCTCTTCGCAGGTTCGGCACGCATACTTGCGCCGGACATGACGGATGACCTCGACCCGTGCGGGCACCACGTGAAGTTCCTCGCTAACCGCTTCACCAATGACCGTTAGCGCGGTGCCATCATCCTGACAGTGGCGAGCTTCTTCAGAGAGTTCATGCACCACCTCAACCCGTGGAAGTTCGGGCGGCAACGCCACCCGGCCACCCCGGGTTCGGCGCGTCGTCGGCGTGGCGGGCTCGGCCGCGGTGTCATCCACGACATCGTTGTCTGTCGCCTCGGTGGCGCCGTCTTCCTCGTCAACCGCCACTTCGGCTTCGTTGATCAGCAAGTCTTTCTGATCCACCTGATACTTCTCAGTGGAAGGGCCGAACTGACGTTCCAGGGCCAACCGGAACTGTTCAAACAGCGATTGCTTGGTGGCTTCCCACTGGGCTTCCTTTTTCTCCATCAACGCCAATAGCCGCGCATTTTCAGCGTCAGCAGCGGCCAACTTGCGCTCAAGCTGGGTGATCGTTGTTGAGGAGGAATCGGCGTTTTTCATACCGCCTAGTGTACCAAAAGCGCCGCTAAAACAGGAGCAAAAAAGCTAACCAACCTGCTGAAAATCCAACGCTTTGTGGGGTTGCATCGCCTTCAGATTCACACCATCCAGCAGCCAGTTAAGTTCCTGGCCCGTCAGCGTCACCGTGTCGCCTTCCAGGTGTGTGGGCCACTTAAAGCATTCGCGTTCCAGCCGCTTGTACCACACCACAAAACCGTTACGCTCCCAAAACAGCAGCTTCACCTTATCGCGTTGGCGATTACCGAACACAAAGAGCGCCTGCTCGAACGGATTCAAGTCCATGGCCTCCTGAACCAGCAGGGCCAACCCATCGATTTGTTTTCGCATATCCACAGGCTCGCGGCACAGGTACACCGTCAGATCGGTACCGGGGCGGATCATGTCACCACCTCCACCGACAAAAATCGCGCGGGGCGGCAACGTGGTGGCACCGGTAACCCTTGCACGCTTAACCGCCTTTCCCACGTCAGCAGGTCGGTGAGGGTTAACGCCTGTGAGTCGGCGTAATCACTTAACGGCATGTTCCGCATTGAGGCAACGTAAAGATGCCCTAACCAAAAGGCCTGGGTCGGGTTGAGTTCACAGTGCATGAGGATCTCCAAACCAAAGAGATCGTCAGTGTGATCAGCCCTGATTAGCTTGCCTAGATGGGTTTAATGGCTCGCTTACGCCAGTTCGACTGGCCGCCGGAGAAGGTCTTGGCGCTGTATCGCAAGCGTGGCAGCGCCGAGGCGCACATGGGTGAGGTAAAGTCGGCTCTGGACGTGCACCTCTCGTCGACAGATCGCGGCGACTCCACGGTTCAGGACGTGATGGCTCGCAACGAAGTAGGCCTGCTGCTGAGCCTCTACGCTTACCAGGTCCTGCATGGGCTGCGGCGCCTGCTGGAGAGCCGGACGCACCAGGGGTGGAGCCTGATACGGATGCGCGAGCAGGTGCTGAAGGTCGCGGCGACGTTATCGCTGCACGCCCGTCGCATCACGGTGCATCTCGGCGATGCCGCCGACAAATGGTGGCCGACCT
>NZ_FNII01000032.1 GCF_900103865.1 Vreelandella arcis
GCAATTCCGCCTGACGCTCAACCAACCGGTGCGAATAATGGATCGGGGCAGGCATGAACGAATCGGTTTCGTTGGTCGCGTAACCAAACATCAGGCCCTGGTCGCCTGCGCCCTGATCTTCGGGCTTGCTGCGATCCACGCCCTGAGCAATATCGACGCTCTGTTTGCCGATCAGATTGACCACGCCACAAGTGGCACCATCGAAGCCCACATCGGATGAGGTATAGCCAATCTCGTTGATCACATCACGTACCAAGGTTTCGAGATCCACCCAGGCGTTGGTGCTGATTTCACCGGCAATGATCGCCACACCGGTCTTCACCATGGTTTCACAGGCGACACGCGCCTGTTTATCACGGGCAATAATGGCGTCTAACACCGCGTCGGAGATCTGGTCGGCAATCTTATCGGGATGTCCCTCGGAGACAGACTCGGAGGTAAACAGGGAATATTCGCTCATCGCGCACTCGACCCTCTGTATGACGGCTGCGCTTAAACCGCAGCGTCAGCAGGAAATCATGGCAGGAAATACCCTGCCCGTATTAGCGAAATGATGACGTTAGCCATCACTTCGGGAGCCAGAGTTTACACGCTGTTAGGAGTTCTTCCCACAACGGGCCTCCCAGAATTTGCCGCCGCCCGGGAAGTCAGCGACAATAGCGCCTTTATTATTTTCGTTTTCAGGCGAGGAGCACCCCATGCCGTCCCGTTTTGAGTTGGCCAATGCCATTCGCGCCCTGTCCATGGATGCTGTTCAGAAGGCCAAGTCCGGCCACCCTGGCGCCCCCATGGGCATGGCGGATATTGCCGAGGTGCTATGGAATGACCACCTCAAGCATAACCCCGAGGATCCCAAATGGGCCGATCGTGATCGCTTTGTGCTATCTAACGGTCACGGGTCGATGTTGCTCTACTCGCTGCTGCATCTAACCGGTTACGAACTTAGCCTGGAAGAGCTGCAGAATTTCCGACAGCTGCACGCCCCCACCGCGGGTCACCCGGAATATGGCTACGCGCCCGGCATTGAAACCACCACCGGCCCGCTTGGCCAAGGTTTCGCTAACGCGGTTGGCTTTGCCATTGCCGAAAGAACCCTGGCAGCGCAGTTCAACCGCCCCGGCCACACCATCGTGGATCACCACACCTGGTGTTTCCTGGGTGACGGCTGCCTGATGGAAGGTATCTCCCACGAGGCGGCCTCGCTAGCAGGTACCCAGCAGTTGGGTAAACTGATCGCTATTTACGATGACAACGGCATTTCTATTGATGGCGAAGTGAAAGGCTGGTTTACCGACGACACCGCCAAGCGCTTTGAAGCTTACGGCTGGCACGTGGTGCCCCATGTGGACGGCCACAAGCCGGAAGAAATCAACGCCGCCATTGAGCTGGCCAAAAGCCATGACGACAAACCCAGCTTAATCATCTGCAAAACCGTGATTGGTTTTGGCGCGCCTAATAAGCAAGGTAAAGAAGAAGCCCACGGGGCACCGCTGGGCGATGACGAAGTGGCCCTGGCGCGCACCCAGCTCGACTGGCCCCACGCGCCGTTCCACATACCCGAACCTATTTACTCCGCCTGGGATGCCCGGGAAGCAGGTAAACAGCAGCAGCAGGCGTGGGAAGAGCGCTTTTCCCGCTACGCGGAGGCCTTCCCGGCAGAGGCCAAAGAGTTTGAGCGCCGCATGAAAGCGCAACTGCCTGCGGAGCTCCCCACCGAAGCTCTGATTGAGCAGGCCCAGGAGAAAGGCGAGAGCCTCCCTTCGCGCAAAGCCTCCTTTGAAGTGCTCAACGTGATCGGCCCACAAATGCCGGAACTGCTGGGTGGTAGTGCCGACCTGGCCCCCTCGAACCTGACCTTCTGGAAAGGCGCCCAAGCGATCACCCCGCAAGATGCCAGCGGTAACTACCTGCATTACGGGGTGCGTGAGTTCGGCATGGGCGCGGTGATGAACGGGATTGGCCTGCATGGCGGCTTTGTGCCCTACGGCGCGACCTTCCTGATTTTCATGGAATATATGCGCAATTCGGTGCGCATGGCATCGTTAATGGGCCTACAGGCGATCTACGTGTTTACCCACGATTCCATTGGTCTGGGCGAGGATGGCCCGACCCACCAGCCGATCGAGCAGCTCACCAGCCTGCGCACCACGCCGAATCTGAACACCTGGCGCCCCTGCGATGCGGTGGAAACCGCCGCCGCCTGGGATGCCGCGATCAAACGTCACTCGGGCCCCACCGCCCTGGTGTTCTCGCGCCAGAACCTGCCCCATCAGCAGCGCACTAAAGCACAGCTAGCCGCGATACAGCGCGGCGGCTATATCCTCAAGGATAGCGACGCCACGCCCGAGCTCATCCTGATTGCCACCGGCTCCGAAGTGGCACTGGCAATGGACGCAGCGGCGGAGCTTGAACAACAGGGTAAAGCGGTACGCGTGGTCTCCATGCCGTCGGCCTACCGCTTTGATGGCCAGGACGCCGAGTACCGCGAAAGCGTGTTGCCTAGCGCCGTTACCCAGCGTATCGCCATCGAAGCCGGGCACGCCGACTACTGGTACAAGTACGTAGGCCTCGACGGCCGCGTCATCGGCATGACCACCTTCGGTGAGTCGGCCCCGGCGGGGGATCTGTTCAAGCACTTCGGCTTTACCGTCGACAATGTGGTCAAGCAAGCCAACGAACTACTCGGCTAAGTCATGCCCGCTCTGAGTGGCTTTTTATGGCTGATTAGCTACTGGTTGATCGGAGAAGTGGTCATTCACTTCTCCGGTTTGCCGATTTCGTCAGGCGTGATCGGCATGCTATTGCTCTGCGCGACGCTTGCCGTCCGTGGCCGCGTGCCTAACAGCATTGCCGCCGCCGCCCAGCCATTGATTGGCCTGCTCGCCATGCTGATTATGCCCGGCGTGGTGGGGGTGTTTTTTATCGTTGGCGATTTGGCCGGGCAGTGGACGGCTATTCTTGTCGCGTTAGTGCTCGGCACGTTACTCAGCGTGTTGACGACACTCTGGTTGCTTAAACACCTCATCGGCCAGTCGCATGCCAGCTAACTCTTTGCTAACCATGTTGACCACCACCCCGCTGTTTGCAGTGGGGTTAACGCTGGCGGCTTACCTGATTGGTAGCGGTTTATTTCAGCGCCTAAAGCGCCCCTCCTGGCTACCTGCTAT
The DNA here is from genome assembly GCF_900103865.1 of Vreelandella arcis. Taxonomy (GTDB): domain Bacteria; phylum Pseudomonadota; class Gammaproteobacteria; order Pseudomonadales; family Halomonadaceae; genus Vreelandella; species Vreelandella arcis. The sequence goes on from NZ_FNII01000032.1 coordinate 3,168, forward strand.
TTTGATCGCGGCGCTACTACTGGCAGGGGCGTTAGCGCTGATAGGGTTGCCTTACGCTACCTATCGGCAGGGGGCGACATGGCTCACGGTGCTACTCGGGCCCGCTACGGTGGCGCTGGGCATGCCGCTCTATCAACAGTTGCCACGAATTTACCAACTCTGGCGGCCACTGACGATTTGTTTACCCATTGCCGCGACCCTGGCGGCCTTCTACGCCCTGGCAATTGCCTGGTTACTGGGTAGCTCCGACACCATACTCGCCTCCATTGCGGCTAAATCGGTGACCGCGCCTATTGCTATCGGCATTACCGAGCAGCTTGGCGGTACCACCGCACTGCTGCTGGGTGCGCTGTTGGTGACTGGTGTGATCACCATTCCCTGTGTCAGCCTTGCCGCGCGTTTTTTACACATCGATGACGAGCGCATTATCGGCTTTGCGCTAGGCCTCAATGGCCATGCCATCGGTACCGTTCGGGCGTTTGAATTAAGCCCGTTGGCCGGCGCGTTTGCCTCGTTGGGCATGAGCCTAACCGGTATTTTTTCTGCGCTGCTGCTGCCTCTCGCCTGGCGTCTGATAAGCATAGCCAGCTGAAATACGCTATCATCGCCGGATACTTTCGCGCCCATTGTGGCCCCTGCTTCATTTTTAAGAGCCGCTTCGCGACATGGCTAACTCGACAAGCTACCGCATCGCCATTAACGGTTACGGGCGTATTGGCCAATGTGTCCTGAGGGCACTGGTTGAGCGTGGCCATCCAGAGATTGAGGTGGTCGCCATCAATGAGCTTTCGGATCTGGCGACGATCACCTACCTCACCCGTTACGATACGACCCACGGCCGCTTTCCCGGCGCAGTGGATAGCGACGGCGAGTCGCTGATCATTAACGGTCAGCGTATTCAGGTGCTGTGCGAACAAGATCCACGCAAACTGCCCTGGAAGGCACTTGATGTGGACTTGGTGCTTGAGTGCTCGGGCAGCTTTAAAGACCGCGACACCGCCGAGCTTCACCTAGCCGCCGGGGCCAAACAGCTGCTGTTTTCCCAGCCCGCCGAAAGCGACGTGGATGCCACTATTGTGTGGGGTATCAATGAAGACCAGCTAGCGCTAACCCAACGGGTTATTTCGGCGGCCTCCTGCACCACTAATTGCCTGGTACCGCTATTGACCGTGCTGGACAACGCGTTGGGCCTGGAGCACGGCGTCACCACGACGATCCACTCCGCGATGAATGACCAACCGATCATTGATGCCTACCATCAAACCGACCTACGTCTGACGCGCTCGGCGATGCACTCCATTGTGCCGGTGGATACGAGCCTAGCGTTGGGCATAAGCCGCTTAATGCCCAGCCTTGTAGGGCGTTTTGAGTGCCTACACGTGCGCGTCCCGACGATTAACGTCTCGGCGATGGATGCCGCGCTAACCGTGCGCCAAGATACCGATGCCGACCAAGTAAATGCGCTGTTGCGCGACGCCAGTCAGCGGCGCCTATCTGGCGTGCTGGGCTATACCGAAGCCCCCATGGCATCGATTGATTTTAATCACGACCCGCGCTCTGGCATCCTAGACGCCACGCAAACACGGGTGGCGGGCAGGCGTTTGATTAAACTGCTGTGTTGGTTTGATAACGAGTGGGGGTTTGCCAACCGCATGCTGGATATCACTCAGCGCTTGGCAAGACTAACGGCCGACCCCCGACACTAATGAATGCAGTGCCGCAACAAGACTTTTCATCCGCTCGAACACGAGGACACCGCTCACATGAACGTGCAAAAAATGACCGATCTGCCTTTAGAAGGGCAGCGTGTACTGATTCGAGAAGATCTAAATGTGCCGATTAAAAACGGACGTGTCTCCAGCGATGCGCGTCTACGGGCGGTACTCCCGACAATTCAAGCGGCCACTAAGGCTGGCGCAAAAGTGCTGCTCATGAGCCACTTGGGTCGCCCGACGGAAGGCGAGCCTGCTGACGAATTCTCGCTAGCTCCCGTCGCAGAACACTTAGCAACGCTTTTGGGCCACCCGGTCACCTTGATTAGCGACTACCTCAACGCCGCCCCATCGCTAAACAACGGTGACGTGGTACTACTTGAGAACGTACGTTTCAACAAAGGCGAGAAAAAAGACGACGAGCAACTCGCCAAGCAATACGCTGCGCTGTGCGATATTTTCGTGATGGATGCCTTCGGCACCGCTCACCGCGCGCAGGCATCTACCCATGGCGTTGCCCGCTTCGCGCCCAGCGCCTGCGCAGGCCCCTTGCTTGCCCAAGAGCTCGACGCGCTTGAAAAGGCACTGGCACATCCGGCACGCCCCATGGCGGCGATCGTGGGGGGGTCTAAAGTCTCCACTAAGCTGGACGTGCTCACTGCGCTGTCCGAAAAGTGTGATCAACTCATCGTAGGCGGCGGTATCGCCAACACCTTCATCGCCGCCGCAGGTTATAATGTGGGCAAATCGCTCCATGAAGCGGACTTGATCGGCCAAGCAAAAGCGTTAATGGAAAAAGTCGCCATTCCGTTGCCCACCGATGTAGTGGTGGCCACTGAGTTTGCAGAATCCGCCGATGCGATCGTAAAGCCCGTGGATCAAGTAGCGGATAATGAAATGATTTTGGATATCGGCCCAGAAACCGCCGCGCACTTGGCCAGCCTGTTGAAAGACGCCGGCACGATCTTATGGAATGGTCCGGTCGGTGTGTTTGAAATTGATCAGTTTGGCAAAGGCACCGAGGTCTTATCCCATGCCATTGCCGACAGCAACGCCTTCTCTATTGCCGGAGGTGGCGATACGTTAGCGGCCATTGATAAATACGCGATTGCCGATCGTATTTCGTACATTTCGACCGGCGGCGGCGCATTTCTTGAGTACGTCGAAGGCAAGCAGCTACCTGCCGTTGCCGCACTCGAGGCCGCCGCTCAACGTGGTTAGCACGCGGCGCTTAACTTACGCTCCTTGAACCCTGACAACCCAGTTTTAACAATACACATAAGGTAATCCCATGGCTCTAATCAGCATGCGCCAAATGCTCGACCACGCTGCCGAATACGGCTACGGTATTCCGGCATTCAACGTTAATAACCTTGAGCAAATGCGCGCCATTATGGAAGCTGCCGAGGCCACTGACTCACCGGTTATTGTGCAGGCCTCTGCGGGCGCCCGTAAGTATGCTGGGGCACCTTTCCTGCGCCACCTGATTCTTGCGGCAGTTGAAGAATTTCCGCATATTCCCGTCGCTATGCACCAAGACCACGGCACCAGCCCGGCGGTGTGTCAGCGCTCCATTCAGCTTGGATTCTCATCAGTGATGATGGACGGCTCGTTGGGTGAAGACGGTAAAACGCCCATGGACTACGACTACAACGTCAACGTCACACGTCGCGCGGTGGAAATGGCCCATGCCTGTGGCGTTTCTGTCGAAGGCGAGCTTGGGTGCTTGGGCAGCCTCGAAACCGGCATGGCCGGAGAGGAAGACGGCATTGGTGCGGAAGGTAAGCTAGGCATGGAACAACTCCTCACCGACCCGGAAGAAGCCGCTGAGTTTGTCAAAGCCACCCATGTGGATGCGCTGGCTATCGCCATCGGCACCAGCCACGGTGCGTATAAATTCACCCAGCCACCCACCGGCGACACGCTCTCGATCCAGCGCATCAAAGAAATTCACGCGCGCATCCCTAATACACACTTAGTTATGCACGGTTCGTCTTCCGTGCCTCAAGAGTGGCTGGATATCATTAACCAGTACGGTGGCCAAATTCCGGAAACCTACGGGGTGCCTGTCGAAGAGATCGTTGAAGGCATCAAGCACGGCGTGCGTAAGGTCAACATTGATACCGATTTGCGTCTCGCCTCGACAGGTGCCGTACGTCGCTTCCTGGCTGAGAATCCGTCTGAATTCGACCCGCGTAAATTCCTTAAAGAAACCGTATCAGCCATGCGCGAACTATGCATCGCCCGCTACGAAGCTTTCGGTACCGCCGGCAACGCCAGCAAAATTAAGCCGATCAGCCTGGAAGCGATGTCCCAGCGCTACGAGCGCGGCGAGCTTGTTCCCAACGTAAAATAATGCCCCCGCTACATCGCTTTTGACGCTATCAGCACAAAAAAGACGGCCTATAGGCCGTCTTTTTTATTCGCTTACTCTTCTTCTTCCATACTTTTTTCGCTTGAGCTTTCATCTCTAGTAACTTCAGAGCTGCCGGAACCGCCTGTCCCAGCGTCGGGGGCTCTTTCTTCCTCGCCTCCTTGAGCGCCTGCATCGTCGCTGTCATTAGACGCATCGCTGCTGCGGTTTTCCTCATCGCGCTTCACGGCACCTGCTTTGATGCCATACTCTTCCTCAAGCGCTTGATCGTCGAGGGGTTCGTGCTCATGCTCATCAGCGCTTACCGCACTTGCGGCGGCCAGCATGGCAGCAGTAAACGCAAACGGCATAATCCAAGGGGTTAATCGCATCGTCACGGTCTCCTTATTGTGGCAATACAGCTTAGCACGTCATTTGGGAAGCCACCGCCCGGTGCATAAACGCAAAAAATTACAGAACACTGTTCACAAAAGGACTAAAATCTCGTTCAATAGGTTAATGGTTCATTTGTTCTTAATACTGCAGTTGCTAGCCACTGCTAGGAAATACCATGCCGCTCCCACTGTTGTTATTTGATTGCGATGGCACCTTAGTCGATAGTGAGCCGCTACTCGCCGAGGAAATGTCGATCGGACTCAATAGCGTGGGACTGCCATTTTCCCCGTCGGACTATCTAGGCGAATTTCGTGGTTCACGTTTTCGCAATATCGTTGCCCGGCTACAGGCAAGTCACGGTGAGGTAGGCATTGATCAGTTGAACAGCATGGAAACCACCATGCGCGCAAACCTCACCAAGCGATTAGCGCAGGAACTCACTACCATTCCCGGTGCCAAAGAAGCTCTTCAGCAACTATCGGCTTACCCCAGCGCCGTGGTATCAAACGGCCCTGAAGCAAAAATTCGCACCGCGCTTCAAGCAACAGGCCTCGACAGCTATTTTGCAGAACGCCTGTTTAGTGGCTACACAGCGAACTGCTGGAAACCAGAACCCTGTTTGCATCTCTACGCCGCGAGTATCATGGGGTTTAACCCGGCCCACTGTATTGCTATTGATGATGCCCTGGTAGGTGTACGAGCTGCCCTTGAAGCTGGCATGAAGGTGATTCACTTAAACCGTTTCCCAGATGCTGAGACCACTCCCGAAAACGCCATCATGATTAGTAACATGTTTCAATTACCTGCTGTGGTCAGGCAGTTGAGCCAAGAAGTGAGCCCTTCGACCGAGCCGTATTACTCTGAAGGAAAATAGCGCGATGGCTTCATTAAGCGACCAGCTTGGTGGACTGGTATATTCCACCGAAAAAGGCAATACCTGCCCGGCTTGCCGCGAACCCTTGGAAGATTGCTGCTGTGACGCCCAAAGCGAGCAAGCGCGTATCGCGGCACTCGACGGTGTTATTCGTATCCGCCGTGAAACCAGCGGCCGTAAGGGCAAAGGTGTCACGACGATTAGCGGTATCCCGTTAACCACTGCAGAGCTAAAGGTCTTGGCTAAAGATCTGAAAAAACGCTGCGGTACCGGCGGTGCTGTTAAAGATGGCATTATTGAAATTCAAGGGGATCACCGTGATAGCCTAAAGCAAGAATTAATGGCACGTGGCTATCACGTCAAACTCGCGGGTGGCTAAAACCCATTCGCCGCGGCGACCGTCTCACTGTGTTGTCACGCCTCACTAGGGCATTGAAATGATCTGGCTAGAATATTTGTTACCGCTGATTTTTCTTTTCCCTATGGCGGCAATGGGCAGCATTGTTTTGGCACTACGTAGCCTACACGACGCCCGCGTTCAATCCCCGTTCAACGCGCCGCTGCGCGAGCCAGGCCAGGCATTACGCCAACGCCTCGACCAAGCTTTTTCTAGCCTATTTCTCCACGGCGCATTAGGCCCTTTGATTAGTTTGGCCCCGCTCGTCTACGGCATGGGGCGTATGCTCTTTGTGGATAAGCAAGACTGGGTGGAGTGGGCACTTTACGGTTTGCTTAGCACACTTTTAGTTTTAGCTTTCTCACTACTCTTGGTTCGCGATTATCAACGCATTCGCCGATTAAAATTAGGCTTGGCCTGCGATCTTGCCGTAGGCCAAGAGCTTGAACAGCTTATTCGTCCCGACGCACACCCTTATTATGTCTTTCACGACGTGCCAACCGATAGCTTTACGATTGACCACGTGGTGGTAACCCCTCACGGTGTTTTTGTCGTTGAAACCCGCGCACGTACCTTCCCTATCAACAACGTTGGTTGCGAACTTGACACTGTCGCCGTAGAGCGTGAGCGCTTACGTTTTCCCTATTGGCAAGAGCGACGCCCGCTACATAAAACCCGACAAGGGGTTAGTTGGCTAAGCCAATGGTTAGAACAGCGCTGTGGTGTCCCGGTGCCCGTCCGCGGCGTTTTGGTGTTACCTGGCTGGAAAATTGACACCGATGAAGCCGCGCCCGACATTCTCGTAGTGAGTGGCGATGTGCTTTCAAGGCAGTTAACCGAGCTCAAGTTCGGCGAGCTCAGCGATCCGATTCACGATAAAATCATCAACACTCTCCTAGAACGCTCTAAGCTGATGGAGTTAACGCATCTTCGCCAACCATCCGTCTAGCGGCGTCTAGTCGCCTCGCAATCGGCCGCCCATTTCTTGCGCGAGATCCACTGCATAGTGGTCTGTCATGCCGCCAATAAAATCGAGCATCCGCCGGTAGCTTTCATAAAGCGGCCAAGAGGCGAGGGGGGTGTTTTCGCCAATTAAGGCGAGCACCCGTTGATGTTTGAAAGAACTATCACCGGTATGGTGAAGCTCATGCGCTGCGCCAATAAACGCTTCAAGCAAAATGCCCAGCGTTGTATAAGCGCCAATTTCCAGCTTCGCTTTGCGTTCGTTCTGAAAAATACGCTCACGCGCCAACTGCTTCGCGGCCCGCACCCCCCAACCTAAATCTGGATGACATAATTCAAGCAAGTCATCGCTGAGCGTCCCGTTTAGCAATGCCTGTTCATGCTGTACAAAGACCGCGCCTACATCGTTTACCGCACGCTCCATCGCTGCACCTCGCAGCAACGCTATACGACGACGTTGTGACACGTTACGCGCTTGCATATCAGCATACTCAGGGGGAAATTCGCCAGCAATCTGGCGTAGCACCTCAACAACTTCTTCATAGCGAAGAATGCCCATCTCCAACCCGTCTTCCAGATCCAGCAAGGCGTAGCAGATGTCATCAGCGGCTTCGACCAGCCAGGCTAACGGATGCCGACACCAACGCTGATCACCTTGTGGCAACAACCCTACCGCTTCGGCCACTTCTTTAAGTAGCGCCTGTTCAGATTGATAGCTACCGAACTTGCCCGCTCGCCCGCTATGGCGCACGGTCCAAGGGTATTTGAGCAACGCCCCGAGCGTTGCCGCCGTTAAACGCATGCCGCCGTTAAACTGGTTGTACTCAATTTGGGTAATTACCCGAAATCCTTGGGCATTCCCTTCATAAGTCAGCAAATCCTCGCGCTCTTCGCGTGATAGGCCGTCTAATAAGCCACTGCTTTGCGCGCGACGAAACCAGTCCCGAATAGCGTATTCACCAGCGTGTCCGAACGGCGGGTTACCGATGTCATGACCCAAGCAAGCCGTTTGCACGATAACGCCCAAATCAGCGGGCGTTATCCAGTCCGGCAAACGCTCGCGTAGTAGTTCGCCCACGATCATACCCAATGAGCGTCCCACACAACCGACTTCCAGTGAGTGGGTTAGCCGAGTGTGAATATGGTCGTTGTCCGTCAGCGGATGCACTTGGGTTTTGCGTCCCAAGCGTCTAAAGGAGCCGGAAAAGACAATGCGATCGTGATCTTTATGAAACGGGCTGCGGCCTATTTCGCGGCTACTTGCCGAACGTTGGTCGTGAAGACGTTGAGGGGAAAGTAGCTGTTCCCAGCGCATTTGTGTCATGTGGCGTTCCTCCTTGGGAGCCGCATTTTGCCACAAAAGCCACTCAGATAGATAAACCCGGCAGTAATGAAATAAAGCACGCTCCATAAAAAAATCCCCCAAGGCATAAGCCCTGGGGGATTTTTGGTATAGGTGCCTGACGATATCCCGGCCGGCGCTCCGGAGGGCGGCTCCCCGCTACTCTACTTGGGAGACCCCTAAATAAAATACCCCAGCTTCGTTTGAAGCTGGGGTACGGTATAAGTGCCTGACGATGACCTACTCTCGCATGGGGAGACCCCACACTACCATCGGCGCTAAGCGGTTTCACTGCTGAGTTCGGCAAGGGATCAGGTGGTTCACGCTCGCTATGGTCGTCAGGCGTAACTTTAAATGGATATCATGCTGTGTTTTGTG
>NZ_FNII01000034.1 GCF_900103865.1 Vreelandella arcis
ATGATGCCGAACATCTCGGTCACCCCGTTGGCGACCATGGTTTCGACGAAGGCTTCTGAAGGCGTCATCGTCTGCTTGCCCTGAACCACCGGGCGAGTGTTTGTGGGGTCTTGAGTGCTCATGGGGATCCTCCGAGCCTGTCATCTTGGCTATATTATATGAGACATATCATTCCGCATTTTGGAATAAAAGAAACTTTAGGCATTCTCCCTATCTCCGTCAATGATAAAATTCCATAAAACGATACAGTTTGATTATTTTTACGGAATTGATCTATGCTCATCGAACGCTCCGGCAGCGACGTCCCCTGCCAGCGGGTTTGATCAGGGACGGCAAGTCAACGGTCCCCGGAGGCCGAGGAGGCGATAATGACAGACCCCATGAATACCCAGCCCGACATCCAGGTGTCGGTGCGTGAGCTCTTCGGCATCGACAGCGACCTCAAGGTGCCCGCCTTCAGTTGGCGCGACGAGTACGTTCCCGAGATCGATGAGGCCTATCGTTTCAACCCAGACGTGACTCTGGCGATACTCGCCGGCTTCACTCGTAATCGCCGGGTGATGATTCAGGGACTACATGGCACCGGTAAATCTACCCATATCGAGCAGGTGGCAGCGCGCCTTAACTGGCCCTGCATGCGGGTCAACCTGGACGGCCATATCAGCCGCCTCGATCTGGTGGGCAAGGACGCTATCGTGATCCGTGATGGGCTACAGGTCACCGAGTTCCAGGAGGGCATTGTGCCCTGGTCACTACAGCGGCCGGTGGCGTTGATTTTCGACGAGTACGATGCTGGGCGTCCGGACGTGATGTTCGTAATCCAGCGTATCCTCGAGCGCGACGGTCATTTCACGCTGCTCGACCAGAATCGGGTCATTCATCCCCATCCTCATTTCCGACTGTTCGCCACCGCCAACACCGTGGGGCTTGGCAACCTCTCCGGGCTCTACCATGGCTCCCAGGTACTTAACCATGCCCAGATGGACCGTTGGAACATCGTCGCCAAGCTCGACTACTTACCCCACGAGGAGGAGGAGGCAATCGTGCTCGGCCGGGTGCCCAGCAAGGACACCGAAAAGGGGCGAGCGCTGATCGCATCAATGGTGGCAGTGGCCAACCTGACTCGTCAGGGTTTCGCCGCAGGCGACCTCTCTACTCTTATGTCCCCGCGCACGGTGATCACCTGGGCCGAAAACTGCGAGATCTTCCGCAACCCAGCGCTAGCCTTCAGGCTCTCCTTCCTCAACAAGTGTGATGAGGCTGAGCGGCCACTCGTCGCCGAGTACTACCAACGTTGCTTCGGTGAGGAGCTAGATGAATCGTGGATGTGGGAGGCAAGCCCCTCATGACCCAAAGCGCCCAGCAGCAGGCGCGCCGTCAACAGCGTATTGAGGAGCTGTGCGCGGCCAGCTTGCGCGCCCTAACCGGCCAGGCCGACCTGCACTACCGCGGTCGGCGCCTCTACCGAGGCGAGTTGCGCTTGCCGACCCTGGCGCCGCACCTGCGCATCGACCCCGCCCAGGACAACTTCGCCGACTGCCGGGCCGCCGCCGACGGCATGGCCTTGCGCCTGCTGCACTCCGATTCGGCCCTGCACCGCGAGTGCTGCCCGGAGAACCCGGTTGAACGACTGGTTTTCGAGCTGCTCGAGCAGTTGCGCGTGGAAACGCGGGTGCCCGTCGACATGCCGGGCATGGCCGACAACCTGAACCGGCGTTTCCGACACTGGTCTCGCAACTTCGTCGATTCGGGTCTCACCGAAGGCTCCCTCGGGATGCTCGTATATACCGTCGCCGAAGTCTGTTGGTCGCGCCTGATGAGCCGGCAACTTCCCGAGGAAATCGAGGACCATATCGAAATCATGCGCGGCTCACTGGTCACCGAGCTCGGAGCATCGCTGCGCGGCATTCGACAGCACCGTCAAGACCAACGTCGCTATGCGGATCATGCCTTGGAAATTGCCAGAGTCGTCGGCGAGCGGATCCGCGCTGAACGGGCCCAGGCCGACGATGACAATGATGAGGAGCCGGCGGAGACACCCAGCGACGCCTTCGCCCTACTGCTCGACCTCGAGGACGGCGAGGGTGACGAAGACGGAGTAGCGGCCGCCAGCACCGGGCACAGCAAGACTTTCGAGGACGCGGCCCTGACGTATCGGGTCTTCACCACCCGCTTCGACCGCGAGATCGCCGCTGGCAGTCTGGTACGCCGAGCCCTATTGCGCGATAACCGCGAACGGCTCGACCAAGCCACCACCGAGCAGGCCATCAACTTGCCACGCCTAGCTCGACGGTTGGGCAGCGTGCTCTGGGAGCCACGCGTCGACGGCCGCGCCTTCGGTGAGGAGGAGGGCCGGATTGATGGACGGCGCCTCGCACAACTGGTGAGCTCCCCAACTGAACGACGCCTGTTCTATCGCGACCAAGTGAAGCTCGGCACCGACTGCGCCGTCAGCCTGCTGATCGACTGTTCAGGTTCGATGAAGCATCACATCATGCCGGTGACCATGATGGCCGAGAGCCTGATTCGCGCCCTAGAGATGATCGGGGCTAGTACCGAGCTGCTCGGTTTCACCACCGGTGCCTGGAACGGCGGTCGTGCCTATAAGGCGTGGATGAGCGGTGGGCGTCCCCGAGCGCCTGGACGCCTCAATGAGGTGTGCCATCTGGTGTTCAAAGACGCTGATCGCAGCTGGCGGCGCGCACGCACCGACATCGCCGCACTGCTTAAGCCCGACCTGTTTCGCGAAGGAATCGACGGCGAGGCAGTTGACTGGGCCTGCGAGCGCCTGCTTGCAAGGCCCGAGAATCGCCGCATCTTAATCGTAATCTCTGATGGCTGCCCAGCGGACAGCGCCACCAACTTGGCCAACGACGCTTATTACCTGGACAACCACTTGAAGGAGGTCGTCGCCCGGCGCAGCCAAGAGGGTCAAGTAGAGGTGCTGGGCCTCGGTGTTGGCCTGGACCTTAGCCCCTTCTACCGTCGCTGCCTGGCCACCGACATGGCCCAAGCGCTGGATACACACCTGTTCGACGAAATCGTCGAACTTATCGGTGGTCGCCATCGGCGATGATCAGGCGATCGATATCGATCACCAAGTACTTCGTGATCCACCACCAGGACCGCGACTGACGACGGAGAGAGCGCATGACCAAAACCCGCATGGTGACCCAGTTCGGTATGGGCACCTCGATCCGCAGTCGCGACTACACCGAGGCCGCCGCCCGGGCGATTCGCGATGCCCTATGGCACAACTCGTTGAACGTCGCCGACGCCTTCGGCTTCCCCAAAGAAGCAATGCTGATCGATGTCGAGATCGGGGTACAGGACCCCGCTGCCGTCGACCCGGCCGCCCTGCTTAGAATCTTCCCCTACGGCCAGCCGTCGGTACGCCTGGTCAAGGGCGGACTGGACGTGGACAAACCCGACGGCAGCGGCACCAGCGTGATCGCCAACGCCGCCATCGTCGTCTCCTTCGACATGGAGCCCGAGCATGGCTGAACGTCGCATCATCCTGGAAATGGGCACCGGCAACGACCTCTACGGCGAGGACTACACCAAGGCGGCCTGCCGCGCCGTGCAGGACGCCCTGCACCACTCCTCCATCGTGCTATTCAAGTCGCTGGGCATCGACCACCGCGAGATGCGGGTCCAGGTGACCATCGGTGTGCAGGAGCCCGAGCGGGTCGACGCCACAGTGGTAGCCGCCGAGCTGCCCCGGGGGCGCGCCGAGGTGAATGTGGTGCACGGCGGGCTCAACGTCCACGACCCCGTGCAGGAAACCACCCACGTGGTGGCCACCGCCGCCATCGCCGCCCTGCTGCCCCTCGAGGAGGGTGCCTGGCGGCTCTGCGACAGCGACCTCTGAGTCACGCCGGGTTGGCTCGGTCAGGAGGCGTTCAGGAAGCGGTGCGGCGAGAGCGCACGAACGTAAGGCTCAAACGAGCTCGGTAGCGATCAGCCCCCCACCGATCACTATCAGCGTGACGAAGGCGACCCGGCGCATCGCCAAAGGCGAGAGACGGGGCGGCCAGCGCCGTCCGGCATAGGTGACCAGCGCCACTACGGGAATCGCCCAGGCGGTGAGCACGAAGATCTCGAGATCCAGCCCGCCCGTGGCGGCGACGAACAGGGTGCGCATGCCAGAGGTGCAGGCGAACATCAGGATCAGCATGTTGCGGATCGCCACCGGCGGCAGCGGCTGGCGATAGCACTGGTAGATCACCGGCGGCCCGGCGATGCCGAAGAGCCCGCCGAAGAGTCCCGAGAACACGCCGCTGAGGAAGAAGCTGCCCCGTGAGGAGAGCGTCTCGCGCTGGCGGGGGCGCAGCACCAGGCTGAGCCCGCCATAGCCCACCAGCAGGCCCAGGGCGATGCGCAGCACGCTCTCGGCGCTGCCGCTCATCACGTCGAGCAGCAGCACGCCGACCACGGTCGCCGGCAAGATGCCGAGCACGGTGGCCCCGATCACCGCCATGTCGAGATGCTTCAGCTTGCCCGGCAGCGCCACCGCGCTGTTGGCCAGCATCATCAGGCTGACTACCGCGGCGACCGAGGCCACGGGCGCGACATCCAGCCCGCTGGTCGCGCCCATCACGATCATACCCAGCCCGAAGCCGGTAACCGTCTGGAAGTAGCCGGCGATGGCAGCGATGGCGATGAATGACAGTAATACCTCTGGGGTCATCGTGCGTTCGATCCTGTTGGCGACTTCCATCCTGACGCAGGTCGCGCGGAGTAAAGAAGGAGTAGAGCGCGACCAGACGCATGTATGCGCCTGGGTCTTCTGCGCCCCGAAAAAGGCGAGATATAATGCCAGGGCAACGCCGTTAATACTAGCCTGAGGCCAGTAAAAGCACGCCCTTCAGCAAGATCGCCGCGCCCAGTCCAATCAGGGTCAACATGGCCAGCCGGCGCATCAGCGCGGCGGAGCATGGCGGGGGAAAGCAACGTCCGAGCCAGGTTGCACCGCCTACCACCGGCATCGACCAAAGAGCCAGCTGCCAAACGTCGCCGGTCAGTCCACCCTGGCTCCCGACGTAAATAGTGCGCACCCCGGAAGTTATTGCGAAGCATAGGATCAGCAGCAGCCGGATCGTTTCCAGCGGCAGCGGCTGACGGTAGCAGTGATAAATAACCGGGGGACCGGGAACACCGAAGAGCCCTCCGCACAGTCCCGTCAGAAAGCCACTTACGGCGAAGGTCCAGGACGGGGATTCGGCGCGGAGGGGACGGGGGCGCAAGCCGATACTAATACCCCCAGAGAGCACGAGTGCACCCAGTAGCAGGGTGAGCAGCACTGTTAAGGTGGCGTCCAGCCACGAAAGTAGCCAGACGCCCACCATGATAGAGGGCACGATGCCTACAGCAAGCGCCATGATTCGCTGCGTCCCTAGGCCGCGCCACCTCCCCGGCAGGGCGACGGCACTGTTGACCAGGGTCACCAAGCTAACCACCGCCGCGAGCACCGGTACCGAAGCCACGCCGAGCCCCCCGGCGGCGCCCATCACGATCATGCCGAGGCCGAAACCGGACACCGTATGCACGTAGCCAGCCACGCCCATGATGGTGAGCGTTGCGAAAAGCCCCCCGAGCTCCATCGTCAGGGACCAGAGGACCATGGCGTGCCTGTGCCGATGACCATCAGGCCTCGCCGGCGGCCGACAGGCTCTGGGCCTGCACCGTGGTCACCGCGATCACGTGAAAGACATCATCGACACTGCAGCCACGGGAGAGGTCGTTGGCCGGCTTGGCCAGGCCCTGCAGAAGCGGGCCGATGGCCTCGGCGCCGCCAATCCGCTCGGCCAGCTTGTAGCCGATGTTGCCGGCCTCGAGGTTCGGGAAGATCAGCACGTTGGCGTTGCCCTTGACCTTCGAGTTGGGCAGCTTGCGCTCGGCGATCTCGGCCACGATGGCGGCGTCAAGCTGCACGTCCTCGTCGATGGCGAGCTTCGGCCGGGCAGCCTTCACCTCGCGGGCAGCCTTCACGACCTTCTCGACATTGCCGTGGCTGGCGCTGCCGCTGGTCGAGAACGACAAAATGGCCACCCGGGGGTTCTCCTTCAGCAGCTTCTGAGCGCTGTCGGCGGCGGCCATGGCGATTTGGGCGAGTTCCCCCGCGTCGGGATCGATGACCAGGCCGCAGTCGGAGAAGATAATGCCGCCCTTGAGGCTGTGGAAGGGCTTGCAGAGCATCATCAGGAAGAAGCTCGAGACCAGCTTGCTGCCCGGGGCCAGCCCCAGCAGTTGGATGGCACTTCTCACCACGTCGGCGGTGGTGTTCACCGCCCCCGCCACGGTGCCGTCGGCGTGCCCCTCGCGGACCAGCATGTTGGCGAAGCAGAGCGGCTCGAGTATCGCCATCGCGGCCTGCTCCGGGGTCATGCCCTTCTTCTCGCGCAGCGTCAGCAGCGCCCTCGCCAGGTCGTCGGTCAGGGGCGAGTCAGCCGGGTCGATCACCTCGACCGCTGCCAAATCGACGCCGCAACGCTTAGCGGCCGCGGTAATGTCTGCGCGGCTTCCCACCAGGAGGATCTTGGCAATGCCCTGCTCCGCCGCCTTGGCGGCCGCGCTAAGGATGCGCTCATCCTCGCCCTCGCAGAGCACGATGCGCCGGGGATCGAGGCGCGCGCTCTCGAGAATCTGATTCAAGGCTTTCATGCAATGGCCTCTCATGCCTGCCGCACGTCGCGGCAGTCGTCAGACAAAAAAGCCCCCGGCAGCACCGGGGGAACCCCTGCAGCACCTTCGATCAGACGTAGTCCTGGTACTTCTCAAGCAGACGCACCGGCTTCTTCAGCGCGTCGCGACGGAAGGGGTCGCCCAGCTCGCGGGTGCACATGAT
>NZ_FNII01000029.1 GCF_900103865.1 Vreelandella arcis
CGCTTGCGGACTTACCTGAAGCACACGCCCTTCGCGCGCATGAGTCCTAGCAACCTGAGGCTCAAGCTCATCAAGGTAGGCGCGGTCATCATCCGCAATACGCGTCGAATCCGCGTACTCATGAGTGACAGCTACCCCTATAAAACGGCGCTATCCGATCTCGTCAGGCGGTTGGTGCCGAACTGACTGCTCGGGCGCCCCCGGCCCGACGCAATGGGGGAAAGGGGGAGGTGTGTCTGAACGACGGAAAGTGGTTAAAAAGTAGCCGATGTAAGTCGAACCAGTAGGTATTTAACGGTGTTACAGCCTGAGTGCGGTACTGGCTGAGGTGCTATGAGAAATCCAGGCTAACTCAAGCAGCGACAGAAGTGTTCAAGCAGGCCCTGAATAACCCATTGCGCCCACTTGACTGCAACCTGGTGTTTTTCGGTGAGCCAGGTAAAGAAGGCAAGCGGGGCCCTTACGTCTATACGAAGGTTTGGAATCAGGCCAAGAAGAAGGCAGGGCTTGATGACATTCACTTTCATGATTTAAGACATGAGGCAGTCAGCCGATTAGTAGAGGCAGGTCTATTTGGTCAGGAGGTGGCTGCAATCAGTGGGCATAAGTCGATGCAGATGCTGAGGAGGTATACTCATCTAAGAGCTGAAGATTTAGTTGTAAAGTTAGATAGTTGTGAAAAAAATATAATTGCAATTCGCTCTATAACTAATGAGTTTGTTAAGAAATGATAAATAGGAGTTCTGAAATGGAAGAAGGAAGCCTAAAAAAATATTTTTACTCCAATGTCGCTAGTATTTTCTGGTCAACCATACTTGTTTTTGGAGGTGGGGTTTTTGTTATTTATTATGCGCTTATAGGGTATATGCCTGATTTTGATCTAAAGTCTTCAGTTGCAATAACAGCAGCAGCTTCTGCAACATCGGTTGTGATTATATTAACAATGCTGGGGGCTATGGTTTTAGCTGGGTCTTTTTGGGGCGGCATATGGAATGTTTTAGGAGAAAGATCAAATCTCAAGAAATATTGGGTTGATAATAGCTTCAATAGCAACTTTTTGAATTTACTAATTTGGTTTGCGATACCACTGCTTGCTGTTTATTTGAGTATGTTTATTAAAATTTATTTCGAAGGTTGGTATTGGCTGGCTATATTAATTATACCTTCAATGTTGTTTTTATATTTCCTTTGTTTTCAAAGTGGGTTTAGATTTTTGGTTGGTCTTAAAGAATTTGTTTTTTTAGTTTTTGCAACACTGGTTTCAGCATCTTTTATGCTAACACCGTTATACTTTATTTTAAAGTTAACGGCCGATGAGTTCGGTAATATTAGTTATGTAGCATTGTTAAATGGTTTTTTTGCTACAGTGTTTCTTGTTTTTGTAAATATGGCTTCAGCTACTCCTCAAAATAATGCTAAGCCATATGTTAAAGAGTTTGTCTTAGGGTTAATGGCTCTTTCTATGGTTCTTTCGCTCTTTGGTAAGTTCGATAGAATCCCATATGGTGTGATGAAAATATATAAGTTTGGAAATATACAGGCTTCTGAGTTGGTGTTAAATAAAAGTGGATGCGAGTTGTATAAAGCACTAGATCTAGAGGTATCGACTACAGATTATGATGTTTGTATTATAAAGGATGTTTTGATCCTTTCTAGACTAGGCAAAGAAGCATACTTGGAGGTTAAAGAAGATAATATTGGCTTGCTGAGATTTGCAATGCCAACATCTTTTATTGTGTCATGGACTCTTGATTCGAGGGATTCAAGAAATATAGATAAATAAAGTTATATATATAGAATCTTTAGCCTTTTCAAAAATTTCGAAACTTAGTGTGTAGTGGTGGTAATTGCTATACCGCCGCAAGCGTCGCCATAGCAATTACCTGTAACTTACTCGCTCTGACGGGTACGACGCTATACTGCTCCCCGAGGAGTTGGCCTACCGAAGCCAACGGCTACCGTTGCATCAGCAACATTTTCAACACTAATTAATATTTTCTGGATGGCATCAGTGTTCTTTCATCAACGTTTTGCTAGGTAAGATCACTGTGTCATTTCTGGCTAGGTGCTGTCACGGTGGAAGGTTCGAATATTACATGGATGGAGGCATACTGCATCAGGTGCGTGACGCCCGCAGACTGTCACAGGGGTGGCGACCGAGAATGTCTTGAACACCTCAAAGCGGTTTATAAAATTGCCAGGCGCTAGGCGCCGATATTCAACGCGTTGGTTAGGCAGTACCCGAAATAGGGAGTTAGCCGATTCGGGGTCTCTCAACCCTGGCAAATTGTAGGAAGTTGAGTGTAATAAACAAGCTGCTTAGGAGAAGCTCGTTAGACAACCAGGTTGAAAATCATCGATACATCTGTCTAGGAATTTCAATAGCTTCCGAATTTGAGGTCGAATAGAACCTTCTTGCGATCTTAGCTTCTTTGCCCGGGGGCTTGGCGGGAAAATGCCTGCCCTTGAGCTTGCGGCACTAATTACTGACATGGTCGGCGAGTGTTAGGGGCTTGATCTTGGATGGCGTTGAGGTTTTTTGTATTGATTTTTGGAAAAAAATGTCAAAAAATGGCATTATAAGGAGGGGTATGGGTTCCTTCTGACTTGATTTAGCATATTTTGTCATTTTTATTGTTTTAGGAGATTGATATGTTGATTGAATTTGGTGTGTCCAATTTTCGATCTTTTAGTGATCGCCAAACGCTTAGCATGGCAACGGCTAAAGGGAGAGAGTTAGCCGAAGAGAATACTTTTAAAGTAAATGCATTCAGTGATTTTAATTTATTGCGGTCTTCCGCTATTTATGGAGCAAATGCAAGCGGAAAAACTAATTTCTTACTTGCGTTGCGGGCGATGAAAGACATTGTGGTGAATTCTGCCTCGAGCCATCAGAGGGGGGACAAACTTCCAATCTCTCCATTCAGGCTTAGTGAAAAAAAATATAACGCACCAAGTGAATTTGAAGCTGTTTTTATCGTGGATCATGTCAGATACCAATATGGATTTTCGGCCACTCAAGAAAAAATTTATGAAGAGTGGCTTTTGGCTTATCCAAAAGGGCGAGCGCAGCGGTGGTTTGGAAGGGCTTGGAACGAAAATAAGCAAGAGTATGATTGGGAATTGGGTAATAACCTGTATGGTGAAAAGCAGCTCTGGCAAAGGTCTACTAGGGATAATGCACTATTCTTGTCTACGGCTATTCAGTTAAATAGCAAACAGCTTCAGCCAATTTATGACTGGTTTGACGAGATTCTCCGAATGAGTGGTGTAGGTGGATGGGGAATGGGTTTTAGTGCATCTTTATGTGAAAAAAAAGAAAAAGAGAAAGTTCTTGAGTTCCTAAAGGCAGCTGACTTGTCTATTGAAGACATTCAAGTTGAAAGTGAGCCATTCGACCCGGGGGCGCTGCCTGAAGATATGCCTCAAGGAATTAAGGATCAAATCGCTAAAGATATGAAGGGGAAAAAAGTATTAGATATCAAAACGATTCATAAAAGTGTAGATGGAGGCGAAGTCGCTTTCGATATTGATGATGAATCAGATGGTACTCAGCGGCTGTTTGGTTTTGCCGGTCCTTGGGTGGATAGCTTGGCTAATGGCTATATTCTTTTTATTGATGAACTGCATGATAATTTACATCCAAAACTTGTAAAGTTCTTAGTGTCTCTTTTTCATAGCAGTGAAACAAATCCCAAGAATGCCCAGCTAGTCTTTACAACGCATGAAACATCAATTCTGGACCAAGATGTGTTTCGTCGCGACCAAATTTGGTTCTGTGAAAAAAACAAAGATCAATCGACACAATTGTATCCTTTAACTGATTTTAGTCCACGAAAGGGAAGAGAGAATTTAGAGCTTTCATATTTGTCTGGTCGCTATGGTGCACTCCCCTTCGTTAAGGACCTAACAATTAGCTTGGGAGAAAAGTAATGGGAACTGATGACTTGTTTCACAAGCGTAAGGCTAGATCAGCTAAGCAGCTTTCTCGGAGAAAGGCAAAACGTTCACCATATGCTAAAGTACTTGTTGTTTGTGAGGGTAAAAAAACTGAACCATTTTATTTTAAAGGGATTCAGGAACATTATGAACTAAATACGGCTAATGTTGAGATAACTGGTGAGACTGGCTCGAGTCCAAAAAGTATTTGGGACTATGCGCGCCAGCGCTATCGAGAAGCGAAAGATGCAGGGGATGAGTTTGATAAAGTTTTCTGTGTTTTTGATAAGGATAATCATGATGGATATTATGAGACTTGTCAGGAAATTGATGCTGCAGTCCCAAAAGAGACTTTTTATCATATAACATCTGTACCTTGTTTTGAGTATTGGCTTTTATTGCATTTTATATATACTACTAAACCATATGAAAGCTTGCCAGGTAACAGCTCAGCTGAGCAAGCATTAAGCGATCTGAAAAACTATATCCCTGATTATAAAAAGGGGCATCGTGGGGTCTTTTTGGATCTTTTGGAACAGCTGCCACAGGCTAAGGCCTACGCGCAAAAAACTCTTGATGTTACAAGGGAAAGTGGAACCGATAACCCTTCAACTAAAGTTCACAAGTTGGTAGATTTTTTGCAAAAAATTAAAGATATGTAGTGGCGTGGAAAGGAATGTTGTATTGCTGCCGACGTCACCCCCAGATTGAGTAGCGCTACACTTTAGACTCTGCTCTTTGTATCAATGTGATCAGGCATGGCAAACGTTTCAGTCGAAATTAAATCATCGAGATTGTGCTATCATTGATTGCAACGAAAGCATCTGAGGAGGCTGGTATGGCATCAATCACTATTCGTAATCTTGACGAACAGCTAAAGTCCCAACTGCGTATAGAAGCAGCGATGCATGGTCATTCCATGGAAGAGGAAGTTCGCATCATTCTGCGCAAAGCGCTCAACCAGCCTCAGAAAGTGGGGCTGGGAAGCCGCATACGGGATCGATTCGCAGACGCGGGAGGCGTCGAACTGGAAGTGCCAGCTAGATCTGATAAGCCTCGTGATCCCGGCTTCGGCGCATGATGGTTCTTGATACCAACGTGCTCTCCGAGTTGATGCGGACTGTGCCAGCTGCTCGGGTTGTAGACTGGCTGGATAGGCAGGATGCTGCTGCAGTGGCAATTTCGGCGATTACGGTCGCTGAAATTCTCTACGGCATCGAACGCCTGCCCGACGGCAGACGCAAGCGTAGTTTCGCAGCGATGGCAGCAGGAATGTTCGAGGAAGACTTCGCTGGCCGCATTCTGCCATTCGATAGCGAAGCTGCTGTTCATTATGCAGAGCAAGTAGCTGCTAGCGAGCGTACAGGAAAGCAGGTGCACATGGCCGATGCCCAAATTGCGGCTATCTGCATCCGGCATGGAGCGGTGCTAGCGACACGCAACATAAAGGATTTCGAGACGTTGAGCGTCGAGACTATTAACCCTTGGGCAATCCCTTCTGAGAGATAGCACTACTCAAACCTAGCATCATAAGTTAACCCAACCCCAAAAAGCTTCTGCCACCCTTACCCCTGATGCTGCGCACCGATCCCCTGAAAAATCTGCCGCAGATCGACACTCGAACGCTCGCCGATGATGGCAAAGTTCTCATCCAGCCAGTTGTTGGCGGTGTCGCGGCCAAGATCGCGCAGCTTGGTGAGGAACTGCCATTCGACATTCATCTTTGATGAAGCGCCCAGAGGTATCAGTTCTGCTTGGTTTTCCATGACATGCACTCGCACCTGACGGTATTCATCGGCCGAGAGCTTGCCCTGACGAATCAGTCGGTCAACGAAGTCGATCCCGCGCAGTTCTTTAAGCAGGCTGCTGTTGAAGCTGATTTCGTTCATCCGGTTCTGTATGTCTTGGGCGTTCTTTGGCGCGCCTTTACGCTCGATCGGGTTGATCTGAATGACCAATATATCGTTGGTGCCCGTCTCGTCGTGAAAGGGAAACAGCGAGGGATTGCCCATGTAGCCGCCATCCCAATAGGGCACGCCGTCTATCTCGACAGCCTGATAGAGGTACGGTAGACAGGCCGAGGCCATCAACATGTCCAAGGTTATCTCTTCGCGAGGGAAGATTTTAACATTGCCGCTCTCCACGTTGGTGGCCGAAATGTAGAGTTTGAACGCAGTGCAATTACGCACGTTTTCGAAATCAATATTTTTCGCGACCAGGTCTCGCAACGGATTGATATTCATCGGATTAAGCTGATAAGGCGACGCCACTCGGGAAAGCGCATCCATCGCATGATACATGGGGTTATTTTCCAGCCCCCAGTTGCCTGTCAGAACGTCGTAGGGCGTGCGTTTCATTGGGCTGTTCATTGCGCCGTCGCCCATGCTTCGCCAAAAATGTTCTAAAGCCTCGCGACCGCCGTCGGGGCCATCGCGGGTGAAGCCATCGGCCAGTGCCACCGCATTCATCGCCCCCGCCGACGTGCCTGAGACTCCGGCGATTTTTAGCCGTCCGTCCTCAAGAATCCGGTCAAGAACCCCCCAGGTGAAAGCGCCATGAGCCCCTCCACCCTGAAGGGCGAGGTTAATAAGTTTGGGTTTCTGTGGCATGAGATCGATCCTATTAGCGAGTGGATGCACCTAATGCAGTGATTGCAGGAATTCAGGACGCATGCACTTAACGGCAGCATAGAGGCAATAGGAGGGGTGATCTGTCTGGTGGCGTACATATAGCCAGAAGACACTAAAAGTAATAGGGGAAGAGGGCAGGGCTGCCGTTGCCCTTATAGTGTCGGCAACATCTTGGCATATAGCGCACGATCTTCGGCGTAGCATGCGCAGGACGCCTCGATCAGGCCCGTCCGGTTAAGCACTTTGATTTCGCCACGGTGATAGCGAATCAGCCCACGCGTCTGTAGGGCTAAAGCCGCTATCGTAATCCCGGCACGCCTAACCCCGAGCATCATGGCCAGAAACTCATGGGTCAGTTGCAAGTGATCAGTCCCGGCGCGATCCTGGGTCATCAGCAACCAGCGGGCGAGGCGCGCTTCAATCCGATGAAAGTGGTTACAGGCCACTGTCGTAGCCAACTGCTTCATCACCACGTAAAGATATCGCTTCAGTCGCTGATGCAATACGGGGCTTTCCAATAATAGCCGCTGAAAGTTTGCCGCGTTGATGCGTAGGGCTGAGCCTGCGCCTTGAACCAAGGCGAGCAACGGTTCTTCTTCGATGCCCAGTATCAGTGATATGCCCAGCATGCCTTCTTGACCCGCCATTGCGACTTCCAGGCGGTTATCACCATCAATAACGACGATAAGTGAAATGAAACTGTCGATGGGGAAATAGACGTGGGTGAGTGCCTCGGCGGGCTGGAACAGCACTTCGCCGAACGTAAGCTCCACGGTTTCGCATTCAGCCATAAACGCATTCCGCTCGACGTCGGGTAGCGCGGCAAGTAGTTGGTTGGCAGCGGGAACGTTTAAAATAGACGTCATGTGCCTCTCCGGTTAAAAGAACCTGGCAAACGGCACAATGAAGGGATAACTCATTTTGATGTCGACTGCAGATAGACCGTCATTTGGCAATCTGACGGTCTATCTATATATTACCATTCAGTAAATTAAGCGTCGGCACGGTAGCGCACATAGCGCGATAATGCCTGCTGAAATGTGGGGCTGCCCTCGCTCACATAACGTTTTGCTGATTGAGCAAGCGGTCGTATTCTTCCTTGACCACCGCATAACACTCGCAGACCCGCTCCTCTAGCCCAGGCCTGTCAAGCACATTGATACGGCCACGATGGTAGGAGATCAGGCCAGCTCTCTGGAGCTTACCCGCCGATTCGGTGACTCCCTCACGACGCACGCCCAGCATATTGGCAATTAACTCCTGGGTCATGATCAGCTCATTGTTTGGTAACCGGTCAATGCTGAGCAGCAACCAGCGACATAGTTGCTGATCAAGGTTGTGATGGCGATTGCAAACCGCTGTCTGTGCCATCTGCGTCAGCAGAGCTTGGGTGTAGCGCAATAGCAGTCGCTGCATGGGGCCGGCGCGGTAGAATTCGTTTTTGAGCAGATGGCCCTTGAGACGTAACGCTTGCCCGCCACTCTGGACGATCGCTCGGCTGGGTGTGGTTTCACCGCCCATGAATAGTGAGACGCCCACCACCCCTTCATAGCCCACCACGGCAATTTCTGTCGAGGCGCCATCCTCCATCACGCACAGCAGCGAGACGATGGAGTCCAGCGGAAAGTAGACATGTTTCATGACCTGTCCCGCTTCGCAAAGCGATTGACCCAGTGTCAGTGTCACTCTCTCGAAATCAGGTAGCAGGCGATTCAGTTCCTCTTCAGGCAGTAAGCCAAGCAAAGCATTTTTCCGGAAATCACCAGGCCCTTGCATTGAGTATCCCCCTTATTGCTAGCTGTTGAGTAGTTTGACGGGAATCGCCTATGTAAGGCTTGCCAAACTTAAGTATAGGACGCTGTAGAGGAAATTCTGTACGATAACGCACATAAAATGGTTCGTTTATATTTAAGATATTGATTTTTATAATAAAAGGTAGGTTTTTCGGAGATGTCCACGCCATGTTCGGCAGCGCACAGTCAGCCACTGACTTAACGTCTAGTGTGTGTACAAGTGAGGCGACGGATATGCCTAAACAAGGATGTTGCACTATGTGCGCTGCTGGGAACGCAGCGCCACCCTTCTTGAATTATTACTGCCACAAGCAGCTTGGCAGCCGAGATGACATTTTGCTTCTGCTCCAACCTCTCAAACTCGTGCTTGATGCCGCATTGAAACATTTCTATATGTTCGGTTGCGCACAGAGTCGCGGCGTGTGACTCCCTTAAGGTCGAAAAAAACAACGCCAACTTCTCCAAAGCCAACGCATTCGTTTTTCTTTGGTTCTATGATGAGTAGAGGCTGTCGTTTCAAAAAAAGAGGTAAGGTTCATGGGGCAGGGAGCGACAGGGCACATTCATGTGCCTGATGAGGCCGCTGCGCAGGAAGAGGCCGACGCGCGGTTGCGTGATGCTGAAGCCGCCTTGCAAGCTGCGAAGGAATGGGCTCAGGTAACACTGAATTCGATCGGCGATGCCGTGGTCACGACGGATCTTGAGTCTCGGGTCACCTATCTGAATCGGATGGCCGAAACCCTGACCGGTTGGTCGTGTGTCGATGCGCTCGGCAAACCCTTGGTTCAGGTGCTGACGCTTATCGATGGCCAGACGCTCCAGACGGCCGCCAACCCAGCGCAACGGGCTATGGAAGAAAACCGCACTGTTGGCCTCGCCATGGATTGCGTACTGATTCGCAAGGATGGCAGCCAGTTGTTGATAGAGGATTCCGCGTCACCCATCCATGACCGAGACGGCTGCCTTAAAGGGGCGGTCATCGTGTTTCATGATGCCCACCACTCGCCGACCCATTCGTCCAAGCTGGCTTATCAGGCGCAACATGATGCCCTCACCGAGTTGCCCAATCGTATCCTGCTCTCGGAGCGCCTTTCTCAAGCCATTGGTCTGGCAAAGCGGCATCAGCATCAGTTCGCCCTGTTGTACCTGGATCTCGATGATTTCAAAACCATCAACGACTCGCTGGGTCATGCGATAGGCGACGCCTTGTTACAGTCGGTGGCGGGTCGTCTCAACGAGTGTGTTCGTACAACAGACACGATATGCCGTCAGGGGGGTGATGAGTTCGTGGTGCTGCTGAGTGAAATTGAAAAGTCACAGGATGCCGCCCGAATTGCGGAGAAAATCCTTAGCGCACTAGCCGAACCGTACCAAATTTTCGATCACGAGCTGCGTATTACCACCAGTGTTGGGATCAGTCTCTATCCCGATCACGGCACTGATGAACATACCTTGCTCAATAATGCCGATACAGCGATGTATCACGCCAAGAAAAGCGGACGCAACAATTGCCAGTTGTTCAGTGCCGAGATGAACGCCCTGAAAGCGCAAAATAATAATTTAGGGTCTCAATTGCACCTGGCGCTAAAGGCAGACACACTGTTTCTCGACTTCCAACCTAGAATAGATATCGCCACTGGTTATATGGTGAGCGCAGAAGCGCTGCTTCGTTGGCGCAGTCCGACACAAGGCCTTATGCAGCCCTCGGCGTTCCTTCCGGTCGCAGAAGCCCGCGGGCTCATGGTTCCTATTGGTTACTGGGTGCTGGGCGAGACCTGCCGTCGGTTACAGGCGTGGCGCCGCGAAGGGGGCGATATCGTGCCCATCTCGGTGAACATGTCGGCCATGCAACTGCGCGACAAGACATTACCCGCCCGTGTGGCGGAAATATTGAACAAAACCGGGCTGGATCCCCATTTTTTAGAGCTGGACGTGTCTGAAAACAGCCTCATGCATCTTCATACCGACGCTTCAATATCGACCCTGGCCGAGTTGAACCGTATGGGGATACGCATTGCCATCGACGACTTCGGTGACGGTAGTGCCAGCTTGAAACATTTGCATTGTTTTCCCATCGACACAGTCAACCTCGCGCCTTGTTTTGTGCATGACATGCTCAATAATCGAGAAGATGCCATGTTCATCAAGGCGCTTATCAACTTTGGCCAGAATTTGGCCGTGCGTGTTATCGCCAAGGGCGTCGAGACCCAAGCACAGTTGAACCATCTTGAATCAGAAGGCTGCGATGGTGCCCAGGGGTTCTGGCTCAGTAAGCCGCTGTCAGCAACCAACTTCCGCGTGCTACTCGGGCCTGACCGCCCTGCATTGCAGTTGAGCCATTAAGCGCCTGACTAATCCCTGGTTTGCCCCGATGAAAAATACTCCCTTAGCGCTTTATATCCAGAGCACCTGTTGAACAACTGCAAGGTGCTTTTGGGCATGCTCGACGTACTTATTGTTTTCATTCAAACCGGTAGCAAGAAAAGCCTCTTGAGGGTGCGGAGCCAGTCGAGGGCTTATGCGTATTAATCGCCATTGTGAAGCGTAATAAAAATTCGTATCATTCGCTTTACTATAACTATACGCTTCCTCTAATAACCCTCAAGGTCTTCTTCATGCACCGGAACCCTATTTGCTTCGCGCGCTTACCGCTCGCTGTCGCTGTGCGACGTTCACTCACTCTATCGCTAGGCGGCGTTTTGAGCATTACACCGCTTGCCGTGCTTGCCCAGGAAGAGACGATCGATACCGGCACCACCGTGGTTACCGCCACGGCGCTGAAGGTTGATACGCCGATGGTAGAGACCCCACGCCCAGTATCTACTGTGAATCGTGAAGAGCTTGATGATCGTAACGTCCAGCAACTCGACGAGACGTTCCGATATCGCTCTGGTGTGCTTTCAGGCCACTATGGATCGGACAACAACACGAATTGGTTCAAGATCCGGGGGTTCGACCAGGCAACTTATCTGGATGGCCTTCGTCTCTATCGGATCGGTTATTACCAGTGGTTACCTGAAACTTACGGCCTTGAGCGTGTAGAAGTCTTTAAGGGGCCTGCATCGATCCTCTATGGCGAGGCACCTTCTGGGGGGCTGATCAATGCCGTGAGCAAACGCCCTACCGATGAACAAAGGGGGGAGATTGACATTCAGGCGGGCAACCGCGATCACCGCCAATTGGGTTTTGATACATCAGGTCCAGTTACCGAGAGTGGTGACGTACGCTATCGTGTCGTTGGGCTATATAAAGAACGCGATGGTGATTTAAATGACACCGAGAACGAGCGTGTTTACTTCGCACCGAGCCTTGAATGGGATCTCTCCGATGATACACAGCTTACGCTACTCGCTAGCTTCCAGAAGGACGACGGCGTTCCGGTCAATCCCTTCAAACTTCCCTATGGCACGGTAGAAGACACGCCGCTTGGGAAGGTGGATCCCCAAACTAACTATGGCGCGCCCGACTACGACAAGGACGAACGTACCCAGGCAGCCATCGGTTACGAATTCAAACATCAGCTCGATGACACTTGGAAATTTGAGCAGGATTTTCGTTATAGCCATCTCGATTTGGATTTGCGTAGCACCTACATCCTTTCACGCATTGATGAGCAAACAGCTACGCGCGGCCATTTACAACGTGATGGTGAGATCGACAGTTTTACGATTGATAATCGTATGGTAGGTAAGTGGTATACAGATCGTACTGAAAATACTTTGCTGTTCGGGGTGGACTACCAAGACCTAAGTCTCGATGATAAACAATTCGACAGTGATTTTTCTGGTTATGACACCGTCGATATCTTCGATCCGCAAGGAGATATCGTTTCTGTTCCCGACGACCAATTAGAACGCCGCCAGATCGATAAAGAGCAACTTGGCTTTTATGTACAGGATCAGTTGCGTATTGATGACCGTTGGGTACTGCTGGGAGCTGTTCGCTACGATCAGGCAGAAACTGACAGCGCCAATCGCACTACTGGAACAACGGAGCGGGCCGATGATAATCAGGTCTCTTGGTCCGGTGGTGTGATGTATCTGGGGAACCATGGCATTAACCCCTACCTGAGCTACACAGAGTCTTTTGAGACGCAAACCAGCGTTGACGATGGTGGAGATCTTTATGAACCATTGGAAGGTGAGCAGTGGGAGCTTGGGGTTAAGTTTGCTCCTCCTACTTGGGATGGCTATGTAACAGCTGCAATCTTTGATCTTGAACAGCGCAATAGCCTCGTGACTTCATCAAGCGGCGGGCGTCAGGAGCAGAGTGGTAAACAGACATCCCAAGGATTTGAAGTAGAAGGTGTCGGCTATTTGACCGACCAACTGCAACTTACTGCTGCATATACTTATACTGATGCTGAAGGCGAAGGTGGTCAGCGTAAGAGTCTAATTCCACGTCACCAAACATCGGCCTGGCTTGATTATGACTTTGAAGGGGCCGTTGTGGATGGCTTGAAGGTGGGGGCTGGCATTCGCCATGTGGGTGAAAGCTCAGGGGGATCTACTATCGATGTACCCAGTTATACCGTGGGCGATGCCATGGCGAGATATGACATCAATGAAAGTTGGACGGCTCAGCTCAACGTTAATAACATCACTGATGAAGAATATGTGGCGAGTTGTGAATCTGATTTCTGGTGCTATTACGGCGAATCCCGCAGCGTCATTGGCAGTTTGAAATACAATTGGTAAAACACTGATACTTCATCAAGACCCGGCTTAAGTGCCGGGTTTTTTCTGTTTACTACGCCTTTTCTGCTTCCAACTGCGCTTGGGCTAGCCGCTTAGCGCCGTCGAAATCCGCTTTACCGCTGCCCAGGCGCGGCAGCGTTTCGACTGTCAACCAGTGGCTGGGAATCATCATGGGTTGAGTGCCGTTGGAGCGCATGGCCGCTTTGACGGCGCTGGCGTCAAGCGGTGCCTCCGACAGCAGTACGATACGCTCGCCTTTATGGTTATCGGCAATTGCAACTGCCATCAGCTCGGTGCTTTGGTCATTTAGAGCGGCTTTAACCGCCTGTTCAACGGCGCTGAGACTAATCATCTCGCCACCCAACTTGGCAAAGCGGGAGTAACGGTCAATCAGCGTTAAAAAGCCGTCTTCATCGATAAAGCCTTTATCACCTGTGACGTACCAGCGCTGGCCGTCGAGCTCTTTAATGGCGGCAGCGGTGCGCTGTGGGTCGTTGAGGTAGCCCTGCATTACCTGAGGGCCGCTGATTAAGATCATGCCAGCTTCGCCAGTAGGCAGCTCTGCAAAACTGTCTGGATCAACGATTTTAAAACTGGTGCCGGGCAGCGGCATGCCTACCGTGCCTGCTTTACTGCCCTGCTGTATTTGCTGGTAGTGCATACCCATGGCATCGGGCAGGTTCACTGAGGCCACCGGGGCAATTTCGGTTGCTCCATAGCCTTCGTAAATGGGCTTGTGGAATTTAAGCGTAAAGTCACTGCTCACGCGTTCATCCAGCTTTTCGGCACCAGCGACCACTATCCGCAAGCTTTCCAACATTAACGGATGCACCTTTGAGCTGCGTACAAACAGCCTTAAAAAGCTGGAAGTGCCAAACATAATAGTGGCTTTGTGCTTGGCAACGGCGCCAGCGATGCCAGGGGCATCGGTAGGGTCAGGGTGGCATACCAGCGGTAAGCCTTCGATCAGCGGCAACAGTTGGGTGACCGTCAGCCCAAAGGCGTGAAACAGCGGCAGCGAGCCCATCACCACGTCGTCGCTCTGGGTGTTGAGCACGTCGGAAGTCTGTTTGATATTGGCCATCAGGTTGCGGTGGCTTAGCATTATGCCCTTGGGCTCGCCTTCGCTGCCGCTTGAAAATAGGATGGCGGCGGTGGCGTCGGCATCGTGGGCTTGGCAGAAAAGGCGTTGAAGCAGCCAGCCCGGTAGCAAGCGAATGGCCAGCCAAGTGCGGACGCGCTCAGAGCGGCTAATGGATGTTTGCAGGTCTTCCAGGTACACCTTGTGAGTATGCGCCAGTAGCTGGTTAACATTCAGGCCACGTTTCTCGAGCTTTTCCACAAAGCGGCGCGAGGTGAAAACTGTGCCGATCTCGGCTTGCGTGAGCGCTGAGGCAAGCGCTGACTGGCTGGCGGTGTAGTTGAGGTTCACCAGCGTTTTGCCTGCCAAAAGGGTCGCCATATTCGTCAGCACGCCTGCGCTGCTGGTCGGCAGCAGCAAACCGACGTTTTGCCCTGAAGTCAGTTTGCGAATGCGCTTAGCCAGTAGCAGGCTGGCGGTCAATGCCTGGGCTGCATTAAGCGGGCGGCTAAGGGAATCCGATAGGGCTAGCTCACCGGGTCGGCGTTTTACGCTGCGTATCCACGCCTCAGGTAGGCTGGGGAGTTCGTTGATGGCATGCTGCCAGGAGTTGGTGGCTTGTTCAAAAATGCGCAGCTTGAGTACATCGGCAGGGGTGTCTTTGGGCAGCGGCTTGCCGAACGCGACCACCACCGAGCGATGCAATGGCGAATTACGCAACTCTTTTATTTTGCTTGATGAGCGGGAGAACTGGCTGCCCCAAAGACCACGCAGATAGAAGGGAACAATGCGTACATCGGGATTTGCCTTCTGACAGGCCCGTTCGTAGCCGCGGCGGAATTCACCTAGCTGACCGTTGCGGGTGATCGCGCCCTCTGGAAACAGGCATACCACTTCACCAGCATTCAACTGTTCAGCAACGGCGGTTAGGGCGTTATCGGCACCCGCGCCGCGTTCGATGGGAATGCAACCCAGGGCTTTGAAAAACCAGCGTAGGTACCAGCGTTG
Source organism: Vreelandella arcis (assembly GCF_900103865.1). Taxonomy (GTDB): domain Bacteria; phylum Pseudomonadota; class Gammaproteobacteria; order Pseudomonadales; family Halomonadaceae; genus Vreelandella; species Vreelandella arcis. The sequence continues at coordinate 15,149 of NZ_FNII01000029.1, forward strand.
GTAAACTGATTTCAACATTACAAAGCGCACCGGGCGTGGGCTGGCGATTTGCACCATGGCCCAATCCACCCAACTGATATGGTTGCCAAGCAGCAGCACACCGCCCTGGGCGGGCAGGTTTTCCAGACCATGCACATCCACGCGGTAGCGGCGTGTCAGCAAGAAGCTCAACAGAAAGCGCACCAGGCTTTGAGGCAGCTTCATAATGGTGTAACCACCGCCCACCATGGCGACGGTGGCAATCAGCACCAACAGATAATGGCTATCCACACCTGCCAGTGCGAACAGCGCCGTGAGCACCAAAAAGCCCAGCATGGCGATGTTTTGAATCCAGTTATTGGCGGCCAGCACGGTGCCCAGTTCGTTGTCGGCGGCGTGAAACTGAATCAGCGCATTGAGCGGCACTATAAACAGCCCACCCATCATGCCAATAAATACAAAGTTCAGCGCTTGGCTAACGGGCGTAGTCAATAGCGGCAGGCACCATAAACCAACTGCCACCCCAACCGCCCCGACGGGGATTAAGCCAGTTTCAATGCGGTTGCGGGAGAACTTGCTGGCGAGCAACGACCCCAGCGCAATGCCGATACCGCTAGCGGCGAGAATACCCTGTAGCACCAAGGTGTTATCGATGCTCAGTGCGTCTTTGGCATAGGCGGGAAAGGCGGCCAACAGCACTTGGCCCACCGACCAGAAGGTGGCTAGGCCGATAATCGACAGTCTGATGACGGGCTTGTGTGCAATGATCCGCAGGTTGTCTTTAAGGGCAGTACCTTGAAGGTAGCGTTGCCAGGTAAGCGGTGTGGCGGGTGTCTGAACCTCGTCTGGCATTAGCCGGTAAAGCGAGATCACTTGGAAAACGCTGTTAAGCACTAGCAGCCAGCCCAGCGGCGCTATTTGATGCAACAGTTGCGCGGGTGTTTGGGCACTCGGTGTCACCCAGGTTTCAAACAGCGCAGTAAACGCTACGGTGCCCGCCAAAATAGCGCCAATGGTGACGGCTTGGATAAGCCCGTTAGCTTCCGCCAGGCGCGGCTTACCAAATAGCCCTCTAACCAAACCGTATTTGGCCGGTGAGTAAAAGGCTGACTGAATGGCCAGCAGTAGCGTCATTGCAAACGCTAGCCAAAACCACCCCTGGTAATAAGCGGCGGTGATGCCCAGTGACACGACAACCGCCGCCCAGGCGGAAGCCCGCAAAATGCGCACCTTGGGGTAGCGGTGATTTTCAACCCAGTTGTCCAAATGGCTGCGCTTAAGCAGCCTGTTTATTACGCTCGATTTCCTGCTCTTTTCCCGGGTTGAGCGACACCGAACCAGGAACCTCCCAGTTCCGAGTGCGGCCCGACCAGCGTTGAGGCTGTCGGCGCTTCGCCCTTTCATAAACCGCTTTCCGGTGCTCAAGACGTTCTCGGTCTATCCCACGGTGCCGATCCGCCGGCGTGACATACTGGATACCACTGTGAAGATGCTGCTCGTTGTAAGCCCGTTCGAACGTCAGCATCCATTCCCGTACCGCGCTCAGCGATGCAAAGCCCTTTGTGGGCCACCCCGGGCAAT
>NZ_FNII01000027.1 GCF_900103865.1 Vreelandella arcis
CTCGTTGCCGCCGGTCTGGTCAAAGCCGGCCACGGTTTTGACAAAGTCCTGGACCTCGGGAGTATCAAATATCTTCACGGTCATGGTGAAACCCTATCGTTGGTTTTTTATCGTTGTCTTGGTTGCCCGGCGATAGCGTCAATGCATTCAGGGAAAGAGTGGAATACGCCTATCTAGGGCCTAAAAACGACGTTGTTGTTTTGCTCGCACTAATATCGGCTAGATCCCGCGTACCCGACCAATATCGTTTGAGTTCCGTTCCATACTTCATAGGTATCTCGACTGACGTTATATTTTTATTTTCACTGCTCTGGCAGGTATTGGTGAAAAGCGGTTAATCCTTTATTTTAAAAGAGTATTTTAAAAATCTTTACGACATGTGCGCTAACATTCCTTTCCTATACTTACTGCATGCTTTTCCTTTTGATCGATATAGTGGTTTGCGAACGCCAGAACGTGGATTCCGGCTACCCCAAGACGTTGTCAGTTGATTTCAACTTGCGACAAAAGGATAAAGGGCGAAGTGAAATAGAAGCGCATAAAAAATACCCGCGCTGCGAAAGCAGACACGGGCTAAGGAGGATAATCATTATCAAATTGCAAGTGTTGCGTAAGGTCAGCCGCTCTTCTTGGCTACCTAAAGGGAAAAAATCGGGGAACAGACCTAGACTGGATATCAGACGGGCAACCCCCAGCGACGTCACCCCTTTCTCAGTAGCAGCCGGGTTTAGAGTCAGAAGTAACTTTATCGTGTTTTACCACCAGTTGCTCGGCATAGGCTGACGGTGTCAGCCCTCCAAGACGCTTCTTCGGTCTTTCTTCGTTGTACTCCCGCCGCCATGCCTCGATGACAACCTGGGCGTGATGAAGGCTGGTGAACCAATGCTCATTCAGACATTCATCTCGAAAGCGCCCATTGAACGATTCGATGTAGGCGTTTTGGTTGGGTTTTCCAGGTTCGATTAAAAACAGAGCAACGCCACGTAGATGAGCCCATGACAGCATGGCACGCCCACAAAACTCCTTTCCATTATCCGTACGAATGGCGCTAGGTAGGCCACGTTGTAACGCCAGATGATCCAGAATACGTGTTAAAAACAACCCACCAATGGCACGTTCAGGCACGATAGCCACGGCTTCATGGGTCGCGCCATCGACAACAGTGAGGCTCTTTATCACTCGTCCGTCTGCCGTACGGTCAAAAACAAAATCCATTGACCAGACCTGATTGGCGGCACCAGGGCGACCAAGGGGCTTTCGCTCAGACGTGGGAACCTTCTTGCGCTTGCGACGCTTCACCTGCAAGCGCGCTTCGGCATACAGATGCTCAACACGCTTGTGATTGACCGGCTCTCCGGCCTGACGAAGCTTCAGATAGATCATGCCCGCCCCATAGCGACGGTGCCGATGCGCAAGCGCCAGGATGCGTTCGCGTAAGCCCTGGTTGCGATCCGGCATTCGCTGATAGCGTAACGCGCTGGCACTCATACGGATGACACGCAGTGCTCGGCGCTCACTCAGGCCACGTGAAACCATAAAGCGCACCACGTCTCGGCGTGCAGGGGCACTCACCACTTTTTTCTCAGCGCCTCGCGAGTGACCTCCATTTCCAGTAGCGACTCAGCGAGCAGCTTTTTCAAGCGTACATTTTCGGCTTCGAGTTCTTTGAGTCGCTTGGCATCGGGGACGCTCATACCGCCAAATTTGCTGCGCCATAGATAGTAACTGGCTTCTGAGAAGCCGTGCCGACGGCATAGCTCCTTGATGGGCAGTCCCGCTTCGGCTTCGCCCAGGAAACCAATGATCTGTTCTTCGCTGAAACGCTTCTTCATGTCCAATCTCCTTACCCATAGGATCGGACTCTAAAGTGTAGCGCTACTCAATCTGGGGGGTGACGTCGCCAGCTATAAAGTACAAATCTCCGCCAAATCGGAAGCTTGGAAAGCCAGCCAAATCGTATAAATGAAAAAAATAAGAGTTATTATCATGACCATTAAGGCGATACGATAAACAACTATATTTCCAATAACATTTACACCATATTTAGAAAAATGAGGCCACAAACCTTGTTACCTAGAACTTGTGGCCATTTTAAGGAAAAGTGAAGCTCTAGAAAGGATAGGTAACGGGTGTATCCATTACGCTAACCCACTGAGACTGAGTAAACTCCTCAAGATTAGCAGGTCCGCCGAATCGACCTGAGTTCCCTGAATCTCCGAAGCCGCCGAAAGGAACATGGAACTCATTATTAACAGTTTGGTCATTAATGTGGATCATACCTGCAGGCACTCTGTCCGCAAGCTTCATGGCTCGGCCTATGGAACGTGAGTGAATGGCCGCAGCCAAGCCGTAAGGTGAAGCCGCTATCATCTCAACCAGTTCATCTTCACTAGAGAAAGTGATCACCGGTGCCACTGGGCCGAATAACTCCTGTTGGCACGCTGGCATGTCTAAACGAATATTACTTAACACTGTAGGTCGATAAAACTGATCATGGCTATGGCCACCGGTGATCAGCTTAGCGCCTGCCTCTACGGACTCAGCAATAATCTTATTAATTTTTTCAACCTGGCTCGTGTTAATTAACGGCCCAATATCTGAAGCTCCAAGATATGGATCTGCTACCCTAAGACGTTCGGCACGCTCAGCTAAGCGGCTGATATATTCCTCTGCAACGCTCTCGTGAACAAAGTGCCTACCAGCCTGCATACATATTTGCCCCTGATGAAGGTAGGCGCCCCAAGCACCATGGGATGATGCAGCCTCGATATCAGCATCATCCAGCACGATAAATGCATTATTCCCCCCCAGTTCCAAGGCAGACTTTTTGAGTAACTCTCCACACGTTCTGCCTATCTTTTTCCCTACGTTTGTCGAACCAGTGAAGGAAATCATGGCAGTCATTGGATGCTCTACTAAAGCTTCCCCCGCCTCAGCGCCACCAGGAAGTACTTGCAGAGCGCCAGCAGGCAGCCCGGCCTCTTCGAAAAGCCTAGCGATCAGCAGACCTCCTGTTATTGCACTCTGAGGATCCGGTTTTAAGACAACGCTGTTGCCCACTGCTAGCGCGGGTGCCACTGAACGCATGGCCAGCAGCAACGGGAAATTCCATGGAGTGATAACACCGACAACACCTAATGGGACACGTCGACAGGTATTGCGTCGCTCAGGGATAGTTGAAGGTAAGGTGATACCATCAGGCTGCATCGTCATGGCAGCCGCCATGTTCAATTGCTCGTGGGCACCATAAAGCTCAGCTTCGGCTTTAGGTGCGATTGAGCCACACTCCCGAATATTCCACTCGATAAATGTATCTTTGTGCTGGAGAATCAGCTCGGCTGCCCGACGTAAAACCTTACCTCGCTGATCAAACGGTAGGTTAGCCCAATGGGATTGCTGCTTCTTTGCTTCCGTAACGGCTGAACGAATATCATCACCACTTCCTAGCGCAATCTTAGCTAAAACGTGGCCAGTTGCTGGTTCAACAACGTCGCTGGTACCTCCTGTGGATTCACACCAATCATTTAGGTAGATCTTGTTACTGAACGTTTCCGTACAAAAGAACTTACTCATTGTAGTTTCTCCATCTAACGTTTTTGAGCAATAAATTAGAGTTTTTCTTTTCGATTTTGACCAATTTCAGACCAAACTGCCCATACCGCTGTGATACTAGAGATAACGATAAAAAACAGTGGTATTGGTCGCGTCAGAAGAGGTAAATAGCTATTGCCATAGACCACTAATCCGCTACGCAGATTCTCTTCTGCCATTGGAGTCAAAATAAAGGCGATGATAAATGGGCCAAGTGGAACTTTTGCACGCACCAAGATGTACCCTAAACAAGCAAAGCCACTCATCGCTATCACGTCAAATAACCGACCAGATACTGAATAGGCGCCGATAAAGCAGAAGATAATGATGGGTGGTAACAGCCAAGCTTTATCAACATACATCATCCGAGAAATCAATGGTGTGGCAAACCACATAACCCCCAATATGATGATATTGGCTGACAGCACGCCTGCAATGATGGTATATGCGACCCCCGGGTTTTGAACAAACAAGAGAGGACCAGGATTCAAGTTATGCATTACCATCGCACCTAAAAGAATAGCGGTCACAACTGAACCAGGTATTCCTAGCGTAATCAGTGGCACCAGAGATCCTACGGCCCCGGCATTATTAGCGCTCTCAGCGGCGACGATACCTTCACTGCAACCACTGCCAAACTTTGAGGAATTCTTTGAAAATCCTTTAGCTACGGAATAGGAAGCAATTGAGGCCGTCGTACCCCCAATCCCCGGAAGAATACCGATCCAGGTGCCAATAATGGAAGATCTTGCAAAATTCCAAAGGTTTTCTTTAAAATCTTTGGCGCTAAAGGTAACTTTCCTAGAGCTGCTGGCCTTCTGAATAGTACTTTCACTTTTCTTACCACTATCTATCATCACTTGACCCAGTACTAAAAGGCCCAACATTACGGGTAATAAATTAAAGCCATTATCTAACTCTGCGATATCAAATGTTAGCCTTAGCGATCCTGAAATAGGATCAATACCGGGTAGCGCAAACAAAGCACCAAGCGCCGCTGCAAGAAGTCCGTTCATGAAACTTCCTTTAGAAATAGCAGCAATGAGTGTAAGGGCCACCACGGTCATGGCAAAAATCTCATAGGGGCCGAATCGAACCGCTAAGGTCGAAAGTAGTGGTGATAACGTCGTTAACACCAGCCATGCGAACATACCGCCTATAAAAGAAGAGATAACGCCAAGTCCCAGAGCACGTGCTGGCTCTCCTCGCTGCGCCATGGGAAAGCCATCTAACGTCGTCATGATGGCCGACTCAGTGCCTGGCATTCGCATCAAGGTGGCACTGATTAAGCCCCCTGTTGTTGAGCCGATGTACATAGCAACCAGCAGTATAAGGGCATCTGTTGCTTGCATGTAATAAGTCATAGGCAGTGCCAACGCGATCACCATCGCACCGGACAAACCTGGTATTGAGCCGATTAATATTCCCACCACCGTGCCGATAAGCACCCACATCATTCCCGATAGCGAAAAGACTTCAAGATATGCGCCAATCATAATTATCGCCTATTAAAATAACGTCAAAATTTGAAATACAAGATATCGGTTACGACGTAATCCAACACGAGTGAGAAAAATATTAACAACACACACTGAACAGCAAAACTCCTCAAGTTATTAGGCTTTTTAAGAAAAGCCATTGCCAACAGCATGAACAAAAACGCGCAGACCCAAAAACTAATATTAAAAAGACAAACCAAGGCTACAAATATGATAAAAATAAGCAGCATGCAAAAAGATTTTAGCAAGCTTAGCTGACTTTCTTCATCATCTTCAAAGCTTAATAGGTTTTTCTTTTCAACGAAAATCCAGAATACTTTTAAGAGAACTAAAAAAACAGTAATGGAGGCTATACCGATTGGGAAGGCGGCGGCTCCCATAGGCTCGTACGTGGGTTCCGGAAGTCCTCTCGCACTGATAAAAATCAATACACCTATCGTCAACGATAGGACTAAAAAACTAATTTCATATCTGAGCCTGAATATAGTTATCATTGGGCTCTCCAGGGAAGTGTGCCATAAAGAGGAAGCAGGTGCATACCTACTTCCTCTTTTCACTTATCAATATTAATTGGACAAACTACCTTTTACAGTTTCTGCCACTTCAACAAATGAAGCATACTCCTTACCGACAAGGTCACTTAATTCTTCTCCCCTGACGATCTTCAATACTTCACCGGTCTCTGCTAGATATTTCTGCACTTCTTCGCTATTGGCTGCTGCCTCAATGGTATCCGCCAGTACGTCAATATGTTCTTGTGGGGTTCCAGCAGGCGCCCAGTAACGTCGATTCAAACAAGCCGTTACGTCATAACCCTGTTCTTCGGCCGTTGGCAAATCCGGCGCAAAGTCATAACGCTCATTGCCTAATACCGCGAGGGGCCTTATTTTCCCCGCTGCCCGCTCTAACCATAGGGGGGAGAGCAACGCCATCTGTGTAAAGCCACCTTGCAACGAGGTAAACCTAGCTGACGTTGCGCCAACTGGAACAATTGGCCACTGAACGCCTGCCGCATTCATCAGCTGTACGGAAGGAAAGTGAGTAGCTCCCCCAATATCATCCGCTTGGCGGAAATCAGCGGGATTTTCGTTAATATCACTGATCATCTCATCTAGACTGGTATAGGGGGAATCTTCTTTAACAGCAACAAACATACAGGCTTCGCTGACTTGTATTATGGGTTCAAAATCTTTTGGTGTGTAATCGACACGTTCAATGGCAGACGCAGCGAACATTTCTTGGTGTATCTGCAAAATGGTATAGCCATCAGGATCTGAGGCGAGTAACTGTCGCGTCCCTACAGCGCCACCCGCCCCAGGGGCGTTGGCCACCACAATGGGCTCCGGGAGTAGATTGTTGTTATTAATAGATAGTTGAATAGCACGAGCCAAACCATCGGTTCCACCACCCGCGCCAAAAGGAACAATTAGCCTAATAGGTTGGGTTGGATAACTCTCCGTTGCGAGTCCTGTAGAGGCGGTTGTCATTGCCACCGTTGTTAAGAGAGCGGTCATAAGAGTCTTCATAATGATTTTCCTATTGTTGTTTAATAGTTATGCAGTATGTAGCTAGCGCTTAATAATTACTTACCCATTCCTTTTGAAGTTGGCATCTTGGCAAGTTCTTTTAATGCATCTTGGTTTAATGTAAAGCCCAGACCTGGCTCACTGGGGGCGTGCAGGAAGCCGCTCTCCGGTTTTGGTAAACCATTGAAAATTTGCTCAAGGCATTTGACGGCGAAGATGTGGTACTCGACCATGCCACCGTTTCTTACCCCTGCATGTAGATGAAGATTATGGAAGGGCCACGCGCCCCCATTGTCTATACCGGTGTTAAACGCTTCTGCCATCCCTGCAATTTTGGCGCACTGTGTATAGCCCCCACTAATGGCCACATTGGGCTGCAAAATATCCAGGGAGTCGTTGAGCAACAGTTGCTTAAATTTTGACGCCTGTCCTTCATTTTGGCCACCGGCTAATGGAATACGAGTTCGAGAACGCAGCTGGTTTAGCTGCTGAGGATCATTACCGATTAAAGGTTCTTCAAAGAAAGAGATATCGTATTCTTCAACCCGTTCGGCTAGCCAAGCGGCATGATAAGGATCAAGGTTACAGTTGGCATCAATGAAAATTTCAGCCTCTTCGCCTATTGCTTCCCTGAGGGTTCGGACTCGATTGATATCGTTACGAACGGCTTCTAATACCGGCCTGGGCTCGTCGCGGCGTTTTAGCGCATTGTGACCCACAACCATTTTAAACTTGTTAAACCCCTCTGCCTGCCAGGTTTTTGCGACCTCCGCCAACTGATCGTTGTCAAAAAAGTCGAAACCGATGGTCGCGTAGGTGATGACTTTGTCGCGGGCGCCTCCTAGTAGCTTCCAGATTGGCTGGCCTAGCGCCTGACCCTTGATATCCCAGAGAGCGATGTCTACAGCCGCTATCGCGTGGCAGGCATAACCTGATTGGCCGCGTGGCGTCAGCAACCAATATAATTTATTCCAGACTTTATCTGTGCAAAGGGGATCGTCACCGATTACTGCGGGTGCAATAATATTGTTGATGGTAAACGCGACGACTTCTTCTTCCGTAATAGCTGTCATACCCACACCTACCAGACCGTCATCCGTGGTTACCTCCACCACGCAAATACCCAGCGTGGCTTTTTTAGTTTTGCCACAAGAGGAAAACTCTGCCGGTACATTAACGGCGGTTGCTTTGACATCTACAATTTGCATAAATTAAATACTCCTACTGTTTTCTTGTTGAGAGGCGTGTTCAACTAAATCACTGGTTAACTGATTCACTGTGGAGCAACCCAGTTGCTTCATGCATCCTTCAAACTCCTCCTTGAGAACAGTCAGCGCTTTAAAAGCCCCTTCCTCGCCTGCCGCAGCGAGTCCGTAAAGAGCAGCACGTCCAATCAATACTGAGGACGCCCCCAACGCCTTAGCTTTGACAATATCTCGCCCACGGCGAATCCCCCCATCCACTAAAATACGTCCTTCAAGGGATTCTGAGCTTATTTTTGCAAGTGCATCCACAGGACTCATCGTTGTATCTAGCTGTCGTCCACCATGATTTGAAAGAACGACGCCATCAATTCCGTATTGTTGACTTTTTTCAACATCTTCCTGATGCAATATGCCCTTTAAAATGATTTGACCGGGCCATAAATCGCGGATCATCGCTAAATCATTCCAAGTAAAGCTGGCATCCATAGATCGACGAAGTAAAGCGGCCCGTGCCTCGGGAGAAAGTTCCTCATTGGCTAAGTTTCCAAGTTTAGGAGTACCATGCTTTAAGTAGTCCATCGTCCAAGCAGGATGGGTAACACCATCAAAAATCGTTTTTAGGCTGTAGCGCATGGGTAAGCCAAAGCCATTCTTTAAGTCCCTTTCGCGCTTACCGTTAAACACGACGTCTGAGGTAATAACTAGCTTGCTGTAACCCAAGCTTTTCGCTCGCTTAACCAAGCTGGTTGCTAACGTCTTCTCAATTACATAAAGCTGAAACCAGCGCTCTCCGTCGGCTTGCGCGGCGACAGTTTCAAGCGAGTCATTTGAAGCAGTCGACAGTACAAAGGGAATACCCGCGCGAGCGGCTGCGCGAGCCAACGCTATATCACCGTTTGGCCAAAATAATGAATTCAGGCCTGTCGGGGCGACTACTCCAGGGAACGACGCTGGACTACCGAGAATTTCCGTTGTTGGATCGACTGTAGAAAGGTCGACTAAGCGGCGTGGCTTGAATTTCCACCGATCATAACTGATATTATTTTCAGTTAGATCGCATTCATCTTCTGCACCACCCTCAAGATAGTCAAAGACGATCCTAGGAAGTCTAGCCTTAGCCGCGTCGCGCATGCCTTTTATATTGTAAATTTTATTTAAGCGCGTCATTCTTAAACTCTCTCAATCGTAGCTTCGATGAGTACAGGCATGTTACCTACAATAGCGTTATCAAAAACTTGGGAAAATTCTGCGCGAGTAGAAACCCTATGCGCCGCAATACCATAACCTTCCGATAGCTGAATAAAATCGACGCCATCTATTTCGATACCAGGTACATTTTGAATCTTGAATTGTTGGCTAAACCATTTTAGCGCTCCGTAGCCACTGTTATTGATAATGATGAAAACGACGGGAATCTGATAACGTGCCGCTGTCCACAATGACGATATGCTGTAGTGGGCTGAACCATCACCTATAAAAGCAACGACAGGTCGCATCGGGTCAGCCAGCTTGACACCGAGAGCAGCTGGCATAGCAAATCCAAGCCCGCCGGCTGCGGCGAAGTAGTAGCTGCCCGGCTCCTCCATGCCTACTCTTTCCCATAACGTAGCAATCGTAGAGGTGGCTTCATTTAAATAGACCGTATTGCACGGCGCGATAGCATCGACGATGTCGAATATAGCACTTGACTCAAGCTGGCTGTGATCAACCTCAACGCGCTGGATAGGCTTTCGAAAATTAGGGCAATCGCCAGTCCGCTCCGTCATACGCTCTATCAAACAAGAGAGGACGGCATCCACATTAGCAACGACGGCATCACCTACGGGTGATCTAGCAGCCTCTTGGGCATCCCCTGTCACCAAGAACAGTTGCGAATTTTCCGGTAAAAGGGCACCTGGATCATTCTGGTGATAACGGAATACCGGCCCGCCAAGCACTAAAATCAGGTCATGCCCATGCAGTTTTTGTGCAAGGCTTGCCTCACCAGCAGGGAGAATACCTGCGAAACAGTGGTGATTGGTCGGGAACGGGCATCGGGGTGCAGATGGCGCTATCCACACAGGTGCATGCAGTTTATCGGCGAGTAGCGCCGCTTTGCTATTGCAGCGCAACGCATCAACTTCGGGGCCCAGCACTAGTACTGGGTTGGCAGCTTTTGCAAGTGCCGCCAGCAATGGCTGGAGTTCGTCCAGAGAGGGAGCACCAAAATGGACAACCTTGCGTGTTGCTAAGTGCAGCGCATCATGAGCAATCGGCTGATCCCAGTCGTCATAGGGAATAGAAACATAGACAGGTCCCTTAGCAGGGGACATAGCTAAGTGAAGTGCACGACTAATGGCATGTGGCACCTCTTGTGCACTAAGTGGCTCGTAACTATCCTTTACCAATGGCATTGGCAGCATGACTGCACTTGAATTTTTGAGCAACGGATCCGAATACACCATCGTCCGCGCCTGCTGGCCAGCAGTCACCACTAGTGGGGCATGCGAATTCACTGAGTTGGTTAAAGCACCCATAGCATTTCCAGTACCTGCCGCGGCATGCAGGTTAACGAAACCTGGCAACCCAGTAGCCTGAGCGTACCCTTCAGCCATCCCTATTGCGACGCCTTCATGTAGGCACAGAATGTAATCAAAGTCTTCTGGAAAATCCTTGAGAAAATTGAGCTCATTTGAGCCAGGGTTACCAAATACCTTGTTAACACCATGCCCTCTAAGTATTTGATAAACTGATTCTTTTACAGTCGAATATGTAGTTTTTTCCACTAGAATTAATCTCATTTATTTTGTTTGATCTCAACATATCATCGGTTATAAATTTGAACAAATAAATACTTTTTGCTACTTTATATAGATACTATCTATATCACAGGAAGGCCATGATGAGCCCAAAAGTTGACTTAAACCTTATTAAGGTTTTTTTGGCAATATATGAAACTGGGAGTGTAAGTGGAGCTGCAAAAAGGGTTCATCTAACACAGCCATCAATTAGCTATTCATTATCCCGGCTTCGCTCACTTTTGCACGACCCCTTGTTTCATCGAACACGAGATGGAATGCAGCCGACCTTTGCGGCAGATAAACTTTACGAAACATTTCGCACTTCAATAATAAATATTGAACTGGCAATCGCATCGACCAGAGAATTCAATCCCTCAATATCTCAACGAACATTTAGGATTGCATTATCAGACTTAGGTGAAGTATTCCTTCTGCCTATACTAATGAAGAAATTTCGCATATTAGCGCCTAACATATCCATTGAAGTTGTCCCTATGGAAGTTAATCAAGTTGAGGATTGGCTATTAAAAGGACGTATCGATGCAGCCGTTGGAAACTTAACTTTTCTTAAAGGAAAGGTGGATTATTTACCTATTTTTGAAGAATACTACACCTGTCTGGTCTGCGCGAATCATCCAAGAATCGGCAAGCAGCTTACATTGGATCAGTTCCTCAATGAACACCATGTAAGAGTATCACGAACAACAGGGCATTCACTTGTTGAAGATATATTAAAAAAATTAAAAATTTCTCGTCATGTTTCACTTACGATTCCTCACTTTTCTGTATTACCTAGCATTATACCTGACAGTGAAGTGATTGTTTGCCTACCTAGCAGGGTCGCTGGAATGTTCGCCAAAAATGGAAACACGCGGGCTATGGATATTCCTATTAAACTACCGACTTTTGAAGTTGGCGTTTATTGGGAAAATCAGCTTGAAGACACAGTTGCACAACAGTGGCTTACACAGACTATTCACAGAGAACTCTTCAGCATATAGAAGACCCAAAAGATAATAAATTTTCAAGATGACATAAAAAAATAAAAATCCACTCCATCACTTAATCTAAAAACAAAACTACGGTCATTTTATATCAAGACTCCTAAAAACTAAATTTTATCCCGGAAGAAAAAGATCAAAAATTTTTATTAAATTAAACTTTAAAAATTATTTCTATCTTTTTTTGATAATAGCTACGGAGCCCAACGAACCTATTATTCCGGCATTTTCATCATATGTTATCCGTTAATAAGTCCCGTACTGCAAAAGCAGATACGGGCCAATGAAGATAACCATTATCAAATTGCAAGTGTTGCTTAATATCAGCCACTCTTTTTGTCAACCTTACGGGTAAAGATTAACTCGAAGTCCTTGGTTTCGAAGATTGCCGAGACAACAACGCCCAACACCAATGCCCAAAATGTAGAGCCTATGCCGAGAATCTGAATACCGGAAGCAGCAATTAGAAAAGCGAAAAGCGCACCTATTTCATGCTTTTTACCAGCAAAGGCGATAGCCATTGATGAGGTAATCACGCGCATCAATGCCAACCCGGCGATAATGGCGATAAAGTAGCTCGGCGTGGCCTCAAGCAGGCTTACCACATAACCGTAGAAAGGCGCAGCGACAACAAAGATAGCCCCAGCAATTACCGCTGCCACCCAGCGCTTATCGTGGCTGCCGGCCTCTGGGGAAGCGCACACGCCGGTCATCGGTGCCGCAATACAGGTACTGTGCAGGTTGAAAAACGCCGATACCATGGTGCCTAACCCCCCCACGGCGGTAATTGCGTTAGCTGGCGCATCTTTGTAGCCCATGCCCTTCACCAGACCAACGCCTGCCGGTGTTTCCATCCCGACCAGAATAATGGCGAGCGGCAAGCCGTAAGTCAGAAAAGCCCCAAAGGTAAACTCAGGCATGATGAACTCAGGGAAGCGAATGGAGGCCTCAATACCAGATAGGTCGACCCCCGTGACGATAAGGTAGGAGAGACCCGCTAGCAGCGAGACGATCAGCGGCGGAATCTTGCGAAACAGTCGCGCCGAAATAAAGAATGCCAAAATCATGATAGACGCAGGCACCAACGCCTCTTCCAGCGGGGTGACCATTTTAAGCCCAAAGCTGAGCAGCATACCGCCGACCATGCCCATAACAATCGGCATCGGGATCAGACGCATCACGATGCCCATTACCCCGGTCAAGCCTGCTACTAGGGTAATGGCCCCGGCGATCAAACTGGCTCCGAGTGCCGCTTCAAGTCCTACCACAGGGATGACGGCAGCAAACATCAGCGCACCAGGAATTGAATTGGCCATCGGCAATGGCAACCGGTAGTAGGCTGGCATAAACAGGCCAAACAAGCCGTTGATCATCAGGTAGCTGATGACCCAAATCATGATGAAGGATGAGTCGAGGCCGGCCGATGTACCGGCACTGATATGCACGACACCAACACTGAGCCCTAAAATGCCGGCGACTAAGCCGGTACTGGCATTGTCGGCATTGAGGTCGCGTATAAAGTCTCGAGGCGCATGCCGTAGGCTGACGCCTTTTTCAATGTGTTTCACGGTGTGCTCCAGGGGGTGTTGTGGTTAGAATAAGAGAAAGGGTTAACGCATTAATTAGAATTATGTATTTTTACATCCACTGTTTTACCGCGGGCCGCTAGCCGAGGTCACCGCCAGCGACTGGCAGCACACTGCCAGTGATATAACTGGCGTCGTCAGAGGCCAGGAACAGTATCGGCGCGGCCATTTCATCCAGCGTGCCGTAGCGGCTCATTAAGCAGCTCTGTTTGGTTTGGTCGATGTGCGCCTGAAACCAAGCCTGCTCTGTTTCGTTACTAGGCGTCGGCGTACCTCGCGAAATACGCCGCGGTGGTGCTTCGGTGCCGCCTGGTGCCGTTGCCACCACGCGGATGCCATGCTCGGCATACTCAAACGCCAACGACGCGGTCATCGCATTCACGCCGCCTTTCGCAGCCGAATAGGGAATACGGTGAATACCGCGAGTAGCCGCTGAAGAGACATTGACGATAACGCCGCCGCCCTGCTCGACCATGGTCGGGAGCGCCGCGCGGCAGCACCATAGCGTGGGCATCAACGAGCGATTGATCTCGGCAGCAATTTGCGTTTCGGTAAACTCGGTAAACGGTTTGAAGTTGATCGCGCCGCCCACGTTATTAACCAGAATATCGATACGGCCAAATTTCTCGCGCGCGGCCTGCATCGCCTGCTCGGCACCTGCATACGTTTCCAGGTCCGCTTGAACCGCGATTACCTCGCACCCCTGCTCGTGCAGCCCGGCCACCACCTCGTGGATGTCATCCGCGCGATCCACCAGCACTAAGCGCCCGCCTTCAGCGGCGGCGAGTTCGGCCAAGCGCTGCCCAATTCCTTGGGCAGCGCCGGTAATAACCATCACCTTGTTTTGGAAACGTTGACTCATGATGCACCTCCTGCCTCGTTAGGCGTGAACTTCTCGTAGTGGAAGCTCTGCGGTGCAATGCCTTCAGCATCGAAGTGCTTCAGAACAGCGTCGACCATCGGCGGTGGGCCACACAGGTAAACATCGATATCACCATCGTGCATAACCTCGGCATCCATGTGATGAGTAACGTAGCCTTTACGCGGATGTGCGCTGGCTTCGTCGACCACCACGGTGGAGTAGGTGAAGCTAGGAAGCTTTTCAGCAAACGCGTCTAACGCATCCGTTTTAACTAAGTGATCGTCTTTGTTTACGCCGTAAATCATGTGAATAGGCGCATCACAGCCCTTCTCTGCCAACTGCTCAAGCATAGAAAGAAACGGCGCAAGGCCTGTACCACCGGCCAGCATAAGTATCGGGCGTGTGACTTCGCGTAGGTAGAAGCTGCCGAGCGGTCCGGTCAATGTCAGCCTGTCGCCCACCACTGCTCGCTCGGTTAAGTAACTACTCATTACGCCGCTGGAAATGTTCCGGATCAGGAAACTAGCGCGCTTGTCGCCTGGCATTGAACTAAACGAGTAAGAGCGATGCGCTTGGGTCTCGGGTACATCGATATGAATGTACTGCCCTGGCAGAAAGGCAAGGCCGTTTTCATCGTCCAGCTCGACGACGAGTTCGATGCTATCTTCAGACAGCTGTTCGACCGCAGCGACCGTACCCTCAACCTTGCCCACCTGTGTTTTACACAATGTAGACGCCACAGGCACTTGGATAACGCAGTCCGAAGACGGCACCATCTGGCAAGTAAGCACCTGACCTTCAGCGGCTTCCTCGTCGGATAGCGCCTCTTCCAGGTACTCGTCGCCCATGTCGAATTCGCCCTGCTCGCAGTGCCCTTTACAGGTACCACATACCCCGTCAGAGCAGTCCATCGGCAGGTTCACTTTTTGCCGGTAGGCGGCGTCGAGAACGGTTTCCCCTTCTTTACAGCCGATGAACCGGGTCACGCCGTCCTCGAAGTTGAGGGCAATGGTGTAACTCATGGTTGAATCTCCTCTCACATCAGATCACACGTGATAGACGTCGATGACCTGATGGATATAGTCGTTGTTCAGTTGCACGACTTTTCTTGTGATCAGTGGCGCCTCACCCGAGACGTCCAGGCGGTAAAACGACGTGCCGAAGAAGCTGTCGGTCTTCTTGTAGCGGTGGTTGAGCGTGTGCCAGTTGAACCGTAGCTCGACCGTGTCACCGTCTTGCGACAGGATCTCCAGATTGTTCACCTGATGCGTGGTGCGCGGTTCCGGCGTGCTCGCCCCGCTGCGCTCGGTCTTGATGCGATACACGCGATCTTCCAACCCTTCGCGGTTGGGGTAGTAGATCAGCGAGATCTCGCTGTGTGGGTCGCGGGTGAGCTGGTCGTCGTCGTCCCAGGCGGGCATCCAGAACTCGGCGTCCTTGCGATACAGCGCGAGCCACTCGTCCCACTCCCGGTCGTCCAGCAGCCGCGCTTCGCGGTACAGGAAGGCTTGGATGTCGTGATAGCTAATGCTCATGTCACTTCTCTCCTCTTTATCAGGCGCTGGACGCTTAGGCAGTCTCGGTGGCGATAAACTGGCTACGCTCTTTGTCGATCGCGCGCAGCATTTCGTCGACCCAGTGCTTGTGGTGCATCACGTAGAGGCCTTCGTCTTCCGGTGAGGCGCCGCTGAGCAGGGGTTTCATGTCGATGGCCTGGGCGTTTTCATCCGCGCCTTCGACCCATTGCTTGGCCCCGCGGGAGAGGTCGTTCCATTCGGCCAGCGCCCCGTTGTAGCCTTCTTGGCAGGCACGGAACTCTTCCAGGTCGTCGGGGGTGCCCATGCCGGAGACGTTGAAGAAGTCTTCGTACTGGCGGATACGCACTTCGCGGTTTTCAGCGGATTCGCCTTTGGGTGCGAAGCAGTAGATGGTGACTTCGGTTTTGTTGACGTCGATGGGGCGCAACACGCGGATTTGCGTGGAGAACTGGTCCATCAGGTAGACGTTAGGGTAGAGGCAGAGGTTGCGCGTCTGGTTGACGATCGAGTCGGCACGCGCCTCGCCCAGCTGTTCCTGGATCCAGTCTTTGTGCTGGTAGACCGGGCGGACTTCGGGGTTGAGCAGCCGGGTCCACAGCATCATGTGGCCGTTGTCGTAGGAGTAGAAGCCGCCTTTGCTCTTCGACCAGCCATCGGCGTCCACGGCTTTGGTGCCGCCGGCGTCGTAGTTGCGGCGTTCCATGGTGGAGGCGTAGTTCCAGTGCACGGAGCTGACGTGGTAGCCGTCGGCACCGTTTTCGGCTTGGAGCTTCCAGTTGCCGGTGTAGGTGTACGACGAGGTGCCGCGCAGGATCTCGAGGCCTTCCGGTGCCTGGTCGACGATGTTGTCGATGACCTTGGTGGTTTCGCCAAGGTGTTGTTCGAGCGGTTGTACGTCATCGCTGAGGCTGCCGAACAGGAAGCCTTTGTAGTTCTCAAAGCGCGGCAGGCGCTTGAGGTTGTGGGAGCCATCCTGCTTGAAGTTGTCGGGATAGGCGCCGGTCTTTTCGTTTTTGGCCTTGAGCAGTTGGCCGTCGTTTTTGAACGTCCAGCCGTGGAACGGGCAGGTGAAGGTGCCCTTGTTACCGCGCTTGCGGCGGCACAGGGTGGCGCCGCGATGGGCACAGGCGTTGATCAGACCATGCAGTTCGCCTTGCTTGTCGCGGGTGATGATCACCGGCTGGCGGCCCATGGTGACGGTCATGTAGTCACCGGGCTCACTGACTTGGCTTTCATGCGCCAGGAACAGCCAGTTGCCTTCGAAGATGTGCTTGAGTTCGAGTTCGAAGAACTCGGGGTCGGTGAACATGCTGCGGTGGCAGCGGAAGATGCCTTGTTCGGGGTCGTCTTGGACGGCGCCGCGAACGCGGGCTGCGAGTTGATCAAGCTTAATGGTCATGATCTCTCTCCTCTCTTTTATGCATCACCCCCGCAGGGGTGGCGCTGTTGAGCTTAAACCTTGGCGGTGCCGGCAAGCTGGCTGGCCAGGTCCTGTTCGTCTTCCTTGGCCCGCGGGCGGGCGTGACGGACCTGCAGCTCCGGCGCGTCGGTTTTGGCCAGTTCGACGTCGAACTCCACGTGGGAGAACGGACCGTCCAGCTCGCGCTTGGCGATCTCGGCCGGGTCTTCAATCCGCTCGGCGGGGACCACCAGCTCTTCGCGGGTGGCGAAGGCGAAGTCGTCGAAGGTGTAGGGGTCGCCTGCCAGGTTGATCTGGGTGGTCAGGTGCTGGTGACCGGGGGCGGAGACGAAGTAGTGAATATGCGCCGGACGCTCGCCGTGGCGACCCAGCGACTTGAGTACCACATCGGTGGGGGCGCCTTCGGGCACGCCGTAGCCGGAGGGGATAATGCTGCGCGCGGTGTAGCGGCCTTCACTGTCGGCATAGATCGTGCGGCGCAGGTTGTAGTCGCTTTGGCTGGGATCAAAGAAGGAGTAGCCGCCCTTGGAGTTGGCGTGCCAGATCTCGACCTTGGCACCGGCAATCGGCTGGCCGTCAACGTCACGGACCTGGCCGGTCAGCCACATGGTCTCGCCGTCGTTATCCTGGCCATCGTCCAGGCGGGCAAACCCTTCCGCTTCCGGGGCGCCGGCCACGTACAGCGGGCCTTCGATGGTGCGCGGGGTACCGCCCACGCGCTTGGCTTCGGCGTCGATGGCGTCCTGACGCATATCAAGGAAGTGGTCAAAGCCAAGCCCGGGCGAGAGCAGGCCGAACTGGGTCTGGCCGCCCAGGGCGTTGAGCAGATTGACGGCGGCCCAGTACTCTTCTTCGCTGACGTCGAAATCGTCGATCAGCTTGAACAGATCGCCGACCAGGCGATGGACAATCTGCTTGGCGCGCTCGTTGCCGCCGGTCTGGTCAAAGCCGGCCACGGTTTTGACAAAGTCCTGGACCTCGGGAGTATCAAATATCTTCACGGTCATGGTGAAACCCT
>NZ_FNII01000026.1 GCF_900103865.1 Vreelandella arcis
TATCGTGGTTTCACACACGTTTTGCCTGTGAATAGGCACGTGGTTTTACACACGCCTTCATCGTGGTTTTACACACAGTGAATGCTCCCAAAGCTGCGTGGTTACTGCATTTCCAAATCTGTAACACGCGCGCGCGTTTTAACTCTTTAAAACCTTTTAACACTTTTAACGTCTCCTACCCTCCAGTCGCTTCGCTCCCTCCGCCCCCGCTACGCGGGCCTAATAATGATGGCGCGCCAAAGGCGCAGCAGCGGCTTCTAGGTGCTACGCACCTGCGCCGCTCGGGTGGGCGCTAACGCGCGAAAATACAGTGGATACATCAACAAAACCCAAGTTGAGCAGTGCGGTGGGCTTCGCCCACCAAAACCGCGTTACCGCTTCGCTCCATGCCGCTGCGCGGCATAAAAGGGATCCGCTAAAAAAGCAAGATAGCGAATAACTTTGAAGAGGTCGGATTTTAGTCCAAATTTTGGTCGTCAAATGGCAAGGTCGGCTGATCGTCTGCGCTCCGCTTTTTCGCTAAATGGGCGTCTCGCGCCTCTAAGGCACTCAGACGTGCCGCAAGCGCTTCGGCCATAGTTTTCCCCTAGCACGCCCTTTTTTTGGATTTCTGGGCCTGTTTGCGGGCTTCCTGGGCCTGTTTTTCTACAGATGCTAGATTCGTCGCGTAATTCAGCCAATGACTGCTTGTGTGCTTCAGCGTCATCGCAAAGGGCTTGCTGCTTGGTTGCCAATGCTTTAGTACACTCGGCGGCTTTCGGTATGGGCCTTGGCCAGCTCTCGCTTGGCCTCGATGCGGATCTGATCGGTCTGTTTGGTCCTGCGAAAAGTGGTTTAGCGACTCAAAACCACCAGCTTTCGCAGTGGCTCGCAAACTCACTGGGGTCGCGACGACAGGTAGGGCGTAACACCAGAGCAAATTAGACCAGTTTCTGTTTACTTAAAGATACATAACGCGCGTAAGTCATTGACTCATGGTTCGGCTACAGCTCGAAAACTGGTAGACGTAACACCAAAAAAATTGTAGCGGCACTCGAGTCGTTATTGTCATGGACGGTGGTTTTTAGTCGCTAAACCCCTTTTTTGAGAAACTCACGATAAGACGGACGATCCGACCAAGGCTAAGGGCATAGCCGACTTGCTCCAGCAGCGCACCTTGGTGCGGAACCGGGATCATGGTTTAGGGATATAACTCCTTTTGCATTTACAAGCAGCACGCTCTGAGTGAGGATTGTAAATTCAATTAAGAAAGGGGGATGATCTAATGATGAAAAGAAAGTTTCTTTCTTGCGATTTCGATGATTATGACGACGGTTCTGAAAATAGTGGAAAAAGCAGGGATCGCGACATGGAACCCGGAGATGCTGGCTGGTTAGGGGATGATGAAGACAGTAAGTGGGTAAAGGATCTTTGAAGAATGGCTGATAAAAAAGATAGTAAAAAATCGCCTAGAGAAACGGGCGGGCCTGTAGTCGGGTCTGGGCCAACTGCAGGTCAAAATAGATCTAAAAATCAAGATGGTCGCTGGCGAGCTAAGCGTAGTGACGCAGGTTCTTCTAGAGATTAGATTTTATGAAGGCGGCCAAATGGCTGCCTTTTTTATCTTCTTTTGTGTTCATCCAGGATACGAAGTGATCAGTAGCGATACAGATAGGGATGCTGAGGAAGTGCCTCCGTTGTCTCTTCAATGTTTCTTTGGAGGATTTCAGCCGCGTAATGATTGCGGTCGGAGGATGGCCCATAGCGATTCTCGTGCTTGGGGTTGCCACTTAACCAGCAGCATGGCGACGTTTGGCCTCTAACAGGGAGCGCATTTCGGCCATCACGTCATCGTGTGGAATCCCAGGACGCGGATCGTCCAGGCTGCGCTGGACACGCGCGCGGAACCAGCGATCGTAGCTGTGCGCCTGCTCTTGCGTCTCAAACTCGCTCACAATGGGGTCTAAGGGGGTGCTCATGGGTCGCTCCTATGCCCGTTTGTGACAGTCTAACGTACTCCTACTGACCCCGCGAAAAGGTTGATCTAGGGTGGTTCTAGAGGGCGCGCAGTATATTCATGCTATGAAGAAAAAAATGTTAAGGGTGGCAAGTGCTAGTATTAAAAGCTCAGTAATAAGTCCCTGTATCAATGCAGGTTTACCCCAGCTATTAAGCGTCAAGTACCCAGAAAATGCAGCGCCTGTCACCCAAGCTAGAACTCTAGAGAGAAGGGCAAATCCTCCAATCACTAGGGATACCCATGATAAAAATGTGGGTATCGTATGAAAAACGTATAGGAACCCGTTCAGTGTGGAAATTAGTAATAAAAATATTATGAATATCATGGCGAAAGCTGTGCTTTTCCCCTTCTAAATCGGCTAATTACCCTAATAGCTAAAGCAATGAGTCCTGTTAGGAATAAATGGATGACTGACTCATAGGTAAACCTGCCAGAAGCTCATCAGATTTAGCATCTTACGATTTATTTCTATCCTCACAAAGCGTGAAAATCATTTTATCGGCGGTTAATTACATCTCTCAAAAAAACTCACGATAAGACGAATAATCTTGAATTTAATCGGTTTCGGGCCCTTATAAGGCCTTTTTGGCGACCGGCGACAGGGTGTCTTCTGTGATGTCTTTTGCCCGGCAATACGGGCTTTTCAGCCAGTCGGCCAGCGTCTTCTGTCCTTTGCTCGCGTTACAGCCTCTACAGCACAACGCGATATTATCGCGGGTTACGATGCTGGCATCATTAATGATGTGCTCCCAGCTGGCTCCTGCCCCTGGTGGCTGACTAGAAAAAGGGCGTTGGCAGTAGATGCAGACGAGATCACGGTTGCGAACCTCGTCTTCAAGCCATTCGGGTATTCCCCATCGGTTTGCCATGCGGTCTCCTGGTTTTCCGTCTAGAGCTAGTTGCCTATCAGCGCTTCTTTTGTCCCTCTACAGGCCCCTTCTGATCGCTCTCATTGGCGCTGTGCGCGTCGAAACGTGCTTCCAGTAATTCGGCCTTGCTCTCTGCCTTCAAACGCCCCTGCGTGGCTTCCTGGGCTGTCTGGCGGGCTTCTCGTGCTTGTTCCTCGGCAGCGTTGAGGCGTTCCCGCCATTCGGCGCGCTGTTCGGCCAATGCCTGCTTGTGCCCTTCCGCGTCGGCTTTACGGGCCTGCTGCTCGTTGTTGAGTGCCTGGGCGCGTTCGTCGGCCTGCTGCTGCGCGGCTTCTAGCTTCGCCATGGCCACGGCTTGAGCGCGGTCGGCGTCGATTCGAGCACTTTCGGCAGTTTTGGCATCGCGCTCGGCGGCGAGGCGGGCGCTGTGCTCTTCGTCGCGCTGCTCAGTCAACGTGGTGATGCGGTTGCGGGCTTCGGCCAGCTCCATGCGTACATCGTCCCGCTGCTGCTCCAGGTGCTTCACCTGCTCACGAAACTCGGCCACCAGCTGGCGAGCCTCGTGGCGGTCGCGTTCGGCTTCATCACGTTCAGCGGTTACCAGCTCGATCTGCTCCCGCAGCGTGTCGGCTTCCATTTCCAGCGCTTCGCCGGTTTCCGCGAGTGAATCGGCGGTCTGGCGGGCGTCGAGGGCATCCGCTTCGGCCTCGGCGCGGGCTGCGGACGCTTGGCGTTCGATCTCCTGGGCCAGCGCGCCGGCCAGCTCGTCGGGCAGCTTCGCCGTTTGCCGTTCGGCAGGCGCTTGGGTGGCTTTCCAGGCCGTGAGGTGTCGGTGGATGGTGTTGGGGCTGCCGGTGCCGATTTCGGCGCGAATGGCCTGAATGGTGGGCTTTTCGCCACGGCCTACCAGGGTGTCGGCGGCGTGGGCGACGATTTCAAATGAGATGCCAGGGCGTGCCATATCGTATTCCTCGCTGTATCGTATTTTGTATTCCATATTATATTTTATATGATACAAAATACAATACAAAATATTAAATAATACGATTCATAGGCACAAAAAAACCCGCCGAAGCGGGTTTTAGAGAAATGTGGTTTTATACGTGGGTAGGTTCGTCTAGGTGAGAGATTTTCACCTTTCCGTCTGGGAAGTTGGCGACTAGATCTAAGCTGCCACCCATGGCTTCAATGTGAGTTCTCAAAGTGCTCAGATACATGTCAGTACGTTTTTCCATTTTAGATACTCGTGCCTGACTAACGTGAAGCACCTCGGCGATTGCTTTCTGAGAAAGCTCTCTAGCTCTGCGGAGCTCTTGCAGTGGCATTTCGGCCATCATTTCGTCTGTTTTTGCCTGAGCCATTGCTTGTGCTTCAGGGGACATGCGTTCACGCAGTTCACTAAATTTAGTAGCCATTTTTATCTCTCCAAGCTCTTAAGGTGCTGGTCATAGAGCTCATCTGCTTTTGGTATAAATTCTTTATACCAGCGGTCATTACCTGTCTTGTCGCCGCCTATGAGTAGGATCGCTATCCTGCGAGGATCAAACGCGTAGAGAAACCGGTAAGGCCTCCCCTGGTGTTGTACTCGCAGCTCCCTCATATGGCTGTGCTTTGAGTCGTTGATACCTGAGCTGTATGGGTGCCTTAGATTGGGGCCAGCTTGCTCCAAAAGACCAATAGAAGCTGCTATATCAATCTGCTCTGCCTCAGTAAAACCTTCCCATAGCTCGTTGAATTCGTCTGTTGCCTCTACTTCCCACGCCATAAAAATATAACCCTCGTGTTATAATATCTAATTGTAAATAACTATCGCATTGTGCCTTGCTAGTAGTCAGTAACTGCTCATTCTTATACTATGCTAACAAATAGCTTTTAAGCCAGCCTACCCTTGTCTGACAGTTAGCAAGCTAACTTTTCACTGACGCTCACAGTCAAGGGGCTGGCGGGGGGCTGCGCCCCCTCGACCCCCAAACCCCATCAGCCCCGGAGGATTGCACATGGCACTGACGCGGAGGGTGACATTACGGCTGCCCGATGACACTGCCGACGAATGGCGCCGGCGGGCCGATGAAGTTGCCTTGTCGCTAAGCGACTGGGTTCGCCACCGCGTCGACGGCCCCGATGCCGTTCAAACCGGCCAGCGGCGCCGGTTGCGCACATTAACTGCTGACCCCGAGCTTCTACGCCAGCTAGCGGCTGTTGGGAGCAACGTCAATCAGATTGCTCGTGTGCTGAACTCAGTGGGACTGACCCCCGGCGACCATGCCCAACTGCTGGGCGAACTTGCGGCTATTCAGCGTGAACTGCACGCCTTAGCGGAGCTGCCGCGCTATGCAGAGGACGACGAGGGAACGGAGGTGTCATGCACATCAAGTTCCTGAAGCACGGACAGGGCGAGGCAGGCGGCGCGGTGCGCTACTTGCTCCAGGAGCACGACCACAACGGTGAACTCCGCGCCGAGGTGATGGTGCTGCGCGGCGATCCCTCGATGGTCGCCCAGGTAGCCGACGCCACTACGCATCAATGGCGATATACCAGCGGCATTATCAGCTGGGCACCCGACGACAACCCGACCCCCAAGCAGATAAACCAAGTCGTGCAGGATTTTGAGCGCACCGCGTTTGCTGGCCTCGATGCCGACCAGTACGCCTCATGCGCGGTTTTGCACCGTGACGACGATGGAACGCCCCACATTCACACCCTCACTGCGAGAGTCGAGCTAAAAACCGGCAAAGCGCTGAATATCGCGCCCCCTAGCCACCAGAAAACGTTCGACCCGCTTCGTGATTACTGGAATCACAAAATGGGCTGGGCGCGGCCTGACGATCCCGACCGTGCCCGCAGCGTCCAGCCCGGTCACGAGAGCAAGGGGCGGAGCAAGCCGGGCAAACACCCCAGAAACCGCAAAGAGATTACCGAGCACATTGAGGCGCTTGCCGCCGAGGGGCTTGTGACAACGGGCGCTGAGGTTCGGCAAGAGCTGTCTGAAATTGGGGAAATCACGCGCGCAAGCCACGCCTATGTCAGCGTAAAGCCCCCCGGCGCAGAGAAAGCCATTCGCTTAAAAGGAGACCTCTTTCGTGACAACTGGACCATCGAACAAACCCTTGAGCGAGCAGCTTGCAGAGCGCAGAGAGAAGCAGTTGGCCGAGCTGGACGAGCTGACCCAGCGGCTGCTAAGCGAGCACGAGAGCGGCTTACGGCGGTTGCTCAGCGACGCGCAGAGTACAACCGCGAGCGCTATACACAGGCAGAACGAGCACCTGAGCACGACGCTGAACGAGACCGAGCAGCGGCAGCGGCAGCAGATCGAGAGCATCGAGCAGCGCCTATCCGCCGCGGCCGATCAGGCCGAGAGGCTGAACAAAACCGGCGGAATGCGGAGCTGGACGCGCCCGGTGGCCATCACAGTGGCCGTGATGCTGGCCGTGGGTGGCGTGACGGCGGGCGGCCTAGCGGTGGCCGACCGGGTGATCGACAGCCGCCTAGCGCGTCTGTCAGCGCTGAATACGGAGATCGAGCGAGCCGAGAGCCAGCCGAGGCTGCCGGAAGGCGTGGAGATTCGCACGATCGAGGGCGAGAGCTACCTGGTGGGCGTCGACCCGAAAAAGGCGCTCACCGGGACGATCAACGACGGCCAGACGCCGGTGATCGGTCTGACCAGGGGCGAGGAGGATTAAGACATGACGGAGCTGGAAACTCTGCTTTTGAGGCAGTTAGAGCAGCAGCAGCGCGACTCAGAGCAGCTGGTGAACGGGCTGTCAGAACAGCTAGAACGGCTGCAGACAGCGCTGAAAGAGCAGCAGGGGGACAACCAAGCGTTACGGCGGGAGCTGAAAGAGAGCGACCAGAAAAACGAAAAGCTTTTCAGCGATCTGACGCAGCGCGTGAATTATTTGAGCGATCTGCTAGAGCATTTCACGAGCGTAGCGAGGGAGTAACAACCGCTTATCAGGCCTGGATGGCACGTCAGCAAGAACGAGAGCGCCAAGACCAAGAGCGGCAGCAGCGCAGTCAGTACGTGCCGCCGGCATTGCGAGAGGCGTTTGCTGACATGCTGCCAGATGAAGCGACTCTACAGCCTGAGAAGCCTGATCAGAGGCAAAAAACTGAGAAAAAACACAGATGGATGCCCAGCAACGACTCGCCCATTTTTTGATGGGCTACCTCAACAAGAAATGGCAACTCCGTTGCTGAAAGCCTCGTCAGCCGGGTCTTTCAGCGGATTTTTATATTACTTTAGGCGGCGGTGGTATCGGAAAGTTTACGCTCCAATTTTTTGCTGAGCGTCTCAAGCGTTGACTGTGTCGCATACAGATCACCAGCAGCGAGCTCACGTGCCACCCATTTTTCCAAGGCGACGTAGTTAGATAAATGTGGTGGTTGCCCAAGAAGAGGTGCCAGCACCACCTCAGGTGACTTCCATTTCAGCTGTATGGATTGAGCTACCGCCAGCGTGAAGCGCTGGAGCATACGTGCCCCCTCTTTCTCGCGTACCGCTTGGCGGAAAAAATCTGCATCAACAATACGAGCCATAACTTTCTCCTTTTGATGTTTTAGGGCTTTTTTTGAAGCCTTGTGTAAACATTTAAGCAGAAAAATGAGGATTGGCAACCCTTTTTTGTCGTTTTTCGTTATCATTTGATTATGGATATAGCGGAGAAAAGCCGTGATACGCTTTAAAATCAAAGAGATGATGTCGAAAAAAGAGTATGAGTTGGGGCGTCGACTAACCATTGGTGAGGTCGCGGAAGCAACGGGTATTCATCGAATGACGCTATCGAAAATGATCAATCGCCGTGGGTATAGCACGACGACGGAGCACCTGGATCGGTTGTGTGCCTATTTCAGCTGCTCGTTAGATGAGTTAGCCGAATATGTACCCTAAACGACGACTACGTAGCGCTATATTTGCATAACGCATTCTAATTCAACTGATATCTCTGCCCATCAATGTGGAGAGATTAGGCTTCAGGGATGAATTTCCATGTCTGTTCATAGTATCCACGACATTCTTGGCGAGCTACGCGAAAACGTCCGTGATAACCATACGATAGGTGTTCGCTTTGAAAAGTTGATCGCTAACTATCTCGTCACTGATCCGCAGTATGCGGATCGCTTGGAAGATGTCTGGCTGTGGTCAGAGTGGCCTGATCGCTGGGGCGTTGATTCCGGTATCGATCTTGTGGCTCGTGAGCGCGCGACAGGTGAATATTGGGCAATTCAGTGTAAGTTTTACTTGCCCGAGCATACGTTGACCAAAGGTGATATCGACTCGTTTTTCACGGCATCGGGTAAACGCTTTGCAACGAGCGACGGGGACGCAACGTTCAGCAACCGCTTAATTGTATCTACTACGGATCGTTGGAGCCGCGAAGCTGAAAAAGCCCTGGAAAACCAGCAAATCGCTGTTGAACGTTTGCGCGTACAAGACCTTGATGAAAGCCCCATCGACTGGGAGCAATTCAGCCTCAGCAATCCCGCTGACATTAAGCTGAAGGCAAAAAACACCTTACGAGATCATCAGCAGGAAGCACTAGATAATACCCTGCTTGGCTTCAAGGAGCGTGATCGCGGCAAGCTCATTATGGCGTGTGGCACCGGCAAGACGTTCACCTCGCTTCGGATCATGGAGCAAACGGTTGCCAAAGGTGGACGTGTGCTATTTCTAGCACCTTCTATTTCATTGGTGGCGCAAACCCTACGCGAGTGGACGGCACAGGCCGCAACCCCATTTCACGCCTTTGCGATTTGTTCCGACAGCAAAGTGGGACGCGAAGAAGAAGACCTCAAAACCCATGACCTTGCTTACCCATCCACAACAAACGCTACCAAGCTCGCCGAATACGCGGAATTGCTGGCCCAAAAAGAGCCTGACCGGCGCACCGTAGTCTTCTCGACGTACCAATCTATTCAGGTGGTTTCTGACGCGCAAAAGCAGGGATTGGGCGAATTTGACCTTATCATCTGTGATGAAGCGCACCGGACAACCGGCATCACGCTCGATAACGAAGCCACATCCGACTTTGTGAAAGTCCATGATAACCAGGTGGTGTCGGCTGCTAAGCGGCTTTACATGACAGCGACGCCGCGCATTTTCGCTGATCCCTCGAAAAAGAAGGCAGACGAGAAAAATGCTGTCTTGTACTCGATGGATGACGAAGCACGGTATGGCCCTGAGTTCTATAAGATCGGGTTTGGTAAGGCAGTAGAAAAAGACCAGCTCACTGAATACCGCGTGCTTTTAGTGGCCGTCGATGAAGATAAAATGCCTTCCTTAGCAAACGCCTATCAAGCGGAAATGGAAGATGATCAACAAGCCAAGGCTGTTGATACCCAGTTCGTCTCAAAGGTGATGGGGGTTTGGAAAGGGCTTTCCAAGCAGGATGCGAAGCTCATTGATGATGGTGGGGAAGAAGAAGATGTTAGCGAGATAGAGCGCAAACCCATGCGGCGGGCGGTAGCGTTTGCGAAGTCGATAAAAGCCTCCAAAACCCTTCAAGATAATTTCCCTAAGCTGATCAATATGTATCGGCGAAGTCACGATGGCGAATCCACGCTGAATTGCGAGATGCGTCACGTCGATGGCACGCAGAATGCGCTAGTACGCCAACAGGCATTGGAGTGGTTGAAAGCAGAAGGCACCGACGATAATACATGCCGCGTTTTAACCAATGCGCGCTGCTTATCGGAAGGCATCGACGTTCCGGCACTAGACGCCGTGGCGTTTTTTGACACCCGTGATTCCATCGTGGACATCATACAGTCGGTTGGGCGCGTGATGCGTAAGGCGCCTGGAAAGCAATACGGCTACATTATTTTGCCGGTTGCCATACCGAGGAAGAAGCTCAGCGATTACAACGGTTACATTGAAAAAGACCCGCAATTCAAAGGTATTTGGAAGATACTCAAAGCCCTGAGAGCACACGACGAATCGCTGGTCGATGAAGCAGAGTTCCGCAAGAAGATCAAAGTTGTTGGGGAAGGCGGAGATGAAGGTGGCGATGGGGGAGAAGGTGAGGGCGATGATCAGGGTGAGCTGAACCTTGGCGCCTTGCCACTTGATGATATTTCCGATGCGCTCTATGCCGCTATTCCCAAAAAGCTAGGGGATCGGGATTACTGGTACGACTGGGCCAAAGACGTTGCCAAAATCGCCGAAAACATCATTAACCGCATCCACGATCTTATCCAGAAACCGGAAACCCGCAAGGCTTTCGACGAGTTTTTGAAAGGGCTTCAAGACACCATCAACCCGTCTGTCGATACGGATGCAGCGGTTGAAATGCTGGCACAGCACCAGATCACGCGGCCCGTGTTTGAAGCCTTGTTCCCCAACCGCAGTTTTGTCGATGAAAACCCCGTATCACGTTCGATGGAGCGGGTAATTGAGCACTTGGATAAGTACCAGGTGGATGCCGAGACACAAGAGCTTGGTAAGTTCTATGAGTCAATCCGTGAGCGAGCCGCCTTAGCGAAAAGCGAAAAATCCCGCCAGGATTTGATCAAGAGCTTGTACGAGAGTTTTTTCCAAACCGCGTTCAAGGACATGGCGGACAAGCTCGGTATCGTGTACACGCCGGTTGAGGTAGTCGACTTTATCCTGCGTTCCGCTGACGATGCTCTCAAAATGCACTTTAACCGCAGTATGAGCGACGAAAAAGTGCATGTGCTTGATCCCTTCTCTGGCACGGGAACGTTCCTCACACGGCTTCTACAGCACCCTGAGATCATTCGTGATGAAGATGTCAGGCGGAAGTTTGAACATGAAATGCACGCCAACGAGATCGTGCTGCTGGCTTACTATGTCGCCACGGTCAACATTGAGAGTGCTTTCCGAGATCGCACCGAGGACGACTTCTTTTCCTTCCCTGGGATGGTGCTGACCGATACGTTCCAAATGAGTGAAAGCGACGACATGATGGATAAAGCCATCATGCCGGAGAACAATGAGCGTGCAGAGCGTCAAAAAAAGGCTCCTATTAAGGTCATCGTGGGCAATCCCCCTTACTCCGTAACTCAAGGCGGGGCAAAGTACCAAGACCTTGACGATAAAATCGGCGATACATACGCCAGTTATTCGCTATCCACCAACAAGAACAGTCTTTACGACTCCTATATACGCGCTTTCCGCTGGGCTTCCGACCGAATCGATGGCGATGGCGTTGTTGCGTTCGTAACGAATGGTGGCTGGGTTGATGGTGATGCGACCGCAGGCTTCCGAAAGTGCTTGCGGGATGATTTTTCCGATATTTACGTGTTTAACATGCGTGGTAATGCCAGAACACAAGGGGAATTGCGCAAGCAAGAAGGCGGGGGTGTTTTCGACGCTGGCTCCCGTGCGCCGGTTGCGGTGACGATCTTGGTCAAGCGAGCTGATCATACAGGCCCAGGTACGATTCACTATCACGATATTGGTGATTACCTTACCCGTGAGCAAAAGCTGGAAATCACCGATGAATATGGCAGCTATAAGCAGGTGCCGTGGCAGACCATTAAGCCTAATAAAAACCATGATTGGATCAATCAGCGCAGCGATGACTTCCAGAAGTTGAAGCCGCTGACGGGCACTAAAGACGCTGTATTTGAGGTTCGATCTAATGGCGTTCAGACGAACCGTGATGTTTGGGTATATAACTTCAGCCCTGAACGTCTAAAGGCAAACATAAACACCATGATTAGTGCTTATAATCAAGACCTTGATAGGCACTTCAATACCGTTGCTAACATTGATGGCGGACAACCGGAACGTGTCGATAAAGCTAAACGCCTGGTTAGGAATGATCCTACAAAGCTAAAATGGACGAGCAGCCTGCTACTGGATTTCGTGCAAGGAAAAAAAGGTGTTTTTCACGCTTCACACATTGGTAAAGCGCTCTATCGCCCGTTTTGTGGTACGTGGCTCTATTATGATCCGCAGTTCAACCACCGCTTTAAGTCTCGCTTATTCCCATCATTTAACTATGAAAACGTTGTAATACAGGTGACAGGTACAAATGAAACCAATCCATTTTCTGCTTTGATTTCGGATACTGTACCTAACCTACACACAATTTCGGCAGGACAGTGCTTTCCACTCTACTGGTACGAAAAGCAGGCTCCGTCCAAATCGAGTGGCGATGCTGACCTATTTGCTGACGATGCCATTGAAGGCAAAACAGAAGGCTATATTCGTCACGACGGGATCACGGATGCGGTCTTGGCTGATTTTCGCAAGCACTATCAAGACGACACGATTACCAAGGAAGCGATCTTCTATTACGTTTACGGTGTGCTGCATTCACCCGAATACCGGCAGCGCTACGGTGCTGACCTGAAAAAAGACCTGCCACGAGTGCCATTCGCGCCGGACTTTTGGGCTTTTTCCAAGGCGGGAAGTGAGCTGGCATATTGGCACCTCAATTACGAAGACATCGAACCGTACCCCTTGGCCGAGCAGAGTGACAAAATCGCTTTGGATGTAGCTGAGCACTACCGCATGAAGAAAATGCGTTGGGGTGGTTCTTCACGCAAGCCGGATAAATCCCGCATTGAGATCAACGATCATCTGGCGTTGTCGGGAATCCCCAATGAAGCTCACCATTACGTCGTCAACGGGAAATCGGCGCTAGGGTGGATATTGGAGCGTTATCAAGTCACGAAGGATAGGGATTCCGGTATTGTGAACGATCCTAACGAGTGGTCAGAGGACCCTCGCTATATTGTTGACCTAATAGGTAAAGTGGCGCGGGTGAGTGTTGAAACTGTCAAAATTGTTGATAGGTTGCCTAGCATCGACATTGATGCAGATAACAGCATATAAAACCTCTCAAAATTCCTATATGCCTAGCCGATCGTGACCGGGGTTAGATGCTCAACAAATTCAGATAAGAGGTAAGGTGATGGCAACATGTGAGCAGTGTGGAGGTAGAGCGGGATTTCTAGATAAGATTTGTAGTAAATGTATGGATAAGAATAAACGTGACCGTGCCGCAGCTCCCCCTTTAAACGTAGCACGCCAAAGAGCACGCCAGCGATGATTTTTAAAACAAAGCACCAGAAGGAGCTGGAAAGTGAGATTAGGCGCTGTGAGGATGCGCTTCTGAACAATGGAATGGCGACGAAGCTCTTTGCGAGCAGAAAATTACTGGAATTCCGCCAGGTCTTGGAGACCGATATGGGCGGGTTGGAGGGATACCTGGATCGGCCTGATGAAGAGAAGCTGACTTACATGAGGATGTATGGCCCGATCATGGAGAAAGCGAAGGTCGAGGAGAACGAGGCAGAGTTCTTTGCAGCCTACCTTTTCATGTTATTCCTCAACGGGGCGGGAAGTGGATACCGGCGGACTGTCGACAAGGCCATCACGGCGATGAGAAAGGTGAACAGTGTGGTTGGCTGAATGAGAGGCTATGGTACGTGGCAGCCCAGGGCCGCCTCGATACAGCGTATCAGCGGCGATAGATGTCGCGGCGGTGGCCAACTCGAATGACTAGAATGCACACCTCCTTATCCTCAATGCTCGCGATGATCCGATAGGATCCTACGCGGTAGCGCCATAGCTCACTGAGCTGCCCAGTTAGCGGTTTGCCCAGCTGCCGGGGGTCTTCTAGAGGCTGTACTTGGGAACGGAGATAGTCACGGATGCGCTTGGCGTCCGTATGTCCCATCTTCTTCATCTGTTTGACGGCATCGTCCGTGAGTTCAATCCGCCAAGCCAAGCTCACGCTCCACGTCATCCAGGCTGTGGGTGGTCATCTCGCCACGGCGTACCTGTTCCAGCGTCTTCTCGGCCAAGAAAGTATCCTCAAGGTCTTCCAAGTGCTCGAGGATCGCCTCGCGGGCATAGTAGGTTTTGGTGCGACCGGTGGCTTTGGCCAAAGCCTCGAGGCGGTCCTCGATGTCGGCTGGGAGTCGTATGGCCAGCATAGTGGGCCTCCTCTAAGGTGCTATACATGTATAGCATACGCTTCTGTCTACTCCCCCGCCACATCTAAGGCAACTACCCTTCTCTCTCCCTCAGTACCTCACGTTGATATCGATCTGCTCAGGACTAACGCCTAGATGAGCGGACAGACCACGCTTGGCCTGGTCGATGGTAAGGGATCGTGCAGATGATGAGGAATCGGTGTCCGATATTGCATCGGTCGGAGTGGCTTCCTGAGGGCGTAGATCGGATAGCCGTTTCCAATCAAGGTCAGTGCTGTTGAAGTCAATGCCAAGAACCGTCTCAGCCTTATCACGGCTCATGTAAGCGACAGGGAAGCGCTGACCGTCGGTGCACATCTTCCAAGCCCCGGGCACTTCAATTTCGGCATATTCTTCGAAGGTGACCACGTAACGGGGCTTTTGGTCTGGCTCGCGAGGGGATTCTTTTACCCCTGTGATCTTGGCGATAAGGAAGGCAGTGCCATGCGATAAGTCTTTGGCTGCCCAGTCTTCATAGTCGCGGCGCCGGTTTCGTACACACACAAGGTATGACGCTTTTTGTAGCCGGTGTCGGTCTGCCGTCCAATGGCCTGAACCACTATGACGAGCCATGGTCGTTAGCCCTTGTCCGGTAAAGGTGAGTACAACGTTCTGATCCGACATAAAAAATCCGTATGTTTTCGTGTTTTCAGCGATAGAATAGCCGTTATTATGTAGAAGTAAAGCAAATTCTATCGATAGAAAATAAATTCAATCGATAGATATAAGGGCTGTGAGCTATTCCACCGGCTAGGTCAGTTGCGAAGAGCAAAACATACGGTCGTTTTCTTTACGCACGCTGACCGCCCCCTCTAGGAGGGCCTGGAGGGGTGGTTTTGTGTAAAGAAATGGTGTAATTCTTTCTACGCACAGGAAAGGAGCGCTTTATGCATTGCTATGGAGTACAGCGCCAGGGGACGCCGCCTGGTGCTTTTTGACGGCGAGGTTGTTGATATCATGGATGCCTGCTAGAGGCCAGTGCTTCGGCAATAAGACGGGCCTCTAAATAATTAACACTCAGGAAATCCCAACCATTCCCGCGCTGTAACAGGGCCATCGTTGGTGGCATTCCATCCCTGTTGGCTGTAGTTGAACTCCCATTTTCCGCTGATGGCGATCAGGTCTGTATCTCGCTCTGACCCAATTGAGAGGCGACTTTGTAAGCGGAAGAATCCTTGTGGTGAGAGGTGATATGTCACCAGGACGGCCAAAGCGTCTTCTGGCATACGAAGACTGGTAGGCCACTCCCCATAGGTAGCGTAGAAACCATCGATCGCTTGCAGCACCCTTACTAGGTAGCCGCCTCCTGACTGAATGAGGGACGGTTGGTCCTTTTCTTGGCATAGCCACTCGTCGATCTCATTTTCTGGATCCAGTTCAGACAGTCGCACGGCCAGCGCTTGCATTTGCCCACCTCGAAGCGCTTCAAGGATTTCATTAGGGCATTCGGAGTTCCATCTCTCTGAACGCAAGAGGGTATGTACCCAGCGCTTCAGCGATTCAGTGCTGGCCTTTGCGATCCACTTGGGCTTCCGTTCAGAAAATCGGGTATCCAGTTCCATGTTAGCCCCGGTGAATCCGGAAAGCTCTGCAGCGTCTATGAAGGCCTGACGCTCAGGCAAGGTACTGATTGTCTTGGGCTTTAGGTGAGGTTGGCGCTCGAAGGCGGATATCAATGCTTCTGTAGCTTCGGAAAAATTTTGCTGATCTCTCATGGCTTCTTCGTGTCCTGACTATCAGGGGGCTGATTCCCAAGCGGCGCCGATGTCTACAGTGCTCCCCTTCTAGTGGGCAACGAGGTCTGAGCAGGCGGTATATTCGGCAATTGGTGTAACGGCATCCATGTGTGGATCTCCTTGGTACGGCATATTTTCGTGTGTGTGCCGTGATTTCACCACTGCCAATTTTACAGAGAAATAGTCTCTTTGCTGGCTTGGTGCTTCATGGGTGGGTCGTGTATCTGCCTGCTATTTCTGAGTTTGGCACGCGGTGCGTACCGAACTCGCGAACAGAACCTGGCACTGGCTCAGCGCGCCCCTACATACCACCTTCCTCTGGCATGGCCATGCCGTGGGAATATTTTATGAAGATATCAGCCCGGCTGGCTTCTCGCTCCCAAAGCTTGATGCCTAATTCGAACGTAGTTTGTCATCTGACCTTGGCATGACTGTCAGGCTGAAGGATCCTGTAAAGAAAACGATTATTTACGTGACTGGCACACCTATATTGGACATAAGGGTAGTTACGACCAACTTAGTAACCCGCTACTAAACCGAAACTGTAGGGCTACCTCCATGAATTTTCTTCCTTGTCGTGATGCGCTCCGAGAACAGCTAGTGGCGCACTTTCGGCTTTTACGTTCACTCTCTTTCGTGATATTGCCTGTGTTCGATTATTAAAATCCACACGTTTTTAGAATATACGGGTTAACAGCACCACTAAGGTGCTCATTGACTGTCAGGCGTCCAATAGCTTCGTTGTTTTTAAAAATCAACGGTGGGTTAGAGGTATAGGGATTGAAAGGAGATTGGTCTGCATATTCACCACCATAACTACCATATTCGTTCCAAATGCTTTCCGTACTGTACTTGTCTCCGTATTTTCCATAATCATTTATTATTGAGTTAGAAGCATACTCATGAGTGATCACACCTAGGTAAGTTCCGTCATTGGCAACCACTTTAGAGCCATCAATTTGGTAGCATAGATTGTTGGCTTTTACTGGGTTGACTATGAACAAAGAGATAATAAAAAATAATATTTTATTATTGAGTAAGGATCGGACTGAATAATATAGCATTTAATACACTCTTTAATTTATATAATATTGAAATAGGAATAAATTTTTATATTTTTAATGTTAAAATGGACGCTGATCGTTATTGTAATCTTGGTGGTTTTTTGTATGCTGTGAGCAGCTTTTACAAGGAATAAAACCTAAATATTCTAGTAGGTTACCATCGAATTTTAATTCTGGGTTAAATTTTATCCTAAAATACTCTTCTAGCAAGTTTTTTAAACCCATTTTGTATTTGCACCTCCAATCAGGACACCCACTGTGCAGCGGTAAGCGCCGCTAAATCGACACACTTTACCTAGGCGCGTTTCGTCACTGTTTTCGACCCGGGATATTCATGAGGGAGTGCTGAAAACGAAGATAGCGAATGGTAGTCTCTAAGGAAATCAGTCAGTTCCGGCAAGAACACGATTCCAAGAGGCCATTCGCTATGGGTGAAATCTTATCTCCCTGGACTCCCTCCTGCAACGGGTCTATCCGCGTCGAAATGAGCGGTGAGCGCACCACCAGTGATAGCGGTGCTCTGCTGCTCCGCGAAGCGCTCGACAACAGCGGTGTCATTGACGCACTGGAGGATAATCTGGTCGATCAGCGCGACCCGCAGCGTATCCGTCACTCTCTGGCCAGCCAAGTTCGTACCGTGGTGCTGCAACGGGCCATGGGCTGGATCGATCTCAGTGATACCACCACGCTGCGTCGCGATCCGGTCTGGCAACTGGCTTGCAGCGATGCGCGGGGTGTAACGCCATTGGCGCAGGGTCGGCCGTCTCAAGCCACGCTGTCGCGGTTGCTGACGTGCCTGGGCAGGGACGACAACATCGATGTCGTGCATGAGGGCCTGCTGCGGCTGGCGATCTGGCGCCTGACCTCGCTGAAGGGCGGCGAACGCCCCACGCATCTGACGCTGGATATCGATGGGCTGCCGATCGAGGTATACGGCCATCAGGGCGGGTCGGCTTACCATGGCCATGTCGGCGCACGGATCTATTCGCCGCTGATCGCCTCGCTGGCCGAGACTGGCGACATGGTCGGCGGGCTGCTGCGCGAGGGTAACGCCGGTCCCGCCGAAAACGCCGACACCTGGATCCCGCACCTCGTGCGGCGGCTCAACGAGAGCACCGGGGCCAAGGTTCGGGTGCGCATCGATGCCGGTTTCACCGGCAACGACACACTGGAGGCCCTGGAAGCGCGCAACATCGAGTACCTGGGCCGGCTGCGCAGCCATACCGGCCTTCAGACGCTGGCGGCGCCGTACCTGACACGGCCTCGAGGCCGCCCACCCGAGCAGCCTCGAGAGTGGTGCCACGACCTGACCTACCAGGCAGGGTCCTGGCCCTCCCCACGGCGCGTGGTGCTGGTGGTGCAGGAACGTCCCGACGATCTGCTGCTGCATGCCTTCTTTCTGGTCACCAACCTCGGTAAGTTCGACTGGCCGCCAGAGAAGGTCCTGGCGCTGTACCGCAAGCGCGGCAGCGCCGAGGCGCACATGGGCGAGGTAAAGTCGGCGCTCGACGTGCACCTCTCGTCGACGGATCGCGGCGCCTCCACCGTCCAGGACGTGATGGCGCGCAACGAGGTGAGCCTGCTGCTGAGCCTCTATGCCTACCAGGTGCTGCATGGGCTGCGGCGCCTGCTGGAGAGCCGGACGCACCACGGATGGAGCCTGATACGCATGCGTGAGCAGGTGCTCAAGGTCGCGGCTACGCTGACGGTGCATGCCCGTCGGATTACCGTGCACCTCGGCGACGCGGCCGACAAATGGTGGCCGACTCTACTGAAGGGACTGCCTCGATTGACGGCTCTGGCCTGATACCCGGCACCACCGCGACTGATCCAGCAAACAAGGCGGCCACAACGCAGGTCGGCGGTTACGGCTGCGCCGGCGGTCAATATCAATTCCTGAATGTTATGAAAAGGGCTGGAGAAAGCCAGTCCGGGCATAGATCAACCGGTTTCCAAGCCACCCGAAGCCGGTGATGCTGCCCGTTACCGACAACCAATGGGTTCAGAACGCTCGTCCGGCAACCTCATGAGTTAGGCGGGGTTAGGCTTGGCAATGACACGATCACCGTACCAATGGCAATCGCATCCGACCGTAAGCCACGATAGTGGGTCTCACCTTTCACGACCATGGGGATTTTGGCGGTCTCCATGCGACGCTCAATCCACGTCTGGTATTCCACGACAGAAGAGAACCTTCGATCCACTGGGGTGATGCGTATATCGGGACGTTCTACGTGGCGAGAGAAATTCGGCACCCGACGACCTTCCGATACCACCGAATTCAAGGTCGATCCTTTTTTGCTGCGGTTGTTGCCCCTGGGGAACCCTTGAATGCGAATAAATTGGTACGTCGCCATGATGGGCTCCTGCTGCTGAAGTGATACCTGTGATGCTGGCCGTCGATTGAGGCGTGTCGTGATGCTGCGATTATCCTAGCATAAGGGTGACCATCAGGAGGGATAACCCCCTCTAAAAGATAAACCCCTCTAAAGGTAGTTCCTATACAGAATGGAGTTATCTTTTTTTTGATCGGAACTAGCAGCAACCAAAACCTATCTTTCTGCCTTGCGAGTCCGATTTCTTTCGAGCAGCTATGCGCAGGATCGTCTACCTGGAGAGGGCATGTCAGGTGTGTAATTGTCTCTCGAGTGCCAGGGCGTTGAGGCTATGAGGTGCTCGGAAAGCTAGGGAGTAAATCATCCAGCGAATGGCCGTGCTTTAGGTGCTAGCTGCAAGCTCATGGGCAAGTGCTCACGGCGTTCGACATGGTGGTCTGCAGTGAGGTGCATGGAAAGGGCGGGCTCTTGTGGCCTTGATGCGCGGGTAGCAGACGGCAGGCTGGCTATCGGGGCAAGTTTAAGCAGCGCTCAGAATCGCTATAGCTTCCTTTTTGGTTGGGCGCGGTGGAGCGGACTCAGCAAATGGTGTTATCGGCCGCGCTTTCAATGTAGCTGCAGAGTTGTCCAGGGCGTTGCCCGTGAGGCTGTCCAGTTGTCCATGGGGTTGATCACGGCGTTG
>NZ_FNII01000010.1 GCF_900103865.1 Vreelandella arcis
CGCCCGGTGGTTCAGGGCAAGCAGACGATGACGCCTTCAGAAGCCTTCGTCGAAACCATGGTCGCCAACGGGGTGACCGAGATGTTCGGCATCATGGGCTCAGCCTTCATGGACGCTATGGACATCTTTGCACCGGCCGGCATCCGGCTGATCCCGGTGGTCCACGAGCAGGGGGCGGCGCACATGGCCGACGGCTATGCGCGGGTTTCGGGACGCCACGGTACAGTCATTGGCCAGAACGGCCCAGGCATTTCCAACTGCGTCACCGGTATCGCTGCCGCCTACTGGGCGCATAGCCCGGTGGTCATCGTCACCCCTGAGGCGGGCACCACTGGGATCGGTCTGGGCGGCTTCCAGGAGTGTAAGCAGCTGCCGATGTTCCAAGAGTTCACCAAGTATCAGGGCCACGTTACCCATCCGGCACGCATGGCCGAATACACCGGGCGTTGCTTCGATCGGGCGATGTCGGAGATGGGGCCGACCCAACTGAACATTCCGCGTGACTATTTTTACGGCGAGATCGAGTGCGAGATCCCCGAGCCGGCGCGTCTCGACCGCGGCCCAGGCGGTACCCGTACCCTCAACGAGGCGGCCGAACTGCTGGCCAACGCCGAGTTCCCGGTGATCGTCTCAGGCGGCGGTGTGGTCATGGCCGATGGCGTCGACGCTTGCCAGGCGCTGGCCGAGCGGCTGGGTGCACCAGTGGTTAACAGCTACCAGCACAACGACTCCTTCCCGGCCAGTCACCCGTTATGGTGCGGCCCGCTGGGCTACCAGGGCTCCAAGGCAGGCATGAAGCTGATCGCCCAGGCCGACGTAGTGGTGGCGTTGGGCACTCGGCTGGGGCCGTTCGGCACCCTGCCGCAGCACGGCCTGGACTATTGGCCTAAGGACGCCAAGATCATCCAGATTGATGCCGACCACAAGATGCTGGGGTTAGTGAAGAAAATCGCGGTGGGTATCTGCGGCGATGCCAAGGAGGCCGCCGAGGCGATCACCCAACGCCTGGCGGGTCGCGAGCTTGTCTGTGATGCCAGCAAGGAGCGGCGCGCCGAGAAAATAGCCAGTGAGAAGGCTGCTTGGGAGCGCGAACTCGACGAGTGGACCCACGAGCGTGATCCTTACAGCCTCGACGCCATTGAGGAGGCACAGGGCGAGACGCCGTTCTCTGGCGGTGAGTATTTGCACCCGCGTCAGGTGTTACGGGAGCTGGAGAAGGCGATGCCCGAGGACGTGATGGTCTCCACCGACATCGGCAATATCAATGCCGTGGCGCACAGCTATTTGCGCTTCGAGAAGCCCCGTAGTTTTTTCGCGCCGATGAGCTTTGGTAACTGCGGCTATGCGCTACCGACCATTATCGGCGCCAAGGCAGCGGCCCCGCACCGGCCGGCGATTGCCTATGCCGGTGACGGTGCCTGGGGCATGAGTTTGATGGAGACCATGACGGCGGTGCGGGAAGGCATCCCGGTAACCGCGGTGGTCTTCCACAACCGCCAGTGGGGTGCCGAGAAGAAGAATCAGGTGGAATTCTACAACCGTCGCTTCGTGGCCGGCGAGCTGGACAACCAGAGCTTTGCTGAGATCGGTAGAGCCATGGGAGCGGAAGGTATCACCGTAGGTCGCCTCGAGGACGTAGGCCCAGCGCTGAAGAAGGCGGTGGACATGCAGATGAACGAGGGCAAGACGTGCATCATCGAGATCATGTGCACCCGCGAGCTGGGCGACCCCTTCCGTCGCGACGCGCTGAAGAAGCCGGTGCGTCTGCTTGAGAAGTACCAGGACTACGTCTGATCAGGTAATCAAGTTTCTGTTGACCTGATGTTTTGATCCAAGTCCCGGTCCTAGTGGTACGAAAACTGCTAGGTCGGGGCTTTTTTATGATCGTGGCATGACCTCCCAAACTAGCAGCCCCAAAGGGATGTCGGCATGCTCGAAAACCCCGCCGCATACGCTCACAGAATCGTTTAGCTGGTTTGGGTCGAGAGCTGGCCGTCTCAAACGAAGGTTCGAGGAGACAATTGATGAAGGACTTTCTGATAATTGGCGGTGGTGTCATCGGCATGATGACCGCCTGGCAATTGGCCGATGCTGGTCATGAAGTAAATCTTGTAGAGCAAGGGACTTGCTCGGGTGAGGCTTCCTGGGCCGGGGGTGGCATCGTCTCGCCGCTCTACCCATGGCGGTATCCTACCCCTATCTCGCAGCTAGCGAGCTGGTCGGAGGGGCGTTATGCGGAGTTGACGGCACACTTGGCCGAGGAAACCGGCATAGATCCAGAATTTCGCCGAAAGGGATTGATCTACCTCGATGTCGAGGATGAAATCCGTGCCGTCGAATGGGCCAGACACGTTGATAAGCCACTGAGTCGGATTGATTCCTATGCCGTTTATGCCCGTGAGCCCTGGCTCGTCGCCGGAATTGAGGGAGGGTTGTGGATGCCGACCCTGGGTAGTCTGCGTAATCCCCGGCTAGGCAGGGCGCTGCGTGCCAAGCTGGAGGCATTGCCTAATGTAGCTTTGCACGAACATTGTCGTGTCGAGCGTCTGGTGGTGAATCGCGGTCATGCCAACGGCGTCGACACGACCGCCGGACGCTTCACGGCCGGTTCGGTGATTCTGTGCGGCGGAGCCTGGACGAGTCAGCTCCTGGACCCCTTGGGCATCAGCCTGCCGATACGCCCAGTCAAGGGGCAGATGATGATATTCAAAACTCCAACCGTCTCCGGGAGTCGACAGTGGCTCGAACGGGTCGTGCTACGCGATGGTCGCTATCTGATTCCCCGCAGTGATGGACGCGTCTTGGTGGGTTCGACTCTGGAGGAGGCGGGCTTCGACAAGACGCCCACCTGGAAAGCACGAAACTCTCTATATGCCAGTGCGATTTCCATTCTTCCGGCACTGGCCGAATGTGAGATTGAACATCACTGGTCGGGCCTGCGGCCGGGCGCACCCGAAGGCCTGCCTTTTATCGGCGAGTTTCCTGGCGTAGCCGACCTTTTCGTCAATGCCGGCCATTATCGTAATGGTCTGGTATTGGCGCCGGCTGCGACCCGCCTACTAGTTGACGAGCTACTGGGGCGCACACCCATCATTGATCCGACGCCCTTCCGTCCGACTGTGCGGCTAGTCTCCAGCGAGACACAGGTCGTGACCGGATAATTGCTGGTCCAATATTTCACTGACAATTGGCGCTAATGCTGGGTTGGCGGGAGTAGTAGGCTCATAACCGATAGGAGATGAATGCCTTTTCATTTCTTTTTACCTCACAGCAACAATGCTCAGGAGACCGAGATGAGCCAACCCGATACCGCATTCCTCCAGGCCTTTAGCGATGCCCTGAATAGTCACGACATCGATGCCGTCATGGACATGATGACTGACGACTGCGTCTTCTATGCCATCGCTGGTCCGGAACTGCAGGGTAAGAGCTTCGTCGGCCAAGCTGAGGTGCGCCAG
This sequence comes from Vreelandella arcis, assembly GCF_900103865.1. GTDB lineage: Bacteria > Pseudomonadota > Gammaproteobacteria > Pseudomonadales > Halomonadaceae > Vreelandella > Vreelandella arcis. Next base: position 3,459 of record NZ_FNII01000010.1, read on the forward strand.
GCTCTCGAGAACGCCTGGAAGACCGCGCCAGACGCCAGCTGGACCGACGCCGAGCACCATGTGATCGGCGACAAGGGCTTCACCGAATCCACTTATCAGGGCACCACCGTTGATGGCGTTCGCTCCGAGGCGCGCATGATTGATGCCTTTACCTTCCGCGAAGGCAAAATCGCCGTGAAGAACGCCTTCCGCAAGAACCGCCCCCCCGTCAACGCCTGATTGCCTCAGGTTCGAGCACCGCATTCAGACTGCTAGGAGTCCGATCATGGAGACAGCAATGCCACGCAACGGGGTGGACACCGAGGCGACCAAGACCTCGCCCTCCCAGCCATATGATCCGACCTATGACCCTCTGAAGAGCGCCACTCCGGGGGAAGGTCGTGACTACGCGCCGACCTACTGGATCGGCACCGCTGGCGAGCCACCAGCCGATGACGGGCCCATCATCCAGGATACGGATGCCGATGTCGTCATCATCGGCTCCGGCTTCACAGGACTTACGGCGGCGATCTTTCTTGCCGAGGAGTATGGCATCAAGGCGACGGTGCTCGAGGCCAACCGCACCAGTTGGGGCTGCTCGACCCGTAACGGCGGCCAGGCTCAGTGCGCATCGGGTCGCCTCAAACGCTCGCAGTGGATCCAGCGATATGGCCTGGATACTGCCCTGAAGCTGCATCGCGAATGTCTTGACGGCATGGCGACGTTCAAGGCGCTGATCAAGGACATCGACTGCGAGCCTCAGCCTGGCGGACATCTCTACGTGGCCCACCGCGACAAGGTGATGCCAACCCTTGAGAAAGAGGCGAAGTTGCTGCGCGAGACCTTCGACTACGATGTCCAGATCATTGATGCCGACACAGTGAAGCGCGAGTGGATCGGTGATCTGGAGGCGGCCGGCGCGATGCACGAGCCTGAAGGTATCGGCATCCACGCCGGCAAGCTGGCCTTCGGCTATCACCGCAAGGCTCGAGCGTTGGGGGTGAAGATCCACCCGGCGAGCCCAGTGCAGGGGTTCGAGACCCACGGAGATGTGCACTACTTGCAGACCCCGGGTGGCGTGGTCAAGGCGAGGGCCGTGGGCATTGCCACCGGCGGCTACACTTCCCAGAGCCTGCATCGTGAGCTCAAGAACAGGCTGCTGCCTATCCTCTCGAACTCCATCGTCACGCGTCAGCTGACCAACGACGAGGTCGAAGCCTGCAGTCTGCGCACGCGCCAGGTGATCACCGATACCCGGATTTTGCGCCACTACTATCGCCTACTGCCCGATAACCGCCTGCAGATAGGCAGCCGCAGTGCCATCACCGGTCGGGATGCGCCCCAGAAGAAGTACGAGACGATGCTTATTGGCGACATGCACCGCAAGTTTCCAGCGCTAAAGGGTATCGATATCGATTACTCATGGTGGGGTTGGGTGGACGTCAGCCACGACATGATGCCGCGCATCCATCAGCCCGATGCCAAGGAGACGGTCTACTATGCCCTGGGCTACGGCGGCAACGGCGTGATGTATTCGGCCCAGGCCGGGCGACGCCTGGCGCAGTGGATCGCCGGGCACGGCCATGAGCTTGACCTGCCGATTTTCACCTCGAAGATGCCGTTCCCCAACCTGCGCGAGAAGGTCGAGTCCCAGGCCTTCGCCCCCTTCCGGCGCTTCGGCCAGCGTTTCCTCTATCGCTGGTACTACCTGAAGGATGAGGTGATCTGAGTGTCGATCGCCAGCGTGGCGGGTTTGAGCCCGCCATGCCGGCATCGTGCTACACGGTCAGCTGGCTTGCTCGATGAAGGAAGCCAGGGCCGGATTCGCGTTATCGATATGCCAGGCGAGGGCGATGCTCAGCCTGGCATTGCTGTTTTCCAGCGGACGAATGGCGATGTCGCTGCGTTCGTGGCTCAGCTCGCAGTCTGGGTAGAGGGTCACACCCATCCGGGCCGCCACCAGCCCGAAGATGCTGTCGCTATTCGGTGCCTCCTGGGCGACCCGCGGAATGAACCCGGCCTCGAGGCAGTAGGCCTGCAACTGAGGGGTGAAGTGGCGCCAGGTGTCGGGGTGGCCGATCACGAAGAGCTCGTTGGCCAGGGCCTCCAGGGGGATCGTCCGGCACGCCGCCAGCGGATGATCGCGCGGCAGTACCGCCACATAGGGCGACTGATGGAAAGTGCGATGGGCGATTCTTTCCGACGTTACAGGGCCGATCAGTAGGCCCAGATCGAGCCGACCGCTTGCCAAATCCTCCAGCTGCTCGTGGGAGTTGCGCCGTACCAGCTCTATGCTGACCTCGGGAAAGGCCTCGTAGAAGCGTGACAGGTGCCGAGGTAGCGGCCCGTTGATGGCAAAGTCGATGTAGCCGATGGTCAGGTGGCCTGCCAGCCCGTCGGCCGCCCGGATGGCGCGTGCGCCGGCCTCTACCATGATGTCTGCCGCCTTGCGGCACTCCTGATAGTACGCCTCTCCCCCCGCCGTGAGTGCAACGTTGCGATTGTCGCGTTCCAGCAGCTTCACGCCGAGCTGCGCCTCTAGTTGACGTATTGCGCGACTGACCGCCGGCTGTGCCACGTGCAGCCGCTCGGAGGCACGGCGAAAGTGCAGCTCCTCGGCGACCACCATGAAGTAGCGGATCTGGAGCGCCAGAAAGCGGTTCATTTGATGCCTTTAAAGTATCAGTTGTTCGCATATTGATATTATACGATACCACCTAGTCTCGCTACCTTCTGAAGGAGAGGGAGCCACGGCGCCGCCCCTCCCTCGATTTACCTGATAACAATCAACAAGGAAGGTAATACTTGATGAGTCTATGCACCAATGCGCGCCGGCTCTGGCAGCGCATCATGACGGTGACCGGGATCGGCTATGCCGGCGACACGGCCAGCGGTAGCCATCGGCTGGGAGTCTTCCTGGAGGCCCATATCTAACAGGGGCCGATCCTTGAGCGGCATCGCCAGACCATCGGCGTGGTCTCCGGCGCTGGCCACGATGCCTGCCATATCGCCCGGGTGGCGCGCACCGCGATGCTTTTCGTGCCTTGCGCCAAGGGCTGAGCCACAACGAGGCGGAGAGCGCCGAGCTTTAGGATCTGGCCGCCGGGGCTGATGCACTGCTGCGGCTTGCCGAGCCGGGGGCGCTTCCTGACACCACAAATTTCCGACAGCACAAGCAATAACCAAAAGTTGAGAGGAATGAACGATGCAATGGTATTACGGCTATATCGTGACCTACTTCGCGAGCATGTTCGCCATCGGATTCTACTACTTTCTGAAGGTCAAGAACTCGGATGACTACCTGATCGCAGGCTGGAACATGGGATTCTGGAAGATTGTCGGGACCCACATCAGCACCAACTGCGGCGCTGCGGTATTCATCGGCTGGATCGGAATGGGCTTCACCGTCGGCATGTCGGGTTACTTCAAGTTCGCCGCCCCGGCCCTTTTGACCAGCATGCTGCTGATCATCCTGTTCAGCGCGCCCCTGAGGCGCCAGCGCCTCTATACCTTGGCGGACCTGTTCAGCGAGCGATTCGGCGCCCGGGTAGGACTGATGCCGTCTGTGTTCTCCGCCTTAGTCTATTCGGTGCCGACCACGGCCCTGCAGATCGTGGGCATGAGCACCATCTTGCATATCGTCTTCGGCATGGATGTCAAGGTTGGCATCGCGCTCTCCTTCGCGCTGATCCTCGGCTTCACGATTCTCGGCGGACTGGTGGCGACCATCGTCACCGATGCCCTGCAGAGCGTGATCGTGGTGCTGGGCATCGTGATCCTGGCGCTGGTGGTGGTGAATTTCGGCGGCGGCGTTGCCTCGATCATTGCCAGCACACCGGCGACCTATATCAGCCCAACGGGCGCCGGCGGGCTCGCCGAGGTGCTGACCTTCGCGCTGACTGTGGCGCCGTTCTACCTGGTCTGGCAGTCGACCTGGCAGCGCATCTTCGCCTCGAAGGATGAGCGGGTCGCGGTGCGGGCCGGGGTAACGGCCTATGCCTCGCTGTTGGTGCTGACCCTGCTGCCCTTCGGGATCGGAGTGGTGGCCCGGCAGTTCGTCCCGCTCGACATGGATCCCAACCTGATCTTCTCCTACGTGACCGTCGAGCTGCTGCATCCGGCGGTAGGGGGCATAGTGGTCGTCGGCCTTCTCTCCGCGCTGATGACCGGCGCCGACTCCTTCATCCTCCAGGGGGCCTCCAACCTCTCCCAGGACATCTATGCACGGATGATCAACCCTGCCGCCGACAACGACCAGAAGATGCGGGTCGCCCGGCTGAGCGTCGTGCTAATCTCACTGGCTGCCCTGGGCGTGGCCTATCTAATGACTGACATCATCTCGCTCTATCAGTGGGCGCTGCGACTATCGGCGACGACCTTGGTGATCCCCTTCCTGGCCATTATGTTCTGGCGTCGCGCCACCGGTGGGGCGGTGCTGGTAGGCATGCTCCTAGCCTGCGCCACCACCCTGATCTGGCCACTGTTCAATACTGGCTTCGATCAGGTGTTTGCCGGATTTTTCGTCTCGTTGCTGGTCACGGTGGGCGGCAGCCTGCTCACGACCCACTCTCGCGAGGAGAATGTCGCCGCCGTCTTCTGGGAAAACCTGCCCTCCGCCTCGACGCGCGATGGGGGCGTCGCCTCAGTCATGCCCGCCACTACAAAGGAGCAGCTGTCATGATCCAGGTCTATGAGGCTCGCAAGATCATCACGATGAACCCCTCCCAGCCGCAGGCCACGCATATCGCGGTCAAGGAAGGACGCATCCTGGCGGTGGGAGACCTGGCGGCGATGCGGGAGTTCGGCGAGATCCGGGTCGATGGTCGCTTCGCCGACTGCTGCCTGATGCCGGGCTTCGTCGAGGGACACAGTCACGCCCTGGAAGGCACTATGTGGGAGTACCCCTATCTAGGATATTTCCCGCGGCGCGACCCGGCAGGCGTGCACTGGGCGGGCGCCCAGAGCCTCGAAGCGGCCCAGGCGCTGCTCCGCGAGCAGGCTGAACGGCTGCCGCCGGGCCGGCCGCTGATTGCCTGGGGCTTCGATCCGGTCTACTTCGAGGGCGCGAGACTCGATCGTCTCCTGCTGGACGAGGCGGTCGACCATCTGCCGCTGGTGGTTCTGCATGCCAGCTTGCATGTCATGACCGTCAACTCCGCGATGCTGGAGCTGGCTGGGCTTCACCGGCACGCCGAGATCGAAGGCATCATGGTCGGCGACGATGGCAGACCCAATGGGGAGCTCCAGGAGATGGCCGCCATGCACGCTATCTTCGAGACCTTGGGCATGAACCTCTTCGAAACGGTCGGGTCACCGACGACGCTGTGGCGGTACGGTCGGGTCGCCCGCAATGCCGGGGTGACCACCATCACCGACCTCTACAACCCCCTGACCGACGAGGGCATCGCCGCGCTCAAGGACGTCACTGCCGACGAGGACTTCCCCGTGCGTCTGGTGCCGGCTATGGCGGCGCTGGCTTGGTCGGTGGAGGAGGGCATCAAGCGTCTGCAGGGCTGCCTCGAGCAGGGCAACGACAAACTGTACTTCGGCCCGGTCAAACTGATGACCGACGGCTCCATCCAGGGCTATACCGCCCGCCTCAAGTGGCCCCACTACCATGATGGGCATGCCAACGGCATCTGGAATGCGCCCCCGGAGACCCTCTGGGAGATGGTCGAGGCCTATCACCAGGCGGGCCTCCAGCTGCATATCCATACCAACGGCGACGAGGCCGTGGAACTGATGCTGGAGGCCCTGGAAGGCGCGTTGACGTTCTGGCCGAAGCGGGATCATCGTCACACCCTGCAGCACTGTCAGGTGATCGACCATGCCCAGCTGCGCCGCGCCTCGGTGCAGGGGCTATGCCTGAACATGTTCGCCAACCATCTCTACTACTGGGGCGACATCCATCGCCAGCGCACCCTAGGACATGAGCGCTGCCAGCGGCTGGAGCCGCTGGCCAGCGCCCGGCGGCTGGGAATCCCTACTGCCATCCACAGCGATGCGCCGGTCACGCCGCTGGGTCCGCTGTTCACCGCTTGGTGCGCGGTGATGCGCCAGACGGCTACGGGGAAGACCCTTGGCGAACATGAGCGGCTCTCGGTGGCTGAGGCCCTGGAGATGATCACACTTGGGGCGGCGTACACCCTGCGCCTTGATCATCTGGTGGGCAGCCTCGAGGTCGGCAAGTTCGCCGACATGGTTGCGCTCGACTGCGATCCGCTGGTGTCTCCCCCGGAGGCCCTCAAGGAGATTCGTGTGACGGCCACGATCCTGGGAGGGCGAGTGCATGACGCGGAGTGATGCAGCGAAGGCACCGTTGACAGTGATCGGCGGCTTTCTCGGGGCTGGCAAGACAACCTACCTCAATGCTCTGATTCGTGAGGGGATCCCCGAAAACTCTCTGATCGTGATCAACGACTTCGGTGATATCAACATCGACGCCGAGCTGATCGACTACCGGGACGATCGGATGATCCAGCTGACCAACGGCTGTATCTGCTGCACCTTGGGCGGCACCCTGGCTGAGCAACTGGCGAAGGCCATGCGCCTTAAGGCATCGCCAGAAGCGGTTCTCATTGAGACCAGCGGGGTCGCCGACCCCGCACGCATTGCCGATATCGCGCGGCTGTCGCATCGCCTGATGCTGAAGGAGGTGGTGTGTCTGGTGGATGGCGGGCAGATCGATACGCATCGTCGCGATCCGCTGACCGGTGACACTTGGCGCGCCCAGGTTCAGTCGGCGACGCGGATCCTGGTCAACCGGCTCTCCGCGGCCAATGACGCCGATACGTTGTTGAGCGAGCTGAGACGGCTGAATGTGACGGCCGCCATACACGACATAGGAAGGTTGGCGTGTTCTGCAACTGATGAGCGTTCGACCGAGGCGCCTGCTGTGGTCAGGGCCAGAGCACTCTCTCACGATGCCACGTCGTCACGTGGCTGGCAGTCGGCCAGCCTCGCGATGCCTGCGGCTGTGAAGCTCGAGCGCCTGCATGAGCTTCTTACCGACTACGGTGACGTGCTGCTGCGCGCCAAGGGCTTTGTCTGTTGCCGAGACCGCCAGTCGCGTCTGCTGCTGCAGTTTAGCGGGGGGCGGCTTAGCTCTCAGCCAGCCCCTCTGCGTGCAGGGCGTTGCCAGTTAGTCTGCATCGGTCGAGCAGGGGAGCGCTTCGAGGAGCTGATCTCGGCCCTTTCGCGACTGGGACAGGGAGAAGCGACCGGCGCTGCCTAGCCGGGGAGACGCTGTGATGCCGGCGCCGCCCTGGGCGAGGTGGCACTCAAGGTGACACCGCCTGGGGAATCAGTGCCGCCAAGCGTTCGATACCGGCCTCGATGCGCGCTTCGGGAATGGCCGAGAAGCCCAGCCGGAAATACTCAAGGTGGGGGCCGTCGAAGAAGTGGATGTCGCCGCACTCGATCAGGATGCTCTGCTCGGCCGCGAGGCGGCGCAGCTCATGACAGTCGAGCCCATCGGGGCCCTTGACCCAGAAGCAGGAGCCCCCGTAGGTCGAGGGAACGAAGGCGTTTGGCATGTGCCGAGCCAGAGCCTCGTTCATGCGCTGCCAGCGGCTGTGGAACACCTGGTGGATCTGGCGCAGCAAGGCATCGTGATAGCCGCGATCCAGGAACAGCGATACGGCGCGCTGGTTGTTGGTCGGCGGGTGGCGCAGCATCAGCCGACGCAGCGCGCGGGCTTCGCGGATCAGCGCCGGCGGGCCGACCATGTAGCCCAGGCGGAGGCCCGGTGCGAGAGTTTTGGAGAGGCTGCCCACGTAGATCACCCGGTTGTGGCGATCCAGGCTCTTCAGTGCCGGCGTGGGGTTGTCCAGGTAGTTAGTCTCGCTCTCGTAGTCGTCCTCCACGATCAGGAAATTGTCGACCTCCGCCATGTCGAGCAGCTTGCGGCGCCGCTCCAGCGGCATGGTGACTGTGGTTGGCGCCTGGTGGCTGGGGGTCACATAGAGCAGTTGGCAGTCGGCGATCGTCTGATCAAGGCGCATGCCCTGCTCGTCGATCGGCAGCAGATGGACATCGTCGGTAAAAGTGCGGGCGATGTTGTATACGTCGACGTAGCCGGGATTCTCCATCCCGAAACGACGGTCGGCCTTGAGCAACAGCATGCAGGTGATCCATAGCGCCTGCTGGGCCCCGATCGTGACCAGGATCTCCTCGGGCTTGGCCCACACGCCGCGGCGCGGCAGCAGTCGCTTGTGAATCTGTTCGATCAGCAGCGGATCGTCGTCGTTGAGGTGATCCACAGACCAGCTGCGGATCGCCGGTACGCTCATCGAGTCACGGCTACACTCCCGCCAATGCTGAGTCGGGAAGAGCTCTGGGTCGATCTGGCCGTAGAGGAATGGATAATCGTAGCGATGCCAGTCGCTGGGCTTGTTGATGGTCTGCTGCCGGGAAGGATGCATGGTCAGCAACTCCTCCCAGGGCAGGCGCTCGGCGTCGATATCGTTCAGGCGCACTGGCTTCTCGGCCCGGCCCTCAAGGATCTCGGGATTAACAAAGTAGCCGCTGCGCTCTCTGGCGATCAGGTAGCCATCGTCAAGCAGTTGTTCGTAAGCTAGCATCACCGTGTTGCGGGCAACATGCAGCTCCTTGGCCAGCTTGCGGCTCGAGGGGAGAGGTTCGTCCCGGGACAGATGACCGTCGAGTATGGCGCGGGCGATCTGCTCGCGCAGTTGTTTCTGTAGGCTCTCTGGAAGATCGGGATCGAGATGGAAAAGAAGCTGAACCATTAAAATTTTGTCTCGCCAGGGCTTATTATAAGCAGCTAGACATTATGCGGTATTCCCTCCGAAAAACTAGGGTGCTCAAAAGTAGAATTTTCCGTAAGCTACACGCAGGAAGATTCCGTATGAAAAAATCACGGTTTTCCGACAGCCAGATCCTGTCGATTCTCAAACAAGCCGAGAATGGCGTGCCGATCTCGGATCTGTGTCGTGAGCACGGCATGAGCAGTGCGACGTTTTACAAGTGGCGCGCCAAGTTCGTTGGCATGGACGCATCTATGGTGGCCAGCTTGAAAGAGCTGGAGGATTAGAACCGTCGGCTCCAGGAGATATTCTCAAGGAAGCCATCGAAAAAGTGGTAAAGCCGTCTCGTCGCCGTGAGATGGCGCAGAAAGCCGTCAATGAGAAGGGTGTCAGTATTTGTCTGGCGTGTTGGATTTTCAGCATCAGCGAGACTTGCTACCACTTCCTGGCCAAGCTCAGCAGCGAGAATGCCGAGATCGCGGACCGGCTGATCCGGTTAAACCGCAACCAGCGGAACTGGGACTTCGGTCTGAGCTTTCTGCATCTGCGCAATGTGAAAGGCTTCGCCTGGAACCATAAGCGGTCTATAGGATTTACCGGGAACTAGAGCTGAATCTGCACATTAAGCTCAGGAAGCGCCTTGTTCTTGAGAAACCCGAGCCATTAGCCGTTCCGGAAGCCATTAACGACAGTTGGTCGATGGATTTTATGCATGACCAACTCTGCGACGGTCGCAGTTATCGGTTGTTGAATATCATTGATGACTGCAGCCGAGAAGGTCTCGGTATTGAGGTCGACTTCTCGTTGCCGGCGGAGCGTGCCATCCGCTCGCTTGAGCGGATCATTGAGTGGCGAGGAAAACCGCGCTCGATCCGCTGTGACAGGGTTCAGAGTACATCAGTGGCAAGCTGGCGACATGGGCCGAGAACCAGGGCATCAAACTGGTTTTTATCCATCCGGGTAAGCCTCAGCAAAATGCCAGTATCGAGCAATACAATATGGGGCATGGAGGGGTTACCCCTCAACAGAAATTGGCCATGGCGGCCTGATATTCTGGATTCAAAGAATAACCGCAGCACTTTGGATCACACATTAGAGGAAGGAGGGCCAGCGCCGGTACCCTCTCGACTTTACCAATGGGATGGAGTCCGACCCACCCTACACAGGCGCTGCTGCGCCACAATGGAGAGTGAGAGGGCTACTGTCATGCCCAGGCTGAGGAGCACATCCCATGACCATTTCCCGAGTCGGTGTTGATATTGCCAAGTCTGTCTTCCGTGTCCACAGTGTCGACCGTCATGATCAGGTGCAGTGGCGAGGGAAGTACGCCCGTGACAAGTGGCTGGACGCAATCGTCAAGCGTGTCCCTATCGGTGCCGAGATCGCCATGGAAGCCTGCGCCTCTTCTCATTATTGGGCGTTCAGACACGTGGTTATCACGTCAAGCTGATCGCGGTCTAATTCGTGAAGCCCTACGTCAAGAGCAATAAGAATGACCGAGTCGATGCCGAGGCCATCTGTGAAGCCATGGGGCGACCAACAATGCGTTTTGTGGTAGTAAAAACGGCAGCTCAACAAGATATTCAGACCACTCATCGCATCCGGGAAGAGCTGGTTCAGCAACACACTGCCAAGGCAAATCAGATTCGCGGATTGGTCGGCGAATACGGGCTAGTGGTTCCCGTCGGTATCGGTCAGTTGCGCACGGCTCTGCCACGCTGGCTGGAAGACGCTGAGAACGGGTTGACCGATGACTTCCGTTTCCTGCTTGCTGGGCTCGCCGAAGATCTTCGGTACCTGGATGATCGAATTGCTACTGTCACTGAGCGCATTGCGCTCCACGCCAAAACTGACCCAATGGCGAAATGCCTAATGAAACTCCGTGGTTTCGGCAGCATTACGGCCAGTGCGCTGGCCGGCGCCCTGGGGGATGCTAAGGCGTTCAAGCGTGGACGTGACTTTGCTGCCTCACTGGGCCTGACACCGCGTCAGCACAGTACCGGCGGACGAGACCGCCTGCTGGGGATTAGCAAGCGTGGCGATCGTTACCTGCGCACATTGCTGGTACATGGTGCCCGGGTGGTCTTGCGATACACGGAAGGCAAAGAGGACAACCTGAGTCACTGGGTTCGGCAACTGGCTGAGCGCAAACATGTCAATGTGGCGGTGATTGCCTTGGCCAACAAGACGGCGCGTATCGCCTGGTCGATCACCTGTCATGACAATGCCTACGATCCGGATAGAGCAGCTAGAGCTGCGTAAATCCAACCCCGTGAATCTAATGCTTTTATTGCACTGAGGTCACCCACCACCACGATTGCTGAGCATTCTGCAAGATGGCAAACAGGTCGAACCGACGTCGGTAAACCCCGTTTTGGACGAAGAGCTAGCAGCTCGCCTTACCATTTGGGAACTGTCGTGCGAATAGCCCATTAGGATCCGATGCCACTGGCATCTTCTTAAAGACCGGATATACGTGTGCAGTCGTTCCTATTAACCATCGTGCCTTGTGCTTGCAACCGGGTCAGACTCCATATACGACCAAAGTGAAGCAGAGCATGGGATACCGACAACTGACCCAGGCCCAACGATACCAAATTTTTGCCTATCTTGAGACTGGCATTAGCCAGCGGCAAATAGCCAAGGTTATTGGAGTTCACAGCAGTACCATTAGCCGAGAGATAAATCGCAATGGGTATAAGACTGGGTATGCGCCTGAGCAGGCGCAATCGAGAAGTGATCGGCGCCGACGCAGCGCTTGGAAAGTGGCGAAGCGCCTGCCCAGCCTGATTCGATGGGTCACTGATCAACTGATGGACGAATGGAGCCCTCAGCAAATTAGTGGCTTCATGGCGAATGCCAACGGGGTTTGCGTAAGCCTTCAGTGGATCTATGCGTTGATCTGGGACGACAAGAAACACGGCGGCGAATTATGGAAGCGACTCCGGCTACCACGCCAGTGGCGCTATCAGCGCCGATTGGCCAAGCATGCGGAATTGGGCAAGTAGGCATTGAACAGCGCCCCGCTGAAGTGGAAGAACGGCGCCATATCGGCCATTGGGAAGGCGATACGGTACTCAAAGGCCACAAAGAATCTGGCCTGGTGACCCTGGTCGAGAGGCGCAGCGATTATCTCTTAGCGGCGCGCCTGCCGACGATCACGGCCATTGGAACGGCCAAGGAGATGACCCGGTTATTAGAACCACGCCGAGGCGCAGTGCAGACCATCACCATCAATAACGGTTCGGAATTCGCCGAGCACCGACAGGTTGCCAAGGCTGTCTCGGCCAAAGACTTATTTTTGCGACCCGTACCGCTCATGCCAGCGTGGCACCAATGAAAATACCAACGGCCTGATTCGGCAATATTTCCCGAAAGGGACGGACTTCCGAAAGGTGAGCGACTCAGCACTGAGGATAGTCGTTGCCAAGTTGAACAACCGCCCCAGAAAACGCTTGGTATCGGACACCGGCACAAGTGTTCCTGGGAGAGTATTCAGGGGCGCTGAAAACCGCGGGTGCTGCGCTTAATGTTTGAATTCAGGATCTAAACGGCCTCAGAAGCCGAGGGTCGCAGGTTCGAATCCATCCGGCGCGCCAAATTGCCAAAAAAGGGGCCTGCGAGAAATCGCAGGCCCCTTTTTGTCTAATTATTCTAATGGCTTAGAGCTACTGGGTGGCGGTTGAACACGCCCGGCCCACGTTTCCCTACTCTGCTAGACCCCAGAAATGCGCTATATGGCGGGTCGAAGAAATGCCGACTTCCAGCATATACTTGCCTTCTTCCCCGAGGCCGTCTTCCCCCTCGGCCATGATCGGCGTACCGTGGCCCATTTTCCCGATGATGTATTCTTCGATGACCTCTCGCCCGTCGGCGTTGCACCAGACCTGACGGGGAAAACCGTCGACCTCTTCCAGCCGTGTCGGTGGTCCCTCAACCTTGTGGATCTTCTGCCACTGCCGGACGATGGAGTCGGCGTTGGCATTGTCGACGGTCGAATCACTGCCGCCATGCCAAACCGAGATCGTGGGCCAAGGGCCGTCGAATGTCGAGGCGTCGCGCACAAGCGAATCGAGTTTGCTGTCCGACGGGCCGCCATATCCCTTCATGCGAACCATCGCCTCCATCAGGTTGTCCGCGCTGCGATAAGGTAGCCCGGCGATGATTGCACCTCCCGCGAACACCTCTGGATAGGTCGCCAGCATCACTGATGTCATAGCGCCACCCGAGGACATCCCCGTGATGAAGACACGCGAAGGGTCGATGGCGTGATCATCAACGACCTGCTCGATCATATGACGAATAGAGAGGGGTTCGCCGTCGCCGCGGCGGCTGTCGCCAGACTTGAACCAGTTGAAGCTGTTAATGGGGTTATTGGTTTTTCTTTGCTCCGGATACAGGAGCGCTATCCCGCATTCATCAGCGAGAGCAGACCAGCCTGATCCGCGATCATAGCTTTCTGCCGACTGTGTACTGCCGTGTAGCACGACGACGAGCGGCCCGTTCTTCGGAAAGTTCTTGGGGATATAGGTGTCCGCATGCAACGAACCAGGGTCAGTTCCGAACTGTTTCATGTCGGTCAAACGATCGTGGCTATTTGAAAATGTCGACATAGGATCTCCTTTGTCAGTTTTATATGGCGCATGATGCTGCCTGCAGAGAAAGTCCGCTGTGGGCAGCATCATTTAGAATAGTGCTTGCTGGAATTTAAGCGCTTTCCTTACTATCCGCTTGCAACTGGAAAGTGATGCACAGTTGTCTGTGGGGTTGCACTCGCTGGGGCAGCGGCAGGGTTCGGCGGCATTGTGAGGGCTGCACCGATGAGCGATAGATAAGAAGGGAACCCATGTGTGTGCTGCTCGGGGTACGAATTAGTATCAGTTGACTGAAAGCACCCTCCGGCAAGTTCACGGAGGATCAATCACTGTATTTGCCCAACGGTGGCCTGCTTGGCTAATGGTGCCATGGAGACTTCAGTTCACCACGAGTAGATCCAGGGCTCAGCGCCACCGCACATAATGCCAGGCCCACGGCAGCAAGGAGGATTCGCGCGGCAAGAAAATCTTGAGTGGTGATAGCCAATAGCAAAGCTATCGTTCCAAGCATTAGGGCAAAGATGGTTTTCATTGCATTTTCCTTACAGTCGATCGATTTAATGCTGAGTCTTCATGTCATGGAGGAGGAGTTGGCGAAGCCACTCACCCCAGTTCTCTCGCCATTAGTAATGAAAGTTGATGGCCATGAAGTCGGCATCTACCAGGCCGAGGGCAGAGAGTACTCGTCGGGGACAGCGACAGGTGACGATCCCCCAATGCCAAGGACAAAGCGCGGGACGGCGAATGAGAGACAATCGAGCAATCGGTCTACCATGAGAAAAGGGCGCTGCATCCCCTGCAGCGCACAGCGCAACGTCCCTGTTTAGGCATCTCCTTTGCCTCGCCCATTCTTAGGATGGCCCTTATGGAGCGCAATCACCGTGCGGAAGCGCACAGTGAGTGCGTTCCGTCATGTTTATCCTCTGGTTGAGCAGGGTAAAAAAGGCCTAAACAAGGATGTTGCGCTAAATATGGTTCTTCGAGAGCTTCCTGCTCAAGCCGTTTCTGAGGGGGATGTGCCTCTGACTGAAACCTGTAGCCGCCTTTCATTTCCCATGATGGTTCGGGATAGCCGGGGCTGATAAGTATTGTCCCAGAACGCTTGGCCCATTCATTTCAAGATAAAGGAATTTTGCCATGAGACAATCCAACGATGCCTATCCTTCACGTTTAAAAGAGTCCGAAGATCGGATCGCCCCCTTTATCCGGACCGACCCCGTGATTCATTCCGGCAATGAATACCGATGGCATGGACCGCTGGATGAGGTCGCACTATCCCAGTATGAGCGGGATGGCTTTCTGTGGTTTGAAGGGTTTTTTAATCAGGAACGAATGGCGCCGTTTTTTGACGAACTTCGTGAGATGGGTCAGGACGAGGAAATGCTGGCGTCAGATCAGGTTATTCAGGATCCCAACACCGGCGACATCCGCTCAGTGTTCGCCATGCATGAGCTTTCCGATCACTTCAGCCGCCTGACCCGAGACCCCCGCATCCTCGGCATGGTAAGGCAACTGCTCGGCAGTGAGGTCTACATTCATCAATCGCGAATTAACGACAAACTCGGGTTTGAGGGCAGTGGGTTTTACTGGCACTCAGACTTCGAGACCTGGCACAGTGAAGATGGAATGCCCCGCATGCGGTCGGTTAGCGCCTCACTGATGCTCACCGACAACAACGAGTTCAATGGGCCGCTGATGCTGATTCCCGGCTCACACCATTACTTCATCCCCTGCGTGGGTGAAACGCCGGATCTCAACTGGCAAGAATCCCTCAAGTCTCAGCGGCTAGGGGTTCCGGATCAGAAAGCACTAGCCATGATGGCCAATCGTGGTGGTATTCAGGCGCCCAAAGGGCCGGCAGGTTCGCTGATGCTTTTTGAGAGCAACACGCTGCACGCATCGAACCTAAACATGTCCCCTTGGCCCAGATCCAATCTGTTCTTTGTCTACAACAGTGTCAAGAACCTGCTGGAAGAGCCCTATGCTGCGAAGTCTGAACGTCCCGACTTCCTGGGGGCCCGAAAAAACACCGCCCCCTTGACCATGCACGACGATTTCCCGGCACTGGCCTGACCAACTCAGGATCCTGGGAAAGTTGACTTCGCTATGCTGGATCCACGGCATGGCGGAGATCTGGTATAGGGTGGCTGAGAAGTCCTGGTTCAATGCGGATCGAAAGGTTCGCGAGGGTCGTTATCGGCCATGGCTCTACTGCAAAATGTTTCCGCCGCTGCCGGATGGCTGCTCAATGCCACTACTAAATTTAACCCAACAAAAGCGCTTTATCTATCGCTATAAACTCACTGGCCTCATTCATTAGTGTTGCTGCCGTAAGCTGGGGGACACCATACACTTCAACTTTTTTTCCGTGCTTAATACGAATTTTATTAACGAGAAGATCAAAGTCACCATCGCCTGATACCAACACAATAACATCTGCCTTTTCAGCGTATTCTATTGCATCAAGAGCGATGCCAACATCCCAGTCACCTTTTGCGGAACCGTCTGATCGCTGAATAAAAGGCTTCAGCTTCACATCAAAACCAATAGCTTTGAGTATGTTTTGAAACTCCCGTTGCTTTTGGTCACCCCTATCTATGGCATAGCAAAAAGCGTTAACGACCTCTCTGTTGGCAGTTGCTTGTGCCCAAAACTTATTATAATCAAAGTTTCGGCCATAAGCTTCTCTCACTGTGTAATATACATTTTGAATATCAACAAATATCGCCACTTTTACCATGCAGAGTAACCTTTCCTCGTTATTTGTTAGGTGTCAGGCCCCGTGTGACTAATTACCTTTTTAGTGAATAGCTTGGGCCGTTTAGTTTGCCACTCTTTTATCGTGGTGATCGGTGATTGTACAGCCATTTGTTCAACGACAGGTGTGTCATATCAAGGTCTCCTGCGTATAAACAACGCTGGCCTCAATGCCAACGCTTTTGTGGCATCACGCCAGCTGGTGCAGTCGTAGATACGAAAGGCGGTTCTTGTGCTCGCAGACTGCCGAGCTGCTGCGCCGGGCGCTAGATGTGTAGCGACCCAACCTTTGATTTTTAATTCGATTTTTTCGAATCAAAAATGCGATATAAGCCGCTTTTGTTCTGACAGGCCAATCTATTAGCATGCTAACAACCAATCAGAGAGCGTTTCTCTGTGTCAAAGCAAAGGAAGCAAATCATGAATCTTAGACCGACTCTTTCAGCCCTTATCATCGCCGCTATCCCGATGGCTGCACAGGCCGGACAGGCCTCTGAGCTCACCATGCAGTTGAACGAGCCCCTGTCCACTTCCAGCCAGGTAGCGGATCAGGATTCTCAAGCGCATGTATCGGTAATGGATATTTCCAGGGAAATCGAGAATGAAGGAAAAAGCGCTGCCATGGCGAAAGCCCGAGCAATCCTGAACGCGAAGCACCAACATAAAACTGATATCGAAGTGACGGGCGATCCACTGCAACCAGCCCGAGAAGCTACCACCTAAAATAGGATAGCTCCCCGGAGCTGCTATCACTTATGTGATCATTAGGGACCCTACAGTTTGTCGGGTCCCTTTTTATTAATTAGCTGTTTATTAAATCATCCAGGTGGCTATTTGGTATACGCTGGCCAGCTCGTGTGAACCGATCCGTAAACGATTTAGCGTTGTTTCTCTGCACCGTCTGTATCTTAATACCCCGTCTGCTTTGCCGCTCCCATCAGCATGCTATGGTGGGAGTAGTTTGAATAAACCTTATCGCTGATCTGCTCAGACAAGCATCGACGACTTGAATACTTTGCGATCGATGGCATTGTCCGCTCCGAATGTGGGTGTCAGACAACCACAGGCAGAATCCGATAACTGACAACGTCATAATGGCAACCCTAGAGAAGGATAGTGACCTGATGAGCTCTGAAAGAGGAAACGTAGTGCTGCTTGACGGTGGCATGGGCCAGGAGCTCAGGAAACGTAGCAGCCGACCTGTGTCACCGTTGTGGTCTGCCCAGGTCATGCTTGATGAGCCTCAGCTGGTCACCGACGCGCACCGTGATTTCATCGAAGCGGGCGCTCAGGTGATTAAGCTCAACACCTATAGCGCAACACCGCTACGCCTGGCGCGCGACGGCGATGCGGCTATGTTCGAGCCGCTGCATGCGGCGGCGCTAAGTGCCGCCCATCAGGCTCGCGATGAAAGCGGTCGGAATGTACGCATCGCTGGCTGCCTGCCGCCTTTGGTCGCGAGTTATCACCCTGACAGCGTACCGGACAACGCCACCTGCCAGCGTGACTATCGGCGGATCGTGGAGCGACAGGCAAGAGGGGTCGATCTATTTCTGTGTGAAACCATGTCGCTTGCCCGTGAGGCACGTGCCGCGACCATGGCGGCGGTGGAGAGTCAGCTTCCGGTATGGGTGGCGTTTACGGTGGACGACAGCGATGGTACGCGCTTGCGCTCCGGTGAGCCCCTGGTTGCGGCGGCCCAGGATGTCGCGGCCCTCGGCGCTGAACGAATAATCGTCAATTGTTCAGTACCTGAAGCGGTTACCACTGCCATGCGTGAACTCGCCAAGCTCAATGTGCCATTCGGCGGATACGCCAACGGTTTTACATCCGTAGCCCCACTTCAACCTGGCGGCGCGGTGGATAAGCTAGCGTCGCGCACGGATTTAGATCCCACCGCCTACGCCGGGCATGCGCTGAGATGGGTCGAGCAGGGGGCAACGGTCGTCGGCGGCTGCTGCGAAGTAGGGCCCGCCCACATTGCTGCTCTGGTCAAGCGATTGACTGACAAGGGATACCGTCTGGTGTCTTCTTGAACCTGCTTATCACTCTGACTATAAACGGATGATTACCCTCCAAAATGATGTCGCGGTACTGTCATTAATGAGTCATCGAATGTGTCTAGGCTCGGGTTGTGCACCCGAGTCATTTCTGATTTAGAAGGAAGACACATGATGAAGCGTATTGCTCTGCCGCTGCTTGCGGCCAGCCTGCTGACGACTACCGCTGCCCAGGCTCAGAACGTGTTTGATTATCCCCAGACCGATGATGCCCCGGCGACCTTTCATGTCGTCAACGAAATTCCCGCTGGCGGCTTTACCAAGTACGAGATTAATGCCGAACAGGGCCAACTGATCGTCGACCGCTATGTGTCGATGCCGGTGCGTTATCCGGCCAACTATGGCTCGATCACCAGCACTGCAGGTGGCGATGGTGATCCGCTGGATGCCCTGGTGATCACCCGTGATGCTATCTACCCTGGTGCAGTCATCAAGGTAAAAGCCATCGGCGTATTGCGTATGGTCGATGACGGTGAAACCGACGACAAGATCATTGCGGTGCCCGCCGACGACGTCGATCCCACTTATGCCGATATCGATGAAATGAATGACCTGCCAGATATGGAAGTTGAGCGCCTGAACGCTTTTTTCCGCGTCTATAAGGATCTGCCCGACGGGGGCGACATCCAGCTCAACGGCTTTGGTGATGCCAGCGAAGCGCGCGATATCCTTGCCCAGGCACTGGAGACTTACCAGCCCGCTGGACAAGAGTGAGTGCACCTCGACCGAATTGGGCGGCAGGTTAGTGTGTCTACACCGCTAACTCACACATTTGTGACGCCGGGTACGTAGGTACGCCGCTCAAGAAGCCCCAGCAAGCTAGCGACCGTTGAGGTGAGCACCAGGTAGATGATGCCTGCCCAGAGAAAGACCAGGAAGAAATCCAGGGTTCGCGAACCAATGTCCGAGGCAATGGACGTGATTTCTACCACACCAATGGTGTAGGCGATCGATGTGAACTTGAGTTCGATGATCGCCTCGTTGGACCACTGAGGAATCACTCGGCGCAGCGCCTGGGGAAGCATAATGTGCCGGATCGACTGCCATTGCGTCATGCCGCAAGCCCTTGCCGCGACCAGTTGTCCCTTTGGTACTGAAAGCACCGAACCACGAAAATACTCGGCCTGATAAGCGGCACTGTTGAGAGTGATGGCAATCACGGCGGCGGTGAAGGCATCGAAGACGATACCCACGTGAGGCAACCCTAGGTAGATAAAAAACATCTGCACCAGCATCGGAGTACCGCGGAAAAGCTCCACGTAGACAGTGCTGATCCAATAAAACAGACGATTGCCATAGACTCTTGCCCAGCACAGCACTAGCCCGAGGAAAAACCCCAACGTAATGGCAATCACCCACAGCGACAGCGTAATTGGCACGCCCTTGAGCAGCTCAGGCAACCACTCGATACCGAATTCGATAAATTCCAGCATGGCTCACCCGTGCTCTGCGATGACGTTGAGGAAAGCTCGGGTCCGCTCTTGCCTGGAATCGGTGAACATGATTTCCGGCGAACCCTGCTCGACGATGTATCCATTCTCCATGAAGATGATTTCATCGGCGGCTTGGCGGGCAAAGCTCATTTCATGGGTCACGACAACCATCGTCATGCCTTCTGTGGCCAATTGCTGCATCACCCTAACCACCTCACCGGTCAATTCCGGGTCAAGCGCTGAGGTGGGCTCATCGAACAACAGTACCTCTGGATCCATGGCCAAGGCGCGGGCGATGGAAACCCGCTGCTGCTGGCCACCCGAAAGCTCTGCCGGATATGCCCCCGCCTTGTCAGCTAAGCCGACTCTCTCAAGCTCCTGATGCGCTCGCTCAGTGGCAGCGTCTTTACGCTTGCCATTCACTTTGATCTGGCAGATGCGCACGTTGTCGAGCACCGTCAGGTGGGAAAAGAGATTAAAGTCTTGAAAAACGAAGCCTATGCGCGCGCGTATGGCATCAATATTGGTGTCTAAAACCTCCTCACCGTTGAGGTAAATTCGCCCAGCATCCGGCACCGTGAGGTAGTTGATGCATCGAAGCAGGGTGCTTTTGCCTGAACCTGAAGGGCCGATCAACACCTTGGTTTCACCCTTGCATAAACTGAAGCTAATGCCCTTAAGTACCTCCAGGCCGTCGTAGGCCTTTCTAACGTCCTGCACGTCCAAAATCAGATCGTTGGCCATTATTTGGCGTCCCTCTAGCGTTATTTTTCGAACCCCGGCACGGCCAGCTTGCGCTCGAAGGCATACAGCAGGCTATTGCCTGTCCGGTTAAGGATGAAATACAACAGCGCTACTACGGCGAAGACGGTCAGGATATTGCCTTGGGTACTGGTAATGATGTAGTGCGCTTGGCGGGTCAGTTCTACGACACCAATGACATAGGCCAAAGACGTTTCTTTGATCTCTGAAGAGAATTCATTCGTCCAAGGCCCAATGGCATGCCTAGCTGCTTGAGGAAAAATGATATTGCGGATAGCGCTCATCTTAGACATGCCCATAGCGCGAGCCGCCATCATCTGCCCGGCTGGCACCGACTGGAAGGCACTACGAAAGATCTGTGACTGGTAGGCACCCGAGCGAAGCCCCATCGCCAGAATCGCAGCGCCAAAAGCTGAAATATCCACAACACCCGAGATGCCGTAAAAGAAGATAAACAGCATGATGATAATCGGCACGCCCCTGAAGATGCGCTCGTATATCACCAGCGGCCACTGTACGAACCGAGACTTGGGGCCATATAGCTGCGTCAGACAGATTGCCATGCCCAACACAAAGCCGATCGATAGGAGAGCCGCCAAAAGCACGATGGCAACCCCCAACCCTTTCAACAGGAAGGGAAAATCTCGTAACAATACGTCGTATATATCCATGGCGACTTCCCTAGCAAGGCGGGCACCTCACCTAATGGTGAGATGCCCAGCAACACAACGATTTATTCGTTACCAAGCTCGGGAAGACCAGCTACCGGCTTCTGGTAAGTATCCACGAAATCAGGCATATGCCCCGGGATGGCGGGTACGGTGACACCTGGGATGTACTCATTCACAATTTCACCCCATTCACCAGAGTCGTAGATGGCCATAATGCCCTGGTTAAGGTCACCCAATATTTCCTGGGGATCATCCTTGGACACTGCCAGCGCCAAGGGAGCACGGATATAGATTTTTCCGGCCATCTTCACTGGTTTACCAGAGTTTATATATTCCTGAGCCGAGGTGTCGTCGACGATGACCGAAGAGATACGACCGATCGCCATATCATCAACGGCAGTAACATAATTGTCGTATTTGGCCAGCTCGACGTCGATATCGCTGGAATTCACCACGTTTTCTTCCATCCAGGCCTGCTGGGAAGACCCACCCTGTACACCAATACGCGCGCCACAACAGACGGCGGTGAACACGTTGTGGTCTGAATCCTCCGGTACCAGCACCACATCGTTGGTTTCCCACCAAGGAATGGTGAAGTCGATATTCTCGCTGCGCTCTTCGGTAACCGTGAGTCCCGTGGCGAGGATATCGATCTTCTCAGCAGCTAGCGCCGGGATGAGCGACGGAAACGGCATGTCCCGAAACTCAATCTGCATGCCAGCCTCTTCGGCGATGGCTTCCATCGCATCGATGGCAATCCCCTTAAATTCCCCACCTTCCACGTAGGCCCAAGGTGGAAAGGAGGCCTCTACACCGACGGTATAAGGATCTTGTGCGTAGGTCGTCGTTGCGAATCCGCTGCCGATAACCATGGTGCTCAGCAACGTGGCAGGTAAGAGCGATGCTTTTAATTTTTTCATCATTAACCCTCGTGCTTAATGAATTTTTTATTCCAGCTTTATCAATATGGTCAACAGAAGTTACAGCTGTCAAACCGTTTAATCGCTGCTCAAGTTATTATTTTCTTTAAAATTAAATTCGTACCAAAATAAAGATAAAAGCTAAAAAATGCTTAAGAAACTAACTCTTTAGTGTCGGTACCACCCCAGCTTAGTAAGCTGAGTCAGAGTAGAAATTGAGTTGATTAGCAGGCCGATAGTTTTGGCCGGATTAAGCAGCATGCCGAATATCTGATAAAAGTGAGGATACGCATGGAACATCATCATGGTCATCACCCCATTGACCCAACCTCTGGCGATCGACGGGTGACCATTTCTATCTGGGCCAACGGGCTATTGACCATCGCTCAGATTATCGGCGGTATTCTAGCGGGAAGCCTCTCGCTCATTGCGGATGCGCTGCATAATTTTTCCGACATGGCCGCACTGGTGATTGCGTTTGCTGCTCGCAAGATAGCTAGGCGACCGGCAGATGCAGAGATGACGTTTGGCTATGGCCGAATTGAAATTGTGGCAGCGCTGGTTAACTACACCACATTAATTCTTGTTGGCGTTTATCTGATTTACGAAGGTGCCATGCGCATGATCGACCCGCCGGAGATTCAAGGTTGGGTGATCGTGCTGATAGGCGGTGTGGCGCTCGTCGTTGATACACTTACGGCGTTCCTCACGTGGTCAATGCAAAAAAACAGCGTCAATATTCGCGCGCTGTTTCTGCATAACCTGTCCGATGCGTTTGCCTCTGTCGCGGTGATCATCGGTGGTTCACTTATCCTGCTGTACGATATGCGCTGGGTAGACCCGGCGATTACGATCGGTATTGCGCTGTACATCCTCTATCTCGCCTTTTCCGAGATTGGCGGCCCGATTCGTACACTGATGCTAGGTTCACCACCCGATATAGACGGCCAGGCGGTAATTGACGCCGTGCGTGGTGTCGATGGCGTTATGGATGTTCATCACGTTCATTTATGGCAAATGCAAGAAAACGCCCCAGCTCTTGACTGCCACGTAGTGGTGACCGAAGCAGGCTGGCAGCATCTCGAGACGATTAAGGCCGATATCAAGATGCGACTTCGCGAGCACTTCGACATAGCCCACTCTACCTTGGAGTTTGAGCACATTGACCACATACATGAAGAGGCCACTCTCTATGGGCATGGATAACCTCCGGTTATGCCATGGACGTATAGATGCTCACACTTACCCTATTTGTCGCCAATGTCAGTGTTGGGTCGACCCAACACTGACGATGTGGCGTAGTGAACCAATTACCGTTACTGGATGCACTACGCGGAAGGTTGGCTGAAAACCGACCCTCAAACAAGATCGCGGGGGATTTCCTCGTCCCAGCTCTTGGCAAAGACCCGGCTATCGCCCTCAAAGGCGTCTAGCGTGGCGCGTAAGCGAAAGTTGTGCGCATCCGAGGTCATCAAGGTGCGGGTCACGCTGCGTACCATCCAGTCGCCGCGGCGAAAGCTGCGTTCCCATTCGGTCCAGCCGCTCAGACTGTCATAGTTGCCGTACGAATAGGTGTAGCGCTCGGTCACCCGAGACGACAGCTCAAGGTCAATGTCATCAATCCGGAAAGTGCCTTCGTCATTGATCACTTCGAGGGTGGTCTGATCCTTGGCCAGATCACGGATGACCCGCCAGGCTTCCTGGCTTGGCTGGATCAGGGTGACCGCAAGCGGTGGGGCGGCTTCCGGCGGGGCGAACGCGGGCAGCGCGGCCTCTTCCTCGGGTTGGGGCTCGCGGCTTGGCAGGATCAGGCGACAGCCGGCTGGATGCACTGTGAGCTTGACGGGCTCTGGCGACGGCCAGGCAAGCGGCCAGTAACTGGTCGAGAGCGAGAGCCGAATGGCGTTACCCACCGGAAAGTTTTGCGCGATGTGTTTAAGCAATACACGCACACGATAACGCTTGCCAGGCTCCAAAGGCTCGGGAAACTCATCACTGTCGCGGTGAGTCAGGTTAAGCAGCCCATAGGAGATCCTGGTCGCCTTGTCATCTTGTGCGATGTCGCTGAGCCTAATCGCCACCATCGCGACGGGCTGGTCGGCTTCGATGTCGAGTTCGACAACGGGCTGCCCGCAAATCTCAATGTCCTGTTCGAGTCGCGCTGTCTGGAAGATCAGCGAGCCGCCATCATCTTCGCGTTGATCATGGGGCAGATCAGGTGGCGCATTATAGGAACACCACTTACCGGCATAGAGCCCGACCGACAGTGGCGAGCGTATGGAGAGAGGAACATCGCCATCCGTTACAGCACTATCTGAGCCCTGCGAGGTAGGCAAAAGGTCATGACCGCTGGTGAGGCGAAAGTGGGTCGGCTCGATCCGCGGAGATGGCCAGTTGGGTTCAGAAACCCAGCGCCCGGGTCGTTCCTCGTAGCGGGCAGATGGGGGCACCGAATCCTGCATCCATACACGCAGCATCGGCTCGTCCATGATGCCCGTCTCCTTACCCTTCAACCAATAGTCCCACCAGCGCAACGATTCCTGTAAAAAGCCGATGGCCGGGCCCGGAACGCCAAGATGGGGATACTTGTGCGACCAGGGGCCAACCAAGCCTTTGCGTGGCACGTCGAGCCCCTCCAGCAGTCGGAACACGGCATTGCAGTAGCCATCGGCCCAGCCGCTAACCGCATAGACGGGGCAACGGATGCGCGAGAAGTCCTCGCAGACCGAGCCATGTTTCCAGTAGTCGTCGCGGCGTTGATGCTTAAGCCAGGTGGACAGCCACAGCCCGCTGCCCTCAAGGCGCTCTTGCCACATTTCCCGCCAGCGCTCACCAACCAGCTGCGGGTCGGGGGGGCAGGTATTGCCATCGAACATGGTCGAGGCCCATGAAAGATTGTCGCCGAGTAGGCAGCCTCCCATGTGGTGGACATCATCGGCATAGCGATCATCGGTCGAGCACAGCGTGATCACGGCCTTTAGCTCGGGCGGTTGCAGTGCTGCAATTTGCAGACCATTGAACCCGCCCCAGGAAATGCCGACCATGCCGACATCACCGGTACACCAGGCTTGCTGACCCAGCCATTGCAGGATTTCGACGCCATCGTCGAGTTCCTGTTGCAAGTATTCGTCGGTCAGCACCCCGTCCGATTCGCCGCTGCCGCGGATATCTACCCGCACCCCGGCATAGCCATGGCCCGCCCAGTAGGTGTGCGTTTGTACGTCGCGCATCGCCGTCAGGTCGCGCTTGCGATACGGCAGGTACTCGAGGATGGCTGGCACCGGGTCGCTTTCGGCATCTACTGGGCGCCAGATACGGATGGCAAGCCTGCAGCCATCGGCTAGGGTGATCCAATCTTCCTCTTCCTGCACCTGGCGGGGCAAATCGCTGACGATATGCATGACGTTGTTCCCTTTTTCGTGGCTGTATTTCTTATGATTAATGCCCGCCAAGAGAACGCGTCAACCGACGATATCCTCAAACGCGAAATGTAGCTGCTCGGCAAGTCGTGCGTAGTTTTCTTCCAGCGCGACGTCGTCGTCTGCGCCCATCCATACGTAAGCCAGGGCAAAACTGTAGCTGTCTTGCTCGGGCAGGGATGACAAGCGCGTACCAACCTCGACCTGAAGCGTGATCGTGGTGCCGGGGAAGGCTTGCTGGAGTGTCTCGATCTCCTCGGCGCTGGGAACCTGGCTGACGGTAGCATCAGTGAAGAAGACGCGATAGAAGTATTTCGCGGCGACCTTGAAGGCGCCTTGGCGGTAAGGCATGTCGGGCAACTTGCCCAGTGCCAGATCCACCGTTATTTGCTGATGGCTGACCCCATCGACTTTTTCGAACATGTCGCAATGCGATTGCGCTACGCGGGTGTTGATCTCAAGCAGCCAGATGCGATCCTGCACTTCGTCCCAGTAGTATTCGATGTTGAAAGCCGCATTGTCGTAGCCAATGTGGGCCATGATGGTACGCGTCAACTCTCGCATTTTTTCCTGAATATGAGCGGGCAGTAGCGACGGATAGCGATAAGATAAAAAGCTCAGCACTTGCGGATAGCGAATCGAATCGACAATGCCGTAAGGCACAACATCACCTTCGAATACATAGCCTTCCACCGTACATTGCCACCCACCGATTATCTCTTCCGCCATGCAGTGTCCGCCATCGACCAGGCGTACGTCGTCAGGCAAATTGGCGTGCTCAAGTACGTAATTGAAAGGCTCTGAAATCGTCCCGATGTCTTCACACAACCGCGCGACGGCATGGGCGAAGTCTTCTGGGCTTTCGATGCGGAAGCCCAGGCGAGAGCCGGACGATTTGATGGGTTTGACGAAAAATGGGAAATACAGCCCTGCTTCCCCAATATGCTGAAGTGCCTGGGCATCGAAGGGATCAAAGGCGGTAAAGCGGGGGATATAATCGGCAATCACCTCGTGCTGAACGCGCCGGCTCCAATACTTGTGTTCGCATTTGAGCAAACTTTCGAGACTGGTCGTGCGCGTACCCAGTCGCTTACAGAGCAGCGGCAGCATGGTCGAGACGGGAAAATCCATGTAGCCGACGACGGCATCGATAGGCTCGCCAAATCCTTTCAGTTGGGTTTCGGCTCGGGACAGCATGTCTTCGATAGGAAAGATCTCCGTCTCATTGACTTCAGCGGGCTCGATCACGCCATGAAATCGATAATTCTCAGCCCCACGTATATGCTCAAGTCGTTGACGATTAGGTTCATCCAGCCCGACTACAAAAATATTCCTAATGCTCATGATCGCCTCCTGGCGCAAACTTGTCTGGCAGCAGTCCTCACCGCTGAGGGGCAGCGGGTAGCCGGCAGGGTGTAGCACTTAACCTGTCCTGCGTTCGGTCAGGACTTAGGGAAGGCCACTGATCGAAGCATAGCGGCTTATCGTTGTTGAGTAGTAGATTAAATGTGCGCGAGAGCAAATTTAATCTAGCCCCCTTAAGAGGCATTATTAAGCTGGCTTGGGTGGTAACCAACTGTTATAAGTGAAGGGTCGGGTTCAACATTATCATCGCGCGATACAAAATTGCCGGTCTCGGTAATCCTTTAGTGTCCCTCTAAAGCGTCGCTGGGCGACGAAAGGAATATGACCCCACCCATTTTCTCGGCATCCGGCCACCTCGTTGCTATCGGCGGTGCCGAGGACAGAACCTCTGATCTCGAGATCCTCAAGAAGGTTTTCGTCCTAGCCCCTGAGGGCAACCAAGAGGTCGCGGTCATTGCCACGGCCAGCGGCATCCCCGACCAGGTTCTGCCTGAATACGAAGCGGCCTTCTTTCGCTTGGGCGCGAGCCAGGTTCATTGCCTGGATATCCGCGACCGTCAACAGGCAACCGATGCCGAGACGGTACGTCTGATCGAACAAAGCGGCACCATCTTTTTTACCGGTGGTGACCAACTGCGCTTGACCAATGTGCTGGGTGGCTCGCCGGTTCTGACGGCCATCCGCAAGCGCCTTGAAGACGGCGCTGTCGTGGCGGGAACCAGTGCAGGTGCCGCGGCCATGCCCGGCACGATGATCTATAATGGTTCGGCAGCCGACGCTCTGCGTAAGGGCGCCGTTAACATGACCTTTGGCCTGGGTTTCGTCGATAACCTGATCATCGATAGCCACTTTCTTGAGCGCGGGCGCTTTACGCGGCTGATGGAGGTTGGCGCCAGCAATCCGGAACACCTAGGCGTGGGCTTGGGTGAGGATGCCGGTGTGATCATCCATCCCCACGGCATTTTAGAAGCCATCGGTCCGGGGCATGTCATCCTCATTGATAGCCGGGATCTGGCAAGTTCGAACATTGCCGACCTCGCCATGGGTGAGCCTGTGGCCGTCGAGCACATGATCCTCCATGCGCTGGTCAGCGGCCATGGGTACGATATCGATGCACGGCGCTATCTCGTTGCCGACGAACTCAGCGCCATTCTGCCAGGGAGGCACGCACAATGAATATCCTCGATCATCGGGCCTTACGGGGTCCGAATTACTACAGCCGTTATCCGGCCATTTTCATGCGGCTGGACATTGGTGAGCTTGAGGAGCGGCCGAGCGATACCGTCCCCGGTATCGTCGAGCGGCTGACGACACTGCTACCAACTCTGCAGGAGCACCGCTGCTCGGTGGGCCGCCCCGGTGGGTTTCTGGAACGGCTCGAGCGTGGCACCTGGGCAGGCCACGTGGTAGAACACGTCGCGATCGAACTACAGAACCTGATCGGCTTTTCGGTGGGCTACGGCAAGACGGTCGACTCCTACGAAACCGGCATCTATAACGTTGTCTACCGTTACCGGGACGAAGCCTGTGGTTTGGCGGCTGGCGTCGAGTCAGTCGACCTCGTCGTCCGGCTCTTTAATGGCGACGAAATTGATATCTCATCCATCATCACCCGCCTCAAGGAGGTGCGTGATGCCCATATGCTCGGCCCCTCTACGGCGGCCATTGTCGATGCCGCCACCCGACGTGGCATTCCCCATACTCGCTTGAGCGAGGAAAACAGCTATATCCAGTTCGGTCACGGCCACCGGCAGCAGCGTATTCAAGCGACGGTGACCGGCCATACCGACCTGATCGGCTTCGGCATCGCTGACGACAAGGAGTGGACCAAGCAGGTACTCGGCGATGCCGGGATTCCGGTACCCCGAGGGTGGTCGTGCAGTTCGTTCGACGAGGCGCTGGAGGCCGCCCGCGATATCGGCTATCCCGTCGCGGTCAAACCAGTCATCGGCAACCATGGCCGCGGAGTGAGCACCAACATCGAGGACGATCAGGCGCTGAATGATGCCTTCGATATTGCCTCTCATCGCAATCCGTCGGTGATCGTCGAGCAGTATATTCGCGGCGAAGACCACCGTCTGTTGGTCATCGATGGCAAGCTCGTGGCCGCCGCGAGACGCCGTCCGGCGCATGTGGTCGGCGATGGGCAAGCCACGTTGCAGGCGCTGGTCGACGTGGAAAACCGCGACCCGCGTCGCGGCATCGGCCACGAGAACCTGCTGACCCAGATCCAGTTGGACGAACAATCGCTACGGCTGATCGGTCAGCAGAACCTGACCCTGCAGAGCGTGATTCCGGCCGGCGAGATGGTTTTCCTCAAGCCGACGGCGAACCTCAGCACCGGGGGCACGGCCACGGACGTCACCGACGATGTCCATCCGGAGGTGCGCTACGCAGCGGAGCGCATCGCGCGGCTGGTGGGGCTCGATATCATTGGCATCGACCTGCTCGCCGAGACCCTGACTCGGCCCCTGGAAGAGCAGTCCGCCGCGGTGGTCGAGGTCAATGCCGGCCCTGGTTTTCGTATGCACATCTCGCCCACTCACGGGGAGGGCCGCGATGTGGGTCGCCCGGTGATCGACATGCTGTACCCCGACAGCGAGACCACCGGGCGCATTCCCATCGCGGCGGTCACCGGCACCAACGGCAAGACCACCACGGTGCGCCTGCTCTCGCACGTGCTGCGCCAGGCGGGACGCAACGTCGGCATGGCTTGCACCGGGGCCATTGAGGTCGACAACCACGTGATTATGCGCGGTGACTACAGCGGCCCCCAGGCGGCCGCGATCGTGTTGCGCGAGCCCACGGTTGAGTGCGCCGTACTGGAAGTCGCTCGCGGTGGCATTATGCGCCGTGGACTAGGCTTCGATGAGTGCGACGTGGGCGTGCTGCTCAATATCGCCAGCGACCATCTGGGCGAGCACGACATCCATACGCTGGATGAATTGGCGCGCTGCAAGACGGTAGTCATTGATGCCGTAAGCAAGAGCGGCACCGCCGTGCTCAATGCCGACGATCCCAGAGTGCTGGAAGGCCAGGAGTGGGCTCGGGGTGAGATCATCTTCTTCACCCTGGATCCCAACTCCCGCCCCGTCCGTCAGCATGTCCGCGACCAAGGCGTTGCCTTTACCGTCAACAACGAGCGCATCGTGATGCGCCAGGGCCATGTTGAGGCCGAAGTGATCCCGGTGGTGGACGTGCCGATTACCTTCGAAGGCCATGCGCGCTTTAATGTTGCCAACGCCCTGGCGGCGAGTGCCGCCGCCTATGCGCTGGGGCTGTCTATCGCCGACATCCAGATGGGCTTACAGACCTTCCACCCCACGCCAGGCCAGAATCCGGGCCGCACCAACCTCATCGACGCCGACGGCATGAAGGTGCTGATCGACTACGGACACAATGTGCCGGCGCTTGAGGCCTTAAGCGAACTGGTCGGCTGCATTCCGGCCCGCCGACGGATTAGCGTCGCCAGTGCCCCAGGCAACCGCCGCGACGAGGATCTGTTCACGCTGGGCACCCTGCTTGCCAAGATGCACGACGTGGTTTTCATCTACGAAACCGATGCCCGCGGACGCACCCCCGGTGAAGCAGCCCGCCTATTGCGCGAAGGGGCTGAGTCGGTATCGGATGCCTGCCGGGTCGAAGTCATCATGGAAGAGCAGCAGGCCGTGGATCGGGCCTTCGATGAGGCAAGCGAAGGCGATCTGCTGGTGTTGCTGATCGACGACGTCGAGGGCGCCATTGAGCGTATCAGAGGGCGCCGTTTCCGGTCAGCAGCCGCCACGACGCCAGACGGTGAGTTGCCATGAGGCCCGCCGAACCCCAGGAGAACCGGCTGCTGACCCTGTTGCGGGTCGGCCGCATCTATGCGCCGGAGCCTCTAGAGGCGAACGATATCCTGTTCGCCGACGGCCGCATCGCCGCCCTGGGGCGTGATCTCGAGATCCCGGCGGGCTGGCCGGTGCGGGTCGTGGAGGCGCGACATCTTACCGCCGTGCCCGCCTTTATCGATCAGCACGTCCACGTGACCGGCGGTGGGGGCGAGGGCGGATGCGGTACCCGCTGTCCGGAAATCACCGCCTACGAGATCGCCTCGATGGGTATCGGCACGGTGGTGGGGGTGCTGGGCACTGACAGCATCAGCCGTTCTCCGGCCGACCTGCTGGCCAAGGTGCGCGGGCTCAGGGCCGAGGGTATTTCGGCGTTCATGTATACCGGTGCCTACCGTGTCCCGCCGCCCACGCTGACCGGCGACCTTCAGCGCGATCTGGCCTGGATTCCTGAGGTCATCGGCCTGGGCGAACTCGCCATCTCGGACCATCGCTCGAGCCAGCCGCGCCAGGATGAAGTCGAACGGATCGTTAGCGATACCCGGGTGGGCGCCATGCTGGCCGGCAAGCTAGGCATATGCCACTTCCACCTGGGCGATGGCAAGCGGGGACTTGAGCCACTGCGGCGATTGCTCTCCGAGACCGAGATTCCCGCCGAGCAAGTGATTCCCACTCACGTGAACCGCCATCGCGACCTGCTCGAGGAGGCCGCCGACTACGCGCTGACCTTCGACGCCAACGTGGATGTAACCGCTTTCGACGACGCCGACGAAGACGATTTGAGTGGCTTCGGAGCAGTGTCGCGGTTACTCCGCCGCGGTGTCCCCGTCGAGCGCATCACCATGAGTTCTGATTGCAACGGCAGCCTGCCCGAATTCGACGATAGGGGCGCCTATATCGGCATGCGGGTGGCGGGCAATACCACCCTTATCGCTGACTGGCAGCGACTGGTACGCGAGGAGGTGTTGCCCCTGGAGCAGGCGCTGGGCCTGATTTCGGGAAACGTGGCCCGAGTGCTCGGTTTACACGCAAGCAAAGGACGCTTGGCTATCGGCTTTGATGCCGATGTGACGCTACTCGACAGCGAGCTCCAGCCGCAGCAGACGTTCGTGGCGGGCAAATGTGTCTATGACGCGAGTCGCACAGAACGCTCACCACCTTGAATTCAGTTGCTCTGCCCTCATACTAAGGGTAGTTCAATGCCTCCGTCTGCGGGCCGGGCATCTCCCCTTTTTCATGCATCCACCTCCGGGGCAGAGCACTATGGGAATTCTTTACAAATCGTTTCAACAGCGGGCTGTCTGGCAGCTGACGTCCGTGATGGCGCTGGTGTTGTTACTCAGCGGCTGTGGGATCAACAACATCCCCACTTATGATGAGCAAGTCACCTCTGCCTGGTCCCAGGTGGAAAACCAGTACCAGCGCCGCGCCGACCTGATTCCCAACCTGGTGGAAACCGTCAAAGGTTTTGCGGCCCAGGAGCAGGAAACCCTGACCGCGGTGATTGAAGCGCGCTCCAAGGCCACCTCAATTCAGGTGGACGAGAGCATTCTTGACAACCCCGAGAAGTTGCAGCAGTTCCAGCAGGCCCAAGGTGAGCTGAGCAGTGCCCTGAGCCGCCTGATGGCAGTGTCCGAACGTTACCCGGATCTGAAGTCGAACCAGAACTTCCTTGCCTTGCAGTCACAGCTTGAAGGCACCGAGAACCGGATTGCCGTTGCGCGTCGGGATTTCATTCAAGCGGTGGAGCGCTACAACACCGAGCTGCGCACCTTCCCGGGCAAAATCTGGCACAGCATGCTATATAGCGACCTGGAGCCTCGCGCCAACTTCGAGGCCACCACGGAAAATGCCGATGAAGCACCAGCGGTGGACTTCTGATGGCTACCCTGATTCGCAAAAGTCTGCTGCTGACGTTCCTACTATGGCTTCCGGTCACCGTCTGGGCTCAGTCAACGCCTGAGTTTCCCGAACTGACTGGCCGGGTGGTCGACCGGGCAGAGATGCTCTCCCCGGAAGTGGAAACACGCCTGACCCAGATGCTTGAGGCCCACGAAGATGCCAGCACCGAACAGGTGGTGGTGGTCACGCTGCCGGATCTGCAGGGGTATCCGATTGAGGATTTCGGCTATCAACTGGGCCGGCACTGGGGGATTGGCCAGGAGGACGAGGATAACGGCGCCCTGCTGATCGTGGCCGAGGAAGAGCGGGCCATCCGCATCGAAGTGGGTTATGGCCTTGAAGGCCGACTCACCGACGCCCAATCCTCTGTCATCATTAATCAGGCGATCAGCCCGGCTTTCCGCCAAGGCGATTTTGAGGCCGGTATCGTCAACGGAACCGCTGCCATGATCCAGGTTCTCGGCGGCGAGCCCATGGCGGTTCCCGAGGGTCAGCAGACCCGTTCAGCCCAGGAAAAGCCTAACGCTGGAGTGGTGGGGCTGCTCTTCATCGTCATGCTGGCGGTGGTGTTCTTTATCGGCAGTCGCGGTGGCCGTGGAGGACGCGGGGGTGCTGCCCTCGTCGGTGCGGCCTTGCTCGGCGCTGCCATGGGTGGCCGTGGCGGCGGCGGTGGCAGTGGCGGCGGTTTTGGCGGCGGTGGTGGCGGCTTCGGCGGTGGCGGTGCCTCCGGTGGCTGGTAACGCCGCAGGGCTATCCGTACGCGCTGAATCCTCACACCTGACAATGAGAATCACACAATCATGACATTACTAAGCAAAAGCGATCAGGAAGCCGTTACCGCTGCTATCAACGAGGTAGAGCGGGAAACCGACGCCGAACTGGTCACCGTGCTGACGGCTCAGTCCGATAACTACAGCTATATACCCCTACTTTGGGCCGGCATCCTGGCGTTGCTGGTGCCGGGTATTGTCAATTACGTCGGCAACTGGTTCGGTGCCGACGTGCTGTTGCTGGTGCAGTGGGGCACGTTCATCCTGCTCAGCCTGTTGTTCCGGATGCCCAACATCAACACCCGCCTGATTCCCCAGCAGGTGCGTTACTGGCGCGCCTCCAACCTGGCGCGGCGGCAGTTCCTGGAGCAGCGTCTGCACCATACCGACGGTGGTACCGGCATGTTGATCTTTGTCTCGGAAGCGGAACGCTATGTGGAGATCCTGGTGGATCAGGGCATCGCCGACGTTCTGGACAACAAGGTGTGGGAAGACATCGTGGCGGATTTCACCGCCAAGGTGCACCAGGGCGAGACCCGGCAGGGTTTTCTTGACTGCATTGCCGCCTGCGGCAAGCTGCTGAAGGAGCACGTGCCGGCTACCCACGAGCGCAACGAGCTGCCCAATCATCTGGTGATTTTAGAGTAACGAGCGTCGTAATCCGCTCAATAATCACAAAAAGCCTCGCCGTAACGGCGAGGCTTTTTGGTCAGTTGCGTGTGGTTTATCTAAAGCGCATTACGGCGTCATTACCACCTTGATACACCCGTCCTGCTTGGCGTTGAATTGGGCATAGGCCTCGGGCGCATCAGTTAGCGGGTAACGGTGCGTGATGATGAACGAAGGGTCGATTAGCCCCTGCTCCACCGTATTGAGCAACGGCTTGAGATATTGCTGCATGTGGGTTTGCCCGCTCTTGACGGATAACGACTTGTTCATCAGCGCGTTGAGCGCGAAACCATCGACTTTGTCGGTATATACACCGGGAAGCGACAGTCGGCCGCCCTTGCGCACTGACATGATCATTTCGTTGATCGCTGTGGGATGGTTCTCCTCGCTGGAATCCGCGCTGCGACGCTCGGCTTCGGGGTCGCCCTGGCCGTGGGCCTCGGCGCCGACGCAGTCGATTGCGCAGTCCGGCCCACGTCCGGCGGTCATCTCCAGCAGTTTGCTGTAGACGTCGGTCTCCTCGAAGTTGATCACCTCGGCGCCGCCTTTCTCGTTGGCCAGCTTGAGCCGCTCGGGTACCCGGTCGATAGCGATCACCCGTCCAGCGCCGCGCATCCAGGCGCTACGTATAGCGAACTGGCCAACTGGGCCGCAACCCCAGATGGCGACCGTATCGCCGGCTTCCATGTCGCAGTTGTGCACGGCCATGTAGCCGGTCGGGTAGATGTCCGACAGAAATAAAAGCTTATCGTCGGGCAGGTCGGATTCGACCTTGATCGGGCCGACGTCTGCATAGGGTACGCGCACATATTCGGCCTGGCCGCCGGGAATCCCGCCCAACATGTGCGAGTAACCGAACAGTGCGGATGGCGAGTGGCCCATGGCACTGGCGGCCATGTCGGCGTTGGGGTTGGACTCGTCGCATAGCGAGTAGAGATGTTTGTTGCAGAAGAAACAGCTGCCGCAGGCGATGGTGAAAGGCACCACCACGCGATCACCTTTTTTAAGGTTGTTCACCGCCGAGCCGGTTTCGACGACTTCGCCCATGAACTCGTGACCGATGATGTCGCCTTCCTGCATGCCGCCCATCAGGCCATTGTAAAGGTGCAGGTCGG
Source organism: Vreelandella arcis (assembly GCF_900103865.1). Classification (GTDB taxonomy): domain Bacteria; phylum Pseudomonadota; class Gammaproteobacteria; order Pseudomonadales; family Halomonadaceae; genus Vreelandella; species Vreelandella arcis. The sequence continues at coordinate 38,474 of NZ_FNII01000010.1, forward strand.
AACCGCAGATCGCGGTCGCGGTAACCTTGATAACCGCGTCGCGGGGCTCCTGGATCTTGGGGTCGTCGACGTTATCGACGCGAACATCGTGGGTGCCGTGCCAGGTTAATGCTTTCATGGTGACTCCTTGTCACTAGGGACTCCGTGTCTCCAGGCCACAGCCAACTGTCGCCAGGCATCAGGTCTACTGAACGCACTAGAAATACATGCTTTACGTTTAAAAGATTGAATGAAAGGCTGAGGCTTGCGGAGGGACACCTTCAAGTTAGTAAGTGCCCACAAGCCTGTCAAGCAGGTCTCGGTTCGGTCGATGCAGTGCGTGGCGCACCGTTAGCCCGTCGTGTGCCTAATGGGTGCTTAGCGGCCCCATCTCGGTTACTCTACACTCGGCGTTTGCGTTCCATAAATTAAGGATAGTCGTATCAATGTTGGGATTCCTGCAGGGACTTTCCTATGGCCTGTTTATGACCTGCCTGCCTTGGCTGCTGGTAGGCCTCTATAACCCTGGCCTGGCACTTCCGTGGCCGGCGCCCGGTCGGCTGCAGGTCATCTTCCGCTACTGCCTATTGGTTCCCTTCATTAGCATGCTGCTGTGGCTGACGTCCCTGTGGGGTGGTTTCAGTCCCAGCCTATTTGGCTGGCTGTCGGGCATCGTGGCCATTCCGGTGGCGCTGCCCGTCGAGCGCACGTTGCGCGGCTGGCTGGCCCGCCGCCGTGAGCGTCGTCAGGCTGCTCAGCGCGTGGCCGAGACACAGCAACGCCGTGCCCAGGAGGAACGCAGGGCCCATGAGGCGGGGGTGTCGGTGCTTGACCCGGCAAGGCCCCCCGAAGGTGCCGACGAGCTTGTGTTGGCCATGTGCCGGGTCAAGCAAAGCCTGCTGGACGTTAATCGCCCCGACCTGGCGATTCTGGCCGACCGCCTCTACAGCCGCTACCGCCATGTGATGGACGTGCTCGGCGAGCGTTTTCAGCATGGCGAATTGGCCTTCAAACGCTCCCAGGGCTTGGTCACCCAGGTGTGCTTCGGCGCGGTGGATACGCTGACGACCATGGCCTCCCAGGCGCGCGGGGTGGTGAGCGTGGACGGCGACTACGTGCGGGGTCGCCTGAACCGCGAGGGCAGTCAACTGAGCGAAGAAGAGCGTGCCGCCTTGGTGCGCCGCCTGGATCTGCTGGTGGAGACCGAGCACCGCCTGTACGAGCTCTCTGCGCGCATCGAATCGGCGCTGACCGTGCTCGATGATACCGCTGTTTCCATGGCGCGCATCGAGACGGCGCGCCCGCAGGCGTCGGTCACCACCGAGACGGCGCTTGAAGACCTGCGCCGCTTCGTCGAAGGCGCAGACCGTTATGCGCGCAAGGAGTAATGCGCCGCTTGGCGCTACCCTGCGATTTTGGCAACGGTTTTATTAATAGCCCAGGAGATGTCCATGACTCAGCCATCCGATGACCAACGTCGCCTCTCCCTGCCACCGGTAGACGAGATCGCCGACCAGGTGGGCGTCCGCCAGGCCGATGCCGACTCGGTCGACGCTGATGACCGTGACATCGACCCTGAGCTTGAGGCGATGGCCGACCACTTCGTCGAGGAGGTTCTCGCCGGGGATGACGAGGCGTCGGTGGTTCGCCAGCGCCGTGCCGTGGACGAGATGGGCCTGGAACTGCAGCAGCAGGCGGCCCATCGCAGCGCCATGCTGCAAACGCCGCTGCGCCAGCTGGCTCACCAGGGCGACGAAGGCGGGCCGGTTGCCAAGGCGCTGACCAATCTGCGTGGGCGCATGGAGGGGCTCGATCCTGCCCGCCATCGCCTGGCGCCAAGCGCGCTGGACCGCGTCATGGCGATCATTCCCGGCATCGACAGCCGCCTACAGCGCTACTTCCGCAAGTTCGAGAATGCCCAGCAGGCGCTGGATGCCATCATCGAGGAACTGGAGAGCGGTCGCGACATGTTGCATCGCGACAACCTCACCCTCAGCGATGACCAGCAAGCCCTCAATAACATCCTGGGCGAGTTGAACCGTCAAATTGCCCTGGGTCGCTTGATCGATCGCCGTCTGAAAGACGAAATTGCCGCCCGCGATGCCAATGATCCACGGCGTCAGTTCCTTGAGGAGGAACTGCTCTTCCCACTACGCCAGCGCATTGTCGACCTTCAGCAGCAGCTGGCGGTGAGTCAGCAGGGCGTGCTGGCGCTGGAGGTCATCATCCGCAACAACCGTGAGTTGATGCGCGGCGTGGATAGGGCGATTAACGTTACCGTCTCGGCGCTCACCGTGGCGGTGACCGTGGCCATGGCCATGGCCAATCAGCGCCTGGTGCTGGATCGCGTCGAAGCCCTCAATGACACCACCTCGCAGATGATTGGCGGCACCGCCAAGGCGCTGCGCCAGCAGGGGGTGGATATCCAGAAGCGGGCCTCCGGGGCGATGCTCGACATGGAGGTGCTTGAGGAGGCCTTCGGCGATGTCATGGGTGCGATCGACGATCTCTCGAGCTACCGTCAGGAGGCCCTGCCCCGCCTGGATGAACAGATCGACCGCCTGGCGAGCCTTGCCAAGCAGGGGGGCGCCTCCATCGAGCGTCTCCGTGAGGGTAACGCGTCGCAACCCCCGGACGGCGCCGCTACTCACTGACGTGGCGGAATGGCCTACGCGGCTACTTGAAGCGCGAAGAAGCGTCCTGGAAGGCCTTGCGCATCAACTCCCAGGAGTCTTCCATCCCCTGGCGGACCGTCTCCCAGGCGGCTTCGCTTGAATGCTGAAGCTCGTCGAGGCGTTGTTGTGTCTCCGCCCGGCGCTGCTTGAGCCGCTCGATGTCCTCGTGGTACTTGACCCTGGCCTCGTCACTGGCCTGGCGGGCCTTGGCGATCAGCTCGTCGATCTCTTTATTCCACTCGTCGAGCCGGGCTTTCATTTCCTCAACAAATTCGTCGCGTTGATTCATGGTGCACTCTCTCCTTGCGGTAACGGCGATGACGGATTCGGCGTTGATGATCCGTCGACATTTTAGGCTCTCCCCTTTATACCAGCGTCTCCTGGCTAACGCACTTAGCGGCTTCGCCACGCGCGCGGGCCGATTGATGGGTGGTTTTTCCCATTGGTAGGGCTTCTGCATTGCTCATAACCAAGGTTACTACCACAATAACCAAAGCGGACTTGTATACATGTAACCAGCGGCGGTGGAGTGCCTAGTATGAAGACGTTGTCGAACATGGGGTTTGCCCTATTCGGTGCGGCGCTGGTCGCCATCAGTTATGGTCTTGCGCGCTTTGCGTTTGGTCTGTTCGTACCCTCCATCAGCGATGAGTTGTCACTGTCGTCGTATGTCGTCGGTATCATCGGCGCGCTGCCGTTCATCAGTTTTGTGCTGGCCACGCTGGTGGCACCTCTCGCCGCTGACCGCCTCGGCGCCCGTAATCTGGCGGCGCTTTCCGGTGGTTTCGGGCTTGGCGGTCTTGCCCTGATCAGTCAGTCGTCAACGTCACTCTCGCTGGGTGTGGGTGTGTTTATCTGTGGCATCTGTACCGGTTTGATGATGCCGGCACTGACGGCGGCGATGCAGGCGCTGGTAAGCCGTTCGATGCATGGGCGCGTCAGCTCGATCATGAATGCCGGTACCAGCATCGGCATCATCGTGGCCGTGCCGACGGTAGTCTTTCTGGCAGATGCTTGGCGGCTTACCTACACGATATTCGCCGTGCTGGCCGGGCTCGGGGTCGTGGCGGCATGGTTTTTCATTCCTTCGGTATCCCGTGTCATCCCCGCCAACGCGGCGCCGCCACCGCCCATCGCCCGTGTGCAGTGGTCGCGGCTTATCCGGCTGACGTTGTTTGCCTTTGCCATGGGCTTTGTATCCGCGCCTTACTGGCTTTTTGCGCCCGACCTGCTGGTGAACCTCGGCGCGCTGCCTGCCCAGAATACCGGCTGGCTGTGGTTTGCGGTGGGTATCGCCGGGCTGGGTGGTGCCGTCATCAGTGATCTGGCCGACCGTAACAACCCGCCTATTACCCAGGCCTTGATGTTGATGATGCTATCCTCAAGCCTGGCATTGCTGGCCGCAAGCCCAAGCCAGTTACCGCTGGCGATGTTTTCCGCGATGGTGTTCGGCCTGGCCTACATGAGTTTGACGGGACTTTATCTGATGACCGGCATCCGGCTGCTGCCGGGGCGCATATCGATGGGGCCGGTGCTGCCGTTCATGGCCTGCGCGCTTGGGCAGGCGGTGGGCTCGCCGGTGATCGGCGGGCTGGTCGAAAGCGTTGGATACGCGGATGCGTTCGCGATCTTTACGGTGATCGGCATCCTGACGGCGGTAATCTCGCCGCTATACCCCGGCCATATCGACTATCTGACCGATGATGAAGAGCCGCAGCCCGAGGCGGAGCATGTGGAAGACACCGGCCTTCAGGCAGCTTATGACCAGCAACTACTGGACGAAAATGGTGAACCCGTCGAACCTGTTGCCGAAGACGCCGATACCCGTTAATTGGCATGCTTAGAAAAATGAGTTGTTGCCATTAATGCGTATAAAAAACAGTAGTTTTTAATTAAATCCGGCATGGTGAGTCTTGGTTATACATGCACCCGCTTTAGATAATGCAACAACAGCGGCAATACCAGGATCAGTACCGTGATGCGCAGAAGGTGGTGCGAAGTGACGAAGGCCGGGTCTATACCCAATGAAAGGGCCACGAGGCTCAGTTCGGGGGCGCCGCCAGGCATATAAGCGAGCAGCGCCGCCGCTAACGAGACGCCGGTCAAGGCGTGTATGCCCCACGCTGCCACAATGGCGATGAGTAGCAGTATGACGGCTTGCAGGGTGGCCATGATCAACGTGTGTCGTACCTCGGCCAGTGAGGTACCGGCGAAACGCACACCTACCGAGACACCTATCACCACCTGGGCCATGGCGATAAGGCTGGGGGGAAGCGAGGCGTGGGTCAGCCCCGAAAGATGAAGGCCCGTTGAGATCAGGGCAGGCCCGAACAATAGCGCGTTGGGCAGGTGTAGCCGCTGCCCTAGCCAGGCGCCAAGCAGACCGGCACCCGCAAGCCACGCCGCATCCTTGGGGCTGGGCAGCCATAACCATTGATCCAGACTCATGCCGGTGGGTTGCAGGCTGACATGACCAATCCCGCTTAACAGCGGTGGAATGGCCGCCAACAGGATCAAAATGCGCACCGCATGGGTCATGCCCACCACGCGCAGGTCGGCGTTAGAGTCCAAGGCCATGCCGGTAACCGCCGAAACGCCACCGGGCACGCCCGCATAGAGGGCAGTATCCATGGAATGGTGCGCGACCCGTCGGGAAAACCATACCGAAAACAGCATCATCACCGCCGTGGCTAGCAGCATGATGGCGAGACTGGTCAGCCACGCCAGCAGATCGCCGGACATATCCGCGGTAAACGCCGAGCCCAGCATCACCCCAATCACTACCAACACCCCTTTGCGGCCCCGCCCCGGCGAACGCAACCGCAAGCCCATCAGGCTCGCGGCGGTGGTGGTTATCATGGCGCCGAGCAGCCAGGGCAGCGGCATTCTCAGCCAGTAGGCAATGCCGCCACCGATCAGCCCCAACGCCAGTGTGGGTAGAAACCGACACAGTGCGATCAGCGGTTGCGCAATTGTTGTGTTCAATATTCGATAACTCCTTATCAAACATCTGGGCCCGCCATGATAATGCAGAGGCGGGCCCAGAGCAGACGCTGATACGTAGTGAGGCGTCTTGCTATTGTACAGGACACACTAATGTTCGCGTCGCTACCGTTGATTTGTAGGGTGTGCGATAGGCTATGGTTAAAAGATTGATCGGCGTCTGCGGTGAGTAAGAAATGGACGTAGTTTCTGCCACCAAGGTCGTTATGGGAGCACCAAGCGGATAGGAGCAATGATTTGAACAATTTTGTAACTCTCTGGCATGAGGCCGCAACCACTAGTCTTGGTTTTTTTTGGATGGCCCTGTGGGCGTTTGTTCTGGGCTATATCATCAGCAGCCTGATCCAGGTGCTGGTTACTCGCAAGAAAATGCAGCAGGCCATGGGTACGGATGGGCCGCGTAGCATTGCGCTAGGCACCTTTTTTGGCTTTATTTCCAGCTCCTGTAGTTTCTCGGCGCTTGCCTCCACCCGGGCGATTTTCAACAAAGGGGCCGGCCTCGCCCCGTCGCTGGCGTTTATGCTGGCTTCCACCAACCTGGTCATTGAGCTGGGCATGGTGATCGCCGTTTTTCTAGGGTGGCAGTTCGTCGTCGGGGAGTACGTTGGCGGCATTCTGCTGATCCTGTTGACCTGGTTGCTGGTCCGTATTACCCGTCCACGCCGACTGGAAGCTCAGGCCCGCAGGAAAATGGTTGATGGCGATTCGGATGGCGACGGCGCCGGCAAAAACTGGAAAGAGAAACTAACCAGCAAGGCAGGATGGCAGCAGATCGGCCAGACCTACATGATGGAATGGCAGATGGTCTGGAAGGATGTGCTGATCGGTTTCACTATCGCTGGGATTATTTCCGCCATGGTGCCCCAGAGCTTCTTTGAAGCCCTTTTTATCGGGTCGGGCGGGGAAAATGCCGCTAACCCAGGCTTTCTTGCGGTACTGGCACAAACGCTGGTGGGGCCGCTAGCGGCTTTCTTCACTTTCATTGGTTCTATGGGCAACATCCCGCTTGCCGCCGTTCTGTTTGCTCAGGGCGTGAGTTTCGCCGGCGTTATGGCCTTTATCTTTTCCGACCTGGTCGTGCTGCCGGTTCTGAGAATCAACGCTTCCTACTATGGCTGGAAAATGGCGCTGTATATCCTCGCGTTGATGTTGGTCGGCATTGTCTGTGCCGCCTTGATCATGCACTACAGCTTGGCCCTACTTGGCCTGTTGCCGGACTTCAGCGGTCAGATGGCGATGAGCGAGCGGGAGTTTTTTAAATGGAACTACCAAAGCGTACTGAATATTGTTTTCCTGGCCATGACAGCGGTACTGGTCTGGTTTTGGCGTCAGAGTAAGAAGCAGCACGCCCATCATCATGCTCATCACGACCATGATCATGGTGGTGCCTCAAGGACCGATAAGGTGCTGCGGGTTCTGGTGGTTATAGCGCTAGTCTGGTTGATCGGTGGCGTCACGATTCCCCTGCTGTGAAATGCTGAGCTGGCGCGCCTAGCCTTTAGTTAGGCGCTTCTCACGTACCAGAGTTGGTAATCAGCAGAAAACAGGGCAGGTGAGCGAGCAGCTTTGGGGCTGCCCGCTTGGCTTCAAAGCTTGACGGTGGGGTCGCCAAAGCCCTGAGGCACATACAGATTGTGCTCGCCCAGGTTGCGGGTATCCGTTTCTCCACAGAGTGCCATGGTGGTATCCAGTTCCTTATGGATAATCTCGAGCGCTCGCGTGACGCCAGCTTCACCCGCAGCGCCCAGCCCATAGGTATAGGCCCGGCCGATATAGGTGCCCTTGGCGCCCAGCGCCAGCGCCTTGAGCACATCCTGCCCCGAACGAATCCCTGAATCGAGATGCACTTCCACGTCATCGCCGACAGCATCCATGATGGCCGGCAGCATGCGGATGGAGCTGACCGCACCGTCCAGCTGGCGTCCGCCGTGGTTGGAGACGATGATTGCGTCCGCGCCGATCTCAACGGCACGCCGTGCGTCCTCGGGCGCCATGATGCCCTTGACGATCAGCTTGCCACCCCACCACTCCTTGAACTGGGCAATACGCTTCCAGTCCAGCGAGACATCAAATGCTTCCGACGTCCAAGTGGATAACGACGAAGGATCCGTCACCCCTTTAGCATGGCCGACGATATTGCCGAATGAGCGCCGCTTGGTGCGCAACATTTCGAGCCCCCAGGGGATCTTGGTGGCCATGTTGGCGATTGAGCGAGGGGTTAGTTTGGGGGGCGCTGACAGTCCGTTCTTAATATCTTTGTGGCGTTGTCCAAGCACCTGTAGATCCACCGTGACCACAATTGCGGAGCAATTGACCGCCTTGGCACGCTCGAACAGCCGACGCATAAAGTCGTCATCCTTAAGCGTGTAGACCTGGAACCAGAAGGGCTTGGTGGTGTGCTCGGCTACATCTTCAAGCGAACAGATCGACATGGTAGAAAGCGTGTACGGAACACCGAATTTCTCCGCCGCCCGAGCCGCTTTGATTTCCCCATCGGCCGATTGCATGCCGGTCAGTCCCACCGGTGCCAGAGCCACTGGCATGGACACGTCTTCCCCAATCATCTGGCTGCGCGTCGTGCGCCCCGACATATCAACAGCCACCCGCTGCTTGAGGTGGATGTGCTGGAAGTCGCTGGTGTTTTCGCGAAAGGTCTGCTCTGTCCAGCTGCCTGACTCAGCATAGTCATAGAACATCTTGGGGGTACGTCGAACATAATGACGGCGGAGATCTTCGATATTGGTATAGACCGGCATGTGGACTCCTATGAAGTGTGAGGAAGGCAGCGGGTGCCATCGGCGGGGCTGTCAGGTAATGAACGTTTTTGTAATATGGCCTGCTAAGCGAGGAAACCAAACTTTTCATTGCCCATCACCGATTACTTTTTTAACAGAATACTACCGTGAATACACACTCCGACCAGATAAATTAACCCCGCCGCCCCCAGCTTGCCAAGGGTGTCGAGGTCGACAAAGGCTTAGCTATGCTTAACACATCCCGAGTGCGTATCCGTTAACAAGCGCTCAACCTCCTCGGCGATTTAACGAAAGCTCGGGCGTATGAATCGCCATTTCACGGGCATGGCGTTCGGCATCGGGGTCATCCCAAGCTTTAATTCCTTCGAGCGCGCGGATGTAGGCGGGCGGCAACTGATGCTCGCGTGCGCCAGCTAGCACATGCTGCTTGTACCAGCTATACGGCAGTATCCCTGGCGCCGTCACCTTTCCTACGTATGCTTGAACATCCAGCGGCTGATGATTGTTGAGGTCGGTTACGGTTAACCAGGTTTCATCGTAGGCGTGCCCCAGGCTTTCAAAGCCATCCAGCGTTGGCTTGTGGTGAGACGCGACCTCCCAAATCACGCCGTAAACGGCCCCTTGGTCGGTCACTGGCACAATGTCGCACTTTCCCGAGCCGTCGCTACTGTGCTGATGAAAGGCCAAACGATAATCGGACAGCTTGGCAGTAGTGACTAAACGCGCCGGAATCCGCGCCGCCAGACGATGCGTCGACATATTCGACCCATAGGTAAAACACAGCATAGAAGCCTCCTTAATGAATAGCGCCGCGTTTTTATGCAGCTTGATACGCATGATATTTCTTCATGATGCTTTGCTGAAGCACCCTTCAAAATGCCAGCAGAGAGTAGCGTCTGTGGCAGATGTAACTGGGATTCTGCAATCAGCCCGTTTGGGTGTGCAGCCGCACAGAGCGATTGGCTGTTACGGACTAGGCTTTAATGGATCGTTTGAAAGTGGCGTTACGAAAGAGAAGTGCTTGGAGTGTCAATGTAACGCAACTTACTTCCGATCATCGCTGATGAAGACGATGCCAAGCTGTTTGCTGGGCAATGTTCATGAGTCAGTGCATTTTCGATTTATTCTGTTACATGGCATGGAGGTGTCAGATGAGCGCTGAAAAGACTAAGAAAGACAGTGATCAGAATGCGGAGCAAGCAACGAAACGCGCCAAGGAACAGATTGAAAAATCGACCGTCGAGCCGGTACGTGCCTATGGATCGCTCACGACAGATTATTATGAAAAGCTGTTCTCAACTCAGTTCGAAGCTGTTCGCGCTTTTGCTGAAAAGAGTTTGGCCCAATCCCGTTCCTGGCTTGACGTTAAGGACGCCGAAAGTTTTCAGAAGGTAGCCGCAGAGCAGCAGCAAACTGTTCGTGAAATGAGTGATCGTTTGAAGGACGACACCCAAAAAATAAGCGCCTTGAGCCAGGAATTCCTGCAAGAAAGCCAGCAGCTAGCGATGGAGAGTATGCAGGTAGGTCGTAAGCAGCTCGAAGAAAACATGCAGAAAGGCAAGGAGCAGGTCGAAGAGAGCATGCAGCAGAGTAAGGAAAATCTCGAAGATACTCAGCAGAAAAATCAGCGGCAAGCTGATAAAAGCGATAAGTCTACCAGTACGTCCAACAAGTAAGGCTGCTATTCTTACTGTAAATTGTAGCTAAAGGGGCCGTTTCCAAAAGAAAACGGCCCCTTTTTGCACGAGATACATGTAGGTATCAATTAACAGCACCCGGCGTTTGCGTATTCCAGGTGCTGATACACGTTCCAACAGAGAAACGTAACGCGTTGACGAAACCTAGACGTAGAAGTCCAGATCCTCCTGGGCTTTTAGCAGATCGCGCATCTTGATGGGATCGTCACCAAAGAAGAAGATGAGACCCCAATGCGTACCAAAGGCCGACCGGTCAGGAACCGTCTCTTCTGCTGGCGCGACCAGTTCGTGTGACACGAAATAGGGGTGATCAACGCACTCTTTGGGCATTTCCAGTTTGCTGACAACACGACGGCGTGGGTATACGCCGAAGCAGCCCGCATAACCTTTGGCATCGACCACTTCTTTGGGGAAGAATGCCGCTACTTCTTCTTTCGTGCTTTTCGGATCGAATACCAGCATTGACGCTTGGTAGGCGTTGAAGCCATAGGCTTGCTCGATCAGCTCAAAAGCCTTGAATCCGGGCGGACGATAAGCCACTTCACCAAAGTACATTTCGCCATCAGCCGTGACGAAGTACTCGGGGTGAATCAAGCCGAACTTGATATCAAAGGTTTTGATTAACAGCTCGATTTGTTTGGTGATCGCATTGCGCCAGCTTTCGAGTTCTTTTGTAGCGGGCACGAACACTGAGTAGCCTAGGGTTACGTATTCTGAAATGTTGAGAAACTGGATTTTGCCATCGTGGATCCAGGCTTCAACAGCAAACTCCCAGCCATCCAGATGACTTTCCATCAGCAGGGGATATTCTTCGTCCGGAATGTGTTCGATTTCTTCTAACGTACGGATCATCCGGTGGCCAAGGCAACCAGCCTTGTCGAATGCTTTGACGTGAATCGGGTCATCCGGGTCACCGTCGAGTTTAAGCAGCGTCTGGTTAACGCGCTTCATGAAGCGAACGATGTCGTCTTTCTCGTGTGCTTCCTCAAAGATCCCGACGCGGATACCGCCAAGCTGAGCACGGCGCTTCATCAAAGCCTTATCACGGAACAGAATGGACTGACCGTACATGCGAGGACTATCGAGAAGGACAGAGTTAATAGCACCTGACCACTCGACGGTTTCTTCAAACAGCGGGATAGCGACATCAACGCCTTCTGCTTTCAACCTTTCGGCGATTTCCATGGATCGATCATTTAGACGAATAAAGTCCCATGGGATAAAAGGTATGTTGTTGGCGGTACAGAAATCAGCAGCCCATTCCGGAGCAACGACGACATAACGGCGGTCAAACTTTTGCGCCGCCTTGATAGCATTAACGCTCCAGCCAAGCAGGGCGATATAACCCTTGTTTGGATCCTTGGGGGTCTCGGTTCCTTTCACCGAATCCATTTCAGGGTCACGCCAGGCGGCTACGGCTTCGGGTAATTGCTTTTCTGATGTTATCGACATTAGATGTTCTCCTTGCTGGTTAACCCAGACTGACTGCGCTGACATTGGAGCGCACCAGGTGAACTGAGCCTCAGACAGTGTTTTTTAGAGGCATTTGAGTAAGCCAGCACTAGGGTAGTTTTAAGCGCACCCAATACTACACTCAAGCTAGTCGATTCCAGTACAAATGGCAATTAAGCTATGGGGTTTATGGTCAACGGTTGTATAAGTTTTCTCGCAACCATGAGAGGAGAACGCCGTTAATCCTCGGCTAGTACCGAGCGGTTGCGGCCATCGTGTTTGGCTTGGTATAGCGCTCGGTCGGCTCCGCGCAACGTTGTGATAAATCGGTTGGCCAGGAGGGTGAGTACCTTGTTGCCGACTAGCGAGCCAGGCTCACAGCGTGACTTTGCCACGCAGGTGTTTGGTTTTGCCTTTGCGAGTTTTCGCATCCACCCGCTTGCGCTTGGCAGAGCGGGTGGATTTTGTGGGTTTGCGCGTTTTTTGCTGCTTGACCGCTTCGCGAATCAGCTCACGCAGCCGCGCCAGTGCATCCTCGCGGTTATGTTCTTGGGTGCGAAAGCGCTGCGCTTTGATGATGATCACACCTTCTTGGGTGATGCGCTGATCCGTCAGTGCCAGCAGGCGTTCTTTATAGAACGGCGGCAACGTCGAATGGCGAATATCGAAACGCAGGTGGATGGCGGAGGCGACCTTGTTGACGTTTTGGCCGCCAGCTCCTTGAGCGCGGATAGGGTGCAGCTCAATCTCCCAGTCGGCCAGTTCCACGGCGTTGGAAATACGCAGCATAGGGCTCCTTGATGGGTGGGCAATACGCAGGACTCGTCATCTAGGCACTTAACCTAAGTACGTCGACGCGTTAGCGCAATGGCGCATGCATTAGTTAATAAAGCCCAGTTTAGCATGCCGCCAATATCAGTGACGGAAGGCCCCGTTGCGTTGACCGATGCTTTTGGCTAGCAACGTGGCGAGGGGTTTTGCCTTAAGGGTGTGAATGTTAGCCTGCTATTTTTTATAGCTCGCTCATACATGTGAAGTCGGTAATTGTTTATAGTGGGTAGATCTTTTTAGACGGAGTGCCCGATGAACGACGTCATCAAACTGTTAACGTCTCACCGTTCAGTACGTAAATTTGAAGCGCGCGAACTACCGGAAGGTCTGCTCGAGACGCTGATTAAGGCGGGGCAAGCCGCTGCCACGTCGAGTCATATTCAAGCCTACAGCGTTATCCGTGTGAAGAATCCTTCATCGCTCGAAAAACTGGTGGAGCTAACCGGCGGTCAGCCATATGTGGCGAGCTGCAGCGAGTTCCTGGTGTTTTGCGCGGACATGAAGCGGCCACTGGAGGCCGCCGCACGCACGGGCGAAGACGTGGTCAGCGGCATGACCGAGCAGCTGTTGGTGGCGACGGTGGATGTCTCGCTAATGGCGCAAAACGTGGTGATTGCGGCGGAGTCAGAAGGGCTCGGCATCTGCTACATCGGCGGGATACGCAATAATCCCCAGGCCGTTAGTGAGCTTTTAGAACTGCCCAAGCATGTCTATCCGGTGTTCGGTATGTGCATTGGCTACCCCGCCCACGAGCCTGATATCAAGCCCCGTTTACCGGTTGACGCGGTATTGAAGGTGGATAGCTACCGCGATGATGAAACCCAGGTGGCCGCGTTTGATAGCACCATGCACGCTTATTACCAGTCCCGCAAAGGGGGTAACAAGGATGCCAACTGGTCGCAGAATCTGACGCCGCTGTTCAATCAGAAACTGCGCCCGCATATGCGCGATTTTCTGATTGAGAAAGGCTTTACGATGAAGTGAGAAAACTAGGTGCCCCCAGGCCTCGATATAATGCTGTTGACCAAGGTGTGATGGGATGGGGGCATTGTCGTTATTTACCCGCCTGCCGAATGTAAATGGTGGGGCCAGGTGTGTAGGAAAGCCAGCGCATCTTCGGCATTGACCGGCCGACTGAACAGGTAGCCCTGCAGCACATCGCAGCCTAGCTCGTGCAATATCTTTCGCTGTGCATCGTACTCGACGCCTTCGGCGATGACCTTCAAGCCCAAACCATGGGCAATGCGGATGATGCCGTTGACGAGGTTGACTGCTTTGTCATCGAGGGGCAGGTCATCGATAAAGCTTTTGTCGATCTTGAGCACGTCGATCGGGAGTCGTTTGAGATAGTTCAGTGACGAGTAGCCGGTACCGAAGTCATCCAGCGCGAGCGATATACCGTGGTCTTGCAGCTCGCGCATGGTCAAGATGGCTCGGTCGATATCCGTCAGTAGGCTCTCCTCAGTAAGCTCAAGCGTCAGGCGTTGGGGCGCTAAGTCATGCTCCTCAAGGGTTTGCAGAATATGCTGGACAAAGTTGCGCTGATAAAACTGGTTGGCGGGGATATTAAGCCCAAGTTTTAGTGGCGTATCACCCGGCTTAATCGGCCAGTGATGAGCTTTTTCGCAAAGACACTTAAGCGACCAATCGGTGAGTAATCGGGACAGGCGGGCATTTTTTTCGGCAATGGGCACAAATTCACCGGGACTCACGCGGCCCAAGGTTTTATCTTGCCAACGAGCCAGTGCTTCAAACCCCGTCACACCGCTGCCGTCAGCCATAACCAGCGGTTGATAATGCTGATGCAGTTTATTGCCTAATAACGCTGACTCAAGGCGTTGTTCAATGGAATGCCTACGTAACGCACTTTCTTCGGTGTGACGCGTAAAAATATGGATATTTTCGTAGGTTTTAGGCCCTTTAAGCGCCACGCGTGATCTTTCAAGCAAATCATTGGGACTCATGCCGTCATCGGGGGGAGACGCTAATGCCCACATCAATGTTAGGCCGAATGGTATGGCCATTTAGGTCAATGGCATTATTAAGCTTATTAATAATCGGTTTAATTACGCTGAAGAGCTCGCGCAACGAATAAATGGAGATGACGGCGCAAAAGCGATCAAGGTCCATATTACCCGCTGCCAGTATGCCGATGTCAGGAGCGGTGAGACGATCTGCCAGGCATTTAAGAATGATGTTGCGATTTTCACGCCCGTAGAGTCGGCTGATTTCATCAAGATTGTTCATCCGCAGGTGCAAAACAACCAAGTGGTACGACTCTGATTTGGCTAGATGAATTAAGTTGTCGAGAGTTTCCCCAAACAAGGTTTCGTCGGGGAGGCCCGTTCTTGCGTCACGTTGATTGATGCGGCTCGCCTGGTGACGTACATCAAGCAGTTGTGCCTTGAGATGAATCTGTTCTTCGACGATATTGCCAAAAGCAACTAGCCATGAGCGTTCAACTTCATTTAGCGCGCGCGGTTGGGTGTCACTGATACACAGTGTGCCAATGGGCTGCCCACCCGGGCCGCGCAATACAACGCCAGCGTAAAAACGAATGTGGGGGGATGAAGTAACGGCTTTATGGTGACGGAAGAAGCTATCTTCCAACGTATCAGACACTTCGAGGTAGCCGTGTTTTAAGGCGTGAACACAAATGGAAAATTCGAGTGGGATCTCACGCGTTTCGGTACCTGCCGACGATTTATTCCACTGACGATATTCGTCAACGAGCGAGATCAGTGCGATCGGGGTATTGAAAACCTTGGATACCAAGCGGGTATAGCGGTCAAAATACTCTTCCCGGGGAGAATCCAGGATGTCGAGGGAGTGCAGTTCGGAAAGCCGAGCTCCTTCGTCATTATGACGGCTAAAATCTGAATGAGTGTCATCCATTGCGTTTGCCTGCTAAAGAGCTGAATACGAGCGTAAATAAGACTTTAGGCTCATGCTTTTGTAGAGATCATTAAACCATATAACTATCTTTTGGTGCATTTTTCCATAGTAAAAGTTTTGTACAATATTTATGGCGCCAGAATGGCCGGTGTACTACCTGACATCCGGCGTTTTCCAGGAGTAACTGACCATGGCTAATCGCGCAGCCGCCTACCGGGCCAGCCCCGGCTCACCGTTGGATATTGATCATGCTTTTTATGACCGCCTTGCTGTGGCTTCCGGCCGCAGACGGGTGGCCTCCCTGGAAGTGCCGATTCGCGACGCCCTTGCCTGGGAGGTGCCCGCTGGGCACGTGATGCGTATCTGCACCCGCCAGGGGGCGCAGGTGGGTGACTTTAATCTGTGGTCACGGCACAACCCCCGCGAGCGCTTTTGGGCCTCACGCACTCGCCAGTTACAGCGCTCCCACGTCAGCACTCACGACCGCTTGTGGTCGACGTTGCCGTATCTGCGGCCGATGGCAACGATCACTGCAGATACATTAGCGGACTATGGCGTCGACGAGGATGGCGGTCGCGTCCACGACCTGCTGGGCACGCGCTGCGACCCCTACGTCAACCGGCTACTTACCGGTGAGGATTTTGACTTTCACTGCCATTCCAATTTGACCCGCGCCGTATTGCCATGGGGTCTCACCGAGTTCGACATCCACGACGTGCTCAATGTTTTTCAATGCACCGGCCTCAATGATCAGGGCCAGTACTTTATGAAGGCGTGCCCGGCGCAGCCAGGGGATTACCTGGAGCTGTTTGCCGAGATTGATTTGCTCTGTGCGCTTTCCTGCTGCCCAGGCGGTGACCTGTCGGTGGATCTATGGGGTGGTGATACCACCGATGACGACCTACTTGCCACCTGCCACCCAATTGGCATTGAAATCTACGCCCTCGACGACGACCTGCTTACGGGCTGGGCGCCGCCTACCTCGCCAGACTACCGCGGGCGCCACGGCCTGCGTCAGCCCGCAGAAGACTGGACAGCCAGACGCAAGGACGGCTGTTGTTGAGGTTCGCAGTTGCTTAGCCGCTCAACGGAGCAGGGGAGGGGCCTGTTGATGCTTCATCGTGGTCGCGACGCAGGCCCTAGTGTGGCACAGCGATATCTAACAAGTGCGTGGGCGGCAACAAAGCAAGGCTTGCCCGCATGGTGCGTACTTCTGCCGCCGGCGGGCGACCAAAGAAGCGCTTAAATTCACGACTAAATTGGGATGGGCTCTCGTAGCCGACTCGACTAGCCGCTGCTGCGGCCGTCAGTCCATCGCGTATCATTAACAGCCGCGCATGGTGAAGGCGGGTCGATTTAATGTACTGGATCGGTGAGGTCTGGGTGACGGCTTTGAAGTGGACGTGAAAGGCGGGCGCACTCATGCCAGCTTCACTAGCTAATTTTGCTACCTCCAGCGGATCGGCATAGTGCGTATGAATACGGCTGAGCGCTTTAGCGACTTTACCAAATTGCCCATAGTGGGAGAGGGCAGTTCGAACACTGCCACCCTGCTCACCCGTTAATACCCGGTAACATATTTCCCGGGCAATAGAAGGGGCAAGAATGCACGCATCCCTTGGCGTGCTAAGCGCATCCAGTAAACGTAGTGTTGCCTCTGCCAGCGGCTTTCCCATTGGGGTAGACAGCATACCGCGCGGCGCCTCGCGTGTGTGTCCGCCTGAAGCTTCTAACATGGTCACCAACTCCGCAATAACCGCTGCATCCAGGCGCAGCGCAATGCCCAGCATTGGCTCTGCCTCGCTGGCTTGCGTTTCCGAGGTGAACGGCAGGGGCACGGACAGAACCAAATAATGATGTGCATCGTAGATATATACCTCGTCACCCAAATAGCCAAGCTTGCGACCCTGGCAGATGATGACGATACTCGGCTCGTAAAGAACCGGGGTATTGTTCAGCGGGCGGTTGGAGCGCATAAAGCGCACGCCGTCCAATAGCGACTGGGTATAGCCTTCGAGGGGGGCGAGTTGATACAAGCGCTCGACGATCTTGCTTTGAACCAGTGAGTCACTTGTCATGTAAAACACCTCCACCATGGGGCTGGCAACGGGAGCGAGTAAGAGGGACTGCTGACAACAAAAGAGTAATATACATCTTTTGCCGCCAATAACGTCCCCTATCCAACTCGGCCAATAGGATTAGGCAAACATGCAATAGGATCGCCTCTATAGACACCCGTCTTAACATCTTAATCTTCTCCAGGTACCCACCATCGAGAGGATTACCCCATGACTGCTTCATCAACCCCTTTTTCCAAAGTCGTTTTATTGACCGGTGCCAGCAGCGGCATCGGTGAAGCCACTGCTCGCTGGCTTGCAGGTCAAGGGCTCCGTTTGATTATTGGCGCACGCCGAACTGACCGGTTGGAAGCATTGACTCGCTCCCTTCGCGAAGAGGGCGGCAGCGTGGATTTCCAGGCGCTGGATGTCACCGACCTTAAAGACATGCAGGCGTTTGCGGATTTCGCGATCAACACCCACGGCCGCATAGATGTGATCATCAACAACGCAGGCGTTATGCCGCTATCACCTTTAGCAGCGCTTAAGGTAGATGAGTGGAACCACATGATTGATGTCAACATTCGCGGTGTGCTCAATGGTATCGCAGCCGTGTTACCCACCATGCAGGCTCAGGAAAGCGGCCAGGTGATCAACATTTCCTCTATTGGCGGACTCACTGTTATGCCCACCGCCGCGGTTTACTGCGCCACAAAATATGCGGTGCGCGCTATCTCCGATGGGCTACGTCAGGAAACCGACAAGATCCGCGTTACCTGTGTCTACCCAGGGGTCGTGGAATCAGAGCTGGCCAATACCATCACCGACACTGAAACCGCCAAGGCGATCGACCTCTTCCGTCAGATTGCCCTCAAGCCCGACGCCATTGCCTCCGCCATCGCGCATGCCATCAACCAGCCCGATGACGTGGACACCAGCGATATCGTCGTACGGCCTACGGCGAGTCACTAGCTTCGTGTCAGGTGCTGTCCGAGCTTTTGGCCGAACGTCATCATTAGCGCGAGCGATATTCATGCAAGAAACCAAGCTGCCTATTTACTGGACACGGGCGCTGGTGGTCGCTGGCATTATCACTATTTTTCCAGCGACCACCTCTGCTCAAATCATTCTAAACGAAGGAAATGACGCCATGGCAGACCACCCGTATGTTGGCATGTGGGTAACTAAAGACGGCTATATCCGTCATGAGCTTCTAGCCAATAACCGCTACGATGAAGCCCGCGGTGATCGTGAAAGCGCTTACCAAGGGCGCTATCAGGTGGCTGGTAACCACATCGACTACTGGGACGACACCGGTTTTACCGCTGACGGTGAATTCGTTGATGACGTGCTTTATCACGCGGGGATGGTGCTATATCGTGCAGAGTAACCTTCGATGCGCGCCGTGTCGCGGAAACGTCAACAGCTCTAGGTTTCCCTAATCTATTGAAAGAAGGCCTGCGGTCAGTAATGATAACAAGTATTGGACACGTTTAGCCGCGCGTTCTGTTTATCTGCGCGGCGCGGCAAAATAATCAACAAAAGGAGAATACGAGTGAAAATAGGCGCACCCAAAGAGAGTGCCCGGGGGGAAGCGCGTGTTGCGCTAACCCCTGAGAGCGCCAAGCAGATTCAAAAGCTGGGCCACGAGTGCTTAGTAGAAACCGGCGCTGGCCTGGCGGCGGGCTTTAATGACGACACTTATCGCGATGCGGGCGTTACCGTGGTGGACGGAGCCGACGCGCTCTGGCGCGACGCTGAGGTAGTGATTAAAGTCCGCGAGCCTTCCGAAGAAGAAGCCAAACGGCTGCACGAAGGGCAAACCTTGATTGCCTTCTTCTGGCCGGCGCAAAACGAAGCGCTGTTGGAAACCTGTAAAGCCCAAGGCGCCACCGTGGTGGCGATGGACATGGTGCCGCGTATTTCGCGGGCGCAGAAGATGGACGCGCTGTCGTCCATGGCCAATATCGCGGGCTACCGTGCAGTGATTGAGGCGGGCAACAACTTTGGCCGCTTCTTCACTGGGCAGGTTACGGCAGCAGGCAAAGTGCCTCCCGCCAAAGTACTGGTGGTAGGCGCTGGTGTGGCGGGCTTGTCCGCGATTGGCACGGCCACCAGCTTGGGCGCTGTGGTTCGCGCCTTTGACGTTCGCCCCGAGGTCTCCGAGCAGATTGAATCCATGGGCGCTGAGTTCCTGTTCCTCGAGTTTGACGAGAGCCAGGACGGCTCCGAAAGCGGTGGCTACGCCGCGCCTTCAAGCCCGGAGTTCCGCGAGAAGCAGCTTGCTTGCTTCCGTGAGCAAGCGCCGGATGTCGATATCGTCATCACCACTGCACTGATTCCCGGTAAGCCCGCGCCTAAGCTGTGGCTTGAGGATATGGTCGCCGAGATGAAGCCTGGCTCGGTGATCATCGACCTGGCGGCCGAGAAGGGCGGTAACTGCGATCTGACCAAGCCCGACGAGCGGATCGTAAGCGATAATGGCGTGGTGGTGGTTGGCTACACGGATTTCCCCTCGCGCATGGCGACGCAGTCATCGCTGCTCTACGCCACCAATATTCGTCACATGTTGACCGATCTGACGCCCGAGAAAGACGGCGTGATCAACCACAACATGGATGACGACGTCATCCGTGGCTCGACAGTTACCCACCAGGGCGAAGTGACCTTCCCACCACCGCCGCCCAAGGTAAAAGCAATAGGCGCGTCCAAGCCGAAGAAAAAAGAAAAAGAGCCCACGCCGGAAGAGAAAAAAGCCGCCGAGCTCGCGGCGTTTAAAGCGCAATCCAAACGCCAAATTGGGCTGCTGGCGGTAGGTGGCTTGCTGATGCTACTGCTCGGCCAAGTGGCACCGGTCTCGTTTATGCAGCACTTTATTGTGTTCGTGCTGGCCTGCTTTATTGGCTTCCAGGTCATTTGGAACGTTAGTCATTCGCTACACACGCCGTTGATGGCGGTGACCAACGCGATCTCGGGCATCATCATTCTCGGGGCGATTTTACAGATCGGCACCGGCAGCGTGGTGGTGGGTATATTGGCGGCGATCTCGGTGTTGATTGCGACCATTAATATCGTGGGCGGCTTCCTGGTGACACGCCGGATGCTGGCGATGTTCCAAAAATCTTAAGCGGCGGAGAGAGACTATGTTAGGTCAAGGATTCGTATCTGCTGCGGCCATCGCGGCGAGCGTGTTATTTATCCTCTCGCTTGGGGGATTGAGTAACCAGGAAAAAGCCAAACGGGCGGTGTGGTATGGCATCGTCGGTATGGCCGTGGCGGTATTTTTTACCGCCTTTGGACCGGGGATCGGTGGCTACTGGTGGCTGATTCCCATGATGGTGATTGGGGCGGCTATTGGGGTCTATCTGGCTAAAAAAGTCGAGATGACCGAAATGCCCCAGCTAGTGGCGGCGCTGCATAGCTTTGTCGGCTTAGCGGCGGTATTTGTCGCCTGGAGCGCCGACCTAGAGCGCCGCCGGGTAATGGCCGCGCAAGCGGCAGACGCCTCCACGGAAGCGTTTTCCGCGTTTGCTGCGCTTGTAGCTACCAAAGCACCCGATGAGCTGATGTTTCTGCAGGTCGAGGTGGTGTTCGCTATCTTTATCGGCGCGGTGACCTTCACCGGGTCGGTGGTGGCCTTTGGCAAGCTGGCGGGTAAGGTCGATGGCAAACCACGCCAACTGCCCGGCGGGCATTTGCTCAACGCCGGAGCGGCGGCGCTTTCGCTGCTGTTGGCGATTTTGTACCTAAACGGCGCGGGCTTCTGGACGCTGATTCTGCTGGCGGCGTTGGCGTTCTTTATCGGCTACCACCTGATCATGGGGATCGGCGGGGCGGATATGCCGGTCGTGGTCTCCATGCTCAACAGCTACTCCGGCTGGGCGGCGGCGGCCGTCGGCTTTACGCTGTCTAACGATCTGCTGATTGTCACCGGCGCGCTGGTTGGTTCTTCCGGTGCGATTCTGTCTTACATCATGTGTAAGGCGATGAACCGTAACTTTGTGAGCGTCATTCTGGGCGGCTTTGGCGGCACCCAAGGGCCAGCAGCCGAGATTGAAGGCGAGCAGGTGGCCATCGATGCGGGTGGTGTGGCCAGCGCACTGAACGACGCCGATAGCGTAATCATCGTACCGGGCTACGGCATGGCGGTGGCTCAGGCACAAACGGCGGTGAGCGACTTGGTGCGTAAACTGCGTGCAGCGGGCAAAACCGTGCGCTTCGGTATCCACCCGGTCGCGGGCCGCTTGCCAGGGCATATGAACGTGCTGCTGGCGGAAGCCAAGGTGCCTTACGATATCGTGCTGGAAATGGACGAAATTAACGATGATTTCGCCACTACCGACGTGGTGATCGTGATTGGCTCCAACGACATCGTTAACCCGGCGGCCGAGGAAGATCCTAACAGCCCGATCGCCGGCATGCCGGTATTGAAGGTCTGGGAAGCCAAGCAGGTGTTTATCTGCAAACGCGGCCAGGGTACCGGTTACTCGGGCATCGAAAACCCGCTGTTCTTTAAGGAAAACAGCCGCATGTTCTATGGTGATGCGCGGGACAGCCTCAATACGCTGTTGCCGTTGGTTGAGTAGTTAGACGACTCAGCTGGCCGCTAAGCCATTAAGTACTAAGCCCGCGAGATATCGCGGGCTTTTTTATCGTTACCACCCCATTGACAGCTGCAGGCGGTTAACCCGCCTGCTATGGTCGTTAGCCTATTCTTGTGTTGAACGTACCCACTATGAACCAACGCCCTAACCCCCGTGTGCTTTTGCGCTTACTGGGTCTACTTCGTCCTTACCGACTGCGGCTAGCCTTGGCTGGCCTGGCGCTGTTATTGGCGTCAGGGAGCGTACTGCTGCTGGGGAATGGGCTGCGCTTAGTCATCGATCGCGGCTTTCTGGCAGCGGATCAGCAGGCGTTAGCCCAATCGCTCGGTTTGATGCTGGTCGTGGTGGCGGTGCTGGCGATGGCCTCGGCGCTGCGCTATTACCAAGTGACCTGGATTGGTGAGCGTTTGGCCGCTGATCTCCGCCAGCGCGTGTTTGATCATTTACTTACCTTGGAGCCAAGCTTTTTTGAAAGCGCCAGCGACGGCCGAGCGGCGGGGGAGATAGCGTCAAGACTGACGGCAGATACCAGCATATTGCAGAGCCTGTTCGGCTCCTCGGTCTCGTTGGCGCTGCGTAACCTGGTCATGCTGGTGGGCGCCGTGGTGCTAATGCTGGTCACCCAACCGTGGTTGTCGGCTGTGGTGTTGATTGGTATCCCGGCGACCTTGCTGCCAATCGTGTGGTACGGCCGTCGGGTGCGGCGGCTTTCACGCACCAGTCAAGACCGGGTAGCCGAGCTTGGCCGCTATGCAGAAGAAGCGCTTAGCGGTATTCGGACACTCCAGGCGTTTACCCACGAAGCGGTGGATAAAGCGCACTACGGACAGCGCGTGGAGCAGGCGTTTGGCAGCGCGGTGGAGCGTACCCAGCAGCGCGCTTGGCTAACCGGCGTGGCGATGCTGGTGGTATTTACCGCGGTTGGCTTGATGCTCTGGCAGGGCGGCCAAGCCGTATTAGCCGGCACTATGAGCCCGGGTGAGTTATCGGCGTTTATTTTCTACGCTGTACTGGCGGCGGGGGCCATCGCCACCTTGGCCGAAGTGGCGGGCGATGTGCAACGAGCAGCGGGTGCGGCGGAACGGCTGCTGGAGTTGCTCGATACCCAGCCGACTATCCAATCACCGGCTAACTCGCAAGATCTCCCCAATCCGTCACATGGCGAGATTAGTCTTGAAGACGTTAGCTTCACCTACCCCGGCCGGGAAACCCCAGCGCTTGCGGGTTTTAGTCTGCATATCCAGCCGGGAGAACGGATCGCTTTGGTGGGACCTTCAGGGGCGGGCAAAAGTACGTTGCTGACCCTGCTGCTGCGCTTTTATGATCCTAGCCAAGGTCGCGTGTCCCTCGATGGCAGTGATATCCGTACCCTGGATCTTGCTGCCTTGCGCGGCACCATGGGGCTGGTGGCGCAAGAGCCGGTACTGTTTAGCGGCTCGGTGGCCGAAAACCTGCGCTACGGCGACCCCGAGGCTGATATCGCGAGATTGCGCAACGCCGCCCAGGATGCCAGCGCCCTCGACTTCATCGACGCGCTGCCTCAAGGCTTTGATACGCCCCTTGGCCCGGGCGGGGTGCAGCTCTCCGGAGGCCAGCGTCAGCGGCTCGCCATTGCCCGCGCGCTGCTTAAAAACCCGGCGGTGCTGTTGTTGGATGAAGCGACGAGCGCCTTGGATGCGGAGAGCGAGCGTTTGGTTCAGCAAGCCCTTGATCGGTTGATGGTCGGGCGCACCAGCATCGTGATCGCCCACCGGCTTGCCACGGTGGTTGCTGCAGATCGGCTCCTGGTGCTCGATGGCGGCCAGCTTGTGGCGGAAGGAACGCACAGCGAGCTGATCACCACCAGCGCGTTGTATCGCCATTTGGCCGCGTTGCAGTTTGGCGGCGAAACGTTATAAAACGGTCTTTTAAAAATGGAAATGTCTATGTCGAGTTTTTTTCAGCGCCTTAACGCCGTTAACGCTCCCTCTATTGGGCTTGGCTGCATGAACCTTTCCCACGGTTACGGCCAGCAAGTGCCCGAACAAGACGCGCTGCGCACGCTTGATGCCGCCTTTGACATGGGCTATCGCCACTTTGATACCGCAACGCTCTACGGCGCCACGGCCAACGAAATCCTGCTAGGCCGCGCGTTGAAGGGAAAGCGTGAGCAGGTGCTGCTGGCCAGCAAGTGCGGCATGGCGATTGACCCCACCTCAGCCAAGCGGGTGATCGATGGGCGCCCCGACACCCTACGTCGCCAGTGCGATGCCAGCCTTAAACGCCTGCAAACCGATCATATTGACGTTTATTACCTACATCGACTCGACCGCCAGGTACCTATCGAAGAAAGCGTTGGGGCGCTTGGGCGCCTAGTGGAAGAGGGCAAGATTGGGGGCGTGGGACTTTCTGAAGTTTCCGCGACGACATTGCGCCGTGCGGTGGCTGAATATCCTGTCGATGCGGTGCAGTCCGAATATTCGCTGTGGACTCGCAACCCGGAAATCGCGTTGATTGATGCGTGCCGCGAGACGGGCACGGCCCTGGTGGCGTTTAGTCCGCTTGGGCGCGGGTTTTTAGCAGAGGCGGTTAGCGACCCTGCTCGCTTACCCGAAGGCGATATGCGCCGCCAGATGCCACGCTTCAGCCCGGAAAATTTCGCCCACAATCAACGGTTGCTTGAGGGTGTGACGCGCCTTGCCGAAACCTTGGGCGTTACCTCCGCCCAACTGGCATTGGCGTGGGTAAAGGCCCAGGGGCGCGATGTGATCCCCATTCCTGGCTCAACGTCGATGGCGCATATTCGCGATAACCTGGCAGCCGAAACGCTAACGCTTGATGCGGTTACGTGCCAACAGCTGACGGCCATGATGACGCACGACCAAGTCGCTGGGGGGCGTTACAGCGAGGCCCAGCAGGCCGATATCGATACCGAGGAATTTACGTCGACCCGGTAGCCTAGGCTTACGGCCTTGCTGACGTCGCATGCTATCGCTGCGTGGACAGTGCGCGACCAGTCGTGTACAAAATCGATACGCTTAGTTGCTTTTCACGCTGTTTTGTACCGGATTGAGACAAAATAAGTATTTATAGTCCGAGGCTATTAAAGCAGTCATTAAATGCAAATTGTGACTATGGCGTTAGTGCTTTAAAACATTAATAAGAAAAATGCGGTGTTCGCGGGGCCAGCGTCGGCTAGCGGGCACCCACTGATGGTCGTCTTGGTGTCTACCAAGTACGAAAGCAATTGAGGGGAGAGAAATATGAGCGGCAAATGTCCGGTAATGCACGGTGGCAATACCTCCACAGGCACCTCCAATAAGGACTGGTGGCCGGAGGGTATCAACCTGGATATCCTGCACCAGCAAGATCGAAAATCGGATCCGATGGATCCCGACTTCAATTATCGAGAAGAAGTCAGAAAGCTCGATTTCGATGCGCTCAAGCAAGACGTTCACGCGCTGATGACCGATAGCCAAGCTTGGTGGCCGGCCGATTGGGGTCACTACGGTGGCTTGATGATCCGCATGGCGTGGCACTCTGCGGGCACTTACCGTCTGGCCGACGGTCGTGGCGGCGGTGGTACCGGCAGCCAGCGTTTTGCGCCGCTTAACTCCTGGCCCGATAACGTCAGCCTGGACAAGGCGCGTCGTCTGCTGTGGCCGATTAAGAAGAAGTACGGCAACAAAATCAGCTGGGCCGATCTGATGATTCTGGCCGGTACGGTTGCTTATGAATCCATGGGTCTACCGACCTACGGCTTCTCTTTCGGCCGCGAAGATATCTGGGAGCCGGAAAAAGACATCTACTGGGGCGACGAGAAAGAGTGGTTGGCGCCCTCCGACGAGCGTTACGACGACGTCGAAAAGCCTGAAACCATGGAAAATCCGCTGGCGGCGGTACAGATGGGGCTTATCTACGTTAACCCCGAAGGCGTTAACGGCCAGCCCGACCCGCTGAAAACCGGTCAGCAGATCCGTGAAACCTTCGCCCGCATGGCGATGAACGACGAAGAAACCGCAGCGCTCACCGCCGGTGGCCACACCGTGGGTAAGTGTCACGGTAATGGCGATGCAGCGGCATTGGGTGCTGAGCCGGAAGCCTCTGACGTTGAAAACCAGGGCTTTGGCTGGGGCAATCCGAGCATGGACGGTAAGGCGAGCAATGCCGTCACGTCTGGCATCGAAGGGGCCTGGACCACGAACCCGACCAAATTCGACATGGGCTACTTCGACCTGCTGTTCGGCTACGAGTGGGAGCTGCGCAAAAGCCCTGCCGGTGCTCACCAGTGGGAGCCGGTGGACATCAAGGAAGAAGACAAGCCGGTCGACGCCAGCGACCCGTCCATCCGTCACAATCCGATCATGACCGACGCGGACATGGCGATGAAGATGGATCCGACGTATCGGGCGCTGTGTGAAAAATTCATGGCCGATCCGGAGTACTTCAAGCAGACCTTCGCCAAAGCGTGGTTCAAGCTGACCCACCGCGATCTGGGTCCGAAGTCGCGTTACATTGGTCCGGAAGTACCCGCCGAAGATCTGATCTGGCAGGATCCCATTCCGGCCGGTAACACCGACTACTCCATCGAGAAAGTCAAAAAGCAGATTGCCGAAAGCGGCCTGAGCACCAGCGACATGATCACCACCGCTTGGGATAGCGCTCGGACTTATCGCGGTTCTGACATGCGCGGTGGTGCCAACGGTGCCCGCATCCGCCTTGCGCCGCAGAAAGACTGGGCAGGTAACGAGCCCGAGCGTCTGGCCAAGGTGCTGTCGGTCTACGAAAAGATCTCGGCTGAATCCGGTGCCAGCATTGCTGACGTGATCGTGCTGGGCGGTAGCGTAGGTATCGAGAAAGCGGCTAAAGCAGCCGGTTACGATATTCTTGTGCCCTTCACGCCGGGCCGCGGCGACGCTTCCGACGAGATGACCGACGCTGACTCCTTTGAGCCGCTCGAACCGCTGGCCGATGGTTTCCGCAACTGGCAGAAGAAAGACTACGTGGTCAAGCCGGAAGAGCTGCTGCTTGATCGTGCCCAGTTGATGGGGCTGACAGGGCCGGAACTAACCGTTCTGGTCGGCGGTATGCGCGTCCTGGGCACCAACCATGGTGGCACCAAATATGGCGTCTTCACTGACCGCGAAGGCCAGTTGACCAATGACTTCTTCGTGAACCTGACCGATATGGGTAACGCCTGGAAGTCAGCGGGCAACAACACTTACGAAATTCGTGACCGCAAAACGGACGCCGTCAAGTGGACCGCCTCGCGCATTGACCTGGTATTCGGTTCCAACTCGCTGCTGCGTTCCTACGCGGAAGTGTATGCTCAGGACGACAACGCCGAGAAGTTCGTGAACGACTTCGTTGCCGCTTGGACGAAAGTGATGAACGCGGATCGCTTCGACCTCATCGTCTAAGTGACCCCGTGATCGATAAGGGCGCTGCCATCAGGCAGCGCCCTTTTTTTTGTCGCTAATGTTTGTTGCTGCGTTTCCCCGTTCAGGTAGTGCCCTGCATCTGGCTAGGTCGTCACGTCCAGCGCGGGGATGCGCAACAGCTGGCGTAGCTGCGGCAATCGCTCATCCAGTAAGTCCGCCAGGGTGTAGCGATCCAACACCGCAAAAAACGCCTCTAGGGCCTCGTTCAACACCGGGGGAAGGCGACAGGCGGGGGTGATCACGCAGGCGTTTTGATCGCGAAAGCATTCCACCAGGCCAAATTCGGGCTCGGTGTCGCGCACCAGTGCCCCTAGTCTGATGGTGGCGGGGTCGCGTTTCAGCCACAAACCGCCGTGCTTGCCGCGCAGGGCGGTGAGATAGCCCTTTTGATTGAGCTCCTGGACGATTTTCATCACGTGATGGCGCGATACGTTATAGGTCGAGGCAATTTCGTCGATGGTCGCGCGTTCCTCGCCTTTTACCGCGAGATAAAGCAGCACGCGAATGGAGTAATCGGTAAAGCTGGTCAGATGCATAAACAGTCCGCGGCGGGTCGAGAGGGGGAGCGCCAGTTAGATAACCGCTATTGTACGGTTTATCGGGGTTTAGGCGAAGCGTGTCCAAGGCGAGCGTCTAGGCCAGGATATCTAATGGATGTGGCAGATTGTCGCTGGGGATTGGCGTCTTTGCTTAAAGATGTATTATAGATACTACTTTAACAAGAAACGTTTGTCGTATCACCCAAACCGCGAGGCTCATCATGCTGACTCAAGACCAAGAAGCGTTAATCGCCGCCACTGCCCCCGTAGTAGCCGAACATTTAAATACCATTACCCAGCGTTTTTACCCGCTAATGTTTGAGCGCTACCCCAGCGTGAAGCCGCTGTTCAACCAAGTTCACCAGCAAAACGGCGCGCAGCCGCGGGCGTTGGCAGGGGCTGTTTTGGCCTACGTGGGGATGCGCCAAGATCCGGTCAAGGCACGCGAAACACTCGAAACAGTCGTTAACAAGCACGTTTCACTGGGTATTGAGCCCTACCAGTACCCGATTGTTGGCGAATGCCTGATGATGGCGATCGGCGAAGTATTGGGCGATGCGCTAACGCCGGATATTGCCGATGCCTGGGGCGCGCTCTACCAAGAGCTGGCCGACTTACTGATCGACCTGGAAGAAAACCGCTACCAGGAATTTGAGCAGCGTGAAGGCGGCTGGCGCGGTACGCGGCGTTTCCATGTGGCGGATAGCCAGCAGGAAAGTGCAGTGATTCGCTCGTTTATTCTGGAGCCCGAAGACGGTGGCCCCGTTGCGGCGCATACGCCTGGCCAATACATCGGCGTTAAGGTGACCATCGACGGCGAGCCGGTGCACCGCCACTACAGCCTGTCGGCAACGCCCAATGGCCGCGCTTATCGGGTGTCGATCAAGCGCGAGGCCGACGGTCGCGTCAGTCGTTACTTCCACGACCAACTGGCCAATGGCGGTGTGGTTGAACTGCTTCCCCCGGCGGGCGAAATGACGCTGGTGCCGGGCGATGCACCGCTAATGCTGATCAGTGGCGGCGTGGGGCAAACACCGTTGCTGCCAATGGCCAAACAAGCGCTCGGTCAGGGGCGTCAGGTGGTTTACTTACACGCGGCACTAACGCCCGAATATTGGGCATTCGCCGATGAGCTGCGCGCGCTTGAAGAAGCCTACCCGGCGCAGTTCAAGCTGGTCACTGTGTTTGAGCAGAGCGCTGAAGGTGACCATCAAGGGCGGATTAACAAGGCGCTGCTGGCCGACTACTTACCCGCAGGCGCGCACTGCTATTTTGTCGGCCCTCACGGCATGATGGAAGCCGTCGAGCAGTCATTGAAGCAACTGGGCGTGGCCGATTCGCACCGCCACTATGAGCACTTCGGCCCTGCTATGCCCCTCAACGCTGCCTAATCAGTTGCCCACTGGGCGTGTTGCCGGCGGTAATCGGCCTGGGCGTGGCTGGCGCTAATGGGCGTCAGCCACACTTCGGTGCCGGGCAAGCATTGCGCTAAGGCAGCACAGGCGGACGGCGTTAATGCTCCCAAGCGTGGGTAGCCGCCAATGGTCTGGCGGTCGTTCATCAACACGATGGGTTGGCCATCGGGCGGAACCTGCACGGCCCCCAGTGGTATGCCTTCCGAAATGATGCCGGTCAGCGAGCCGTTAAGTACCGGACCGGTTAACCGCACGCCCATGCGGTCGGCACGGTTATCGACCTGCCAGGGCGTGTTGAATGCCTTGAAGAGACTGCTGCCGGAAAAGCTGGCCGCTTGTGAGCCTAGCACTAAGGGCAGGCGACAGCCGGATGTTGGCATGCTGGGCACCAGGTGTTCAGGCAGCTTGCGAGCCTCGTGGGTGTTGCCCTGCCAAGTTAAACGCTCGCCCGCTTTGAGCGGCTGACCGTCTTCCTGCAGGCCGCCCAACTGCTCGCGGGCGGTGCACGCATGGCTGCCCAGCACTCTGGGTGCGTCGAGGCCGCCAGGAAACGCGAGGTAGGCACGCAGGCCGTGACGCGGTTGTTGAAATACCAACTGCTGCCCTGAGCGCAGGATAAAACTGGCGTTAGGGGCCAGCGGTTGGCCATCAAGGGTGGCGGCTAAATCGGCCCCGGTAAGCGCCAGGCGCACCTCGCCGTGGGCTTCTAACGTCAGTCCACCACCCATGACGATTTCCAGCGCTGGGCTGTTAAGCGGATTACCCAATAACCAGTTGGCCCAGTAAAACGCGATCCAGTCGGCGGCGCCGCCCTGGGTTACCCCCAAATGCCCGACGCCAAACCGACCTGCGTCTTGAATCAGCGCCAATGGGCCTGCTTGTTTAATCTCCAGTGCCGCTTGGCTCACGAGCGCTCCTCCATTGGCGTGGTATCGCCGCCTTGGGCTTCAAACTCTTCACGTGAAATCGCCCGAAAGCGTACGCTATCGCCTGGGCGCAATAACGGCTCACCGCGCTTGGCGTGTTCAAACAGCGGCACGGCCGTGCGCCCCAAGAGGTTCCAGCCACCGGGTGAAGGCAGTGGATAAATGGCCGTCTGGCGATCCGCGATGCCTACACTCCCGGCGGCCACGTGACGCCTTGGCGTGGTAAGGCGCGGCGTGGCAATGGCATCATCGACCAATCCCATAAAGCCGTACCCCGGCGCAAAACCCAGCGCGAACACGCAGTACTCGTCCTGGCAGTGCTGCTCAATGAGCTGTGCGATGCTGATGCCGGCGCGCGTCGCCACCCGGGAAAGATCCGGCCCGACACTCTCGTCGTACCACACCGGGATGTCATGGCGCTGGCCTTGCTGGGTATCGGCGGGGGTTAAGTCGCTCAGGGCGTGGCGGATACACGCCTGCGCCTCTGCGTGGCTTAGCTTGCGGCAATCGTAGTGCAGCAGCAGCGTGGTATAAGACGGCACCAGGTCGATCAGCGCATCGCCAAAGGCTTCGCGTAGCGCTTGGTCGGCCGCCAGAACCCAGGCCATGTTGGCGACGTCGATGGTGTCGAACAGCCGCACCATTAAGGCTTCCATACCGGCGGTTTCAATGCGCAGCTTCACGCCGACTCCAGGGCGTTAAACGCGTCGCGAATGGCGCGTACGGCGGCCACGGATTCCGGGTTGTCGCCGTGAACGCACAGCGTATCGCAAGGCAGCGACAATGCGGTGCCATCCAGGGCGGTGAGCGACTCGCCTTTGGCCAGCATGACCGCCTGCTCAACGATGGTGGCTTGGTCGTGGTGGACTGCATTGGGCAGACGCCGCGACGCCAGGTGGCCGTTGGCTTCGTAGGCCCGGTCGGCAAAGGTTTCAAACCAAACGGTGAGGCCCAACTTGTCGGCCAGTTCGCGGTGCGGTTCAGGGTCGGCGGTGGCCATAACCATCAGCGGTAGGCGGGCATCAAAGGCGCTGACCGCGCGCATCACTCCTTCGAGAAGTTCTTGGTTGGCGGCCATGTCGTTGTAGAGCGCGCCGTGGGGCTTGATGTAGCTCAGTTGGGTGCCCTCTGCCTGGCAGATACCCGCCAAGGCCCCGATTTGATACAGCACCATATCCTCGACTTCGCTTGGCGAGCAGGCCATCGAACGACGTCCGAAACCCATCAAATCCGGATAAGCGGGGTGCGCACCGATGCGTACTCCATGTTGAGCCGCGAGCTTGACCGTGCGGCGCATCACGTGGGGGTCGGAGGCATGATAGCCGCAGGCGATATTGGCACAGTCGACGTGGGGCATGACCTCGTTGTCCAGGCCAAGCGACCAGTTGCCAAAGCTTTCGCCCATATCGCAGTTAAGCAGCGGAAGGGTCATGTGGCCTCCTGTTGTTATTCAATCGGGTACTGACGTGTTGATGACCAGCTATTGAGCGTCTTTCAAGGCGTAATGAATCCTCTATTTAATATATGGAGTCGTTGGCGTTTTTGGCAATGTTACTTGCAGCATAATCTATCGCGCTGTTATGTCGTGGAAAAAGGGTTGACGATAAAACACAGTAGGATTATCAACGTAACTACGCTGTACGTTTAAAGGTGATAATAAAGCACCGCCCACGTCAAGCTCATAATAAAACAGCACGACACCCATATATTGATTAAGAGGGCTTTTAGCATGCGTACTTCCATTGCAACGCCACTTCTTCTAGCCACGGCGTGTAGCCTCGCCGCGACCGCTCAAGCCGCCGAATGGACCATGGCCACGCCCTATGGCGATGCCAGCTTCCATACCCAAAACACCAAGCAGTTTGCCGAAGATGTCGCCGAGGCGACCGATGGCGACTTGACCATCAACGTGCAAAGCGGTGGTGCGCTGGTGTCCCACGATGAGATCAAGCCGTCGGTGCGCCGTGGCACCATTGCAGCAGGGGAAATATTCCTCTCGGTGCTTTCCAACGAAGATCCGATTTTTGAAGTGGATACGTTGCCCGGTGTGGCGGGGGGTTACGATGAAGCCTACGCGCTTTGGGAAGCCACCAAGCCGGTTATCAGCGAACGCTTTGCGGCAGAGGGTTTAATGCCATTGTACGCAGTGCCTTGGCCCGCCCAGGGGATCTATACCGCCGAGGCGCTAACCGACCCGGCGCAGTTCGAGGGTTTGCGCGTTCGGGCACCCAATATCAATACCCAGCGGTTTATCGAAAACCTGGGCGGCAGCCCCACCGAGACGGAAGAGTCCGATATTCCTACGGCGTTTAGCACCGGCCGCGTGGACGCCATGATTACTTCAAGTTCCACGGGTAATTCGATGGCCGCCTGGGATTATGTCTCGCATTACACCGATGCCAATCTATGGCTGCCCAAGAACATCGTGTTTATCAACCAGCGCAGCTTTGACCAGCTGGACGAAGACACTCAGGAAGCGCTAATGAATGCGGCTGAAAGAGCTGAAGAGCGTGGTTGGGAGATGAGCCGAGAAGATAACCAGGAAAGCCTAGCGGTACTGGAAGAAAACGGCATCACCGTTTCCGAGCCCAACGAGGAGGTTTCGCAAGCGCTTCAGGAAGCAGGTGAAGAACTGTTCGCCGATTGGCAATCGCGGGCCAACGACCAAGCCCAGGAAGCGCTGCAGTCTTACCGTGATCAACTCGACGATTGAATATCCCTTCAACGGTGCAGGGGCGCAGCCTTTGCACCGCTGTGCGCGTTAAGAGGTTGAACCCATGACGTTCAAATTCGATAAGCTTTATCGACTGGGAGCCTGGGGCGCTGCGCTGTGTATGATCGCGATTTGTGCGCTGGTCGCGAGTCAGGTGTTTTCTCGCTTGGTGGATGCGCTATTGGTGCTGGTGGGTTTCGAGCGGCTGGGCATTAACATTACCGGGGTATCTGAAATGGCGTCTTACCTGCTGGTGGGCGCGACGTTTTTAGGTCTAGCGTATACCTTCGTGCATCATGCCCATATTCGTGTGACGTTATTGATTACGCGGATGCCCTCAGCATGGCGGGTGTGGTTCGAGGTATTTGGGCTGAGTGTTGCCATCATATTGAGTGTGCTGCTTTGCTACGGGCTGATAACGCTGGTGCGAGAGAGCCTGGCGTATA
Source organism: Vreelandella arcis (assembly GCF_900103865.1). Taxonomy (GTDB): domain Bacteria; phylum Pseudomonadota; class Gammaproteobacteria; order Pseudomonadales; family Halomonadaceae; genus Vreelandella; species Vreelandella arcis. The sequence continues at coordinate 71,882 of NZ_FNII01000010.1, forward strand.
ACGATGTCTCCTCTGGTTTTTTGTCGATTCCGCTGTGGATTCCACAAACCGTACTGATAGTCGGCGTCGCCTTGTTGTGCTTGGCGCTGATTGAGGCGCTGTGGATGGCGCTGCGCATTGCATTCCAAGACCCTTCGCGTTTTCGCGAGCTGATGCCCAGCGATGAAAGCGACACACCTTGACCTTCGTTATGAGGGAGGCACTCTGTGCTATTACTTAGCCTAGTCACCATTGTGACCCTGCTGGTGCTGTTGGGCAGCGGCGTATGGATTGCCTTTGCGTTAATCGGCACCGCTTGGATAGCGCTGGCGATGTTCAGCTCGTTCCCGCCCGGCCCGGTGCTGGCGTCTGATTTCTGGGGGGCAAGTTATGGCTGGGATCTGACGGCACTGCCGATGTTTATCTGGATGGGAGAAATCCTGTTTCGCTCGGGACTTGCCGACAACATGTTTCGTGGGCTTTCACCTTGGTTAAACCGGTTTCCCGGCCGCTTGCTGCACACCAATATTATCGGTAGCGGCATGTTTGCGGCGGTCTGCGGTTCGTCGGCGGCAACTTGTGCCACGGTGGGCAAGATGACGCTGCCGGAGCTCGAGCGGCGTGGTTACGACCCGCAAATGGCGATTGGTACGCTAGCGAGCGCCTCAACGCTTGGGCTATTGATTCCCCCTTCCATCGTGCTAATTGTCTATGGGGTGGTCACCGAGCAATCCATCTCGCGGCTGTTCATGGCGGGCATTGGACCCGGCATTATGATTCTGGCGATGTTTATGGGCTATCTGGTGCTCTGGTCGCTGCTAAAAGGTAATCGCGAAGGGCTGACCGGCGAGGACGAGTCGGGCATGAGCTTTGCCGAAAAACTGCGTAATACCTGGTCGCTGATTCCCATTTTGCTGCTTATTGGCGGGATTATCGTGTCGATCTACGGCGGGCTGGCATCGCCCACCGAGGCGGCCGCGGTCGGGGTCGTGCTGTCGATCGTGATTGCGCGCTGGAACGGCCATTTCAACCGTGAGATCTTCCACTCTTCGCTTTTCGCAGCGGTTCGCACGGCGTGCATGATCGCCTTCATCATTGCCGGGGCGTCGTTTCTTACCTCGGCCATGGGCTTCACTCAGGTGCCCATGAAGCTGGCGCAGGCGATTGGTGAGATGGGGCTGTCGCCGACGATGCTGCTGGTCGCGCTGACGGCGCTGTTGCTGGTGATGGGCTGTTTTCTGGACGGCATTTCGCTGATTCTGTTGGTGACGTCGATCATCATGCCGTTGGTGTCCGCCGCCGGCTTCGATCTGATCTGGTTTGGCATCTACCTGGTGATCGTGGTCGAGATGTCGCAAATCACCCCACCCGTGGGCTTCAATCTCTTTGTGATTCAGGGCCTGACCGGAAAGGATATCGTGACCATCACCAAAGCCACGCTGCCGTTCTTTCTGCTGATGCTGGTGGCGGTGGCCTTAATGCACCTGTTCCCCAATATTGCGCTGTATTTACCCTACGCGATGAACCGATAACCCTGGCGTGCGGCGGCATGGCCTCCGCTGGGTTAAGGCAACGGCTAGTGGCCGTACATCGAGATGCCGCCGCGTCCGGTGCGTTTAATGAAGTACATGCTCTGGTCAGCGGCATCGATGAGCTCTCGGCCATTGCCAAAACCACCGTCGCTTAGGCAGGCAATACCAATTGAAACCGACACGTAAAGCGCTTGGCCATCGACCGTCTCCATAGGCGTTTCGGAAAGCCGTTTGGCGATACGTTTGGCGAAGCGTTGCGCCCCAGTGGCGGACTCATTGGGTAGGATGATCAAGAATTCTTCGCCGCCGTAGCGACCGGCTAAATCACCTTCGCGAACCAATGAACTGAGTACTTGCCCAAAACGTTCCAACACGCGGTCACCCGTTTGATGGCCGAACCGGTCATTCAGCTTTTTAAAATGATCAAGGTCGATAAACACCACCGACATGGTGTAGCCGTGTGTTTTGCAGTATTCAAAACGTTCGTGCAGCTGCTCTTCCAGCCAGGCGCGGTTGGAAAGCCCGGTTAATATATCGCGTCGGCTGCGCTCCTCCAGCTCGGTTTGGCGTTGCTGTAGATCGTCAATTTCATGCTGCTGGGCGTCTAAGCGAGCGTTGAGGGAAAGTGTTTGCTGGAAAAGCAACTGCTGCGCTTGAATGATCAGCGCCTCGTTATCGTACGCAGAAGGCGCGGTGAGATCGAACAGATCAGCGAGAGGGGGTAGTTGGCGCTGTACGCTGTTCAATAAGTCGCGTAGCGAAATAGAGGGCGTGGTCACTATCGGGTTAAGCCGTCGCATGAGCACGGACAACGATTGGCTTGGGTTGGTCGATAGCCACGCATCGGCAATCATGCCTGATAAGCGTACGCAGAACAGATCCGTTTCGTCTTGCGAGGTTAGTTCGCCGTGGCTGTCGCTAATCACCTGGGCCAGCGAGACGGGCACGCCCCATCTTGCCGCGAGCCAGCCGCCCACCGACGGATGGTCACAGCCAAAACGCATATGCTCTCCTTGGCTGATTTGCAGGTGATTGACCGGAGCAGAGTTGTAAAGCTCATGAGCATCGGCAGGGTAAACTGCGAGCAAGGCCAGCATGCCGATGTCTTGGAGCAGTGCGGCGGTAAACACGAAACTCGCCTGGGCGGGGCAAAGCTGCTCGGCGAGGTAACGCGCCGCGAGGGCCGCAACGAAAGAACGCCCCCAAATTCGCTGCAGCTGGTCATTTGATCGGCAGCCACGCCATAGGCTAAAGCTCATAACCGCTGCCAGCGTGGCATCCAAGCCAAGCCGCGAGGTGGCCTCCAGGCATGAATGGGTTTCGGTATGATGACGCGCGTAAAAGGCACTATTGGCCAGGGAGATTAGCCGTAGGGTTAACGCTGGGTCTTGTTCAATGGCATGGGCATAATCGTTCAAAGTGGCATCGGGATGACCGGCGACCTCCAACACGCGTACCGCCGCTGAGGGTAGCGATGGCAGGTTGGCGCATTGGGTCAAATCACTCCGCAAAAACTCGGGGAGGGCCGGTATAGCCAGATGCTGTGTGTTATCACTAATTATTATGCCCGTCATATTGGCTCCTTTTATGCCTTCAGCTTAGAGCGCTAGCTATTTTTTTTCATCTTATATTCTTAGAAAATTAGCTAATGGACTAGTTTATCTTAGCGGGTAATACATCAGCGTTTAGTATGGACGCTTCAACCTCAAAGAACGTCCAGAGACACTGATTTCAATAAAGTAGTAGTGAGCAGACCCATGCAGGCAGAGGGGGCGAAGCGACCGCGGATGAGTCGTCCGCAGAATGGGGGAACCACTAACGGGCAACCCTCAGCACGTCATCGTTATGTCATGGCCGTTGGGTACCCTAGCCGCCGCTAAACCGCGACGGAGGGAGTACTTCATGCGCCTAGCCCTGTTTGATCTAGACGATACGCTTCTGGATGGAGACTGCAGCGACCGCTGGAATTTATGGATGATAGAGCAAGGCTGGGTCAGCGATGCTGAGACGTTCATGGCACGCGCCGAGCAGATGCATCGGGCCTATCACGCTGGCAAGCTCAAGCTTGAAGAGTACCTTGCCATGACCCTGGCGCCGCTGCAGGGCAGGCGTGTGGTGGATGTGCAAAAGGAAGTCGAGCGGTTTGTCGCCACCCATCTGCAACCGCGTATTTTTACCCACGGCTTGGCCTGTGTGGACGCTCATCGCCAGGCAGGCGATACGCTGTTGCTGATATCCGCCTCGTCACGCCACTTGGTGGCGCCTATCGCCGCGATGCTGGGCATCCCCCATGTGCTAGCCGTTGAGCTCATTGTTGATGATAGCGGCAACGACGCATGTTATACCGGTCAAAGCAAAGGGGTGCTTTCTTACCGGGGCGGCAAAGTGCTGCGCTTTCAACAGTGGCTTGCCGAGCAGCAGGTTACGCCCAGCCACACCACGTTTTATTCAGATTCCCGCAACGATTTGCCTTTGCTGCAGTATGTGGACTGTCCTGTCGCGGTTAATCCAGACCCCGTGCTGGCCGAGGTGGCGAGCGTTGAAGGATGGCGGCGCTTAGACTGGCGTGGCAAAAAAAACAGCGGCGGCCGCTAACCGGCTAAATAGCCTGATAAATCAAGTTAAGGCCGACTAAAAACATCGCCAGGATCACCAATCGGTAAAACAGCACTTCGTTGACGCGGCTTTGCAACCAGAGACCGTTGCGCACACCGATCCAGGCGATAGGAACCAGCAGCAGCGATGCCCAGGCGCTGGTCACGTTGATCTCGCCAAGCCACATATAAGGCGCGAGTTTGATCACGTTAACCACCGCAAAGGACACCGCGCAGGTGGCGATAAAGGTTTCTTTGGACAGTTTGCGCGGTAGCAGGTACACGTTCAGCGGTGGCGCACCGGCATGGGCAATAAAGCTGGTAAAGCCGCAGACACTCGCCGCGGGCAACGCCCAGCGGGTCGAAATAGGCTTCCTGGCGACAGGCTTCAACAACATATAAGTGGCGAACAGCAAGGTGATCACGCCGAGCACGAGGCGCAAGCCCTGCTCACTTAAGCTGTCAAACAGCAGCGTACCGACCGCCACGCCGATAAACAGCCCCGGCACAAAGCGCCATACCTCGGCCACTGCCTGCTTGCCCCACCATGCCTTCACCGCGAACACATCCATCACCAGTAACAGCGGTAATAGAAGGCCCGCTGCCTGAGCTGGACTAATCGCCAGCGCCATCAGCGGTACCGACAGCGTACCAAAACCACCTGCAAAACCGCCCTTGGAAACGCCGGTCAGGTAAACGGAAAATACGATCAACAGCCAAGCAATGACGGAGTAATCGGGGAGCATGGTCGCCTCTGTATGCTGTAAAAGAGTGAAGCACAAAAAAGCCCCGCAGAAGCGAGGCACATCAGCATAGCATTAGATAAACGTTAGCGGGCGAATGTCCTGTTGCTTTAATGTAAGACGCTGGTTGAAGCATTGGCAAACGATCTAGCATCAGCCAAAGAGGATAAGGTTAAAGGATAATCAGCGTCGCGAGCCCCAGGAACGATAAAAAGCCAACCACATCGGTAACCGTGGTTAAAATCACTGCGCCGGATAACGCGGGGTCAATCTGGAGCTTTTTCAATACCATGGGAATTAATACGCCAGATAAGTTGGCGAGACTCATGTTGATAAAGATGGCCAGTGTGATGACGAGCGTAATCATGGCGTCGCCAAACCAAATGTGGGAAATTAGGCCGACGACTAACGCCCAAACCAGGCCGTTACTCATGCCTACCCACATCTCTTTGTTATAAAGCCATTTTATATTGTTACCGGCGAGCTGGCCCAGCGCCAAGCCGCGTATAACGACGGTGAGGGTTTGGCTGCCGGCAATACCCCCCATGCTTGCCACGACTGGCATCAAAATGGCCAGCGCCACAATTTGGTCTAATGCCGCTTCAAATTGCCCGATCACGAAAGCCGCTAAAAAAGCCGTTAACAAATTAATGCCCAGCCAAATGCCGCGACTTTTCGCGCTGCGTGTAATCGGGGTAAATACTTCTTCTTCGTTACTGACGCCTGACATATGTTTTAACGTCATGTCAGCATCTTCTTGGGTGATTTCTAATACGTCGGCGGAATTTAGCTGCCCCACCAATAACCCATCACTATCGCATACAGGTACAAAAGGGAGTTCTTTAGAGCGTAATAAAGATGCAGCATCACTGACTTTCATTTGATCATTTAAGGTAAAAAAATCATCCATATAATCATCAACCACGGCGTCTTGTGGTTGTTTTATTAAATCAATTAGAGTCAAAGTGCCAAGTAAACGCTTATCCTTATCCGTAATCATGATCTGCTGCGATTCATCGTCGAGCAGGTGATGGATTCGAATATAGCGTTGCACGGCCTCTAACGACACACCTTGCTTTACATTAACCGTCTCAGGGTCCATGTAGCGCCCAACCACATCTTCCTCATAGGCATGAAGATTCTCAACATGGGCGCGTATATCTTGATCCAGGCTGGCGTAAACGCTGGTTTTTATTTCTTCATCAGCAACATCTAATACCTCGGCAACTTCTTGAGCATCCAAACCTTTAACAATTTTCTCTATATCGCTGGCCGACAAACCTTCGATATAGTCAGCACGAATGTCTTCGTCGACTTCGGCGAGAACCTCGCCGATTAAATCTTCAGGAATAAATTCCCAAAGAAAATCGCGTGTTTTAGCCGGAAAAGATTCAAGTGTCCGTGCAATGTGTAAGGTGTCTAGTTCAGTGAAAAAATCTTGTAGAGCCGCCGTATCTGGGGTGTCTAGAAGCTTCTGTAAGTACAGGAGATGCTCTTCGGTATTAGTATATTTATCATCATCGCGCATAGCATCCGTCCTTTTTGGAAACCAGGCCTTCTTAAGGCAGAAAAATTGAAAACTCTTGGCGGCTCGCTTTGTTGATTTTATAGACTGGCTTGGCTGAAAGCCACGCGAACGCCGTCGGCCAAGCGTTGCTGAGCGGAAACGGGCGGCACATCAGTACCCATCATTTCATCGGCGGCGTCGGCCCAGGTCAGCGTGCCTTGGGTGAAGCCCAGCGGGGCTGTGCATTGCGCAACAAGATCGTCAAAGGTGAGGTAAGCGGGAAGTGTTGAAGACATGGCGTATCCTCATTAGTAGTAATCTTATACGCCGAGTCTAAATTCTGCCCTGCATTTTTACAGTAATTTTGGGGCTGAAACATTTGATTGGCGGCATTGAGGCGCTAGATCCTGATTTTATGACTCTGTGACAGAGAAGCAGATTAAGGCGAGGAAGAAGGCTCCGGCCGGGTGGCCAGCCATAGCGCAATCAGCATCAGTAGGGCGATTACCCCCCAGCGTGTCCAGCCGGGGCCAAGTGACCAAGCGGTGATCAGCGCGCTCAATGCTATCGTGCTAACGGCTGCCAGCTTTGCGCGCCGGGGTATGGCGCGCTCTTGCTCCCAGGTGACCAGCACAGGCCCTACATAGTGGCGGGAGCGGATCCAGGTTTCAAAACGGGGAGAGCCTTTAGAGGCGCAATAAACGGCCATCAGCATAAACACGGTGGTAGGTAGTAGAGGCAGAAAAACCCCTAGCACACCAATGCTGAAACTGATCGCCGCCAATGCTATCCATAGGGCGCGTATAACTCTCATCCTTACTCCTGGCTTAGCACGCAAAACGGATTAACACGCCGTGCTCGCGGTTAATGCTAGCAGGTAAATATGAGCTTGTTTGTCAACCGAATGCCATGGTGAGGGAAAAAGCGGCTCAATGGATGATCAAGGCATCAGGGCGAGTAAGGGCTTACCGTGGCGTCTCCCCTCTATATGCTGCAACTCTGCACCATAAATATCCGCGATGATCTGGGGATTAAGCACTTGGTTAGGTAAACCGTGGTCAATACGCTCTCCTTGATGCAGCAGCCATACCCGGTCGGCGTAGGTGCTGGCGAGATTAAGGTCGTGGAGTACGCAAACAATCGCTATGCGATGCTGCTCGGCCCAGGCGCGTAGTTGGCGCATCAGGCGCTGCTGCTGGCCGATATCCAAGGCGCTGGTCGGCTCGTCCAGCAATAAAAGACCGCCGTCCTTGGCGGTAGGAGAACCTCTTGAGAGAAGCTGGCAGGCGCCGCGGGCGATCATCACCCGCTGGCGTTCGCCGCCGGAAAGCGAGAGCACGCTACGCTTGGCGAGATGGGTTAGATCCAGGTCGTCCAATAGCGCCGCTACCAGTGATTTAGCCGGGTTACTGCCTAGACTCAACAGTTCGTCGGTTTGCCAGTCAAAGCCGGGGAGTTCCTGTTGGGCGACTAGCGCTCGGCGATTGGCAAGTTCTGCGATAGGCCACTCGTTTAGAGGTTTTCCATCTAAACGTAGCTCGCCCTGCTCGGCGCGGCGAAAGCCTGACAGCATGCTGAGCAGCGTGCTCTTGCCCGCGCCGTTGGGGCCGACAATGGCAAGCAGCTCGCCGGGACGAATGGTACCGTCCAATGGAGCGATGGAGGGCGTGGTGGTTAAACCCGCTTGGTGAAGCGTTAGCATGCTCGGTTCCTGCGCATCAGTAGGTACAGGAAGTAGGGGCCGCCCAGCAGGCTGGTGAGTAACCCGACGGGGATTTCCGCAGGGGCGGCGACGGTGCGGGCGAGCGTATCGGCGACGACCAGCAGCAGTGCGCCGCCCAGCATCGAGGCGGGGAGTAGCAACCGGTGGCCAGGCCCCAGCCAGAGCCGCAGGCAGTGGGGTACCAACAGACCCAAAAAGCCAATCACCCCAGTGAGCGCCACGCAAAGCCCGACGCCCAGCGAGGTAGCGACCACCACCCGGCGTTTTAAACGCGCCGCATCCAGCCCCGCCGCATGAGCGGTGGACTCGCCTAGCTGCAGCAGGTCAAGTTCGCGCGCGCTGCGCATTAACAGCCACAGGGCAATGGCAATGAGCACCAGGGCGAGCGCTGTGGTGCGCCACAGGGCGTTAGTCAGCGTGCCCATGCCCCATAAACTAAGCTGGCGAAGCTGCTCATCGCTGGCGATAAAGGCTAAAACCCCACCGCCAGCCCCAGCCAGGGTATTGATGGCCAAGCCAGCCAGCAGCAGGGTCATCACGGCAGCACTGCCGCCGCCTTGGCGCTTGGCGATGCCAAAGACAATCAAACAGACGCATAAGGCGCCCAGAAAGCCTGCTGCAAACTGGCCGTATAGGCTGCCGGCGCCGCTATCCTGAAACAGCACAATCCACACCGCCACAAAGAGCCCGGCGCCACTGGCAAGGCCGAGCAGGGTCGGGTCGGCCAGCGGGTTACGAAATAGCCCCTGCATGGCGGCGCCGCTACCGGCGAGCATCGCGCCCACCGCCACGCCGAGTAGCAAGCGCGGCAGACGCAGCTGCCACCACACTTGAACACTGAGCGGGTCGGCCTGGCCGCTGAGTAAGCCCCAGGGGGAAATGCCCAGCGCGCCGGAGGCGGCTGACCAGCCCAAGGCCAGCAGCAGCGCGGCGGTTAATCCGACGAGCACTCGGACTGCTCGATTAATCGGCAGCCGCGCTCGAAAGCGGTAAGCGTTGAGGATGGCAATCATGGGCTTATCTTGGCGGTGCTTTTCTGAGCATTAGTCGATGCGCCCAGGAGTGTTTCGACGTCCTGGCGCAAAGCGAGTAATTGATCGGGGGTACGCGGGCCAAAGCCGAGCAGGGCTTGAACGTTAACCACAATCAGCTGTTGCTTGCGGCCTGCGGGGGTTAACGCCAAGCCGGGTAACTGCCATAGCGCGGCTTTACCGCCCATTGCTGCCAGGCCCCGTTCGGAGACAATCACCACGTCCGGCGATTGTCGGGCCAGCGCTTCGGCGCCCACGCTGTGGTAGCCCTGCATCTCGGCGAAGGCATTGTCCAGGCCCACCGCTTCAAGCGCGCTATGCGCTGCGGTGTCGCTGCCTGCCGCCCGAGGGGTTAAGCCGCTATGCTGCATGATAAACATCGCGCGGGTTGGCGGTAGGACGGGCATGCTGGCCAGCCGGTTAAGTTTGTCGTTCAAGTCATTTGCCAAGGCTTCTGCGGCGTTTTGACGGTCGGTTAATTGGCCAACGGCGCGGACTTTATCGGCAATGGCATCAAGGCTGGGTGGGGCGTTGATGGTGGCGACGTTGACTCCCACCGCCTCCAACTGTGCCAGTACTTCCCTGGGGCCTGCTGATCCGGCGGCTAGCACTTGGTCAGGTTTAACCGACAGCACGCTTTCCGCCGAGAGCTGGCGCAGGTAACCCACCGAGGGTAGCGCCGCCATGGCGGGCGGATGCACTACCGTGTCGTCCCGGGCGATAACGTTGATATCAGCCTCCAGGGCGGCCAGGGTTTCCGCTATATCGCCCCCCAGTACCACCCAGCGTTCACTAGTCTGTTCGCGCTCCTCAGCCTGAGCCAGTGGTGTGCCTGCCAGCAGCAACCCTAAGGCCATCATTGCCAAGAGGCGAGTTTTTGAAGGGTTCATGCCACTGCCTCTTGATTGTCGAGTTCATCCAGCAGTTGCCGCCACTCGGGGCGCTCACCGCGGCCTTCCTGGCGCTGCGCGTAAATTTGCAGCGCTAGAGAGCCCTCTGAATCGAAGGCTTCGATGCTGGTCACGCCGCCGTCACGGTTGGGTTTGCTGACTTGCCATACCTGGTCAATCGTGGCGTCATCCAGGTGCAGCGTGAACTGCTCGCCGAAAAGGTTCAGCCAGCCGCGGGCTCGTTGCGGGGCGGGCAATGTGCCGGTGCGAATCTGCACGCAGCCGGGACTTGCGACAAACAGCATCAACGGCAGCGCACGGTGGCTGGCCTGATTGAGCAGGGTTTCCAGAGTATTCACGGGCAATGAGCGGCTGTAGCGGCCTTCCATTAACTGGTTGGCCTCAATGCGCTCAAGATGATGGCGCTGGAGGAGCGCGAAGAACTGGTGTACATCGCGCATCGTGCCCCATTCGCTAGCAAGCGTGGGCACGTCGGGGAGCGGGCGCTTTAGGCGCGGCATGCTCTGGGTAAATGCCGGGGTGTCCCGAGTGCTCAAGGCCGCCAAAGTGCCCCAGGGGCGCGGCAGCGGATGCTCCAGGGCAAAGCATTTGTGAACGGCGCAGCCATGCTGATTGAATATCTGCAGGCTCCAACGCCACTGCGCTTCTTCCTCATTGATGGAAGGCATCGGGTCGCGAATCAAGCAGGCCCAGTGCCAGTGAGCGTAGAGTAGCCGTAAGTCCAGGCCGCCGGGATCGAGCAGCAGCCCCGTATGCTCCCCGCCGCTTAGTTCTGGGTAGTCGCCGGTTTGCTCAAGCACGGCCAGTCGCGAGCGGGTCAGTGCTTTAATCTGCCCCAACTGTGGCAGGCGGGCGGCGAGATCGTTGGGCGCGAGTGGCAGTGTCCAGACGTCACGGCCCAGGCGGGCAGCCTGAAGCTCGCCTTCGCTGATGGCTAAACGTTCGGCAATTTCAATCGCGGGTAGCCGCGGCTGCGCGGCGCGTGCCGCGTCAAAAGCTTCGATAATCGCGATCTGTTGGGATGGAATCATGACGTACCTCGATAGGGTTCACTGCATGGATTTACCACTGCCAGTTAAGGGTGGCGAACAGGCTGCGTCCATCGCCCAGGCTGCCGTCGGGGCGGTACCACACCTTGTCGCCAATATTGGCGAGACGCAGCGAGGTATCAACGGCCGGAGTGACTTGCCAGGCGAGATGCACATCGTGAAGCCCGTAGCCGGGCAGGCGTTCGTCATCGCCTTGTTTGTCAAACGCGCGGGCAAAGCGGGCCTGCCAGCCTAAGCGGACATCGCCACCGTGAAGCGCAATGTCACTCCCCAACGTGGCTTCCTGCGGCGTTTGGCTGCCCAGCGGTTCGCCGGTGTCGCGGTCTTTGCCGGACACTTCCGAAAGACCCACAAAGCTGGTGAGTAGCGGGAAGGCGCTGGGCTGCCAAGTTACGCGAGCGTCATAGCCCCACAGCTGGGCGCGCTGTACGTTCACCGCTTGGGTGGTGCCCGCCATAATGTCGACTTGGGTGTCGATAAAGTCGTCCGCGCGAGTATCGAAGTAGCTGGCGCGCAGCTGCCAGTCGCCTTGGTGCCACACCACGCCGCTCTCCCAGGTGTGGCTGGATTCAGGCGAGAGGTTGGGATTGGGAATCCAGTAGTTATCCGGTGTACAGAAGAAGGGCCCGGCGCAGAAACCGGCAAAATGGCGCTCGTTGGCGTAAAGCTCGGAAAGGCTGGGAGCCCGGAAAGCTTCGGCGTAGCCCGAGAACAGCATTAAAGCGTCATCGGGCCGCCAGGCAAGGCGAAAACGCGGTGACACTTGGTCGTGGACGCTATCGGCATCGTTTTGGCCGCTGGCGTCGTAACGGTCGTAGCGGGCTCCCAAACCAACATCAAACTGCCCGGCGCCGCCGTCGGCTAGATAGCGTCCAGCGGTAAGGGTGGTGTCGAGATAAGCTGACTGGGTGTCGATATCGGCGTCGGGGAAGCCATTGGCGTCGCCATCCGGCCGTTGGCGGGCCTGCTCCAGTTCGGCACCGAACACCAGCGTTTGCGAGAGCCAACCATGATCCATGGCGTGGTAGCCGTCGCTCTGTAGCCCGACCCGCTCTAGGGTGCGGTTGGCCTGGGGCTCGTCGATAGCCTGCTGGCTAAAGGTAAGCCGAGAGGTGATTTCGGTTACCCCGCTGGGCTGCCAGCGGTGGCCCAACTGGACGTTGTTGCTTTCCACATCGCGGTCACGCAGCGGATTGCTGGCATCGGTTGAAAGCTGCTGTGGGTTGGCGGGCTGGGTGGCGCTTTCGTCGTAATGCTGCCAGCTCATAAATACCCGCTGGTCGTCGCTTGGCTCCCAACCGCCTTTTAGCAGCAGGCTATTGAGGGCGGCATCCTCTTCGGCTTCATCGCCTCCGGCGCGGCGAATATCGCCGGATTCACTGCGGCCCACGGAAAACAGTCCATCGACTTGGCCGTTGGCGGTGTCGCGGCGGCCAAAGGTGGTCAGGCTGCCGCGCAGCTCGTCGCTGGCCGTGGCGCCTCCCACTGACAAGCGCACGCCACTGTCTTCGCCTGGGGCAAGCAGATCATCGGCATCCACACTGGTGAAGCTGACCACACCGCCCATGGCATTGCTGCCATATAGGCTGGAGAGCGCACCCCGGGCGATCTGTACCTCTTGAATCAACGCCGGGTCGAGGAAGAAGTTGCCGATGTGGCCGGTAGAGATGTCCTGACGAACCCCATCCAAACGCACCAGTACGCCTTTGCGGTCAAAGCCACGCATGCTCAGGGTTTGGCCGTTGCGGCGGCCTTGTCCAGCAACGTGGAGACCAGGCTGGCGGCTCAGCACGTCTTCAACGCGGCTGGCGGTGGCCAGCACGGCGTCATCGCGATCGATAATATCGATAATCAGCGGCGCCCGGGAAAGATCGGTTGGTGCTCGGGTGCCGGTGACCGTGACAGGATCGAGGTCTGCTGCGTGTACTGAAAGCAATGGAAGAAAAACCAGGCAAAGGCCACTGAGAGAGCGTGTATAAGTCATGAGCCAGACGGTTCCAACTAACAGAAATGATTGAAAATGGCTGGCTGAGTGCGGTTGCCCCGCGACCTGGCTGGCGATTGTCTCTAGAATTTCTCTAGATAAAACGTTCAAGCGGTCAGGATGAGTTTCCCGCTTTTGGTGCGGCGTAGCACGTAGCGCCGCTGTTCATGGTGAATAACCAACTGCCCCGCATCACCCAACAGATCATGGCTATCCACCTCTTGTGGAGCGGTAGGCGTGCTGCCCCTAGCGCGCTGATCGGACAGCGGCATAAGATCTAATTCCTTATGTTAATGATAACTATTAGCGATAATCTAGCAAAGTTGAGCAATTCTCTCAACAGAATTTGGCAGACAGAGGTGTGATGGCTTTCGCCATTATTCATATAAATGCAGACACGCCGTCATCGCACTGACATTTAGCCTAGTTAGCCTACCCCTCTGTGAAGTCGTTAGCGTAAAAGCGATCAGGGGGAGACTAAAATGAGCAAAGAGATCGAAGATCATCGTCTGTTTAACCACAGTGGCAACGAACCTTTTGCTGAGGTGTTGGCGCGGCATGTGTCCCGGCGCGATGTAATGCGTGGAGGGTTGGGCGTGGCGGCCGCCTCAATGCTTAGCTTTGGCGGGGCTGCCCAAGCGCTCGCTTCAAGCGGGGCGCAAAAAACGCCTTTAACACTGGCGTTTGAGGCGGTGAATGGGTCGCTTACCGATGCCGTCGTGGTGCCGGAAGGTTACGTTGCTCAGGTGTTGGTGCCATGGGGCACCCCGTTGAATCAAAATATTTCGTGGCAGCCTGACCAACCCATGACCCCGGAACACCAATTAGAGAGCGTAGGTATGCATCACGACGGCATGGCCGGTTTTGCCCTGGATGTCGACAACGCCTCGCAGCGTTTTGTGCTGGCGCTAAACAATGAATATATCGACCAGGCGGCGCTCTGGGCCCCTCAGGGCGGCCCCACTAACGTGGAAGAGGGCCAGCGGCCTGCGGATGAGTCGCGCACTGAGATCAACGCTCACGGTGTCACCCTTGTTGAGGTTGAAAAAGACGCCAATGGCCAATGGGTGCATGTGCCTGGGTCGCGCTATAACCGCCGCCTTACCAGCGCGACGGTGATGGCGCTTTCTGGGCCAGTGGCGGGCAGTGACTACGTCAAAACACGCTTTTCGCCTGAGGGCGCTCAAACACGTGGCACCAATAACAACTGTGGTAATGGGGTAACGCCCTGGGGAACCTATATTGCCTGCGAAGAGAACTGGCCCAACATATTTGTGAATCATGGTGAGCGTTTCCAGGACGACGCACGTATCGGGATTCCTACCGATAAAAGCCGCTATGGCTGGGACACCTCGGCAGGCGATGCCTCTGAAGAGAATGACGAGTTTGCCCGCTTTGATATCACCCCGCGCGGCGATCGCGCCGTAGACGATTACCGCAACGAGGCGCGCACGTTCGGCTATCAGGTGGAAGTTGATCCATATAGCGATGCCCTCGCGGTTAAGCGCACAGCACTTGGCCGTTTCCGCCATGAAGGCTGCTGGCTAGGCAAGCTGGAAGCGGGCCAGCCGGTGGTGTTCTATTCAGGTCACGATGCTCGTAACGAATACGTATATAAATACGTGTCTGACGCTGCCTGGGATCCCGCCGATGCTAACCGCCCCGGTGAGAAGTACGACCGCCTTGCCATTGGCAATAAATATATGGATAACGGCACTCTCTATGTGGCGCGCTTTCATGCCGACGGCAGCGGTGAGTGGTTGCCATTGACGCCAAGCGCTCAAACACGCGGTGGCCGCACGCTGGCAGCGGCACTGGGCCTGGCCGACGACGATAGAGCGGGTATTATCATCAACACCTGCGATGCAGCGGATTTAATGGGAGCCACGCCAATGGATCGTCCTGAGTGGGCATCCGTTGACCCCGCCTCAGGCGAGGTGTATCTCACACTCACCAATAATTCCCAGCGCATCGAAGAAGGTGCATCGCCAACCTATACCAACGGTGGCGATAGCCTTGAGCAGACGGGCGTGGGTTACGATTTGGCACCGACTAATGCGGCTAATCCGCGCGCTAATAACGAGCAAGGGCATATTATCCGCTGGCGGGAAAGCCGGCTGCCCAACGCCTTCACCTGGGAAGTGTTTGTGTTTGGTGCGGCTGCTGACGATGCAGATAACCACTCGGGCTTAAGTGAGATGAACCAGTTTGCGAGCCCCGACGGACTCTGGTTCGACGAGCGCGATGATGGCCAGGGTATCCTCTGGATCCAAACCGATAACGGCTACGAAGGTGTTACGGAGCACACCAACGACCAGCTGCTCGCGGTGGTACCTAACGGGCTGGACGATATTCAAGGCACCGGCCCAGTGGTTAACAGCAGTAACCAGCAGCAGCTTAAACGTTTTGCAGTAGGCCCCAACGGCTGTGAAGTCACTGGCATATTTGCTACGCCGGATAAAACGGCGCTGTTTATTAACATTCAGCATCCGGGTAACTGGCCAGCTGATGGCGATGCATTGGTGCAAGACGCCACTGTCGCCGCTAGCGGTCAGGTTCGCCCTCGGGCATCGACCGTTGTCATTCAAAAAAGCGATGGCGGGCCGATAGGGGTGTAAAAAGCAGGCGATGAGCACAAAGCCTGGACGCTATATTAGGCGCTTAAAACGCTATTAAGGGCTTCATTAAAAGCTTCGAACCTCTCCCGGGTTCGAAGCTTTTTTTTGCTTTTAGGGCCTGTTGAACTTGCCGCTTTTCTGGCGGGCTTCTAACGCGTGAAGGGCATCGACCTTCAATGGGAGTCGGTAGGCCCAAAGAATATCTTCACGACAATGGCCAATATCCAGCAGAATCTGGTCGTCGTAGGCCAGTAGCGGCAGTATATGGCGGCGGAAAAGCCGCCGACGCCGATAGCGCCACCAGCGCATATCTATCGCGCGAATTAATCGCATTGACGGCATGGCAGGCATGTAAAAATGCAATTGTGGCGGCTTGGGCGGCGGTGCCAATTGGCTCGCTTTTTTCCATGCATGATGGGCATGTTGGGTCGGATTTTCACACTTCATCGCGCACCTCCTTTTTCACCACGACTGTGCAATAAGCGGCGCCTGGGCACCGGCTGGACAGCGGTGATCTGTGGTTAATACGTGGAGGGTCGCGACCTCTGGTTATCAGCTTGGCGCTTTGACTTGGATCAATCAAACGAAAAGATCTACACTGGGTGTTAAGTTTTTCTGAAAGGTAGGCGTGATGAACCAACTCTCTACCATAGCTCCCAGCCGGGCTGCCTTACCGCTACTGGATAGCGAGGTGCTGCGCACCTTTGTGACAATCGCGGAGAGTGGAGGCTTCACCCGTGCCGCCCAGCAGCTATTTCGTACCCCTTCCGCGCTGAGCATGCAGATCAAACGCCTGGAAGAAACGCTCGGGCAAACGCTGTTTGTGCGCGAGGCGCGCTATGTGCGCCTGACTTCCGAGGGTGAAGTACTTCTGGGCTACGGACGGCGGTTGCTTAAGCTCAATGCCGAAGCCGTCACCCAGTTTTTAGCCCCCACCATAGAAGGGCGCGTGGGACTGGGAATCACGGACGACGTCGTAGGGCGTATCCTGCCTACGGTGCTCGCCCAGTTCGCCCGCTCGCATCCAGCAGTGCAGGTTGATGTGGTGGTGGGGCGCAGCAAAGATTTGCTCGCCCAGTTGGATGATGGGGAGCTGGATCTGGCGCTGGTGATGAGCGTAGAGCCTGGTCAGGCGACACGCGGCGACATTGTGCATAGCGAACCGTTAGTGTGGGCGGGCCGTGAGGATGGTGTTGCCGTACAGCGAACGCCACTGCCGGTGACCTTGGCCCAGCAGGGGTGCGCGTGGCGTAGAATTACCCTGAACGCCCTTGATCATGCAGGTATTGATTACCGGATCGCCTACTCCTGCGACCACTGCGCCGGGCAGGAAGCCGCTATGTTGGCCGACTTGGCCGTGACGGCCTTCCCGAAAAGCTTGATCCGGTCGCCGCTCAAACGCCTCCACAACGACTCATTGCCGCCACTAGGGGATTATCAAGTGGCGCTGGTGAAGCGTGCAGGCAGCAGTGATGCCAGCGAGGTATTGGCCGAACGCGTGGTAGAGGCGTTTCGGGAAGGATAAAGTCATAAGTTTAAGATAACGGAAGTATTTCTTCGATGAGTGTCCTGGCCGACGCCCGCTTGGTTAATGTGGATGCGCTTCACCGAGTGGTGGGGGGGGGGTAATAAAACCCTTGTGATTCACGTTTATCGCTCGGGCTTCCCATACGCCGCCAAAAACACATCCACGGCGCTACTGATCTGGCGGTGAAGCTCCTCATCGCTGGGCGATTGACGTACACCCATGCTGACTTCGGTGACCAGCATGCCTTGCCACATGCTGCACAGCTGGTCGGCAGCAAGTGAGGGCGTGCCAAGCGTTAAGTGCCCGGCACTGGCTAACCCTGTTAACTTATCTTCCAGCCATTGTTGCATTGCCCAGGGGCCTGCCTCGAAATAAGCCTGTAGCAACTCCGGGTACTGCTCACCCTGAGCATTCATCACCCGCTCGACCGCCAGCACATGGGGCTCTAATAAAAAACGCACAAGACTCAAGCCGACCTCGATCAGCGACTGGCGCGCCGCCTCGTGGGTATCGGGCAGCTTATCTAACCCGCGGCGGATGGTGACGGTTTCACGACGGATCACACTGCCAAACAGTGCCTCTTTGGTCACAAAGTGGCCGTAGACTGTGACTTTGGAAACACCCGCTTCTCGGGCAACGGCTTCCATCGTTACGCCCTCTAAGCCGTAACGAAAAAACAGACTTGTCGCTGCATCCATCATGGCATCCCGTTTAGCCATATCCTTGGGTCGGCCCGCGCGGCGCTTTGGTTCAGGCGAGGTATGTTGAGAGTCTGTCATCTGGTGCAATCCGTGCCCATTGAGTAAATAAATATTGAACGTTCACGTACAGATATTATAGTGAACGGTATCGTTCAAGAATAAACTATTTCGAGGCCATTATGGGCAGGCTATTAGCGTCTTCTTGGCGCCACCGAGTGCGCGGCACGCTGGTGGCGCTGCTGATGGTAGGTGCCACACTGGCAGCGGTGTTTTTCCTGACCCGCCAGCACAGCATTGCTCAGCAAACCCGCCAGCAAGGCGCTGATAACGCTCTGCTGCAGGTGACGACCGAGGCCCTGGAGCAAGCCGAACAGCTGCAGCGCGATGTACGCTTAACCGGGCGTGTGGTGGCGCGCCAGTCGGTATCACTGGCGTTCGAACCCGCGGGTCGGGTTATTGCTGTGTCAGCAGACAGAGGCGATGCGGTTGAGCAGGGGGATGTGCTTGCCACGCTGGATACCCGCCGATTGGAAAGCCGCTTAGCGGAGGTAGCCGCGCGGAGTGAAGAAGCCCGTGCCAGCCTCGCCCTGGCTCAGCGCCAGGAGGAGCGTGAAGCACAGCTAAACCAGAATAACTTTGCCAGCCGCACCGCACTGGATCAGGCCCGGACAGATCGACTGACCCTTCAGGCTCGCCTGGCGGCGCTGGCAGCCGAGCGCGATAGCCTTACCGCCGATTTGGATGACAGCACGTTAAAAGCGCCCTTTGCCGGACGAGTGATCGAGCGCCATGTCAGTGTCGGCAGCTTGGTGAGTAGCGGCACTACCGCTTTTGATCTTATCGATGTCGAGCAGTTAGAAGCACATCTTGGCCTACCTGCAGTGCTGGCCGAGACGTTTACCCCAGGCGAAACCGTTGAGCTGAGCGTCAATGGCGAGGAGGTCAACGGAGAGGTGCGCGCTCGGCTTCCCCAGGTTGACCGTGACAGCCGTACCCAGACGCTGGTGGTATCGCTGGAAGCCCCAGACCACGCCGTGCCCGGCGATCTGGCAGAATTGCGCTACACGATCACCGAGCCCGCAAGCGGATATTGGGTGCCGTTGGACTCTCTGCAAGCAGCTGACCGTGGCCAGTGGAACATCTTGGTGGCCGAGCCGCTAGAGAACGATCACTACCGTGTGGCCCAGGCCAGTGTGGAGCTGCTGCATAGTGAAGGCGACCAAGCCTTTGTGCGCGGCACGCTGGCACCGGGTATGTGGCTGATCACCAGTGGCACCCACCGGATTACGCCAGGTCAGCAGGTCACGCTGAGCGAGGACGTGGCCCATGACGCGCCTTGAGTGGTTATTTAACCGGCGATTGTTAGCGCTCGCCCTGGGTCTTCTCGTTGTTGCTGGGCTGTCGGCCATTCAAACGCTGCCACGTGCGGAAGACCCCCATTTGGTGGCGCGCATGGCCACCGTGTTAGTGCCTTTTCCAGGCGCCACCCCCGAGCAGGTCGAAGCCTTGGTGGCGCGTCCCATTGAGGATGAGCTACGCACCATTGCAGAGATTAGCGTGCTGGAATCCACCTCACGCCAGGGCATTGCGGTGATTAGCCTTGAGCTTGAGGACGCCGTGACCAACGTGACACCGGTGTGGAGTCGTGTACGAGACAAGCTGGCCGACGTGGCCCCGACACTGCCTGACGATGTACAAACGCCGGAGCTGCTGGATGATCGAGGCTACGCATTTAGCATCGTGGCCGCACTGCGCTGGACACTCGACTCCCCACCCAATGCCCAACTGATGGAGCGCTACGCCGAGCGCTTGGAAGCAGAATTTAGAAACGTCGCTGGCACGGAGTATACCCACCGTTTCGGCGTGGCGGGGGAGCTGGTAGAGGTGAAGGTAAACCCGCTTGAACTCAATGCCCTGGGGCTTTCCGTCGGCCAGCTGGCGGCCATTATTGAGGCAAACGATGGTCGTCGCACCGCAGGTGAAGTGATCACCGACGGCCACCGGCTGACGGTGGGGCTAAGCGGTGAGTTCGATGCGCTCGATAGGCTACGTGATATAGAAGTGGCGGCTCGTCAGGGGCAAACAGTCAGGCTTGGCGAAGTGGCTGAGCTACGCCGCGGCGTGCAAGACCCGCCAGCCGCGGTGGCGCTGCTTAACGGCGAGCGAGCGGTGTTTATCGGTGCACGCATGGCGCCTGGCCAGCGAATTGATAGCTGGGTGGACAAAGCTCAGCAGCAGTTGGCGGCGTTTGCTGACGAGTTGCCTGTCGGTATCGCGGTTGAAGAGGTTTTCGAGCAGGCCAGTTACACCAACCAGCGCTTAAGCGACGTGGCCGGCAGCCTACTGATAGGGCTAGCGCTAGTGGTGGCGATCCTGTTCCTCACCATGGGCTGGCGCTCAGCGGTGACGGTGGGGCTGGCGATTCCTGGCACGGCCCTGCTCACCCTGGCGCTCTTCAAGCCGCTGGGTATCGATATCCACCAGATGAGTATTACCGGCATTATCGTGGCGCTAGGGCTGATGGTCGACAATGCCATTGTGATGACCAACGCCCTGCGCGAGCGCTTTTTGAAAGGCGATTCAGCGCTTGCCGCTACTCGTGACACGCTGCGCCACTTAGCGGTGCCGCTACTGGCCAGCACCTTAACCACCATATTGGCGTTTATGCCGATTGTGTTGATGCCAGGCCCTGCGGGGGAGTTCGTGGGGCCCTTGGCCATGGCGGTGATGGTCGCGCTGGTAAGCTCTTATCTGGTTTCGTTGCTGCTGGTGCCTGCACTGTCACCCATGCTGTTAGCCAAGGTCGCCAATAAACCGCCAACGCCAAGTGGTAGCGGCATCAGCAATAGAGTTAAGCGCAGCTTTCGCCGTACGGTACGCAGCGCGCTGCGTCACCCTTGGGCTGCCATGATTATCACCTTGTGCGTGCCGGTGGGCGGCATGGCGTTAATGCCCACGCTGGACGTGGCGTTTTTCCCACCCGCAGACCGCGACCAGTTTCACATCGAGGTGCGCCTGCCTCCCGCCAGCAGCATGGCCAACACCGAAGCATTGGCCCACGAGATCGAGGCCATGATTCGTGAGCTGCCGGGCATCACCCGCGTCTCGGCGTTTGTGGGTGAAAGTGCGCCGATGATGTACTACAACGTGCTTACCAATGAGGATGACAACCCGGCATTTTTGCACCTGATCGTGGACACCACATCGTTAGAGGTCACTACCCAACGGGTGCCCGCTCTGCAACAGGCGCTTGATCAGCGGTTCCCCCAGGCCCAAAGCGTTGTGCGCAAGTATGAACAGGGGCCGCCGTTTAAAGCCCCGATTGAGCTACGTGTCTATGGTGATGATCTAGCGGAGCTGTCATCGCTGGGACTTGAGCTAGCGGGCCTAATGCATCAACTGCCTCAGGTTACCCATGTGCGCGCTGGCATGCAGCGTGACTTGCCCAGGTTAACCCTGGATATCGACCACACCGCACTGAGTGATGCGGGGCTAACGCCGCAGCGTCTAGCGGAACAAGTGGGGGCCGCGCTCTCGGGGCAATCGGCAGGCATGCTGCTGGAGGATACGCAGCAACTGCCTGTGCGGGTACGCTACGCCGATGAGTGGCGCACTAATGCTGAACAGCTGGCGGCGCTGCGCTTGGTCAGCGATCAAGTGGCTGAGGGCCTGCCACTGGCGGCGGTGGCAGAGGTATCACTCACGCCTGCCTGGAGTGTGATTACTCGCCGTAACGCGGAACGGGTGCAGTTGGTGCAAGGGTACCTGGTGGCCGACGCTCTTCCGGCGGTCTCCATGGCCCAACTGGATGACAAGCTTCAGGCAGCGTTGGAGTCCGAGGCGTTTCAATTGCCCCCGGGGTACCGAATCGAAACCGGTGGTGAAGCCGCCGAGCGAGATGAAGCCGTGGGCAAGTTGCTTGCCTCTGTGGTGCTGCTGGTCATAGCCATGGTGGCCACCGTGGTATTGGCATTTAACTCCTTTCGGCGGGCCGCCATCGTATTTATTGCCGGCGCCCAGGCGATGGGTATGGGCATTGTGGCGTTGCTGCTCAGTGGGCATGCGTTTGGCTTTGTGATTATCGTCGGCATTATGGGGCTGGTAGGGGTAGCGATTAATGCCACCATTATCATTATTGCTGCCTTTGATGACGATGAAGCCGCCCGCCGAGGCGATATCGATGCCATGCTGGCGGTGATCAGTGGCCCCACCAGCCGGCATATCGTTTCGACCACGGTCACTACCTTTGCGGGTTTAATACCGCTGATGGTTGCCACCGGCGGCCTATGGCCGCCCTTCGCGCAAACCGTTGGATTTGGGCTGCTCTTAGCGACGCTAGTATCGTTTTTCTTTACCCCTGCGCTTTATCGACTCTGGGTGTCGTCGCGCTCAATGGCAAACGGGGCCCATGTCTGACGTACCGGCATAATCTCGAGACGGTTGATATTGATGTGTGCTGGTAGCGTGGCCAAATAGTAAAGCTGCTCGGCAATGTCTTCTGCCTGAAGCGGTGTGGTGCCTTTATAGAGCGCATCGGAAGCGTCTTTGTTGCCCTTGGTGCGTACCAAGGTGAACTCGGTCTCCGCCATGCCGGGGGCGAGGTCAGTGACACGCACCCCCGTTCCTTGTAGGTCGCAGCGTAAGTTGTAGCTGAACTGCTGAACAAAGGCTTTCGATGCGCCGTAAACATGGCTGCCTGGGTAAGGCCACTGCCCCGCGACCGACCCCAAGTTGAGGATACTGGCACCTTCTCCAGCGGCCAGCAGGTGAGGCATGGCCGCGTGGGTGACGTTAACCAACCCGGTGATATTGGTGTCGATCATGGTATGCCAGTCGCTCAGCGATACTTGAGGCGCCGGCTCCGGTGCGAGCGCCAGCCCGGCGTTATTGATCAGGCAAGTGAGCGGCAGCAGCGTCTCGGGGAGTTGACTCAGCGCTTGGGTGACCGCGTCGCTATCGCACATCCAGCGGCACTGTCAGCACGGTGACGTGAGGAGCCAGTTCGCTCTTCAATTCGGCGAGTCGTTCTTCTCGGCGGCCAGTCAGGATTAGCGACCAGCCAGCTTTGGCAAATCGCCGCGCCGCCGCTTTACCAAATCCTGATGTTGCACCGGTAATTAATACGCTAGGCATGAGGGATCTCCTTTCTAATCAAGTCAACATTGCGTTCACTTTATAGTGCGGGAAGTAACGCGCTTAGGGCCAGTTAATTTGATCAACTGTGACATCGACTGTCCTACCTGCGAGGCATGTTTGGCTCTATAGAAGGACGAGTAGATATCACTAGGCTGATCGGTAAACTATTGCCGAATCCCATACGCTGCCGAAGCGCTTTATCAAGCCATTGAAGAAGCGACTGAGGCGCTACCCCAGCATCCCTACCTGTATCGCCCAGGTCGCGTTGTAGGTACGCGAGAAGACGTGGTAAACCCCAACTATATCCGCTTAGCAGCAGGCTTTATTGAGATCGTTCACGTCCTGCACGCACGCCAGGAATATCCTTAGCTAATCATTACCCCAACTGTCGGCGCCAGCGGTTCTCAATGGTATCCAACTCTGCCGGGCCGTAATGCGCATGGTCATGCTGCCCGTAGTACGCCCATAATTGGTCGCCGTAATCGAAGTGCCACCATTCGCTGGGCAGGTTGGTGAAGCCTTGCTGGTGCATGGTGTGATACAGCAAGCGGCGGTGATCCCGCGCCTTATGCTGCTGCGGCGTTAACGTTTCCAGATGCTCAAAATAGTCGCTGTGAGACGCCGGTAGCGCCTCGTCAAACAGGGTGCCCATATCCAGCGGCAGGCCATCGGCATCACAGAGCGTGACGTCGACGGCGCCGCCGGTGAGGTGCGGACTGGGGGCTAAAGGGTCGCGGCTGGGTACTGAGACAAACTCCCTTGTCCTTTCCAGTAGTTCCGCTTCACTGAGGTCAGGCTGGTGATGGTGGATGGCTTCCTGCAGGGTATCAAACAAGTATTGCTGCACCCGCCATGGCCGCCAGCCGTCCAGTACGATTAAACCGATACCCTCGGGTAAGCTGCGCGCCGCGGTGAGCAATGCCCGATAAACCCCTTCACGCACAAAACACTCCGGGATCGCGCCGGGAATACCCAGCCGAGCGTAGGCGGGGTAGACGCTGACCGGTGCGGGGGCGAGACTCATCGGTACCAGGCGCTCACCGTTATCTTCAATAGGCGCTCGGCGCAGCTGCTCCCAGCAGGGGGCTGGGTGGCTGGGTATAGGCGGAAGAGTCTTCAGTAGTGTGTTTAAAGGCATTATGTTATCCAAGCTGGTTATCAAAACTGAGTAGGCAACCACAGCGTCAGCGATGGAAATAAGATTAATAGAATAAGCACCGCAATCGCTGTCAGCACAAAGGGCCAAATGGTTTTGAACAGCGACACTATCTCTAGCCGACTGACCGCGGCGGCCACGAACACACAGGCCCCCAGCGGTGGCGTGATCAAAGCGATGGTAATGTTCAGCGTGATAATGATACCCAGATGGATCGGGTCGATACCCGCCATCATGGCCACCGGCGCAAAGATAGGCGTGAGTAGCATCAATGCCGATACTTCTTCCATAAACATCCCGGTGACAAAGGTGACCGCGCTGAGCAGCAACAAAATAATCACGCTATTGTCCACGTAGGGCGCTAACAGCGAGACAAATTGCTCCGGCACCTGGGCATAGGAGAGCAGCCAGCTGATCGTCGCAGAAGCCGCCATGATCAGAAAAATCGCCGAGGTCAAGCGCGCTGTATCGACAATCGCTCGCCAGCACTCTTTCAGGCGTAACCCACCCAACACAAAGCCACATATGGCGACATAAAGCGCTGTCAGCGCGCCGGATTCTGTGGGTGTCACAAAGCCAAGGACGATGCCGGCAACGATTATAAAGGGAGCGATAAGTGCAGGGAGAGCGGTGACGAAGGCCATGCCTAGCTGGCCAATGGAAGGCAGCTGACCGCTTTTGGGGAGTCGGTGACGCCAGGCATACCAGGCATTCATGCCCATAAAGGCAACACCCAGCAGCAGACCCGGCACGACACCCGCCAGAAATAGATCGCCTACTGAGGTGTTCGTCAGTGAAGCGTAGAGGATCATAAAAATACTGGGGGGAATAATCGGGCCGATCAGCGAGCTACCGGCGGTCAACCCAGCGGCAAAGGCTCTTGAGTAGCCCTCCTTCTCCATGGCCGGTACTAACAGCGACCCCAGTGCCGAAGTATCCGCCACCGCTGAGCCATTGACGCCTGCGAAGAAAACGCTCGACACCACGTTGACGTGGCCCATGCCTCCCCGCAAGTGCCCCACTATCAGGCGAGCGAATCCCATCAGGCGCTCTGTTAAGCCACTGACGTTCATCAGGTTGCCAGCGAAGATGAATAACGGAATAGCCATCAAGGAGAACACATTGATACCGCCAAAGAATTGCTGGGGCAGCATACGTGGAATCATCGAAGGGTCGACAAACAGAAATCCCACTATCGCGGTGGTCAGTAGCGCGATGAAAAGAGGAAGCCCAAGCAAAACGTGGCCGAGGAAAACCGCCAGCATAGTAAGCGTCATAGGTTGTCCTCTACGGTTTTGAGTGGCGCAGGGCCATAAAGCAGTACATGCCAAGTCAGTAGTAAAAAGCCAACGGGTAGCGAGAGGAGTGGCACCGTGCGGCTAATGCCAAGCCCTGATGTGGTAAACATGCTGACCGAGAGCGCATAGCGATAGCTTACCCATGCGCCCCCCGCTGCAATCAGTAGGGTGAGTAGCCACTGGTACACATTCAGCAAACGAGCGAAGGAAGTTGGCAGCAGCTTCTCCAACAGGCCAACGCGCATGTGACCCCCTTCCGACCAGACGGCGCCAGCGGCGAGCATCACGGTGGCGATGATCAAGAAGCGGGATAGCTCATCTGTCCAGATAGGCGCGCCACCGGCGATGTAGCGGGCAAACACGCCATACAATATGGCCGCAACATTGAGGGTTAGCAGCGCGCCCGCCATCGTTAGGGTAACAGGGCGGCTGATCGCCAAAAGACGGGATCGAAGCGTATTAAACATGTCAGCCTTCCATGAAGCACAGAAACGTTAAGCACTAGAACATTAAGTACTGGGATATTAAGTACTGGAAATAGGGGACCGGTAAGGTGCCAGCCCCTGTTGTTGCCATCGTTGCAATGGTTACAACGGTGTTAACAGCCGTTATTCGAGCAGATCGCTCATGCCCGCATCTTCCAGCGCCATATCGATCCAGCGTTGCTCGATATCACGTTCTTCGAGCCATTCAAGATAAGCGGGCTGACCAATCTCGCGGAAAGCGGTGAGTTCCTCTTCAGAGGGACGAATCACTTCCATACCTTGTTCTTCCAGGTAGGCGATACGTGAATCGACCTGCTCTTCATTATGCTCACGGGCATTGTGGTTAGCTTCGGCGACGGCTTCCTGAAAGGCATCACGAAGCTCGTCATCCCAACCAGCGATCATGTCGCTGTTGCCCACCAGGAACTGGTTCGAGTACTGGATATTGGCCAGGGTAAGGTAGTCCTGCACTTCGTAAAGGCTGCCCAGGATGATATACATCGGCGGGTTCATTTGGCCGTCCGCTACCCCAGTGCGCAGTGCCATGTAGGTTTCTGTCCAGGGCACGGGCGTGCCTGATGCGCCGAAGGACTCATAGAGAGCAACCTGGCTGGGATCCATGGCCCGAAAACGCAGCCCTTCAAAGTCGTCAGGACTGCTGATAGGCCTTTCGTTATTGGTGAACGCTAAAAAGCCGCCTTCTTCCACGACTGCCAGCATATCGATGCCGGCACGCTCCTTCAGCGCCTCACTGACTTCTTGCCAATACTCACCTTCATCGAAGAAGGTGCGGGCCGCATCAAAATCGTCGAACAGAAACGGAATAGCACTGACGAAAATCTCATCGACGAGAGGCGAGACACCCGCAAAGGACGCCACGTTGAGCATCGGCGTGCTCATGGTCTGTTCCATGCGCTCCTGCTCTTCGCCCAGCGAGCTATTGGGATATAGCTCTAATTGAATCTGGTTGTCGGTTTTTTCCTCAACCAGTTCCTTTAGGTTAGTGGCAAAGACGTGTACGGCATTCTTTTCGGGGTCGGGGGCGCCGTTGTAACCCAAATTGATAGTGGTCTCGGCGATGGCATTGCCAGTCATTAGGGCAGAGCCGATCAGGCAAGCCGAGAGGAGCCGCTTGGGTGAAAAGCGTTGAGTCAACATAGGGTGAGTAAACATAGTAAGTCTCCTGGTTTATTGTCGTGAGCTATGAGGCGCTAAGGGCGCGTTATTGGATTTATAAGGAGCGCCTTACTGGAAGACTAGGTATTGATGTGTTGACTATGCAATACCCAAGCTGTGGCTTTTATTGCAACAGCCGTGGCGCATCGGCCGAGAAAAAGCGCATGCCTGTGTGCAAATGATCGATACAAGTGGTTGAGGCGACCGTAAGTTCCTGTCCTTTCAGGCTAACAATTTGTGCCCGCGTACCGTTCATTACCGGGTACTGCATGGGCAGCGTGAAGATCTCACCTCGCTCAATCTCATCCGCTACCGTGATTTCGGGCATAAACGTAACGCCAATGCCTGAGCGAACAAAATTCTTTAAAACTGAAACAGAGTTGGTATGTAGGCGTGCTTCAAGATGAATACGCTCCTGGTGAGCCACCATATTGACCATCTGCCGCATACCGAATGGGTTATCCATCAAAGCCAGCGGCCAATCCTTTAAGTCATGCAGTGTCACTGGGCGTTGCAGCTCACTGAGCGGATGATTGGGAGGCACAATGACATCGAGTGGCTGGCGCGTTTCCACATGGCAGTAAAGCTGTGGGTCTACCGGTGGTGCGTAAAGTAGCGCTATATCCACTTCACGATCTTTTAGTAGCGACATCGCCTCATTAACGCCCGCCATGCGGATTTCGACATTGATACCTGAAAACGCTGACATAAAAGTGCCTAACGGTGCGGCAATTAAGTCAGCGATAAACCCTTCTCCCACAGCAATACGAACTTCGCCTTTCGCCAGGCTCTGCAGTGCCATGATTTGGGATAGCACCGCCTCTTCCGATGCCCGCTGGGCATGGAAATGATGCACCAGTAGCTGACCCGCTGCGGTTGCGCGCATGCCGCGCCCGTGCCGCTCGCATAGCTGGGTATCCAGTTCTTCTTCAAGTGCTTTTAATTGGCGACTAACGGCAGAGGCATCGACATTTAGGTGGGCCGCGGCGCGCCTGAGCGAGCCTCGGCGAATGACTTCATTGAGGTAAGTTAATGCACGCTGATTAAGCATAAATACACCTGATCATAAGGTGTCATACATATTAACGGATGACCGCTTAGCAAGTGCAGTTGATGTAGGTAAGGCTAAGCGAGTGGTTGTGTCGATCGCTCGCTTTGTGAGTTTTTCGCCTCCACCGCATCCGCCAGCATGTCGGCGGTGATGGCAGAGAGCGTCCAGCCCAGGTGGCCGTGTCCGGTGTTGTAGAACACCGTGGGTAACTTGCCGGGGCCGACTTTGGGCAGCATGTTGGGGAGCATCGGGCGCAGCCCAGCCCAGGGCACCACGCGGCGGGTGCTGACGCCGGGGAAGCACTCTTCGACCCAGCGGATCAGCGGGCGGATGCGGTTGTCACGGATATCGCGATTAAAGCCGTTAAACTCGGCGGTACCCGCAATACGGAAGCGGTCATCGCCAAGGCGGCTGGTGACCAGCTTGGTTTCATCATCCAGCAGGCTAACGGTTGGCGCTGCCTGTTGAGAGGCTTCGTCATCGAGCTGCACGGTAATCGAGTAGCCTTTTACCGGGTAAATATTCACACGGTCACCTAGTTTGGCGGCCAAGGCGCGGCTGCCCACCCCGGCGCATACCACCACGCTATCGAAGGTTTCGCGCACGGGTTCGCCGCCGAGCTCAGAGAGATCATCGGCGGTGATCCAGGAGTGCTGTTGATTGGCGCCGACATCCTGAACGCTGTGGCCATATTTAAGCGTTACGCCGCGGCGTTCAGCGGCTTGTGCCAGGCCATGGGTAAACTTGTGGATGTCGCCCGTGGCATCGCTTTCGGTGAAGAAGCCGCCGTAGTAGTTGCCCGCCAGGGTGGGTTCGATGGCGCGCATCTCGTCGGGCGTCACCGGCTGTCGCTCGAGGCCGCCTTTGCTGAGTAGCTTGGAGACCTTGGCGGCGTGGTCATAGCCCGCTTTATCGCGGTAGATATGCAAGATGCCTTTCTGCTTTAAGTCGAAATCGATCTGTTCTTCCTGCGCCCACTGAAACAGGTGCTCGCGTGCCGCAATGGCCAAGCGCGCGGTTTCGGTGGTGTTGGCAGAGTAGCGGGGGATTGAAGCGATAAACTCGCCGAACCAGCTGAGCTTGTGCCAGCTCGGGCGGGGGTTTACCAGCAGCGGGGCGTCGTTTCGGAGCATCCAGCGCAGGCCCTTGATCACGGTTGGCCAGTGGTTCCACACTTCGGCATTGGAGGCCGAGAGCTGACCGCCGTTGGCGAATGAGGTCTCCATGGCGGCGTAGCGATGCTTTTCAAAAACGGTGACGTCATAGCCACGTTTGGCCAGGGCATAGGCGCTGGTAATGCCCGTGATACCACCACCGATAACGGCAATGCGTTGCATAAGTCTCTCCAGGTTGTATGAGCGTCGGGAATACCACCTAACGGCGTAACTGCTGCTGGGCGTACCCCTTCCGTCATGGAACCTGAGAGATTCACGCACTCGCTGGCGCGCTTGCTCCTTCGGTGGGCTGAGTGACGCAGTCATCAGCCGCTCTTCGGAAAGTGATGGTGATAGCGGTCCGGTTGCCTGAGAGTTTCCGGGGTTGTTGCTCCTTCGGCGCTGGCGTCATCGGTTACTGATGCGCCAAGCTCTCCCGCTATTACGTTGTTCTTGGTAAAGCGTCTTTATAAAACGTTTGTGTTTTTAACGTTATCAGCTTCACGATGAAATACGACCAAGGTCGTGAACGTTTATTCCACGGGGCTCACTCCAAGGGCTGAGCACGCTCGATGATCGCCGCGCAATCCAGTCCGGTGGGTAACGTCCCTGTGTTGAGAGCGCTTCGCTCAATGAGCCGGCCAGCGCAAAATGCATCGGCCACGTAATCGGGCGCATGCTGCACCAGTAGGGCACCCTGTAACGCCAGCGCCATGCCATCCGCCAACTGGCGGGCAAGATATTGGAGCGCTTGGGTATCCTGCAAATCTTGCTTTAAATTGCGTACAAAGCGGTCAAGGTTTGCATTAGCTCCTTGGGCCTTGGCGAGTTCATCAAAGAAGGCATCGAGCACCTCGGGCTGCTTTTCAATCGCGCGCAGAATATCCAAACACTGAACGTTACCGCTACCTTCCCAGATGGCGTTAATGGGCGATTCGCGGAACAGGCGCGGCATGATATGAGTTTCCATTACGCCGCTACCGCCAATCACCTCCATCGCCTCATAGGCATGGTGGGGCGTGCGTTTACAGATCCAGTACTTGCCAACGGGGGTGGCGATACGCGAAAGCAAACGCTCGTGCTCGTTGTCCTGGTGATCCATGGCCCGGGCCATGCGCAGCATTAAGGTAGTAGCGGCCTCGCTTTCAATGGCTAGATCGGCGAGCACATTTTGCATCAGCGGCTGCTCGCTGAGGGTCGCCCCAAACGCATGGCGATGAGTGGCGTGATGAATCGCCTGGGCGGTGGCTTGGCGCATTCCTGCGGATGAACCAATCATGCAGTCGTAGCGCGTCATGGCGACCATCTCAATAATGGTGCGCACGCCGCGGCCCTCTTCGCCGACCATCCAGGCAAAGGCGCCGCGTAGCTCCGTCTCGCTCGAGGCGTTTGCCACGTTTCCCATTTTGCGTTTTAGCTGCTGAATGTGGAGCGGGTTTTTGCTGCCATCGGGCCGCCAGCGCGGTAGTAGAAAACAGCTCAAACCACCTGGCGCCTGGGCGAGCACCAGGAAAGCATCGCACATGGGCGCCGAAACAAACCATTTATGCCCCACCAGTTCAAAGGCGTCGCCTGGTCTGCCTTGATCAATCGGATAAGCGCGGGTGGTGTTCAGCCGCACATCGGAGCCACCCTGTTTTTCGGTCATTGCCATGCCGAGAGTGACGCCCTGTTTTTCAAAATAGGGCACGTTGCGCGGGTCGTAATGGGGCGCGGTAATTTTCTCGCCCCAGCTCTCAAGCAGGCTGGGTTGATGGCGAAGCGCTGGCAGAGCGGCAAACGTCATGGTGATCGGGCAGCCATGCGCCGCTTCCACTTGGGTGTGCAGATAGTAGTTGGCCGCCCGGTTGACGTGCGCGCCAGGCTTAGGGTTCCGCCAGGGACTGGCGTGCAGGCCATGCTCCACCGCCGTTTGCATCAGCTGATGGTAAGCGGGATGAAATTCGACTAAATCGACCCGATGGCCTTGCCGGTCGTGGGTCACCAACTGGGGTGAGTAACGGTTGGCGTCAAACCCGAGCGCGATCGCCTCGGCAGAGCCCGCCCACTTACCAAATGCTTTGAGGGAGGCATCATCAGTGCCGCCTTCGCGTTGAACGCCTTCTTGAAGTGCTCGATCAGTTGTGTAGCTGTTGTAGTTTTCCAGCGGCGGCGGCTGGTTTTCCACCTGATGGGTGCTGGCCTGAAGCGTGTCGGAGAGAGGATAGCGTTGTGACATGTCGAGAACCTGGATCGTAGTGATAGGGTTGTACTTATTTAAACGATCGTTTTATACCTACCAGATTAGCTGTTCTTGGCAAAGATGCGAATATGACGTTGTGGGTAAATTAGCGTCACTCAGCTTTGCTCAACCAGCGTATTTAACCGACAATGCTCAGCTTATCTTTTCAGCCCTGGGTGCTACCAATGCAGGCAAACGGCTTTTTTGACGACATCGGCGAGACCATCGGCGAAGCAATCCGCGTGGTGGTGGAGTTTTTATTAGGCATTTTCACTAACTTGTTTAGCGCGTTCGATGATTTTGTTGATGGCTTGACGCGCTCGCTGGGAATCAATGATTCGTTTCTAAGCATTGTCGTGCTGGTGATTGGACTGTTCTTCTTGTGGGGTGGATTTCGGGCGTTTTTTCGGGGTTCCCTTATCGGCGGTATTATCCGCACCTTGGTAGGGCTGTTTATCCTTTCCTGGCTGATGATGTAGCCCGCCTCCCCCCTATCCATACCGGTAACACGCCGCTCGCGGTCATATCAGTGGTTGGATAATCGCTTAAGAATGTCTGGCTGTGGGCGTTATAAATCGCGAACTTTTTCGGCTAGCGCGACGATATGCGCATCCTCGACCCCTAGTTCTTGTAGTGCCTGGGCCAAGTTCAGCAAGTACGCCTTATTGGAGCCACTGGGCCCATGCGACCGGGCTATTTGCTGGGCAATCTCGACAAGCGGTGCGTCGCCCAAAAAGGCCGGGTTATCCTCGGTCGCCAGATAGATTAGACCTTCGCTCTGCCCCGCCGCACCACCGTTGTCATTGACAAAGGTGAGCGGTACTTTTTCGCGCAGATAGCCGTTTTTTTCGCGCACATCCAGCGGCGCAAGTACATCGGGGGTAATGCGGTAGGCCATGCCGTGGCACACCGCACCTGGCGCGCGGATTAGCGTGGCGACACGCCCTGGGGCATCGAGCGTGCCGCGATGGTCGTGGGAGGCTTGCCAAAAGCGCCGCGCCCAGCCGGTAATATAGGCGGGTTGACGGTCTAAGTAGGCAAAATCAGCCTTCCAAATCAACGAGCCATAGCCAAATAGCCATATAGCCGAATGGCCTTCGAAGAAGTTTCTTTGTTGGTTAAGGGCAGTGGTATCAAGCATCGTTATCAAGCAACATAGTGAGTGACTACTTTTTAAAACAACCATCTTACCATGTCACTGGTGATCACTGATCTGATTGCTTTCACCACTAGCGGAGGCAGCAAGCATGCGCGCGATTTTTCTGGTCGATAATGGCTCTTTGAGGCCCCAGGCAACGCATAACTTGCGCCGTGTCGCGTCGTTGCTGAGCCAGGGCCTTGGCGAAACCGTGCAGGCTGCCTCGCTGCTCCATTCCAATAAAATACCTGCAGAGGAGGTCGACGGCATTCCGGCGATAACGCTTGGACCGGCTGCCGAGCGAGCGGCCGAACAGGGCGCGACCGAGATTATCGTGCTGCCGTTCTTCTTCGGCCCCAGCAAAGCGCTGACCGGTTACCTGCCCGAGCGCATGGCCGAGATGCAGGCGCGCTTTCCCGACGTCAAGGTTCGCGTGGCGCAGCCGCTGGTCGATGAGCAGGGCGATAACGACCTGCGCCTGGCCGAACTGCTGGCTGATAACGTCCGCGAGCAGTGTCTTCCAGAGGCAACGCCCCGAGTGGCGCTGGTGGATCACGGCAGCCCGATTCCCGAGGTGACGGCGGTACGCAATCGTCTAGCGGGGCAGCTAAGTGTGCTGCTCGGCAGTGACGCCACCTGCGTGGCCGCCGCCTCGATGGAGCGCCGCGAGGGCGACGAATATCGCTTCAACGAACCGCTGCTCGAAAACCTGCTGGCCAACCCTGATTTTCATACCGGGCCGGTGATTTTGGCGATGCTGTTTCTCTCGCCGGGGCGTCATGCCGGTGAAGGCGGCGACATTGCGGAGATTTGCCACGCCGCGCAGCAGCGCCATCCGGGCATGACCGTCACCACCACGGCCCTGGTGGGCGAGCAACCGGGGATTGTCGATATTTTGCATACTCGCCTGCGCCAAGCGCTTGATGACGAAAGGTTTCTGCTGGACTTGCCGGCCCCTGGCGACGCGACGTCCTAGGTAGTGGGTGTTAGACGATGGGTGTAACGTTGCCCAAGAGCGCGTAGAATCGCGAGCCTTTCTATTCGCCACGTACTATTTCCAGTGCGATGCGCAATGTACACGCACACTAGGGCCCTTCTGTGATCGCAACCGCCAATATCACCATGCAGTTCGGGGCCAAGCCCCTATTTGAGAACGTCTCCGTTAAGTTTAACAACGGCAATCGCTACGGCTTGATTGGCGCTAACGGCTGCGGCAAATCCACCTTTATGAAGATTCTCGGCGGCGAGCTTGAGCCGACGTCCGGCCAGGTCATGCTGGACAGCAGCACGCGGTTGGGCAAGCTGCGTCAGGATCAGTTTGCCTTCGAAAATGAGCGCGTGATCGATACCGTGATCATGGGCAACGATGAGTTATGGCAGGTCACCGCCGAACGCGAACGGATCTATTCCCTGGCGGAAATGAGCGAAGAGGATGGCATGGCCGTCGCGGATCTGGAAGTGCGCTTTGCCGAACTGGACGGCTACACCGCCGAAGCCCGCGCTGGCGAACTGCTCCTTGGCCTGGGCATTCCCATCGAACAGCATACCGGCCCGATGAGTGAAGTTTCACCTGGCTGGAAACTGCGCGTACTTCTCGCTCAGGCGCTGTTTTCCGATCCGGATGTCCTGCTGCTCGACGAGCCGACCAACCACCTGGATATCAATACCATCCGCTGGCTGGAAGACATGCTCAAGGCGCGCAACAGTACCATGGTGATTATCTCCCACGACCGCCACTTCCTGAATAGCGTGTGCACCCACATGGCGGATCTGGATTACGGCGAGATTACCCTGTTCCCCGGCAACTACGACGACTACATGACCGCCGCCACCGCCGCGCGCGAGCGTCAGCATTCAGACAACGCCAAGAAAAAGGCCCAGATCGCCGAGCTGCAGCAGTTCGTCAGCCGCTTCTCAGCCAACGCCTCGAAGGCCAAGCAGGCCACCTCACGGGCGCGACAAATTGACAAAATCAAGCTGGAAGATATCAAGCCGTCTAGCCGGGTAAGTCCGTTTATCCGCTTTGATCAGAACAAAAAGATTCACCGCAACGCGGTGAATGTGGACGGCATCAGCAAAGGCTACAACGGTGAGGCACCACTGTTCGAGCGCCTGTCGATGACCGTCGAGGCGGGTGAGCGCATTGCGATTATCGGCCCTAACGGTATTGGTAAGACCACGTTGCTTAAAACCCTGGCAGGCGAATTACACCCGGATGCCGGGGAAGTGAAGTGGACCGAAGCCGCCGAGTTGGGTGTTTTTGCTCAGGAACACACCGACGACTTTGCCGTGGACGCCACCCTGTTCGAGTGGATGGGCCAGTGGACGCAAGGCGGTGAACAGGTGGTGCGCGGTGCGCTCGGGCGGATGCTGTTTTCCAGCGATGACATTGATAAGTCGGTCAAAGTGATTTCCGGTGGCGAACAGGGGCGCATGCTGTTCGGTAAGTTAATACTTACCCAGCCTAATGTGTTGCTGATGGACGAACCGACCAACCACCTGGACATGGAGTCCATCGAAGCGCTGAACCTGGCGCTGGAAAACTACCCCGGCACGCTGCTGTTTGTTAGCCACGACCGTGAGTTTGTCTCATCGCTCGCCACGCGCATTCTTGATATGCAGCCCGATGGCATTGTCGACTTCAGCGGCAGCTATGATGATTACCTGCGCAGCCAAGGCGTGGCGTAACGGGTCAAATAGTTGCTAGCCAATAATGCGCTCAAAGGTGGTGTCGGTGGCGGGCTGGCGATCCCCATCCAGCATATCGCCGGTAAACAGGGTCTGCATTTCTTTGGCTAGCGCCACATAGACGTGCATTTGCTGATTGCGCCGCTTACGCAGCGGCGGTTTCACCAATAGACTGATACCTTTGATGGGTTCGTGGGTTTCATTGTGCAGCAGGTCGGGCATTTCCCCGGGCGGAAAAGCGTTGGCGATGGTAACCGGGTTAGAGGGCTGCTCACCGGCAATGTGAAAGACTTTCTTGATTGGGTCGAAGGTGGCCTGCTTCTCGCGCAGCCAATCGGCCAGGCGCTGGTCGGTTTGTTCATCGGGATGAGAGAAAATTACGAACAGCGAATGTTGAACCACTTTGCTGGAGCGCTTGGCTGATGCCTTTGAGGCGGTTTCTTCAGGCGGCGGCGAAGAGGAGGGTTGATTAGTGGTGCGTTCCATCGTGGAAGCATCGTCGTCCACTGGTGTCTGGCGGCGTTGCCGTCGCACAACGTAAATGAACAGCGCTAAGGCAACTAGCGCTAATGCGATAGAACAGAATGCCAATAACGTGACTAACGGTGTTGTCTCCATGGTGGTTTTATCCTTATATCTTTTCGCGCCAACCGCGCGTTAATTACGTCGCCAAATAGTCGCATTAAGCGATAGGGCTAGGGCTACCCAGAGCCAGTAAGGCACTATCAGCCACGTGGCTAAAAGACTGACCTTCGCAAACACAATGATAGCGAGCGTTATCAGCCCTAGCAGCAGCGCAATATCGCCAAGCGCGGCGGCAATCTGCTTGCGACCAAAAAACAGCCACGACCACGCCGCGTTCGCCAGCAGTTGAATAACATACACCCACAGGCTGGCTGTGCGCCAAACTGAGTCGTCCGCCATGTAAATGCGCCACGCGGCAATCGCCATTAACAAATACAAGATGCCCCAGGCGATGGGGAAGGCGATATCAGGGGGTGTCCAGGCGGGTTTGTCGAGCTCGCGGTACCAGCCATCGGGTCGAAAACGGGCGCCGGTACTGGCCGCCAAGCCCACCAATGCCAACGATACCAACAAAGCTAACAGCGAGCCGAGCATTTATCACCTGTGTATTCAAACTAAACAATCAATAGCCTACCAGCGTTTTGCGGTGGGCAGACATAAAAAAAGCACCACCTAAGTGATGCTTTTCTTTGTTAAGGGTTACCCAGCGGGCGCAACTTAGCTGATACGGTCGTGACCGTTATCCATAAACGGATAGTCGGTGTAGCCCTTTTCGTCGCCGCCGTAGAAGGTGTCGTGATTGGGCTCAGTGAGCGCCGCATCGACCCGGAAACGCTCGGGCAAATCAGGGTTGGCAATATAAGGACGGCCAAAGGCCACCGTGTCGGCGGTGTTGTCGCCAATGCGTGCTTCTGCATGGGGGGCGTCGTAGTTGCCGCAGTACATCAGGCTGCCGTTAAAACGCTCGCGCATCTGCTCGCGGAAACCATCGGGGAAGGTGATGTCGCCACCGGCCCAGTTAGGCTCATTGAGGTGCAGGTAGGCAAGACCGCGCTTGGAAAGCTGCTCGGCCATGTAAAACGCCATGGCTTCCGGCTCGTCGTCGGTCAGGCCAAATAGCTCGATAAACGGCGTCATGCGGATGCCGACCCGGTCAGCGCCGTAAACGTCAATCACCGCATCGACCACTTCCAACGGGAAGCGCGCCCGGTTTTCCAGTGAACCGCCGTACTGGTCGGTACGCTGGTTGGTGCCGGTGGCCAGGAACTGGTTCAGCAGGTAAGCATTGGCTGCGTGAACTTCGACCATATCAAAGCCTGCCCGCTTAGCGCGTTTAGCCGCCTGACGATAGTCTTCCACGATACCCGGGAGCTCGTCGGTTTCCAGCGCGCGGGGCGTGCTGGTGGGATGCTGACCGGCGGTGCCGTCTTCAAACTCCACGAAACACTGGGCGCCTTCGCCTTTCAGCGCGCTGGGCGCAACCGGCTGCTGGCCGTTGGGTTGAACCATTTCATGGGAAACACGCCCAACGTGCCATAGCTGCAACGCCATACGGCCGCCTTTGGCATGCACCGCATCGACAACGCCTTTCCAGCCGGCTTCCTGCTCGTCGGTCCAAATACCCGGCGTATACACGTAGCCCCGCGCAGTGGCAGAGATATTGGTCGCTTCGCTGATGATCAGTCCAGCCCCGGCGCGTTGGCCGTAATAGGCTTCTTGCATCTTGCCCGGTACGCTGTCCGGGGTGCGTGCCCGGGTCAGCGGCGCCATGATCACGCGGTTGGGGATCGACAGGCTGCCAAGCTGCGTGGCAGTGAAAAGCGTTTCGTAAGCCATTAAACAAGCTCCTTTTGAACTCAATGATTAAGTAGTGGTGACTAGAATAGACCAGTTTACTAGTGAGTGCCAACGGTTACGCTTAATCCACATGTACGGCTTAATTGCTCACGATAAAACGAACCCCACCTGACGATACAAGGCGGGGTTTAATGAAGGGATGCTTGGAAGGC
The DNA here is from genome assembly GCF_900103865.1 of Vreelandella arcis. Taxonomy (GTDB): domain Bacteria; phylum Pseudomonadota; class Gammaproteobacteria; order Pseudomonadales; family Halomonadaceae; genus Vreelandella; species Vreelandella arcis. The sequence goes on from NZ_FNII01000010.1 coordinate 109,819, forward strand.
TTTGTTTTACCCCCGCTGCCACGGCCAACGGCGTTTAACGGGGGTATCGATATGCTGGAGAGCTGCGGTTAGTGGCAGCATGATAGCGGCTAATTGGCGATGGCAGACCGCACTGCTCATTACCCCAGGGCACTGTTTAAGCAGCAACTCGCACTGCTGGGAAGCGACATACAACTGCTCAGGGACGGCTGGGGCAAACAGTGGCTTGGCTTGCTGGCAGCAGCGGTTCAGTTCGCGGGAGAGCATAGTCAGCATACAGGTATCCAGCCAGCAGGGCAGCGGGTCGTCCAGGCGTCCGGCAATTGAGTGCTGGATCGCTTCGAACGAGGTGCGAAGAAACACGATGGTTTGGCGAAGCTGCCGCTGCTCACTGTTCATGTGGCTAACCTGACGTCGTCACAAAGGGTTAAATACAAAAGATAGTATTTCTCATTTTCATCTTGGTGACGATAGCGCCAGACAATCGGGCTGTCAATGTAGCGTCTATGAGAGCGCCTTTCAGGGCGTGTCCGCCGCCTGATACAGCTGCCAGTCGTTAGTGGTGATCGGTTGACCGCCCTGCTCGGTCACCACGACGGTGTCGCTTAAGCCAACGCCCCATTGACCGGGGACGCGCAGGCAGAGGGGCAGATGAAAGACCATGTTGGCTTCAAACGGGCGCATCTGCCCCTTGGCGATATAGCCTGTGCCTTCCACCCAGCTGGGCGGGAACTGCGCGCCCACGGCGTAGCCAAACACGCCTGAAAAGAACAGCCGGTCACGCTGCGGGTCGAGCAGCGCATCGGCGGCACGGGCGGCGTCGTCAAAGGTGTTGCCCGGTCGCATGGCGTCACACAGCGTTTCAAACAGCGCGCGACACAGGTCGCGGGTCGCCGCGTGGGCTTGGCTGGGAGTACCAGTGATGGCAGTGCGCATCATGGGGGCGGTATAGCGCTGATACGCTGCGCCGAATTCCAGAAAGACCGGTTCATTGGGCTGAATGATATGGCGCTTGTGGTTGACGTGAATCACCCCGATACGCGGCCCGCTGGTGACGATGGGTTGCAGACTCATGAATTCGCTGCCGTTGGCGAGCAACGCCTGGGCGCCTGCAGAGGCGATATCGTTATCGGTCATGCCGGCGCGAATCACCTGGATGGCCGCCTCCAGCCCGGCGGCAGTAATGCGCGCGCTTTCTTTCAGCATCTCGAGTTCCGCGGGGCGTTTGACGATCCGGATGGCGTCCAGTACCCCACCGGCTTCGCTGAACCGCTGGCGGCCGATGGTTTGCGCCAGCGCCTCCAGCACGCCGACGCGCAGCCCGCTGCCCCAGCCATCGATGCCGATCTGCTGGCAGGGAGCGAGTAGATCCGCCAGCGGTGTGATGATTTCATCCAGGTTTTCCCAGCGGTAGCCGATGATCTCATCCACCAGCGCGGTCACCACGGCAGCCCCCGTCTCGATCGAGGCGACCTGAAGGACTAACCGCTCCGGCGTGCAGACCAGGCAGGCATGCACTGAGACTTCAAAGGTATGGTAGCCGGTCAGATAATTGATATCGGCCGGGTCAGTGAGCAGCAGCGCGTCTAATCCATGCTCTACCATGCCATTGCGCACTTTATCCAAGCGCGCCTGGTATTCGGTAGCGGGAAAAGGCAGCTCACTTTGGGCGAGCGTTTCCGCAAGGGCTTCGCGGTAGTGGTGGTAATCCATAACGACCTCCATCAATTGGTAAGGTCAGTATAGGCACCTGCTTTAAGCTCGCTTTTATCTCCCTCAACGCTAGCGAGTGAGTAGAAAGAGCCCTTGCAGGAAATAGAAAACCCCAATACCGGTCACGATCCAGCGCGTCCAGGTGCGAAAGTTGGCATCAGTGAGGCGGTGTAAAATGCTGTTGCCGGTGTGGGTGCCAAAGATCGCAAACGGCGCCGCTAGCAGCACAATACCCCATTCGCCGGTGCTAAGCGCCATGGCGGCGCCGAGATAGAAGATGATTTTAATGCTGTGAGCCACTACCTGAATCATTGCCTTGGTCGCCACGACTTGGCGGCGATCCATGCGTGAGCGCACAAAGAAGATATCAATTAGCGGCCCGGAAACCCCAGCGGCAATCGTTAAACCGCCAGAGGCGATGCCACAGCACAGCGCGTGGCTGGCTCGGTTGGCATCCAGGTGAAACCAGCGCTTGGGCATCCATACCAGAATCGGCATTAGGCCAATCAAAATCGATACGCTGGCGGCGTTGGGGCTGTAGTTGAATAGCAGAAGCAGACCAGCAGCACTGAGCACGCCAAGCGTCATAAAGGCGACGATAGGCCAGGCAATATAGCGCCGCGATAGCCATGCTCGTGATCCATTCGCCGTGAGCTGTATAACCCCGTGCACCGCCATCGCCGTGCCCGCGGGAAAGATCACCAGTAGAAACCACAGCAAGACTAAGCCGCCTGCCATACCAAACACGCCAGAGAGCATCGAGGTGAAAAACACCACGCTCACCAAGGCAATGCCTATCCATAGGCTCATAACGTTTTTCCTTAACTACGACAGAACGGCCATACCTGATAAAACTTGCGGCACTGGAACTCCGCCTCGCAGCTGTTGAGCTGCGACTGGTAGCGGCTGGCGCGGGCCGCTACTTGCCGACCGGCACGCAAGACTTGAGGCTTGCCGCGGTAGGTGCCGCGCTGATAGCCCCCTGCGCCCTCATGGTAGGCGTAGTAAAGGTGCTCGGGGTTATTGAGTGAAATGCCGGTCTGCTCACGCGTGCGTTGGTTGTACCAGCCGATGAAGTCGGTGGCGTGTTTCATGTGGGTGCGCCGGGCAAACAGACTTCCGGCCTGATCTTCATATTCGCCCCACACGGGATCCTGGGCCTGGGCGTAACCCTTGGCGGAAGACGGGCGGGGGCCGGGTATAAAACCGAGGTAATATTTGCGGTCCGGACGAACATGGCTGCGAAACGACGATTCCTGCTGAATAAACGACATCTGCGTGGCGATCGGCGTGCCCCAGGTCTCCGCCGATTCTCTTGCGTAGTCGTACCAGCTTGGCTGCTCGCGGAAAATCTCGCAGATATTGCTTTGATCCTCGGGCGGGTTGGGCGCGAACGTGGCGCAGCCAGAAAGTAGCAGCACGACACTCAGCGCCGCCCATCGGCGAAGGGTAGCGAAAGCAGGTGAAGCGCTAACGGAAAAACAATCAACAGGGCGACGCATGACAAGTCCTTGTGGATAAGTGCTGATAACGACAGCAGCGTGGTAAGCGTTGTGGCCTGGGCCTAGCGCAGTAGCGCTTCCAGGCAGCGGCGCAGGCGCTGGGACTCGCGCGAAAGCGTTTCACCAGACAGCATGCCCACCCCCAGCACTAGCCCAACGCGCGGATCGTGGCTGGCACACACCGGGCTCAGCGGGCGCACGATCAGGTGTTCGTTTAACAGCGCCTGGGCGATCTGCACGTCATCGACAGGCGGCTCAAACTCAACGCACAGGCTGATGGCGCTACTCGGCGGCGAGACGCTACGCACCGACGATAGCGAGCAAAGCTGGTCGTGCAGTACCTGCTGGCGGCCTAGATAATCGCGCTGAATACGCCGACACCAGGCGTCGAGGTCACCGTCGAAAATAAACTGCGCCAGTACCGCCTGATCAAGCATGCGGCCTTCGCGAAACAGTTCGCTGCGCAGGCGGTTCATCGGCCCCGCCAGATGATGCGGTACTACCAGATACCCCAGCCGTAGCCCTGGAAACATCATCTTGGAAAACGAGCCGACCAGCAAGTGGCGCGTTGATTGCGGATCGAACAGCAGGTTGGTGTGGTCGTCGCGGTCAAATTCGTAGTCATCTTCCACCACGTAGTCGGGCGACAGGGCATCGCACAAACGCTGCTTGTCGGTCGCGCTGGTGGCGACGCTGAGCGGGTAGTGCTGCGAGCCGGTCAGGTAGGCAAGCCTGGTTTTCCTAGGGGCATCGGGTAATACATGCCCCTGGCCGGGGTGCCAGGCCACCATGTTGATGTTTAGCCCTGCAGCGGTAAACACGTTGCGCGCCCCCCAGTAGCAGGGCGACTCCATGGCGACGGTGTCGCCCACATCCGCCAGCGCCATGGCGCAGAGTTCGATGCCGTTATGGGTGCCGTCTGTGATGATGATCTGCTCGGTGTCGCAGCGAATGTTCCGCCAGCGTTCCAGAAACTCCTTGATGGCGCGCTTTAAGGGCCCGTAGCCGCCGGTAGAGTAAGACAGCAGTAGGGCGTTTTGAGGCACTGTGACGCTAGCGTAGAGCTGCCGCCATTTACGCATCGGGAACTGGGCGATGTCGGGGATTCCCGGCACGAAGGCGCCGCTTTGAACAGTACTCGCACCCGGCCAACGCAACACTCGTTGTGCACGTTTTGATAACTGGACACTTGTTGGCGAGGGGGTAGTGGAAGCCTTCGTCCTGCAGCTCCAAGTACCCCGGCCATGGGACGTAGTAAGCAAGCCTTCTTTCAGCAGCGTCGCCACTGCCAGAGATAGCGTATGCCGAGCAACGCCCAAGGCTAACGCAAGCTGCCGGTGGGACGGCAGGCGAGTTTGATCCGGCCACTCTTGGGTGATCGTGTGCCTAAGAGCCTGCTCTATGCGTACTTGTTTACTTAAGCGTTCAGGTTGCTGCGCATAGTGTTTTACAAGTTGTTGTAAAGCTGACTGGCCATCCATTTTTATCCTCTCAACGCCTCAGTGCTCTCCATTTTTTCAGTAAAACAGAAAATTGGTCTGGTTGAACAAAAAAGTGGTGCATTCGCCTGTAACCACATTACTGCTAGCGTGCACGTATTGTTGTTAACCTGGAGAATGTCATGAGCTTTATCGAACAGTGGTTGCACGATGCCGTTCCCGCCCTGGTGGGCGGTGAGTGGCGCGCAGGCCAGACCACCTTCGCGGTGGATAACCCCGCCACCGGCGAAAGCATTGCCCAGGTGGCCGACATGGGCGCCGACGATGCCCGTGATGCCGTCGCTGCGGCCTACGACGCGGGCCCCGCTTGGCGTGCCACGCCGGTCAAACAGCGCGCGGCACTGCTACGCCGCTGGTTTGAACTGATCCATGCACATGCCGACGACCTGGCTCGTCTGATGACGTTGGAGCAGGGCAAGCCGCTGGCGGAAGCCAAGGGAGAAGTCGCCTACGGTGCCTCGTTTATCGAGTTCTTCGCCGAAGAGGCCAAGCGCATGGCCGGGGAAACCCTGCCCAGCCACGGCGCCGACAAGCGCCTGCTGGTGCTGCGCGAGCCGGTAGGCGTGGTCGCGGCGATCACCCCGTGGAACTTTCCGCTGGCGATGATCACCCGCAAGTGCGCCCCGGCCCTGGCCGCCGGCTGCACCGTGGTGATCAAACCCGCCGAAGCCACGCCGCTCACAGCCCTTGCCGCGGCTTACCTGGCACTGGAAGCGGGTCTGCCCGCGGGCACCATCAACGTGATCACCGCCTCAAAGCCGGCCGAGGTGGGCGATGTGCTGACCTCGGATTCGCGGGTGCGCAAAGTCTCGTTTACCGGCTCGACCCCGGTGGGCAAACACCTGCTGGCCCAGTGCGCCAGTACGGTGAAGAAAACCGCCATGGAGCTGGGCGGCAATGCACCGTTCATCGTCTTTGACGACGCCGATGTGGATGCCGCCGTGGATGGCGCAATCGCCTCCAAATTCCGCAACGCCGGACAAACCTGCGTATGCACCAACCGTTTTCTGGTGCAGGACGGCATTTACGATGCCTTCGTCGCCAAGCTGACCGAGCGCGTGAACGCATTGAACGTCGGCGACGGCTTGACGGAAGGCAGCGTGATCGGCCCGCTAATCAATCAGGCGGCGGTGGATAAGGTGCAGCGCCATATCGATGACGCGCTGAATCACGGGGCAACGCTGATGTGCGGCGGCAAGCCTCACGCCGCCGGCGAGCGCTTCTTTACCCCGACGGTACTGGCCGACGTCACCACGCAGATGGCGGTGGCCGACGAGGAGACCTTCGGCCCGGTAGCGCCGGTATTCCGCTTCCAGCGCGATGAAGAGGCCATCCAAATGGCTAACGACACGCCGTTCGGCCTGGCCGCCTACTTCTACGCCACCGACTACCGCCGCATCTGGCGCACCATGGAGCAGTTGGAGTACGGCATGGTCGGCGTCAACGAAGGGCTGATCTCCACCGAGCTGGCGCCATTTGGCGGCGTGAAAGAGTCCGGGTTGGGCCGCGAAGGCTCCCACCACGGGCTCGATGAGTTTACTGAATTGAAGTACGTCTGCGTTGGCGGTTTATAAAGGAAAGCGATGATGACTAACCAAGAATTGAATGACCTGAAAAACCGCTACGTGGCCAACGGTGCGGCCACGCCGACCACCCAGTTTGCCGAGCACGCGGAAAACGCCGAGCTGTGGGACGCCGACGGCAACCGCTGGATCGACTTTGCGGGCGGCATTGGCGTGCTGAACCTGGGCCATCGCCACCCGAAAATCGTGGCCGCCGTCGAAGCGCAGCTCAAGAAAGTCATGCACACCAGCGCGGCGGTGATCTCCTACGCGCCCTACGTGCAGCTATGCCAAAAGCTCTGCGACCTCACCCCGGTACGCGGCCCCGAGCGCAAGGCGATGCTGGTCAACACCGGTGCCGAAGCGCTTGAAAACGCCGTGAAGATCGCCCGCGCCGCCACTGGCCGTACCGGCATTATCACCTTTGACGGCGCCTTCCATGGCCGCACCATGATGACCCTGGCGATGACCGGCAAGGTGCTGCCCTACAAGAACGACTTCGGCCCGATGCCGGGCGATGTGTTCCGCGCACCTTTCCCGAACCCGCTGCACGGCATCAGCGAAGAGGCGTCCCTTGAAGCCATTCGCACCCTGTTCAAAACCGACATTGCCCCGCACCGCACGGCGGCCATCGTGATTGAGCCGGTACAAGGCGAAGGCGGTTTCTACATTGCCTCACCGGACTACCTGAAAGCGCTGCGCGCCCTGTGTGACGAACACGGCATTCTGCTGATCGCTGACGAAGTGCAGTCCGGCTTTGCCCGCACCGGCAAGCTGTTTGCGCTCGAACATAGCGGCGTTGAGGCGGATATTCTCACCACTGCCAAGAGCCTGGCCAACGGCATGCCGCTTTCGGCGGTGGTCGGCTCCGCCAAGGTGATGGACGCCTCCGGCCCCAACTCCCTAGGCGGCACCTACAGCGGCAACCCGCTCTCCTGTGCCGCGGCGCTGGCAGTCATCGAGGCGATCGAGGAAGAGAATATTCTTGAGCGCAGCGAGCAGATGGGCAAGATGCTCGCCGAGCGTTTCGCGGTATGGGAAGAACGCTTCCCCGCCGTGGCCCACGGCCGCCAGCTCGGCGCCATGGCAGCGTTCGAGCTTCTCGACAGTGACGGTAAGCCGGACGCGCAGATGACCGGCGCGCTCTGCGCCAAGGCTCGCGAAAAAGGCTTGATCCTGCTTTCATGTGGCTTCTACGGCAACAGCATCCGCATTCTAGTGCCGCTGACGGTGTCTGTAGAGGTATTGGAAGAAGGCTTGAGCATTATCGAGCAGTCGCTGGAGGCGCTTAGCGAATAGCATCTAAGCGTCATCGAGCCCGCCCTCGTCAAACAGCGAAAGCTGCTGGCGATGGGCGGGTTTTTTATGGGCGTTGAAATCTCATACCTATGGTGATCATTTGCCCTAATCGCCTTGTGCTAAGCTGGGTTTGGTAGGTTGGAGCAGAAAATAGCAAGGCAGGTAACCTCCCAACGTGGAGGTGCTGGCAAATTCAGCAGAAGCGTGAGTTTTGGATATGCAACCTGGTAATAATTAGAAAAAATTATAGATTTTGAAGAGTTTTTCAGGCTGCATTTTTTGGGTGATCATGTCGGCGCGTTCATCCAATCATAGGACACGCTTTCTAACACCTTTTAGCTGTAACCAATTAGAAGGATATCGAAGATGGGATGGAAAGGAACAGTTCGTTCGATTGGTGCAGCAGTTCGCGCTGCAGAACGAGATGCGAAAAGAAGACAGCGAGATCTTGAAAGGCAGCAACAGCAATATGCAAAAATGCAAGATCTAGAGCAGGCTACCTATGAAGTGGAAGTCTATGAAAATCATATTGATGTGATTCAATCAACCCACAAAGAGTGCAGCCCTCCAATAGACTGGAATAAAGTTGCTTCATCTAAGCAGCCTATCGAGCCCAAAATGAATAATGATGATGAATCGGAGGCGCGTCAATCATTAGAGTCTTATAAGCCTGGGCTTATAGATCGTCTATTCAAGAGAGAAGAAAAGAAAAGAGCGTTTCTTTCCCAAAAAATTGATGAGGCCATTAAGAAAGATGAGGCTAACTATAAATCTAGTATTTTAAGGTGGGAGAAAGATGTAGAGGAGTGGACAGAAAGTGTAAGCATAGCTAATGCCCTTTTAGATGGCAAGGCAGAAGCCAAAATTGAAGTAATTGACAATCTCCAGCCATTCTCAGAAATCTCTAATCTCGGATCAAGTTTGTCAATCTCTGTCTACGACAATGGGATTTTAGAGGCAACAATAAATGTTCATGGAGCTGAAATAGTACCATCCGAAACAAAAAGTTTGCTTAAAAGCGGTAAGCTGTCTGTTAAAAATATGCCAAAAGGAAAGTTTAACGAAATATATCAAGACTACGTATGTGGTTGTGTGTTGCGTATAGGTAATGAGTTGTTTTCAGCTATTCCTGATAATCTTGTTATTGTTACAGCGGTAGACGAGTTGCTTAATTCTAAGACGGGCCATTTAGAAGAAGCCCCAATTTTGTCTGTTGCGATGTCACGTAGCACGATAGAACGTCTTAATTTGGAAACTATTGACCCATCAGATTCTATGGATAACTTTAAGCATAATATGTCGTTCAAAAAAACTAAGGGCTTCGAGCGAGTTGCACGTATAGATCCAGAGGGGCTGGATTGTACATAGGCCAGCAGCTAACAAGGCCATCAACTTGACCGTGGACTTACGCTGCGATTCAGGCGGCAAATTATGGCGGCGTTAAAGCGGCTATCAACATGCAGTGGAGGTAACATGGATTGGCGTGATCCCAGATTGCGGGAGCTGTGGAAACAAAAAAACATACCCGTGGTTTTTCGTAGGTCGAGTCCAGACCCATTGTTACTTCGACTCCCATACGCTACTGATAATTTTGAGTGGATTCGAGGAGATCGCCGGCACAAGCCAAAGTGGAACTCGCAGTTTTCGGCATGGGAAGTCCCCGTTGCTTGGTTCGATGAAATCACCGCTAAAGTGCTCAGGCGTTTTGGTAAGGCCTACGTAATTCAGCTATACAAAAAACATCAAAAATGCGCCCCTGCGTGCTGGAATGCGAAAGGGCTACACTGCGAATGTTCGTGCATGGGTGCCCGCCATGGGACGGGGCATCCACAAGGACGATGGCACGAAGTGTCAGATACATTTGCCTTTTCATGGGGGCCAAAACAATATGCCTGCCGACTATTGTCCTCACTTTCGGGGCAGTAGCCGCTCTAACCAGGCCAGGCCAGGCACGGCGACGCCTTTTTCGTTGCGGCTTCGCCTCCACTACAAAGCCGGGGATGCTGGCGGCGTTAGGCACTTTCCTATCAACTGAGTAAGCACATGTCGGCCACCCCTCACGCGAGATGCAGGATGTGCAGCGTCTGACGCCATTACTGGAGCAATTCGCTATGAACATCAGTAATATGGAAGCGACAGGGGCCTACTCATAGCGCATATGGCATGCCGTATTGCATCCCCAATCCAGCCACGCCTTCTGGCGAAGAGATTAGTGAGCCCTAGCCAAGCACAACCGCTACATATCCTCCAACCCGCCCTCATCAAACAGCAAAAGCTGCTGACAATTGGCGGGTTTTGCTTTTTTAGCGCGCTGAGCGGGTGGTCTTCGCTGGCTGGCGAGCTTATCCACAATGGCCTGGCTGGCTTCTCTTGCATCCGGTGTACGGCGAAGCTCATACAACATCTTCTTCCAGTGCCGCGCCTCATGTTCAAAGTCGTGAGGCAGCGGGTAGTGCTCGCCGGGCTGAAAGCCGAATCGCTGGCGCAGGCTTTCCGGCAGGGCCCAGGGTTTGGCGCGCCACTCTAAAGGCAGTGTGGTTAATTCCGGCACCCAGCGGGCGACAAACTCACCATGTGGGTCGTTATCTTCCGCCTGTTTGATGGGGTTATACACCCGCAGCGCGTTGGTGCCCGTGGCACCTGCCTGCATCTGCACCTGGGGGTAGTGAATGCCCGGCTCGAAGTCGGTAAACAGCCGCGCCAGATGCAGGGCGGGCTCGTACCAGTGCAGCCCCAGGCCAAATGTGGCGTGGGAGATCAGCATCGCGCGCATGCGAAAGTTGAGCCAGCCGGTGGCGGTCAGGCTGCGCATGCAGGCATCCACCAACGGCACCCCGGTTTGGCCGCGTTTCCAGGCGGTCAGGTTAGGGTGGTCGGGGTCGCGTTCGCGCAGGCCGCGCATTGCGGGGTGCAGCGTTTGATGCTCCATGCTCGGCTCGCTTTCCAGCTTCTGGATAAAGTGGCAGTGCCAGTAAAGCCGCGAGGTAAAGGCGCGCAGCGAGCGAGACCATTGGGAATCTTCCGCATGTTTTGCCCGCTGGCGGCGCAGCGACTGCACTACTTCGCGCATGGAGAGCGTGCCCCAGGCCAGATGCGGCGACAGCCGTGAGCCGAATTCCCAGGCCAGCAATGGCTTCGAGAGCGAGCCACGGTAGCGACGCCCGCGCTGGCTGACAAAGCTGCGCCATAGTGCACGCCCTTCACGGCGACCGCCGGGCTGGCGCTCGGGGCAGGGCGTGGTGTCAAACCCCTGCGTCAGGCCGTGCAGCTCTCCAGCGTCAATATGGTGGAAAGCCTGCCAACCGGGAGCCGCCTGGGCGTTTTTCGGCGCAGGGAAGGTCGGTGCCGTCATCAGCGCTTCCCAATGAGACTCCCAGCGGGTCTGGTGGCCTGTGCGGCTGGTCAACCCGCGCACTACGCCGTGCTGGCGGGCTTCCTGCCAGGTAACGTTGTGCTGTCGGCACCAGCTATGAACGTCTTTGTCGCGCGCAAAGCTCCAGGCGTTGCCGGTTTCCTGGTGGGAGTGCAGGGTGATGTAGCCGTAATGGGCTTTCAGAGCGTCCAGCAGATCGACCATATTACCCTGCCAGATACACAGCGGCAGGCCGAGTGTCCCTAGGGCATGGGAAAGGTCGATAAGCGAGTCAGCGGCAAACTGCCAGTGGCGCAGCGCGCTGTCTGGCGCCTGCCACTGGCCGGGTTCGATCGCGAAAACCGGCAGCACAGGGCCCGCCTCGGCTGCATTCGCTAGCGGTTCATGGTCATGCACTCGCAGGTCGCGCTTGAACCAGACAACGTGAAGGTGGGTATTCGCCATAGCTCGCCGTGGGGAAAGGGCTATCCGCCGTTACGCCATGACGTTACCATCAAGCCACGGCAGGCGTAAGCGCGCTGTCCCTTATCAACAGGCGGATTTATCAACGGGAGAGTATTGATGTATATCGCGATGAACCGTTTTCGGATTGCCCCAGGCCGCGAAGAAGACTTTTTAGAAGTGTGGCGCAACCGCGACTCTCACCTGGATGAAGTGCCGGGTTTCAAGCAGTTCCAGATGCTCCAGGGCGAAAGCCAGGACGATCACACCGTGTTTATCTCTCACAGCGTGTGGGAATCGGAAGAGGCCTTCCGCGACTGGACCAAGTCAGACGCGTTTCGCAAGGCTCATGCCAACGCCAAGGCGCCCGAAGGTATTTATCTGGGGCCGCCCAAGTTCGAGGGCTATGAGGTGGTGCTGTAAGGCGCCTGGCATTACGTATAGATTCTCTAACGTGAACAAAAGAAAAGCGTAATTTTATAAACGTGTTCAGTGGCGCATGCTGAGGTAATGCCGCATAGCGATGGAGCTGGACACATGTTTGGACTAACAAGCAAAACACCCCCGCAAGCCTCGGAGGACGCGACTCAAGAGCGCTCCTCCACTACCGAGCTTAACCAGCATTACTGGATGCCGTTCAGCTCGAATCGCGATTTTCGCGCCAACCCACGGGTGATTACCGGGGCGGAAGGCCGCTACTACATCGATGATCAGGGCCGTAAGCTGTTCGATTCGCTGTCCGGCCTCTGGACCTGCGGCGCGGGCCACAACCGCGAAGAAATCCAGAAAGCCGTGTCGGCGCAGTTGGGCAGCCTCGACTTTGCTCCCGGCTTTCAGATTGGCCACCCGCTGGCCTTCAAGCTGGCAGAAAAGGTGTCAAGCCTCACGCCGGCTGGTCTGGATCATGTCTTCTTTACCAACTCCGGTTCGGAAGCGGCGGACACCTCGGTCAAGATGGCCAAGGCCTACTGGCGGTTGAAAGGCAAGCCGGAGAAAACCCGCATGATCGGCCGGGCCAAGGGCTATCACGGGGTGAACATCGGCGGCACCAGCCTGGGCGGTATCGGCCCTAATCGTAAACATTACGGCCCGTTGATGGATGTGACGCACCTGCCGCATACGCTCCAGGCGGGCCATGCCTTCACGAAAGGCCAGGCGGACACCGGCGCTGAGCTCGCCGATGCGCTGCTCGATCAGATCGCGCTCCACGACGCCTCCACCATCGCCGCGGTCATCGTTGAGCCGATGTCCGGCTCAGCCGGTGTGATTGTGCCGCCCAAAGGCTACCTGGATCGGCTGCGCGAGATCTGCACCGCCCACGATATTCTGCTGATTTTCGACGAGGTGATCACCGCCTTTGGGCGCAGCGGTGCCACCACCGGTGCCGAGGCCTTTGGCGTGACGCCGGACATCATGAACGTGGCCAAGCAGATCACCAACGGTGCCATCCCCATGGGCGCGGTGATCGCCTCCAGCGAAATTTTCGACACCTTCATGCACGCGGGCGGCCCCCAACACGCGGTTGAATTCCCCCACGGCTATACCTACAGCGCCCACCCGGTGGCCTGCGCCGCGGGGCTGGCGGCGCTTGAAATGATGGAACATGACAACTTCCCCGCTCAGGTGAATGCCATTGCGCCCACCTTTGAGCAGAAGCTGCACGCCCTGAAAGGCCGCAATCATATTGTCGATATTCGTAACTACGGCCTGGCCGGGGCGATTCAGCTAACGCCCCGCGACGGCGACCCAACGATCCGCCCTCGCGATGCGCACATGGCGCTCTGGGAGGCAGGGTTCTACGTGCGCTACGGCGGCGACACGCTGCAGTTCGGCCCTCCGTTTGGCACCACCGAGGCCGAGCTGGAACGACTGTTCGACGCGGTGGCGACCACCCTGGATTCGCTGGCATAAATTATTTCGGAGAGTAAAACATGAGTGTTGTTTCCCACCTGATTAACGGTGAGTTAATTGAAAGTCAGCGCACGCTGGACGTTACTAACCCCTCAACGGGCAAGGTGATCCGTCAGGTGGCGGACGCTAATGCTGCCGACGTGGAACGCGCGATTGCCGCCGCCCAGGCGGCGTTTCCCGCCTGGCGCGATACGCCGCCCAACAAGCGTGCCCAGGTAATGTACCGCTTCAAGCAGCTGCTCGAAGATAACGCCGACCGCCTGGTGCAGCTGGTCAGCGAAGAGCACGGCAAAACCCCCGAAGACGCCATGGGCGAGCTCAAGCGTGGCATCGAGAACGTCGAGTACGCCTGCGGCGTGCCGGAGCTGTTGAAAGGTGAGTACTCCCACAACGTAGGGCCGGGCATCGATGCCTGGTCCAATTTCCAGCCCCTGGGGGTGGTGGCGGGCATTACCCCGTTTAACTTCCCCGCCATGGTGCCGCTGTGGATGTACCCCATGGCGATTGCCTGCGGTAACACCTTTATCCTTAAACCCTCGGAAAAAGATCCCGCGGCGGCCATGGCGGTGGCGGAACTGCTCCTGGAAGCAGGGCTCCCCAATGGCGTGATGAACGTAGTGCACGGCGGGCGCGAAGCGGTAGAAACGCTGCTGGATGCTAAAGCCGTTAAAGCCATTTCCTTTGTTGGCTCAACGCCGATTGCCGAGAAGATCTATAGCCGTGGCTCGGCGGCTGGCAAACGTGTTCAGGCACTGGGCGGGGCGAAAAACCACGCCGTGGTATTGCCGGACGCCGACCTGGAAAACGCCGCCAACACGCTGATGGGCGCGGCATTTGGCAGCTGCGGCGAGCGCTGCATGGCGATCTCGGTCGCCGTATGCGTGGGCGACGAGACCGCCAATCGGCTGGTGGAAACCATGCTGCCCAAAATCGCCCACCTCAAAGTGGGCCCGGGCACCGAGAAAGGCCTGGATATGGGGCCGCTGGTCACCGCCGAGCACCGCGATAAAGTGATGAGCTTTATCGAGGACGGCGTGAGCGCCGGGGCAACGCTGGTCGCCGATGGTCGCAGCCTGAAAGTGGCCGGCCATGAAGAGGGCTACTTTGTTGGCGGCTGCCTGTTCGATAACGTCACCGCGGAGATGCGCATTTACCAGGAAGAGATCTTCGGGCCGGTGCTCTGCGTGGTTCGGGTGGGCAGTCTGGATGATGCCATGCAACTGATCAACGATCACGAGTATGGCAACGGCACCTGCCTGTTCACCCGCGATGGCGAAGCCGCCCGCCGCTTTACCGATGGCATCGAAGTTGGCATGGTCGGGGTCAACGTGCCGCTACCGGTGCCCGTGGCCTACCACAGCTTTGGCGGCTGGAAGCGCTCGCTGTTCGGCGACCTGCACGCCTATGGGCCTGACTCGGTGCGCTTCTATACCCGCCGCAAGGCGGTATCCCAGCGCTGGCCATCGGTCAGTGAAGCGACCCAGGCCGAGTTCTCGTTCCCTGCCAATCAGAGTTGACGTCTTGGGGTAACTAAGACATCTTCTCAGCACCATCGCCCGGCGGTGGTGCTTTTTTTTGGTGCGTACTTCAGGCGTAAAAGGGACGAAGACAGCGTGGCGAGAACCCAGGACGAAATTCGGCAAACCAACGTAAAAAAGATTCTCCAGGCGGCGGAGCAGCTGTTTGCCGAAAAAGGCTACGCAGGTGCCTCCATGGGGGAGATCGCTCAGCTGGCTGATATCCCTAAATCCAACGTGCACTATTACTTTGCGACCAAAAAAGCCCTCTATCAGGATGTACTGCTGGAGCTTTTGGAGGTGTGGAAGCAGGACGCGCTGTGCTTTGAACTCTACGATGACCCCCGCGTGGTGCTCACCAGCTATATTCGCGCCAAGATGAACCACTCGCGAAACCGCGCCCACGGCTCGAAAGTATGGGCGGCCGAGGTGATGCAGGGCGCACCGATTCTTCAAGAATGTCTGCGCGATAACCTTTACGAGTGGGCCAAGCTCAAGGAGGCCAAGATCAGCGAATGGATTGAGACGGGCCAGATCAACCCTGTCGAGCCTTCCTACCTGCTTTACATGATCTGGGCTTCCACCCAGCACTACGCTGATTTTGACTACCAGATCTACCTACTCAACGACGACCAACCGCTGGACGATCTACAGTTCGAAAAAGCCGTTCAATCGGTTACCTCGGTGATTTTAAGAGGCATTGGGCTGACGGCTTAACTAGCTGAACTAGGAAGGAGCTACTAATGGGCAATAACGGACAGCCTGTTATCGGGGTGGGCGCTATTGTGCTTCGCCCGGATGGAACCGTGCTGCTTGGATACCGCGATAAACATGGAGAATCGCCGTGCTGGTGCTTGCCCGGCGGTCATGTTGATGTGGGGGAGTCATTTGAGACAGCAGCCATCCGTGAAATGGCAGAAGAAACAGGCATTACCGAGTGGCAACGCGTGCAGGTCCTGGCGATAACCCAACACCTGAGTAGCTCAGTCTCTACAGTGACAGGTGCAGTGTTAGTTACGGTGAAGCAGGATGCCGAAGCAGTATTGCTTGAGCCAGAGGTGTTTACTGAATGGCGCTGGTTTAGCCCCGACGCTCTTCCCTCGCCGTTATTCGCGGCAAGTCAGGCGGTATTGGCATATTGGCTTGGCGATGAGTCGCCAACCGGCTGGGAGACATATCCCATCGCTCAAGCAGAGTGAATTTTGCTATGTAGAGCGCAAGCTTTCCATCGGCACAGACGTATCAAACTTATGCCGCTTACGCGACAGTAGCGTGCGGAACTTGCGCATATTGTCGTCGGCATAGAGCACACGATCGCAGAAGCGGTCGTACTCATCTAAATCAGCGACTGTCACGATCAATACAAAATCACACTCGCCGGTTACCTGATAGCACTGCTTCACTTCAGGGGCGCTCAGCGCTGTTGTTAAAAACCGCTGGTAGAGTGATTTGTTATCCCGCTCCATGGTGACTTCTACCACCATGTGAAAGCACTGCCCCAAGGCGTCAGGATTGAGCAGTGCTACCTCCCGCTCAACGATTCCAGCGTCGTGTAATCGATTAACGCGCTTTAAACAGGCAGAGGGTGAAAGCCCTATCGCATCCGCTAATGCTTGGTTGGTTAGGCTGGCGTCACGCTGAAGTTGGTCAAGGATTCGTCTATCAATGGCGTCCATGAAATAAAATGTCCTTTCTGCGCTAATAAAGAACGAATAGTGATTGTTAGTGCAGTATTGGAAAGAAGATTTTGCGTCAACCCCATTATCATAACCGTTGTTTAAACGATGGCAACGGGGGCTTGATGCGAATAAAAAGCTATCACTTATTTGCTGGAGTAAGTCGCGTACTGCAAGACGCGCTACGCGTGTACGTGACGCTTCTAAAAATTCTGATTCCGGCGTTGCTCGTGGTCAAAGGGTTAGAGCTCTTGGGTGTTATCGGCTGGCTGGGAAGGATATTAGCCCCCTTAATGAGCGTACTCGGCTTGCCCGAGCAGATGGGCGTTGTGTGGGCGGCGGCGCTCTTTACCAACTTGTACACCGCTATTGCGGTATTTTTTCAAGTCGTCGGTGAAACGCCTTTGAGTGTTGAGCAGGTAACGGTACTGGGTGCGTTGATGCTGGTAGGTCATTCGCTTCCCGTTGAGGGAGCTGTTGCCAAGCGTGCTGGCGTACCCTGGTGGGCTACGTTAGTCCTGCGTGTAGGTGGGGCTTTGCTGTTTGCTTGGCTCTTACACTGCTTCTATTCGTATTTTAGTTTGTTACAAGCACCTGTTGAATTGGTATGGCAGCCAAGTTTTTCATCAGCGCCAACGCTAAGCGGTTGGGCGGTTGAACAGCTTGAAACGTTAGCACTTATTTTTGTGATTATTTTAGCGCTGATTGTGTTCCTAAAACTTCTGCAAAAGCTCGGCCTGGAGCGCTGGATTCATCTTGGCTTGCTACCGCTACTCAAGCTATTAGGTATTGGCCGTTCGGCTGCTAATGTAACGGTGATTGGTTTTACGTTGGGATTAAGCTATGGCGCAGGACTGCTGATTCGTGACGTGCAAAACGGGGTGCTTAGCAAGCGCGACAGCACGTTAGCGCTGTGTTTTCTCAGTCTTTGCCATAGCGTTATAGAAGATACGCTGCTGATCTTAATGCTCGGGGCTGATATAGCGGGCATCTTATGGGCACGGCTGCTGTTTGCTGTTGTTGTCACCGCGATGATTGCCCGCTGGCCCAACGCCACGGCGAATATTAAATAGGCAACTAAACAGGCTGCCGTAAACGTAGAATAGAGACGCCTAATCCGATAAAAGCACTGCCCATCATGCGATTGACCCACTTAACGCGTGATTTGTTGCTAAGCCAACGGGAGAGGTTTTTAGCGAGTCCACCATAGATCATCAAGGTTGCGAAAGAGAGCGTCATAAAAGTGCCAACCATGATGGTAAACTGGGGAAGTAAAGCGCTCTGTGTATCCAGAAACTGCGGAAACAAAGCGGTAAAGAATAGGATCGCTTTTGGGTTACTCATGGCCACCAGTGCGCCTTCACTAAAGGTGCGCCATCTGGGGGTTGGTTTGGTTGCTATTGCAGAGACCGCAAGAGAGGCTCGGCTACGCCACTGACGAATGCCCAGATAGATCAAGTAAGCCGCGCCGCCCAGCTTAAGTAGGTTAAACAGCACCTCTGAGGCATTGAGTACCACACCTAACCCCAATACAGCCGCACTCGCCAGAATGAGTAAGCCAGTGATATTGCCCAGCGATGATAGTGCCACGCGCTTGACTCCTCCTGCCATGCCATTGCGCACCGCGACTAGAAAAGCGGGCCCGGGGCTAGCAATACTGACCAGGGCCACAGCAACAAAAAGCAGCCAAGTGGAAAGCAACATGGGCGCATCTCCTGAAGGGGTTGAAGTGACTCATTGCGTTAATCCTAATGGATAACGCCTGTCTAGACGACTCAGAAGCGTGTTTAAGGCGAGCCTCCGACCGACATAATCTCCCCATTGCCCTGGCGCGATGGCTTACGATGAGCGAGAGTCTGAAAGCAAAGCGCTCAGCTCAGAACGTCATCTCGACCCGCTGTGCATTGGCAAAGTTTGACCCGGTCAGGTGGTTGAGGAAGGTGCCGTGGCCCACGACCGCAATGCAGTTCTCGGGGCGGGCCGAGAGCCAGTCAGCAAAGCGGGAAACGCGCGCCTCGAAGGCATCCAGCGACTCACGCGGATAGGGATAGCCGTCCAGAGGGCCGTCAAACCACCATGGATCGTCGAGGTGGTCGAAGTGAAAGGCCGAAAACTCAGCGGCGAGCAACGGCGGCGACCGGCCAATATCGCAGTAGCTCTCCTGTTTCTCGCGGTGTAGTGCCTCGATCAGCCGGGGTGCGGGATGATTTTCGAACGCCGCGAGCGTGGTCTGGATCGCGCGGGTTAGCGGCGATACGACTACAAGTTCGATGTCGCGTAGGGCCGCCACGTCCTCGGCCAGCGCCTTTGCCTGGCTGTGTCCTAATGCCGTCAGGCGTGCGTCGCGCAGAGTTGGGTCGCTGCGCACTAAGTCTTCGTCTAGGGCATCGGCGACCCGGGCGTTGTGTTCTGACTGGGCGTGGCGGATAAAATGAACGCGTTTCGCACACATAAGGGCTTGTCCTTTCGGTTTTCGGGTCAGGAAGTGGCCGGGTCGGTGACCAGCCTCGTAATGTAGCTGCTTGGATAATATGCTCACCAGAGTAAGCCCACCTTTTCATGGTGGCCACCTGCCCTGATTGCTGTGGCGCCTCCGCTATGCTCAATTGATGCGCTAGACTTTATTGTCACAGTATTTGGCGTACACTTACTTTGTACTACATACAGGGACAGAGGAGCGCATCATGACTGATATAGCCGCTTTACTCGGCAGTGACGCCGATAGTTTGCTTAATCACACCTGCCAGGGCGTGCCCCGCGATAGCGTGCACCTGCCGGGCCCAGATTTTATTGACCGTGTTATGGCGGATAGCGACCGCAGCCCCGCCGTGCTGCGCAATATGCAGAGCTTGTTTAATCATGGGCGTATGGCGGGCACCGGTTACCTAAGCCTGCTGCCGGTGGATCAGGGCATTGAACACTCAGCAGGTGCCTCTTTCGCACCTAACCCGCGTTACTTCGACCCGGCCAACATCGTTGAGCTGGCGCTCGAAGGTGGCTGCAACGGTGTGGCATCAACGCTGGGTGTGCTGTCATCAGTGGCGCGGCGTTATGCCCACAAAATTCCGATGATACTCAAGCTCAACCATAACGAGACCCTTAGCTACCCGGCGATATACGATCAGACGCTATTTGCCGATGTCGAGCAGGCCCACGACATGGGATGCGTGGCGGTGGGGGCAACGATTTACTTTGGCTCTCACGAGAGCCGTCGGCAAATCATGGAGATTAGCGAGGCCTTTGAGCGCGCTCACCAGTTAGGCATGGTGACGGTATTGTGGGCTTATCTGCGCAATCCAGCCTTCAAGCAGGAGGGCGCTGATTATCATGTATCAGCCGACCTCACCAGCCAAGCGAACCACATGGCGGCAACGCTTAAAGCGGATATCGTCAAACAGAAACTGCCTGAGAACAATGGCGGCTACCGTGCGGTAGGCTTTGGTCATACCCACGATAAAGTGTATAGCGAGCTGACCACTGATCACCCCATTGATCTGGCCCGCTACCAGGTAGCCAACTGCTTTATGGGCCGCGCGGGTTTGATTAACTCCGGTGGAGGCTCCAAAGGCCACTCGGATCTCGGCGAAGCGGTGCGAACGGCGGTGATCAACAAGCGCGCCGGGGGAATGGGTCTGATCTCCGGACGCAAGGCGTTCCAAAAATCCATGCCGGAGGGCGTTGAGCTGCTGCATGCGGTTCAGGATGTCTATCTCGCTAAAGAAGTAACGGTTGCCTGATAGTCGCGATAGCACCGGCCACTAAACTGGACTTGATGTCGCCATTGGCAGCTCAAACAAAGCCAAAAAAATGGCGATTGACCCCCTTGAAAACCGTCTGAACGCTCCTATTTTGCAGATTAAGGAGGCGCTGCTCTCTGATGTAGCTGCCTCTTTCGGCCATCTGTTTAAGCTAGGAGGTGTTCGCTATGTTTGACGATATTAAGCGTTTCGAAACCGGTTCACCTCAGCAGTTGGACTGGTTCCGTCAGCTACTGGATGGCTTCTTGCCTGACGGTAATGCAGCGGATATTCGCGCGGTGCCACGGGGCAGTTTTCCCATGATCAACGTCGCCCGTAGCGACGATACGGTCAGGGTGTATGTGTTTGCCGCGGGGCTGGCGCCCTCGGATCTGACTATCGATGTTCAGGATAATGTGCTTACTCTGCGTGGCAAGCGCGAGCCTGTGATGGGCAGCAACGAGGATGGAAGCGCGCGCCCAATATTCCGTCGTGAACGCGCCAGCGGCGAGTTTGTGCGTGCCATCGCGCTGCCCGACGGCCTGGATGCAGAGCGGGCAGAGGCGCGCCATTCTCATGGCGTGTTCGAGATCGTGCTGCCCAAACGCGAGGAGCTCAAGCCGCGGCGTATTGATGTTCAAGCGGCCTGATGATTGTTTATTAACCTTGATAAGGAGGGATAAACGATGAATAACGTCGTTCGTTCATCTAACCGTTCCCCGCTCCAACAGCGTGGCGATGAGCAACGCCAACAGGAAACCGAAACCCTGTTACCAGCGGTGGATATCATCGAGGAGCCTAATGCCCTCAAGCTGGTGGCCGATATGCCCGGCGTAACGCATGAAACGCTGAAAGTAGAGCTCGACAATAACGTGCTGAGCTTGGAGGGTGAAATAGCCTTGAATATGCCCGAAGGGCTGAGCGCGTTGCATGCCGAGGTACGCGGCCAGCGCTTTGCGCGGCGTTTCAACCTCAGTCACGAAGTTGATGGCGATGCCATTACGGCCAGTATCGTCAACGGCGTGCTGACGCTAACGCTGCCCAAAAAAGATAGCCACCGCGCGCGGCGTATCGAAGTTCAGGCAGCTTGAGGCCTGGCCTCTGAGTAAAAACTAAGCAAAAAGCCGAGTGTCCGCTAAATGGCGGGCACTCTTTTTTGCGAGTCGATTGGCTATCGTCCCAGGTAAAACGCGCCTTTACCCACCACCACCGCGTTACCACCCACCGTCACCAAACCGGGCTTGATATTGCCATTGGCGGCGGTGTGGATAACGCTGGGTCGGCCCATTTCATCGCCCTGATGAATCGTGCAGCGCAAAGCGTTTGACTGCCTTGATGCCAAGTAGCCGGTCAAAGCCGCCGCGGCGCTGCCGGTGGCAGGGTCTTCACCGATACTGTTGTGCATACAGAACATACGGCTGCGCACCACGGTTTCCGTCTTGTTGGGTATATCCGTCACGTAAAGGTAGATCTGCTCGGCGGCGCTGGTTGCCACAGTTTCTGCCCAAGTGGTTGGTGATATCTGAACGCTCGCTAAAGACGCTACGTCTGCCAGCTCAATCAAATGGTAGGGCAACCCGCAGGAGGCAACCACCGGGTCGCCCACCACCTGATGTTTTTCAAGCCCTAACAACGTTGCGGCGGTATCGTGCCCAAGCGGGCTATCCATCACCGTGGCGGGCTGGGCGGTGATAAAGGTTGCGCTTCCCTGCGCAAAGCTAACCGCTAACTCGCCGACCGGTGGCTGTAGCACCAAGGTGTGCTCAGGGTTGACTCGCTTTAACTCTGCCAGCAGGTGCGCGGTGCCAATCGTGGGGTGGCCGGCAAACGGCAGCTCCATGGTCGGCGTAAAAATTCGCATGGGGTAGTGATTAGGCTCAGTGGCGGCACCTAAAAACACCGTTTCGGCAAGGTTAAGCTCATTGGCCAATGCTTGCATGGTGGTGGTGCTTAGTCCTTCGGTGTTTAGAAACACTGCCAATGGATTGCCGGTAAACGGCTGGTTGGTAAAGACGTCGAGTAGGTAATACTCAGCGGTTTTCATCGGGGCCCCTTTTAAACGATGTCTGCTGCCAGAACGGTTTATGTCCCTCTTTTCGCGCCTGGGCACGGGTAATACCGATATCTTCTAGCAACCGGTCATCAAGCGCCAGTAGCTGGCGGCGGCTGCGGCGGCATTGTTGGTAGTGTTGCAGCTGATAGCGAAGCTGGGTAAGGCGGAAGCGTGGCATGGCCGTTCTCCTTGAGTGCTATGTGCCTAACCAGATTACTCAGCGCCGCCGCTACAATACAGATATAGACTTTTCTATTTTTAAGATACAGAGTGAGTGTTTTATACCTCTGTATGGTGGTTGGGCAGCACATCTGTATCTTTTTTGGGCGAGAGGGAGGGCAGTGGTATGACACGCTATGAAGAGGTCGCTGGCATTCTACGCGAGCGTATTGAGCACGGTATTTACCGCGTGGGTGATCGGCTGCCCTCAATTCGGGCGGTGTGTCAGGAGCTGGACGTCAGTATCTCGACGGCCCAGGAGGCCTACCGCCAGTTGGTGGACGTGGCGTTGATCGAGTCTCGGCCCAAATCGGGCTACTTCGTGTTACCCAGCCGGGTGCCGTCGGTGTTGCCGTCGGTCTCTCGCCCTGCCCAGCGCCCGCTGGATATTTCCCAATGGGATCAGGTGCTAGAGCTCGTCGCTACTCAGCGCGACGACGACCGGTTGCTGCTGGGGCGTGGTGTACCCAATCTTGAGTATGAGACGCTGCGGCCGCTGTCGAAAATCCTCGCTGGCCTGCATCGCAGTACTGACCTGAACGGATTCAACTACGACAAGCTGAACGGCAGCCCCGAGCTTCGCCAACAGGTGGCGCGGCTGGCCATCGCCTCCGGCTGCCTGCTGCACCCGGATGACATCATGGTGACCACCGGCTGTCAGGAAGCGCTGGCCATTGCGCTGCGCACCCTTACCCAGCCCGGCGATGTCGTCGCCGTGGACTCGCCCAGCTTTTACGGCACCATGCAGATCCTCAAAGCCAACGGTTTAAAAGCGCTGGAAATCCCCACTGACCCGCAAACCGGCATCAGTCTGGAGGCGCTGGAGTTGGCGCTGGAACAATGGCCGATTCGCGCGATACAAGTCACGCCGACCTATAACAATCCGCTGGGCTACACCATGCCTGAAGCACGCAAGCGAGCGCTGTTCCAGCTCGCCCAACGCTTCGATGTAGCAATTATCGAAGACGATATCTACGGTGACTTGTCATTTACTCTGCCTAGGCCGCGCACGGTGAAATCTTTCGATGACGATGGGCGCGTGATGCTATGCAGCGGTTTTTCCAAAACGGTGGGTCCAGGGCTGCGGGTTGGGTGGCTGGCGCCGGGGCGTTATCGCGATCAGGCGATGCATATGAAGTATGTCTCCACCGGCGCCTCGGCTACGTTGCCGCAGTTGGCAGTGGCGGAGTTCGTCGCCAAAGGTCACTATGAGCGACACGTCCGTTACGCCACCCGCCAGTATCAGCGTCAGCGGGATATCATGATCAGTTGGGTGCAGCGCTACTTTCCCCAGGGAACGGGTATCAGCTACCCACAGGGCAGTTTCTTGCTATGGGTAGAGCTACCCGCTGCCGTGGACTGTGTGCGCCTGAACGAACGCCTGGCGCAGCGTGCTATTCACGTGGCGCCGGGGTCGCTATTTTCAGCCTCGGGTAAGTTTCGCCAGTGTCTGCGCCTGAACTATGCGTTTACGCTAACACCTGCCATCGAAGACGGCGTGCGCATTGTCGGCGAGCTTGCTACCGAGATGGTGGAAGAAGCGCAGGAGCATGCGGTGGAGGTAGGGTGATGGGGCAACACTAGCTGTTTAATACCATGGGAGAGCCATCATGCAATCCAAAGAACACTGGGAAGGGGTATACACCAAGAAGGCGTCCACAGAGGTCAGTTGGTTTCAGGAGCATGCGGCACTTTCCGTAAAGCTCATTCGCAATGCTGACATTCCCACATCAGCTTCAATCATTGATGTAGGTGGTGGTGCCTCAACGCTGGTGGATGACTTGCTAGCGCTTGATTATGAAAAAATTACCGTGCTGGATTTATCCTCATCCGCGCTGGCCACAGCAAAAGAACGCCTTGGCAAGCGTGCCTCACACGTCATATGGCGTGAAGAAAATGTGCTGGAGGCTGAGTTTCGTGAGCATGGCTATGATGTTTGGCACGATCGCGCCGTTTTCCATTTCCTCACGAGTGAGGAAGAGCGTCATCGTTATGTACAAAAAGTGATGGGGGCTGTTAAACCGGGCGGTCTTGTGATGGTGGCTACCTTTGCCGAAGATGGCCCAACCCAATGCAGCGGGCTCCCCGTGATGCGCTACAGCGCTGGCGAATTGCACTCAGAGTTTGGTGAACCGTTCGAGCTTATCGGTCACGAAAAAGAGTCACACCAAACGCCTGATGGCAGTGAACAAAAGTTTATATACTGCCTTTGTAAGAAAATGATGTAACGACGCCTTCATTTAACAGGCCGTTGAAATTGCTGCCTTGCGTGCTCGATACGTTCACGCGTAAAGCAGCCGAGCGAGTGATCGTTGAGCAGCCCCATCGCCTGTATAAACGCAAAAACGATAGTTGGCCCAACGAATTTCCAGCCTCGCTTTTTTAACGCCCTGGCTAGTGCGTTGGATTCAGGCGAGGTGGTCTGGGTTTGCGGCGCGCCGCCACACTACTGGCGGCGGGGGTGTCCATCGGGGCGCTAAAGCCGGGCATTGAGCGCAACTTGGCAATATCCTAAGCATCATAAGTTCAGGGTGCTTCCGCGCATCGGTATTAAACGCCCATGATCGATGATTGGGCCAGTGGGCTGGCCTTCGGGGGCGCCGCCTTGCGGTTCAATACTGACGGCTAAATCGGCGTTGAATAGCTGGGCGCGCAGATCGGCACTGGGTTCCAGACGGTGGCTACCTTGCTCAGGTAACAGGCCCAGCGAAATGGGTGTGCCATCAGCAATCAACCAAAGCTCACCGGTCTGTTCGCTGCCGACTTGGGTCGGTTGAACCGCTTGCACGATCAGCTCTCCTTCCTGAGTCGCGCTAATGATCCAGCTTGGCGTGCGTGATTCGTCCTGAACCACGAAGACGGCTTCTCCGTCTGGTAGCTGGGTCCGTTCAGCTTGTTGCCAAAGAAGGCCCAGCGCCACCGCGATCACTCCAAAGCTGGTCGCCATGGTCTGCCAAGCACCCAGGCGTTGCCACCAGCGCAAGGGTGACGCGCCGGTCGCCTGGGTAATGCGCTGCCAGACCTCCTTGGGCGGTGTTTTAGGGTCCAGTTGCTCGTTGAACAGGTGCAGGTATTCTCGCCACTCTTCCACGTCATTACGTAGATCATGGCTGACAGCCAGCAGCGCCTCAAAGCGTGCTTTCTGATCGCTATCCAATACGCCCAGTACATACTCGCCAGCCGCCAGGTGGCGATCGTCAGGGTCGCTTAAATCCCATTGGTTAGGCATGTTTTTAACCTCTCAAGTCCACGGCGGATCCAGCTTTTGACGCTGCCCAGCGGTTGGGACAGAGAGTGAGCAAGCTCGCTGTGAGTCATCCCCTGAAAGTAGGCCATTTCCATTAACTGGCGCTGACGACGGCTGAGTGTGTCGAGACAGTCGTTCAGCTTATCGTTTTGCTGATGATTGATACTGTCATCTTCAGGGTCGTCGGTGCCCAATAGCGTGGCTAACAAGGGTTCATCGGTGGTGGTGTCCTGTGGTTTCTGGCGGCGCAGCCAGTCAATGCCAATATTGCGGGCGAGTGTTGAAAGCCAGGTCATCGGCTTGGCTCGCGTGGCGTCATATTGATCGGCAGCATGCCAGATTCTGATGTAAACACTTTGCAGGCAATCCTGTGCGGCACTCTCATCTCTTACTATACGCAGCAGTTGAGCATATAGATGCGCACTGGAGATACGATAGAGACGTTCGAATGCGTGGCGGTCGCCCTGGGCGCAGCCGTTTAGTTGCTCAATAAGATACTGCTGGCGTTGCGTTGCATCTTGCATTCAGACATCTCTGCGCGGTAAACCGAACCATCAGTCTTGGGTAGCTTGGCGTTGAAGGCAATAGACGCCATATCAGCGGCTAGTAAATTTTTTTGAAAAGTTTGCATCCACCTGGGCATCAGCCGCGTAAGTGTTAGTGAGCTTGCATTGTTGAGCTCTTTTACTGACAACCTGGAGATGCCCCAATGAAACTCAAACTTCTTACTGCTGGCCTTTGTGCTGCTGCCCTCTTTAGCGGTGTTGCTGTTGCCGATCATGGCCCTACCACGGTAGGCGGCGCCAACATGCTTCCTGAGCGGAATATTATCGAAAATGCTGTTAATTCAGGTGACCATGAAACCCTGGTAGCTGCCGTGCAGGCGGCTGAATTGGTTGAGGTGTTGCAAGGCGAAGGTCCTTTTACCGTATTCGCGCCGACTGATGATGCCTTTGCAAAACTTCCTGATGGCACCGTCGATACGCTTCTTGAGCCTGAAAACCAAGAGCAGTTACAGACAGTCCTGACTTACCACGTGGTACCCGGCAACATGAACCGGGACGCGTTGTGGGAAAAAGTGATGGAGAAAGATGGCGCCGTCGCGCTCCAGACCGTTCAAGGCGAGTATCTTACCGTCACACGCAATGGAAATAACCTGATGGTCATGGATGCCCAAGGAAACGGCGCCAACATGACCGTCGTGGATGTAGCGCAGGCGAACGGCGTGATCCACGTCATCGATAGCGTGTTAATGCCCTAACGGTTCAACTCACATCGAATAATCACCGTTATTCGTTTGAGGTGACGTTTAACCACCGCTTGGCTTGCCAGGCGGTGGTTTTTTACTGACCAGTTGGCCGTAAAAAACCTTCTCGGGCGCGAGCTGCTTTGTCGCGAATGACGCACACTTCGGCATGATCGTTAACCAGCCCCATTGCCTGCATAAACGCAAAAACGGTAGTTGGGCCAACGAATTTCCAGCCGCGTTTTTTTAGTGCGTTTGCCAGGGCAATGGATTCAGGCGAGGTGGTCTGGGTTTGTGGCGCAGCGAGTGCATCGGAGGGAGGCTCGTAGCGCCAGAAGAACGCAGCCAGAGAGCCTTCCTGCTCGACCATTTCTTGGGCTCGCTTGGCATTATTAATCGTTGCTTCGATCTTGCCGCGATGGCGAATAATACCTGCGTCTTGCAGCAAGCGTTGCACATCATCGTCGCCAAAGCGGGCGACTTGATGAAAGTCGAAGTGGTGGAAGGCAGCGCGAAAGTTTTCGCGTTTGTTAAGAATGGTGCGCCAGCTCAAGCCCGACTGAAAACTCTCCAGGCATAGCTTCTCGAACAGCCGCTGGTCATCCGCTACCGGAAACCCCCACTCATTATCGTGATAGGGCAGCAATTCCGGCGCGCCGCCGCACCACTGGCAGCGGGGGTATCCGTCGGGGGCGATAAAGTCGTTAGCCATCAGTGACCTGTCAATCGAACCATTCTTTCGCGGTACGCCACAGGCAGATACCGACGAAGTACACAGAGGTGACGCCCCAGCCCCATAGTGCCCAGGCCGCGTGCTCTGGGGTGGAGAGTACCAGTGACGTGGCACAGACGAACCACGCAAGCGTCACGGCGATATTGAGCGGCATGAACAGGCGCACCCGGAACGGGTGAAGAAACTTCATCCGTGTCACGGTGAGGGCGGCCAGCAAGACAATCACGGCAAACGTGAACCAGGGCGGCAGATCAAGGATATAGACATAGACCGCAACGACGTTCCAGGCGGCAGGAAAGCCGACAAAGAAGTTATCCTGGCTTTTCATATTGACGTTGCAGAAACAGAACATCGATGACAGCAGAATGATGAACACTGTCAAAAGCCCGAGGTTGGGCGGCAGCTCAATGAAGAAGTAGATGAAAAGCGCCGGGATAAAGGCCCAGGTAAGGTAATCGATGACCATGTCGAGGGTTGAGCCATCGAAATGGGGCAGCACGGTCTTGACGTCGAACTTGCGGGCCAGGGTGCCATCGAAACCATCGACCAGCATCGCCGCGCCTAGCCAGAGAAGACAGCCAACCGGATTATTGTCGACCAGGGCGAGCATCGCCATCGTGCCGAGCAGAACGCCAATGGCCGTAAAGGCATGCACGCCCCAAGCCTTACCTATCGAAGCGCGGGATTCTGTTTGCGAAGAGAACGGTTGAACCACGTTGACCCCATCGGGAACGCGTTGTCCCCTTGCTGGTTGATAGAAAGATGCGTGCGTAAAGAGCATTACCCTACTACAGGAAGGTACTCGGAGAATACGCGGCAGGCCATCTATTGATGGAGGGCGACATTTGCTGTCATGCACTGCTAGGTAATGGTCACCGATTGCTTTAGGGCCATGTAAGCATCGCTAAGCCATGCACCGGCATTGGTAAGCTCGCTTTCCGTTGAGCCCGCATAGCCGAGCACTAAACCAGGGCGCCTGTTCTCGGCGAGGTAATAGCGGGAAAGTGGCGAAAGCGTAATACCTTGTTCCTCGGCGCGTCTTACAAGCATGTTTTCTTCTTCGATGGTGTCGAGTTCGGCTAACAGGTGCATGCCCGCATGGCCGTCAGAAAGCCGAAGCCCTGCGGCCACTGCAGGCGCTAATACTGCTCGCAAGCAGGCTTGGCGCTGGCGGTAAGCGGCCCGCATCCGGGCGATGTGGCGAGTAAAGTGCCCGTTGGCAATGAATTCGGCGAGGGCCGACTGTACAGGGTAGTTACCCTCTCGGTGCAGGCGTGCGTGGGCCAGTCTGACGTCTTCGGCAAGCGCTTCAGGCACGACCAGATAGCCCAGGCGTAAGCCGGGATAGAGCACTTTACTGAAGGTGCCTACATAAATAACCGATGCCTGTTCATCGAGGCCCTGGAGCGAGGGCGTTGGTGGCGTGTCGTAACGAAATTCACTGTCGTAATCGTCTTCAATGATCCAACTGCCAGTGCGAGACGCATGCTCAAGTAACGCCAGTCGCCGGGGCACTGGCATGGTAACGCCACTGGGATACTGGTGAGAGGGTGTAACGTAAATTAGCCGAGGTGCTGGCGCATCCTCCGGGGCGAGCGACTGGTTGAGTCCTTGTTGGTCGACGGGTATGGGCGTGACCGCTAAACCTGACGCCAGAAAGCAGGCCTGGGCGCCGCCGTATCCCGGCTCCTCCATCCAAACCGAATCCCCATGATCGGTGAAGAGCTGGGTAATCAGTTCAAACGCTTGCTGGGCGCCTTGGGTGATGACGATCTGCTCTGGCCGGCAACGCACCGCTCGGGAAAGCCGCAGATAGTCACAAAGGGCCGCTTTGAGTGCAGGTAGCCCACCGCTGGTTTGATAATCCATCCATGACAGTTCCGCCTGATAATAGTGTCGCCGTAACAGCCGCTGCCACTGCTCGCGGGGAAACAGGTCGAGCGCAGGGACGCCAGGCGCAAAGGCGCGATGACCGTGGCTTAACGTTCCGCTTAGCGTTAATAGTTTGTTGCCACGGTTTGAGTAGCGAACGGGCGGCGGGGGTGGAAGCGCTTCCCTGGTTAACAGCGTGGGTAGCGCCGCCACGTAGAGCCCTGCTCCCTGTCGGGCAACCAGCAATCCCTCCGCGAGTAGCCGATCCATGGCAGCCAGTACCGTGTTACGACTAATGCCCAAAGTGCGGGCCAAGTAGCGGGAAGAAGGAAGCGCATCGTCAGCCGTCAACTCACCGTGTTGGATCCACTCCTTTAGCGAGCGGTACAGCTGCTGAACCAGCGTAGCCGCTTCGTGCGGGTTTAGCCTTAGCGCTAGCGCCTCCGCAATCCAGTCGCCAGCCGCATCATGTCGTTTCACTGGTTCCCTCAAATTAGCGTTAATTGGCTCTTTATCGTAGACCACTATAGCGGCAATCTGTGTTGAATCACCACCCAGTTGGAGCAATCGTTATGGTTAACATTCGTTCGGCGGTACTCAATGACCTGGAACCACTCAGTGGTTTACTCGATGGCTATCGTCAGTTTTATAAACAACCGAGTGATATAGACGCGGCGCGTGATTTTTTAGATCAGCGCATGGGGCTCGGAGATTCATTTATTCTGGTTAGCGAAAACAGTGGAGGAGCGCTCACCGGTTTTGTACAGCTCTACCCTGGGGTTTCCACGGTGGGCTTAAATGCCCGCTGGACGCTGAATGACCTCTTTGTGCTGCCCGATTGTCGTGATAAAGGCACCGGAAGGGCATTAATGGAAGCCGCTACACAACTGGCTCAAGAGCATGGTGTGGCACGTTTGATATTAATGACGCAAGTAGAGAACGAGCGCGCCCAGCACCTTTATGAGTCATTGGGCTGGCAGCGTAACACCGCTTTTTACGGCTATTTACTCGATATCAAATAAGGGGCAAGCGATGACTAACGATGATCAATCTGCGGTGCTGGCATTTCCTCCCGCGAAGCCCGCCGCCATGGCCGCGGCAATGTATGACAAGCTTTGCTACCACACGGATGCCTGGGACGTGGCGCAGGATTTGGCTAATGGTATTGCAGCTATTGTGGTGATCGATACACGCAGCTTTGAGCACTACTGTGCCGGGCATATTCCAGGGGCGATCAGCTTGCCGCATAAGGAAATGACACCAGAGCGCTTGGCAGAGCTGGATAATACCCATGTTTATATCACTTACTGCGATGGTATTGGCTGTAACGGCTCTACCAAAGGCGCGTGGAAGCTGGCAAGTGCAGGGCTTCAGGCAAAAGAGCTGTTGGGCGGGTTGGATTTTTGGCGTCGTGACCAGCATCCCATCCAAGCAGGTGAGCAACGAGGAAGTTTAGTCAATACAGAGCCGGCGAAATGTGGGTGTTAGGTAATTAAAATTATTTAAAATAGACTTTTCTATGTTGGGAAAAGTGAATTTGGAATCCGCATTTCAATGATTTATGCATCTTTTATCTATTTGTTGGCTGTGATTAGTCCAGGCCCTAATTTTGTGTTGGTTAGCCGTTATTCTTCTTTGGGAAACGTTAAGTACGGTTTTGCAGTCACTTTAGGTATTTGTACTGTCAGTATTTTCTTCTCGGTAATCTAGTTATTAGGCTTGGCTAGTGTTCTTCGCGCTTTTCCGTATTTTACTAATGTATCTGTGGTCTTAGGCGCTGGTTATTTGATATTTATAGCATGCGTTATATTTAAGGGAACTCTTGAGGATGAAAGGTCAACGGACGGAGAGGCTCGGGTGTCTGAGAAAGATTCCTTTAAATTTTTTAATTCGTATCGCGTCGGTGTTTTGACGAATTTATTTAACATGAAAACCATAGCGTTTATGGTAAGCATTTACTCCGGTTTTCTTGCGGTTCCTCGTTCTATTTTTGAGCAAATTTTCATTGTGGTTGTTTGCAGTAGCTTAGAGTTCATTTGGTATTTTCTGGTTGCTTTGTTGTTCGGTAGTTCATTGGTTAGAGGTGTGTTTAATCGTTACAGGGTTTCAATAGATAGGGGGTTGTCTTTGTTCTTGGTTTTATTTGCAATGCAGAATATTTATCATATTATTTAATAACTTTAAGTGACAGTGTTGGAGTGTAGTTTCAAATAGTTAACGTGGCTTTTCCTGCCCAGAATGGTACTGCTCAATTGATGTCTCTAAATGTTTTGCGTTGGCTTGAGAGCAGAGTAAGTAATCACTCTCCGGCAGCTTGCACACATCCACCCACTGGCCATTGACCAGCTCGGCCAGTCGCTTGGGGCTTAGGCGCACGGCGCTATTGGGCGAGCCGGCGGCGGGGAGCACTTCGTCAAAGGCGTGGAGCGATTCATCGCAGTACACCGGCAGGTCGGTGGCGAGGCCAAACGGACAAACCCCGCCCACCGGGTGACTGGTGAGTTCCATCACCGTCTCGGCGTCGAGCATTTTGGCTTTGCCACCAAAGGTCTCGCGAATCTTGCGGTTATCGATACGCGCGTTGCCGCTAGCGACAATCAGCAGCGGCTTTTCACCCACTCGAAACGCCAGGGTTTTGGCAATTTGACCAGGTTCTACGCCGTGGGCGTCGGCGGCGAGCTGCACCGTGGCGGTGCTGGCTTCAAGCTCCTCGATGGTCACATCCGGTGCATGCTCGGCAAAAAACTGGCGAACGGTCTCGACGCTCATCGTGGCTCCTTTAAGTCGGCGAAATAACTAACCTAACGTGGACTTGAACATTAGCCAAGCCACGGGGGCGTGGTGATCCTGGCGGGTTCGAGCTGCATGATGATCTCGCCGTGGCGTACCGAGAGTAGTACGTCGCCCTGGGTGCGCAACACGCTGTAATCGTCCTCGCCGTCCAGCAGGTTGAAGCTGGCGGGTTTGCCCACCTCAATGCCGTAGTGCTCCTCAATATTGAGCGTGCGGGCGCTGTTATCAGTAATCAGCGAAAGTGCCTGGCTGAAGTCCTGATAGCCCATCATATGGCAGATATGCAGGCCAAAATCTAGCGTGCGCAGCAGCTTGCCGTTACCCAGCGAGTACCAGGGGTCGACGATGGAATCTTCGGCCAAACACACGTTGATGCCTGCGTCGTTGAGCTCTTTCACGCGGGTCACGCCGCGGCGTTTGGGGTAGCTGTCGAAGCGACCTTGCAGGTGGATGCTTTCGGTCGGGCAGGAGACAAAGTTGATGCCCGAGCGTTTAAGCAACAGAAACAGCTTGGAGCAGTAGGCGTTATTGTAGGAGTGCATGGCGGTGGTATGGCTGGCGGTCACGCGGCTACCCAAGTCGTGACGCAGTGCTTCATAAGCCAGAACTTCAAGAAACCGCGAGTTGGGGTCGTCGATTTCGTCGCAGTGTACGTCCACCAAGCGGTCGTACTTGATCGCCAGTTCTATTACCCTCTCCATGGAGGCCACGCCCAGCTCGCGGGTGTATTCAAAGTGGGGGATGCCGCCGACCACATCGGCGCCGATCTCCAGCGCTTCTTCCAACAGTTTGTCACCGCCGGGGTAGGAGAGCAGGCCGTCTTGCGGAAAGGCGACGACCTGGATGTCGATCTTATCTTTCAGTTCATCGCGCAGGGCGCACAGCGTTTTGATCCCCACCAGGCTAGGATCGCTGGTATCCGCATGGGTGCGCACAAACTGAACGCCGTTACCGATCAGCAAATTAAGCGTTTTCAGCGCACGCTCGCGAATATCCGCTTCGGTAAGCATGGGCTTGCGCTCGCCCCAGCGTTCGATGCCTTCAAACAGTGTGCCGCTCTGATTCCAGTTGGGATCCCCTGCCGTCAGTGCCGCGTCCAAATGAATATGCGGCTCAACAAACGGCGCGCAGAGTAATTTGCCCCCCGCGTCGATTTGTCCTTCGCTTGCGGTTTGCGGGGCGTCCTGGGCGGTAATCGCGCTGAACGTGCCGCTGTCTATCTCGACGCGGTAAAGCTCTGGGGATTGGCGCAAACGGGCGTTTATGATCTGCATGCTCATATAAAAAAGGGGCTCACTTATTGTTTAGCGGGGGAAGGAAGCGTATCGCCAAGCGTAGCGTGCTTGACGCGCAGTAGCACGCCGTAGCTGGCTGCCGCCACCGCAACACCCACCAGCGGGGGCAATAACGGTGAAAAGTAGGCCGCCCCGGCGCCTAATGCATAGGCGGCTAACCCACGGCGATTAAAGTCAGGGAGTGCCGCGGAGTCCAGCGCGGGGTAGCGGCCTTTATGTTTGAGCCAGAAGTCCGCCATGATCACCCCGCCCATGGGCGGAATAAAGGTGCCCAGTAACACTAAGAAAGGAATCAGTAGGTTGTACATGCCGCATACCGCCAGCACGGTGCCAATGGCTGCACCGCCTACCGTCACCAAACGGCGCTTTTCGGTGCGCAGCAAATTACAGCCCGCCACGGCGAAGTTATAGATGGTGTTGTCTTGGGTGGTCCAAATATTCAGAAACAGCATTAGCACGGCGATGGTGACAAATCCTTGGGCGATGAGCACATCGACGATATCTGCCTGTTGATAAATCATGGTGCCCAGCGCCCCGGTGAGCACCATCAGGCCGTTACCCACAAAAAACGCCGCTAATGTTGCAACCACAGCAATTTTGGGTGTTTTAGCGAAGCGGCTCCAGTTGGTCGCTTGGGTGCCGCCGCTAATAAAGGTGCCGATAATTACGGTAATCGCCGCCGCCACGCTCATGCTTTCCGTAGGCGTTTGTTGGCTTAGCCCGGCAAACCCGCGCACATCGACCAGACCGGTAAACAGGCTGATGACGATAAACAGCATCATGACCGGGACGGCAAAGCGCGACAGCCAGTCCATGCCCTTGTAGCCAATCATGGCGGTTACGCAAAAACCGAACCCAAATAGCACCATTAAGGGGATTTCCAGCCATTCCGGCATCCCAGTGGTGCGCACCAACACCAGGGCGACGGTGGCGGTGCCCCAGGCGTACCAGCCAATCTGGGTAAAACCGAGAATAAAATCGGACAGCTTGCTGCCTTTCTCGCCAAAGCAGAAACGCCCCATCAGCACCGAGGTGAGACCGCTTTGACAGGCGATATAGGCGAGCGCTGCTGCGTAAGCCCCCAGCAGCAGGTTGCCGATGACGATAATCCACAGCAGTTGGCCAATCGAGAAGGCCTGCCCCAGGGTGCCCCCTGCCCACATGGTGGCAGTAAAAAACGTAAAGCCCAGCAGAACGGCAGACGTGGAAAGCAGGCCCTTGCGGGCCCTGGCAGGGACTTCACTGAGCGGATAATCAGAGGGGTTCATGGCAGGCTCCTAATGGATGAGTGTTTCCTCTATTCTCTTAATATAGGCAAACCTCGTGCCAAGTGATTATTTAGTGGTTTAAAGGGCTGTCGACGATTAATCCGCGTATTAACGTTTCGACAACGCCGTTGTATCCATCCGCCAATGAATATTGCTTGGGATCCAGTCGCCGAGCCAGCCCCAGACATTTGGCGCAACGATCTTGGTCACCTGAATGGTCGCCATTAACGTGGTAATTTGCAGGTAGGAAAATCCCTGTCCTTCGAGATACAGGGGGCAATAAGGCAAAAAACCGCCAAGGAGAGCGAATAACCAGAAATAGAGATTGAAAAGTCGAAAGTAAATGGCAAGCCTCTTTCAGACTATCGAAAAGCCATGGCGTCAGGCGTTGGGCAGGGCGCACAAAAACATGGAGCGCCAGAGGCGGCGTTATCAAGCCCTACAGGGATGATTCATGGCCAATTTTAAAAGGCCCTACTTCCCCCGGAGGGCTTACTCCAGCCGTTAGACCCTAGGAGTAACCAACTTCCATGCAATGGGTGGTGTTGTCAGGCGTACTTTATCATCACATGGCGCACAGTAGTGTAGTCTTCTAGTGAGTACATGGACATGTCCTTACCGTAGCCGGATTGCTTCATACCTCCATGAGGCATTTCGTTAACCAGCATAAAATGGCAGTTAACCCAGGTACAGCCATAGCGCAATCGTGACGACACATCCATGGCGCGGCTGACGTCATTGGTCCAGATGGATGAGGCCAACCCGTATTCCGAGTTGTTGGCCCAAGCCACCACATCATCGGACTCATCAAAGCGGGTCACCGAGACCACAGGGCCGAAAACCTCACGCCGCACAATTTCATCGTTCTGGCGGGCGCCGGCAATGACTGTGGGCCGGTAGTAGAATCCCGACCCCTCTGGCTTGCCATTGCCACCGCCGGTGGTGACTTCCATATGAGGCTGCTCCGCCGCCCGCTCCACAAAACTTGCCACGCGTTCCCGTTGGCGTTGAGAAATCAGCGGCGGAATCTCGTTTTCGTCATCATTGCTGCGATTGTAGGCGATGCTGGCAGCGGCGTCAGTCAGCTCCGCTACCAGACGATCGTAGATGCCGGCGCCGGCGTAGACCCGGCAGGCGGCGGTGCAGTCCTGGCCGGCATTGAAGTAACCAAAGGTACGCACGCCCTCGATTACCGCATCGAGGTCAGCATCGTCATAGACAATGACGGGGGCCTTACCTCCCAGCTCGAGGTGAGTCCGCTTTACGCTCTTCGCGGCGTTCGTGAGAATCTTCTTGCCGGTGGCAATATCCCCGGTCAATGACACCATGTCCACCTCGGGGTGGGTTACCAGGGCATTGCCCACGCTTTCCCCCCGCCCCAGCACAAT
Source organism: Vreelandella arcis (assembly GCF_900103865.1). Classification (GTDB taxonomy): domain Bacteria; phylum Pseudomonadota; class Gammaproteobacteria; order Pseudomonadales; family Halomonadaceae; genus Vreelandella; species Vreelandella arcis. Next base: position 146,142 of record NZ_FNII01000010.1, read on the forward strand.
ATTCAACACTCCCGGAGGCAGCTCTTCAGCGGCCACCCGGGCCAGCAGAAGGGAAGTCAGCGGGGTCTGCTCCGAGGGCTTGAGTACCACCGTGTTGCCGGCGGCCAGGGCGGGGCTGATCTTCCACGCCGCCATCATCAATGGATAGTTCCAGGGCGCGATGGATCCCACCACCCCTATGGCCTCGCGGCGGATCATGGAGGTATGACCTTCCATGTACTCACCGGCCGCGCTGCCCTGCAGGCATCGCGCGGCCCCGGCGAAGTAACGCAGGCAATCCACCACCGCCGGAATTTCCTCTGCCAGCACGATGTGGTAAGGCTTGCCGCAGTTGAGGGCCTCGAGTGCGGCAAATTCCTCACTCATCTGCTCAATCCGGTCCGCCAGCCGCAGCAGCAGAGTGGAACGTTCGCCCGGGGTGCTTCTGGACCAACCCGGAAACGCCTTGCGGGCAGCAGTCACAGCCTGGTGTACCTGCTCGTCGGTGGCCTCCTGCAGTCCTAGGATTCTGGTGCCGGTGCGCGGATTGAGTATGGGTTCCTCGGGACCGACTCCGTGCACCAGCGAGTTGCCGATGAGCATCCGGATATCTTGGGGAGACTGTCCCCGGAACTGACCAGTTGTATTGGACATCATGGTTTCCTCGTCGTTGTCTCCGCCCCGTCCTACTTGCCTTGGCCAGCGATGGTTTCGCTGCCGCGAGTGAAGTAGTAGGCCATCAGAATGGGTAGAAAGGTTATAATAACTACAAATACTGCCACCACGTTGGTGACCGGCCGTTGCCTTGGGCGCACCAGTTCGCTGAGCATCCAGATGGGCAGGGTTTCCTGCTGACCGGCAGTGAAAGTGGTGACAATGACCTCGTCAAAGGACAGAGCAAAGGCGAGCATGCCTCCTGCCAGCAGTGCGGTTGCCAGATTGGGCAGCAATACGTGGCGAAACGTCTGGAAGCTGTTGGCGCCCAGATCCAGAGACGCCTCCAGCAAGGATGACGAGGTTCGCCGCAGGCGCGCCACGGCATTGTTGTAGACCACTACCACGCAGAAGGTGGCGTGCCCCAGCACTATGGTCCAGAAAGAGAAAGGAATACTGGCAATATCGAAGGCCGAACGCAGGGCAATGCCAGTCACCACGCCCGGCAGTGCAATAGGCAGGATTATCAGCAGTGATAGAACTTCCCGTCCGAAGAAACGGGTACGAGCAACGGCGGCCGCGGCCAGGGTTCCCAGTACAATAGCCGCGCCGGTGGCAATGCAGGCGATCTTAAGGGACAGCATGAAAGCATCCCAGATATCCTGGCGCTCCCACGCCACGGAGAACCATTTCAGGGTGTAGCCTGGGGGCGGAAACTGATAGCTTTTTTCTTCCGTGGTGAAAGCATAGAGAAAAATCAGCAACAGTGGCAGGTGCAGAAATAGCAGACCTGCGATCGCCGCTAGTTTCAGGCGCCGGGGTGCACCGGAACGGTTAAAGCGCATTAAAGGCCCCCATACGTTTGGCAATCCAAAGATAGATGGCCATCACCACGATAGGCACCATGGAGAAGGCTGCGGCCATGGGCAGGTTGCCCGCCGTGCCCTGGTGCACATACACCGCCTGACCGATGAACAGGCGTGACGATCCGACGATCTGGGGTGCAATGTAGTCCCCCAGCGTCAGTGAGAAGGTGAAAATGGAGCCGGCAACAATGCCCGGAAGCGCAAGCGGGAAAATAATCTTGCGGAAGGTCTGACCGGGACGGGCGCCCAGGTCACTGGAGGCATCCAGCATGGAAACGGGTACCCGCTCCAGTGCTGCCTGTATCGGCAGGATCATGAATGGTAGCCATAGATACAGGAATACCAGAAAGGTGCCAATATAACTGAAGGCTAGCGACGGCCCACCAATGACCGGCAGCGACAACAGCGCCTCGATCAGTGGACTGAGACCAACCTTACTGACACCCCAGTTGAGGACTCCCTCGTTGGCCAGGATCAGTTTCCAGGCGTACACCCGCACCAGATAGCTGGACCACAGCGGCAGCATCACCGCAATAAAGAACAGTGCCTTCACCCAGCCCCGGGCATAGCGGGCAGCATAGTAGGCTATGGGGAAAGCGATTATGGCGGAAGTCACCGTCACTGTCGCCGCCATCAGCACAGTGCGCAGCACAATGTCCAGGTTCGATGGCCGCAGCAGCTCCAGATAGGTTTTGAAGGTGAACTCCCTGACGATCCGCCCGGAAAACTCGTCGATGGAATAGAAGCTCTGCACCAGCAGGGCCAGCAGCGAGCCCACGTACACCACTCCGATCCAGAACAAGGGCGGGCCCAGCAACAGCGCTAGCAGAATCGCCGGGCGGCGATAGAACAGATCCGACAGACGCCCCCAAACCCCGCCGCGAGCCGGGGTTACGCTCGCATCCCGGGTGTTCATACCTGCTTCATCCCGTGCATGTCATCCAGACGCCAGCGAACATGTGCCGTCCTGCCCACCACGGGCTCGACGCCCACAGCCGGCATCGCCAAGGCCAGTTCGGTGTCCTTGACCGCGAGAACACAGCGGCGGGTGGCACCCTGATACTGCACGTGGCGCACTTCGCCCGTTACATCAATGGTGCCCGCTTCATCCGAAAGGCCCTCTGGCGCAAGACGTATCTTCTCGGGACGCAGGCTCCAAAGTCCGGAGGGCGCGCCAATGCGCTCACAGAAAGCCGGCTCCAGGATATTCGAGGAGCCCACGAAATCAGCAACAAAGCGGGTCTCGGGACGCTCATAGATATCCACGGGAGTTCCCACCTGTACCACCCTACCCTGATTGAACACTGCCACCCGGTCACTCATGGAAAGGGCCTCACTCTGATCATGAGTGACAAACACGAAGGTAATTCCCAGCTCCCGTTGCAGGGACTTGAGTTCAACTTGCATCTGCTCCCGCAGTTTCAAATCCAGGGCCCCCAGGGGCTCATCCAGCAACAGCACCTTGGGGCGGTTGATCAACGCCCGGGCCAGGGCAACACGCTGGCGCTGCCCCCCGGACAGCTGGCCTGGTTCCCGATCGACGAATTCCGACAGCCGCACCAGTTCAAGTGTCTCTTCCGCTTGGCGACGGCGTTCCTTTTTGCCGACACCACGAATCATCAGACCGTAGGCAACGTTGTCCACAACATTCATATGGGGAAACAGAGCGTAATCCTGAAACACTGTATTGACCGAACGGCGATAGGGGGGAATCCCGTCCACCTGCTCCCCGAAAATGGCAATGTGTCCGGCGGTAGGCTGTTCGAAGCCTGCCACCAGCCGCAGACAGGTAGTCTTGCCGGAGCCAGACGGTCCCAGCATTCCGAAGAACTCCCCTTCATGAACGGTCAGATCCACCTGATCCACTGCCTTGACCGCATCAAAGTGCCGGCTAACACTTGCCAGACTAACTGCGGCTGGAAACGATGCCTCTTGGCTTGATGACACTTGGCGGGCATTTTCTGGCATGGCGATCAACACCGTATTCTGTTGCATAATGAACTCCCTGTGCCGGCACCACAGCGGTGCTGCCGGGAGGCTGGGCTCTGTTTTCTAGCGGCCGCCGAGAATAGCAATGTAATCCGTCACCCAGCGGTAGTAAGGGACACAGCCGGCAGGGTCACTGCAGTTGGAGACAGGAGTACGCCAGAAGCTAATACGGTCAAAGTTCTGCAGGCCGTTGTTCTCGCAACCGTTCTCGCCCAGCAACTCGTTGTCTTTGCAAGCTTCCAGAACCACAGGCACTGAGCCGAACCAGGACGCCAGATCCCCCTGCAGTTTCGGGTTCAGGGAATGCTCCATCCACATGTAGGCGCAGTTGGGGTTGGCAGCTTCGGCGTGCATCATGGTGGTGTCGGCCCAGCCAGTGGCGCCCTCTTTCGGGATCACCGTGGCCACGGGCTCACCCTGAGCCTTGAGGATGTTTGCCTGGAAGGGCCAGGCGGAGGAGGCGATCACGCCCTCGTTGGTGAAGTCATCAATCTGCACAAAAGCATCATGCCAGTAGCGGCCCACGAGTTTACGTTGCTCTCTTAGCAGATCGAGTGCCGCCTTGTACTGCTCCGGGTTGAGCTCATAGGGGTCGTCGATACCCAACTCAGGCTGATGATACTTCAGATACAGAGCGGCATCGGCAATGTAGATAGCACCATCGAACGCCTGTACCCGGCCTACGTTGGATGTGCCATCCGGCAGTGTCATTTCTTCAAATACCACGCGCCAACTTGTGGGTGGCTTGTCCTTGAAAGTCTCGGTGTTGTACATCAGTACATTGGCGCCCCACTGATAAGGCACTCCGTAGTGGGCACCATCCAAGGTGTGCCAGGGAGATTCCTTCAGGCGCTCATCGATGGTGTCCCAACTGGGTATCAGATCGATGTTGATGGGCTGAACACGTTCACCCATGATGATGCGCAGGGAGGCATCCCCGGAGGCGGTGACCAGGTCAAAACCACCCTCGTTCATCAGTGCAACCATCTCGTCCGAGGTACTTGCGGTCTTGACCTGCACCTTGCAGCCGGTCTCCTGCTCAAAACCAGTCACCCAGTCATAGTTTTCGTCTGTCTGGCCCCGTTCGATGTAACCCGGCCAGGCCACAATATTGACCTGACCTTCACCAGAACCAACAGACTTTTTCATATCGGCCGCTGCTGTCATCGTTGTCACCATAAAGGCAGCCGTCACCAGGGAAGTGCAAGCATTTCTCATGATTATTCTCCTGCTCAGAATATCTGGCCGCTATCGGCCCTTCTAATGCCATGCAACATGTAATTTTTTGATTATAGGTAGAGACCCTCATATCGCCACATATAAAAACAGAAAACATATATCGGTATTTCCGATATTATGGGAGGAGAAGAAATTCAGCGAATAACAGAGCCAAGGCAGGGAGAGTAATCGCGGGGAATCCGATGAGTCTGGGGAAGCGGCGTGACACATCGCCCGGACAGGTGTCTTAACGGTGCTGCAGCGGCGGCTACTCCAGGGCCAGGTCGATAAATGCCCGCGCCGGCTCGCTGACCGCGGCACCACGGCGCCAGGCCAACCCCACTTCTACCGGCGGCAGCGGCTCGGCCAGCGCAACACCATCAATGCGGTCTCCCTCCAGGGACCAGGGTCGGTAGACCAGATCAGGTAGCACCGACACTCCGGCCCCGGTAGCCACCAGGCTGCGCACCGCTTCCACGGAGGAGGTGCGCATGGCCATCCCCGTCTTGTGGCTGGCGGCCGTCCATAAGTCAGCAGTGGCAAGACGGATCTCATCGGTATTGAGGAGAATAAAGCGTTCTTCCAGCAGAGCTTCCCGGGAAACCGCAGCGGAACCCGACAGCCGGTGCCCATTGGGCAGCCAAGCACGAAAAGGCGAGGTTTCCATCACCGCGGTATTGAGGGCACCGCGCTCAGACAGGGCCGAAAGGATCAAGATAGCCACGTCCAGTTCACCACTGAGCAGGTAATGTTCCAGGTATTCGGGCGCGTCCTCCACTACTCGCACCGCGGTGGCACCAAAAGCCCGCCGATAACGGGCCAGCAAATCCGGCAGGGCGTAACCGGCAACAATGGAAGTTACTCCGACATTGAGCGTGCCGGAGACCTGAACCTGATCTTCAAAAACGCCCCTGGCGTAGCTGACCTCCGCCAGAATCCGATTTGCATGGCGGAGAAAGGCATGACCCTTGTGAGTGAGCCCCATGCCCCGGGCATGACGCTCCAGAAGCACCACCCCCAGGTCTGCCTCCAAGTCCTTGATTGCTTCGGTGACCGTTGACTGGGACACGGACAAATCCCTGGCGGCGCCGGAAATCGAGCCGACCTCCGAAACCGCCACGAAATAGCGCAATTGCCGAAATGAGAAGCTCATGTCACAGGCCTTTTCCGAATCGTGCCGTTCACTGGCGCTGTTTTCTCTTAGCCGACCAGCCGCTTGCCAATGTCAACGACGTTACTCCGAACTAAAACGAAATCAGAGCTGGCCAATGATGGGCTTAGCGACCGAAACATCCCCATTTTGCCCCGATGCCGCAAATAATGATCCATCAGAACAATGGCCATCAGCACCGAGGTGAGACCGCTTTGACAGGCGATATAGGCCAGTGCCGCCGCGTAAGCCCCCAGCAGCAGGTTGCCGATGACGATAATCCACAACAGTTGGCCTATCGAGAAGGCCTGACCCAGGGTGCCCCCTGCCCACATGGTGGCGGTAAAAAACGTAAAGCCCAGTAGGACGGCAGACGTGGACAGTAGGCCCTTGCGGGCGCTGAAGGGGACTTCACTGAGCGGATAATCAGAGGGGTTCATGGCAGGCTCCTAATGGATGAGTGTCTCCTCTATTCTCTTAATATAGGCAAACCTCGTGCCAAGTGATTATTTAGTGGTTTAAAGGGCTGTCGACGATTAATCCGCGTATTAACGTTTCGACAACGCCGTTGTATTCATCCGCCAATGAATATTGCTGGGGATCCTGTAGCCAATCAAAGCAGACACCAATCAAAAAGCCATGAAACTGACGGCGAGCGCTGGCAGGAGTGAGGTCGGCACGCAAGTTGTCGGCGAGTTGGATCTGTTCAAATAGCTGCTCTACTTGGGCTTCAGCGTGCTCGGAAAGCCGCGTGATCATGCAGATTTTGGGGTGGTCGTCTTCGAGTTTTTCGCAGCGGTGCAGCACGATGGTGGCGGCTCGCTGAAGCGGTAGGTCGTGGCAGATGCCTGCCAGCGAGCGCTGAGCGATCTCACGCAAGCAGTCGATCGGCGTTGCGCCGAGGCGAAGTGCGGCGTCATCGACAATCTCATCCAGCGGGAGTCGCACCCGTTCAAGCAGCGCATCGAACAAGGCGGCTTTATCTTCAAAATGCCAATAGATCGCGCCGCGGGTAACCCCCGCTGCCTGGGCAATATGCGCTAACGTGGTGCGCGAAACGCCCTGGGCGAGAAAGGTGGACTCTGCGGCGTCGAGTATCGTTTCTCGGGTGCGTTCGGCATCGGCCTTACGACGAGACATAGCGATTCCTTACCTTGAAATTATACGGATTCTGGCATTTATGGCTGGCAAAGTCGCCGTTGGGTGATTATTCTACACTGTAACTGACATTCATGTATGTCAGTGAAAGTGTCGGTTGACTCATTTCAACTCAATGCGCTTAAGCATTTTTTGATACAACGCTGAACCCCCGCAAGGAGCTCTTCGTGCCAGTTACCTTTATCCGTGTGCTGCCGGGCCTTATCGCCTTGTTATGGCTCGTTGGCTGTGAGCAACCCCCGGCAGCGCCCGACGATTCGGCACGACCGGTCAAATTGATGACCCTGGAAGCGGCGAATGCGTCGGCGCTGCGGCAGTTCCCGGCGCGGGTGGAAGCCACTACGCGCAGCAATTTGTCGTTTCGCATGGGGGGTGAATTACTCGAACTCAACGTCAGCCCCGGCCAACGGGTAAGCGAGGGTGAGGTGATTGCGCGTATTGATGACCGCAATGCGCAAAGCGAACTAGATAGCGCCCGTTCACGCTTAGAGTTAGCCAAGGCGATGTTAGAGCGCATGCGCTATACACTGGAGCGCGGGGCGGTGAGTCAAGCCCGGTTTGATGAGGCAGAGAGTGAGTGGCGGGCGGCCCGCGCCACTTTTGAGCAAGCCCAAGAGCAGGTCACCCATACGCAGCTTCGCGCGCCCTACGACGGTGTGATTGCCCAGGTGCCGGTGGATAACCGCCAGATTGTCCAAGTGCAGCAAACCGTCGCGGTTATCCAGCAACCGGGGCAGTTAGACGTGGTGTTTCACCTGCCCGAGCAGATCGTTCAGCGCATGCCGCGCAACAACGGCAAGCCCTTCGGCGACGCCTTGGCGTTTGAAGTGCGCTTTGGCGGAAGCAATACCCCCTACCTTGCCCAACTTGCGTCTTACACCACTCAAGCCAGCGCGCAGAGCCTGGCCTACGAAATCACGCTGACGCTTCCCCAACCCGATGACATCACGCTACTCGATGGCATGAGCGCCAATGTGCGCCTGGATTTGAGTGCGTTGCAATCCGATGCGACTCAGCCAGCATGGCACCTCCCACCAGAGGCGGTGAGCTACGCCGGCGATGACCCTGACCAGGCCCAGGTATGGCGCTATGACGATACAGACCACCTTGAGGCAGTGCCGGTAGACGTTGGGCCACTAACCTCAAACGGTCTGCAGGTCAGCGGTGACCTGTCAGCGGGAGATCGTATCGTGGCCGCCGGTGCTCACCGCCTAACCGCAGACACCCAAGTCACCCCGTGGGTAAAAGAGCAGGGGCTTTAATATGGTCGACTACTTCTTACGTCACCGGGCGGCCAGCTATTTAATGACGGTGGTGCTGCTCGCGGGCGGCGCGCTGGCGTTTCTGGGCATGGGGCAGTTGGAGTTCCCCGAGTTCACCATCCGTAACGCCCTGATCACCACCCAATACCCTGGCGCGACGCCGGAGGAGGTGGAGCAGGAAGTCACCTCGACACTGGAAGAGTCGATCCAGGAGATGTCGTCGATCAAACGCGTCAGCTCGGTGAGCTCCGACGGCCTCTCGCAGATTACCGTCGAGCTTGAAAGCACGGTGCAAAACGAAGAGCTGGAGCAGCTATGGGATTCGCTGCGCCGCAAGGTCGAGGATGCCCAGGCAGCGCTCCCCCCGGGGGCCAGGCAGTCGCGCATTAACGACGATTTCGGCGATGTGTTTGGCTTCATGGTCAACCTGACCGGCGAAGGCTACTCCATGCCCGACCTGGCCGACCATGCTGATTTCCTCAAGCGTGAGTTGGCGCTGGTCGAAGGTGTCGAGAAGGTGTCGCTGGGCGGCGAGCACCCAGAACGCATTTATATCGAGGTAGACCGCGAACGGCTGCGCGCGCTGAATATTCCGCTTACCCGGTTGCAACAGCTGCTCGACACGCAAAATGCGGTGGCCGACTCAGGGCACCTTAAACAGGATGGTCGTCGCTTTCGCATTACGCCTACCGGCAGCGCGGCGAATATTGATGATCTGCGCGCGCTGATTGTCAGCGAAGGCGATGGCGAGTTAGTGCGGCTCAGCGATATTGCCGATATAAGCCGCGAACTGGCGGAGCAACCCCAGCAGCTGTACCGCGATATGGGCAGACCAGCGATCTCGCTGGGCATCTCCTTTGAAAGCGGCGTTAACGTGGTCGAGGTTGGTGAACGGCTGCAACAGCGCTTGGCGGAGCTGGAAACTCGCACGCCGCTGGGCATGGAACTGAACGTGGTCTACGACCAGCCTCAGGTGGTCGATGAAGCGGTATCGGGCTTTTTGGTCAGCTTGATACAGGCGGTGGCCATCGTGATTGTGGTGCTGATGCTGTTCATGGGCTGGCGCAGCGGCCTGTTGATGGGCTTTATCCTGCTGATCACCATCATCGGCACCTTTATGCTAATGCGTATCCACGGCCTGCAACTGGAAAAAATCTCGCTGGGGGCGCTCATCATCGCCCTCGGCATGCTGGTGGATAACGCCATTGTGGTGACCGAAGGCATGCTGGTGGGCTTAAAACGCGGCAACACGATTCGCGACTCGGCCCACCAGGTGATCCGCCAAAACGCCTGGCCGTTGCTGGCGGCCACGCTGATTGCGATTGCGGCCTTTGCGCCCATTGGTCTATCGCCGGATACCACCGGTGAGTTTATCGGCTCGCTGTTTTTTGTGCTGCTCTACTCGTTGCTGCTGAGCTGGATTACTGCGCTGACGCTCACCCCCTTCTACTTCAAGCTGTTTTTCCGCAACGTCGCCCCCGGTGATGGTCAGGATGACCCCTATAAAGGCATCGTGTACCGCGCTTTTAGCCGCGTCATTATTACCGGCATTCGTTGGCGCTGGGTCACGCTTTTGCTGGTCGCGGCGATATTAGCGAGCGCAGTGGTCGGCTTTGGCTCGGTTAAAAATGCCTTCTTCCCTGCGTCGAACACACCGATCTTTTTTGTCGATTACCGCACGCCGGAAGGCACGGATATTCTCGAAACCCAGCGCCGGATTAGCGAGTTGGAAGACACCGTCATGCAGATGGAAGGTGTTCGCCATTTGACCACCACGGTGGGCGGAGGCGCGCAGCGCTTTACCCTGACCTATTCGCCCGAAGACCGCTACGCCAGCTATGCGCAACTGATAGTCGAAACCGATGATAAAGCCACTCAGCGTGCACGCATGGCCGAGGTGGAGAAAGAGCTGGAGCGCGACCACAGCGATATCGACTATAAAATCGCCCCGCTGGAAGTCGGTCCCGCACCCAAAGCCAAGTTGGAGGCGCGCTTTTACGGTAGCGACCCCGAGGTGCTGCGCCAGTTGGGCGACAAGGTTGAAGCCATGTTCCGCGCTACGCCGCACATGACCAGCGTGCGCACTAGCTGGCGTAACCGCGTGCAGGTGATTGAGCCGATATTTATGGAAGACACTGCGCGGCGGCTGGGCGTCACCCGCGAAGACCTGGCCGCCACACTCGCCTTGAGTACCAGCGGCAGTCAGGTGGGCGTTTATCGGGATGGCAGCGATTTGATTCCCATGGTGGCGCGGGCGATCCCCGAGCAGCGCCACGACGCGGATAACCTTGGCTCGCTCAACGTATGGAGCCAGGAACTGGGGCGCTATATTACCGCTGACCAGGTGATCAACGATATCACGACCCAGGTGGCTGACCCGCTGATCAAGCGCCGTAACCGGGAACGTATGCTGGCGGTATATGGCGAACCGCACCCGTTAAGCGGCGTAACGGCGGCGAGCGTACTGGCCGAGATCCGTCCGGAGGTGGAAGCGTTGGATCTACCACCGGGGTACCGGTTGGAGTGGGGCGGCGAGTATGAAACCGCTGGCGAGGCGCAAAGTGGATTGTTCTCCTCGCTGCCGCTGGGGCTGGTGATGATGTTTATTATCACCGTGGTGCTGTTCAACAACTTCCGCCAGCCGCTGGCCATCTGGTCGCTGGTGCCGCTGACGATTATCGGCGTGGTGGGCGCGCTGCTGCTGACCGGCTTGCCGTTCTCGTTCATGGCGCTGCTCGGCACGCTGAGCTTGATCGGGATGGTAATCAAGAACGCCATCGTGCTGGTGGAGGAAATCAACGTACAGCTGCCGCTGCATCAGGACCGTTACCACGCGGTGGTGCGAGCGGCCGTCAGCCGCGTTCGCCCGGTCGCCATGGCCGCCTTGACCACCATGCTGGGCATGATCCCGCTGATCAGCGATGCCTTCTTCGCCAGCATGGCGGTCGCGCTGATCGGTGGCCTTGGCGTCGCCACCCTGTTAACCCTGGTGGTGTTGCCGGTGGTTTACTGCGTACTCTACCGGATTAAGATTCACGCGGATAAATAACCCCCCGAGATTACCTCTTTCATCACCGCCGTGGCTTAACCAAGCCACGGCGGTGATGATCATCGCAGGCTCGATACTGCTCCTTGCCCGCCAAGATTCACTGCACCTAATCACTCTCCCTATTAGACATCCAAGAACGTTTCCTACGCTTAAGGAATGAGTGATCGGGCAGAAATTGGAGGGTTATGATCAGAATACAATTCAGAAAAATCATTTAAGACGATAACTCATGTTAAGTTTTGGGGTTTTTATCATTTTTCACATAGGTATTTTTTATAAGCTTTTAATTTATATAAGGATTATTTTTCATTAGCATAATTAATGAAAATAATTTTTTTACCTCAGACTAAAGTCTATTCATTTCAGGCCGATACATACCTTGCTCTAAAAAATATCGGTAAGTTTAAGTAATCTAAAGTCGCTAGTCTGTTTCTAGCTAGATTACATAAATTACCAGTAGCTAATGGATGTAGCCTGGAGGCATTCCGCACTATGAACCGTGTACTTAGTAATATCTCAGTCAAAATGGGGTTAACCCTTGTTTTAGTCATTTTTTCATTGTTAATAATAATTATTGCGTTTCTTGGTTATCGGGCGGGCGAAGAGGGCAGCACTTCGCTTCAACAGTTTGACCTTACAGGTGATCGAACCTTGGCACTCAGCCGAAGCCAGCGATCCATTGCCTATGCGCAGCTTTTTTATGTCAGTAGTTTCGAAGAAGCGGAAAAAGGTAATGACCGTTCAGCTCAAGAATACTTAAGCCAGGCGCAAACCGCTCAACAGGTTGCGCAAGATTACTTTGCAGAGTTTCAAGCAACCAGCCCCGAGTCAGCGCTTGCGGAAACGGTGATGGCAAACTATGAAAGCTTGGTACAGCAGGGGCTTATACCGCTAGAGGAGTCGTTAGAGACGGACGATGAAGTTGAGTTTAACAATGCGAGGGACGTAGCCAGTGATCCTGGATTCATAGAATAACCGCAGCACTTTGGATCACACAGTAGAGGAAGGAGGGCCAGCGCCGGTACCCTCTCGACTTTACCGACCAAAGTGAAGCAGAGCATGGGATACCGACAGCTGACCCAAGCCCAACGATACCAAATTTTTGCTTATCTTGAGACCGGCATCAGCCAGCGACAAATAGCCAAGGCTATTGGGGTGCACAGCAGCACCATTAGCCGGGAGATAAAGCGCAATGGGCTTACGACTGGCTATGCGCCCGAGCAGGCGCAATCGAGAAGTGATCAGCGCCGACGCAGCGCCTGGAAAGTGACGAAGCGCCTGCCAAGCCTGAT
>NZ_FNII01000009.1 GCF_900103865.1 Vreelandella arcis
CTGGTCGAGAGGCGCAGCGGTTACCTCTTGGCGGCGCGCCTGCCGACGATCACAGCCACTGGAACGGCCAAGGCGATGACCCGGTTATTAGAACCACGCCGAGGCGCAGTGCAGACCATCACCTTGGATAACGGTTCGGAATTCGCTGAGCACCGACAGGTTGCCAAGGCCGTCTCGGCCAAGACCTATTTTTGTGACCCGTACCGCTCATGCCAGCGTGGTACCAATGAAAATACCAACGGCCTGATTCGCCAGTATTTCCCGAAAGGAACGGACTTCCGAAAGGTGAGCGACTCAGCACTGAGGAGAGTCGTTGCCAAGCTGAACAATCGCCCCAGAAAACGTTTGGGGTATCGGACACCGGCACAAGTGTTCCTCGGAGAGTATTCAGGGGCGCTGAAAACCGCGGGTGCTGCGCTTAATGTTTGAATTCAGGATTCAAGCTAAGCACAGGGCTACCTGCCACTGCGGGATGGTCGAAGCTCGACTAAGGCTGTCTATGAACAAGGGCATATCAAGTGACATCAAGGACTGAATATGAACTGTGTTTTTTGTGAGATCGTGGCCGGTAACGTTCCATGTCACAAGATATGGGAGGACGCAGATCACTTGGCTTTTCTTTCCATTTATCCGAATACACCTGGGTTTTCAGTGGTCATTCCCAAGCGTCATGTTCCAAGCTATCTGTTTGCTCAAGATGATGATGTCGTAACGGCGCTAGTATTGGCTTCTAAGCGGGTGGCTTTGCTGCTTGATGAGGCATTGGATGATGTCGGTCGTACGGGAATGATATTCGAAGGTTATGGAGTAGATCATTTACATGCGAAGCTATTCCCTATGCACGGGACGGGTCAACATTCGGCGTTCAAGCCCATTGCGTCTAGCGTGAGCAAATACTTTGATCGGTATGAAGGCTATATTTCGTCCCATGACTATAAACGTGAAGACGATAACGTTTTAGCGGATATTGCTGCCAAAATCAGGGCGAATATTTATCGGCTAAAGCTTTAATAAATCAGTGCTCGTTGTCACTAAAGCCTTAACAATCTATACGTGGAGCCTGTCATGAAATCAACCGTGGAAGAGCGCATCCATTCGTTGGGCTTGGAGCTACCCGTCGTTACCATGCCAAGGGGCAACTTTCGCTCCTATGTCATTTCGGACAACATGCTCTATCTGTCAGGTAAGGGGGCTCCGTTGCGAGAAGGGGGGGGGTTGTCCCTAAAGTTGGGCAGGAAGTCACTGTCGAGCAGGCCCGGATGTACGCTCAAGAAGTTGGCCTGTATCTCCTTGCGCTCATCCAAGAAGCGCTGGGAGACTTTGATCGGGTGCGGCGTGTCGTGAAGATGTTTGGTATGGTCAATGCTGATCCAAATTTCACCTCTCACACTGAAGTCATCAACGGTTGCTCCGACCTGTTTGTTACCGTTCTTGGTGAGCGCGGTGAGCATGCACGCTCTGCCATTGGTGTTGGCTCATTGCCGAAGGGGTTTGCTGTGGAAATTGAAGCCGTAGTTGAGTTTTAAGACGCTTCGCCACACCATCGCGACGCTTAACCTCTTCCTTGAGCTGTTCCGAGTTTGGGTAGCGGTTTTACCCAACGTCGAGGGCTTAAGCCCAGTAAAGGCACACTCTTCCCGACAATCAATTGCGTTCGGGGTTAGCGCTTGCCAAGAGCATCATCAACAAGGAGGAAATGGTGCAAATTTACGAAACGGAACGACTACTTATACGGACTTTATCCCTAGATGATGTTCCCGAGTTGACCAATATCCTCAGCGACCCTGAGGTCATGAAATATTCGATTCGAGGCGTTTGCGATGAAACGGCGACTCGGCGGTTTATCGAGTGGTGTTTGGAGAGCTATGCAGCTCACAGCATCGGGCCGTGGGCCTTAGTAGAGAAGTGCTCCGGTAAGCTTGTCGGCTTTTGCGGTGTCAGCCCTGAAGAGGTAAATGGTGTTGAGGAGATTGGTCTGGGCTATCGGCTAGCCAAACGTTACTGGGGCAAGGGACTGGCGTCTGAGGCAGTGCAAGTGGTACTCCATTATGCATTTAATCAAAAGCAGCTATCGTCGGTGGTGGTTGTTATTGAGCCTGAAAATGGTGCGTCACTTAAGGTTGCAGAGAAAGCAGGGTTTTCTGCGTTCGATAATCTTGAATTTCATGGCCGTCCAGTGAGGCTGTACCGGCTAACCCAGCAGTAGTGGGACGTACTTCATACTAATGACATAAAAGCGATAATTGCGCGATGATTGGTATTATGGGCTAACCCGATTATGCCAGTAACCCGGCTTTCTCGAATGATGGGCGAAAGCAACAATGGTAATTGTTTGGTTATTGGAAACAGTCACAAGGGAAAACGGGAATTGTTGAAGGATCAAGCGCTTTGCGCCACGTTTGCTTGCTTCGCCTACTGCAGGAACTAGTGGTGGATTTGGTGCGCTTAGCTTTGTGGTAGCTTGTTCAAAGGTATCAATTAGCTGTTCACCAAGCCCCGGTGATTCGAGTTCATACCAAGCTGCGGCTTCCATCAGTTCTTCTGCAGCCTCTGGACTAACCTTTACTATCAAAATCAATTCCTTAACCGAGCTCTGGCACGCTCAAGGACTTCACTGACATCTAAAGATTTGATTTTGCCAGATTCAATCTCATTGATTCTGCGACATATCTCCGCGTCCCAAGCTTCCGATACACTGATTTCAGCCATACCATCCAGGCTTGCTACCAAATCATGGGCGAGTTTAGCCCGCTCTTTCTCCGATAGGGTCATTGCTTCGTTCGTGATGGTTTCAAGTTGCGCTGTATTCATCTATTTACCCAGCCTCATGGAAACGGCAATGTCAAAATCATGCAGCAGATAACACCTGAAGACAAGGTCATCAAGACCGCCTTTGATCTGTTGAGGCAACTACATTACCGGCGATAGTGGCGGGCAATGCGAGGGGAATCAATGTCAAAGGTCATACTGAAAGGTTTCATTATCGTTCCAGAGTCGTATCTAGGCGATGTTAAAGAAGAACTTATTAACCACAAGCAGCTAACGTTAGCAGAGTCAGGCTGTATCGCCTTTGACGTTGTTCAATGCTCAACGAACCCCTGCCGATTTGATGTATATGAAGAATTCATAGATCGAGACTCATTTGAGCGTCATCAAGCTAGAGTGAAAGTCTCCGTCTGGGGCAAGGTTTCAGCCAATGTTGAACGGCATTACGAGATTCTGGAGTGATGCTGAATAAACCTTTGATCAAGATAGCTGGGAGCGACGCCATACACTAGGCGGCACTTTTTCCTGGCGAACCCAGTTGCGCCTTAGCTGTCGCTCATCACCGAATCCGGATGCTTCGGCGATGCGCGCTAGCGTCCAGGTCGTTTCGGTCATTAACGCTTTGGCTCGCTGCAGGCGCAACCCCATAATGTAGTCGCCCACTAGCATGCCGGTGAGGTTTTTGAATTGGCGCCGGAAATGACGCTCGCTCATGGCTGCCTGAGCTGCCAATGTCTCGATACGCCAGGTTTGCGCGGGGGCGGCGCATATTGCATCTTGAACGCGATGCAGTCGTTCATCCACATGATTGCGGCCTTCAAGCCAGGCCCCCAGTTGAGGCTCTTGGCCACTACGGCGAAGATACAGCACCATTTCTCGCGCTACCGCCAAGGCCAGTGAATGGCCACAAGCACGAGTAAGCCAGTACAGCATGGTATCAATGCCGGTTGAAATCCCTGCGCTGGTTAAATAGCGCCCGTCCTCGGTAAAGATACAATCACGTTGTACCTTTGCTTGTGGGGCTTTGGCTTGCAGCTGCTCGATTAGCGTGTGGTGGGTGGTACAGCGCCGCCCCTCTAACAGGCCAGCATCCGCCAGTAATAGCGTGCCCGAGCAAACGGTCATCAGTGTATCTGCATAGTGGGCATTCGCCTTGAGCCAAGCGACACACTCTTGCTGAGCCAATGGCTCAAGGCTACTGCGGTACTGCCCAGGGATAAGCAGTAAATCTTGAGGTGGAAGCTGTTCAGGCAAGGGGTCAATACCGCTGAGGGTTAGCGGCCCTAGCCACTGCATGGCCGCTTTGGGGCCGATATAGCGCACCTGAACGTCTATCGAAAGCCGGTCAGCACACTGCAAGACCTGAAGTGGGCCAATCAAATCAAGCGGCACTTGGCCGGGCATCATCAGTACCGCCACCCGCAAGGTGGTGGCTCTCGTGGATGGCGGTTGGCTATTGTGTTGCTCTTCAATCACGTGGTTTTTGCCATTCGTTGATCAAGTCTTGTGTACTGATAATACGCGCAAAGCGGCCTTCAAGTACCAGTTCGGTGCGTGCCTTAATATCATCCGCTGACCAGGTGATACCTTGGCGCGTCATGGGAAATGTCAGGGTAGCATCGCTAATAAAGTCGACGCTAAATCCCAAATCCGACGCCACCCGTGCGGTGGTTTCGCAGCATTGCTCGGTACGAATACCGCTAATCGCCAGACGTTCAATGCTTCGCTCCCGTAACCAGCTTTCTAGCGAGGTATCGCTGAACGCGTTATGTACACGCTTATGAAAGGTCACCGCCACTTCATCGTTAAAGTCATCAAGCGGACGAATGAGGCCACCATCAGGGTCAAAAGGCCCTTGGCTGCCAGGTTCTTCATGCAGAATGCGCACAACCGGTATACCGCTGGTCTGGGCGGCATTTAGCACCGCACGCTGCTTGGGGCGCCACGCCTGAGCCAGTGATTCTACCCAGTAATCGCGGGCGGGGAAGGAGGCTTGAACGTCGATTAATAACAAGGCCGTTTTAGGCTGGGTCATGGCTAATCTCATCGTGTTGAAGTGAGATTACAGATTAGCTGTTACGTATTCTTCCAACGATGCGTTGAGCGGCCACAAGGCGGGCATTTTCGGCCAAATGAGAGCAGCATCTTATTGCTGACAAATGCTGCTATCCAGAGTGGAGGGAGCCGATTTTAACGAGCATCAATTCGTAAAAGCTGGAGAGTTCGGAATAGAAGGCATTGGCGGGCATGGTGATCTACTAGTGGCAGCAGAAACAGGATGGATGCCGCGGGGAGAAACGTGGAGCCTGGGGCTTTTCGGTTACGGAAATACAACCCCAACCCTAAAGAAACCCCGCCGATTTCCGATAACTATATAAGACCCACGAAATTCCCTTGGCGGCTGCCAAACGCCCAACGAGGCAACCATGCTCAAAACGCTGACCCTTTGCATCACCGCTGCGCTGCTAGTGCTTCCCATGCCCGCTTACTCGCATACTAATGAAGCCGAGGCGGCGGCGCTGGCGTGGCTGGAGGCCGTCGACAACGGCAACTATGAGCATGCCTGGGAAACTTCGTCCACACTGCTGCAAGCGCCTCTCTCTGCCGGCATGTTGGCGCGCACAGTAGAGCTTGCGCGCCGAGATTTCGGTGAGGTG
This sequence comes from Vreelandella arcis, assembly GCF_900103865.1. Taxonomy (GTDB): domain Bacteria; phylum Pseudomonadota; class Gammaproteobacteria; order Pseudomonadales; family Halomonadaceae; genus Vreelandella; species Vreelandella arcis. Next base: position 5,424 of record NZ_FNII01000009.1, read on the forward strand.
GAGTCGCGCAAACGGGTGCGTGTTACTCGTGAAAAATCGATGCCCGGCGCGCCCGAAGGCGACTATGCGGTTTACATGTTTCAAACGCGTTTTGAAAACCAATCGGGGATCATTGAAACCGTGACGCCGTACTTGGAAGGGGGTACGTGGAAGGTTAGCGGCTATTACGTGGAGTAGCCTCCCACGATAGAACCCTCGCATCACGTGATCACACGTGATTAGCCATCCTCCCTTTATGATCAGTCTCGCTTGAAACCTCTGCTATATGTGTTCTTCCTGACGATGCTTCATGCGCCTGCTACGTTGAATAAATAACCCGTCACAATATTATTGTCCAAAATATATACACAGAATAGGTTTTGTGAAATAAAGTGAAATTCTAGTAGGCATAGTGTTTTTCGATGTACCGGTATTAAGTCGCACCGTGCGGGGGTAAAGATGCTGGCCCTTTCTTACAAATCGCATTGGCTGTGGTTATTTCTGGCGGGGTTGTTGATGGCAGCGCTGTCGTTAACCTGGCAGGCCATGGCTCAAACGTCATCGTCCAGTGCCTTGGTGCTTAACATTGAAGGTGCCATTGGCCCGGCGACCAAGGACTACTTTGAGCGCGGTTTGGACAATGCCCGCGAGCAGGGTAGTGAAGTGATGATCGTTGAGCTTGATACCCCAGGCGGATTGGTCGACACCACTCGTGACATGATTCGCGAAATGCTCAACGCCGATATCCCCGTGGTGATGTATGTTTCCCCTAGCGGTGCGCGGGCGGCAAGTGCGGGTACCTATTTACTATATGGCAGCCACGTGGCGGCCATGGCGCCTTCGACCCACTTAGGCTCTGCCACGCCAGTACAAATGGGCGGTGGTGGGCTGACCGGTAGCGATGAAGGCGAGGAAGAAAACGCGTCAGACGAGTCGGAGCGCGACGGCAGCGCCATGGAACGCAAGGTGCTGGAAGACGCGGTGAGCTTTATTCGCAGCTTAGCGGAGCGTCATGGTCGCAATGTTGAGTGGGCCGAAGACGCGGTACGCGATGCGGTGAACCTCACCGCCAACGAGGCCCTGGAGCAAAACGTCATCGAAGTAGTCGCGCGCGATCTTGACGAGCTACTTGAGCAGATTGACGGTATGACGGTGGTTATGGAGCGCGGCGACTATACGCTTGAGACCGCCGATCTCGCCATTGAGCGCTTCGATCCGGATTGGCGTACCCAACTGCTATCGCTGATTACCAACCCTAACGTCGCCTACTTCCTGATGATCATTGGCTTTTACGGGCTGATTTTTGAGCTTTCCAGCCCCGGCAGTCTCTTCCCGGGCACGATCGGCGTCATTTGTTTGCTGCTTGCCATGTTTGCCTTTCAGGTGCTGCCGATTAATTACGCAGGTCTGGCGCTGATTGTGGTCGGGCTGGCGTTGATCGTGGGCGAGGCGTTAATGCCCAGCTTCGGCGTGCTAGGTGTCGGCGGCATTATTGCCTTTGTGCTCGGCTCGGTGATGCTGATGGATTCCGAGTATCTGGCTATTTCGCTGCCGCTTATCGGTGGGGTAGCGCTGTTGTCCGGTGGCTTGATGCTCTGGACGCTGACGCGCTTTGCCTCATTGCGCCGAACCCAGGCGCATACCGGTGCTGAGCAGTTAATTGGCGCCATCGCTATTGCGCTGGAAGATTTTGAAACCAATGGCCACGTGCGCTTACACAGCGAACGCTGGAATGCGGTGAGTGATGCCCCCGTCAAGCAGGGCGATAAGTTGAAGGTGCTGCGCCTTGAAGGCTTGACGGTCTACGTCTCGCACTATTAGCGCTTGCGGCCTATCTATCATTTATCCAGGTAACTGATTATCCGCTAAACGAGGTGCTACATGATTCTTTCGTATCTTGTCCCAGTCGTGTTGGTGGTGCTACTCATCGCCGCCTCTATCCGCATTTTGCCGGAGTACAAGCGTGGCGTGGTGTTCTTTCTGGGCCGTTACCAGGTTGTGAAAGGGCCAGGCCTCGTCATCGTGATCCCCGGCATTCAAAAGATGCAGGTGGTCGACCTGCGCGTTATTACTATGGACGTGCCCGAGCAGGACGTGATCTCCCAGGATAACGTCACCGTGAAGGTTAATGCCGTGCTTTATTTCCGCGTAGTTGATCCTGAAAAGGCGATTATTCAGGTCGAAAACTTCACCCAGGCGACCAGCCAACTGGCACAGACCACGCTGCGTTCGGTGCTGGGTAAACACGACTTGGATGAGATGCTTTCCGAGCGCGATAAACTCAACGACGATATCCAGGAAATTATCGACGCCCAGACCGACGCCTGGGGCATCAAGGTCGCCAATGTTGAAATCAAACACGTGGATCTGGATGAGAGCATGATCCGCGCTATTGCGCGCCAAGCCGAGGCAGAGCGCGAACGCCGCGCCAAAGTTATCCACGCCGAGGGTGAGCTTCAAGCCTCCAAGAAGCTGGTTGAAGCAGCGAATGTGATGCAGGAGAACTCGGCGGCGTTACAGCTTCGTTATTTGCAAACCATGAGCGACATGAGCAACAAGAACGCCTCGACGATCGTCTTCCCGCTGCCCATGGACATCATGGAGGCGTTCAAGGATATGAAGGCGAAGCATACTGCGTCAACGCCGGGGACAAAACAAGACGATCCAAGCTAGGCGTCTGGGTTCATTCGACGCTAGATAGCGGCTAGCGAGCTGTAAAGGCCAAATGCAAAGAGTCTTTCTCCAGCGTAAAAGCTTTGCAAATCAATATTGAATTGTATGGTTAGCTTGCACGATGAAATCTACAAGTACCAATGTTTTCAACATGTACTGGATTCATTGTGTTGTTTTCTAATGGTTAATGCTAGCCGCTGAATCTTGGAGCTGCATTTGGCCAGCTATGTTTGAAACATTACGGATCACCATAAATTAATGCCTTTACAGCCAATACGTTATCTTCTAACTTCATATATACCGACGAAAGGAAGAAAATTCTTGAAGCTGGTATGGAAGCATGGAGGCTGACATAAATAAACCGATTTAAGAGTAGGTGTAAAACATCACTTTTTTCATGTGCTGGTTGATGAGTTGAAAGTTCGTATAACGAAAAGTCGTTTTTCTGTTTAACCAGTTAATTATTTAAGAGGATAAATATATGAAACTGTATCGCAATGTATTGCCACTCACAAAGCTACTTGTAATCACTTCTTTTATACCAGTGTACGCCTATGCAGCGGATGATGAAAAACAGCCCAGCATGGGGGCTGATCAAAGTGTTTTAAATGAACCGCAAAATGAACAAGATGTTAGATCTCTTGACGAGTGGAATTATAGTGCTATTTACGAACAGGAAGGGTTTCGCGCAGAACAATTGTTGGATGCAAAAGTATTTTCCCCACAAGACAATGAAATAGGGACAATGGCAAATATCGTTCTTGATCAGAAGAATCAGATTGTCACTGTTATTGCTGAGATAGGAGGAATGTGGAACAGCGGAGACAGGCATGTCGCCATTCCATGGGACGACGTTGAGTTTTTTGAAAATGGTATTAAAGTCCCCGTTCGAGAAGATAACGTGGAGGAGTACGATCTTTTTACAAATGTAACCATAAACGACTCCTATATTTATAAACGAGAAATGCAACAGGTTCTCACTGTAGAAGAGGATGTCGCTACTGGTCTGAGGACATGGAAAATATCAGATATCATCGATGATTATGCAAGCATGAAAAATGCTGGGGGTTATGGGTATATTACGGACACTCTTTTTTCAAGAAGCGGCATTATGCAGGCTATTATTGTCAAGCCAGCGAATGAAGAGTTTGGCCAAGGGCCACGTGCTTATCCGTTTTATGGTTATCCCGAAGGTTGGCGGCCGGGTGACTCTCACTACATACTTCCTTACTCAAGGGAAGATGTCGAAAATCTCCCCGCTTTCGAATATGAAAAGTACAATAGTGTTTTGAATTAACAGGATTTAACGACCGTGAAAGGAACGTCGTTACTGCCAATGCCAGTTTATTAAGTGCCTTTCACTGTGGGTTACATTACTAAACTGGCTAATGCCTGCATGCCCAGGGCCACGAGCAAAACGACGACACCGACTATCAGGCTGGTCATTAGCGCGTGGCGCTTCCATAACAGGATGACGCGGTTGCCGAAGCGGTGTACCAGCCAAGCAAGACCGAAGTAGCGAAGCCCCCGTGCCATGAGCGCCGCCAGCGCAAACATCAACACGGGGTAGCCTGAAAGGCCAGCGGTGATCATCGCGATCTGGAAAGGAATTGGCAAAATTCCCAGCGTTAAAATGGCCACAAAACCGTACTGGTTAAAGAAGCGCTGAAAGGACGCGTAGGCATCCTGCATTCCCATCGAGTCGATAAACCAGGTGCCTATCGACTGGAAGAGCACCATCCCCACGCCGTAACCAATCAGCGAAGCAGCCAGGCAGCCAAGCGTAGTGGCGGCGGCCATGGCCCACAAGCGCTGCCGATTAACTGCCATCAGCGGGATCAGTACCAGCTCAATGGGGATCGGCAGAATAATGGTTTCCAGAAAAGATAGACCGGCCAGCAGCCAAAACATGTGCTGGGAGCCATTGATACGAACGAACCAAGCTTTGGTTTTCGCTGTAGAAAAAGCCATGAGGAGCGGCCGCTATGCGGACGGGTCGACGCGGCGATATACCGCTGCCAACAGGCTGTAAATGCCAAAGGCAAAAAGACCTATCGCGACAAATGCCAACAGCCACTTCCCGTAAATTTGGCTGCGAAGGGTGGTGAAGACTTCATCAATGCCTCCCGCCTCGCTAGGGTCAAATTGGTAGGCCGCGATAATAAAAAAGCAGCCGACAATCACAAACACTAAACCCCGCACGGCTAAACCAAAGCGACAAATCGGATAAGCCCATTGCTGGGTTTGCTTCGGCATTTCGAAGTGTTTGTCGAATTTGGCCTTGTAGCCTTTAAGCGCGTGGGCAATACCGACACCAATCAATACTAAGCCCACCGCACCTACCAACCAACGCCCGAAGGGCTGCTGCATCAGCCAGCCTGCCACACCTTGCGAGCCGCCGCCTGAACCCCCTGAGGAACCACCGAATTGGAAGATAAGGGTGGCAGCAAAAAAGGCCAGCAGCGTATGGGTCACGGCGCTCGCCAATAAGCCCGCGCGAATCGCTAATCCCTTGGCGCCGTGGCCGTGATGGTCGGCGTCTTTTATCGCCTGAATGCAACGCCACATGGCGTAGCCCACTAAGCCTATTGCCATTATCGCTAATAAGACTTTACCGAAGGGGGCGGTGAGCACTCGTTCTAAGGCACCACGGCTGCCCTCTGTTTGCCCCCCTTGACCAAACACTGCCAGCGCGGCGAGGCCACCCACCAATACATACACGATGCCTCTGGCGGCGTAGCCCATGCGGGCAAATAGCGAGATAGCGTCTCGATGGTCGGGGGTCTGGGATGAAGTGGCCATGGTGTCCTCCTGACAAAAAATGGCGTTGCAAAATATCCGTATTCGGGCGGCAGCCTATACTGTGTGGGTGATGTACTATTGTCTAGGGTAGGAGATGTGGGCGGAGATGCGAAGTTATTGTCTACTAGAACTGACTATACTTTTATAGTCGCTTGTATTTTATTGGGTCGAGTAACGCATGGCTGATTCCCGTTCACCTATATTCTGGCGCGATACGCGTATGCCCCATGTGGAGCTGCGTAAGATTAGCGATGCACGGCAAGTCTGTTATGCGCCTCATAGCCACCCGCACTGGTCGCTTGGAGCCGTTACCGCAGGTAGAAGCACCTTTTGCTACCGCGAGGCCATCTATCAGATTAGAGCGGGCGACTTGGTTTTGATGAATCCCCATTGGGTGCATGCCTGCAATCCCATCGAGAACCAGCCCTGGGCGTACCTGATGCTCTACGTCGATACCGCTTGGCTGAGCGACTTGCGCTATCAATTAGGCCTGCTAGATGATTCTTATTGGCAAGACATAGCCACCGCCGTCATTACCCAGCCAGACCTCTATGCAGGGTATTGTGATATGGCTGCCTGCTTGTTGGATGAACAACGCGCTATTGGCGATAAGCAAACGGCATTAATCGCGTACCTGTCTAGCATGATGCAAACACTGGCCCAGGAATCCCCCGCGACATTGCCCCAAGCCCCCGGCGCACTGGAACACGTCGCGGCCTATTTGCGTGCCAACTGTGCTGCCGATATATCGCTTGAGTGCTTATGCCAGCAGTCTGGCTATAGCGCTGGGCACCTGATTCGCGCCTTTAAACAGCACTTTGGGCTGACGCCCCATGCCTACCTGATTAACCAGCGTGTTCAGTTGGGACAGAAAGCGCTTAAACAGGGGCAGCCTATCGTTGAGGCGGCTCTAAACGCAGGCTTTAACGATCAACCTCACTTCCAACGCACCTTCAAACGGCTGGTGGCGGCGACGCCAAATCAGTACCGCTATCCGCTTCTCAAACAACAACAGCCAATCAAAACAGCAGAAATAGTGCGCTAGCGGCCAGACAAACAGCCAGAGCTCGGTTAATCGTTACCAAGATGATGGGACGTTGAACATAGCGTTTGAGAAAGGCGCCTGCGTATACCCAACTGGCCAGGGATAACCAACAAATAGGCAGGTAGAGAGCGGCGAATAGCCACAGTTGATAGGTCGCGTTGCCACTGGTGTAGGCGCCAATACCAGCGGCAGACGCCAGCCAAGCTTTCGGGTTGAGCCACTGCATCATAGCGCCTGTCATAAACCCTGGCGCTTTGACGGCGCCTTGTGCCTGCAAGCGGCCGTCGTGCTGTAAAAGTTGATAGCTGAGATAGACTAAAAACATAATACCCGCCCAGCGTAAGAGTTCTTCCAGTATCGGCACTTGGCTCAGCAGTGAGTAAAGCCCTGCGCCAATGCCTAAAAACAGCGCCACAAACCCAAGCGTGGCACCGGTGACAAAGATAAGCCCTTTAGCGATGGGGTAGTGGGTGCCGCTATTCAGGCAAACCAGGTTGACCGGCCCCGGCGAAATAGACGCGGCCAGGGCAAAGGTGGACATGGGTAGCAGTAAAGGTAGCAGTGGTGACGCGCTCATGGTCATTCTCCTTGGTAGTACAAGGAGATTGCCGGAGCGCCTTCGGGTCGTATTGCATAAAATTGAGGTGGCTGCTTTAAACGCTCAGCCTTAATAATGCCCAAATACCGACCAGCCGGTACGCTGCACAAACATTTCCAGCGCTTGGGTGCCTAGCAAACTGTTGCCGTAGCTATCTAATCCCGGCGACCACACGGCAATAGAACCGTGGCTTGGTGAGATGGCCAGTATGCCGCCGCCCACGCCGCTTTTGCCGGGTAGGCCAACCCGAAAGGCGAACTCCCCGGAGGCGTCGTAGTGGCCGCACATCATCATTAGCGAGTTGATACGGCGTGCCCGTTGGGGCGCCACCACCCGGATACCGCTGGGTTTGTTGATGCCATCCGAGGCCAAAAAAAGCCCGGCATGGGCAAGCTGCTCGCAGCTCATCGCGATAGCGCACTGATGGAAGTAGGTGCCCAGCACTTTATCGACATCGTGGTCTAGGCGACCGAAGGCCTTCATAAAATGCGCAAGAGAGGCGTTGCGGTCTCGGTGAGCCATCTCGGAAGCGGCCACGGCGTGGTCGAAGCAGATGCGGTCGTCATCGGCGACATAGCGCACAAAGTTGAGAATCTCACCCAGTGTCTCTTTGGGTTCGTGCCCCATCATGATGGCATCAACCACCGCAATGGCCCCGGCATTGATAAACGGATTCCGTGGTTTACCGCTTTCGTGCTCAAGCTGAACGATGGAGTTGAAGGGGTCGCCCGAGGGTTCACGGCCTACTTTGGACCAGAGTGAGTCGCCCATCTGCCCCAGCGCGATGGTCAGCGTAAATACTTTCGAGATACTCTGAATGGAGAAAGGCGTGGTCGCGCAGCCGGCTGAATACACCTTGCCATCCACGGTGGCTAGCGAAATGCCAAACTGCTTTGGATCTACATAGCTGAGCTCGGGGATATAGTCGGCGACCTTACCCCGCCGTTCGGCGTTGGCCATAGTGTCGGCGATGTCATTGATTAAGTCTTGCATGGGCGTATCGTCTACCGTCAATTGAGGCGGGGTAATCGTGAAGCTGTCTATTTAAACCATCGGCATTATAAAATTGAAACATAGCGTGTCTGATCACCCGCTAATGCGCAAGAATCGGGTCGGTACTCAGGCCTTGATCGCTTAGGCTACCAGTATAAGCACATTGATAACCGATAACCTGGCGGTGAGTGAGGCGAAAATGAACGACTATGCTCGAATTGAAAAGGCCATGGCCTTTATGGTGGCCCACACGGCTGATCAGCCTGACTTAGCGACGGTGGCCGGTCACGTTCATTTAAGTGCCTTTCACTTCCAGCGGCTTTTTTGCCGTTATGCGGGGATTAGCCCCAAACGCTTTTTGCAAGCGCTCACGTTAGAGCGGGGCAAGCAATTAATGCAGTCATCCACCTCGCTGTTGGACATTGCCCACACGCTGGGGCTGAGCGGTGGCTCTCGGCTTTACGATCATTTTGTGCAACTAGAAGCCACCACCCCGGGGGAGTATAAGCGCCAGGGCGAGGGCGTTGAGATTGCGTACGGCGTTCATGAAACGCCTTTAGGCCGCCTGTTCGTCGCGGTAACGCCTCGGGGTATCTGCCGCATGGGCTTTGTTGATGCGTCTAATTCGGAAGAATTGTTGGCACGGTTGGCCAAAGAGTGGCCACGCAGCACGGTTTGCCACAGCACTGACAAAACGCGCTATGCGGTGGAGGCGCTATTTACCAAGCCTCAAGAGGGGGCTAGCGCTTTGTCGTTGCACGTCACCGGCACCAACTTTCAAATTGCCGTATGGCGGGCGTTGCTGACGATTCCCGAAGGGCAGCTGGCTAGTTACAGCCATATCGCCCAAGCGCTGGGCATGCCTAAATCATCCCGTGCGGTAGGCAATGCGGTGGGCGCTAACCCGGTCGCGCTGTGGATTCCTTGCCACCGGGTAATCCAGCAAAGCGGCGCGCTAGGCGGCTACCGCTGGGGCGTCGAGAAAAAACAGATGGTGCAGGCATGGGAGTTAGCGCAGTGGAATCAAAGCCAACGATGTGACAGTCGGCTGGATGATGCTGTCGAGCAAAGACAGCCTAACCACGTGCTTTAAAGCAGACGTATCAGGCTTTAGCACTGGCTGTGTTAAGGGGTATAAAGGGCATCTGTTTGAACGCATAAAACGGGGAGACCAAGCATGAAAACCATTGGCTTGCTGGGTGGGATGAGCTGGGAGTCGACGCAAACTTATTACCGCTTGCTCAACCAGCAGGTAGGCCGGGCATTGGGAGGTTTCCACTCGGCGAAGATTGTGCTCTACAGCGTCGATTTCGCCGAGATTGAAGCCTTACAGCGCAAAGGCGATTGGCAAGCGATGGGAACCATACTAGCGGGCGCCGCACAACGCTTGGAAGCAGCAGGGGCGGACTGTTTATTGATCGGCACCAACACCATGCACAAGGTGGCAGACGAGGTGGCCCAAGCGGTGTCGATGCCGCTACTGCATATTGCTGAGGCAACAGCAGATGCGTTGGTTCGCGATGGCGTGACCTGTGTCGGGTTATTAGGAACGCGCTTTACCATGGAGCAGGCGTTTTATCGCGAGCGCTTGGAAGCCCGGGGAATCGAAGTGGTAGTGCCCGATGCGAATCAGCGGGAGACGGTGCACCGGATTATTTTTGAGGAGCTGTGTAAGGGTATTAACACCGCTGATTCGAAAGCTGCTTACCTTGAGGTCATCGATACCTTGACCGAGCGGGGCGCTCAAGGGGTGGTATTAGGCTGTACTGAAATCGGCTTGCTGGTTAAACCGGCCGATACCGCCGTTGCGCTTTACGACACCACCGATATCCACGCTGCTCAGGCCGTCGCCTGGGCATTGCAAGACGTAGAAGCAGGTACATGACAACGCTGATGATTCAAGGCACTACCTCGGATGCCGGAAAAAGTACCGTGGTGGCAGGGTTATGTCGGGTGTTGCAACGCCGTGGATTGTCAGTTGCCCCGTTTAAACCCCAGAACATGGCGTTAAACAGTGCAGTGACGGTGGATGGGGGTGAAATTGGTCGTTCTACCGCTTTACAGGCGCAGGCCGCCGGCGTTGAGCCGCATAGCGATATGAACCCGGTACTCCTTAAGCCCGAAACCGACCGCGGCGCCCAGGTGATTCTGCGCGGCAAGGTGTACGGCCATATGGATGCGATCGATTATCACGCCTTCAAGCGCACCGCACAGGACAGCGTGATGGCCGCGTGGGAGGCGCTGGAAAGCCGCTTTGATGTGGTGATTGCCGAAGGCGCGGGCAGCCCCGCCGAGGTCAACCTACGCGAGGGCGATATTGCCAATATGGGTTTTGCCGAAGCGGCTGACTGTCCGGTACTGCTGGTGGGCGACATCGACCGGGGCGGTGTCTTTGCCCAGCTAGTAGGCACGCTGGCGCTGTTGAGCGAAAGCGAACAGGCCCGCACGCGCGGCTTTATCATCAACCGCTTTCGCGGCGATATCGGCTTACTGAACCCAGGGCTTGAGTGGCTAACGACGCGTACTGGAAAGCCGGTGTTGGGCACACTGCCGTATCTTCAGGGGCTGTTGCTGGATGCCGAAGACAGCATTGGCTTAACCCATGCCGAAAAAGTTAGCCAGACCCTCAAAGTGGTCGTTCCGGCACTGCCGCGAATCAGCAACCATACCGATTTCGATCCGCTACGCTTGCACCCTCAGGTGGCGCTGACCTTCGTGGGCCCGGATCAGCCCATTCCTCCCGCCGATGTGATCATACTGCCGGGCAGTAAAAGTACGGTGAGCGATTTAGCCTGGCTTAAACGCCAGGGCTGGGATAAAGCCATTCAGCGCCACCTGCGTTACGACGGCAAGGTGCTGGGTATTTGCGGTGGTTTTCAAATGCTGGGCGAGTGGGTGAACGACCCTGACGGCCTGGAGGGCAAACCGGGGAAAATCGCTGGGCTGGGATTGCTGCCGCTGACTACGCGTATGGTGGCGGGCAAGCAATTGCGCAATGTGAGTGGCGTGACAGTGGCAGAAGGGGCCACCGTCACCGGATATGAAATTCATAACGGCGTTAGCCATGGGCCAGCCCTTACATCGCCGCTGTTTGACTTAGGCTCCCACCTCGATGGCGCCGTCAGTGACGATGGTCAGGTGATGGGCACCTATCTACATGGCTTATTTGATCATCCAGACGCCTGCCAAGCGCTGCTAATGCGCTTGGGTTTGGAGGCTGCTTACTCTGTTGACTACCGCGCCCACCGCGAGCGCGAGCTGAACCGTTTGGCAGAGACGCTAGAAACGCATTTGGATATCGAGGCGATTATTGCTCTTTTGCGAGCTGACGTTTAGCCATCACCGTAATCTCAACGTGGCCGCCACCGCAAATGTTAGGCGATTCGGTGCAAGTACGGGCCGGGTAGCGGCCAGGTTCGAAGAACTCGGCATAAACGCCGTCCATATCGTGGATGAACTTTAGATCCTTCAAGTGAATATCCACGCGCATGATGTCTGCAAGACTGCCCCCTTCCATTTCCAGCATCCGGGAAACCGCGCGCATTATCAGGTGGGTCTCTTCTTTGACGTCGCCCTGAGCGGCTTGGCCGTTGGATAGATCAGAAACGGTAATCCCTGAAATGAATACATAATTTTCGTCGATCACCATGTGGCTGCCGGGAAAACTTGGGGTGGGCATGGTCGGGTCGTTGGTAAACGTTGTCATAGTCGTCCTTGTATTGCTTTACGTATTTTGTTCGACACACAGTCCCTTGCTAGGTTCACGGCGTTTAGCGCTGTTAAAATAGTGCCATTTACACTAGGCTTGCCGCTTTTCGGCGAGCGGGGGACTCCATGAAGGTAATGCAAATTAACCAGCCAGCACAGCGAGATGCGTGTCTGGCGAGGCTGTGTGCAGCGGTTTATGGTCAATCCTCAGGTCTTACACCGCTTGTCGTCTTTACCGGTACGCGCAATGTGTTATTTCCCCAAGAAGCCGCGCGTTTGTTCGCGGCGGTTGATGGCGAAGGTAAGCCCCAAGCGCTGGCGCTGCTGGTGCTAGACGAAGAAGGTGAGGGCATGACGGTGACCCACGCCTGCCATTTAGACCAAGCGGATGCCCAACAGCGCCTGATCAGTGAACTTAGCCTGAAAGCGCCGCTACGTGTCGAGGTAGATAGCGCCGAGCAAGAAGCGTTCTACCAGAAGAGTGGTATAAAGCGCTGGTTCGGCGAGACGGATGGAAAGCGGATAGGCTTGGGTGCACGCCACCCCGCCAAAAGCGTTAGCGAGCTGGCGCCCACCCTGGGCCTGGACGAAGCGCTGATTTTGCGCCGTTTCAAGCACGACCCGGCGGCATTTGAAACGTCAAAACAGGCATTTATCGATAGCTTGGCGCATTTTGATGAAGCTTTTTAACTAGCACTATTTAGCTACTTCTTGACCAGCTCGCGCATAGCAGTTTCCAACCCTTCCATGGTCATGGGGTACATGCGGTCGTCAATGATCTCGCGGATCACCTGGGTCGAGTAGGTGTACTCCCAAGCGCGGGGTGGCATGGGATTAAGCCACGCCAAGCGGGGAAACGTTGCGCATAAACGCTTTAGCCACACGCCGCCGGCTTCGTCGTTAAAGTGCTCGACGCTGCCGCCTGGGTGCGTTACCTCATAAGGCGACATGGCCGCGTCGCCGACAATCACGACCTGGTAATCCGCGCCGTAGGTATGCAGCACATCCATCGTGGGGATGCGCTCGTTACCCCGGCGTAGGTTGTTACGCCAAACGCCTTCGTAAAGGCAGTTATGGAAGTAGTAGTGTTCCAGGTGCTTGAACTCGGAGCGGGCCGCCGAAAACAGCTCTTCGCAGACGCGAATATGGTCATCCATCGAGCCACCGACGTCCAAAAACAGCAGTACCTTCACCGCGTTATGGCGCTCCGGGCGCATCTGCACGTTTAATAAGCCGCCATCCCGGGCGGTTTCGCGGATGGTGCTATCCACGTCGAACTCTTCAAGCGCCCCCTGGCGGGCAAATTTGCGCAGGCGGCGTAGCGCCATTTTGATATTGCGGGTGCCGAGTTCCAGCGAGTCGTCGTAGTCGCGAAAGCGGCGCTCGTCCCACACCTTGGTGGCGCGGCGGTGACGCGATCCATCCTGGCCAATGCGAATACCTTCCGGGTTGTAGCCGTAGGCGCCAAACGGGCTGGTGCCGCCGGTACCGATCCACTTGTTGCCACCCGCGTGGCGCTCTTTCTGTTCTTCCAGGCGTTTCTTGAACGTCTCGATGAGCTCTTCAAGGCCGCCCAGCGACTCAATCTTGGCTTTTTCTTCGTCGCTGAGTTGCTTCTCAAATTCGCGGCGCAGCCAGTCGTCGGGAATTAGCGCTTCAATGGCGGCGTCCATGTCATCAAGGCCTTTAAACCAGGCGGCGAAGGCGCGATCAAAGCGGTCGAAGTGCCGCTCGTCTTTGACCATGACCGTGCGGGCCACTTGATAGAAGGCATCCATATCGGCAAACACCACGCCGCGCTCTACTACCGCGTGAAGGTCGAGCAGCTCGCGCAGCGATACCGGCACGCCCGCGCGTTTTAAGGTCTCAAACAGGCCGATAAACATGGCTTAGCGGCCTGTGCCTTTCTGGCGACGCAGCATAAATGCCAGGCGTTCTAACAGTTGGGTGTCCTGCTCGTTTTTGACCAGCGCACCGGCCATGGGTGGCAGTGCTTTCACTGGGTCACGGCTATACAGCGCTTCTTGGGCCAATTCATCGGCCATCAGTAATTTGAGCCAATCGACTAGCTCAGAGGTAGAGGGCTTTTTCTTCAGGCCGGGTGCTTTACGCAATTCGAAAAACACCTCCAAGGCTTCGCTGACAAGCCGGGGGGCGATATCCGGAAAGTGGACATCGACAATCGCCTGCATGGTCTCGCGGTCGGGGAACTCGATGTAGTGGAAAAAGCAGCGGCGCAGGAACGCATCCGGCAGCTCTTTTTCGTTGTTCGAGGTGATGACGATGATCGGACGCTGCTCGGCGCGGATGGTTTCACCGGTTTCGTAAACGTGAAACTCCATGCGATCCAGCTCTTGAAGCAGGTCGTTGGGGAATTCGATGTCGGCCTTGTCGATCTCGTCGATCAGCAGCACCACCCGCTCACCGGCGGTAAAGGCTTCCCACAGTTTGCCGGGCTTGATGTAGTTGGCCACGTTCTCCACGCCTTCAACACCCAACTGGGAGTCGCGCAGGCGGCTAACGGCATCGTACTCGTATAAACCTTGGGCCGCTTTGGTGCTGGACTTGATGTGCCAGGTGATCAATTGAGTGCCCAGTGACTCGGCCAGCTCCTCGGCCAGCAGGGTTTTGCCGGTACCCGGCTCGCCTTTGATCAACAGCGGACGTTCCAGCACCACGGCGGCGTTTACCGCCTGCTTGAGCGCATCGGTTGCGATATAGGAAGAGGTGGAGTCAAACGCCATGGGAGAGCCTCAGCTTGTCGAAAGCGGGTTTATAAATGGATTCAAACAAGTGTACGTGAGGGTCACCCTCAAGGCCAACGAGCTGTATAACGATGGCTACGATGGGTGGTATGCCAATGCCTCAAAAGTTACACTTATCTGTGTAACTTAATTACTCCGCAGCTGTCATAATCGTCACAACAGAAGATAATGATAGCGTGGAACGAGAGGACAATGTCATGCATGCCAACGTCAAACAGCTGCGTTTACAAACTAAGGCGCTCTTAGCGGCGACGCAGCGTGGGGAAACCGTCGACATCACTTACCGTGGTAAGCCTTGTGCTCGGTTGGTCGGTGTCGTTGAGAACGACCAGGAAACGCGTCCAGTGCGTAACCCTGCTTTCGGTTTATGGGCGGATCAGGATACCTCGAATGGCAACGATGTTGAGTCACAAGTGCGTCGCCTACGCGCGCCACGTAGCTTCGAGATGAGAGAGTGATGCTGGTCGATACAGACGTACTGATCTGGAATCTCCGCGGGAATATCGCGGCGGCGGAACGGCTGGATGATTTGCCTGGTTTTTCGCTGTCCGCTGTGAGTTATATGGAGTTGGTTCAGGGCATGCGCAATAAGCAGGAACTCAACCAACTGCGCCAAGCGTTGCACTATTGGCAAGCGAAAATAGTTCATTTGGACGAAGGGGTCTCGGCTCGTGCCACGTTTCTGGTTGAAAGCTACGCGCTTAGCCATAACATGCAAATGGCGGATGCACTTATTGCCGCAACGGCCATGGAACTGGGCGCGCCCTTGTTAACCGCCAATGGTCGCCATTACCGGCATATTGATGGCTTGGGTTTAGACATCTTTCGTCCAGGTTAAATAGCTCAGATGGTCGCTGACACTACTTATCACCCCTGCCAATTCGGCGGCACTATGCCTTGGCGCTGCAGTTGAAGGCACGCATGGAGGGGCTGAAAACGACTGTCTACGGTCTGCAGCCGGTTCACCATACTGCATGAGGTGGTAAGCAATGAGCCATTCAAATAGCCAGTCCATCATGCACGCAACGGTTCAGTGCAAGAGTGTGCACTGCATCATCATGACACGCTTGACTGAAAAATTGATCGTTCGTGGTGCGCATACCCCCTGAAAAAAAAGTGATCGCCAAAGGTTGTCAGAGCGCTATTTTTATAAGTATATGATTATTAGGGTTTTTTAAAATAGTGGCACGCATGTCGCAATATACTGGGTGCAAGGCCATTGAAAAGAGTCGGATACGATTGACGTTGTGATTGAAACCGACTTTCCCTTCATTGCCTACATCGCGACCGTTCGGTCAGCGATACACCGAGTGAGCTGGCGTGCTCCACCTGGGTCCCCTTCGGGGGACTTTTTTTATGCCTGATTGTTGATCAATTTTCATCTTAAGCTGCCGGTTGAGCGGCAAATGGCTACCGCTTAAGGCGTTAAGTTGTCCGGCCCGTGGTCGGTGACGACGATATTGTCTTCGATACGAATCCCGCCGCAGGGCAGACAGTGATCAACCAGGGTCCAGTTGATGGGCAGCGACTTTTGGCGCAACGGCTCTAAGAGCATCGGGATAAAATATAACCCTGGCTCGATGGTGACCACCATATTGCGTTCAAGCGTTCGGGTGAGCCGCAGCGCGGGGTGCTCGCTGGGCGGCGGGGCCGGGGAGCCGTCAGGCTGACGTAACCCGGCGACATCGTGCACCTGTAGGCCCAGTGAGTGGCCCAGGCCGTGGGGGCAGAAGGCGCGTGTGACACCTTCGGCAACCGCCTGTTCGCGGCTGCCTCGGAACAGATCGTGGGCGACCAGAATATCACCCAGATGATGGTGCATCTGCTCGTGCAGGGCGACGAAATCAGCGCCTGAAGTAACGCCGCTGACCAGCTCATCTTTCAGTCCGTGCAGCGCCTTGACCAGCTCGCCGAACAGTGCCGGGGCATCCGGCCCGGCATGGGTGCGGGTAATGTCCGCGCAGTAGCCACGGAACCGGCGCCCCGCGTCCACCAGCAGGCTGTGGCGCTGCTTGGGTGGGCTTAGCTCGTAGTGCTGGTAATGAAGTACGCCCGCGTGATCATTAAGGCCAATAATATTTTGGTAGGGAACGGCGGATTCGCGCTGGCGACTGCCCGCAAGGTAAGCGAGTTGGATGTCGAGCTCGCCGGAGGCACCGAGAAAGGCCGCTTCAGCGGCTTCATGTCCGGCCATGGCGAGCCGGTTGGCTTCCCGGAGGCAGGCGATCTCGTAGGCTGACTTATGCATACGGCGCTCGTCCAGGCGGTTCATCAGCGAGACGGGGTTCAACTGCGCTTGCTGGCTGGCGGTTGGCAACTGGGCGACATCACCGATAATCGCCGCGTGGCCTTCCAGCGCGGGGCTAACCTTGTCGGTACATAGGTGGATGTCAAATTCGGTCACCCAAGGTTCGTCTGGTAAGTGAGTGGGCAGGTGCCAAAAATCAGCCGGGGCATAGAGATACAGCTGGGGCCGCTTTTGAGGGCGTATCACCAGCCAGCTGTGTTCCACACCGGCCAGTGGCACCCAATGCATGAAGTGCCCATACGTCTGAAAAGCGGGGGCCTGATCATCGGCAAAGTAAGCGTTGGCGTGCCCGCTGTAAATGGCTAGGCTGTCGAGCCGGTGCTCTTCGAGCAAAACCGTATAGTCGCGCTGCAAGTGCGTTAGGTGCTCTTGCTGTAAAGCAAAAAGTCGAGTTGACATGCGGGGGTCCCTATTAGGTACGAAGGGGAGTGAGTTCGCTCCAAAAGCTATCCAATTCTGCGTGATGCTGGGCTTGATGGCGATACAGGCGAAGCTCCATGGGCACATCCCAGTGACGATCTCCAGCGCGAACCAAGCTGCCCTGTTGAAGTTCTGCCGTGACGTTACGTTCGGGCAGCCAGCTCATCCCGTAGCCCAGCAGTACCAATTCCTTGATGCCGGCCGCATACAGGTTTTCACTTTGCGCCGTTAAATAGCTGCTTTCGGGTAGCCGCGCCAAATGGGCTTTTACAGCTGAGCCTAAGAGCCCCCGCTTGGGGTAGGCTAACCATGGAATCGGCTGCTGTTGGCTGCCCGGCAGTAGGGCTCGGGGGCGCGATTGTTCATCTACGCCCGTCACTGGAATCAACCGTTCATGACCAATAACGCGGTAGCGACAATCACTGGTGTCGATATCCAGATCGCAGCGGTCTAACGGCCAGTAGCAGATCGCGAGGTCGCATTCACCGCGCTTCAGTGCTTGAAAGTAATCGCTGGCTACCCAGCCCGTGGCACGAAGATAGGGTTGAATACGCTCCTGCCAGCCGGTTGATGCCAACCATTCGGGCAGAAACTGGCCAAGCAGACTTTGCGGCGCGGCGACCATAATACGTCGCTTTTGCCCGGCATTGATCTCCCGCACGCGATCACGTGTTAAGCGCACCCCCTCGGTCACCTGCTCGCACAGGGTGAGAAACTCTTCCCCAGCCGGCGTGAGCGATAGCGGCAGCGTTTGGCGGTTAATCAGCGTCACGCCCATTTCCTCTTCCAGGAGCTTGATGCGCCGGGAAAAAGTGGGCTGGGTGACGTTCTGTTCATCGGCGGCGCGGGAGAAGTGTCGCGTTCTGGCCAGGGCGATAAAGTCTTCTAGCCAGCGAATTTCCATGCCTTAACTCTCCATGCGAGAACCAACGACCGCCTCATAGGCGGCCCTCCTCAACAGCGTGGCACGCCACACGTGTACCGTCATCCTGCGTTTGCAACAGTGGAATTTCTTCGCGGCAACGCGCGTTGGCATACGGGCAACGGCCGTGGAATACGCAGCCGCTGGGCAGGTTCACCGGCGTCGGGACTTCGCCTTCCAAACGGACGTGCTGTGGGCGATCATCTTCCAAACGCGGAATCGCCGACATAAGCGCCTGCGTATAGGGGTGGCGCGGTTTGGCAAAGAGTGTTGCGGTGTTGGCGATCTCACACACCGTGCCTAGATACATCACCGCCACTCGAGTACCAAAGTGCTCTACCACGGCTAGGTCGTGGGTGATGAATAGGTAAGTGAGGTTCCGCTCGTGCTGTGCTTCCATCAAGAGGTTCAGCACCTGCGCCTGAATGGACACATCCAATGCCGAGATAGGTTCATCGGCGACGATAAACTCTGGGTCAACCGCCAGCGCGCGGGCAATGGCGATGCGCTGGCGCTGGCCACCGGAGAATTCGTGGCCGAAGCGCTTGCCCCAGTCCGGGTCGATGCCTACTGAGTGCATCACTTCTTCAACTTTAGTGACGACTTTCTGGCGATCCCAATCGGGGTGGTGTAAACGCAGCGGCTCTTCGAGCGTTTGCTGAATTGTCATGCGCGGATTCAGCGACGCATACGGATTTTGAAAGATCATCTGCATGCGCTTGCGGTAGGCCAAAAGCGCACGTGAGTTAAGATTATCGATACGCTCGCCGTTGTAGCTGATTTCCCCCTCGGTGGGTGAAATCAGCCCCATGACGATGCGGGCGACGGTGGATTTCCCGCAGCCGGATTCACCCACTACGCAGAGCGCCTCGCCGCGGTGGATATCCAGGTTCACCCCATTAATCGCGTGGACGTACTCCTGGTGGCGCACCAGTTTGCCGCCTTTGAAACGCAGCTGGTCAAGAAAATCCCCCGACAGCGAAAAGCGTTTCTTCAACCCGCGGATTTGCAAAAGCGACTCGGCGCTCTCTTCGTTTTGCGTCGGAATGCGGTTATCCGTCATGGCCTCTGCCTGCGCGTTCATGGGTTCGTCTCCTTCAGGCGGGCCTCATCAGTGGCCTCTTTGTCTATCAGTTCAGCCACCATGTGGCAGGCGACCTGGCAGTTGCCGGACTCGACAAAGCCGGGAACCTGTTGGGTACAGGCCGGACGGGGCTGACCATCGGCGCGATTGATAAAATCGCAGCGCGGATGAAAAGCGCAGCCGCTAGGCAGGTTAGATAGCGAGGGCATGCTGCCACGAATTTGGTTGAGCTTTTCGCCGGGCGTTGCCATCTGCGGCAGGGCGTTGATTAATCCCTGGGTGTAAGGGTGCTGCGGGTCGTTGATGATTTCCCGCGTGGGGCCTTGCTCGATCACGCGGCCGGCGTACATGACCAGCATTCGCTGGGTTACCTGGCTTACGACGCCTAAATCGTGGGTGATCAAAATCAGCCCGACGTTGTGCTTTTCACACAGCTCCAGCAATAGCGCCATGATCTCGGCCTGAATGGTCACATCCAGTGCGGTGGTGGGCTCGTCGGCAATGATGATATCCGGGTCGAGCAGCAGTGCGATGGCGATAATGATGCGTTGGCGCATGCCGCCAGAGAGTTCGTGTGGATATTGATCCAAGCGCGTCTCAGGCGAGGGGATCTGAACCTGATATAGTTTATCCAGCGCGATGGCGCGGGCCTCCTTGGAGGAGATGCGCCGGTGCGCTTTTAAACACTCAAGCATCTGCTCGCCGATGGAAAGCACCGGGTTCAGCGTCATCATCGGGTCTTGGAAAATCATCGAAATACGGTTGCCGCGTACTTTACGCAAGGCCCGTTCCGACATGCTGTTGAGTTGTTGGCCGTCAAAGCGAACCTCACCCCCGGCAATAAAGCCAGGCTTGGCAATCAGGTTGAGCAGTGAAAAGGCGGCAACGGACTTGCCCGCGCCGGATTCGCCGACGATGCCTAAGCGCTCGCCACGTTCAAGGGTAAAGTTCACGTCGCGTAGGGCGTGCACTTCACCCAGGCGCAGAGCAAAGCGGACATCGAGGTGGTTGACTTCTAGCAGTGCCATGGAATATTCAGCCTTTGTAGAGTCGTGGGTTCATGACATCGCGCAGCCAATCGCCGAGTAGATTGATCGACAACACCAGCACTATCAGCACCGCACCCGGGATCAGGGTGATCCACCAGGAGCCAGACTGGATGTAGTCAAACCCAGCTTTAATCAGCGAGCCCAGCGACGGGTGGGTTTCGGGCATGCCGAGGCCCAGAAACGACAGCGCCGCCTCGGAAATAATCGCATTGGCGATCTGAACGGTTGAGATCACGAAGATTGGCGACAGGGTGTTAGGCAATATGTGACGGAACATAATCCGCTTGCTGCGAAGCCCCATGACGCGGGCGGCATCGACGTATTCCTTGTTTTTCTCGGCAAGTACCGAGGCGCGCACGGTGCGGGCGTACTGCGGCCATTCAGCCAGGCCAATGATCAGTATCAGAAGTGGTACGGCATAGGCGCTGAACGTTTCACCACCAAAAATAGCTTTGACCAGTGCACCAACGATAATCGCGACCATCAGCGTCGAGAACGACAGCTGAATATCCGCGAGACGCATCAGGAAAGCATCAATACGCCCGCCCAGATAGCCGGCAAGTAGGCCAAAACAAACGCCGATTAGCGCCTGTAGCGCCACGGCGCCAAAACCGATCATCAGCGATACGCGTGCGCCGTACAAAATGGTCGAGAGCATATCGCGGCCCTGGGCGTCAGTGCCTAGCAGGTACTGAGCGTCGCTACCGTCGATCCAGAACGGGGGCAGTTCCGAGGACAGAATATCGATCTGCGCCAGGTCATAGGGGTTCATGGGCGACAGCCACGGCGCGAGAACCGCAACGGCTACCAACCCAATGAATACCACCAGGCTGATCTGAGCGACGATGTCGCGTTTGAAGCTGTAAAGCAGATACGAGTCACGAAGGCGTTCCCAGCGGCTGGGAAGCGCGGAAGAGGATGCGTTCATGCGGGCTTTCCGGTTAGTTTGACAGTGGGATTAACCAGGCCATAAATCAGGTCGACAATCGTGTTGGTGATCACAAAGATCAGGCCCACGATCATGAGATAGGTCACGATTAGCGGAATATCAGAACGCTCGATGGCATCCAGGAACATAAGCCCCATGCCGGGCCACTGGAAAACGGTTTCGGTCAGGATGGTGTAAGCCACCAGCGTACCAATCTGCACCCCACCGACGGTAATGACCGGCAACATGGTGTTTTTCAAGGCGTGCAGAAAATAGATACGGCGCATGGATATCCCTTTAGCGCGGGCAAACTTAACGTAGTCAGATTGCATCACCTCAAGCATTTCGGCGCGAATCAAGCGGATAAATAGCGGCAGCATGATCGAGGCCAGCGAAACGGCGGGGAGCACCAAGTAGGTCAATCCCTCTAGGCTTGCAAAGTTAGTCTCCCAGGTGCCAAACACCGGCACTGGGTTACCGCGGCCGTAGGCGGGCATGCCACCTTCGGTGGAGATCAGGTCGTTGAGCCAACTGCCCCAGGCGGTATCGACGGGAAAAGGTGTCCAACTGACGCCGATGGCGAACAATTGAATCAGCATGATCGCGGTGAGAAACACCGGGATCGAAATGCCAACAATCGATATGCCCATAAAAAAGCGCGAAAGCCACGCGCGGGGCTTGATGGCGCTATAAACGCCAATCGGCACCGAGAGGGTGATAATCAAAAAGGTGGCTGCGGCCACAAGCTCTAGCGTTGCTGGCAAGTGGCGCGCAATGACCTCGGTGGTGGGCTGGTTGAAAACGTACGAATAGCCGAAATCAAACTGTGCCGCATTGATCGCAAAGCGCGCGTACTGCACCAAGAATGGGTCGTTGAGCCCAAGCTCTTCACGCAGTTCGGCACGTTCGCTCTCCGGGACCGACTGGCCGACCATCTGCTGAATCGGGTCGCCCAGGTTATCTTGTATAGCAAAGGCAATGATGCTGATGACAAACATCACCAGCAGCGCATGAAAGAGGCGCTTAACCAAAAAGGCGATCATTAGAACGGTTCCGTTAGTAAAACAGGGAGAGCTCGCCCCGAGGCGATTAACCTCGGGGCGAGCGAGTCGAATGACACTGGGTTAACGCACTGGAGGCGTTATTCGGCGTCCATGACCAAGTCACCCAGGTAGGGGAAGTTCATCACGTTGAGCACCGGCTCAATGTTAACGTGATTGGCCGACGCCCAGGCGAGGTCTTGCCAGTGCAACGGTAGGATGGCGGCTTCGTCATAAAGTGTTTGCTCAACTTCCTGCAGCATGGCCGCACGCTTGTCGCGATCAACTTCCACGTTGGCCTCGGCCACCAGTTCATCAAGCGCTGGGTTGCAGTAGTTACCCGCGTTGTACTGCCCAGCGCCGGTGTCCAGATCAGTACAGGCGGTCAGGTACTCGTGGAAATTGGCACTGTCTTCGGTATCGGCGTGCCAGCCAATCAGCATCATGTCCGCGGCACGGTCGTCGTACTCACCCCAATACTGCGCTTTCGGAAGCGTGCTCAGATCCACGTCAACGTTGATACGGGCCAGCATTGCCGCAACGGCCTGGGCAATTTTGGCATCGTTCACGTAGCGGTTGTTGGGCGCCATCATGGTGATGTCAAAGCCGTCAGCGTAGCCCGCTTCTTCCATCAGGGCCTTGGCGCGCTCTACGTCGTGGCGTAGCTCAAGACTTTCGACATGGCCGGCGTAACCTTTCGGTGAAAACTGCGCGGCGGGTGTGGCAAAGCCTTTCATTAACCGGTCGGCAATCGCTTCCTGGTCAACGGCATAGGCAAACGCCTGACGCACACGCGGATCTTGGAACGCTTCGACGCGATCCTGGTTCATGTGGAAGAAAATGATACGCGTGCCGGACATCGTCACGAGCTTGGCGTCCTCACTTTCGCGCACGCGTTCCAGATCATTGGGCGGCACCGGTGCGATGAAATCAACGTCGCCGGAAAGCAGCGCCGCAACGCGGGTAGCATTCTCGCCGATGGGCTTGAGGATGATGGTGTCGACGTTACCCGGCGATTCGGTGTCCCAATAGTTAGGGTTGCGCTCGAACTCAGTACGCACGCCTTGCTGGCGATCAGCGACGGTATAGGGGCCGGTGCCCGACACGTTGCGTGAGGCGAAGGAGTTGCCGTTTTTGACGATTTCGTCTTTCGGGTCGCCGTCTTCGGCTTCACCCGAATAGAAAGCGCTATCCATAGGGAAGACGTAGGTGGCCAAATTCAGCAACAAGGGGTAGGGCTTTTTGGTAATAATCTCTACCGTGTAATCGTCAACTGCGGTGACGCTTTCAATGGGATCAAAAATGGCTTTGAAGTCAGGGCTGCGCTTGAGGCGTTCAATGGTCCAAACCACGTCGTCGGCGGTGAAGGTGTTTCCGCTGTGAAACTTAACCCCTTCGCGCAGCGACATACGCATGGTGGTGTCGTTGACTTGCTCCCAGTCGGTGGCTAGGCGCGGGTCGAACTCGAAATCCTGTGTCCAGCGCACGAGTGGGTCGTGGGTCATGTGCGAAAGCTGCAGGATCCCGCCAGAGAGCTGTTCGTGAATATCCAACGTTACCGGGTCGGCGTCATACGCCATACGCAGCGTGTTTTCAGCCTGCGCTGCAGTAGACACGAATATTGTGCTGGCAAGCGTTGCGCCAATAACAGAAGCCAATAGCGTTTTTTTAAACGTCATAGTCGTTCCCTAATAGGATTATTTGTTGTTCGCTTTGCTGCATCGACACGCACCCCGTGAGGCTTAAATAACGGCACATGATGGCAACAAAACAGACACGGTCAGCTCGTAAGCTATGGGGACAACATAGAGACTCGCGCTTGCATCCTACAATCGAAATAATGACTGACCTCATTCATCTACTGAATGAGGCGGGCGGTGTTCCGGGCGTACAAGAGGGGAGTGCGACCAAAGAAGGGGGTAGAGGGGAGGTAAGTAGGGCCTATCCAAACCGTTGATGTAGCCAAGCATTAATGGTGTCGGATTCATACATCCATTCTTCACGGCCATCCGCGTGGCGGATCTTTAGGCAGGGCACCTTGACGCGGCCGCCGCCTTCCTGCAGGGCTTTTTTGTGCTCGGGGTCAAGCTGGGCGTCGCGTTTTTCGATGGAAAGCCCTAGCCGGGCCATTTCCTTGCGCACCTTGATGCAAAACGGGCAACTGCGGAATTGATAGAGTGCGAGATCTTTGCACGCGTCGTCGACCCCGGCTTGCTCGTCGGGTGTGCGCTTAACCGCTTGGGGCGTCGAGAGTTTTTCAGATACCAGCATGATGGGTGTGAGCACCACGCGGAGTCCGCGGAAAAAGTAGCGGATCAATATGCGCATAACGTAACCCTCGTCGTATCGTTGCTTACCGGGTTGGCAAGACGGTGAAATAAGGCAGCGAGTGTTTGCTGAGCCCGCATCGTGCAATATCTAACCGGCGTTGTCACTGGATGAACGGCCTGCTGGGGTATGATTCATGACGGGTGCATGATTGGGGTACGGGCAAGACAGGTGAGCCAGCTAGCCTGGCGTGCTAGGCTTGCTGGCTGTTTTGGGTTGTTAAGAGGCGTAGCGATGCATCTGCACATTATCGGAATTTGTGGCACTTTTATGGGCAGTTTGGCGCTGCTAGCCCGTGAGCTTGGGCATCAGGTAAGCGGCTCTGACGCCAATGTCTACCCGCCGATGAGCACCCAGTTGGCAGAAGCCGGCATTCAGTTGATGGAAGGTTATCAAGCCGCGCATTTGCAACCGTCTCCTGACCTGGTGGTGGTGGGCAACGCGTTGTCGCGTGGCAATGCTGAAGTGGAAGCGCTGCTGAATAGCGGTTTGCCTTACACATCCGGCGCCCAGTGGCTGGCAGAGCACGTATTACCTGGCCGTCGGGTGATCGCGGTGGCGGGCACCCACGGCAAAACGACCACCGCTAGCCTATTAGCCTGGCTGTTGGAGAGTGCCGGGATGTCGCCAGGCTTCTTAATAGGCGGCGTGCCCCGCAATTTTAACGTCTCAGCCCGATTGGGCGCGCTTGATGCGCCTTTTGTGGTCGAGGCCGACGAGTACGACACGGCGTTTTTTGATAAGCGTTCCAAATTTGTGCACTACCGCCCGAACATCGCCGTGCTCAACAATTTGGAATACGACCACGCGGATATTTTTCCCGACCTTGCGGCCATCGAACGTCAGTTTCACCATTTGGTGCGTACTGTGCCTAGCCAGGGCCGGTTGCTGGTCGCTGACCGCCAACCGGCGCTTGAGCGGGTATTGGCTGAGGGCGTCTGGACACCGGTGGAATACTTGGGTGACGACCCGGAAAGCGCCTGGCAGCTGCGTAGCGAACGCCCGGATGCCAGTCGTTTCCAGGTGATCCATCGCGACCCGGAAAGCAAACTTGAAGAAGATGGCGTGGTGGAATGGGCGCTAACCGGTGAGCACAACGCACGCAACGCGTTAGCAGCGCTAGCCGCTGCTTGGCAGTGCGGTGTGGACTTGGCGCGTGGCTGCGCGGCGCTGGCGCGCTTTGAAACCCCGCGTCGCCGTCAAGAGGTGCGCGGTGAAATCAACGGTATTCAGGTGATCGATGATTTTGCCCACCATCCCACGGCGATTGCCGCGACGCTGCAGGGTCTTAGGGCCGCGACACCGAAAGGACGCTTGCTGGCCGTTATTGAGCCACGTTCCAATACCATGCGTCTGGGAACGATGCATGAACGCTTGGCTGAAAGCGTGGCGCAGGCCGATGCGGTGTTTTGGTTCCAGCCGCCCTCGGTTACGTGGTCGATGGAGGCGCTTGTGGCGGACCAGGCGCATTCGACCCTGTTTGATGATATTGACGCGCTGGTCAGCGCAGTGGTTATCCAAGCGTCACCCCAGGATCGTATCGTAGTGATGTCCAACGGAAGCTTTGAAGGGGTTCATGAGCGCTTGTTAAACGCATTAGCGGCCCAGGAGCAAGCATGATGGACAATGCTAAAACCTCATCGTTTAAGCCACCGGTAACCGTGGCGCTTACCGGTGCTTCGGGAGCTCAGTACGGACTAAGGCTGATCGATGTGTTGGTGTCCGCAGGGCACGAAGTCTGGGTGATGATATCCAAAGCCGCCCACATGGTGATTGCCACTGAAACGGAGGTGACATTACCTGCCCAGCCCGATCGACTGGCGGCGGCGCTGAGTGAGCGAAGCGGAGCAGCGGCGGGGCAGATACGCTGTTTTGGGCGTGAAGACTGGATGGCTCCCGTGGCCTCCGGATCCGGGGCTGCTTCCGCTATGGTGATCTGCCCATGCTCAACGGGGACACTGTCTGCCGTGGCGACGGGCGCTAGCAACAACCTTATCGAGCGGGCTGCAGATGTGGCGATTAAGGAGCGGCGCACGCTCGTCATGGTTCCTCGGGAAAGTCCCTTTTCAGCGATCCACTTGGAACATATGTTGACGCTGAGCCGGCTTGGGACGGTGATCCTCCCGGCAGCACCAGGCTTTTATCATCGCCCCCAAAGCATCGATGACTTAATTGACTTTGTGGTGGCGCGTATACTCAATCAACTTCGCATTGATCACCAGTTGATGCCTCGCTGGGGTGAAGATCAATCGTCTGTCTCCAAAACCAAGGATGGATAGCCAATGATGTCATGGGCCACGCTCTCGGTATTTGTACCGACCTTCTTGTTAGTGTCGTTAACCCCGGGAATGTGCATGACCCTGGCGATGGTCTTAGGCATGACCCAAGGCGTAAAACGCACGCTATGGATGATGATCGGCGAACTGCTTGGTGTTGGGTTGGTGGCGGCGGCAGCCGGTGCGGGTGTCGCGGCGCTAATGCTTAAGCACCCGGAGGTTTTTGCGATTTTCAAATGGGTGGGTGGGGCATACCTCGCTTACTTGGGTGTGATGATGTGGCGCTCCCGCGGGCGTATGGCGATCCCCAGCGAGCTAGATACAGGCCCACCAGCGGGACGTTGGCAACTGGCGCTGCAAGGCTTCGTTACCGCGGTGGCTAACCCCAAAGGCTGGGCGTTTTTTATGGTGCTACTGCCGCCGTTTTTGGACAGCAGCCGCCCCCTAGCCCATCAGTTGGCTCTGCTGATTGCCGTGATTCTAAGCATAGAGTTTGCCAGCATGTTGGTGTATGCCACCGGTGGAAAAACGCTGCGCAGTGTGCTGGGTAAAAGCGGCAACGTGCGCCTTTTGAACCGTATCGCTGGCACATTAATGATCGGCGTGGGGCTATGGTTGGCGCTAGGCTAGTGAAGGGCGCTATTGAAGCCTAAACCGGCGGCAGCAGGCCGACGCGGGCGCTGATTAGTATCAGCGATGACACGCTGAGCAACCGCCAAGGGCAGGGGCGCAGAGGTGGGCGGGGCTGCTGCTGCCAGTAAAGCCGGGTGAGCGCACAGACGACTAACCCCAGTAGCGCGCCTCCCACCAGGTCGCTAAACCAGTGTACGCCAACCACCAGCCGCGATAGCGCCATGGGTAGCGCAAGCGCTAGGGCTACCCAGTAAGCCCAAAAACGCTTCTGGCGAGGCATTTCGGCCGCAACGAAAGCTGCCGTCAGCCCAAATAGCACCACGGCTGTTGACGTGTGGGCGCTAGGGTAAGAGTACGAACCCATCAGATAGTCCGGTGTGTCTGGGCGTGAGCGCTCAAACACACCTTTACCTACTACGTTAAGCAAGGCTACGCCAGCGAAGGCGCCACACCAGTGCAATAGCGCATCCCACCGCTTGGCGGTCAGCATCCACGCCGCCCACGGCAGCGTTAAAACAATAATGCCCAAGGTGTCGCCGATACGCGCAAAAATATTACCGACGGTGACAGAAACATCGCTTTGTAGCTGGGTTAGCAGTTGCTGAATAAATAGATCCATTTCCAGCGGCCCATCGTGGCCGATCACCAGCAGTGTCCAGCCGGACAGAGTGCCCACTGCGATCACCAACAGGAGGAGAGAGGCCAGCGGAACATCGCCGGATTGGCTCATGGCGAGCCAGGGTCGGCGTAGCAGTGGCAAACGACGAATGCCAACGACCATCGCCCGATAAAGCCTGCCATGGCGTGAAGCCTGTTGCCGCCCCCAGGAAAAAATCACGGCGAGTACGACGATAATCGTGCCCAGTATAAGTAGAGCGGCTTCTAGGCCGGGCGGAAGATTTAAGTGCTGCTGCCAAGTGCGGCCCAGTAAGTAGCCGGGTAGCACATAAGCGGGCGCCCATAACACTGCAGAGACGAGGTTGGCCCAGATAAAGGTGCGTGGCGGCATCCGCATCATGCCGGCTACCAATGGAATGATTGGCCGCACCGGCCCCACGAAACGGCCAATAAAAACCGACCATGCGCCATAGCGCTCAAAGAAGCGCGCCCCACGGGCTAGCCATTCGGGATGCTGGGACAGTGGCCAGCGCTGTATGACCTGCTCGCGATGCTTAAATCCCAGTGTAAAACTGATGCCGTCGCCTAAAACAGCGCCTATAAAGGCGGCGCCGATTAACCACGCCAAGGCGATATCCTGGTGTCCCGCCAGGGAAGCTGCAGTAGTGATTAGCACCACGCCCGGCACCAGCAAGCCCACCAGGGCGAGCGATTCTACTAATGAAATTGCCAGCACTACGCAAAGTAACAGGGGAGGATTAAGCGTCAATGAGTGGAGCGTATCGACAAGCGGCACAGACTTCTCCTGCGACAGGTAGGTATAATCGGAAACGGTAGGCTAAACGTTGGAGAGGGTAGCGCCACGTGCTTCTAGTCGCTGAAGGTAGTGCTCAAAACTTTCTTTGGGGCAGGGCAGGCAAGCCGCAATGCGTACCTCAACGTGGCCTGTTTCGACCAGTACCCGCCGTGACAGCGCGTGCTGAAGTCGGTCTCGAACCAGCAGTGCACCGCTTTCGCTGGTGTCGGGCAGTACTAACCAAAAGGTGGCATTATCAGCGCGGCCCAGTAGGTCATGATCACGGCAGCAGCTATAGACTTCCGTGCACAAAGCGCTGAGCAAGGCTTGCGCAGCCCGGGGGCCGAACTGTTCTTCCGCCATGTCCCGCTGGGGTAAATGAATTACCAGCACGGCGAGGCGCTGGTTCAGCAGGTCGGCCCGTTGGTATTCGCTGTGCAGGCGTTCTTTTAAGGTATCGATATGGTAGGCGTCACATTCGCTGTCGTTGGGGTCGGTAGCCCGCAGCAGCGCCCGGCGTCGTGCATGCTCCCAGCGCGGTAGTGCCAACAGAAGCCCCAGTGCAATGTAGCCCATGACCAGCGTTGGCGGCGCTTGGCTAAGCGATGGCATGAGCCACCATAATGGGACGAGAACAAGGTGCAAGGCCACGGCACCGGTCAACGGAAGCAACAGGAAGGCGGCGGTCATCGGCAGGCCGATCCAAATCAGTGGTATTTCAGGTTGGAAGTAAAGCGCAGCCATGACGCTTGTGTAGGCGCAGGCCAGAAGTACGAGCCGGGGGAGGTGAGCGCGGATATCCTGGCCCAAATGAAGCAAAAACGCGGTGAGCAAAAGCAGTGTCATGAAACTGGGCACCACCAAGTCGCGATACTCACCCATGGCATATAGCCACATCGCATAGCAGCTCATTAAGGCGATGCTTGCCAGATAAGCCAGTGTCATTAACCGTCTGGGGAACTGATGCTGAATCATGGTTGGCCTCGAAGTTCGCCAATCGGTCGTTGGGTGAGTGTTTCCAACATCGAAGGGGTGGGGGCCACATCCATCAGTTCAAGCGCTTCAATGGTAATGTTGTCGGGTAGGCTATCGACCATGAGCCGATAGCGGTCATGGGTCTCCAAGGCGGAGCGAGACAGCATCAGCGTGGCGAGAGTGGCGCCATTAATTCGATAAACGTTCTCAAAGTCATGGGTCAGCTCGCAGAGTTTTTTGGCCGTCGTCCATAGCTGGTGGCGTTTTACATGTACCACCAATAGCTCGCCGTAAACCCCTTCCCGTGCGCAGCGGGTCTGCTCGCGATGAATGTCGCGTACTAACTGTTCGCCGGCCCACAGGTTGAGGCCCGGAATGAGCCGCAGCCGCTGGCGAATCGCGCCGTTCATATCGATCAGCTGTTGGGCGCGGGCCAATGCCAGCACGCATAAAATCGCCAGCGAAATAACCATCAACAGCCATGCCGGTGTCGAAAGCTGCGGGGCAACTAACACGGCGCTTAGCAGGCCAGCGCTGATGTTAAATGCCGCCACCCAACTCATTTGAGGTAGCATAAACAGCGCGGCCCAAGCCCAAATTAACAGGCCGTGTCGTTCAGGCGCTGTGGCAATCAGCCCTAGCAGCAGCGCTCCCGGTAACAATTGCCACGGACGGCCACGCGAATGCCGATGGCTAAAGTCCAGCAATAAGGCGGTGATAAATAGCCACCCCACCGACAGCCATAGCAGCAGGGCTGCAGATGGCGGTGCGGCGGGCGTCCATAAAGCAAGCGCCATGGCGGCGGCCAGTAAATTGGTCCTTAATAGACGTATTTTGTATTTATTTTGCATGGTGGCTTACTATCAACCTTAAAGGAGATGCGTGATGGTGAGCACGATATGCGTAAAATAGTCATCATTAACGTGGCGCAAAGTGTTAACTAGATCCTTAGTATAGCCTTAAAATAGCTTAATATATTGCATTGCGAACAAGCCAAATGCCACCGCGTGGCTTAGTCCACCGAGGAACCCCATGGAGATCGCATGAGCGTTTCAACATCGTTCGAAGACGATGCACAGTTATCCTTACAAGCCGGAGACGTTGCGGCCTACATGCAGACGCTGGGCAAAGCCGCACGTCAGGCGTCTAGCGAGCTTCGCCGTACCGATTCCGGCCAAAAAAACCGTGCCCTGCTGGCCATGGCCGCCCGTTTAGACACCGCCCGCGCTGACGTGTTGGCGGCCAACGCCCGCGACCTATCCAACGGGCAGGAAAACGGCTTAGACGCGGCGTTATTGGATCGTTTGGCATTAAGCGATGCGCGCATCGATGCCATGATAGAAGGCCTGCAGCAAGTCGCGAGCCTTCCTGATCCGGTGGGAGAGATTAACGACATGCGTTATCGCCCCAGCGGTATTCAAGTGGGCAAAATGCGTGTCCCCTTAGGCGTTATCGGCATTATCTATGAGTCGCGTCCCAACGTCACCTTAGAAGCCGCCAGCCTGTGCCTTAAATCCGGCAATGCGTGTGTCCTGAGGGGCGGCTCTGAGGCGCGTGAATCCAACGCGGCCATTGCTGCCTGTATTCGGACGGGGCTGAGCGATGCCGGGCTACCCGCTGGGAGCGTCCAGGTGGTGGCGACCAGCGATCGCGCAGCGGTTGGGGCGATGATCACCATGCCCGACTATATCGACGTAATTATTCCGCGCGGCGGCAAATCATTGATCGAGCGGGTTTCTCGCGAGGCGACCGTGCCGGTTATCAAACACCTGGATGGGGTGTGCCATGTTTACATCCACAGCTTGGCGGATCCTGCCAAAGCGCTGGCGATCGCGGTGAATGCCAAGACCCACCGTTACGGCACCTGTAACACCATGGAAACGCTTCTGGTGGATGAGGCGATTGCCGATCTATTGCTACCCGAGTTGGCTCGCTGCTATGCGGAGCATGAGGTTGAGTTGCGTGGCTGCGAACAAACCCAGGCGCTGCTTCCCCAGGCGTTGCCTGCCAGCGAAGACGACTGGGGCGCTGAATACCTAGCGCCGATTTTGGCCATTAAAGTAGTCAGCGACATTGATGAAGCGATTGGCCATATTGAGCGCTATGGTTCCCACCATACCGACGCCATCGTGACTGAAGATTATTCGTTGGCGCGGCGGTTTATGGCCGAAGTGGACTCAAGCTCGGTGATCGTTAACGCCTCGACACGTTTTGCCGATGGGTTTGAGTACGGTTTGGGTGCGGAAATCGGTATTTCGACAAACAAACTACATGCCCGCGGCCCGGTTGGGCTTGAAGGGCTCACCACTCAGAAATACGTGGTGATGGGCGACGGCCAGGTGCGTGAATGACCCAGCCTGCCCGAATCGCTATGCTGGGGGGAACCTTTGATCCGGTGCATATCGGGCACTTGCGCAGTGCGGTAGAGCTGCGTGATGCGCTGGGTTTAGACACTGTGCACATGATGCCGGCACCTCAGCCACCCCTGCGCGACGCCCCCCAGGTGTCGCCTCGCCAGCGTTTGGCGCTATTGCAAATGGCTATAGGCGACACGCCGGGTCTTCAAGCGGATGCGCGCGAGCTTGAGCGTGAAGGCCCTTCCTACAGCGTCGATACACTTCGTTCGTTGCGCCAAGAGTACGGCGAGTCGGCACGCTTGGTGATGGCTATCGGCTGGGATGCGTTTTTGCGCCTTGACCAGTGGCGTGAGCCGGAACGGCTATTTGCCTTTGCCCATCTGGTGGTTATTGCCCGCCCTGGGCATGCCGAGCCACCGTCGGCATCGTTACGGGAACTGCTGGGACAACGCGAAGTCGATAGCGTGTCCGATATAATGGCCGCGCCCTACGGAAACCTGCTGCATGTGACGCTACCCTCGGCGATGGCCATTTCAGCGACCCAAATTCGTCAATGGATTAGCGAAGGTAAAAGTGTGCGCTACCTGTTGACCGAGGCGGTTGAGAACACCATTTTACGCGAAGGGCTGTATCAGCGCTGGTAGTCCGCTTATTAGCCGTTACAATGGCTCGCTTATAAAAGCGCATTACACGGGGTTATGGTTAGGAGATATGCACATCGATACATTAAAGAACGTAGCGCTTGATGCGCTGGAAGAGTTAAAAGCTCGCGATATCGCGCAGTTAGATGTCGCCGAGCTAACCGACGTTGCTGACATCATGCTCATTGCCAGCGGCACGTCCACCCGCCACGTGGCGGCAATCGCGCAAAACGTGGTAGAAAGAGCCAAATCCGCCGGGCTGGCCCCGCGCGGTGTTGAGGGCGGTGATAACGCCGATTGGGTGCTTGTCGACCTGAGTGATGTCATTGTTCACATTATGCTACCTGAGGCCCGCGCGCTGTACGATTTGGAGCGCTTATGGGCCGATTTGCCCAGCGACACATCGCTGCATGAACTTTCTGTCCATGACGAGCGGGCCAGCATGTCATGAAAATCCGCCTGTTGGCGGTGGGTGGTAAAATGCCCGCTTGGGTGGACGACGGTGTGGATACATACCGAAAACGCTTACCCAAAGATTTCAGCCTGGATATCGAAGAGGTGGCGTTAGGCCAGCGCGGAAAAAACGCGGATATCGCCCGCGCGCGTGAGCAAGAAGCCGAACGCATCCGTGGCAAGTTGCGGGGTAATGAGCACGTCGTCGCGTTGGAAGTTCACGGCCATCCCTGGACAACCGAGCAGCTTGCAAAGCAGGCCGACGGCTGGCGAATGCAAGGCCAGGACGTGGTTTTGCTGGTGGGTGGCCCAGATGGATTAGATCCAGGCTTGTCGGCAATCGCCCAGCAACGCTGGTCGCTTTCCCCGCTCACCTTACCTCATCCCTTGGTGCGTATTATGCTCGCCGAGCAGCTTTATCGTGCATGGACGCTGCTGGTCGGGCATCCCTATCACCGTTAACCGTTCAAGCAGCCGGATGCTACTGGGTGCCCGTCATCGATTGATTGAGAGTTAGTCACCGCTATGCCGCAGCGCTCCGACAAGCTTAAAAACCCCGAGCAAGAGCTACGCATTTTCCGCGCGAGAGCGTTATTGGCCCTGGTGGTCGTGTTGGCCTTAACCAGCCTGCTGATCGGCCGGTTGGCTTATTTGCAGGTGGTTCAGCACGATGTCTACAGCACGCGCTCTGAAAACAACCGCGTTCGCGTTGAACCCCTTCCGCCTAATCGTGGCTTGATTTACGACCGTAACGGCGTGCTCTTGGCTGAAAACCGGCCCACCTACAATCTGACGTTGGTGCGCGAGCGAGCGGAAGACGTCGACGAAACGCTTGAGCTGCTGGTTGAGCTTCTCGGCCTTACCGGCGAAGATGTCGCCACGTTTTATGAGCGTTCCCAGCAGTGGCAACGACCTTTTCAGCCGGTTCTGTTGGCCAGTGACCTGAGCGAAAAGCAAATTGCCCGGCTGGCGATTAATCGCCACAAGCTACCTGGGGTCGAAGTCGAAGCGCAGTTGTTGCGTTACTACCCTAATGCCGAGATTATGGCCCATGCGTTGGGCTATGTGGGGCGGATCAACGCTGAAGAATTAGCCAATCTGGATGCCAGTCGCTATGCCGGTACGCACTTTATTGGCAAAACCGGCGTCGAGCGCTTTTATGAAGACGCGCTTCATGGTCAGGCTGGGTTACGTAAGGTTGAAACCAACGCCCGCGGTCGGGTGCTAAGGGAGTTAGGCCGCACTGATCCCGTGCCGGGTAAGGATTTGACGCTTACGCTTGATAAATCTCTGCAGCAGCTGGCCTACGAGTTAATGGACGGTCGTCGGGGATCGATCGTGGCGATCCAGCCTAGCAGCGGCGAGATACTCGCGATGGTGTCCACGCCTGGTTTTGACAGCAATCAGTTTGTGACCGGCATCGATAGGGCCTCTTATCAGGCGCTCCAGGAGAATCTCGATTTACCACTGTTTAATCGCGCGATTCGAGGCCATTATCCACCGGGTTCCACGATCAAACCTTTCCTGGCACTTGGCGGGCTCGCCGATGGTGCTATCACGCCGGACACCACCATCAACGACCCCGGCTATTACCAACTGCCAAATGATTCTCGGCGCTACCGCAACTGGCTGCGCTGGGGGCACGGGCGCGTCGATTTGGAGCGCTCCCTGGCAGTGTCCAATAACACCTTTTACTACTCGCTTGCCCATGAGATGGGCATCGATAGTCTTCACGAGCAAATGAGCAACTTTGGCTTTGGTCAGCGCGTTTCCCACGATGTGCAGAGCGAAAGCACCGGCTTGATGCCTTCTCGTGAATGGAAGCGCGAACGCTTTGGCCAGACGTGGTACCCAGGTGAGACGCTTTCCGTGGGTATTGGGCAAGGCTATTGGCAAGTAACCCCCTTACAGTTGGCCACTGCGACGGCCACCCTTGCCAATCGTGGGGAGTGGGTAAAACCACGGATAGCCCGTGAAGTGGGCGACTCGACGTTGCCAACTGATCTGCCGGATACGCCTGACGATATCAATCTGGCACAGGATAGTTGGTGGGATCGGGTGTTTAGCGGCATGGAAAAAGTAGTTAGCGGCCGGGAAGGGACGGCTCGTCGGATGGGGCAAGGGCTTGAGTATCGTATGGGAGGAAAGTCGGGCACCGCCCAGGTTTTCTCACTTGGCCAAGACCAACGCTACGACGCCGACGAACTGAAAGAGCGGCTACGTGACCATGCGCTGTTTATCGCGTTTGCCCCCATCGAAGACCCACAGATTGCTGTGGCGGTGATTGTCGAAAACGCTGGCGGCGGCAGTACCCATGCGGCGCACTTGGCACGCGCAATGACCGATGAATGGCTGTTGGAAGACGAAGCCCCTGAGGTTGATGAAGTGCGCGAAACCCTTGAAACCGATACCCACAACGTGGAGGGTAACTGACCATGCCATGGCAGGCATTAACCCGTTCAATGCGCGGGCAACCAGTGCGTGCTGGTAGCGGCATTTCAAAACGCAAAAGTATCTGGGAGCGCATTCATTTGGATCCCTGGTTGTTGGGGTTGCTGTTGATCCTAATGGGCAGTGGTCTGTTGGTGATCTACAGTGCTTCTGGCCAGAGCATGAATGTGGTCATCGCCCAAGCGTTACGTTTTGGTGTTGCTTTAGTGGCGATGTTGGTGGTGGCACAGTTTTCACCGATTATCTTTCTACGTTGGGCGCCTGTGGTTTACGGCTTCGGGGTGCTGATGTTGGTGGCGGTCGAGCTTGTCGGCGATATTGGTATGGGCGCCCAGCGCTGGTTGGTGATCCCCGGGGTGATTCGCTTTCAACCTTCTGAAATGATGAAGCTGGCCGTGCCATTGATGGTCGCCGCGTATCTTAATCGGTGTGAGCTGCCTCCCAAGTTGAAAGATATTATGGTGTGCGCCGTACTTATCGCGCTCCCCGTGGCGCTGATTGCCGCCCAGCCTGATTTGGGAACTTCATTATTGGTGGCCAGCGCGGCGATAATTGTTGTGCTGTTAGCGGGTTTGTCGTGGCGACTGATTGGTCTTGTCGTCGCCTTGCTGGTGGCGGGTTTCCCTTTGCTATGGATGAATCTGCATAACTATCAGCGTCAGCGCATACTGACGTTCCTGAACCCTGAAAGCGATCCGCTTGGCGCAGGCTGGAATATTATTCAATCGACGACCGCGATTGGCAGCGGCGGTATTTTCGGCAAAGGGTGGCTAGAAGGAACGCAATCGCATTTGGAATTTTTACCTGAGCCCCATACCGACTTTATCGTGGCGGTGTTGGGTGAAGAAGTGGGGCTTATTGGCATGGTAGTGTTGATTTTCCTCTATTTGTTGATTGTGGGTCGGGGGCTGTGGTTGGCGAGCGAATCGCAAAACACCTTTGGCCGCTTGGTGGCCGGCAGTATTATTCTGACATTTTTTATCTATGTGTTTGTTAACGTCGGGATGGTAAGCGGGATTTTACCAGTTGTCGGGGTACCCTTGCCGTTGGTCAGCTATGGGGGAACCTCAAGCGTGACCTTGCTGTTGGGTTTCGGTATTCTCATGTCGATCCACTCGCATCGACGGCTTCTTCCGCGCTAGCGATGAACTGAAACAAGACACAACGCCTTCTAAAGGAGCAGTGAGTGAATGAGTAACGCCAAAAGGATGGCAAGCGTCGGCATCGCGGCCCTGATGTTGGGTAGCGTAGCGCTTCCAGGGATGGCGGCGGAGGCCGGTGATTTTGACCCGCGACAGCACGAAGGGGCGCGGTCGCTTGTTGAAAGCCTGAAAGAAAAGGGATTGCCCGGTGTTTGGTTAACCGAACAATTGCGCCAAGCATCGATGCGCCAGTCCGTGCTGGATGCCATGCAAGGGGCGGCCGAGCGCCATCTTGAGTGGCATGAGTATCGCGATATTTTTATTACCCAGCAGCGTATTGAGGAAGGCGTTGAATTCCAACAAACGCACGCCGATGCGCTGGCTAAAGCCGAGCAAGTTTACGGTGTTCCCCGCGACATTATCACCGCGATTATTGGCGTCGAGACCTATTACGGCCGCTACCGAGGTGAGCACCCTGTATTGGATTCATTAGCCACACTGGCCTTTGAGCACCCTACACGGGGCGATTTTTTTTATCGTGAGCTGGCGGCCTTCCTGCAGATTGCCTATGACCAGCAGGTTGAGCCTGCCGCGTTAAAAGGCTCTTATGCGGGAGCAATGGGGTATCCGCAGTTTATCCCTACCAGCTACCAGGCCTATGCCGTTGATTTTGATAACGACGGCCAACGCGATTTGTGGAATAACCCGGTGGACGCCATTGGCAGCGTTGGGAACTATTTCGCGGAGCACGGCTGGCAAGCGGGCGAAGCGGTGTACCACGCTGCCCAGGGGCCCGATACAGCGCCCTCAGGTCTTACTGTGAATCAGATAACACCGCCTGACACGGCGTTAAGCACGCTGGCGTCAGTGGGCATTACCCCTAACGTGACGCTGGATGAGGCTATAAAGGTGTCACCGCTCGTCCTGACCCAAAGCGATGGAGAGCTATCGTACCGTCTTGGTGAGTATAATTTTTACGTGATTACCCGTTACAACCACAGTCACCTATATGCCATGGCCGTCGCAGAGCTGGCAGAGGCGATAGGGGCAGAAGCGAACGAGACCCAGGGTGAGGACGACGCATGAGGTGCCACGCGAAAGTCTATCAGCGGTTAGGTTGGGCGGTCGTCGCCCTGACCTTGGTAAGCGGTTGTGCCAGCCACGAACCGAATACCGTGCAAACGGCGGCCAACCAAACAAGTGCTTCCCCTGAGCCAACCAACGATCGGGAGACGGCCGGTGGTCGTTACGCCATGAGCGGCGATGCCTATCCACTTGATCCCCCGGATGTTTCACAAGTCCCTGACGCCGAGCCGCGCGATGAACCGCATTCGAGGGCGGGCAACCGTTCAACTTACGAGGTTTGGGGAAAAACTTACCATGTTCTGCCGGACGCTGACGGGTATAGCAAGCGTGGGTTAGCCTCTTGGTATGGTAAAAAATTCCACGGCTATGCCACCTCGAACGGTGAAATTTACGATATGTATAAAATGTCGGCGGCGCACCGTTCGTTACCGCTTCCCACATTCGCCCGGGTGACAAACGAGCGCAATGGACAGTCGGTGATTGTCAGGGTTAACGATCGTGGGCCCTTCCATAGCGAGCGTGAAATTGACCTTTCTTATGCCGCCGCCGCCCGGCTGGATATTTTGGATGAGGGCACCGGTGCGGTGAAGGTCGAGGCGATTGACCCCGCTCAATGGCGGGCGCAACATGCGGGGGGAACCGCTCAGCCCGCGGTGGCATCGAGTCAGGCATCCGCGTCAACGTCAGCATCGACGTCGGTCAATAGGGCCCCACAAGCACCGACTCAACCCAATGCCGCCGACAGTGTCTATTTGCAAATAGCGGCGTTGGGCAATGCCCAAGCGGCACGGCAACTGCAAACGCAACTGAATGATGCGTTGCGCCACACTGTGCGTGTGCAAGCAAGCGATGATGTTTACCGTGTGCAGGTAGGGCCGGTAGCGGCCGATCAAGAAAGTGAGGCTCGCAAAGCGTTACACGATGCGGGCTTTACCGATGTGTTTATCGTGCGATAATTGCACCCCCATTTATTAGTAGGCGCGCGCCGATGGCCGCGTTTTTTTTCAAGTTAATGAGATTGTCTCCATGAAAATGTTTCACGCTTTATTGTCTTCCGCGCGGCTGTGTGTGGTAGCCGCTGCCATTGTGGTTGCGCCTGCCGTGAGTGCCCAAGATTCACCCTCGCCGCAGCCGCAAACGATTATCCCTGCGCCGCCTCAACTGGCGGCCAGCTCGTGGATATTAATGGATGCGGACAGCGGTGAAGTATTGGCTGAGCATAATGCCGATGAACGGCTGCCCCCGGCCAGTTTAACCAAGTTGATGACCGCCTATCTGGTCGAACGCGAGTTGAACCAGGGCAGCATTAGCGCTGATGACAAGGTCAGCATTAGCGAAAAAGCTTGGCGTACCGGCGGCTCTAAAATGTTCGTTGAAGTAGGCGATCAGGTCGCGGTTGAAGATTTGCTGCACGGCATTGTGATTGTTTCCGGCAACGATGCCAGCGTGGCGATGGCGGAGCATCTGGCGGGAGGCGAAGCGCCGTTTGCTGATTTGATGAACCAGCACGCCGCACGGTTGGGGATGGAAAACTCCAATTTTGAAAACGCCACGGGGCTACCGGGCGAGAATCATTACTCGTCAGCGGAAGACATGGCGCTGCTTACTCAGCACATCATCAACGATTATCCCGAACACTATGAAATTTATTCCCAGCGTAACTTTACCTTTAGCGGGATCGAACAGCCCAACCGTAACCGCCTGCTGTGGCGTGATCCTACGGTTGATGGTTTGAAAACCGGCTGGACATCCGAGGCGGGTTATTGCTTGGTTTCATCGGCCAAGCGTGGCGAGATGCGGTTGATCTCGGTGGTAATGGGAACCGATTCTGATGAGGCCCGCGCGCAGGAAACGCAAAAACTACTCAGTTATGGCTTTCGGTTCTTTGAAACCATGAACCTTTACGAGCGCGGCGCTGTGCTGGCCACACCACGCGTGTGGGGCGGTGATATCAACGAGGTTCGCGTGGGGGTTGATGAAAAAGTGACCATGACGCTGCCCCGCAACCGCAACGATGAACTGCGTGCCCGCTTAAATCTCAATGCGGATCTGCACGCACCGCTTAGCGTGGGCGATGAAGTCGGCACGCTAGAGATTCATATGGGCGATGATGTGGTCGGAGAAAGACGTATAGTGGCATTGGAAGACGTCGAAGAAGGCGGCTTCTTCAAAAAAATGTTTGATCAGGTGCGTCTTTTCTTTTCCAATTTACTCAGTAAATTTATTGACTGATAGCGCACCGTCTTACGCTCTGTGAGCGGATTATTATTTGCGAAACCAATGGGTTTTTTATGTCAAAAGGTGGACAAGATAGCTTCCGTGATCTGCGTAAGCCTGCACCTCAAGAAACGCCTAAAATCAGCTTTCCCTGCCAATATCCGTTAAAAGTGGTGGGAGACGCTACTGAAGATTTTCCGGCACGGGTATGCCAGGTCATCGTCCGGCATGCGCCGGACTTCGATGAAGCGACTATGCAGGTTATTGATAGCCGAAACGGGCGTTTTCAATCGGTGCGGGTCACCATCACGGCGACGGGTGAGCCGCAATTGAAACAGCTTTTCGATGAGCTAAAAGCCACCGGCCTAGTGCACATGGTGGTGTAATGGCAGCACTGCCCATTGAGCTGCATGTGCTGGGGCGAAAGCCTTATTTGCCTGTTTGGCAGGCCATGCGCTCATTGACCGACAGCCGTGATGCACAAACGCCTGACCAGTTTTGGCTGGTGGAGCACGACCCGGTGTTTACCCAAGGGCAGGCCGGCAAACCCGAGCATATATTAATGCCGGGTGACATTCCGGTGGTGCATACCGACCGAGGAGGGCAGGTGACCTATCACGGCCCTGGGCAAGTGGTACTTTACCCACTACTTGATGTGCGACGCGGTCAACTGGGTGTGCGTACGCTGGTCACAGCGCTGGAAAATGCGGTGATCAGCGTTCTGGCGGACTACGGTGTGTCGGCAAGCGCTCGGCCCGATGCGCCCGGCGTCTACGTGGCGGGCGATACCGGCGAAGCGAAGATTGCGTCTTTGGGGTTGCGCATCCGCCGCGGTGCTAGCTTTCACGGCGTGGCGTTCAATGTAGATGGTGATCTGACGCCTTTTTCGTCCATTAACCCTTGTGGCTACGCCGGTATGCCCATGACCCGTTTGGCCGATTGGGTTGCCTTGCCTAAAGATCACCAAGTCGGTGAGCAGCTTGCCAAAGCGCTGGCCAATCAATTACAGCGTGCGTTAGTGGCGGGCAAGCAGCCACCGCTGCTCGACTAGCGGCGGCGCGGTAGGCTTATTGCTTAACCAACGTTAAGCGTGGGAATACGGTTTGGGTCTGGCTCTTGACCGGGAACTGTCGCTGGAGAGGCCAAGCCTAAATTGTTCTTTTCAAATACGCGGTCAGCGCGATAGCTTGAGCGAACCAGCGGGCCCGACGGCACTTCCATAAAGCCTTTCTCTAGGCCGATTTCTCGATAGCGATCGAATTCCTCAGGGCTTACCCAGCGCTCCACCGGCAGGTGGTTCTTGGTCGGGCGCAGATACTGTCCCAACGTAACGATATCGACGCCAATCTCGCGGAGATCGTCAAACGTCTGAAGGATCTCTTCGTCGGTTTCACCCAGGCCGAGCATCAAGCTGGTCTTGGTGATTACGCCGGGACGGTGGCGTTTTGCATGGGCCAACACATCCAGCGTCTTGCGATAGCCTGCCCGTGGGTCGCGCACGCGGCTGGTCAGCCGTTCGACCGTTTCGACGTTTTGGGCAAAGACTTCAAGCCCTGAGTCGGCCACTTGCTCGATCGCCGCTGGCTCACCGTCGAAATCCGGCGTCAATGCTTCCACCACCACGTGGGGGGTGCGCGCCTTGATAGCGCGAATGCAATTGGCGTAGTGGCCGGCGCCACCGTCGTCCAAGTCGTCGCGGTCGACCGAGGTCAACACGATGTAGCGAAGGCCCATCAGCTCGACCGATTTTGCGGTGTTCTCAGGCTCTTCGTGATCAAGCCAGCCCTGAGGATTGCCGGTGTCGACCGCGCAGAAACGGCAGGCACGCGTACACACCGATCCCATCAGCATGATCGTTGCCGTGCCGTTGCTCCAACACTCGCCCATATTCGGGCAGTGGGATTCGGCGCAAACGGTACTGAGCCGATGGGTGGCGACGTTCTTTTTTACCGCCTCAAAGCGCTCGCCACCGGGGATCTGAGCGCGTAGCCATTTGGGCTTACGATCTAAAGAAGGGGCGTCAGCGTCTGTCTTACGCTGTTTCATGCCATCTTTAATCACCGACATACCGTGTTCGTTGCGGAATTTTTCACCGCTGGGAACACGTGGCGAGGTGTTATTGCTCATAGCGAGAGAGCCTCTCTACTGGGCGGCAGGCAATGTCACGCGGCAACGTAAGCCATCTCCGACTGCATGCCGATTGATACGTAGGTAGTAAAGCATAATGTAACATAACTTGGCTTTTGCATGACACCGCATGCTAGACACAGGCCCTAACAAAGGACAAAGAGGTTGCAGTGGGCACAAGGGCTTAGTAATAGGTTATACCAATGAGTCAGCGATAAGCATCGACGTTCAGCGGCGAGTGTCCTAAACTATATTGCATTGCAGCATCATTGCTTTCGGGTTCGATGCTATTGCATCAACCTAATGGGAGATCCTATGAATTTCTTCGCTAACCCTTTCATGCCAACTCAGGCTCGTCCTTCAGGTGGCCAAGAGAACTTGGCGGTTTCCGTCAGCGAGGCGATGACGACGCTGATGGATCCATTTGGGTTTGGCCGCGCTGCGTTTGATTACTGGCGTGATAGCGTTGAACGTAGCGTGCTTTACCTGGATGTGATGCGCGAGCGTGGCAATCAATACTTGGCCCACATGGAGCAGACCAAGCCCAGTGTGTTGGGGTTTGAAACCGAAGTCCTGGTGGATGGGCGCACTTTACCGCAGCCCACCAACTACGAATTACTTCGCGTTATACCGCCTGAGGGCGTGGAAACTGACCCGCTAAGTCGCCCCTTTGTGGTGGTTGACCCGCGCGCCGGCCATGGGCCGGGTATCGGCGGGTTTAAACCCGACAGCGAGCTTGGTGTGGCATTGAGAGCTGGGCACCCTTGCTACTTTATTGGTTTTCTACCGTTTCCCGAGCCAGGCCAAACGGTCGAAGACGTGGTCGAGTCAGAGGTGGCGTTCCTGCGTCACATCATTGAGCGCCACCCTGAAACCACTGAAAAGCCGATGGTCGTTGGCAATTGCCAGGCAGGCTGGCAGGTGATGATGGCCGCGGCGCTAGAGCCCGATGTCTTTGGTCCTATTTTGATTGCCGGTGCACCCCTGTCGTATTGGGCAGGTGAGCACGGCAAAGCGCCTATGCGCTACACCGGCGGGATGGCCGGCGGCAGCTGGGTGACCGCTATGACCAGCGATTTGGGTAACGGCTTATTTGATGGGGCGTGGCTGGTTCAAAACTTTGAGCGCCTTAACCCAGCGAATACCTATTGGAAAAAACAGTACAACCTGTTTGCCAATGTCGATACCGAGGCAAACCGCTACCTCGAATTTGAGCGGTGGTGGGGTGGTCATGTTGTGCTGGGCGGCGAAGAGATCCAGTACATCGTCGATAATCTATTTATAGGCAATCGGCTGTCCACCGCGCAGCTGGTGACCCGCGACGGTCGTCGAATCGATTTACGCAACGTACGTTCGCCGGTTGTAGTCTTCTGCTCACGAGGCGATGACATTACGCCGCCACCCCAGGCGCTGGGCTGGATTCGTGATTTGTACGATGACGAAAAAGATATTATTGCCAACGAGCAGACCATCGTCTATTGCCAGCACGACACCACAGGGCATTTGGGCATTTTCGTATCGAGCAGTGTGTCGCGCAA
This sequence comes from Vreelandella arcis, assembly GCF_900103865.1. Classification (GTDB taxonomy): domain Bacteria; phylum Pseudomonadota; class Gammaproteobacteria; order Pseudomonadales; family Halomonadaceae; genus Vreelandella; species Vreelandella arcis. The sequence continues at coordinate 49,376 of NZ_FNII01000009.1, forward strand.
GGAGCACACCGAGTTTACGGCTAACATGGATTACATCGATGTCATGCCGCCGGGACTGTTCGAAACGACCATCACGCATGTTGATGAGCATGACCAAGGCGAGTTGATCGAGCGTGACTATTTGCTTGAATTTACCCCGCGTAACTTTGACGAGCTGGATCGCGAGGTAATGCACGAGCCGGAAGATGATCGCCGTTTTGCTACGGTGGCGCGCATCTCTGAGATTAATCTTGGGTTATATCGTATTTTTATGCAGCCTTGGCTGCAGGCGGTCATGACCCCCGAGGCGGCGCGCTGGATCCGTCGAATGCACCCCATAAGACTTGGCTATAAACTACTCTCCGACCGTAACCCCATGAGCGTGCCGCTACCCGTTATGGCAGAACAGATTCGTCAAGATCGTCACCCGGTGGGCAAAGACAATCTGTTTAAAGCGTTTGAGACCATGACGTCCGACCAAATCGTGACAGGCCTCAACGCGATGCGCGATGCCCGCGATAGCGCTACCGAGCGGCTATTTATGGATATCTACGGTCAACCGCTTCTTCAGGCCGCCGTTGGGCTATATGGCGATGCTCATGTGCATCGCCGCCGTCCCGGTGACGAGCCCGAGCACCGCCGCTTTTTGGAGCAGCGCCAAAATGAACTGCGTGAAAAAATTGAGCAAGGTGGCGCCCACGAAGCGGTTATGCGCGCAGTGATTTACGTGCTCGGGGGCGCGCCTGCCACTGACGAACGTAACTTTAAACGCCTCCGTGCCTCACGGGCGGCCCTTGAGCCCAGTACCAAGCTGAGTGACTTTAAGCACTTGGTGCGTGAGCAGTTCTTCATCTTGAAGTTGGATCGGGAGCAAGCGCTTAGCTCGCTGCCTACACTGCTCAAGGGTCAATCCAATGCTGAGATTGATGCCCATCTGACGCATCTTGAAGATGTACTGTCGGCAAGCGGTGAGCTTTCGGAACATGCGGCGTCGCGCTTTGCGCAGGTCAGCGAACTATTTAGTCAAGCTCGGCCCGCCGTGAAAGCGGTTGAGTCTAGTCCTGACACGCCTCAGCAACCGCCTGCAAAGGCCTCTCAGGCGCCAGCAAAGGCCACCCAGGAAACCCCGGCAAAGGCCACCCAGAAAGCCCCGGCAAAGGCCACCCAGAAAGCCCCGGCGGCAAAGAGCAACGCAAGCACTAAAAAGCCGACAGCATCACGGCGCAAGCCTCCCACGAAAGGATAGTTTTTTCGGTTAGTCTCTTACGCCCCTGCTTATAGGCAGGGGCGTTTGCGTTGAGCGCTAGGATTTTTGGGTTGCCGTTGTGCAACCGGCAGTCTAGTGTCTAGCTACGCTTTAATTGAAAAGTGTGATCTTCATCACCATCAAATCGACGGGATTCTCAAGGCTTGCTACTGGCGCTTCGTATTGGGCTGGGGTAGGGTAGGCGCATTTTTTCGCCCGCACGGTTACTGTTCGCTGTTGCGGCAACGTATTCATTGCACCGTCAGCGTGTGCACTAATAAAGTTAAAGTGGAGCACTATGGGCAAGTCACTGGTCATCGTCGAGTCGCCCGCCAAAGCGAAGACGATCAATAAATACCTCGGCAACGATTTCATCGTAAAGTCGAGCGTGGGTCACATCCGTGACCTGCCGACCAGCGGCTCAGGTAAGGCGGCCTCTGACCCTAAGGAGCGCGCTCGCCAAGCTGCAGCAACTCGCAAAATGTCGGCGGATGAGAAGGCCGTATACAAAAAGCGTAAGGCCCAAGACCAGTTAATACGACGGATGGGCATCGACCCTGACAACGGTTGGCAGGCGCACTATGAAGTGCTTCCCGGTAAAGAAAAGGTAGTGGCTGAACTCAAAAAGCTAGCCGAAAAAGCCGACGCCGTTTATCTGGCGACGGATTTGGATCGTGAGGGGGAAGCGATCGCCTGGCACTTGCGTGAAACCATTGGCGGCGACGACAGCCGCTACAAGCGCGTGGTGTTCAACGAGATAACCAAAAACGCGATTCAGGATGCCTTCAAAGCCCCGGGTGCCTTGAATATTCCTCGCGTTGAGGCCCAGCAGGCCAGGCGTTTTCTCGACCGGGTAGTGGGTTTTATGTTGTCGCCGCTGCTGTGGGCCAAAATTGCTCGAGGACTTTCGGCGGGCCGTGTCCAGTCCGTTGCCGTTCGTTTGATTGTTGAGCGCGAGCGTGAAATACGCGCGTTTATACCCGAAGAGTTCTGGGACGTTCACGCCGATCTAGCCTCGCCGGACGGCGATCAGGTGCGTTTTGCGCTGGTTCGCCAAGATGGCAAAGCGTTCCGCCCAACGTCGGAAAAAGACACCTTGGCGCGCATTGCGCAGCTCAAGAAATCTAAGCTTTCGATTACCTCCCGGGAAGATAAGCCGACGAGTTCCAAGCCCACGGCGCCTTTTATTACCTCTACGCTGCAACAGGCGGCGAGTGGGCGTTTGGGGTTCTCGGTTAAAAAGACCATGACCATGGCCCAACGCCTTTACGAGGCGGGCTACATCACCTATATGCGTACCGATTCCACCAATCTTTCAAAAGACGCGGTTGAGAACGTGCGTGCGTTTATTGGTGAAGAATACGGGCCTCGCTACTTGCCCGAAACGGCCAACCGCTATACCAGTAAAGAAAGCGCTCAGGAGGCTCACGAAGCGATACGTCCGTCTAGCGTTGAGCGTCAGGCTACTGACCTGGTAAGCATGGAACGCGACGCAGAGCGGCTGTACGAGCTGATTTGGCGGCAGTTTGTCGCTTGTCAGATGACACCTGCCGAGTACCTTTCCAGCACGCTGAGTGTGGAAGTTGACGGTTACGACCTGCGCGCCAAAGGGCGGGTGCTGAAATTTGACGGTTATACGCGGGTCATGAAACCCAGCGGTAAAAACGAAGACCAGCGTTTGCCCGACTTGCCGACCGGTACGCCGATGACGCTTGAAACACTCGACCCACAGCAGCACTTTACCAAGCCACCTGCACGCTACACCGAGGCAAGCTTGGTCAAAGAGCTTGAGAAACAAGGCATTGGGCGTCCGTCGACCTACGCCTCAATTATTTCGACGATCCAGGATCGCGGCTACGTGAAGCTTGAAAGTCGCCGCTTCTACGCGGAAAAGCTTGGCGATATCGTCACCGAGCGGTTAAAAGAATCCTTCCCTGATTTAATGGATTTCTCGTTTACCGCGCGGATGGAAGACGGCCTGGATGAAGTGGCTGAGGGCGAACGAAACTGGCAGGCGCTGTTAGACGCGTTCTATGAAGAGTTTCGCGAGGAGTTAGCCCAGGCCGAAAGCGAAGACGGTATGCGGCCCAACCAGCCGGTGCCCACCGATATCGATTGCCCTACCTGCGGTCGTGAAATGCAGATTCGGACGGCATCGACCGGCGTATTTCTCGGTTGCAGTGGCTATAATTTGCCGCCCAAAGAGCGCTGTAAAACCACCATTGACTTGATTCCCGGTGAAGAGGCGGTGGCCGCCGACGCCGATGAAGAGGCCGAAACCAACGCCTTGCGAGCCAAGCGCCGCTGCCCGATTTGCAGCACGGCCATGGATAACTATTTGATCGATGAAACCCGCAAGCTGCACATCTGTGGTAACAGCCCGGATTGCGAAGGCTACGAGGTGGAAACCGGCAAGTTCAAAATCAAGGGCTACGATGGTCCGCTGATCGAGTGCGATAAATGCGGTGCCGACATGCAGCTTAAATCGGGCCGTTTCGGGAAGTACTTTGGTTGCACCAACGACGAATGTAAAAACACCCGGAAGCTGTTAAAAAGCGGCGAAGTGGCACCGCCTAAAATGGATCCCATTGCGATGCCTGAGCTGACCTGTCAAAAAGTTGACGACCACTATGTGCTGCGCGACGGGGCAAGCGGGCTATTTTTGGCGGCCAGCAAATTCCCCAAAAATCGTGAAACACGTCCGCCGCTTGTTAAAGAGCTGAAAGCCCATGCCGATGAACTGCCCGAGAAGTATCATTTTATTCTCAAGGCACCGAGTGAAGATCCGGATGGACGTCCTGCGCAAATTCGCTACTCGCGCAAGTTTAAAGAGCAGTACGTAATGACCGACGAGGAAGGTAAAGCGACGGGCTGGAAGGCGACCTACGAAGGCGGTAAGTGGCATGTTGAGGACAAACGCAAGAAATGAGTGATCGTTCGCGCACCAATCAATTGCTTTATCAAGCTGAACTACTGATCACATCCACCAGTGAGGATGACGAGCACGCAACCGCCCGGGGAATGGCCCAAGAGGAGGGCGCGCTCGCCCTGTTTGAGCTGGCGCTGGTATCGTTGCTGCGCGAAGTGACCGAGCACGCTCGCTTGGGGCAACACGATTGGCGTTATCTATTGTCCGATGAAGGGCCTGCGATGGCAGAGCTTCAGCGCCTACGTGACTTGGCACAGCATCCAGACAGTTGGTTGTTTTGGCTGGTGTCGCAGCTTGAGAAGTTGCATAGCAGTGACGGGGTGGCAACGCGCCGCGCTGCTAACCCGGCAATGATCGCGGTCGCTGATCAAGCCAGCTTGAGCGAGCAACTGGTGACTCACCTCAACGCCGCTAAGCGTGAAGTTGCCGCATTGCGAGAAACCAGCCAAGAGTGGTAATCAGATAACGGGTCGCATAAGTGAACGGTGCGATGCTAGAGGGGAGAGACAATGCGCTATAACCAAGTTAAAGATTTAATTGCCTGGGTTGAGGGCTACCATGGGCGTCTTGCCCAGCAATACAGTGCTCGTGCAAAGGATGCTGAAAGCGAACGCCTGCAGATGGTACTGACCTACCTAGCCGAACACGAAACCCGCATGCAGGCAGGCTTGCGTGCTATTTTCGATGAAGGGCATGAAAAGCGTGACGTACTTGAAACCTGGTTTGATGATCCGAATGACTTTCCCCAACCGCCTCAATTAGAAGCGCTGGCCGATAAGCCTTTGGGCAATTCTATTGACGCTGTGATGGCGTCCGCTGTCGAAGCACACCGTACTCTGGAAGCGCTTTATGCTCACCGCGTGAACCGGGCGGTCATTGAACCCGAAGCCGAATTCTTTAATGCTTTGGCGGAAGGCCACAACGCAGAGCTGCGCCGAATTGTCGCCAGTATCGAAGAGCTGCAAGGCGTTTAGACCCGCGGCCCTAGTAGTGATGACCAATCTCAGTTATAAAGCTGCTTGAAATGGCGACATTGCCGTAACACCCGTTAAGCGTGAGAGTATTAAATGAAGCTGGTAACCCGCCGTCGTTTCCTAGCGATTGCCCTTAGTTGGCCCGTTGCTGCCAGCGCCGCGGCCAGTACCACCTTGGCATCTGAAGCATATCCTGACCTTGTCGCCAAGACGCTTGAGCGGGCCGCTGAACCCCGCGAGCCCAATGAGCTATGGGTGTTGATCGACGATGAAGCCGCAACGCTCTCTGTCTATCGTGGCTACCGGGTGATTGAGGCGTTTAAACCTGTCTCGTTAGGCCGTGGTGGGGCCAGTACCCAGCGGCTGAGGGGTGGTAATGCGACGCCAATGGGTGAGTTTCGCATTAACCGCTTCAATTATGACAGTAAGTGGCACACTTTTATGGGCGTCAATTATCCGACGCCTACGCATGCGCGTATGGCGCTGCAAAACGGTGTCTACTCGCAGCATGATTACGATGCTTACTTCGATTATTACCGGCGCCACCGCGAGCCGCCCCAACAAACAGTGTTGGGGGGTGCCATTGGCATTCATGGGTTAGGCGAGGCGGATCCCGATATCCATGGCCGCTACCACTGGACCCAAGGTTGTGTCGCGGTGACGAATTCGCAAATTGAACGCCTCACCGAGTTAGTTGAGGTTGGCACTCGCGTGGTGATCCGCTAAGCTGGTGTTGTTGAAGGAAGTTCGAGGTTTTAAACTCGTGGCTATAGACAACCGCTGTGGTCTATAATAAAACAGCGTTTGACTGACGTGCTTTGCGGCACTAGTCACTGTATAGAACCTGCACCGCAGGTAGACAAATTTAGGCGTACCTCGTAGGCTTATATTTGTCATACCCTTAACGTTGTACCCAAGGAAGATCAAGGAGAACACGATGACTTTTAAGACTACTCTGAAGATGTCTGCTGCTGCCGCTTCGCTGGCCATTCTGGCTGGTTGTGCGTCTACTGGCGCACTGGAAGAAGTTCGCATGACAGCTGAATCAGCGCAAGCTGATGCCGCTGAAGCACGTAGCATGGCTTCTCAAGCTCTGAACACTGCAAACCAAGCTCAGCGCGACGCGCAAGCTGCCCTGCAGATGTCTGAGCAGAACCGTGCAGAAATGGAGCGCATGTTTGAGCGCTCTATGCAGAAGTAATATGACTTATCGGTTGTAAGGGCCAAGCTCTTCACAACTTTTAAGCATGCAAAAAACCCCGCTTCGGCGGGGTTTTTTGTGGGTGCATTTTGGAATGCGGTGCGTGATCAGTGTTTTTGCATCACGCACAACGCAAGAAAATTACGCCTCTTCGTCGCCCTCGCGGCGGTCGCTCAGCTCGATCTGTTCAAAGATACCCTGCTCAAGAAAATCGGGCGTTTCCTCCACTGCAGGTGCCTCAGGTTCGGGTGCAGGCGCCTGAGGGCCGTATAGCGCAACAAAGCGGCCATTGGGTGATTCTACCGCACGGCGTACTTGGGCGTAGTCGACCTGAATATTGTCTTCGGTAAGTTCAGAGACGCGCTTGAGGGCATCCAGCAGCGGTTCAAAGTCATCCATATTTTCTTCAAGTTGCGGGTAAGACTGTACAAATAGCGTACCGTCTGAGGCCCAGCCTGCTTTAAAAGGCGCATCAATCAAATTCACGGGTGTACCGCTCGGTACACGCTCGTAAAGGGATTCGATATCTTCTGGGTACATGCGAATACAACCGCGGCTGACGCGCATCCCGACGCCCTCCGGGCGATTTGTGCCGTGGATTAAGTAGCTGGGTAAGCCCAATAGAATCGCATGCCGGCCAAGCGGATTGTCAGGGCCGGGCGGCACGATTGAGGGGGCTGGCTCGCCACGCGCAGCGGCTTCGCGGCGCATCGAGGAAGGCGGCGACCAAGCCGGGTCTTTCACTTTGATGGTGGTTTTGGTCTTGCCTACCGGTGTTGCAAATTCCTCGCGACCCACGCTGACCGGATAAGTCTCGACAATCCCCGGCTTATCAGCGGGATAGTAGTAAAGCCTGAGTTCTGACAGGTTGATCACAATGCCTTCGCGCTCAGCCGGCGGAAGAATGTACCGGGCCGGAATCACGACTTCAGTACCTTCTCCGGGTACCCATATACTGACGTCGGGGTTGGCCATGCGGATCTCTTCGTAGCCGATATTATGACGTCGGGCAACATCGATCAGCGTGTCTTTTGGGTTGTCGATGGTGATGGTATAGCGCTTGCCGATCACGTCGCCTTCCTCGGGAAGGTAGAACTCCCCGCGGGGTAGATCGTTAGGTGTCTTCAGCGCGACTTGCTTGGCGCCTTCAATGGCGATGTCGCTGAGCTCAGGCATGTCTTGGCTTGCCTGCTCGTCATCGGATTGGGCCATCACCGGCGCCGACAGGCTTGCGGCTAGCAGAACCGCGAGGCTGGTGGGGCCCCAGTGAAGAAAGGTGTGACGAATGTTCATGGTGATTCCTAATCAGTGAATACATCGCTAACGCAGGCGATGGCAACAGGCGCAGTTTGCCGCAACTGCTACGCTGCCGCCACTTTTTGATTGAGCGTGGTTAACAGTGACTCGATATGTTCAAACCGTTGGTCAACTTTTTCCATTGAAAATTCAAACCGTAAGGTGTCTGAGCCGTCCAAACGGTAGTGTTGCGGCGACGATTGAATGAGTGTCACCAAGGTGTAGGGATCCACTTGTGTGTGGGCATCGAAGATAATCCGCCCGCGCTGCTCGCCAGCCTCCAATCGCTTAATGCCGAGTTGCTCGGCACGCTGGCGTAAACGTGTTTGGCGGATCAGGTGCTTGAGCGGCGCGGGCAACAATCCGAAGCGGTCAATCAGCTCAACCTGGAGTTCTTTAAGCTCGGCATCGCTTTGCGTGTTGGCGATGCGTTTGTACATCACCAGACGCTGCTGTACATCGTGAATATAGTCGTCAGGAATCAACGCAGGCAGATTGAGACTGATTTCGACGCCGCTATCAAAGGGCGCGTCGATGTTGGGCGTTTTGCCAGCACGAATTGCCTTGACGGCACGATCAAGCATTTCCATATAAAGGGTATAGCCGATCGTCTCCATTTGGCCACTTTGCTCGTCGCCCAGTAACTCGCCCGCGCCACGAATTTCCATATCGTGGCTCGCCAGGGTAAAGCCTGCACCCAAGTCATCCGATGCGCTGATCGCCTCCAGGCGCTTCATGGCATCCCGGGTCATTGCCTTGGGGGTCGGGGTGAGTAGATACGCATAGGCTTGGTGGTGACTGCGGCCCACACGCCCGCGCAATTGGTGTAATTGGGCCAAGCCAAATTTATCGGCCCGTTCGATGATGATCGTATTGGCGCTGGGCACATCGATACCTGTCTCGATAATGGTCGAGCAGACCAAGACATTGAAACGACGGTGGTAAAAGTCGGACATCACGCGCTCAAGGCTACGCTCGGGTAGTTGGCCATGGGCGACCGCAACGCGGGCCTCAGGTACCAATGTACGAATGCGCTCGGCGGCATTTTCGATGGTCTTAACTTCGTTGTGTAAATAGTAGACTTGGCCGCCGCGTAAAATCTCCCGCAGTAGGGCCTCTTTTATGACGCCGTCCTGGTGCTGCTGGACAAAGGTTTTGACCGATAAGCGTCGGGCCGGCGGGGTGGCGATGATCGACAGGTCGCGGATACCGCTCATCGCCATATTCAGGGTCCGGGGGATTGGTGTGGCGGTGAGTGTGAGGATATCGACCTGGGCGCGCAGGGTTTTGAGCTTTTCTTTTTGAGCGACGCCGAAGCGGTGCTCTTCATCGATTATCAGTAGCCCCATTTTAGGCAGCTCAACGCTGTTGGCGAGCAGCTTATGGGTGCCAATCACAATGTCGGTCTGGCCGTTTTTGATGTCTTCCAGCGTCTTATTCATCTCTTTGCCGTGGGTAAAGCGTGAGATGAGGCCGATATTGACCGCTGTGTCGGCAAAGCGGTCGCGGAAATTCTCGAAGTGCTGGCGGGCCAGTAGCGTGGTGGGAACCAGCACAACCACCTGGCGGCCGGACTGAACGGCCAGAAAGGCCGCACGCATGGCAACTTCGGTTTTACCAAAACCAACGTCACCGCAGACGACGCGATCCATGGGCTGAGGCGAGGTCATATCGTCAATCACCGCTTCAATGGCGGCTTGCTGGTCGGGGGTTTCTTCAAACGGGAAACTCCCGGCGAAGCGCGCGTACTCATCGCTAGGCGATTCGTACACGACGCCTTCCTGAGCTTCGCGGCGGGCATACACATCCAGTAGCTCGGCGGCGGTGTCGCGAATTTTCTCGGCGGCTTTTTTGCGCGCTTTTTCCCATTGGTCGGAGCCTAGCTTGTGGAGAGGTGCTAGCTCATCATCCGCACCGCTATAGCGAGAGATCAGATGCAAGCTGTCGACCGGCACATAAAGCTTGGCCCCGTCAGCGTATTCCAGCGCTAAAAACTCGTTCGCCTGGCCACCCGCCTCAAGTGCTTCTAAACCAATATAGCGGCCGACCCCGTGAGCCTGATGAACCACGGGCGCGCCGCGACGTAGTTCGGAGAGGTGACGAACGGCGAACTCGTTCTCGTCGGTGGCTTTTTCGCGACGTCGGCTTTGGCGTACCACATCACCGAACAACTCCGTTTCGCTTATCACGGCAAGCGGTGGGTCGGTGAGCCATAGCCCGCTGTCAATCAGCCCTTCGGTAATGGCGATGCGTTGGTCACCGGCGAGAAAATCTTGAAAGCCGTCAATGTGCGGCAATTTTATCGACAGCGGTGCCAGAATCTCTTCAAGGGCTTCGCGCCGCCCGCGGGACTCGGCCACTAGTAATACGCGGGAATCTTGCTCTCGTTCCAGGAAATCAGAAAAGTCACTCAGTGGCCGTTTTGCGCGAGAGTTGATCGCCACCGTTGGCAGTGATTTTGCCTCAGGCTCTATCGCGTGGCGCTGTTCAGGGTCGTCGCTAAGCTCAACCCTTGGGCGCTGTTTGATCGCCGCAAATACATCGCTGACGGAGAAAAACGCGCGGTGCGGCGGCAGTAATGGCCGCGTGGGGTCAACGCCGAGATTTTCGTATCGGCTTTCAATCGCCTGCCAGTGCTGCTCGGCCGCTGAATGAACATTCGGCAGCAGGGCGACTCGCGTGTCAGCGGTTAAATGATCAAATAGCGACGCCGTTTGCTCAAAAAATAACGGCAAATAATGTTCCAGTCCTGGCGAGGGGATGCCCTTTAACGCCTCGTTATAAAGCGGGCATTGGCGTGGGTCGACGTCGAACAAGGTTTCAAAATGTTCGCGGAAGCAGGCGATCGACGAGCGGCTTAGCGAATATTCGTGGGCCGGTAACAATTCAATGGTGCTGAGTTTTTCCGTTGAGCGCTGGCTTCCTGGGTCAAAGTGACGCAGGGTGTCGATCTCATCGTCGAACAAGTCGATGCGGATCGGTTCGTCCATGCCCATGGCAAACAGGTCGATCAAAGCACCGCGCATGGCATATTCGCCGGGCTCGTAAACCGTTTCCACCGCTCGATAGCCCGCTCGGGACAGCGCTTCGCGAAACTGTTCGCGGTCAAGTTTTTCACCGGCAGTCAGCGTGAGGACGCGTCCGGCAATATAATCAACCGGTGGTAAGCGCTGCATCAGCGTATTGATGGGCACCAGCACGAGGCCGCGAACGCCGTCTTGGAGCTGTCGCAGGGTGCGCAGCCTTGCTGAGACGATATCCTGGTGCGGGGAAAAGCTGTCGTAGGGCAGCGTTTCCCAGTCGGGGAAGGGCAGGACCGGCACATCGCTATAAAACGACAGGTCCTGCTCCAGGCGCTGCGCACTCGCGGTACTGGGCGTGATCACCAGCAGCGGTGCGTCGGCGGCAAGGCGAGCTAAGGCCAGCGCCGTCGCGCTTCCAGGAGGCGAGGTCCAATAGAGTGTATCGCGCGCGCCTTGAGGCTGGGGCGGAGCCAGTAAAGAAAAAGTCGGCATAATAGTGATGTCGTTCTGCGCTGAAACGGAAGCTAGATCATACACGATCAACGCTTTTAGGCAGAAACGGCATGCTTGTAGTCGATTAGCCGTTTGTGTAATCCACCTACACCGTCTGCGACTATCCAGGCATTGCGGCGCTTAAGATGGCTATTGATAATACCCCTGCATTTTTTTCATTACTTAATGAGGCCGCCCGTGAGTCAGCAAACGCTCGAAAACGTTTTTCAAGAATGGCAAAGCAACGAAGCTCTGGCAGAGCAGATGATCCCTTTGATTGGCCGTCTGTACCGTCAGCATAATGTTGTGGCGACCATGTATGGGCGTTCGTTGATCAATCAATCGGTCATTCGCATCCTCAAAGACCATCGTTTTGTGCGTAAAATCGAAGGCACCGAGCTATCGGTGGTAGATACCTATCCGGTTGTCAAAGCGCTGTGCGAACTTAACTTGGGACCGGCGCATGTGGATGTCGGTAAGCTGGCGGTGATGTTTAAAAAGCAGGGCGGCGGCGATGTTGAAGCCTTTCTACGCAAAGAGCTGCACCAAATTGTTGATGGTTACCAGCCGGGCGCCAGCAAGGGTGAACCGAAAGACGTGGTGCTTTACGGGTTTGGCCGCATCGGACGTTTGCTGGCGCGCGTATTGATTGAGAAAGCCGGCGGCGGGAACCTTTTACAGCTACGGGCAATTGTCGTGCGCGGGCGCGGTGATGTGGCGAAAGACCTGGAAAAACGGGCCAGTCTGCTACGTCGTGATTCGGTTCATGGCCCCTTTGACGGCACCATTGTGGTGGATGTCGAGGCGCGCACCCTGACGATCAACGGTAATGTGGTTAAGGTGATTTATGCCGATAACCCAACGGATATTGATTATACCGACTACGGTATCAACAACGCGGTTATCGTTGATAACACTGGTATGTGGCGCGATGAAGCGGGGCTTGGCCAGCATGTTGCTTGCCCAGGGGCGTCCAAAGCGTTGCTGACCGCACCGGGTAAGGGCGACATTAAAAATATTGTTTACGGCATCAACCACGAGGCGATTACTGAGCAAGACCGTATTGTCTCAGCGGCTTCCTGCACCACTAACGCCATCGTACCGGTTCTCAAGGCGCTCAATGACGAGTACGGCGTTGTTAACGGCCACGTGGAAACCGTACACGCCTACACTAACGACCAGAACCTGATCGACAATTACCACAAGGGTGATCGCCGCGGCCGTAGCGCAGCGCTCAACATGGTATTGACCGAAACCGGTGCTGCTAAGGCAGCGGCCAAAGCGCTGCCGGAGCTTGAAGGCAAACTAACGGGCAATGCGATTCGCGTACCCATCCCCAATGTGTCGATGGCGATTTTGAACCTGACATTGGATAAAACTACTGATGTTGAGGCCTTAAACGACTACTTGCGTCGTATGTCGATCGATTCGGCCTACCAAAAGCAAATCGATTTCGTCGACTCTCCCGAAGTCGTGTCGTCCGATTTTGTGGGCAATCGGCATGCTGGTATTGTCGACGCCAAAGCCACGATTGCTAACGGCCACCACGCAGTCGTTTACGTTTGGTACGATAATGAATTTGGCTATAGCTGCCAGGTCATACGCATTCTCCAGCAAATGTCCAATGTCAGCTTCTTGAAGTTGCCGAATCAAGCAGCCTAACGTTGAATTTTTATGTATAAGTATTGTTCGACCCACGCCACCGTAAGGTGGCGTTTTTGCTTATGGATTGGCTAAAAGAGCCTCGTTTTTGATGCGTCTATAGCACTTTTGGCGACACCACTTGATGTGGTCATTAGGCTCGCTTGTCTTTATAATGCGGTAGATTTTTCGGGGTTGTTCAAGTACCGCTTGAGCCTGACTGGTTACAATCTGAACAGCAAACAAGAATTCGAACCCATTCGAACCCCTTACCTTCGTATATCCGATCCATCAACTGGGCGAGACTATGATCGAAGTCAAAAAAGGCCTGGATCTCCCCATCACGGGAGCGCCCGAGCAGCGTATTGAAGATGCGCGTCCTGTGCGCCATGTGGCAATCCTGGGCACTGACTACGTTGGCATGAAGCCAACCATGGAAGTTCAGGAAGGGGATAAGGTCAAACTAGGCCAACTGCTCTTTACCGATAAAAAAACAGAGGGCGTGCGCTACACCGCACCCGCCTCCGGTGAAGTGCTCGCAATAAACCGTGGCGAAAAGCGTCGTCTATTGTCTGTCGTGATCAAGGCCGATGAGCAAGAGGAGGCGGTAAGTTTTGCCTCTCATGAGCGTGGCTCTTTGGGCCAACTTGACCGTCAGGTCGTGGTCGATCAACTGGTAGAGTCTGGACTCTGGACCACGCTACGTACGCGTCCTTTTTCGCGGACGCCTGCAATTGATAGCACACCAACCGATATTTTTGTCACCGCCGTGGATACGCACCCACTAAGTGCAGATCCTTCGGTGATCATCAATGAGAATACCCAAGCATTTGAAGACGGCCTCAAGGTGCTAACCCGCCTGACCGAGGGCAACGTTTTTCTGTGCACGGGAGCCAACGCCTCTGTTCCCGGTGGTGACGTCGAGGGCGTTACAACCGAGAGCTTCGCCGGACCACACCCTGCGGGTTTGGTCGGTACACATATTCACTATTTGTCGCCAGTCGCCCTACATAAGACGGTCTGGCACATTGGTTACCAGGATGTTATCGCTTTCGGCAAGCTGTTTGCCGAAGGTAAGCTGGATGTCAGTCGTGTGGTCGCTATTGGTGGTCCGCGTGCCGAAAATCCACGCTTGGTGCGCACTCGCATAGGTGCCAGCACGGATGAACTCTTAGCGGGTGATATAATCCAACCTGAGGACACTCGTGTTATTTCAGGATCGGTCTTCTCAGGCTTTGCCGCTGAAGGCAAATTGACCTACCTGGGCCGTTTTGATAACCAGATCAGCTTGATTGAAGAGGGCAATAAACGCGCTTTCTTGGGCTGGTTGTCGCCAGGTACTGATCGCCATTCCGTGCTGGGTATTTACCTTTCGAAAATTAAAGGTCTGAAAAACTACGCCCCTACCACGTCTACCAACGGGTCAGAGCGGGCTATGGTGCCGGTCGGCGCTTACGAGACCATAATGCCGCTGGATATTATGCCAACGCAGCTATTGCGTTCGTTGATCGTGGGCGACATTGAGGTTGCCATGCAACTGGGGTGTCTGGAGCTGGATGAAGAGGACCTAGCATTGTGTACCTATGTTTGCCCCGGCAAGTATGAGTACGGTCCCATTCTGCGTGACAATCTCTCCATGATTGAGAAAGAGGCCTGATGATGGGTATTCGACAAACACTCGATAGCGTCGAGCCGCACTTCCATAAAGGTGGTAAATACGAAAAGTTTTACCCACTTTATGAAGCTGTAGACACAATTTTCTACTCTCCCCCCAATGTGGCCAAAACCACGGCGCATGTGCGCGATGGTATTGACCTCAAACGCATCATGATCACGGTGTGGTTGTGTACCTTCCCGGCTATGCTGTTCGGTATGTGGAACGCTGGCTGGCAGGCCAACACCGCCATCGACGCAGGCTACGCATCCATGGACGGTTGGCGCGAAGCGATCATGATGACCCTGGCTTCAGGGCATGACCCCAGCAGTTTGTGGGCCAACTTCGTCCTTGGCGCTACCTACTTCTTACCTATCTACCTGGTCACCTTTGTGGTCGGTGGTTTCTGGGAAGTACTGTTCGCGATCAAGCGCGGTCACGAGGTGAATGAAGGCTTCTTCGTCACATCGGTTCTTTTCGCACTGATATTGCCTGCGACCATCCCGCTCTGGCAGGTGGCCTTGGGCATCACCTTTGGCGTGGTCATCGGTAAAGAGATTTTTGGCGGCACCGGCAAAAACTTCCTTAACCCTGCGTTAACCGGCCGTGCATTTTTGTATTTTGCCTATCCAGCGCAAATCTCGGGTGATGCCGTTTGGGTCGCGGCCGACGGCTATACCGGCGCAACGGCACTGTCGCTGGCTTTCCAGGAAGGCATGGGCTCGCTGGCCAATACCTTTAGTTGGTGGGATGCGTTCTTAGGGTTTGTTCCGGGTTCGGTAGGCGAGGTTTCTACGCTAGCGATCTTCATCGGCGGCGCGGTGTTGCTGTGGACGGGTATCGCCTCATGGCGGATTATGTTGGGTGTGTTCCTCGGTATGGTGGCCACCAGCGCACTATTTAACCTGATGGGCTCTGACTCTAACCCGATGTTTGCCATGCCGTGGTACTGGCATTTGGTGGTTGGTGGTTTCGCCTTTGGCATGGTGTTTATGGCGACCGACCCGGTATCCGCCTCGATGACCAACCAAGGCCGCCTGCTATTTGGTGCGTTGATTGGTGTGATGACCGTCTTGATTCGCGTTGTGAACCCGGCCTTCCCGGAAGGCATCATGCTGGCGATTCTCTTCGCTAACCTGTTTGCACCGCTGATTGACCATTTCTTCGTCCAGGCCAATATCAAACGTCGCGTTAAGCGTACCGGCGTACCGGCCGAGGAGACTGCCTAATGGCACAAGGTAATAACTCAATCAAGAAAATCCTGATTGTGGCGTTTGCACTGTGTATCGTGTGTTCCGTCATTGTCTCGACGGCGGCTGTCGCATTGCGACCATTGCAGCAGCTGAATCAGGAACTTGACCGTAAAACGAATATCTTGAACGTCGCCAAACTCTATGAGCCGGGTATGGACGTTGAAGAGGTGTTCAACGAGGACATTACCGCTCGGGTCGTGAATCTGGAAACCGGCGAGTATACCGATGAGTTTGATCCCGAAACCTACAATAGTTTCGAGGCTGCGCGGGATCCTGCTTCGGGTCGCACGCTTTCCGGCGAAAAGGATATCGCAGGCCTTTCGCGGGTAGAAAAATTCGCGACGGTGTATTTGGTGGGTGATGCTGGAGACCCTGACCAGATAGTATTGCCTATTCGCGGCCAAGGTCTGTGGGGCCTAATGCGTGGCTTCTTGTCAGTAGAAGGCGATGGCAACACCATCGTCAGTATTACCTACTACGAGCACAGCGAAACGCCTGGCCTGGGCGCTGAGGTTAACAATCCGCGCTGGCAGTCTCAGTGGAAAGGTAAAGAGATTTACGATGAAGAGGGCGACCTCTCACCGGAAATCCACCTCACCAAAGGCGGCGCGAGTAGTGAGCACGAAGTAGACGCGCTATCCGGCGCTACGCTTACCAGTAACGGCGTGACCAACATGCTGCAGTTCTGGTTAAGTGAAGAAGGCTTCGGTGCGTATTTGGCCAGATTCCGCAGTGGCACTGACCCGGAAGACGCCGAAGACACCGATACCAACTTCGACGACGTTGAGGGGGCCTGATCATGGCGGACGTAAATGCAAAAAGCGTTTTAACAGCGCCGATTTTCAAGAATAACCCGATTGCACTGCAAATCTTGGGGATTTGTTCGGCACTGGCGGTAACGACCAGCATGAGCGTATCGCTGGTAATGGCGCTGGCGGTTATTTTTGTAACGGCGTTATCGAATCTATTCGTTTCGTTGATACGGAACCATATTCCGTCTTCAATTCGTATTATCGTCCAGATGACCATTATCGCCTCGTTGGTCATCGTGGTGGATCAGATTCTCAAAGCCTACGCGTACGAAATGTCCAAGCAGTTGTCGGTTTTCGTGGGGCTGATCATTACTAACTGTATCGTCATGGGGCGTGCAGAAGGTTTTGCGATGTCCAACACGCCGGGCATGTCGTTCCTAGACGGTATTGGTAACGGCCTGGGCTATGGCTTTGTGTTGATGGTTGTTGGCTTTTTCCGTGAACTTCTGGGCGCAGGAAGCGTGTTTGGTTTCACCGTGCTGCCGACCGTTCAGGATGGCGGCTGGTACGTGACCAACGGCTTGCTGCTACTGCCCCCTTCAGCGTTCTTTATTATCGGCCTGATGATTTGGGTGTTGCGCTCACTCAACCCCGAACAGGTAGAAGAGAACGAATTCAAAATGAAGGAAAACACTCAGCCGAAGGAGGCCGTGTAACATGGAACACTATCTAAGCCTTTTTGTTGCTTCGGTTTTCGTTGAGAACATGGCGTTGGCCTTCTTCCTTGGGATGTGTACCTTTTTGGCCGTATCCAAGAAGGTATCGTCCGCGATTGGCCTAGGTATCGCGGTTATCGTGGTACTGACCGTAACGGTTCCGGTTAACAACTTGGTATTTACCTACCTGCTGCAGGAAGGGGCGCTTACCTGGACCGGTATCAGCGGCGCTGAGAATATTGACCTGTCGTTCCTGGGTCTGCTGAGCTACATCGGTGTTATCGCCGCGCTTGTCCAGATCATGGAAATGTTTCTGGATAAGTACGTGCCTTCGCTCTACAACGCGTTAGGTGTTTTCCTGCCGCTGATTACCGTGAACTGCGCCATCCTCGGTGGTGTACTGTTCATGGTAGAGCGTAGCTATAACTTTGGCGAATCGGTCGTATACGGGTTCGGTGCAGGTACCGGCTGGGCGCTGGCCATTGCCGCCTTGGCAGGTATTCGTGAAAAGCTCAAGTACAGCGATGTACCGGCTGGTTTGCAGGGCCTGGGTATCACCTTTATCACCGTGGGTCTGATGTCGTTGGGCTTTATGTCCTTCTCAGGCATTCAGCTTTAATCGGAGCCGGTTTTTCCCGACGGTGCGAAGGCACTGTCGGGTGATAGAAAACCTCCAGCAATAGGAAACCGACATGGTTGATACAGCAGTCATCTTGCTCGGTGTTGTCATGTTCACGGTCATCGTTATTAGTTTGACGGCGATCATTCTGGCAGCGCGCAGCAAGCTAGTGAGTAGTGGGGACGTGACCATTGAGGTCAACGAAGACCCCGAACATACCTTGAAGACCCAGGCCGGTGGCAAGCTACTGAATACCCTGGCGGCCAACGGTATTTTTCTTTCATCGGCATGCGGCGGCGGGGGTTCCTGCGCCCAGTGTAAATGCCGGGTGGAAGAGGGCGGCGGTTCCATTCTGCCCACCGAAGAATCGCACTTCACCATGCGCGAGAAGAAAGAAGGTTGGCGCCTGTCTTGCCAGGTACCTGTCAAGCAGGACATGAAGATTGAAGTGCCTGAGGAAGTATTTGGCGTTAAGAAGTGGGAATGCGAGGTTATCGACAATCCCAACGTTGCCACCTTTATCAAAGAACTGAACCTGAAGCTGCCGGAAGGCGAGGAAGTAGGTTTCCGTGCCGGTGGTTACGTGCAATTGGTAGCGCCGCCTTACGATATTAAGTTCTCCGATTTTGATATCGAAGAAGAGTATCGCGGCGACTGGGAAAAGTTCGGTCTGTTCGATGTTTCCCACAAGAACAACGAGGAAATCATTCGCGCATACTCAATGGCGAACTACCCTGATGAAAAGGGTATCCTCAAGTTCAACATCCGTATCGCGACGCCGCCTCCGGGTACCAGCCATCCGCCAGGTCTGATGTCGACGTACGTCTTCAACCTGAAGCCGGGTGACAAGGTCACCGTGATGGGGCCGTTTGGCGAATTCTTCGCCAAGGATACCAATGCCGAAATGATCTTTATCGGCGGCGGGGCCGGCATGGCACCCATGCGTAGCCATATCTTCGATCAGCTCAAGCGTTTGAAGACCGATCGTAAAATCTCGTTTTGGTACGGTGCGCGTTCATGGCGCGAAACGTTCTACAATGAAGAATACGATCAGCTGGCTGAAGAGTTCCCGAACTTTGAATGGCATCTTGCGTTGTCAGACGCGCTGCCAGAAGATAACTGGGATGGGCCGACTGGCTTTATCCATAACGTGCTGTATGACAACTATCTGAAGGATCACCCCGCGCCTGAAGATTGCGAATACTACATGTGTGGACCGCCCATGATGAACGCCTCAGTGATTAAGCTACTGCTTGATCTAGGGGTTGAGCCGGAAAACATCATGTTGGATGATTTCGGCGGGTAACGTCACGCCTTCGGGCTGTTGCGGGGCTAGCCATTGGCTGGCCCCGTTTATTTTCACGTCAGGGATGCCAGGCGCTACCTAAAGCTCTTCCTCAGTCACTATCTCAGGCACTAACTGAGCCAGCGACTGTCTATGGTATAGTCCTATCGTGAGAGGAGGTATGTATGGCTATTTGGCTACTCGTTTTCGGGTTTATGGCATTGATCATGGGCGTGATGGCCGTGGGTGTCATCATGGGCCGTAAGCCCATCGCCGGTTCATGCGGTGGCTTGAATCAAATTGGCATGAAAGATGGCTGCGATATCTGCGGCGGCAAAGACAAGGTCTGCGAAGAAGAAAACCGCAAGCGAGGCAGTGTCCGTCGCCGTAGCGATGAAAGCCGCGGTGCCGATCTGGGTTATAACGCGACTCGCCGCTAACGCTACTTTTTTCTCTATAACGCCGTGGCTTGCCCACGGCGTTTTGCTGCGCGCTCGTCAGGTGCAGTGCCTTTAATCGCCACTAGCGTTGACCCAAGAGCTCTTGAGCCCGTGCTTGCCAGCTGCCTTCGATGGAGGCGGCTTGGGTAAGTGCCTGTCGAGCGGCGTCGGGTTGGTTCTGCTGCAACTGTAGAAGCCCAATATTAAGCCAGGCGGCGCCCATTTCTGGGTCATTCCGGGTAGCCGACTGAAAGGCGCTAAGCGCTTTATCTGGCTGCTCATCGGCGTAATACGCATTACCCAGGGCAAACTGGGCAAGTGCATGGCCGGGGTAACGCTCGACCATCGCCTGCCAACTACTCAATGTGGCTTTCGGGCCGTGCAACTCTTCATAGGCACTGATTCCGGTGAGGGCATTGTGTGCCGTAATGCCTTCGGGCAGCGTGCCGGGCTTAGCCACGACAAATCCCCAGCGGTCGGTACGTGCCCAGGTCGCATCAAAACGGCTGAAAGCTATTGTGTGTCGCTCAATTTCGCCGCTGCGTAACGTAATAGAGTCGTCGTCCAAGTTGTAGCCAATCGCCACCGCGTAATGCCACATGGGAAATGCCGGGAGCGACAGGTTCTGCATTACCACAACCGGGTCGCCTGCCGCTAAATGCTTAAGTAAATCGTCGAAAGTTCCGCGAATGGGCAAGGCAAGGCGCTCGTGGCGACGCACAGTGGCTAGCATTTCCGGCTGAACGCTGCCCTCGCGGCCGGGGATAAACACCTGGGGGATAAGGGTCTCAACGTCAGTGTCCACGCCCTGGTGGGTGAGCACCATGGCAAGAGCGGCCGGGCCGCACTGGTACTCCGTTTGAGCGTAGAACGGTACGTCTGCGAGTTCGCTTTGGCGTGGTAGTTGTTGCTCGGTGGTGTCGCGAAGCGACGGGGTGCTAGCACAGGCAGATAGCAGGCAGAGTAACAGCAAAACGCCCGCTAGGCGGGCGTTTTGGAAGCGGTAAATAGTGGCCATGGCTTAACGGGTAAACGGATAAACGTCGGTAAGACCCAGGATATCGGTGACCAACAGAATCACAAATACCGCAAAAAGGGCACCAATCACGCCCGCACCGGCCGGTAGTTCTTCTAACTGATTGGCCATTTGCTGGGCTTCGGCATCGCTTAGCGCAGCAACACGTGCTTCTACTTCATCCAAATCAACGCCCTGTTTTACCAGTTCGTCTTGGATATCGGCACGGTTGAGCAGTTGATGGATTCGTTCGCGGTCGGCTAGCCCACTGTCATTGGCCAATACCGATTGTGTGCTGACGAGATCCGTCGAGGGCGAAGCCGCAGGAGCGGCGGCGACGGGGAGGCTGGTAATGACCAAGGCGGCAATGAGTAATGTCGAGAGATAAGCGCGTATGTTTTTCATCGTCTTTTTCCTTAGACTGATCCGGGATAGGCCAAGCGATTATCCACTTGTAGGCTAAGTATAGGAATAATTCAGCATTTTTTTAAGCCAATTGTACGGTTTGGTACCGATAATTCATGGTTTGTGCTTATTTCGTGGCGAATGTGTAAATGCGAGTTTGCTCTAGTACTTAAAAGCTTGGCGCGACGCGATACGTCCAGGCAGATTCCGCCAGTAGGCCGCGCCCTCCCGCCATGGTGAAGGCCAGGTCGTGCAATCCCGGCCACAAAGGCACTGGTGACGCACCTTTCACGGCTAGGTCTAAGCGTTGAGCCATCAGCAAGAGTTTATGCAAGCGCTTCATGGGCAGCCGCGCAATGGCCTTTTGATAATTGGGACGGCGTTTATCGAAGATCATAGGCTTTTGCGCTTTGCAGGCATGTTCAAAGCTCTGCCCTTGATCCAGGTGTTGGTGTAGCGAGAGTAACGTGCGCATTTCGCGTGTCAGGGCCCACAGCACAATCGGCGCTTCAACGCCTTCGCCTTGCAGCCCATGGATAATCCGTGACACGCGGCTGGGCTCACCTTTTAAACAGGCGTCGGCCAGGGTGAAAACATCAAAGCGCGTGCTGTCTTCCACACCCTGGGCGATGCTTTCCGCGTTAAGCCGCGTGCCCTGGGGGTGAATAAGCGACAGTTTCTGCATGGCTTGGTCGGCGGCCAGCAGGTTACCTTCGGTACGCTCGCCGAGTAATCGAGCTGCATCAAGGTCGATCTGCAGACCATGTAGCGAGGCGCGGTCGCGCAGCCAGTAACCCAGCCGCGAAACATCAATGGGCCACACCGGCACGAAAAGACCATGCTTATCGAGGGCTTTAAACCAAGCGCTTTTTTGCTGTTTGGCGTCGAGCTTGCCCATGCTGATGAGCAGCAGGTCATCGTTATTACCCAGGTGTTGGGCGTATTCGGCTAGCGCTTTACTGCCTTCCTGGCCCAGCTTGTGCTGGCCTAAACGCAGTTCGAGTAGCTTGTTGGTGGCGAACAGCGAAAGGTTGCTGGCGACTTCAAGCAGCCGCCCCCAAGCGAAGTTGGGCTCGACGTCCAATACTTCGCGTTCTTCGATGCCCGCCTGGCGGGCGGCGGCTCGCACCGCATCGCAGGCGTCACGGTGTTGTAAGGGCTCGTCGCCGGCGACAATCACTACCTTGGGTAGCGATTTGGCCAGCGCAGCAGGCAGTTGGTCGGCAAATACTTTCACGATGCGTTATTAAGGGCGCTGAGGCGTTCGATAATACGTTCCGCCAACTCACGGTTGAGGGTTTGTTCGGCTTCGCTGAACAGGTTCTCACGGGTGAGCAGGTCATCGTCGTTGACGCGTATGCGGGTGCTGGCTGACAGCGTTTCGCTGTTGACCAGATAGGCGTTGTCGTCACGGCGCTGAACCGAAATCGTGCTGCGTAGCGTTAGCTCGTGGTCACGGCTGGCACGACCTTCGCCGCCTAAACGACGCTCATCCAAGGTCGGGGTGCCTAGCGTGACGCGCCATACGCCGTTGGCGGTGATTTCGGTGTCAAGCTGTTCTAGGCGATCAGTTAGCTGCCGGGCCATGTCGCTGTTGGTATTGCCCTCAAGGGCGAGCGGCGGCAGGCTGGGGATTGAGCCGGTGCCGCGCAGACGAAATCCACAGGCACTGAGGAACAAGGCCGCCGAGGCGGCCATGCTGGTGGCTATAAAAGTCCGTCGATTCATCCGCTTACCACTATGTTGACCAGCTTGCCCGGCACCACGATGACTTTACGCACCGTTTTGTCTTCCAGGTGACGCTGGACGTTCTCGTTTTCCATTGCCAGTTGCTCAATGGCCGCTTTATCGGCATTCGCCGGCGCCTCAAGGCGGGCCCGCAGCTTGCCGTTTACCTGTACGACCAGTTCGAGCGTATCGCGGGTCAGGGCGCTTTCGTCGATCGCTGGCCAAGGCGTTTCAATCGCCGGTGTGGTGTGACCTAATTGCTGCCACAGGCGGTGGCAGAGGTGTGGCGTGATAGGCGCGAGCAGCAATACGCATGCCTCTAACGCTTCACGGCTTACGGCAAGCCCCTGTGGCGAGTCGTCATCAAAGCGAGCCAGGGCGTTGGAGAGCTCCATCACTGCGGCAATCGCTGTGTTGAAGGTCGTCCGGCGGCCAATGTCATCGCTGGCTTTCTTGATGGTTTCATGGGTTTTGCGGCGCAGCGTTTTTTGATCGTCGTTCAGCGCAGTGACATCCAATTCACTCGGCGAACCGGCCTCCAGGTGCTCGTGCACTTGGCGCAACAGCCGCTTCAAGAAGCGGTGCGCGCCTTCCACACCGGAATCCGACCACTCGAGCGATTGCTCCGGCGGGGCGGCGAACATCATAAACAGGCGGACGGTGTCGGCACCGAACTTGTCGATCATCGACTGCGGATCCACGCCGTTGTTCTTCGACTTGGACATCTTCTCTATGCCGCCCATTTCCACCGGCTGAGCATCGCTCATTAACGTAGCACTGAGCGGGCGGCCTTTTTCATCGCGCTTGACCTCTACATCGGCGGGATTAAACCATTGCTTGCCGCCGTTTTCGGTGGTGCGGTAGTAGGTTTCCGCAATCACCATGCCTTGGGTCAGCAGCTGCTGGAAGGGCTCGTCGGAATCCACCAGGCCGAAGTCACGCATCAGCTTATGGAAGAAGCGGGCGTAGAGCAGGTGCAGAATGGCGTGTTCGATACCGCCGATATACAGATCCACCGGCAGCCAGTAGTTGGCGCGTTCATCGAGCATCGCTTCATGGTTATCCGCGCAACAGAAGCGCGCGAAGTACCAGGAGGACTCCATGAAGGTGTCGAAGGTGTCGGTTTCCCGGGTCCAGCCGTCGCCCAGGTCGGAAAACTCGGGCATCTTCTTGAGCGGTGACCCTGAGGCGTCGACGGTGACTTCCATCGGCAGCTCGACCGGCAACTGGTCATCGGTGAGCGGCACGGTCTGGCCTTCCGGGCCGTATTTGACCGGGATCGGCGCGCCCCAATAGCGCTGGCGGGCCACGCCCCAATCACGCAGGCGGTAGTTGGTTTTCACCTCGCCGCGGTTCATCTCAACGAGGCGGGCGGCGATTGCATCAAACGCGTCTTCAAAGCCCAGGCCGTCGAACTCGCCTGAGTTAATCAGCGGGCCGTGCTCGGTGTACGCGCCTTGTGTGAGATCGGGCGAATTGCCGTTCTCATCGGCGATCACCGGCTTGATTTCGACGTCGTATTTGGTCGCAAATTCCCAGTCGCGCTGGTCGTGGGCAGGCACTGCCATGACCGCACCGGTACCAAATTCCATCAGCACGAAGTTAGCCACAAACACCGGGAGTTCATCGCCAGTGAGCGGATGAATGGCCTTGTGTCCGGTCGGCAGGCCTTTTTTCTCTTTGGTCGCCATTTCGGCTTCCGAGGTGCCGCCCCGGGCGCATTCTTCACGGAATGCAGCAAGTTCCGCGTTGCCTTCAGCGGCTTGTTTGGCGAGCGGATGATCCGCCGCGACGGCCATATAGGTGACACCCAGCAGCGTATCCGGGCGGGTGGTGTAGACCGAGAGCGGCTCACCGCTTGAACCGTCGGCGGCTTTAATATCAAAGCTCAGCTCAACGCCCTGGGATTTACCGATCCAGTTGCGTTGCATGGTTTTGACTTGCTCGGGCCACTCGACGTGGTCGAGATCCGCCAGCAGCTCATCGGCGTAGTCGGTGATCTTCAGAAACCACAGCGGGATCTCTTTACGCTCGACCAACGCGCCGGAACGCCAGCCACGGCCTTCAATTACCTGCTCATTGGCGAGTACGGTCTGGTCGACCGGATCCCAGTTGACCGTCGACATCTTCTTATATACCAAGCCTTTTTCCACCAGCTTGGTGAAGAACCACTGCTCCCAGCGATAGTAGCTGGGATCGCAGGTGGCAAATTCACGGTTCCAGTCGTAGGCAAAACCAAGCGCCTTCAACTGGTTGCGCATATAGTCGATGTTTTGGTACGTCCACTTGGCGGGCGGCACCTGGTTTTGAATCGCGGCGTTTTCCGCCGGCATGCCGAATGCATCCCAGCCCATGGGCTGCATGACATTCTTGCCCTGCATGCGCTGGAAGCGGGACACCACGTCGCCGATAGTGTAGTTACGCACGTGGCCCATGTGCAGCTTGCCGCTGGGGTAGGGGAACATCGAAAGGCAGTAAAACTTTTCGCGGTTCGCGTCCTCTACTGCTTTAAAGCATTGATGTTGATCCCAATATTGTTGGGCGTCGCGTTCAATTTCACGAGGGCTGTATTGTGCGTCCATCGGTTTATTTAATGCCTTGGCGTATCGCCCAAGTTGGGCGCAAAGTGAATGTTAGATGACGACTGTCAGATTAGTGGCGTCGATTGTATCCTATGCAGGTGTATCCTTGAACGGTCTGCCGATGATAGGTCACACCCCGCGTCGACAAAAGGAGAAGTACCATGAGTGAACAACGCAATGATCATCGCCTACGCGAGGGCTACGAACGCTTGCTGGAGCGGATGCAGGACGGCGCTGACGAGCTAACCTGGGAAAATCTGCAAAAGGATCTGGACGACGCAGTCGAGTTTGAGGCGGAGCTGGAAGAATACACCAAAGACGAGTTGGCCCTGCTGCGCGCCTGGGTAGAGCGTGACCTGAAAGACATGCGCTACTTTATGGCAGATACCGGCAAACAGGTGGCCACCTGGCTGGGTATTGATATTGAAGGCCTTTCACGCCGGGTGGTGGAATCGCTGTTATCGATTGCCGACCGTAGTGTCGTCGACCGTGAGCGCTTTGCCGAGGATCTGGAAGCCGCCCGTGCCGACTATTGCGAAGGCGAAATGGCTGCTCCCGGCCTGCTGGCCTGCGTGCATTGCGACGCTCAGGTCATGCTGCCTAACGTGGCGCGTATCGACCCATGCCACCAATGCGGCCACCGCTATTTCTACCGCATTCCGAGCACCGTCGTCGAGACGTGATAACCCCGCATCGATAACCCTAGTCGACTAGCACACTGATGCCTGCGATCGCCCCCAGCGAAAGCAGGCTCATCACGCCGGCATAAAGCAGGTTGTTGGTCATCATCCGGTAACCGCTCATCCCGTAACGCCCCTGCAGCGACAGGTTGATGCCCGATAGCGGCCCTACGCTAGTACCCACCGCCCAGGAACACAGCGCCACCATGGCAAACAGCGTTTGCTCGCTGCCTTGTAAGTTGAGTATTGATGCCAATACCGACACGCCGATAATCGGATGCAGCCCGGCCAGTGCACTTAGCGAAATGGCGACGAAGCTGATCATCGCCTGGGGCGCGCCAAAGTGGGCAAACAAGTTCCAATCGCTTCCGGCCGCCGCTGATACCAGGGTGGAAAGCCCCAGCGTTAATAACCCAGCCGCTAAAAACAGCGAAATTTCCCCGCGCATGGCAGGTAACCGGATGAGGGTATGCTGGCGCACGCGCCGTAGGGTATAACGCGGCCCGTCGCGCAGGTTGCTAAGTACGGCAACGCTCGGCAGGAGAAAGGTAATAATGCTGACAATGGTAAGCGAGGGTGCCACCCAAAAATGAAACAGCATCACCAGCGCCGCCATGCTAACCGGCATCAACAGGCTGCGCGGCGCCAACGAAAAGCCATCGACTTCGGCAAGGTCAAATCGCCGACGTAGTTCTAACGTGGTTAACAGCCCCGAGAGCATCGCCAAGGGAAAACCGACCATAGCAATTTGTGCATACTCAACTTCGGGCGCCAATGAAAGAACCACACCCATTGAGGCAAAAAACGGTGACCACAGCGCCGCGCTGGTCAGTCCACGGTTCAACGCCAATAACTGAGGCGTGGTAAGCGGCCCCCGTCGGGCGAGCTTATCGCCGACCATAAACACGGTGGAAAGATTTAAGATCGTGCCCAAAAAGTGCACGCCCAGCCAGGTGCGCAGCACACCGCCCGCGCCGGTGACGCGGCTGCCCGACGCCCCCTTACTGCCTTGCTTGCCAATCAACGAAATAAAGCTAACGCCCACCAGCATCGCCACCACAAAGGCATTGCCCTGAAGCATGGCGGGCCAATCCACCTCGGCGCCGTACACAAACTGTGCCACCAGCAACATGCCCGCGCCCAGTGCAATCAACACCTCCGCCTGGATACGTGAACGCCGGGGAATATCCCGCCATAGCAAAAAAGCCCCCGCCCACAGCAAATAGCTCACCGCGTGAATCGTTGTCACCCAGCCGGTAAACCCCACTATTTGCGCCATCAAACCAAGCAGAATCAGCACACCCGCCAAACGCTGCCGAGGAGTCGTCTCTTGCATCGCAATCCCTTACTGGTTGAGTTAGCAGGCTAATCGGGTTTGCAACGGAAGGCCAGCCCCGAACCGACCGGCAAGGGCCGCAACACCCTGGGTGCGGTAAAAGCTCCCATCAAAATGCACAGAAATCCCCCGCGCCACGCAACCCCCTACAAGCACCACATCAATGTAGGAGCCAGACTTGTCGGGCGATTGATAAGGCCACAACACTTAACGCATGCATGGGTTCAGTAAAGGCATTAGCAGAAATACACATAAATTCAAAATGTTACGCCACCCACTACAAGCACTACACCAATGTAGGAGCCAGACTTTTCGGGCGATTGATAAGGCCACAACACCTAACGCATGCATGGATTCAAGAAAGGCACCCACCAAAATGCCCAGAAATCCACAGCACCACGCAACCCCCTAAAAGCACCACACCCATGCAGGAGCCAGACTAGCCGAGCGATGATATGACCAAAACCCCGCCATGAAATCGCGGTGGTGAATGCCATAGCAAAAAACGTTGTACCTGCTTTGCAATGCCAAATAAAACTGAGTAACGTCAACGATATAACGTCTGTTTAATTTGAAATAGGCGATTAAGATTGGTGAGACGGTCGCAAGGGGAGTGTTTTAACGCATCCCAGACGCACCGGGGCGGTAGCTTGCATTCGTTTAGCGTATATGTTTTTCCGGTACGTGGGCTGTAGCGCTTTACTCGCATAACAGCTTTCACACGATCCATTAGTTTCGGGGATCTGCTTTGCATATCCATTTGGTGTCGATCCCCTGATGGTGGGTATGCATACAGTATTATTGAGCTTGGCAAAACGCGCAAACGTGCGAATTCTGAAAATGTAGCCTAATTAATATTAATTTAATTGAAAATCATGTGGTTACACGCGAAAAGGTAGGCTACATTTGCTAAGTAAACATGCAGGCGCGTTTATGCAGTCATAGGACGCGCCGTCTAATACCTGTTATGTGCCGGTTGGGCGCTACTGAGTGCTGGATGGTTGGCGATTGGGGGATTTACAGAGGCTAAATAATGCTAGTGTGGTGTTTCACAAGTTGACCCCATAAATATAGACTATCCTGATACCTGAATTTCGCACCATTGCTGGAGGTATTATGGCCAAGCAAGGTCGGCCTGCCACCCAGATTACCGTCACAAACGATCAGTTGGCTGAGCTGAATCGGCGAGTGGCCGCTCGGAAAGGGCCTGCCGATGAGCGACTCCGCGCCTTGATCATATTGGGTTGCAAAGACGGTGAGCCCGGCACATCGATTGGTAAGCGATTGGGTGTCACTGCACAAACGGTCTCGAGGTGGCGGCGGCGCTTTGCTGCCTATGGTCTGGACGGCTTGAATGATGAAGTTCGTAGTGGCCGTCCACGATCAATTTCCGACGACGTGATTCAGGATGTCATTGATCGGGTACGAAAGGAAAAGCCAGAAGATGCCAGCCACTGGAGCACGCGCTCCATGAGCGAAGTGACAGGGATTTCCCCGGCCAGTGTGCATCGGATATGGCGGGCCTTCGGCCTCAAACCCCACAGGGAGAAGACGTTCAAACTGTCTACTGATCCGGCTTTCGTCGACAAGGTGCATGACGTCGTCGGTCTCTACATGGATCCTCCTGACCGGGCGATCGTCCTGTCGGTTGACGAGAAGAGCCAGATTCAGGCACTCAACCGTACCCAGCCAGGCCTGCCATTAACCTTTGGGCAGCCTGAGACACGTACCCACGACTATAAACGTCATGGCACGACCTCGTTGTTTGCGGCACTAGACATTGCGACCGGTGAAGTCATTGGTCGCCTCAAGCGGCGGCACCGCAGTGTGGAGTTTCTTGAGTTCCTCAATGCCATCGATCGGTCAGTGCCAGCGGATCTCGATGTCCACCTCATTCTGGACAACTATGGGACACACAAGACCGATAAGGTAAAGGCCTGGTTGGCGGAGAGGCCGCGCTATCATGTTCATTTCACGCCAACGTCAGCATCATGGTTGAATCTGGTAGAACGATTCTTTTCCACGATCAGCGAGAGGTGGATCAAGCGTCAGGCGCACACAAGCGTGAAGGACTTGGAAGATTCTATTCGGCACTACCTGTCGGTCTATAACGAGAACCCAAAGCCTTTCCAGTGGCGGAAAACTGCTGACCAGATAGTGGCGTCGGTGGGTCGAGCCGCATCAGCTCTTGATCGGCGCACCGACAAGTCAGATTAATTATGCGAACTTGAGAATCACCACACTAGAAAGAATACACCGAGTTAAGGGAATTGGCCTTCTCCATGATGCAGACGGCAGGCAGCATGCTTTTAAGAAGGCAACTCTTGTTTATGCTGATAACGGAGTAGGAAAGTCTACTCTCGCGTCTATCTTTCGGTCTTGTGCTTATAATGATTCTGATTTGATCCGTCGCCGAAAAACGATAGATGGCAGCCACCAACCCGAGGTTCTCCTTCAATTCTCGAATGGGCAGCAGTCGGCGTTTGCAAACAGTAGTTGGAGCAACCCACATCCAGAACTGCTGGTCTTCGATGCGGACTTTGTAGAGCAAAACGTATACGCGGGCGGTCAGGTAACGACTGATCAGAGGAAGAACCTACTTCAATTTGCGTTGGGAACCAGCGCAGTGAACGCTCAACGTGAGTACGATCAAGCTGACAATGATGCGCTTGCGGCATCTCAATCGGTAAGAGACCTCACTAATCAGCTGACTGGGTTTCATCGGGGAGTTTCACTGCAACAGTTCCGAGACCTAGCGGAAGTGGCAGATGCGGACGACCAGATCGCAGCGTTAAACGAACGTATTGTTGAAGCACAGAATATCGGCGTAATCCAAGCGAAAGCTATGCCTAAGAAGTTGGATGAGCCAGCTTTTGATGTTGCTCAAATCTTCGATATATTTGAAAGCTCGCTAGCCGATATTGATCTGGCCGCAGAGCAACGAGTCAAGCAGCACTTAGACGCTCATGCCAAGCCGAACCTTGAAAGATGGATCAGTGATGGCCACGCCTTTGGAGAGATGGAAAGTTGCCCATATTGCAACCAACCACTTGAAGGGGTCGATCTCATACAAGCCTATCGCAGCTATTTCAATCAGGATTACAACCAACTGAAGGCTTCTGTCGCTGATCTGATCAGACTAATATCAATTACAACGCCCGAAGCAATCATCGAAAGACTTCAAGCGAGTTTTGCGACCGCTAGCGCGATCATTGACGGTTGGCAGGAGCATGTTGAGATACCTCCTCCAGAATTTGATGGTGAGGCTGCGAAGCAAAAATTAGCTACCATAAGAGGCCGTCTTGATGCTCTAAGGCTTGCCAAAGAAGCAAATCTCCTTGAATCAGTAGGTTCCGACGACACGAAGAATGAACTGATTGGCATCTGGAATGAACTCATTGGAATAGTGAAGTCGTGTAATGACGGTATAGACCATGCAGTTAACCTAATCACGGCATACAAGGCGAGCTTGGCCGCTGTGAATCCGGATGGTTTACGTCAGGCAATTACCAATTTGGAGTTGGCGAAGCTTCGACATCGACAGGATGTTATTGATCTCTTCTCTCAACTTGATGCGGCTCTTGCGCAGGAAGTTGCTACTAAGGAAGAAAAGCAAAATAAAAAGGATGCCTTGAATGCCATCATGCAGGCAACGCTCGAACGCTACAAAGGCAGAATAAATCAACTGCTTGGTGATTTCGGTGCGCAATTTTCAATTCCAAACATAGATTTCAACTACAGGGGCGGATTGAGAAGTAATTACAACTTACACATGCGAGGGTCAAATATTGAATTGACCGGAGGCATACCAGATTTTAATACTTCTTTGAGTGAGAGTGACAAACGGACATTAGCATTTGCGTTTTTTATAGCATCTGTTGAGTCTGATCCTGACTTGGCAAATAAAGTCGTTGTCATTGACGACCCTATGTGCAGTTTGGATCTTAATCGCAAGCAGCAAACGCGTTTGATCTTGAAGAGAGTTCATAACGGTTGTGAGCAACTAATCGTGTTGGTTCACGATATTCATTTCATGCGAAGCCTAAGGGATGAAATTTTACGAGCAAGTTCTCCTCAAAATATTGCATGTGTGAAATTGAAAACCGTCGCAAACCGTTATAGTAACTTTGATGCAATTGACGTTGATAAGGAGTGCGAGAGCGCGTACTTCAAATGCCATAGGGTGCTGGGCGAATATTTGAACGGCACAGCGCAGAGCAGCATGGAGGTGGCTAGATCGATAAGGCCTATGCTTGAAGGATACCTGCATCGGCGATTCCCCGGCTTGATAAGCGGTGGTTTGCTCTTTGGGCAGGTCATCGACGCAATCAATAATGCACCACAAGGCAGTCCACTTGTTCATGCGCAGAACATCACCGATGAGTTAAATGACATCAATGGTTACGCCGGCCAGTACCATCACGACACCAATCCATCCGCTGATCAAGTGCAGATCATAGATGGTGAGTTACGGCAATTCGTTGAGCGAGCGATCAATGTTGTTCATGCTGGCATGGCTTAGTCGTTCAGGGTGTGGCGAGCAGGCACATAACAAATCGATGCAGGTGACGTTTGACCCGCCGCCCATTTTTGTTACCACAAAAACGGCCGTCGCCTCAAACGCACCTGAGCTTAGGCGTTGAGGCTGTAGAAAAACCTCGCTGACGGCTATGTTTTGGTAGGATCGAGGAAACAGACGAGGAGTGGTCAGCATGCCGCGCTTCAAGGCTTATAACTACGACCAGAACGCCATGGTGGTGATCAACTACCAAGATCAACTCCAACCCGGCACCTTTGAGCACGCAGTGCATTACCTGATCGAGCATAAACTCGACTTGTCGGTTTTCCATCCTAAGTATCGCAACGATGCGACAGGTCGGCTGGCCTATGATCCGGCCATTCTGCTGAAGATCATCCTGTTTGCCTACTCCAAAGGCATCACCTCCAGTCGCGAGATGCAGTGGTGCTGCGAGACCAATATTATTTTCAAAGCCCTTTCCTGCGATACCGTGCCCCATTTCACCACGCTGGCCAGCTTCGTCAGCCGCCATGCCGATGAGATTGAAGCACTGTTTGAACAAGTGCTGCTGGTGTGCCACGAACAAGGCTTGTTGGGTAACGAACTCTTTGCCATTGACGGCTGTAAGATGTCCTCCGATGCCTCTAAGGAGTGGTCGGGTACGTTCAAAGAGCTGGGCGAGAAGCGGGAGAAACTGAGAGGCCTGATTCGGCATCACCTACTAGAGCACTACGCGCGTGATGAAGCCGAAACGGAAGCCGACCTGGATCGGGACATTCGCCGGGCCAAGACGACCCTCTCGCTAGATGCGGCCATGAACAAATTGGATCGTTTCCTAAAGACGCACAGCCCAAGGATGGGCCGGGGGAAGCGGATCAAGGAAGTGAAGAGCAACCTCACTGATAACGAAAGTGCCAAGATGACCACCAGTAAAGGCACGATCCAGCGCTATAACGGTGTCGCCACAGTGGACAAAAAACACCAAATCATTATTGACGCTCAGGCCTTTGGCGAAGGCCAAGAACACCACACATTGCAGCCAGTATTGGAAACCGTTGAAGCGCGCTTTAAGAAGCTGGGGATGGCGGAGAACATCTACCAGAAAGGCCCGTCGTGACCGCGGATACCGGCTTCGCTAACGAAGCCAATATAAAATACCTGCACGAACGTCAGATCAATGGCTACATCCCCGATAACCAGTTCCGCAGTCGAGATCCGAAGTTCGCCGACCAGAAAGACAAATACGGCAAGCGCCACCAGAACCTACCGGACAAAGGCTGGCGAGAGACGACACCAGCCAGCGCGTTCCAGTTTGATCCTGTAAAGCTAACGTGTACCTGCCCAACCGGCGAAAAATTGACCTATCGAGGGCAACGCGACACCGACAATGGCAAGATCCGAGTACACTTCGAAGGGCGTTTGCTGCAATGTCGGCATTGCCCAAAGAAATACCGATGCATGCAGAACCCGAGCTCTGCCGACCATCGCAACGGTGTTGGCCGCCAAGTGTCTTTTATCATTGAGAACAACCGCTTACCGAATTACACCGACTGGATGAAGCACCGAGTGGATAGCCCGAAGGGCAAGCAGATTTACAGCCATCGCATGTCGGTAGTGGAGCCGGTGTTCGGCAATATTGGCACGACGAAAAGACTGAGCCGGTTCAGTCTACGGGGTAAGAAAAAGGTGCAGGGTCAGTGGCAGTTATACTGCCTGGTGCATAATATTGAGAAGTTAGCGAATTATGGCCAATTGCAGGCGTGAACGGGGGGTAATGCCCGAAAAGTGCGCCTTGGTGAGCCGAGCAAAGGTGAGTTATTAGCGTCGGCACGATGAATCAATGTGGAAGTAACCGTATTAAGAAAATCGGCCAATTTACTAGCCGGACAAATTAATTAAGGCAGCAGGTGGTAGAGATCGCTCGGAAGTGGTTTTTTCTACAGCCTCGTTATAGGCCTAGTCAGTTTCTGTGCTGAGGCACGTCCAGTATGGATGGGGCTGAAATTCTTACCTTTCGGGAGAGCATGGCTATGGTCGATGTAGTCTTGGAATCGACGATCAAGTGTCCGAACTGTGGCCACCAGAAAGAGGAAACCATGCCTACAGACTCATGCCAGTATTTTTACGAGTGTGAGTTTTGCCATGCTTTACTGAAGCCTAAGCATGGAGACTGCTGTGTCTTTTGTTCATACGGCACAGTTCCGTGCCCACCAATTCAACAAGGGTCCGGGTGTTGTGCTCCTGGCCCATAACAAGTCGCAGCAGTACGCGGCCGATGGCCGCCGGACGCCTTTTACGTGGCTCCTTCGTAGCCACTCCAAGGTCGCCGCTGTGCTTTCGGCGTTATGTGCTCAAAGACTCCATCTTGGAGAATGTAGATGGAAGATGATTTTGAAGTTGAGAGACACCAGCAATACCGCACCGAAATACCGCCACAATCGGGGCGAGGCTTCCGAGTGCAGAAGGGTGAATGCTTGCGTGTGATTGACCCCGAGGGCCAACAGGTTGCTGACTTGTGGGCGTTCGTCGTGAGCAGCGATGGAGTCGATTGGCTTAGCACCTCGCAAACACGGGACATTACAGAACGAATGTTTCCTGTTCCTGGCAAGAGCTTTTACAGCGAACAGGCTAACCAGGTCTTGACGCTCATCGAAGACAACTCACCCTGTCCCCACGATATGCTTTTTCCTGCATGCAACCGTGGGCTTTATGAGCGCGCCGGTTTCCGGAGCCACCCGAACTGTCGAGATAACCTCCTGGGTATCCTGTCCAAAGCTGGTATTTCCCTCCCGATTGTTCCTGACCCGGTCAATCTGTTCCAGCGATCCGAGCCGCAACCCGACGGTCGGCTTGAAGTGATTGCATCAGACAATCCCCCCGGTGGAAACGTGCTGCTGCGAGCCGATGCTGATTTATTTGTCGTGATCACGGCCTGTTCCGTGGACTATCATCCAACAAACGGTGGGTGCTGCACAGGCATCGTCGTAGAGCACCAGTGACTTGTTGCAGAGTCGCGGAAGGTGAGGTGCTGACGGGGAGCCCTACACATAACCAAGCCAAGCACGGCGACAGCTTTTCCGTCGCCACTGCAACGCTGCGCGTGTTGGCGGCGTTATACCCCTACGAGGAGGGCCTTATGCAAGGTACATTTACACAGCGAGTAGCCTTCTATGTCGAGGCGGAGTTATCGAGTGCCAGGGAGGCAAGCTCAGCAGGTGATCCTCAGCAAGAATTTAGTCATTTGGAGCGGGCGCATGTGCTTGGGCAGGAATCAACGTATTGGCACGTTAGGATCCATGTGCTGATGTTGGCATGGGCTATCCGCAATGGTTCAATCCGGGAAGCGCTGGGTCAGCTATTTCGTATTGTTGGCGCTGCGACTAAAACCGCTTTTGGCCTAGTGCCGCAAGGTAATACCGGCGGCGCAAATGTCAGTTCTTTTAAAAAAATGCCTATTAATAAGGACTTGGCCGCCTTGATTCAAAAGGCCAAGGCCGGTGTATAACCATACGCGTCACGCGGATGCCCTTTACGCCGCTCGGCTCTGTAAAGGTCACCGGTGCGCTCTGCGTTACATTTTTCTGGAGAGTATGTGATTAACCGAATAGAAAATTGGATTGATGAAACCAATCGTGAATATCAATCCCAGCGCTATTCGTGCTCAACGTTTGAGGCTTCATTTAGTGGTTTCTATCCGCCTCACTTTTTGAGGGGGTCGTATTTTGTGGTTGTGGAGGATATCCCTAAGCCTAATTTCCCCGAACTGCGCCAAATGGGACTCGGTGATTTTATTGATATGCCTGTGAACGGCATTACCTACAAGAACACCTACTATGTAGTCCCAAAGCAGGCAAGTACTCTTCGGCTGCACTTTCATGAGCTCGTTCATGTAGTTCAGTGGAGCATACTCGGTGCAGAGGGTTTCATAAGTCGGTACATAAACGAGATTCAAAGCTTTGGTTATAACTCCGCTCCGTTAGAGAAAATGGCTTATTTCCTGGATGACCACTATCATTCTGGAGGTTCACCCCTGGATGTGCCAAGCTATGTGGAATCCAAAATGTAACAAGCGCGTTAAATGCGACACTCGTACCTCGCGCGCTTTACGCGGGCGTTATATTTAAGGGAACTGATGAACCGAGTCTATCTTGACAACAATGTGTGGGATTTCGCCTATCAAAATTATGTTGATTTGACGGCCTATTTTCCTCGTGATAAGTTCGCTCTAGCGATCAGTAAGCATGGTCGCTTTGAAATAAATCAGATGCCTGATAAGCCATGCACGGTCGGGCTCAAGAAATACATCTTCTCACTCCTCGGTAGCGATATAGAGGAAGTCCACACCTTTGGCTTCAAAGATCCGCGTTATCCAGATGATGAGCAGCGATCCTCAGGATTTGGTGCGGGTGGCTTTAGTTCCGTTTTTGAGAACAATGAACGGAAAAGGTTGAACGCCCTGTTTGGTGGGCAGGGAAAAAGGAAAGATGCCTTGATTCTTAACAAACAAGAGGCCGATATCGAGCTTGGAGCACTGTCCGTGCACAATTACGTCCTGACACTCGACAAAAAGCCAGGGCCACTCAAAAGTGCCAGTGAAAATGGTGGTAAAGTCATTTTCCTTAACGAGCTTTCGTCATCACTTGATCCAAGTGTTCTACAGCAGGCCGCAGATCAAATTGACGGAAAAATATAACCATCCGCTGTTGCCGGACAATTTTTCCACCGCTTCGCGGTTCCAAAATTGCCGCAAAGCTTCGCGTTAGGCGGAAGGAGCTTTAGCATCAAAGCATTATTGAAAAGTCTTTTGCCAGAAATGTTAGGAGCTACTTTCGCAGTTGTTCTTATGGCATTTGCGTATATTTTGTTCTCTTTTTCATTGGAGGTAACCTCCTCTCCAGGCTTTTCAAAGTTAGCCGACAAGGTCGTGAATGGAGATGTCAGCTTATTACCTGTCACGGTTGTAGTGGCAATATTACTTTTTATAGTTAAAGAGGTGTTAGAGTTTTTCAAAAAGAGACGAGAGTCAAAGAGAAAGCTCTTTGCTTACAAATCATTAATTTCTGAAGAGTTAGAGTTGAATCTATGGGCATATAAAAGGTTACTCATGATTGTGAAAGACATAGAAAGTCAGGAAGAAGAGCATCCAAACGCTAATTATACGCTTCTTATAAAAGAGTCTGGTCAAGAGTATATCCACGGATATGATGGCGATGATTTGATAGAGAGCTGCCCGATACCGATAGTACACGACAAATACTACGAAAAGTTTATTGCCAGCATTGCTGAACTAGATTCTAACTTATTCGATCTTGCTCAATCATCATACGAAGAAGTACGAAATATGGCCCACGTTAGAAGTGGTTTAATTAAGGGACTTCTTGCCGAAGAAAATGATGAGCCCTTTCCGCATGACATAAGAAAGAGTGGATTTTTAGACTACGCGAAATTTGAATTGGCGGATACATTTACGGCAATGAATGCACTCTACAAGGAGTGTACTGGCAATGAATTACAGCAGCACCGACTTAGATAAGACTAACAAGCGCATGTTGTCGGACTGTTTTTCCGCTGCGCTTCAAACCAGCCGCAAATGCGGGCGTTATATCGATTTTGGCGTTCGAGTAAGCACTTATGATGAATGTGGAGCACCCGTTCTGGTTTAATCGTCGTTTTTTGCTCGTGCTAGCGATACTGATATGTGTTGCTTCTTTCTGTGCAACTGTATTTTGGGGTTATAGGGATGACCTATTTGCCAGCGCAGGTGCAGTAGTCACCATTTGCGGTATTTTCTTGAACATAAAACACACGATGGCATTTCATCTCAAAATACCTTTGATCGACAAATATCACATCAAGGCGGGAGCTGGCCCAATGGGTACCAAGACTCTAAGCAAAGAGATGGAAAGCTGGGTCCTGGGAGTCCTTGCTGATGAGAAATATGGCGTTGGTTTCATGGTAGTCGGCACCGTGATTTGGGCTTACGGAACAGCTTTGGTACAGGAAGCTATGGGATGGATATAACCAGTTGTTGTAGGTTGTTCCGGCCTATGGCCTCCACCGGACGCCCCTGGCGGGGCGCCGCTAAACAAAAGCGTTAGGCACATTTGTTGGAGAATAAAATGGAAGACGAATGTCCATACCCAGATGAAGTAGTGACATTTTACTGTGCAACGGGTAGGGCAGTTTTTTATCTAAGAGATCAAAAGTGGTTCTATCATTATGATGGTACCCCATTAGCATATCTCCATAATAATCAGTATGTTGTTTCTTTTTCCGGTCGATATTTAGGCTGGGTTCACAATGGTAGTGTTTATTCATTTCTAGATGGCACATGTGCTTTTTTTACCAAATATTCCTCAGGTGGGCCTTCTCGCCCTTCGAGACAGTCAAGGCCTTCTCGCGGGTCAAGACAATCCCGCCCTTCAAGATCATCAAAAGAGTCCAGGCCCTCAAAACCAAGTAGAAAAAGCAGTTGGTCAGCCAATAGCGACGAATCGTTTTTCCCAGACTATGAGTGATATGCCTAACCAGTGCATTAAGTTTGTTTCGGCCCAAATAGGCCTCCACCGGACGGCCTTGTCAGGCCGCCGCTTATGCAGGCGTTAAGCTCTGTTGTTGCGTGATGCGCAACATGCTAAGATCTCCCCATGATTAAATCATTCCGTCACAAAGGACTGAAGCGGTTTTACTCGACTGGCAACACGTCAGGCATACAGCCTGACCACGCCAAGAAGCTGCGCATGCAGCTGGCTGCCCTGGATACAGCGACTTCGGTGGAAGACATGGACATCCCCGGTTTTCGGCTTCATCTATTGAAGGGTAAAGACAAAGGGCGGTGGTCGATTCGGGTGAACGGAAACTGGCGCATGACGTTCGAATTTCAGGACGGCAACGCCTACATTCTTGATTATGAGGATTATCACTGATGACTATGCATAATCCCCCACATCCCGGTGAGTTCATCCGAGAGGTTTACTTGGAGCCTTTCGGTATCAGCTCCCGCCAGCTTGCGTCCAACCTGGGCGTCTCGCCCTCTACGTTGTCTCGGCTTCTCAAAGGGGCTAGTGGTATTAGCCCGGAAATGTCCTTGCGGCTATCCAAGGTTCTCGGTCGCACTCCTGAGAGCTGGTTGGCAATGCAGGATATGTACGATCTTTGGGTGGCCCGCAATACGGTCAACCTGGATGGCATTCATCCCCTGGACTTCGAAGCAGCTTAACCAGTGGCTGTTGTCCGACGCGCCTACGCTAGCGCTCCGGCACGCCGCAAAGCCATGGCGCACAAAAATATGACCCATAAAGATTGCTCTCATAGCCATCGACATGCAGCGCGGCATGAAAGGATCCGATGCAGGAGCGAGTAACAAGGCTGGCACCGCGATTGATAAGATTCGCGAAGCCGGTGCGGTCATAAAGGGCAATGCATGAACCAAAGCTCTTTTTCAGTCTACACTTTCAATATTTGCCGCAGTCACCAAGGTTCAGCAACACTAGAGCCTGCATGATACGTGGCAATAGACGGAGGAGCCTATGAGCGACAACCGCATCAGCGTGCAGTGCGTGGTGGGTGATATTGCCCAGCAGCCCGATGTCGATGCCGTGGTCAATGCTGCCAATGCGCAATTGAGAACCGGCGGTGGCGTCGCCGGGGCGCTTCATCGCGCTGCCGGGCCAGGCTTGGCGGAAGAAGGGCGGCCTATGGCGCCTATCTCCCCGGGCCAGGCGGTACTTACAGGCGGCCATGATCTGCCTAACCGGTGGGTGATTCATTGTCTGGGCCCGGTGTATGGCGTGGATAAGCCCGAGGATCAGTTGCTGGCAGACTGCTACCGCAATGTGCTGACACTGGCTGACGAGCACGGCATTGAGCGGCTGGCCTTTCCGGCGCTCTCCACTGGCGCCTTTGGCTACCCGGTGGAGCAGGCCGCACAAGTATGCGCGACGACCCTTGAAGCCATACTGCCCACCTTGCACAAAGTGCGCCTGATCCGCGTTGTTTTATTCGATGAAGCTGCCCGGCAAACACTCCACGAAGCATTATCTCAACGCTTGACCATCGATCCAGCGGGCTAGCAGCTGCGTTTCCTCCCTTATTGAGACGGCAGTGGGGGGCATCAGAGTTGATGTAAGCACAACTGAAGGAGACCAAGATGGCATCTATCACACAGCGTCAGGGGGCCTGCCTGTGCGGTCTGGTCAGCGTCACTGTTACCACCAACAGCAACCATGTCGGCGTTTGTCACTGCTCAATGTGTCGAAAGTGGGGTGGTGGCCCTATGTTTGCGGTTGAGTTTGCCGGTGATGTGGACTTCCAAGGCACAGAGCATATATCCACCTTTAGTTCCTCAGAATGGGCCGAACGTGGTTTCTGCCAGCGGTGTGGCACTCATCTCTTCTATCGCTTAAAGCAGGATGGTCATTACGCGCTTCCCGTTGGTCTTCTTGATGGCTCGGATGATTGGCAAATAACCGAGCAAATATTCATCGACCAAAAGCCACGCTACTATTCGCTAGCAGAAAAAACCAAGCAGCTGACCGGCGAAGAAGTGTTCGCTCAGTATGGTGGATAAAGGCCGATCGACGGGTGCGTCTCCGTTTAAGCGATGAGGCGGGTCATTTCTGAAGAGGGAAGCATCAATGTCAGAAAAAGGTCGGCACGATTATGCCGCTACCGTTGTCTGGACGGGGAATTCAGGCGAAGGTACCAAACATTATCGCGCCTTCTCGCGTGACCACGAGATAACGTGCGCCAGTAAACCGACAGTATTCGGATCGGCAGATCCCGCATTCCTGGGCGACTCGTCCCGTTATAACCCGGAAGAGCTATTGCTAAGCTCGCTCTCGGCATGCCATATGCTTTGGTATCTGCATCTGTGTGCCAACGCTGGCATTACGGTAACGGAGTATATAGACAACGCCACAGGGCGAATGATTGAGACGACCAATGGCAGTGGCTATTTCGAGAGCGTAACGCTGAAGCCAAGCATCCGAATAGGGGCGGCTGACGATAGCGAGCTTGCCAAATCTCTCCACGATAAAGCGCATTCGTTCTGCTTTATTGCCAATTCCGTCAATTTTGACGTCGGATGTGAGCCTGAGGTTCTTGCTGGATAATAAACTTGCCTAATAAGTGCAGGTATTAGTCTCTGTCGGAAAACTGGCTGCGCTCGACCATACTGCGTTAAAAATCGGCTCGTGCGCGAGTCCGATCCGTCTTTTCGCCGATTTTTGCCTTGTCTGGCCTTCGCTCACCGACTTCTCAGACAAAGCCTACGGGTATGAACATAGCCTTGCGTAGGATGTGTAAAAGCTGAAGAGCATCGTATCAAGCAAGTAGGAGGCCACATGGCACAATGGACAGTGCACTACGCAAATGCCTGCGGGCAACTCGATGGTTGGATCGAACGTATCAGCGAGGGGATAGAAGAAGCGCGCTATCGAGCCGAGCAAGTGTCGACGGCAATCAACCTGGATGTAGTGGTGCAGGTCTGGCCCGGATGTGTCATCGAGTGCCGAGGATTTGTCGGTTATGCACCTACGGGCACCATGATGCAGCTAACACTCGACCCAGGTAATGCCCATTTCGCCGACAGTATGGGGGAACCGTTCGAACGTATGGTGGTACACGAGCTCCACCATGTGATGCGTTGGCGAGGGCCAGGGTATGGCAGAACCCTGGGAGAAGCCCTGGTCTCCGAGGGGCTGGCGGGCCATTTTTGCCGCCAACTCTATGGTTCAGCGCCTGAGCCTTGGGAATCTGCGTTAAGTGATAAAGAGACAGTTGCTTGCGCCATGAAGGCAGAGCAAGAGTGGAGCATGCCATCTTACCGGCATGAAGCATGGTTCTTTGGCCAAGGAGAGCTTCCTCATTGGGC
Source organism: Vreelandella arcis (assembly GCF_900103865.1). Classification (GTDB taxonomy): domain Bacteria; phylum Pseudomonadota; class Gammaproteobacteria; order Pseudomonadales; family Halomonadaceae; genus Vreelandella; species Vreelandella arcis. The sequence goes on from NZ_FNII01000009.1 coordinate 91,015, forward strand.
CGGTTACAGCCTCGGTTATCAGTTAGTCGAAAGATACTTGAAGCACAATGGTGGGCAGAGTGCCGCTTCATTAGTCCATGAGCCTGCTGCCAATTTTTATCCCTATCTATACAGGTAATCTCCTCGCAGAGTAGCAAATTGCAAGGAAACGACATTATGGTCGACGTCTGTTCGGTGATGAACTGTTAGAGGAGATCGATGCTATTTGGGCGCAGCAGATCCCGATTTCCTAGAATAGGATGCACTGGACGGTGCTTTGGGAAGTCACCAATCTCCGGCAGTAGAATAAGGAAGATATGGAAATATTTCTCTTAAGGCATGCAGAGACGAAAGCAAATCGAGATGGAGCGTTGGCAACTGGAAGCGGGGATACGCTCACTCCGCACGGTCGCTCGCAGGCACAAAGCATCATTGAAGGTCTCATGGAGTTTGAGGTCGAAGCCATTTTAAGTTCTCCATATCCCAGGGCCTTGGAAACCATCCGACCATTTGCGCAGGCAGCAAAGCTAGAGGTAGACGTTCATCCCTGTTTGGCTGAAGGGCAGCTAGTACTGGGAGAGTCTCCCGTTCAAGAGGAACTCAAGTACTTCCGCCACACATCTGGTTATGACTATCCTTCTGAACATGAAGCCGCAGGGGCATTTCTGAGTCGCGTTGTGGAGGCTCATAAATTAATCGTATCCCAGCCTTTCGCCAGAGTGCTGGTGGTCACTCACGGCCACATGCTTCGCGAGTTATTAAACAACATTCTTTCCATGCCGAATAAAACGCGATTTCCACATGAGAATTGTGGGCTTACACATGTGTCGGTTGGTGAAGTGAATATGGTCAACTACGTTAACCGGCCGATGTGTTCTAACTAAGCGCTCAGCGGGCCGCCAACTACGCGCTGTTATTGGCTAAGCGTTATGAATAAAAAAGCTTTGCTTTGCTCCCCATGTTGCTATCTTCAAAACACAAAAACCAAAGGAGAATCTCGAATGCGTAATGTCTTGGCGGGTGTCTTACTGCTGCTGCTTTTACCCAATACGGCGTTGTCAGCCGAGCTATGGGGGCCGACCAACGCGGGGATGACGGTGAAGGAGGTTTTGCGGGCGGTGGATGGCGCTTACCGCATTGAGGACGGTGGCCGCCTGGCCACCACGGCGGTAGAAGAAGTCCGCAAGGATGACGTTGAACTGGCGGGCGAGACGTTTACCCAGCAGTTTTACTTCATGAACGGACAGCTTACTCAGGTCACCTTCAAGCTGGACGACGAGCGGGATTTCGACACCAATATGGCGCTGGTGGAGGCGTTGACCAAAGACCTGCGCGAACAATATGGGGAAGAAGCGGATTCTGAAACCACCAAGGCAGGCATCATGAGAAAAGCCAGCGTGAGTTGGATCGAGGGTAACCGCAAGATTGGTATCTTTCTGATGACCATGGGGCAGGATAATTCGTTGATGAAGGTGAACTATCAAGCCTATTTTGGTGATTAGCGACAGAAAGCCTGCTCCTTAACGGAAGTAGCCTGTTGTGCGCGGATTCCTCTAACCGCAATGAGTTTTTATACCGTTATCTTGTGTGTTTTCTGCTTTTGTGAGCGGGTGCCCTCATTTTGATCTCGGGCGCAGACTCGTGCACGTCATTAACTAAAATTAAAAACAGACCCTTACTCTATTACCCCCCGTGGCGCATCCCTTCAGCCGACTACTAGAGCAGGTGGCTTTCGTGGCTGCCGGGGTTGGCGCTGCCCTGTTTGCGTTATCCAGTTTCTCCACAAGTTTAAGACGCAATACATCCAGTACGCAGATGCTTGCGGATATGGCATCGCTGGTCGATTTATTATACAGTTGAGTAACAAGGGCTGCTTTACAGTCGCTGATTATCTTGAATGTGAACCGAAGGAAGCTGCATGACCAATGCGAATTCGATCCTGGGCGTCTATCTGAGTGATTCGCTTGATCTGGATGCCACTTATGGTGAAGCCCTGCGCGAGGGCGCCAGCGATGTCGTCTTGCGCCACCCGCACGAGATTGACAATCCTGCAGACGTACGCTTTGCGATCTGCTGGTTGCCCGACGAGAACGCCTTTGAGGCTTATCCTAATCTTGAGCTTGCAATGTCCATTGGTGCTGGCGTCGATGCTTTGTTGGCGCATCCCGGCCTAAGCAATGCGGTTCAGATCGCTCGGGTGCGCGATCCGCACCAGGCCGATTTGATGGCAGGATTTGCGGCGCATGAGGTGCTTCATCATGAACGCGACTTCGCCACTCTGGAAAGCAATGCCGTTAAGGCACATTGGCAGCCGCTGCCCATGCGCGCGCCGGCATCCGCCACGGTGGCGGTACTGGGCCATGGCACCATGGGCCGTGCGGTGGTGGAGGCGGTGGCCGCGCTCGGCTTTTCCGTGCGCGTGGCCTGCCGCAGCCAGCCGCAGGCGCCAGTCGAGGGGGTAACTTATCTGAGCGGTGAAAGCGCGGTGATGGATGCGGCGGATGGCGCCAATTATCTGATCAATGTGCTACCCCTGACGGCATCTACCCAGAGCGTGCTCAATAAAAACCTGTTCGCGACGCTCGCCTCGGGCGCTTGGCTGGTGCAGATTGGCCGCGGTGAGCATTTGGTCGAGGATGATCTGGTTCAGGCGATTAAGCGTGGTGATCTAGCGGGGGCGAGCCTGGATGTTTTCCGGGAAGAGCCGCTGCCCGAGGATCATCCTTTCTGGCAGCATGACTGCCTTCGCATCACCCCGCACATCGCCAGTGACTCGCTGCCGGAAGTGGTCGCGAGTCAGGTGATCGACACCGCTCGTGCCCTGCGCGATGGTCAGCCGCTTGCCATGGGTGTCGACCGGTCACGCGGTTACTGAAGCAAATCCTATTTACGCTGCATGACGATTACTTGCTGCAAAGGAGCGTCCGATGAGCCTCGATTCGTCTCAATCCAATACGATGAGCGACGCCGAACAACAGACCCGCATTGCGCTGGCGGCTTGCTATCGCCTGGCTGCCTACTACCGTCTGACGGATTTGATCTATACCCATATCACCGCACGGGTGCCGGGCGAGGAAGGTCATTTCTTGATCAACCCCTATGGCTGGCGGTGGGAGGAGATCACTGCTTCCTCGTTGGTGAAAATCAACGTTGACGGCCATAAGGTCGATGACAGTCCAGAACAGGTAAATCCGGCCGGTTTCACCATCCATTCCGCGATCCATGGCGCCAGCCATGATGCCGCCTGGGTAATGCATACCCATACGCGTGCCGGGGTGGCGGTGTCGTCGTTGGAATCAGGCCTCGAAACACGGCTTAACCAGATCGCGCTGCAGTTCCACGAGCGGGTGTCCTACCACGAGTATGAAGGCATTGCCCTGAACCTGGCCGAGCGCGAGCGCATTGTGGCAAGCCTTGGGCGTAATCCGGCGCTGATACTGCGCAATCACGGTCTGTTGACCACCGGCGCTTCGGCCGCTGAGATGTTCAATAATATGTTTTATCTGGAGCGTGCCTGCGAGCTTCAGGTGGCGGTGCGGTCCACCGGTCAGGCCGTGCGGCTGGTGCCGGAGGACGTAGCCCGCCATGTGGCACGCCAGTACGACCAGACCATTCATGAAGACGGCGATCTCAAACTTGAGTGGGCAGCCCACTTGCGTACCCTCGATGCGTTGGATCCAAGCTACAAGGATTGAGCTGTAACAGGTGCTAGAACAAAGAAGGGGGCGGCCATTGGGCCGCCCCCTTCTTTTTTGTTGATACCGTGGTTAAGCCTGTCGTTGGTAGGTATTGCCGCCACGACCAGGTGAGTGGGCGTCAGTACGGCACTCGGTTCTCCACCCAGCGCAAGCCAACGATCAGAATGCCGCTTAGGCACAGGTAGACAGCGACCAGGAACAGCAGCGGTTCGTAGGTCAGGTAGGTGGTCTGGCGCACCTGGGTAATCACCGCATACAGATCCATCACCGTGATGGTGGCGACCAGCGGCGTGGATTTCAGCTGCAGGATGATCTCGCCGGTTAGGGTTGGCAGGGCGCGGTGCAGGGCACGCGGAAACCAGACCCGGCAAAACACCTTGCGCCGGGACATACCGAAGGCCTCGGCGGCTTCCAGCTCGCCATGCGGCACGCCGGCAAAAGCACCCCGCATGATCTCACCTTGGTAGGCGGCGAACGATACGGTCAGAGCGATGAACCCATAGGGCCAGGCTTGGCGCAGGTAGTCCCAGGCCCAGGAGTCACGGATTTCCGGAAACTGGCCGAACAGCGCACCCAGGCCGAAGTAGAACAACCACAACTGCAGCAATAGCGGTGTGCCGCGGATCACGGTACAGAAGCCGGTGGCCAGCCAGCGCAGCGGCCAGATGCCGTTGACCTGCGCAAGCCCTAGCGGTAAAGCGAACAGGAAACCCACGACCACGCTGGAAACCAGCATAATCAGGGTCATCTGCAGCCCTTCCCAGAGCTTGGGTAGGTAGCCGGGCAGCCAGCTCCATTCCATCAGTTGAATCGCCGCCAACACACCGGCGATGAACAACGCCAGCAGGATGAGGCGATGAGGCTCGAGCAGCCCCGATAGCTTGTTTAACGTGCGCGTTCGCGAGGGGCGAACAAGCGACGCGATAGGGTGGGGGTCAGACACAGGCATTATTCCTCGAAATCAGCGTGCGGGGACAAGACCGCGCCGTGCGTGGCGCTCAAAGCGACGCAGGGCGAAGTTAGACACCAGCGTTAACGCCAGATACAGCACGCCCGCGGCGAGAAAAAACATGATGTAGTACTGGGTAGCACCAGCGGCCTGACGGGTGACTAACGTCAGCTCGCTGAAATCGATAACGGCCAGCAGGGCGGTGTCCTTGGTGGCGATCATCCATAGGTTAGCCATGCCGGGCAGGGCATGCGGGGTCATGGCAGGCAGTGTGACACGGCGCAGCACTTTCCCAGGGGGCATGCCGAAGGCATGAGCCGCTTCGATCTGGCCGCGGGGAATGGCGAGGATGGCACCGCGAAAGACTTCGGTTGCGTAGCCACCCTGCACCAGTCCGATGACCAGGATACCGGCGGTCAGGCCATCAATATTGACACCGCCGAAGCCCATGGCGCTCGAGGCGCGGCTTAGCAGGTCGGTGCCGACATAGTAGAACAGCAGCATCAATACCAGCTCTGGCACGGCGCGGATCACCATGGTGTAGATTTCCAGCAGGTCGCGGACGACCTTGTTGCCATACAGCTTACCGCTGGCGCCGGCGATGCCGATTAGGATGCCCAGCAGATAGCCGCCTGCTGCCAATTCGATCGAGCGCAGAAACCCAACCAGTAGCACCTTGCCCCACCCGGGGGGCGAATAGGCCAGCAGGCTAAAATCGAAGACAGTCGTCATAGTGGCGGTTGTCCTTGTTAAGGCGGAAAAGCGAAGGCCGCCTGTTGGGGCGGCCTTCGTGGGCGGGCATCAGCCGCCGTAGATATCGAAGTCGAAGTAGGGTTCAGTGATGGTCTCGTAAGTGCCGTCGGCGCGCATCGCATCGATAGCTGCGTTGACGTTTGCCTTGAGTTCGGTGTCGCTCTGGCGCAGGCCTACGCCCATGCCTTCGCTCATGAGGTCGGTGTCGCTGGGCACCTCACCGCGGTATTCGCAGCAGGCCTGGCCCGTCTCGGAGTTAATAAAGTCTTGCACGGCCAGGGTGTCGGCCACCACCGCGTCCAGGCGGCCAGCGACTAGGTCTTGAAGCTCTTCACTAAGAGTCTGGTAAACCTTGAGATCGGCTGTATCGGCGTAATGCTTGCGTGCATATTGCTCTTGGTTGGTGCCCGATTGAATGCCTAGATAAGCGCCCTCGACGCCCTCTGGGGTAGGCGTAATATCACTGTTTTTGAGCGCCACGATGCCGGTGGGGCTAGCGTAATATTTGTTGGAGAAGGCGATCTGTTCGGCGCGCTCCGGAGTGATCGACATCGAACCGATGATCATGTCGATCTTGCCGGTTTTGAGGGCGGGGATGATGCCCTCCCAGGCCACTGGCTTGATCTGGCACTCGGCGTCCAGGCGGTCGCATAGCTCATCGATGAAGTCGATCTCCCAGCCCGACCAGTTGCCGGCGGCATCCGGTGAGTAGAAAGGCGGGTAGGGCTCGGCGGACAGGCCGATCTTGTAGGTTTCGGCCAGGGCCGGTGCAGCGAAGATGCTTAGGCCGATAAGGCTGGCGGTGGTGGTTAGTGTCTTGATCATAGAAACTTCCTCTGTGGTTTTCAGTGTTGTTTAAAGGGTCTGTCCTGTTTAAAGGCGTGGCGGAAATGCCATTGACGGTCAGGCCACCGAACTGATGAATTGCTTCAGGTGCGGTGAGCGAGGGTCGCCAAAAATCTGCTCGGGAGGGCCCTGCTCTTCGATGATGCCTTCGCGCAGAAACACCACGTGGCTAGCCACGTCCCGCGCAAAAGCCATTTCGTGGGTCACCAGCAGCATGGTGCGGTGTTCGGCGGCTAGATCACGGATCACGGCGAGCACTTCGCCGACCAGTTCTGGATCTAACGCCGAGGTGGGTTCATCGAACAGTATGGCCAGCGGGTCGACGGCCAGTACGCGAGCAATAGCGGTTCGCTGCTGTTGCCCGCCGGACATGAAGCTTGGATACATGTCTTTCTTACTGCCAAGCCCCACCCGGTCGAGCAACCCCTCGGCGCGATGAATAGCCTCGTCACGCTTCATGCCCAGCACATGAATGGGCACCTCGATGACGTTTTCCAGCACCGTGCGGTGCGGCCAGAGGTTGAAATTCTGGAAGACCATGCCGAGGTGGGCGCGAATGCGCTGAACCTGGCGCCGATCAGCAATTTCCAGGTCGCCGTGGCGGGCGGATCGCAGGCGATAAGTTTCGCCTTGAATCGCCACCTCGCCTGAGGTTGGGCGTTCTAGCAAGTTGATGCACCGCAGTAGTGTCGACTTGCCCGAGCCCGACCCGCCAATGATGGCGACAATATCGCCCTGGTTGGCGGTCAGGGAATACCTTTCAGAACCTCTAGGGAGCCGAATTGCTTGCGCAGGTCGCGTATCTCTATTGCAGGTTCGTTTGCCATTGGTTCTCTCGTCTCTGGGGGCGCCCATCTGCCTCCCGGAGCGGGAAACGTCGTCATATTAGAAGGCGCTTGCAATTAATTTCTTGTTATACGACAGTATAACTGTAAGCCAAGTCCGACGAGATTCAAAGTATCAACATTCAACGAAAGATGAATCTGATGCGGTTGGTTAGTCGACTTCATGAGCAGGTTAGGCGCCAAACTCACAAGGTTATCAGCAGTTTACCTTATTAAATGGTGGCGCCTCTACGAAGTGCTGATCTACTTGACGTGAAAACGCTGAGACGGCTGCTTTTTACCGGAAGCGATGGGAACTATGAGCAGGAAATCATTTCAACGTTGGTCCATGGACGCACGGCGACGCAGCTTGCTCGAAGCCACCCTGGATTGTGTGGCCGAGCATGGTATGAGCGGCGCTACCGCAAGGCGCGTGGCTGAACGTGCCGGGGTGACAGCGGGCCTCATTCGCCATTATTTCGGCTCCAAAGAGGCGATGGTGAGTGCTGCGTATGGCTACCTGATCGGGCAACTGACCAACGAAGCCGGGGAGTCTGCCGAGAAAGGTAGTGAGGCGCCCGAGCAGCGGTTGGCGCGCTTTATCGTCGCCAATGTCACCGCGCCCAACCTGTCTCCGCGCAAAGTAGCGTTATGGGCCACCTTTATCGGACGGGTGCGTACCGAGCCGGCCTATGCCGATATCCACCGGGAAAGCTACCGCGAATTCATGGCCCTGCTGGAAACGCTGATTCACCCGCTGCTTATGGGGCTTAAACGTCCGGCGGATCCCACCACTTGCCAGCACTATGCCATTGCCCTGAATGCCGTGATCGATGGTCTGTGGCTTGAAGGGGGGCTAGGGCACGGCCTCTACGACACGGCGCTGCTGCCGAAAATCGCACTGAGCGCAGCGGAGGGTATCCTCGCGCTGCCTAGCAACACCCTGATGCAGCATGCCGCTGCCGATTCACTGTCTTCTTAACCCGCAACACGATAGGAAATAACTCATGCGCTACGCCGCGATTACCGATCGCCTGTATGATCTAGGTGGTGACAAATGGGCGGTGCACAACGCCGCCAGAGCACGCCAGGCCAAGGGTGAAGAAATCATCGAATTGAGTATCGGCGAGCCGGACATTACCACCGATCGCGCCCTGGTTGAGCACTGCGTCGATGCTTTGCGAGCCGGTCGTACCCGTTATTCCAACGGGCGCGGTGAGCCGGGCCTGGTGGATGCACTGATCGATACCTATGCGTCTCGTTTGCCCGACATAAGTGAGGAGAACGTGCTGTGCTTCCCTGGTACCCAGACCGCGCTGTTCGCCGTGATCCTGGCGCTGGTCAATGAAGGGGAAGGCGTGATCACCGGCGATCCCTACTACGCCACCTATGAAGGGGTGATTCGCGCTGCAGGCGCGCATTTGCAGCCGGTGCCGCTGCGCATGGCGCATGGCTTCATCATGCAACCCGAAGATCTGGCTGCCGCCATCACGCCGCAAAGCCGGGTGCTGATGCTCAATACACCCCATAACCCCACGGGTGCGGTGTTGGATCGCGAGTCTCTGGAGCAGTTGGGCCAATTATGCATTGAGCATGACCTGTGGATTCTCTGCGATGAGGTTTACGAGGCGTTGATTTTTGATGGTGATTTTGTCTCACCGCTGGAAATCGAAGCGCTGCGTGAGCGCACCGTGGTGGTGTCCTCAATCTCCAAGAGCCATGCCGCCACCGGTTTCCGCAGCGGTTGGTCCATCGGCCCGGTGGAATTCTCGCGGCGGCTGCTGCCGATCTCGGAAACCATGCTGTTCGGCAACCAACCGTTTATCGCCGATATGACCGAAGTGGCCCTGCGACAGCATTTTGACACCGCCGACCGCCTGCGTGAGGCGCTGGGGCGGCGTGCTAAGCTTCTGCATGAGGCCATCAGCGAGTTGCCGATGCTGTCGTCAAGCTTGCCTCAGGGCGGTATGTTCCTGATGATTGATGTTTCCAAGACCGGTCTGGACGGGGAGGCCTTTGCCTGGCGCCTACTCGAAGAGCAGGGTGTGGCGGTAATGCCTGGCGCCTCTTTTGGCGAGAGTGCCACGACATTGATTCGGTTGGCGCTGACGGTACCGGACGAGGTGTTAATGCAGACGGTCGACAGGTTGGCAGCGCTTTGTCAGAGCCTGGAAGGCAATAGGCTGGAAGCTTAAAAGGCGGTCACCGAGGATGGCGGCCTGACTGGGTGTCGAATTGACTTGATTGCTTTATTCGTCATGGCGTCCGCCATGGCGAATTTTTATTGGATGCGCACAAACGTCGCTCAGTTGGTTAAGCGTTGGTCTCTTCCTTGCGCGCACTTTCTAATTCCTCAATCATCTTTTTTGCGGCGTTAGACAGCGTGCGGTTGGTATGAACCAGGTAGCCTAGCGGGCGGTGGAGCGGGGCGGTCGCCACGTCTAGCTCGACAAGATCGTGGTCGAGCATTTTCTCCGGCAGCAGGCTCCAGCCTAACCCCACGCTGCACATCATTTTGAGCGTTTCTAAGTAGTTGGTGGCCATGCTGACCGGCAGTTCCAGGCCGACTTCTTCAAAGCGCTGGGCAATCAGCGTGCCGGTAAACGTCCTCGCGCCGGGCATCACGCAGTTGTAGTCGCACAGGGTTGCAAGCGACAACGCCCCCGGTTGGTCAGCGTTGGCCAGCGGATGGTCGGGGGCGCAGACAAAGCACAGCCGGTCGCGCCATAGCTCCACTACGTGCAGTTGCTCGACGGGGTGGGGTGCCAGGGTCACCACGGCCATTTCCAGCGAGCCATCACGCACGCCCTGGTAGGCAAGTTCCGAGTCCAGAAAATGCAGATCCAGCTCTACCTCTGGGTGGCGTTGTGTGTAGTGCTTCAAAATGGGCGGCAGGCGGTGCAGCCCAATGTGGTGGCTGGTAGCCACGGTCAAGCGCCCGCCCACCTGGCCGGAAAGATTGGCCAGCGCCCGTCGGCTGTCTTCAACAGTGAATAAAATCTGCCGCGCCTGGGGCAGCAGCACACTACCTGCCTCCGTTAACGCAATGCGCCGTCCAATGCGGTCGAACAGCCTAGCACCCACCTGGGTCTCTAGTGTGGCAATGCGCTTGCTGACGGCGGGCTGGGTCAAGTAAAGCTCTTCTGCCGCGCGTGAGAAACTTTGTGTGTCGGCTACGGCCAAAAAGGCTTGAAGGCTTTGGGTGTCCATTGCGTGAGGTATCCGTGCGGCAATTGGTCTTGTATTCCGTTTTGGAATCTAAACTATGAATAACATGAATTGCTTTTATCTTCGAGCCGCGTGACACTCTTTCTACGCGTTATAAAAGCAGCGCCAACAAGCTGCTGTTACGAACTAGCAGGGCCTTGCCCGGGAGAAGCACATGTCAGGTCAGACACTTTACGATAAGTTGTGGAATCAGCATTTGGTCAAGCAGCGCGATGACGGCACTGCGCTGATCTATATCGACCGCCACATGCTCCACGAAGTGACCTCGCCCCAGGCGTTTGAAGGCCTGCGGTTGGCGAACCGTAAGCCGTGGCGGTTGGATGCCAACCTCGCCACCACTGACCACAACGTGCCAACCACGCTGGAAGAACGCGCCCAGGGTAATAGTGGCATTAAAGACCCCGTGTCGTTGATTCAGGTGCAAACCCTTGACGATAACTGCGTTGAGTACGGTATTACCGAATTCAGGATTAACGACCCACGCCAGGGCATCGTTCACGTGGTTGGGCCGGAGCAGGGTGCCACTTTGCCGGGCATGACGGTGGTCTGCGGTGACTCTCACACGGCGACTCACGGTGCCTTTGGCGCACTGGCTCACGGTATTGGCACCTCTGAAGTTGAGCACGTGCTGGCCACCCAGTGTTTGTTGACCCAGAAAATGAAAAACATGCAGGTGCGCGTCGAAGGCGAATTGGGCCTTGGCGTCACCGCGAAAGACGTGGTGCTGGCAATCATCGGCAAAATTGGTACCGCGAGCGGCACCGGCTGCGCGATTGAGTTCGCCGGTAGTGCCATTGAGTCGCTGTCCATGGAAGGTCGCATGACGGTGTGCAACATGGCCATTGAAGCGGGCGCTCGTGTGGGCATGATCGCGGTGGACGACACCACGATCGACTATATCGGCAATCGCCCCTATTCGCCGACTGGCGAGCAGTGGGAAGCCGCCGTGGCCGACTGGCGCAACTTGGTGTCGGATCCGGACGCTAAGTTCGACAACGTCGTTACTCTGCAAGCCGAAGACATCGAGCCACAGGTTAGTTGGGGCACCAGCCCGGAAATGGTCACCGGTATTTCAGGCCAGGTGCCGGATCCCAGTGCTGCGCCGGATGAAACCGTGCAGCGTAGCCATACTCGTGCGCTTGAGTACATGGGGCTTCAACCCAATCAGAAAATCACCGATATCAAGCTGGATAAAATCTTTATCGGCTCCTGTACCAACTCGCGCATCGAAGATTTGCGCGAAGCCGCTAAAGTCGCCAAGGGCAAGAAAGTCGCCGACTCCATTATGCTGGCCATGGTGGTGCCGGGCTCTGGTTTGGTGAAGCGTCAGGCCGAGGAAGAGGGTCTGGATAAAATCTTCATCGAAGCCGGCTTTGAATGGCGCGAGCCGGGCTGCTCCATGTGTTTGGCGATGAATGCGGACAAATTGGGCGCGGGTGAGCACTGTGCTTCAACCTCTAACCGCAATTTTGAAGGACGCCAGGGCTACGGTGGTCGCACTCATTTAGTTAGCCCCGCCATGGCGGCGGCGGCAGCGATTGCCGGTTACTTTGTCGACGTGCGTAGCCTGCCCGCCAACGACGCCACCCACGCTCAGGAGGCTTAAGCCATGAAAAAGTTTGAACGTTTTGAAGGCGTGGTCGCGCCGTTGGATCGCGCTAACGTGGATACCGACCTGATCATTCCGAAGCAGTTTTTGAAGTCGATCAAGCGCACCGGTTTTGGGGTGAACTTGTTTGACGATCTGCGCTATCTGGATGAAGGCGAGCCCGGCCAAGACTGCTCGCAGCGTCCGTTGAACCCGGATTTTGTGCTCAATCAGCCGCGCTATCAAAACGCCGAGGTACTGCTAACCCGTCGTAACTTTGGCTGCGGTAGCTCTCGCGAGCACGCGCCCTGGGCGCTGGAAGATTTTGGCTTCAAGGTGGTTATTGCGCCAAGCTTTGCTGATATCTTCTACAACAACGCGTTTAAAAATGGCTTGTTGCTGATCACGTTATCGGAAGATGAAGTGGAGCGCCTGTTCAACGAAGTGGAGGCCAAAGATGGCTACCAGTTGGACATTGATTTAGAGCAGCAGCGAATTATCACGCAGCGCGGTGAGATTCTTGAATTCGAGGTGGACGAATTCCGTAAGCACTGCCTGCTGAACGGCTTGGACGATATTGGTATTACGCTTCAAGACGAAGAGGCTATTCGTGCTTTTGAGCAAAAACATAAAGCCGCACGCCCCTGGCTGTTTCGCCAGACTGCGTAAGCCAGCCTCTCATCATTGAATGCTAAGGACGTTGCATGACTCACAAAGTTTTATTGCTCCCCGGTGACGGAATCGGCCCCGAGATCGCCGCTCAGGCGGCGCGGCTGTTAAAAGCCTGTCAGGACGCTGGCTTGGATATTGAGGTGGAAGAAGCGCTGGTTGGCGGCGCTGCTTACGATGCTCACGGCGACCCGCTGCCCGCGGAAACCCTCGATAAAGCTAAAGCCGCTAGTGCCATTCTGCTGGGGGCGGTGGGTGGCCCCAAGTGGGACAAAATCGAAGATCTCGCCAAGCGACCCGAAAAAGGCTTGCTAGGCCTGCGTAAAAACCTGGGGTTGTTCGGCAACCTGCGCCCGGCGATGCTCTACCCGCAGCTCGCCAGCGCCTCTAGCTTAAAGCCTGAGCTAGTCGCCGGGCTGGATATTATGATTGTTCGCGAGTTGACCGGTGGCATCTACTTCGGCCATCCGCGTGGTATCGAAGAGCGCAACGGTGAGCGCGTGGGCTTTAACACCTACGTGTATTCCGAAAGCGAGATTGAACGGATTGGCCGCGTGGCGTTTGAAATGGCCCAGAAACGTGGCAAAAAACTCTGCTCGGTAGATAAAGCCAACGTTCTTGAAGTGACCATTTTATGGCGCGAGGTCATGGAACGTCTGGCACCGGAATACCCGGACGTTGAGCTATCGCACATGTATGTCGATAACGCCGCCATGCAGCTAGTGCGCGCGCCCAAGCAGTTTGATGTGGTGGTCACCGGCAATATGTTCGGCGACATTCTTTCCGACGCCGCCGCTATGCTCACCGGCTCCATCGGCATGCTGCCGTCCGCCTCGCTCAACGAAAGCGGGCAGGGCATGTACGAGCCCTGCCATGGCAGCGCGCCGGATATCGCCGGCCAGAACATGGCCAACCCGCTGGCCATGATGCTCTCGGTGGCCATGATGCTGCGTTACTCGCTGGGTGAAAATGCCATGGCCGAGCGTATTGAAGCCGCCGTGGGCAGCGTGCTGGATGATGGCTTGCGCACCGCGGATATTGCATCAGAGGGTATGCAGACCATCGGCACCGACGCCATGGGCGATGCCGTGCTGGCGGCGTTTGCTAAGCAGTGAAACCCTCAGTTTCGCGCTTATAAAACCACCGTCAAGAATCGTGTATAATGCAAACACTCATTCTTTGCAGGAGGACTTCATAATGTTGAAAGTCGGTTTCGTGGGATGGCGCGGCATGGTGGGCTCAGTGCTGATGCAGCGCATGCTGGAAGATGGTGATTTCAACGGCATCGAGCCGGTGTTTTTCACCACCTCCCAGGTCGGCCAGCCCGGCCCCGACATCGGTGTGGATGTGCCTCCGCTGAAAGATGCCTTTGATATCGATGCGCTGAAAGCGCTGGATGTCGTTGTGACCTGTCAGGGCGGTGATTACACCAAGCCCGTTTACAAAGACCTGCGCAACGCTGGCTGGAAAGGCTACTGGGTTGACGCCGCCAGCACGCTGCGCATGGAAGATGAAGCGACCATTGTATTGGATCCGGTTAACCGCAAGGTAATTGACGCCCAGCTAGCTAAAGGCGCCAAAACCTTTGTCGGTGGCAACTGCACCGTGAGCCTGATGCTGATGGGACTGGGTGGGTTGTTTGAAGCCGATATGATCGAGTGGATGACCTCCATGACTTACCAGGCGGCCTCGGGTTCTGGCGCGAAGCACATGCGCGAGCTGCTTAACCAGATGGGGACATTACGCGACAGTGTTGGCGAAGAACTGAAAGATACTTCAAGCGCGATCCTGGATATTGATCGCAAGGTAACGGCCGCCATGCGCGGTGGCGACTTCCCCACTGACAATTTCGGCGCGCCGCTAGCCGGCAGCTTGCTGCCGTGGATCGACACCAAGTTGGAAAATGGCCAAAGCCGCGAAGAGTGGAAAGGTAACGTCGAGACCAATAAGATTCTCGGCCTCGGCGATAACCCGATTCCCATCGATGGCCTATGCGTGCGTATCGGCGCGATGCGCTCACACAGTCAGGCGTTTACTATCAAGCTGAAGCAGGATGTGCCGATAGATGAAATCGAGGATCGGCTTGCCAAGCACAATGAGTGGGTCAAGGTGATTCCCAACGAGAAAGACGCCACCATCGACGGCTTAACACCGGCAGCCGCAACAGGCACGCTACAAGTGCCGGTTGGTCGCTTGCGGAAGATGCAAATGGGTGGTGAATATCTCTCTGCCTTTAGCGTTGGCGACCAACTGCTGTGGGGTGCGGCCGAGCCACTTAAGCGTATGCTGAAGATTTTGCGCGAGCAATAATCTAACGCTTAGGTCAAGCCAGCACTAAGTGCGGTTAAAAACGGGGGGCGAATCAAACGCTTCCCGTTTTTTTATGCGTGCTTGTTTTTTGTGCGATACAGAGCAGTACTATGGTAAAAACGTATGAGTCAGCTGCACAATGAAGCAGTAACGTTCTATAAAAACGCTGTATATAAAAAGCCAGATTGGCAACAGGGGCATCCATGAAACAAGTAGGCGCACTGGCCGTAGGGCTGTGGCTAAGCATGGTGGGGTCATTAAGCTGGGCGCTTGATCTGGGGCCTGCGCAGGTGAACTCCAGCTTAGACGCCCGGTTGGAGGCCACGCTCCCGCTTGTCGATAGCGGGAGTTACCCGCGCTCGTCCTTTGACGTTAGCGTTGCTGACCAGAGTGACTTTGAATCGGCGGGTGTCGAATGGACGCCGCTGGCGGGTAGCGTGCAGGTTGCCATAGAAGAGCGCCAAGGGCAGCGCGTGGTGGTGCTCACCAGCGATGCGCCGGTGACGTCGCCTTGGCTCGACCTCTTGCTTACCGTGTCATCGCCCGACGGCCAGCAGACGCAGGAAATCACGCTGCTGTTTGATCCCCCCGATTACGCCGTTCGTGGGGAAAGTGCCAACCGCGAGCCTGTCGCCCAGCCAAGCCCTGCTGAGCGCGCTTCTACAACGGCGTCGCAAAACCCAGTAGCTACGCAGGGCGATGCCTATGTGCGTAGCGGCGATACGTTGTGGAGTGTCGCGGCACGGACCAAGCCTGCGCAAGCCAGCGTTCAACAAATGATGCTCGCGCTACTGGAAGCCAACCCCAGTGCGTTCCCCTCGGGTAATATCCACCAAATGCGCGCCGCCCAGCGGCTGACGCTGCCCGATGATTCGCGCGTGATGGCGCGTTCGCCGGATCAGGCAGCTGACACCATTCGCGCAATGAACGCTGCATGGCAGCGCCGCGATGAAAACGGCCCCGATCCGGTGGCGCTACCCGAGGTGGCAAGCGGTGATGATAGCGCAACACCTAACGAGGCAAATGACAGCGACGCCGAGACCGTCGAGGCGAATCGCGCATCCGCAGCGCCGGCAGCGTCTTCAGGTACGGACGCTAACTCAGCGGAAGCCCCGCTAATTGACCCAACCGTGGTCAGTGCGGTGCGGGTGCTTGCCAACATGGCGCCCAGCGCGTCATCTTCGTCGTCATCAGCATCTTCAGCTTCGCTGGAGGATGTGCCGGGCGAGCAATGGCAGCAAGAGCGCGACGCGATGCGTCGCGAGTTAGCCGCGTTGCGTGAGGAGGTGGCTCGGTTAAGCGATGTGGTCGCCACGCAGCAACGGTCACCGGCTGAGGCCGCAAGCCTGCCTATCGTCGAGCGGCTTGGCGACTATCAATGGTGGTTGCTGCTAAGCGCGCTGCTCCTGCTGGTGGGGCTGTTGATAACGGTGCGCCGCCGTCGACAGCAGTGGGAAACACCACCGCCGATGGCAGCGACGGGCGCTGAGAAACCCCAAAAGCCCTCGTCTGGGGCGACGGGGTCGAGCCGCGTGTCTCCATCGGTGTCGTCAGTACCGCCTTCCCAAGAGACACCGGCGGTGTCGCCCTCAGCGGTAAGCGAGATGGCCTTGACGGTGGATATTAGCCAGCCTTCACCTGAGCAAACGGCCCCCGAACAGGCAGCCACGGAATATACGGCGTACGATGCATCGTTGGATAGGGCGGCTATGGTCAATACTCAAGCGGCAGGGCTGATCGAGATTGGCCAAGAACGGCGTTTAGCGTTAAAAGCGTTGCCCGCCGGGCATGACCCTGAGCTATGGCTTGCGCCTCCCGCTAAGCCTCATTCGGTGGCAGCGATGCTGTCGGCAATGGGATACCCCAGTACGTCGGAGGACGCGCCTGTCGCTACGCCTGAGCCGGCAGCGACGCCTGAAGAAGCGGCCGTGCCTGAATCTGAGCTTGAGCGGACGTCGTTGCGGGGGAGCCAGGACGGCGCTTGGATGATTGATTATCAGCCGCCGACGCTGGCCTCAGAAAAAGCGGCACGCCAGGAAACACCCATGCAACCCACGGTTGAATTTGATGCCCAGCGTGAAGTGCCGCCATCGTCTCCCGCTGCCCGTGAGCCTGAATGGGATATCGAGGAGGTAGCATTTGCGCCCACTCCTCGCGATAATAGCGCGCCTTCCACCCCCGGCAACGTTGATAAGAGGCGATGACGCTGTTTTACCATTTTGATGAGACACAACCGTTAACCGGCCGCTTGGCGATGGGCATCGAATACGATGGCACTCGCTTTTGTGGTTTCCAACGACTAAAGCACGCCGCCTCAGTGCAGGCGTCGGTGGAGGACGCGCTGAGTAAAGTGGCCGGCGCGCCAGTTCAGATCCATGCCAGCGGTCGAACCGACTCCGGCGTGCATGCAACCCGCCAAGTGGTTCATTTCGATCCCCCGGCCCAGCGTTCGGAAAAAGCCTGGGTTTTTGGGGCAAATACCAATTTGCCCAGGGATGTCTCGATACGCTGGGTTAAGCCAGTGTCGGATGATTTTCACTCACGCTTGGGCGCGCTGGCGCGTCGCTATCGCTATCTGTTTTTGAACCAACTCAGCCGCCCCGTATTGGAGCGGCATAATGTCACCTGGTGCCGGGATCCACTGGATGCGGACGCCATGCACCGAGCGGCGCAGGCGCTGGTGGGGGAGCATGACTTTTCAAGCTTTCGTGCAGCAGGGTGCCAGTCAAAAACACCATGGCGACAAATGCACTTTGTTGATGTGAAACGCTACGGCCCGCTGGTGATGATTGATATTCAAGGCAATGCGTTCTTGCATCATATGATTCGCAACATTGCCGGTGCCTTGGTTAGCGTGGGCCGCGGGGCCCAAGACGAGGGCTATATTGAACGCCTGATGGCGCTTCAAAACCGTAAACTAGGCGATGTCACCGCACCGGCCTGTGGTTTGCATTTTGTTGACTCGGTTTACGACGAGCGCTTTGATCTGCCCAAGGAACCGCTGGGTCCGAACCTGCTGGCCTTTTCCGGCGAATGGACAGGGGAGCGCGAGCTCCCCGACAACGAGCGCGTGGCGGCCAGGCGGCGGCTGACCTTTACCAAGCCCAAGCCGGGTACTACCCGTGAAGCCCCCGAAAAGCCCCAGGAGACGTCTTGATGAGCGCTGAGCCCTTATTGCGTACCCGGGTTAAATTTTGCGGTTTTACCCGCGAGGATGACGTTGCCAGGGCCGTGGCATTGGGGGTCGATGCCCTGGGCTTTGTGATGTGGCCCAAGAGTTCGCGCAGCGTTAGCGTTGAGCAGCTGGCGCCGCTTGCATCCTCTGTGCCTGCCTTTGTGAGTCGCGTGGGGTTGTTCGTCGACCCGTCAGTCGAGGCGGTAGAGCAGTGTTTGCCGCATTTGGATTTGCTGCAATTCCATGGCGACGAATCGCCGGAATTTTGTGCTGCCTTCGGCCGTCCTTGGATCAAGGCGTTACGCATGCGCGAGACAATCAATTTGTCCGAAGAAGCAGAGCGTTACGGACAAGCCCAGGCGCTGCTGTTAGACGCTTATCGACCGGGCACGCCGGGCGGTACTGGAGAAGCATTTGATTGGTCGAGAATCCCCGCAACACTAGCAAAACCTGTTATTCTCGCGGGAGGATTGACGCCTGAGAATGTCGCACAAGCCGTGCATCAAGTGATGCCCTATGCGGTGGATGTTTCCGGCGGAATTGAAGCCTCGCGCGGCTGTAAAGATGCCCGTAAAATGGCGTTGTTTATGCGTCAAGTGGCGCTCGCTGACGTGCGTTAGGTTGGTTACGCAGTTCGGTTTTTCGTTCGTCTGCGTCTTAATGTGAATTCATTTATTGTTTGCCTGTTCTGGCGATCTTGTGAGGTACCCCTGTGACTGTCTCAGCAACTGGTGCTTCTGAAACCGTTTCTAAAACACGTTTCAGTGAACTGACCAAAATGCCGGACGCCCGTGGTCATTTTGGCCCCTATGGCGGCCGGTTCGTGTCAGAAACCTTGAGCTTTGCTCTGGAAGAGTTGGAGCAGACTTATTTGAGTCTGCGCGACGACCCCGATTTTCAGGCTGAGTTTGATCGTGATCTCGCCCACTTCGTAGGGCGGCCATCGCCGCTTTATCACGCCCAGCGATGGTCGCAAGCGCTTGGCGGGGCTCAAATCTGGCTGAAGCGCGAAGACCTGAACCACACCGGTGCCCACAAGGTTAATAACACTATTGGCCAGGCATTGCTGGCCAAAAAGACCGGCAAGCCGCGAGTTATCGCTGAAACCGGTGCCGGCCAGCACGGTGTGGCCACCGCCACCGTGGCGGCACGCTTGGGCCTTGAGTGCGATGTTTACATGGGCGCGGCGGACGTTGAGCGACAAAAGCTTAATGTGTATCGCATGCGCTTGTTGGGCGCGCGGGTGATTCCGGTTGAATCGGGTACGCGTACCCTGAAAGACGCGATGAACGAAGCACTGCGCGACTGGGTGACCAACGTCGATAACACCTTCTATATTATCGGCACCGTAGCGGGGCCGCATCCTTACCCGCAACTGGTGCGTGATTTCAACGCCGTGGTGGGGCGTGAGGCGCGCCGTCAGTCGCTTGAGCAGATCGGTCGTCTGCCCGATGCACTAGTCGCTTGCGTGGGCGGTGGCTCGAACGCCATTGGTCTGTTCTATCCGTTTGTTGAAGATGATGATGTCGCTATGTACGGCGTCGAAGCCGGTGGCGATGGGATTGAAACCGGCCGTCATGCGGCTCCGTTATCGTCCAACGCACCGCGTGGCGTGCTGCACGGTAACCGTACCTATTTAATGTCCGACGAAGCGGGTCAGGTCTCCGATACCCACTCGATTTCAGCCGGACTGGATTATCCCGGTGTGGGGCCCGAGCACGCCTTATGGAAAGACGTTGGTCGAGTGAATTACGTAGCTGCTAATGATCAGGATGTGCTGGTGGCTTTCCGCGAGCTAACGCACATGGAAGGCATTATGCCGGCCCTTGAAACAGCCCACGCGTTGGCTTATGCCAAAGTGCTGGCGCCCACTATGCGTGCTGATCAACACATCGTGATTAACTTATCGGGCCGCGGTGACAAAGATATTATGACGGTGGCCAAGATTGACGGCATCGAATTTTAAGGGCCAGAGATTTTTTAAGGGCAAGCATGAACCGTATTGATCAGCGTTTCAGTGAATTAAAGCAGCAGGGCCGCAAAGCCCTGATCCCTTACATCACCGCTGGGGATCCAGCGCCCCAGTACACCGTAGGCTTTATGCACGCCTTGGTGGAAGCTGGTGCGGATATTATTGAGCTGGGCGTACCGTTTTCCGATCCCATGGCGGATGGCCCCGTTATCCAAAAAGCCTGCGAACGTGCGCTTAAACAAGGCACCCGGTTAGTCGATTTGCTCGACATGGTGGCCGAGTTTCGTCAAACCGATACCACCACGCCCGTGGTGCTCATGGGGTATCTCAACCCCATCGAGCGGATTGGCTACGAGACCTTTGCTGACAAAGCAGCAAGCGTGGGCGTTGATGGTGTTTTGACCGTGGACATGCCACCGGAAGAAGCGGACGTCTTTGGCCCGCTTTTGAAGGCGCGTGATCTGGCGGCCATTTTTCTGGTTGCGCCTACCACTTCCCATGCCCGGGCCGCTACAATATGCGCCCACGGTGAAGGGTACCTGTATTATGTATCGCTCAAAGGCGTGACCGGCGCGGCAACACTCAACGCTGATGATGTGGCAGAGCACTTGGCACCGCTACGCGGTATGACCGACTTACCGCTATGTGTGGGCTTCGGTATCCGCGACGGGGCGACAGCCGCAGAGGTCGCTAAGGTAGCCGATGGGGTTATCGTTGGCAGTGCCTTGGTCAACCGGATTGCTGAGAGCGCCGATGCGCCGGATACCATCGCCGACCAGTTAAAGCATGTGCTTGGCGACATGCGCAAGGCCATGGATGCTTAATGCGTCCTTTCATCGTCTACACTAAATGACATTAGTTTGACCCCATTCATCAAGCTTGGCACTGCCAAGCGTTGACGTACAACGGAAGTCTTTTTGATATGAGCTGGTTAGACAAGATCGTACCCTCCATGGGGCGTATCCAGCGTAAGGATCGTCGCGCTAGCGTTCCCGATGGTCTTTGGCGTAAATGCCCTAAGTGTGAAGCCGTCCTCTATCTTCCTGAGTTAGAGAAACTGCAAAGTGTGTGCCCTAAGTGCGATCACCACTTGCGCTTAACCGCCCGCAAACGCTTGGATTGGTTTTTGGACAAAACGGGACGCGAAGAGATTGCGGCTGAGATTGAGCCGGTCGATCGTCTCAAATTCCGTGACTCCAAAAAATACAAAGACCGTTTGGTCGCTGCACAAAAAGCCACGGGCGAGAAAGACGCGCTGGTGGCTATGCACGGCGAATTGAATGGTTTGCCAGTGGTAGCCGTAGCGTTTGAGTTTACCTACATGGGCGGCTCGATGGGCGCAGTGGTCGGCGAGAAATTTGTTCGTGCCGCTACCTTAGCGCTTGAGTCTCGCGTGCCGTTGATTTGCTTTGCTGCATCCGGTGGTGCTCGTATGCAGGAAGCGCTGTTCTCGCTGATGCAGATGGCCAAGACGTCGGCGGCCCTCGAAAAGCTCAAGCAAGAGGGCGTGCCCTACATATCGGTGCTAACCGATCCGGTGTTTGGGGGCGTTTCTGCCTCGCTGGCCATGCTGGGCGATCTGAATATTGCCGAGCCCAACGCGCTGATCGGCTTTGCCGGCCCCCGGGTTATTGAGCAGACCGTGCGCGAAACCTTGCCCGAAGGGTTTCAGCGCAGCGAGTTTTTGCTTGAGCACGGCACGGTGGACATGATTGTCCATCGCCACGATATGCGCGAGCGCGTGGGCGGTGTGCTACGTAAGCTATCCCACCAACCGGTGGCTGGTAGCGAGCCTGCTCCAGAGGAAGAGGCCGTTATTTTCGAACCGGTGGTCGATGAACCCCAGGTGGCCGAGCACGCTGAAGATCCCGAGTGGATCGAGGCGATCAACGGCACGAGCGAGGCAAATAAGCCCCAGCGTGACGACACCTCTCGCAATGCCTAAAACGCTGGCGCAGTGGCTGGAACATCTGGAAACGCTCCACCCGGTGGGGATCGAAATGGGGCTTGACCGGGTAAGTCAGGTGGCCAAGCGAATGGGGCTGGCGCAACGCCCCATTGCCAAACGGGTGATTAGCGTTGCTGGCACCAACGGCAAGGGCTCTACCCTGGCGATGATTGATGGTGTTGCTCGTGCCCACGGTCAGCGAGTGGGGACTTATACGTCCCCACACCTGCTGGATTATAACGAGCGTGTTCACCTAAACGGCGAGATGGCGAGTGATGACCAGTTGGTGGCCGGCTTCGAAGCCGTGGAGCACGCCAGGCTTGAGTCACCGACGATTAGCCTGACCTATTTTGAAGCGGGTACGCTGTGCGCACTGTGGTGTTTGGCTCAAAAACCGCTTGATTTGGCCGTGCTTGAAGTAGGGCTGGGTGGCCGCTTGGACGCGGTGAATATTGTCGATGCGGATGTGGCTATTGTCACCACGATTGCCCAAGACCATGCAGGCTTTTTAGGCACGGATATCGCCCAGATCGGGCGTGAAAAAGCCGGTATTTTTCGCCCAGGGCGACCTGCGGTATTAGGTAGTCTGGATCTGCCTGACAGCGTTTCAGCCGCCGCTGAGGCACTGTCATCACCGGTATATCAATTGGGTCATCACTTCCGTCATACGGCTAATCCATCTACTTATTGGCGATGGCAGGGCTATACACAAGACGGCGATGCGCTGTCACTTGACGACTTACCCGATTCAGGCTTGCCTATCGATAATGCGGCGACAGCGCTGCAGGCGTTGGCGCTTTCAGGCCTTGTGCTAGCCGCCGAGCCCACGCGGGATGCCTTGGCCAACGTGGTAGTGCCGGGGCGTATGCAGTGGCTCGGGCAATGGTGTCTCGATGTGGGGCATAATCCCCATGCCGCTGACTACGTCGCGCGGCATCTGCCTGAGGTTAGCCCTGGCGCTATTCAGTGGGGGCTGATTGGTATGCTGAATGACAAAGATGCCGATGGCGTGATCGCCGCGCTATCATCGCGGATAAGTCACTGGGTGTGCGTGAGCCTGGGTGGTGAGCGAGGTCGTGCTGCCGACGAACTGGCCCAACGCATTGCAGCTCACGGCGGACGCGTGCATCATTGCGCGGCAACGCCCAGCGCAGGGGCGGACTGGTTGGCTTCCCGCCTCGGTCCAGATGATCGTGTACTGGCAACAGGCTCTTTTTTTACGGTGGCGGCGTTGTTGGCGCAGCCGCTTCCACAGGCGTAGCCTCGCTTGATGGAGAGGGATATGAAATACGGTAAAACGGAACGCATCAGCGGTATCGTCATTTTGCTCGCGCTGCTCGCCATCATCGTGCCGTGGTTAATGAGTGACCCAGCGCCGCGTGAAGAACGCCCGCAACCGAATTTTGTGATTGAGCAACCGGTCGAAGTCGAACGTCGCGAGGTAGAGGCGCCACAGCGCCCTGAGTCGATTGGCGATCCTTCCGAGCAGATAGATCCCAGTATCGCCTCCCAAGCAATTGATGAGCCGCTTGAGGTGGAGCCGTCAAGCCCCGATACCGATCAGTTGGCGGCTAATGACGACCGCGGTGACACTCAGGCTGCGTCTAACGACGCGGCTTCTGAAACAGCCGAAAGCGAGCAGAGCGACCCGATCGCGGAACTGATCGCCTCCAGCCAGTCAGCGGACAGTGCACCGGAGGAACAACGTAGTGCCCAGCCTACATCGTCTGGCCCTCAAGCCGATCCCGCCGGTGAGTGGGCGGTACAGGTAGGCAGCTTTGGCAACCCTGATAATGCTCGTCGATTGAGTGAACAGTTAACCAACCAAGGATTTAGCGTTTATCAGCGCGAACGCGATAATCAAATGACGACCGTTTATGTGGGGCCTTTCGCGAGCTCGGAAGAGGGCGAAACGGCAATGAGTGACGTTAAGCAGCAGGCCAATGTGCAAGGCCTATTAGTGCGAGTACGTAACTAACGATGGCATTGACCTGGATAGACGCCGCCTTTTTAGCCGTATTGGCCTTGTCGATGTTGGCGGGGTTTGTACGCGGCTTTGTGCGTGAAGCGCTGGGGCTGGCGGCCTGGGTGGTGGCGTTGATGGTGGCCAGGGTATTGGCCGAGCCGGTTGCTGAGCTGATGAGCGGTTTCATTGAGAGCTTTGACGCGCGGCTGGTGTTGGCTTTTGTGCTCGTCATTTTTGCGGTGATTTTGCTTTGCGGCATTGTTATTCGTCTGGTTCATGCGGCGGTAGAATGGGTGGGCATGGGCTTGCTCAACCGGATGGCGGGGGCTGCCTTTGGCATAGCGCGTGGGGCGGTGATTTTGCTGGTTGTCACGGTATTGATTACGCTGACGCCGCTTGCTGATCTCCAGGCATGGCAGCAATCTACGCTGCGCCCCACCTTTATTGAGCTGCGCAACTACGCTATTAACCAGTTAGACCAGTGGGGCGGCGAACTGCCCGAGGCGCCGTCTTCGCTAAATGACATCACGCTGCCGGATTTACGTCAGGGGCGTGATATCTAATACTTATCGAGAATTTTTTTAGTCATGTAACGGCTTATTGATCTTCGTAAGCCAGTACTTAGCGAGGTAACGGGAATGTGCGGTATCGTGGGCCTTCTGGCCAAGCAAGCGGTAAATCAGGGCATTTACGATGCTCTGACCGTTCTTCAGCATCGCGGCCAGGACGCTGCTGGGATGATGACTTGGAGCGAAGGACGCTTTTTACTGCGCAAGAGTAACGGCTTGGTGCGCGATGTTTTTCATACGCGGCACATGGCGCGTCTCAAAGGTAACTTGGGCATTGGCCATGTTCGTTACCCTACCGCTGGTTCCTCCAGCGAAGCTGAGTCGCAACCTTTTTATGTCAACTCTCCCTACGGCATCGCGCTGGCACATAATGGCAACCTGACCAATTCAGAACAGCTCAAGCAGGAGCTGTTTTCGACGGATTTACGCCATATCAACACCAGCTCGGATTCTGAAGTGCTGCTCAATGTATTTGCCCACGAATTGGGCAAGCAGGGCCTGCACCTGGAATCCGAAGACATTTTTGACGCCGTGCGTAGAGTTCACCGGCGCTGTAAGGGCGGCTATGCCGCCGTGGCCATCATCAATGGCTTCGGCATGGTGGCATTCCGTGATCCCCATGGGATTCGCCCGGTGGTGTTTGGCACGCGCGAAGAAGACAGCGGCCAGTCGGTCATGATCGCGTCTGAGTCGGTCGCCTTGGATGTGGGTGGCTTTGAGCTGGCGCGGGATTTGTCCCCCGGTGAAGCCATCTTTGTCGACATGCAAGGTAACATTCATACTCAGGTCTGCGCGGATCGTCCCGAGTTGCATTCGTGCATTTTCGAGCATGTTTACCTGGCGCGACCGGACTCGATTCTTGACGGCGCTTACGTTTACGGTACGCGTATGCAAATGGGGCGCAAGCTTGGCGATCGCGTCTTGAACGAATGGCCTGACCACGACATCGACGTGGTTATTCCAATCCCCGATACGTCACGCACCTCGGCGTTGGAAATGGCACAGCATTTGGGCGTTACCTATCGTGAAGGTTTTATGAAGAACCGCTATATCGGGCGTACCTTCATTATGCCGGGGCAGACGCAGCGCAAAAAATCGGTTCGCCAAAAGCTCAACGCCATCGATATTGAGTTTAAAGATAAAAACGTACTGCTGGTGGACGACTCGATTGTGCGCGGCACGACCTGCAAGCAGATCATTCAGATGGCCCGTGATGCTGGGGCTCGCAATGTCTACTTTGCTTCCGCGGCACCGCCGGTGCGCTATCCCAACGTGTACGGTATTGATATGCCGGCGGCGTCGGAACTCATCGCACATGGGCGCAGCGAAGAAGAAGTGGGTCATTTGATTGGCGCTGACCGGATTTTCTACCAGGATCTAGAAGACCTTAAAAATGCCTGTCGCGAAGTAAATCCTGAGATGGAAAACTTTGACTGTTCGGTGTTTGACGGTAATTACATCACCGGTGACATTGACGACGCCTACTTGGCGGTACTGGAAGCGAGCCGTAACGACTTGGCTAAAGACCAGAGCGCGGGCGACCATGCGTTAGTTGACATGCATAATCAGGATGATGACCTGGATGATTAGAGGAGAAGTCTTATGCATGATGACAATTATTCGGATGAGTGGTCATTAGAGACACTGGCGATCCGCGCGGGCCACGAGCGTACCTTTGAGCAGGAACATTCGGAACCTATTTTTCCTACGTCCAGCTTTGTGTATGGCAGTGCTGCCGAGGCGGCACGTAAGTTTGGTGGGAAAGAGTCTGGCAACGTTTATTCCCGCTTTACCAACCCGACCGTGCATACCTTTGAACGCCGTTTAGCCGCGTTGGAAGGTGGTGAACGCTGTGTGGCGACCAGTTCGGGGATGTCGGCTATTTTGGCGACGGTGCTGGCACTGTTGTCGGCGGGGGATGAGATTGTTGCCTCGCGGTCACTGTTTGGTTCGACGGTGAGCCTGTTTGATAAATACTTTGGCAAGTTCGGTATTACTACGCGCTATGTAGAGCTTTCTGATTTAGACGCCTGGGAAGCGGCGATTACCCCGAAAACGCGCTTGTTGTTCGCTGAAACGCCGTCTAACCCGCTATCCGAAGTAGCCGATATCAAAGCGCTGTCGGCGCTAGCCAAACGCAATGACGCGTGGCTGGCGATTGATAACTGTTTTTTAACGCCTGCGCTCCAACAGCCTATCGCGTTAGGCGCCGACTTGGTTATCCATTCCGCGACCAAGTACTTAGACGGTCAGGGGCGTGCCGTGGGCGGTGCGGTGGTCGGTAAACATGATGTGTTGGAAGAGGTGTTTGGCGTCGTGCGCACTTGTGGGCCCTGTATGAGCCCATTCAACGCGTGGATTTTTACGAAAGGACTCGAAACCCTTTCGCTTCGCATGAAAGCCCACTGCGAGCAAGCGCTCACGCTTGCTCAATGGCTTGATGCTCACCCTGCGGTCAGCAAAGTGTATTACAGCGGTTTGGTCGATCACCCGCAGCACGGCCTTGCCAAGCAGCAACAAGACGGCTT
This sequence comes from Vreelandella arcis, assembly GCF_900103865.1. Classification (GTDB taxonomy): domain Bacteria; phylum Pseudomonadota; class Gammaproteobacteria; order Pseudomonadales; family Halomonadaceae; genus Vreelandella; species Vreelandella arcis. The sequence continues at coordinate 118,017 of NZ_FNII01000009.1, forward strand.
TGGCGCGGTGCTAGGGTTCGAGGTCATCTTCGGCCAAGAGGGTGCTTGGCAAGTAATTGACGCCACCCGTATGTTATCGATTACCGGTAATCTTGGCGATGTCAAAACGACGATTACCCATCCGGCGACCACCACCCATGGCCGTTTGAGCGACGCGCAAAGAGCGGCTGCTGGTATTACGCCTGGACTTGTTCGCGTTGCGGTAGGGCTAGAAAGCCAGCGGGATATTCAAACCGATCTTGCCCGAGGATTAGACGCCTTGCTAAAGGGTTAGAAGCGGATATCGTCTTATCAAAACCGGTCTAATAGGCCGGTTTTTTTATACGGTTGTGCCGCTTCCAGGCATTGTCCAACGTTTTTTACGAATGATGTGTTCTGCTTTTTTCAGCGGTTTACCAGTGATTTTGACGCTATCATCCTTCTGTTAACACGCCCAAAGAGGGCGTCTCATTAAGGAAAGCACTATGTGGCGTAACACGCGAGTGGGCTGGGGCGTTATCAGTATTGCCCTTCATTGGCTTAGCGCGATCACAATTATTGGATTATTCGCCCTGGGCTGGTGGATGACCGGGCTGGGCTATTATGATCCTTGGTACAATCTGGGGCCCTGGGTGCACCGCTCGATTGGCATTTTGTTGCTATTGGCAACGCTTGCCAGAATTATGTGGCGTTTGGTTCAACCGACGCCTTACGCTCAAGGCAGCCGCTTTGAAATTTTACTAGCCCATTTAGGTCATATCACGCTGTATCTTTTGTTATTAACGGTGTTGTGTACCGGCTATCTGATTTCGACGGCAGACGGCAGCGGCATCAGCGTTTTTGACTGGTTTGTCGTGCCGGCGTTAGTTCATGATTTGCCTCAGCAGGAACTGATTGCCGGCGATTTGCACTGGTACAGCGCATGGGGATTGATTCTGCTAGCGCTCGGCCATGCATTGGCGGCTTTCAAGCACCACTTTCGTGACGGGCATGACACCTTGGTGCGCATGCTGAAAACCGCATCGCGTTAATGTAAGACGGTCTTCCCACAAGGGATGGCTTTTAAAGGGCACCCCTCAAGACGGTGCGTATCGATCGAGAAAGGAGTTGCACTTATGTTGAAGAAAACCGTACTGACAACCGCCATCGCAGCGTCTGCATTGGTCGCTGTGGGTCAAGCCCAAGCGGCTGACTACACCATCGATACCGAAGGGCAGCACGCCTTCGTGCAGTTCAAAATTAGCCATTTGGGCTACTCATACATTCTGGGCAGTTTTGAAGAGTTTTCAGGCGATTTCAGCTACGACCCTGACGATCTAGCGGCATCATCGGTGGAAATGGAAGTGCAGGTGGATAGCTTGAACACCAATCATGCCGAGCGTGATCGCCACTTCTTAAGCAGTGATTTCCTCAATGCGGATGAATACCCCACCGCGACATTTACCTCGACAGGCTTCGAATCCACCGGCGATAATGAAGGCGTGGTGACCGGGGATCTTACCCTACACGGCCAAACCCAGGAAATTGACATGCCCGTGACACTGATGGGCGAAGGGGATGACCCTTGGGGCGGATACCGTGCTGGTTTTGAGGGCAGCACCATGATTACGCTGAGCGATTTTGATATCGATATGAGCGATTTCCCCGAAGCAATGCACGAGCTAGAGCTTTATGTAACCTTCGAAGGCATTCGCCAGTAAGACAGCGCTGAAAAGCGCCACCATTCCATTCGGGGTGGTGGCGTTTTTTGCGTTTATTCAATAGGAGACAGGCGTTGGTTGTCAGCTCGCAGCAAACGGCAGGATTAGGCAAAACCCTATGGCAGCAAACCTGGCCCATGGCCATTGGCGTGCTCTCGTTACTTGGCTTTCAACTGGTTGATAGTGCCTTTATCGCACGGTTGGGAACGGTGCCGTTGGCCGCCCAGTCGTTTACCTTCCCGCTATCGTTTCTCATCATTGGTATTCAAGTGGGGATGGGAATTGCCATTGCGGCGTTGATTTCCCGCGCCCTGGGCGCAGGCGAGCAGGCGCGGGCAAAACGCTTGAGTAGCCTAGTGTTGATGGCGGGCGGCGGGGTCATTGCCTGTCTATGCATCGCCCTTTGGGCATTTCAAATACCGATATTTAGTTTGCTAGGCGCCGAAAATAACACCTTTAGTTATTTACGACGCTATTGGCCGCCCCAGCTGTTAGCGGCTTGGCTGGGGGCGCTGCTGTACTTTATGTATAGCGTTTTTCGCGCTTACGGCGACACACGACTGCCGGGCAAAATGATGGTGATTACCAGCCTGATTAATCTCGCGTTAGACCCTTTGCTGATTTTTGGCGTGGGGCCGTGGTCGGGTTGGGGGCTGCCCGGCGCCGCCTGGGCCACGGCGATTGCTTTTAGTACAGGCCTATTGGTTACCGGCGGGCGCCTATGGGGTCGTGGTTGGGCCGCGCGGGAAGGCTTGTGGCAGGAAGGTCAGCAGTCATGGCGGCCCTTTATGGGCATTGCCGCGCCTGCCATGGTGAGCCAATTGATGCCGCCGCTGGCTGCAATGCTGGCCATTTCGGTTGTCGCGGGTATAGGGGAAAGCCAGGTGGCCGCCTGGGGGCTGGCGAGCCGGCTGGAGACACTCTCGTTAATGGTGATTTTAGCCATGACGATGTCGTTGCCGCCCTGGTTAGGGCGTTGCTACGGGGCCGGTGATTGGGATCAAATTCACCGACTCCTGCGGTTGGCGTTGGGCGTTGCGGTCGTGTGGCAGTTAACGCTAGGCATACTTCTTGCGCTAGGCGCACCGTGGGTTGGCATGGCGCTGGCCGGCAACCCCGAGGTGCAAGGCGAGCTGGTAATGCTGATTCGCTTTTTATTGCCTAGTTACGCCGCGCTGGGCGTTTGCATGCTGATTGTCTCGGCAGGTAATGCCCTGGGTTGGCCGCTGCGCGCGATGCTGCTGTCGGCTGCGCGCTTATTCGTGTGCTATTTACCCTGCCTATGGATTGGCAAGCATTTGGCCGGGTGGTGGGGGCTGGCCGCCGGAGCGGCCGTGGGTAATTTGTTTGCCGGTTTGGTGGCTTGGCTACTGCTCCGGCGTATTTTGTCTCGCCCGCATCGGCAGGCGGGAGTTACGGCAGATTAGCGTTGGGTTTTTCCTGATAAGCGAAGTAGCTAAAGAGTAGCGCCATAGCCAAGTAACCCATGACAAAATTGGGTGCGGCATTGATTGCCAGTTCGGCGGCGTGCATTAAACCGACAAACGAGAATGCCGCCGCAATGAGCGCAAAGATCGCCGCGCGGCGGAACTGATGATCAATCACCGAAACCGTCATTGCTCCCAAGAAAATTGCCATGAACATCGCGCCCTGACCGGCGGCCACAATCGCCGTGGAAATATCGCTGACGATTTCTTCGGCTCCGCGATTAAAGCGCGTCATCACATAGTTGGCAAAGTAGGGCAGCATCGCCAGCGCCACGGCGGGATAGTGACGGCTGTCGTTAGCCTGAAACGCCGTGGCAATCATTGAAATGCCCACAAAGACCAGGATTGGGGCGACCACGGAGACGGGAATAATCGCTGAAATCATGGCGATAAGCCCAAACATGGTGGCGATAGCGTAGACGGCCCCGTTTAATAGGCTATAGCCTCGCCCAGCGCCCATCCATTTTGCCCCCACGGTGGCAATATACACTGTGGTAGGAAAAACGCCGCCAAATAACGCGCCAATCATCGTGCCCACGCCATCGACCGCTTGGCATTCGCGCACGTCGTACTTGTCGCCTGCGGCCTCCATTGCCTCGACGTTATTCATGGTTTCTATGGCGTTATATAAGGTGATTGGCAAGACCACGGTGAGAATGGCGAGCATTCCTGTCGCGAGTAGCCCTAGTCCTTCCCACCAGGCTAGGTTGGGCAGCAGCGGATAAAAGCCAAGATGGGTGAATGCATCGCTAAAGCGCTCACCGCCCGCGTCGCCAATTAAATAAGCCATCGCCGTGCCCACGATGATAGCAAACAGAGAGGTGGGAATTTTTAGCGGCATGCTGACCCGGGCAATCAAGCCGACCATAATGATGGCCAGCACCAGCAAGCCAATTACCGGCATTTCCAACGTTTTGAACAGCATTTCGCCGGCAATGAAGGTAAGTGCCACCCCGGCGACCGCGCCTAGCATGGCGGCGCGGGGAAGGTGATACTGCACCCAACGACCAACCAGGCTGATGGCCGCCTCAATGCCACCGCTGATAAAACAGGCGGCCACTGCGACTTTCCAGGCGAGCTCCACATCACCCGTCAGTTCCTTGGCTGGCAGTAAAACGCCGAACAAAAACACAAACATAACCGGCGTTGAAATGCCGTAGGACAAGGCGGTGACGTCCGAACGTTGCTCTTTGCGGGCCAGCCGCGAGGCGCTCCAAGCGTAATAAAAGTTGCCGACCATTACCGCCACGGCTGCACCGGGAAGCACTTGGCCGTAAACGATCGAGGCAGGAAACCCCATGCTCAGCATGCTAATGGCAATAATCACAAAATTCGCAATGTTGTTCTGGAACAGGGCGAAAAATGCGTCAGTATCTTCTTTTTTGTACCAGGGATAGTAATGTGGCGTCGCCATGAGAGCCTCTGAGTTATGGGAGTTGTCGTAAGGCAAAGAAGAGTGTGCCGTTGCTTTGACTAATCGGTCAACTCTTGCCTTGCGGAGTACGCCGCTAGGCGTCCCGCGCTGGCGACGAAGCGGGATTTTACACAACCGGATCTATATGCCCAAGACACAAAAATGCCCAGGCAAGCCTGGGCATCATCTGGCGTCTGGCGAGCGAAGGTTAGTCGTTAACGGCGGCAATCGCTTTAGCGAGGTAGGGAAGGTTTTCGTGGGAGAATCCGGCCACGTTGGCGCGACCCGAACGCACCATATAAATCCCGAACTCATCGCGCAGTCGGTCGACTTGTTCCGGCGTGAGCCCGGTATAGGAGAACATACCGCGCTGCTCGGCAACGCAGGCATATTTCTCATCAAGACCGTAGGGTTTGAGCGCCTCGACAAAATCGCGGCGCAGCGTGTTAATGCGGTCGCGCATTTCGGTCAGCTCTTCGCGCCACATAGCGGAAAGCTCGGCGTCATGGAGAATTTCACTGACGATAGAACCGCCATGTGCCGGCGGGTTGGAGTAATTTTCCCGCGCGACGATTGCCACCTGCGAACGGATGTTTTCCATTTGCTCGGCGTTCTTGGCCACCATGATCAAACAGCCGGTACGTTCGCAATAGATGCCGAAGTTTTTCGAGCACGAACTGGTAATGATGACTTCATCAAGCTGCTCGGCAAAAAGACGAACACCATAGGCATCTTCGTCGAGCCCTGCGCCAAACCCTTGGTAGGCAAAGTCAATCAGCGGTAGTAATTGGCGCTCTTTGACAACCTCCAGTACTTGCTGCCACTGCGCTTCGGAGAGATCAAACCCGGTGGGGTTATGGCAGCAGGCATGGAGCACCACCACATCGCCTTCGGGAATTTGTTTCAACGCGCCCAGCATGCCGTCGAAGTCGAGACGGTTGTCAGGGTCGACGTAGGGATATTTGTGCAGCTCGATACCCGCAGCGGTAAAAATGCCGTGGTGATTAGGCCAAGTGGGATCGCTCACCCAAATGCCTTTGCCGGGCAGTTGGGTAGCGATAAAGTCGGCGGCTAAACGCAACGCCCCAGTGCCGCCTGGCGACTGGGTTGCGCTGGCGCGGTTGGCTTCTAGTACTGGCGAGCTGGCACCCAGAACCATCGGTAATATAACGCCACCGTAGGCAGGAGCGCCGTGCGAACCAATGTAGGTCTTGGTGGTTTCATTGCTGAGCAAGCGAGCTTCGGCTTCTTTAACGGCACGCATCACCGGCGTATTTCCGTGCGCATCACGATAAACGCCAACGCCTAGGTCGACTTTCTGGGGATTGGTGTCTTTTTTGAAAGCTTCGATTAGCCCAAGGATGGCGTCTCCGGGGACTCGCTCAATGTGCTCAAACATTTATTCGGCTACCTCATCAGTTCTAGCGGCAAGAATGAAATCATTTTGGTGCAGGCCATCAATGGCATGACTCCACCAGGTGACCGTGGTTTTACCATACTCGGTGGTGATCACGGGGTGGTGGCCTGCCTGTTCAGCCAATTCGCCAACGCGCTGGGTAAACTCAAGCGCGCTAACGAAATCACGAAATGTAAAGCTTCGTGTAAGCTTCATGATGCCATCGTGATCGGCAATTCGCCACTGTGGGAGGGCCGTTAACTCGCTTTCGCACTCGCTACGGGTCATAGGCCGTGCGTCACCGCTGCAAGGTTCACAATGTTGTTGGGCAAGTGAGGTCATGGGTTATCTCCTCCGCTTGGGTGATGAATGTTTACCCCTTTAGGGTAGATGGCAGACGCAGTCCCGGCCAACGTCTTTGGCATTGTATAGCGCTTGATCCGCTCGTTCGATAAGGTTCATTAAGGGTTCACCACAGCGATACTCGGCAACGCCAATGCTCATTGTCACTTGTCCGGTGCCGAGACCAAAGTCATATTGAGCAATAAAGGAGCGTAAACGGTCTGCCAACTGGTGGCACTGCTTGACCGAGGTAAGCGGTAATACCGCCATGAATTCTTCACCGCCTAGCCGGGCGATCATGTCTTCGCTGCGTAGCAACGACTGGGTCAGGGTGGCGAGCTGTTTTAAGACGTCATCGCCTTGCAGGTGGCCCCAGCGGTCGTTGAGCTGTTTGAAGTGATCAATGTCGAGCATCATGATGGAAAGCGGCGTGCCGTGACGTGAGCTTAGCGACGCTAGGTTGGTCAAGTGCACCATTAACTTACGCCGGTTTGGCAACTCGGTGAGCGGGTCGGTATTACACAGCTTGCGTAGCCGATGCTCTTCAGTGACCTGGTCGCTGATGTCCATCATGATGCCGCTCCAACGAACGCCTAAATACGTGGGCTCAGGGGTTGCGCTAACGGCAATCCAGCGAGTTTTATGCCCGGATAGCGCCAGGCGAAAGCGGGTGGTTAACGGCAGCATCCAGCGAGCAGAGCGTTCAATGGCCGACATGAGCTTCGGAAAATCAGCGCCGGTTAGCTGCTCAAGTGCGGCATTGGCGTCATCGGCGAGCTGGTCTCGGTCGATGTCAGTCAACACCATGCCGCCACCTTCCATAAATGGGAATGCCATGTGGCCATCATGCGTGCGATAAAATTGGAAAACCACGCCAGGCATTTTTTGGATAAGTTGCTCGGCGTTGAGCGATAAAGGGATCTCATTCACGGGCATGCGTGAATCTCCGAAGCTGTGCTATTGAAAAGCTATGCCATGAAAAATTAAGCCACCTAGGGTAGCGCTAAAAACGTAATTAAAATGTAAGCGATTGACTACAAAGCGATACGTTTTTATATTTTTTCGATATATCTAATAAAATAAAGAGATTAAAAACGCATATGAAGTACTAGCTTATGATTATCGCTGGCACCCTAAGGGAAAAAATATTACTTTTACGCATATAAAACATTATTTTTATTCCATTGAGGTGGGTTTTGTCGCACACCACGTATACATCGGGGCAGCCGTCTGCAAAGGGTCGAGTAAGCTTAGTCGGGGCTGGGCCCGGGGATCCCGAATTGCTGACTATTAAAGCGTTTAATCGCTTACAACAAGCCGATGTGGTGCTGCACGATCGCTTGGTCAGCGACGAAATTTTGGCGCTGTTACCGTCAACGGCGCAGCGATTTTACGTCGGTAAGGCGCGCTCAGCGCATAGCGTTCCCCAGAAGGGAATCAATCAAGCGCTGGTAAAATGGGCTCAAGCTGGCAATCGCGTGGTACGACTAAAGGGGGGAGACCCGTTTATTTTTGGACGCGGCGGGGAAGAGCTGGAAACGTTGATCGACGCGGGAGTGGCTGTAGAAGTGGTTCCGGGGATCACGGCTGCCTCAGGGTGTGCCGCTTACGCGGGTATTCCGCTAACCCACCGTGACCATGCTCAATCGGTGCGCTTTGTCACAGGGCATCTCAAAGAAGGGGAGTGCGACTTAGACTGGCAAACGCTGTCGCGGCCTGGTCAAACGCTAGTATTTTACATGGGGCTGGGAAGCGTGAACGTCATTAGCCAAGCCCTGATTGCTCATGGAATGGCTCCGGATACCCCCTTAGCGTTAATTGAGCAGGGCACCACGCAACAGCAGCAAACGCATATAGGGTGTTTAAACGCCTTGCCCAGTGCGTTCCTTGCAGGTGAAGTAAAACCACCTACTTTGTTAATTATTGGTCACGTCGTATCAATGAATGCGCAGTTGGCCTGGTTTGACGCGGATCAGGCCGATGCCAAGGGGTTTCACGAAGGCAAACACCCGACACCCCCCGTCGAGTAACGCTAGCGTTAAACAATCAACGTTTGCGAGGGGATACGAGACTGGCTAGATGTACTGAGCGGTGTATGCTTAATGTGAGCAGGGTGATAACCATCACCGTCTGCTGCCCAATGCGCAGCCAACACCCATCCGCGCAACGCGCAGCGAAAACCTAAGGGAGAGGCGACATGTCAGATGAGCAACATTCCGATCACGAGCCAACCAATAGCAAACCGGATATGAAGACGCTGTTCCGCGATAATCGGGTAAAAGCGATTGCGGGCATCGCGGCGATTGCAGTGATCTGGGCGATCATGGCCCAGTCCAACGTTGGCACCAGTCGCGACCGGGTGGCAGCGCTTGAGGAGCAGGTTGCCGGCGTAGAAGAAGAAAACCAATCGCTTAACCAAGAACTCAACAGCGTAGAAGAAGAAAATCAATCGCTCAGTCAAGAGCTTAATGAAGTCGATAATGCCGAAGCGGATCTTGCGGCGTTGCAAGATCAGATGAGTGCGCTCGAAGAGCAGCAGGCTGAAGAACAGCAGGCCCTGGAGAGTACACAGCAGGAAGTCAGCGATGCCCGTTCGCAGCTCGAATCACTTGAAGAAGAGCGCAGCACGCTACAGAGTGAAGTTGACCAACTCAATCAACAGGTAAGCGAGACCGAAGGCGAGCTGGAAACGCTGCGTGAAGAGCGTCAACAAGTTCAGCAGGCCAGCGAAGAGGCTGATCAAGCGCGTCAAGAAGCTGAGGCCGCGCGCCAGAGTGCTGAAGATGCTCGCCAAGAGGCTGAAAACGCGCGCCAAGAAGCCGCAAAAGAGCGTCAGCAAGCGGTCGCCGAGCGAGACGCGGCGAGAGAAACCTTGAATGAACTGAACACCCAGATTGAGCAAGCCAATGAGCGCTTGGCAACGCTCGATGAAGAGATCGCTAACGCAGAATCCGAACGCGATAGTGCCCGTGAAGAGCGTGAAAGCGCAATTAATGAGCGCGATACGCTGCAAGAAGAAGTGAATTCGCTGAAAGCACTGCGTGAGGAGGAAGAGAACAGCCTTAGCCAAGTGCGCAGCGAAATGGAAGACTTGATGGTAGCGTTGGATATCGGCCGCGAAGAACTGGCCAAGGTTGAAGGCCAAGTGGCTGACCGAGAAAAGCAACTAGAGCGCTTGGAAGGTCAACTGACTGATTGGCGCGATGAGCTTTCAACGCTGGATTCTCGCTTAGCCGAAGCCGCGAACGATGTCGGCCAAGAGGCGCAACAAGAAAGTGGTTCGCAGATTGGTAATGAAGCTAACGAACAGAGCGGCGACGAAGGCAGCAACCAGGAGTCGCCGTCAGATAACGAAGAAGGCAATGGCAATGAGCAAAACGCTGGCTAAATCGCTCTCTATTTGATTAGGAGCTTCGCTGAGCGGGTGCTGATGTGTATTCAGCACCCGCTTTTTTTAGTCTTGGTTTATGATTGACCCAGCGAAGAGTATCATTTGCTGCACTAATGAATGCAGCGCTAGACGAGGAGTCGCTATAAATGGAAGGTGTCAAACACATAATAGCCGTGGCCTCGGGTAAGGGAGGCGTTGGTAAGTCAACGGTGACCGTTAACTTGGCATTGGCGTTATCTGCCCAGGGATACCGTGTAGGCGTACTGGATGCGGATGTCTACGGCCCAAGCCAAGCACAAATGCTCGGTGTCGCTGAGGGTGTTCGCCCGCAAGCATCGGGGGATGATAAATTTTTACCGCTTGAGGCCCATGGGCTGCAAGCCATGTCCATGGCGTTTATGGTCAATAACCGTGAAGCGATGGTGTGGCGAGGGCCGATGGTGGTTGGGGCCTTCCAGCAGATGCTAAACCAGACCCAATGGGATAACCTGGATTTTCTGCTTATCGATATGCCGCCTGGTACCGGCGACATTCAGTTGACGCTGGCCCAAAAAGTATCGGTGGCGGGTGCGGTGATTGTCACGACGCCTCAAGACATCGCCCTGCTTGATGCGCGAAAAGGCATTGAAATGTTTCGCAAAGTGAATGTGCCTGTTTTAGGTGTCGTCGAAAACATGAGCCTTTACCACTGCGAAAAATGCGGCCACGAGGCGCCGATATTCGGTTCTGGCGGTGGTGACCGAATTGCCGAAGAGTACGATACCGAGGTGCTTGGCCGCTTACCACTGACGCTATCGATCCGCGAGCTGGCTGATTCAGGACGACCAAGCGTCGTATCGGAGCCAGACAGCGCCGTTAGTCAGACGTTTGCGGCGATTGCCAAACGCGTTGCGCAAAGCGTGGATGGCCAGGGTAATGAAAGTCCGACTATTTCCTTTAGCGAGTGAATACGTAACTAATGAGCATCAAGTCTGATAAATGGATCCGGCGCATGGCGGCAAGTGACGCCATGATTGAGCCTTTTGAGCCAGGCCAGGTTCGTTACATTAACGAGCAGCGTGTTATTTCCTATGGCACGTCAAGCTATGGCTACGATGTCCGCTGCTCGGATGAATTTAAAGTCTTTACCAATATTCACTCGGCGATCGTGGATCCTAAGGCCTTCGATGCCAATAGCTTTGTCGATGTGAAAGGCGACGTGTGTATTATCCCGCCTAACTCATTTGCGTTGGCGCGCACGGTCGAGTATTTCCGCATTCCGCGTAATGTGTTGACGATTTGCCTGGGTAAATCCACCTATGCCCGCTGTGGCATCATCGTTAACGTCACGCCGCTTGAGCCGGAGTGGGAAGGACACGTTACGTTGGAGTTTTCCAACACGACGAATTTGCCGGCTAAAATCTATGCCCATGAAGGGGTCGCGCAGATGCTCTTCCTGGAATCTGACGAAGTGTGCGAAACCTCTTATAAAGATCGTGGGGGCAAGTACATGGGCCAGCGTGGGGTGACACTACCGCGTACCTAAACGTTACTCGGTTGTTATGCAATAGAACCGAGCGGGTTATTACACCGCTCGGTTTTTTTCGGCTAAGCGACAATAGTCATTAAAATGCCTAGGTTATCAAGATGGCTCATCGAGCTCTTCAGCAGCGTCCTCGTGGGAAAGTCGCATCCCATGGAGTGGCAGCGGATGGCCGTCCATGGTGGCGCCTTGGCTACTGAATTGAAGCCGCCCCTGCAAAAACCACTGTACGGCAATAGGCAGGATAAGGTGCTCTCTGTCTTGCACCTTCTGTTTAAGCGTATCGATGCTGTCGTCGTCGGCGACGTTGAGTGCTGCTTGTAGCACCACTGGCCCGCCATCGAGTTCTTCGGTAACGAAGTGAACGCTGCAGCCGTGCTGCGTAACGTTATCCTCAAGTGCTCGAGCATGCGTGTTGAGGCCCTGATAAGCGGGTAGCAGCGATGGGTGGATATTCATCATACGGCCCAGAAAACGCTGAACGAAGCGCGGCGTCAAAATGCGCATAAAACCGGCGAGCACGATCACGTCAGGCTCATGGCGCTCAATGACTTTGATCAGCGCCCCGTCGTATGCCTCGCGGCTGTCGTATTCCCGGTGAGGCAAGGCAACGGCGTCAATGCCTGCATCACGCGCGCGCTTGAGGCCATAGGCATCGGGCTCATTGGAGATGACCGCGACAATTTCGCCGCCTAGACGGTCGTGCGACTGCGCATCAATGAGCGCTTGCAGGTTGCTGCCATTGCCGGAAATCAACACCACCACTCTTGGGGGAGCGGTGGGTTCGGGCGTCATATCGTTTAGGGTATCGCTGTAATCAGACGTACTCATGCGGGTAAGTTCTCCAGCACAACGGCTTCTTGCTGACGAGGCTCAATCTGCCCAAGGCGATACACGGTTTCTCCCTGGGCTTTTAGATGCGCCATGGCTTGGTCGGCCTGCGCTTCTGGAACCACTGCGACCATGCCAATACCGCAGTTCAGAACCCGGTGCATCTCGGTATCCGAGACATTGCCCTGAGTTTGAAGCCAATCAAAGACGGCTGGTCGTGCCCATGCCCGAGTATCAATGCGGGCCGCTAATGACTCAGGTAGCACGCGGGGAATATTTTCAAGTAGCCCACCACCGGTAATATGCGATAGAGCATGAACCGATAGGTCGCTATCACGCAGTAGGGAAAGCAGGGCTTTAACGTAAATGCGCGTCGGGGCCATCAGCGCATCCGCTAGGGGAATGCCATCGACCTGGGTATCCAGGGGCGCATTGCTATGCTCGATGATTTTACGAATCAGCGAATAGCCGTTCGAGTGCGGCCCTGATGAAGCGAGGCCTAGTAGAACGTCGCCTTCTGCAACGCGGCTACCGTCAAGAATTTCACTTTTCTCAACCACCCCGACGCAGAATCCAGCTAAATCGTAGTCGTCGCCTTCGTACATGCCGGGCATTTCGGCGGTCTCACCGCCGACCAGTGCACAGCCTGCCTGTTCGCAGCCGGCTCCGATACCCGTGACGACGTCGGCCGCGATGTCGACATTTAATTTGCCCGTGGCATAGTAGTCGAGAAACAACAGTGGCTCGGCACCCGCCACGATAAGGTCGTTGACACACATGGCCACCAGGTCGATGCCAATGGTGTCATGTTTGCCTAGCGTCATGGCGAGACGCAACTTGGTACCGACACCATCGGTCCCGGAGACCAGTACCGGCTGATGGTAGCCTTGAGGCAATTCGCAAAGTGCGCCGAAACCGCCTAATCCGCCCATGACTTCCGGGCGGGTAGTGCGCTTGGCCACGTGTTTAATGCGCTCGACCAGGGCATTGCCGGCATCAATATCCACGCCAGCATCTTTATAGCTAAGCGAAGGGGACGATGAAGCGTGCGAAGAAGAGGTCTCGGTCATGACAGATCCTATGGAGCTGAGTGCAGTGCAATAGTGACTGGCGTACGCCGCCAGAGCCGGGCGATAACTGGGGCGAATTGTAACACTCGGTGGCGAGGCTCGCATCGCCTCCACTGGCTGTGAACAAAAGCAGGCGGTTTTTATTTATATACGGCATAGTAGGTTGTCGTAACAGTGGCCATTAAAGGAGTTATATGCGCAATTCATGGTGGGGCATCCTGCTATTAGTCCTAATCTTCGGGCTGTTATATTTATTGGATGCCGTGTTAATGCCGTTTATTGCTGGCGTTATTCTGGCGTATTTAGCGGATCCGCTGGCCAACCAATTCCAACGCTGGGGAATGAACCGCCCGGTGGCGGTCAGCAGTGTCTTCTGTGTGCTTTTGGTGGTGTTGATTGTCAGCCTGCTTATCGTCATCCCGCTGGTGGTCCAGCAGTTGAAGCAATTAAGTGAAGCCGTGCCGGGTATTTTTGCCTGGGGGGAGAACACGGTGGCTCCGCAGGTCTTTGAATGGACGGGATACGATCTACGCTCTGAATTGGTCAACGTGCGGGAGACGCTGGTTGAGAATTGGCGCGATGCTGGCGGCTACCTTGCCCAAGCGCTTGGCCAAATAGGCCGCTCGGGTATGGCATTTGTGTCGTGGATCACTTATGTAGCGCTGATTCCTGTCGTAACGTTTTATTTGCTGTTGGACTGGGATCGTCTTATCAGCAATATTGCCAATTTGATTCCGCGTCAATGGGCGGATGATGTCGGTAGGCTGGTGCGTCGCTGCGATGAAGTGCTGGCATCGTTTTTGCGCGGACAGCTGTTGGTCATGCTCAGCTTGGGCATCCTTTATGCGGGCGGACTAACGTTGTTGGGGCTTGATTTTGGCCTGTTGATTGGCGTGGTTTCTGGATTGGTAAGCATTGTGCCGTTTCTTGGGTTTATTTTGGGGCTATGCATCGCGCTGATTGTCGCGCTTTTCCAGTTTGGCACCTGGTGGGGGTTATTGGGCGTAGTGGCCGTGTTTACGATTGGCCAGGTGGCAGAGAGCGTCGTCTTACAGCCTAAACTGCTGGGCGATAAAATTGGCCTACACCCGGTAGCGGTTATTTTTGCCGTTCTGGCAGGGGGCAATTTATTTGGACTCACCGGGGTATTGCTAGCGCTGCCGGCCGCCGCCGTTATTATGGTGCTGTTACGTGAGGTCAAAGACCGCTATCAACGCAGCGAGCTATACAATGCCGCTGACGAATACGACCGTGAGGATGCCGACGTACCCGCGATTGATGACAAAAGGACGCCTTCATGAGCCACGTGCCGGCGCAGCTTCCCCTTGGGATAGGATTGCGCGACGACGCTACGTTTGATAATTATTACCCAGGGGAAGCCAACGCTGCCTTGCTGGATCGTCTTCAGCAACAGTGGGCACCTGCCGGTGATGACTTCATTTATCTATGGGGGCCGCCGGGCTCAGGGCGTAGCCACTTATTGCAAGCCGCCTGTCACGCTGCTTCGGATAGAGATAAGCGGGCGTTATACCTGCCGTTAGCAGAACTCGGCCATTTCCCGCCGTTGATGCTTGAAGACATCGAACGATTGGACGTGGTCTCGATTGATGACCTGGAGCAGGTGGTAGGGCGAAAACGCTGGGAAGAAGCGTTGTTCCATGCGTTTAACCGCCTGCGGGATGCCGGTAAACATTTGGTGATTGCGGCGAACGCGCCCCCGCGGCAGTTGGGTGTCGTTCTACCCGACTTAGCGTCTCGGCTGACGTGGGGGACGACCTTTCATTTGCATCCGCTTAATGATGATGAGCGACTAGCTGCGTTAAAGCTGCGGGCTAATGCACGAGGCATGCAACTGCCCGACGACGTGGGGCGCTATATTCTTCACCGCGGACCTCGTGAGCTTGGCGCGCTTTGCCAGGCGCTGGAAACCTTGGATCAGGCTTCGCTTTCCGCTCAGCGCAAATTAACCATTCCGTTTGTGAAAACTGCGCTTAATTGGTAACAAAAAAGCCGCCAGCGATCAGCTGGCGGCTTTTAAGAGTTAACTACCGCAGCTGTGCTGCGATGAGCCATCAATATTAGGCGGTGTTACCCATCTTGCTGGCAGCGGTTTTTGCCTGCTTGATGTTGTCTTCGGTGATTTTCTGGGTTTGTTGCACAAAATCTTTTTGCAATGAAACAACATTATCAGCGTCGCTCTTAAGGCGTTCTGCCACTTCTTTAGCGACTTTTTGCTGGCCTTCCATGTAGCTGCGAAGCCCTTCAGCGTCTTTAACGCTCATAAGCTGGCGCGCTTGGGAGAGGCTGGTGTCAACGTAGGCTTTTTGAGCATCCAACTGGGCGTTGAAAAATTTCTCTGTCATGTCGACACTCAGCGCGGCGTAAGCGCGTGCTGGCGCCATGAAGATATTATCAAACTGCTGTGTCCACTCATTGGTGTTGAAAGTACTCATGATCAAATCTCCTGATTAGCGGTGCTAACGCGTCTAGATAAAATGGGTAGCAGCGCTAGACGACATCTCGTCCTGTGGTGCTTTCCCCTATGTTCTGCGATGCAGCATAGCAGGCGTTTTTGTGCAGTGCAACATCAATGTTTATTAAGGCTGTCGTCAGGGCCACTTGAGTTTTATCCGGCGGGCACTAGCCTAATAAGGCGAGACGCTGAACAGACCCAGCCATGCCCGTCGGTTAATAACTTTGTCTCATCGACGACTCAGTATTCATCAGCTTTTATCTATAAGGAGATCGCCATGACAACGCGCCTTGAACGCGACAGTATGGGGGAATTGGACGTCCCAGCCGAAGCGTTATATGGGGCTCAAACCCAGCGTGCGGTGAATAATTTCCCTGTTTCGCATACCCCCATGCCGGTGGCTTTTATTCATGCGATTGCGCGGATCAAACTCGCGTCAGCGAAGGTCAATTTAGCGCTGGGTGAGCTGGACGACGACCGCGCGCAGGCCATCCAGCAAGCAGCGGAAGAAGTGATAAGTGGGGCTCACGACGAGCATTTTCCGGTCGATGTGTTTCAGACAGGTTCCGGCACTTCCAGCAACATGAACGTTAATGAAGTTATCGCGACGCTGGCGAGCCGTCGCGGCGTTGAGGTCTTGCCCAACGACCATGTCAATATGGGGCAGTCGAGCAATGACGTTATTCCTTCCGCGATACATGTGTCGGCCGCGTTGGCGGTGCATGAATCGTTGCGTCCGGCGCTGGTTCACCTTCGCGACACAATTGATACGCGCGCTGAAGCGCTATCTGACGTGGTTAAAACGGGGAGAACGCATCTAATGGACGCCATGCCGTTGCGCATGGATCAAGAGCTGGGTGCGTGGTCGAGCCAGCTGGGGCAGGCCATTGAGCGCTTTGACAGCTGCCTAACGCGGCTATGTCGCTTGGCCCAGGGGGGCACGGCGGTAGGTACCGGTATTAACGCGCCTGAAGGGTTTGCTGAGCGGGTGGCAGCACAGTTAAGCGAGCAAACGGGGTTGGCGTTTACCCCCAATGACAGCTTTTTTGCGAGCCTCGCTTCGCAAGATGCGGCCGTAGAGCTTTCCGGACACCTAAAAGGCTTAGCCTGCATCGTTATGAAGATAGCCAATGACCTGCGCTGGATGAACTCCGGCCCGCTTGCAGGGCTTGGCGAAATTGAGCTCGAGGCGCTTCAGCCAGGTAGTTCCATCATGCCCGGCAAAGTAAATCCCGTTATTCCAGAGTCTGCTGCTCAGGCCGCTGCACAGGTGATTGGTCTGGACACCGCCATCACTGTCGCGGGGCAAAGCGGCAATTTTCAGTTGAACGTGATGCTGCCGCTCGTCGCGCATAACTTGTTAACGGGCATAACGTTGATGAGTAATACCACCCGGTTGCTGGCTGATCGTGCCATTGCGACATTCAAGGTGCGTGAAGACAATATTCAGGCACCGCTTGCGCGTAATCCGATCCTGGTGACAGCCCTCAATAGCACCATTGGTTACAATGCGGCAGCGGCCATCGCCAAGGAAGCCTATCAAACTGGGCGACCCATTATTGACGTTGCCGAAGAGCACACCGACCTGGAGCGCAGCACCCTTGAGCGGTTACTTGACCCAAGAGAACTCACGCTAGGTGGCGTGCCGGATAATGACAATGGCTAGAGTTGTTCGAAAAATTTAGGTTTTTTGCTCTTCACGCTGGCCCTTGCGGATCGTTTGATGCGCTTCGCTTTGCTCTTCAGCACTCGCTTTGGGGTTCTCGTGTTCATCTTTGCGCCCGGGCCGGTAGCAGAGCGTGGCAAGAATGGGGAAGTGGTCTGAGCCAAACCCCGCTAAGCGGCGCATGTTGCCGAGCATAAAGTGTTCGCTGACAAAAATATGATCGAGGGGCCAGCGCAGGATCGGGTATTGGGCGTGGAAGGTACTGAACATGCCGCGCCCCCTGCGTGGATCCAGCATGCCGCTAACCCGGCAAAAGCGCCGTGTCGTGCGTGACCAGGCGACGTCGTTTAGGTCGCCAGCCACCAGCGTCGGCTGGGGTGTTTTTTGAATTTTCTCACCGATCCATAACAGTTCGGCATCGCGCCACAGGGATTTTTCGCTCTCGCTCGGCGCGGGTGGGCGCGGATGTACGGCAAAAAACCGGATTCGTTCACTTCCTGGTAGCTTGATATAGGTGTGAATTGAAGGAATGTCGTCCTGGATCAGCCACTCGACAGAGGTGTCTTCTAGCGGTAGACGTGAGTAAAGGTGCATGCCGTAGAGGTTGTCGAGTGGAATCTTAACGCTGTAGGGCCACTGCGGATCCAGTTCGGGGTCTAATTGATCCTGCCACCATTGGTCTGATTCAAGGGTTAGCACGATGTCCGGCTGATGCGCGTGGATTTGGCTGACAAGCGTTGAGGATTGTCGGTTAGGTGTCAGTACATTGGCGATCAGCAGCGTAATATCGCGTGCTTCATTGCGGACAATGGCTGAGCGCACTTGTTTAGTCCAAAGACGCGTCCAGGGCAGGATATAGCAAGCCTGAATGATAATAACGACCAAGCACACGGTCAGTGTAATCAGTCGCCACGTGAAGGAGAGGGGTAGCCATAGTGCTGCGATACAGCATGCCGCCGCTACGCAGGCAATTTGCAAACGAGGAAACTCGAAGCTGCGGATCCACCACCAGCGTAGCCTGATGCGGGAAATAAGTGTCGCTAGCAATAAGACGATCGCGATGCTTCCTAGCATTAGGCCTAACATGGCCAATCTCCTTTTTTATAGGACGTTCGTCGGTGGGGCGTCGTTCCAGTGTAGCACTCGGTTTATTGTGCCAAGTCGAAAAATTACCCGGTGATGTGGCGCTCGGGTAAGTCGATAAATAGCTTGCAATTCAGTCGCGGAAACGTAAAATACGCATCCGTTGCTCGGCAGGACCATAGCTCAGTTGGTTAGAGCGCCACGTTGACATCGTGGAGGTCGGCGGTTCAAATCCGCCTGGTCCTACCATCGCTGTTTTGTATTGCTGAGCGTCGTTATTCCCCAGTTTTAGGACCATAGCTCAGTTGGTTAGAGCGCCACGTTGACATCGTGGAGGTCGGCGGTTCAAATCCGCCTGGTCCTACCAGATTACGCCTCGTCATTATTGACGAGGCGTTTTTGTATGGGCATGGGACAGAGATACACGTAAAGAGAGTAACGTGCTAAGCCAGTGGTGTTGCCAGCGTCAGTGTGCCCATTTAGGTAAGTCTGTTTGGCTTTTAAAGATATCGAGCAAGGCTTCAATGCCAGCTTGATCCTCATGACTAAAGCGGGCTTCCGTCGGGCTATCGATATCCAATACGCCCCATAGCTGATGATCGTGGATGATCGGAATGACTAGTTCCGCGCGTGACTCGATATCGCACGCGATGTGATCGGCGATACTGTGCACGTCGTCAACTCGTTGGGTGACTCGCTGGCTTGCTGCCGCACCGCAAACGCCTTTGCTAAACGGAATTGGATGGCAGGCTGGCTTGCCTTGGAAAGGCCCCAGGGCCAGTACCTCTGGCGAGCGCTGCAGATAAAAGCCGACCCAGTTCAAGTGAGGCAGGGATTGCATGATGAATGCACAGGTTTGCGCGCTGTTGGTTAACCAGTCGCGGCTATCTAATAGCGCCTCAAGTTGGCGATTGAGAAGGGCGTAGTTCACAGTTTCAAGCGACATGATTGCTCCATCATTATATACATCTATAACGACACTGGGCCGACAGTTGTCGGCCCAGTGTCGTTCGTCTCGTCTCGTAACTAGCTAAGGCGGAGAATTATTTCCAGCCAGGCACCGCGCCGCCATCGAAGAGTTCTTCAGCTTTCTCAATCACTTCTTCGCTCTGGTAGGCGTCAACCAGTTGCTGGATATCTTCACGGTCTTGATCGCCGCCTCTAACGGCAATCAGGTTGACGTATGGCGATTCCGGGCCTTCTTTGATCAGCGCATCGTCCAGGCTTAGGCCGGCTGGTTGAGCGAAGGTGTTATTGATAAAGGCCATGTCGACATCCGGCAGAACGCGCGGAAGCTGGGCCGCTTCGATTTCGCGGAAACGGAAGTTTTTAGGGTTTTCCGCGATATCGATGGGGGTTGCTTCGAGATTCTCAGGATCGTTAAGCGTGATGAGGCCTTTATTATGCATCAAAATTAGCGAACGACCTTCGTTGGAAGGGTCGTTAGGCAGCGCGATCTGGGCGCCTTCGGGCAGCTCGTCAATGCTATCGTACTTCTCGGAATAAGCGCCGATGGGGTAGACGAAGGTGTATCCCGCAATGGCGAAATCGTAACCACGATCGTTGACCATCGACATCATGTAGGGCTCATGCTGGTAGGCGTTGGCGTCGAGGCTACCGTCGGCTAATGCGGCATTGGGTGTTACGTAGTCAGTAAACTCGATGATCTCAATATCGAGGTCGTACTCTTCCTTGGCAATGCGCGCGGCGACTTGCATCACTTCGGTTTCAGGGCCGGCGACGGTGCCCATCTTGATGCTTTCGGCCTGGGCGCTGGCGCTAACGGCCAGCGCTAATGCGGTAAGGGTGCTCAGGGCTAATGTTTTCATAGCAACTCCTGTCATATTGGGTTTGATGTTTGGCGATAATAGGGTCAATTTTAATGCTTTTTCGTTATATGTCCACTGATAAGCAACTCGACTACTTTCTATCGGTTTTGCGTACCAGATAATCGCCCAGGCTTTGAAAGCCTTGAACCATGACCACAAGCACGACCACCGTGATCAGCATAATCATGGGATTGAAACGGTTGTAACCGTAGCGGATACCAAGATCGCCCAGGCCGCCGCCGCCGACAGCGCCGGCCATCGCGGAGTAGCTCACCAGGGTTACCAGAGTGATGGTGAGACCGGTAATAATGCCGCCGCGCGCTTCAGGAATGAGGACTTTAACGATAATTTGCCAGGGGGTGGCGCCCATGGCTTGGGCGGCTTCGATTAAGCCCGGCGAAATTTCATTCAATGACCCTTCGATTAGTCGCGCGACAAAGGGGATTGCAGCAATAGTCAGCGGTACCGAGGCAGCGTTGATGCCGATGGACGTGCCGACTAAAAACCGGGTGAAAGGAATGATGGCCACCATCAAAATAATAAACGGGATGGAGCGGCCAACGTTGGTCACAATGCCCAGCGTATGGTTCAGGGCGGGCTTGGCTAAAATTTGCCGTGGCCGCGTCACATATAACATCACGCCCAGCGGCAGTCCCAGTAACGTTGAGATCAGCCCGGAAACACCGACCATATAGAGAGTGTCTAGCGTGGCTTGAATAATAAGATTAAGCATTGCGCTGGACATAGCCAAGTACCTCTACCTGTAGTTGATGGTCTGCCAAGTAGTCCATAGCGGCTTGAGTTTGCTCCGCAGTGCCCAGCAGTTCGGCGATCATTAAGCCTAGCGTGCGGTCTTGGATCGATTCCACTTTGGCTTGCAAAATGCTCACATCAACACCGCATTCGCGGGCTAGCCGAGAGATCAGAGGCGTGGAAACGGCATCACCCGAAAATGTCAGGCGTACCACCGGGTGCGCGTTGGCTTCGGGGGCCTCAGTGAGCCGCTCAAGCAGCTCTTTGGGAGGCGATAGCTGGAGAAAATCGTTGAGAAACTCGCGGCCTAACTGGGTGCGCGGTGCGGTAAAGAAATCGCCGACTTCGGCGTCCTCGACCAGTTCGCCATCGGAGATCAGGCTGACCCGGTGGCAGATCGATTTCACAACCTCCATTTCGTGGGTGATCAACAAGATGGTAATGCCGAGCTGCTGATTGATATCGCGCAGTAGCTCAAGGATCGAACTGGTGGTCTGGGGGTCGAGCGCTGAAGTGCCTTCATCGCAAAGCAGCACTCGAGGGTTGCTGGCCAGGGCACGGGCAATCGCCACGCGCTGCTTCTGGCCGCCGGACAGCTGGGCCGGATACTGATCCGACTTGTCGGACAGCCCGACCAATTTGAGCAGCGGCGTCACGCGCTCGCGAATGTCATTGCGCGGCTGGCCCATTAGCTCCAGCGGCAGCGCGACGTTATCGAACACGTTGCGCGTGGTAAGCAGGTTAAAGTGCTGGAAGATCATGCCAATCCGGTGGCGCGCTTGATTGAGCGCCGGGGTGCTGAGCCCCGTGACTTCCTGGCCGTCAACGGTAACGGTTCCCTGGGTAGGGCGCTCCAGCAGGTTGACGCAGCGGATCAGCGTCGACTTGCCAGCGCCGGATAATCCGATAACGCCGTGGATGGCGCCTTTGGGAATCGTTAGGTTGACGCCCTTGAGGGCGTGCACGGCATGGCTGCCGGTGCCATAGGTTTTGCTGACATTATTAAGTTCGATCATGGCGTCTGCCTTGCCTGTAGGCCAAAGACGAAGGTGAGGGCGCAAGCGTAGGGCGGGAAACAAAAAAAGGCCACCCTTTGCGGGTGGCCATCAACGCTGGACACACCCTTTTAGCTGCACTTCACCAAGCGTTTACTCGGTGGACGCCCGCAATCTGGGTACAAATCGGCGCCTTTACATTTGCGGCGAAAGTCTAAAGAGCCGGCAGGGGGATGTCAAACCAACAGCATAGCATTTAATGTCGTTTTGATAGGTGGTGAATTTTTTAACTATTGGACGTCTTTTTTGGAGTATTAATGACTCTTTGGGAGCCGTTGAGCGAGCCGATTGCCACGCATCCGCAGATCCTCGTTGTTAGTGGTGCAACAATTTTAGGGTGCACAAAAAGGTAGCTGCAGTAGTAAGCTTGCACACGGATTAATCAAAGCGAGGGCGCTATGTTTACTGGCATCGTGCAGGGCAAAGTGGAAGTGGTCGAGGTGCGTGAGCTTGATAAGTTTCGTACCCACGTGGTGCAAATGCCTGATGCCTTACGCCAGGGTCTTGCTATAGGGGCCTCGGTTGCGCATAACGGTGTGTGTTTGACGGTCACTGACATCTCAGGAGATCGGGTAAGCTTTGATTTGATGCGTGAAACGCTACGCTTGACCAACCTTGGTGCAATTGCGCCAGGGCAATGCATTAATGTCGAGCGGGCGGCACGCTTTGGTGATGAGATCGGTGGGCATGCGATGTCCGGTCACGTGATTAGTATGGCGGAAGTGGTGGCTATCGAAGAAGCCCCCAACAATCGTCGATTGTGGTTTGCGCTACCGGCATCACTGGGGCGGTTTGTTTTCGAGAAAGGCTATATCGGCGTCGATGGGATTAGCCTGACGATTGGCGACGTGCGTCGCTCAGCCGACGGCGAGGCGGTCGAGTTCAGCGTTAATCTCATTCCAGAAACGCTTAACCGCACAACATTGGGCGAGCGCTTGCCGGGTGATCAGGTCAATATAGAAATTGACCCCCAAACTCAGGCAATTGTTGAAACAGTGGAGCGTGTGTTAGCTAGCCAGAAGAGTTGATGGGCTTGTGGCAGTTGGTGCGTGGGTAGGTTGCTGACCGATCGGTTAAAAGGTGGCCTAAAGATTGCTTATGCTAAGCGATAGTTGTGACTAACGGGCCATGGCCAGTGATCGTCGGCTGCACAAGGTATTCGCATAAGGCGTTGCCTTTCGGTAGTATGTGCGGCTTTTCGCGCTGCCAGGGCGCATTTAGCGTTTACGCGAAGGATAAAAATACCTATGAAGTTTCTGGACAAGCAGTTCAAGCTCACTGAGCACAACACCAGCGTTAAGACAGAGGTTATTGCTGGGATAACCACCTTCCTGACAATGGCGTACATCATCTTCGTCAACCCCAGCATCCTTTCTGAAGCCGGAATGGACTACGGGGCGGTGTTTGTCGCTACCTGCGTTGCTGCCGCTATTGGCTGTTTGATCATGGGGCTATGGGCGAATTATCCGATTGCCCAGGCGCCTGGCATGGGGCTTAACGCGTTCTTTACTTACGGCGTTGTGTTGGGCATGGGTTATACCTGGGAGGCGGCGCTAGGGGCTGTGTTCTTCTCGGGTCTGTGCTTCTTTTTGCTAAGTGTTTTTAAAATCCGTGAGTGGATTATTAATTCGATTCCGCTCTCACTGCGCCTGGGTATTGCCGCCGGTATCGGGCTATTTTTGGCAATGATTGCGCTTAAAAATGCGGGCATTGTCGTGGCTAATGATGCCACCTTTGTCGCACTGGGAGATCTCTCTGAGCCTGCTGCCCTGTATGCACTGCTAGGCTTTTTCGTGATAACCGCGCTGTCCTATTTAAAGGTCACCGGTGCTGTCATGATCGGTATTCTCGGCATTACCATTGCGTCTATCGTGCTTGGCCATAATGAGTATGGCGGGCTCATGTCCATGCCGCCTTCGATTGCGCCGACCTTTATGGCGATGGATCTCATGGGGGCGCTCGATGTCGCCATGCTGAGCGTGATTTTCGCCTTCCTGTTTGTTGACCTGTTCGATACCTCAGGCACGCTGGTGGGTGTGGCGCACCGGGGTAAGCTACTTGATAAAGACGGCAAACTGCCGCGTCTGGGTCGGGCGATGATGGCCGACAGCACCGCGTCAATGGCCGGGGCTGCTCTGGGTACGTCGACCACGACAAGCTATATCGAATCGACCGCCGGTATTGCTTCTGGCGGGCGGACGGGATTGACGGCGGTTGTCGTTGGCGTGCTTTTCTTAATTAGTTTGTTCTTTTCCCCGTTAGCAGGCTCAATCCCTGCCTTTGCGACGGCCGGTGCGTTGCTGTACGTGGCCGTTCTAATGGCGGGAAGTTTGGCGCATGCTAATTGGGACGACCCGACTGACGCGGCACCGGTGCTAATCGCGGCCTTGGCGATGCCTTTGACCTTCTCGATTGCCGAAGGTATTGCGCTTGGGTTTATCAGCTATGCTGCGATTAAAACCCTTTCGGGGCGTTTCAAAGATCTCAATCCAGCCGTGATTATCCTTGCGCTGCTGTTTGCTGTGAAATTTCTGTTCCTAGACTAACGTTGATTTATTAACCCAATGAGAGACGCGATGAGCATCTACGGCGATTATATTAAGTCCGTGATACGCACAGTGCCTGACTGGCCAGAGCAAGGGGTCAATTTTCGTGATATTACCCCGCTGCTGCAAAATAGCGCGGCATTTCGCAAGCTGATTGACAGCTTTGTACACCGCTACCAGGAAATGAACCTGGATGCCATCGCGTCTATCGATGCACGTGGGTTTATTATTGGGGCGCCGTTGGCTTATGAGCTGGGCTGTAGCTTTGTCCCGGTGCGCAAAAAAGGTAAGTTGCCGTTCAAAACCATCAGTGAAACCTACACCTTGGAATACGGTCATTCAGAAGTTGAGCTTCACTCGGACGCTTTCCAAAAAGATGACCGCATTTTGCTGATGGATGATTTGATTGCGACCGGCGGCACCATGCTGGCCGCGGCCAATCTTATCCAGCGCAGCGGCGGGCATGTCGTCGAGACAGCGACCATCATTGACCTACCTGAGCTAGGTGGTTCACAAAAGATTCGCGATGCGGGCTATAGCGTCTTCGCGGTATGTTCATTCACCGAAGACGAGTAACGATCGATATGAGCAGCGAACGCTACCACCAGCATTTCATCGTGTCCTGGGATCAGCTCCATCGCGATGTCCGCCAGCTTTGTCACCAGCTGGTTGAGCGGGATTTCAAAGGCATTGTGGCGATCACTCGGGGCGGCCTTATCCCGGCTGCTTTAATCGCGCGTGAACTGAACGTGCGGTTGATCGATACCGTGTGTATCAAAAGCTACGACCATATGGATCAGGGTGGGCTAGATATCCTGAAGGGCGTTGACCACGACGGCGATGGCTGGCTGTTAGTCGATGACTTAGTCGATACGGGTAAAACCGCTCGCGCGGTGCGTGAAATGTTGCCCGATGCGCATTTTGTCACCATCTATGCCAAGCCCGAAGGGCGTCCTCTGGTGGATCAGTACTTAACCGAAGTGGCCCAGCAGTGTTGGATTCAATTTCCCTGGGATATGGGCGTTGCCTATGTCGAGCCATTGGTTGATCAAGTGAAGAAATAATTATGTCGACCCCGCTGCCTGAAGACTGGAATCATTGGTTGGGAGATGAGTTTCAAGCAGACTATATGCAGTCGCTGAAACACTTTTTAGCCCAGGAAAAAGAAGCTAAAAAAACCATTTATCCCCATTCGTCGCAGTGGTTTCGCGCCTTCGAATTGACGCCGCTTAATGATGTCAAGGTCGTGATATTGGGTCAGGATCCTTATCATGGCCCCAATCAAGCGCACGGCCTGTGTTTTTCTGTTCAAGCGGGGGTGGCAGTGCCGCCTTCGCTACTCAATATCTACAAAGAATTGGCCAGTGATCTAGGCGTTGAGCCGGTTAAGCATGGTCATTTGGAAGCCTGGGCCAGGCAAGGTGTTTTACTGCTCAACACCTCGTTGACGGTTGAGAAGGGCAATGCGGCGTCTCATCGAGGTAAAGGCTGGGAGTGGTTTACCGACAGTGCCATTAAGACCGTAAGCCAGCATGCCAAGCCCTGCGTGTTTCTGCTCTGGGGCAGTCATGCTCGGCAGAAAAAAACACTCATTGATACGCAGCGCCACTTGGTATTGGAAGCCCCGCACCCTTCGCCGTTATCGGCCCACCGAGGCTTTTTTGGTACTCGCCACTTTTCTCAGGCGAATCGTTTTTTGGTCGAGCATGGACGCGCGCCTATTGAGTGGCAATTACCCGCTACCCCTTAACCTGGTGGCGGGTTACGGGTAGAATGTTGCGCAATTTTGTAAGTCTCTGATTACCCGCGTTGCCCCAATCCCCTGCAGTGAGGACGTCCCATGAGTGTCTATGCCATTAACCATCCGCTTGTTCAGCACAAACTGGGATTGATGCGCGAGATTGAAATAAGCACTAAGAGTTTTCGCGAGCTAGCGGGTGAAGTGGCGAAGCTATTAACCTACGAAGCCACAAAAGGTCTTGAACTCGAAGATCACACGATTGAAGGGTGGAATGGCGAGCCCATCGCCACGCGTCGGCTAAAAGGTAAAAAGGTCACGGTAGTGCCGATATTGCGCGCCGGGCTTGGCATGCTAGACGGCGTCACCGATTTAATTCCCAGCGCACGAGTCAGTGTTGTCGGGCTGTACCGCGACGAAGAAACGCTGCAACCGGTACCGTACTTTGCCAAGTTCGCCAACGATATCGAAGAGCGCATGGCCATCGTGATTGACCCCATGCTGGCCACGGGCGGCTCAATGGTGGCGACATTGGATATGCTGCGAGAGCGTGGCTGCGACAGTATGAAGGTGATCGTTCTGGTCGCCGCCCCGGAGGGAATTAAACGTGTGCAAGAGGCCTATCCGGAGATAGAGATTTACACGGCGGCAGTGGATGAGCGACTGGACGAAAACGGCTATATCGTCCCAGGCTTAGGCGATGCTGGCGACAAAATCTTCGGTACGCGATAATCGATAAATGCTAATCGGCCCCTGCGTTTTACGTTAGGGGCATTTTTTTGCCTCCTAAAAACCGCTATGACCTGTGAGGAGTCGTGCGATGACCGATTCGCCTAGCCAGTCCGAATCCTGGCCAAAGGTATTGCTGACCGGTGCCCAAATGTTATTCGTGGCGTTTGGGGCCTTGGTATTGGTACCGCTGTTAACCGGGCTTGATCCTAGTGTCGCGCTATTCACCGCTGGGATAGGCACATTGGTGTTTCACTCGGTGACGCGTTTAACGGTACCTGTTTTTCTCGCCTCCTCCTTTGCGTTTATTGCGCCGATTCAGGGATCCATCAAAAGCTTTGGTGTCTCGGCTACGCTTGGCGGCTTGATGGTGGCAGGGCTTGTGTACGTGGCGATTGCCACAGCCGTACGCGTCAAAGGCACCGGATGGCTTCATCGCCTACTACCACCCGTGGTGGTGGGGCCAGTGATTATGGTGATTGGCCTGGCGTTGGCGCCGGTAGCGGTTGATATGGCCACTGGCGAAACCAGCGATCACATTGGTTATGGGGTGGCGCTCTTCTTGTCGATGGCGAGCCTGCTGGTCACCCTAGTGTTGGCTGTATTTGGCCGCGGACTGTTGCGTTTAATCCCGATCATGGGCGGCATTATGGTGGGTTACTGCTTAGCGCTGTTGATGGGGGTGGTGGATTTTACTCCGATGCAGGAAGCGAGTTGGCTGGCAGTGCCATCGTTTACCGCGCCGAGTTTTCACTGGGCGGCGATTCTGTTTATGATTCCGGTCGCTATTGCCCCTGCGGTAGAGCATATTGGTGATATGGTCGCTATCGGTTCGGTGACCCGCCGTAACTACCTGGAAAAACCTGGTCTACACCGCACGCTTTTAGGTGATGGCCTGGCGACGACGATAGCGGCGCTGTTCGGTGGGCCGCCTAATACCACGTATTCCGAAGTGACCGGGGCGGTAACACTGACACGGGCGTTCAATCCTCGCTATATGGTGGTCGCGGCGGGACTGGCGATTATGCTGGCGTTTATTGCCAAGCTGGGAGCGTTCCTACAAACCATCCCAGGCCCCGTGATGGGCGGTATCATGACCCTACTGTTTGGCTCCATTGCGGTCGTCGGCATGAATACCCTGGTTCGTGCGGGGCACTCATTAACTGCCCCGCGCAATTTAGTGGTGGTGTCGCTGATTCTTGTCTTTGGGATTGGCGGCATGCAGGTAGGCGGTGGTCAATTTACGCTTCAAGGCGTTAGCCTTGCCGCACTGGTGGGCATAGCGCTGAATTGGTTGTTGCCGGATGAGCCGACAGATAACGACGGCGATGCTGATTAACCTAGTTCCTACGGAGCCCAGCGATTATGCAGTTAGACTCATCGATATCCTTTCCCGTGCTGGGAATAGCGGCCTGGAGTGGGACGGGTAAAACGACGCTGTTGGAGCAGTTGCTGCCGCGCCTTCGCGCCAAAGACATTAAGGTGGCCGTGATAAAGCATGCCCATCACCGTTTTGATGTCGATCGGCCGGGTAAAGATAGCTATAAGCTACGCAGCGCGGGGGCGACGCCTATCCTGGTCGCATCAAGTCAACGGTTAGCGTTGATGCAGGAAACCCCAGGGGGCGATGAGCCGGATTTAAATCAGCTGTTGGCGATGATGACCGTACACGCCCCTGATCTAGTATTAGTAGAGGGCTTTAAGGCATGGCCCTTGGCGAAGCTGGTGCTTTATCGAAATGGTATAGGGGACGCGGAGATTTTATGCAGTCATGGGGTTGAGGCGGTTGCTCTTGATGGGCCGTCTCCGGTGGAATTGCCAGCCTCAACGGTTCAGCTGGCACTTAACGACGCGGATGCCATTGCCCATTGGATAATCGAGTGGATGGCGGGCCAACGGCTCTACGATGTTTCAAGCACTGATAGGTGACACCATGCAGTTAACTCATCTCAACAGCCGCGGCGAAGCCCGTATGGTGGATGTTGCCGATAAACAAGAAACGCGCCGGGAAGCGGTGGCTTCTGGGCGGATTGTGATGCAGCCCGAGACCCTGGCGCAGCTTAGTGAAGGTTCTTTACCCAAAGGTGATGTGCTGGCAACCGCGCGTATCGCGGGAATTCAAGCGGCCAAACGGACTCATGAGTTGATTCCGCTTTGCCATTCGCTGGCGTTGTCTAAAGTGGCGATTGAATTTGATGTGGATCCCGCCGAGAGCTGTGTACATGTGACCGCGAGCTGCCGCCTGAATGGCCGCACTGGTGTCGAAATGGAAGCGCTAACGGCGGTCTCGGTGGCCTGTTTAACGCTTTACGACATGTGCAAAGCGGTTGATAAAACCATGCGCATTGACGCGGTTCAATTGGATAGCAAACGCGGCGGCCAGCGGGGAGAGTATCAGCGCGAGCCAACGCCTGAAGTAGCGGCGCCGATTGTGACCGGCCAGGGTGCTGCGGGCGAAGTAAGCCTGGGCGGTCGCTGTCAATCGCCCTGCGTACTGGTCAAGTTCCTGGCCGAACTGCGCGAGCAACTAGGCGAAAACGAGCGGGTGGTCACCTTTGATGAACTGCAAAGCCGCGATATCGCGGGGCTGAAAGCAGCCTTGGCCGCTCAGGACGAACGCTTTCAGCTATTACGGGATCAGCGCACGCTCTGTGCCATCAACCAAGTAATGGCCAACGATGAAGCGCTGATAACGAATGACGACGAAGTGGCTTTTTTCCCGCCGGTCACAGGGGGCTAAGATGGACATTACCATCCGAGTTCAAGCAGAGCCTTTCGATATGGCCTTTGGCTACGAGGCAAGTATTGCGGGCCGTACCGATATTGGCGGGGTTGTCAGCTTTACTGGGCTCGTGCGTGATTTTAACGAAACGCCCGACGTTACCGGGTTAACCCTGGAGCATTATCCGGGGATGACCGAGGCTACCCTGCAGCGCATTGCCGAACAGGCCGGGCAACGCTGGGCGCTTAACGCTGTCACGATTATTCATCGCGTCGGCCATATGCGCCCCGGTGATGCCATTGTAAGAGTCCTGGTAGCGAGCGCCCATCGGCGAGAAGCGTTTGAAGCCTGCGATTTCATTATGGACTGGTTAAAAACCCAAGCGCCGTTCTGGAAGAAAGAACATGGCCGCCATGGCGATTATTGGGTCAAAGAACGTCGCTCGGATATTGAAGATGCCGCCCGTTGGTAAGCGCTTAGAGTGGCAATTGGCAGAGCTGGCGTTGGCTTTAGTCGTCAGCCATTGGGATTGGCAACTCGCTGGCCATAATTTGCAGGTGAACCTCAGGTAAATGCTGAAGCCGCTCGGCCAGCCAAGCGATTAACCGTGGCTGGAGGCCAAGGCGCAGATCCGCTAGCGTATCGGCATGCAGCTCGGCAAGCTGATCATCCAGCCATTCACTGAAGCTGTCTTCGTCCAGTGCGTTGGCGCTTGTATTGTCCAGCATGAGGCGTCCGATGCGCGCCCAGCCGGTAGCCGTAGCGGTAACCGGTAACGCTAAATAGAGGCTCCCGCGGCGCGGGTAGGTGTTGCTATCGCTTTCCAGCCCAGGATGAGGGACAACGCTGTTCTGGCTGACAATACAGGGTGGCTGTGGGTAGTGCCGTTCGTATTGCAACCCTTGTTGATCAAAACGAATCATGTCGCCATTGACCGGTGCTAACGGCGCTTCAATGCTCAGTGCGGCAGCCAGCTTCTGGTGAGCCGCTTGATGAAGGCTTTCCCCGTGGACCGGAAGCAGGTGTTTAGGCGCTAGCCACTGATAAAAGCGGGTCATCTCTTCTTGGGCAGGGTGTCCGGTTGCATGCAGTTCAGGATGATTAAATTCATCGAAGAGCTGCACGCCGAGCTGCTGTAAGCGTTTTTTAAGCTGCTCAATAGGGCGCTCGTTGCCGGGTATCGCCTTTGCCGAAAAAATCACGTTGTCGCCGGGCTGTAAGTCAACGTGGGGGTGGCGGCCCTGGGCGAGGCGTTGCAAAGCCGCCCGCGGCTCGCCTTGGCTGCCGGTGGCAATCACGACAACTTCATCGGGTGGTAGGTAACCTAGGTCGTGAGCGGGCACGAGGGTGGGAAAGTCGTCCAAATAACCAAGCCCGCGTGCCACGCTCACCATACGCTCCATTGAGCGCCCCATAAGGCTAACGCGGCGCCCGCATTGTTCCGCGGCGCGGCCAATGGCTAGCACACGGGCTAAATTACTGGCAAAGCAAGACACGATGACCCGCCCTTCACAGCTGGCCAGCGTGTCGGCCAGGGCGCGGGCCACGTCGCCTTCGCTGCCCGAATGCCCGGGTATGGGCGCATTGGTAGAATCGCCTACCACTAAGTCTACCGGCGCAAGCGCCTTAAACTGCGCTTGATTGATGGGCGCGCCGATCAAAGGTTCGTCGTCGAGCTTCCAATCCCCGCTGTGCAGAACACGGTAGTGACCGGCCATTAGGATCAGCGAGCAGCTTTCGGGAATCGAATGGGGAACCGAGAGGTAGCGCACGGTGAACGGGCCGCTTTCCAGCGCTTCGCCGGGCTCAATGACATGAATGGCGGCGCTACTGAGTTGGTGTTCGGCAAATTTTAGGCGCAGCAATCCCGCGGCTAACGGTGTGGCATAAATAGGGCATTGCCAGTGAGGCCAGAGCCATGCCAGCGCGCCAATATGATCCTCATGGCCGTGAGTGATATACACCGCTTCAGGGGTGATGCCCAGTGCCTTCGGCGTCTCCAGGTTGGGTACTTGGAGCGGCGCGTTGGGTAAATCCTGGCGGATCATCATGCCGCAGTCCACCGCGATCCAGTGTTCATCGTACCCGTATAGCGTCAGATTCATGCCGATCTCTCCGCACCCCCCTAAGGGTAAGAGGCGCAGAGGTGGGCGACGACGAGGACGAATATGGACGCGCGGTGGATGCATCAGAGTAAGAAAGCCTAAAAAGTAATGCGTTAACTATACGGGATGGGGCGGGCGGCTAACAATCATCGACGTTATGGGCTGTGCTTGCAGGCGCCGCATTGGGTACACTAGACGTTTGTTTAATACCGATAAACGGCCGTGATCTTCGCCGCGTGGCCAACCCGTTGAGAGTAATAATGATGTCGCATTTTTATCGTTTAGTGGTGTCCTGCCCGGATCAGGTAGGCATTGTGGCGCATGTGTCCAGCTTTATCGCCCAGCAAGGCGGGTCGATTACCGAGGCTAGCCAGCATTCTGACCTGGAAACCGGGCGTTTCTTTATGCGCTACGAAATCTTAGCGGATTCGCTGGGGTTGTCGGCAGAGGCGTTTCGTGAGGCGTTTGAATCAGTGGCTGAGCAATTCGCTATGCAATGGGCGTTAGTCGATACCCAAAAGCAGCGTCGGGTGGTGCTTATGGTTTCGCGAGAATCGCATTGTTTGGTCGACTTGCTCTACCGTTGGCAGGTTGGTGAACTCGATTGCGACATTGTGGGGGTGATCTCTAACCATGACGACATGCGTTCGTTAACCGAGTGGTACGGGATTCCTTACCACCATGTGCCGGTCGACCCCAATGATAAGCCAGCGGCCTTTGAGCAAGTGCAGGCACATATCGACCATGCGCGAGCCGATTGCGTTGTGCTGGCGCGCTACATGCAAATTTTACCGCCGGCGTTATGCCAGCGGTATGCAGGGCGGGTGATTAATATCCACCACAGCTTTCTGCCGTCGTTTGCCGGGGCTAAACCTTACCACCAAGCCTACCAGCGTGGCGTGAAGCTGATCGGCGCGACCTGTCACTACGTCACGCAAGAGCTGGATGCCGGGCCTATCATTGAGCAGGACATCCATCGGGTAAGTCACTGTCATACGCCGAAGGATCTAGTGCGTTTTGGCCGCGATGTTGAAAAAGCCGTTTTGGCACGCGGTCTGCGCTGGCACTTGGAAGACCGCGTGCTGGTGCATGGTAATAAAACTATCGTATTTAGCTAAGCGCCATGCCCTTTGCCGTTATTAGCCAAGGGCCTGGCCGTTGCCACCGCGGATGACGCCGACGCCAACCCCTTCTATTTCTAACGGCTGGGTACGTAAGTCGATCTCAATAGGGGAAAAGTCAGGGTTTTCTGCCACCAGCGTGACGAGATGGCCCTGGCGTTTAAAACGCTTTACCGTGACTTCATCTTCCAGTCGGGCAACCACAATTTGGCCATCGCGAATGCGATCGGTACGGTGAACCGCGAGTAGATCACCTTCAAGAATGCCGACGTTTTGCATAGAGAGTCCGCGCACGCGCAACAGGTAATCTGCTCTGGGAGTGAAGTAATCAGCGGGCAGCGGGCAATAGCGATCAATATGCTCGGCTGCGAGAATAGGGCTGCCCGCCGCTACTTCGCCAATAATCGGCAGGCCGGTAGCATGATCCGTCGTTGAGGGCGGTTGCGGGTCGAGTGCATCTTGGGGTTCTTGGTTGGGTAAGCGAATACCCCGTGACGTATTGCGGATAATGCGAATAACCCCTTTGCGTTCAAGTGCCCGCAAATGTTCTTCCGCGGCATTGGGCGAGCGAAATCCTAATGCCTTGGCAATTTCGGCCCGTGTGGGCGGATAGCCAAGCTCAGCCATGGTTTTGACAATAAAGTCGAACACATTCTGCTGACGAACAGTTAACGGCCGTGACATATCAGCCTCCAAAGTGAATAAGTGGGCAAGACAGCGTTTCTGTTTACCTATCAGTATGTGGTTAAGTATACAGTATGTTTCCCTGTCCAGTATATCCTTGACGATGGTTAGGTAACGCCTTGATGGATAAGGGGTGGCAGGCCACTATTGCGAGCACCGATTATCGCTAGGTAAACGTTGAGAGGCCGTCATCGATAACGTAGTATCCTAAATTGTTTAAAACATCCGTTTTTATGGAGAGCAGCATGGCTCAATCGGATACGGTGACGCGCATTCTGGACACGGCGGAAGTGCTTTTTGCTGAGCGCGGATTTGCCGAGACGTCCCTGCGTAATATCACCAGTAAGGCGCGTGTTAACCTGGCAGCGGTGAATTATCATTTTGGTTCCAAAAAAGCCCTCATCCAGGCGGTTTTTGCGCGTTACCTAGATCCGTTCTCACAACGGTTTCATAGTGCCCTGGACGATCTGGAAGCGCGTTATTCCGGTCGCGATATTCCGCTTGAAGTGCTGCTTGAAACCATGGCGACGACGGTGCTGGAGGTGCCAGCTGAGCGCAATAGCCTTAAGGTCTTTATGCGCTTGTTGGGGCTGGCGTATAGCCAGGCCCAGGGGCATTTGCGGCGTTATATTCAGCAGGAATACGGCGATGTGTTTAGCCGTTTTACCGATCTGGTGCGCCGCGCAACCCCGGATTTGCCGGACGCCGAGCGTTTTTGGCGGCTACACTTTATGCTCGGCACCGTCATTTTTACGCTCTCAGGCCTGGATGCGCTTCGCGATATTGCCGAAAAGGATTATCGCCAACAGGTTTCAGTGCGAGACTTAATTCGTCGACTCCGGCCGGTCGTGGTGGCGGCCATGAATGCACCGCTACCCGTTGAGTTGGATATGGAGCTCCGTGAAGACACCGCAACTGGCTAACATGCCACCGCAACACGCGCTGTGGCTGGAAATTGATATTCAGGCGCAGCAATTGCGTGCTTGGAAAGACGATGATTGTCTCTATGCTTGCGAGATTTCTACCGGGCGTGCAGGCGCGGGAAATCAACAGGGCAGCGGGCAAACCCCTGTGGGGTGGCATTATATCCGCGCTGCTATTGGCCGTAACGCCCCTGAAAATGCAGTGTTCAAAGGCCGTCGCTGGACAGGTGAAGTCTTTAATGCTGAATTGGCTGCAGCGTTTCCCGAGCGAGATTGGATTCTGACACGTATTTTATGGCTGTGTGGCCTGGAGCCTGGGGTCAACCGAGGCGGGCAGGTGGATTCACAACGCCGCTATATTTACCTGCACGGCACGCCACCCGACCAGCCCATGGGAGAGCCTGCCTCGCATGGCTGCGTAAGGCTGCGCAACGCAGACCTTTTGTGGCTATTTGAACATGCGCTACCGGAAACGCCTGTCTGGCTTCACGACAGCCGTTGATCGTTGGACTCCCGCTAATGTTCGACTAGAATTAGCGCCTTTTTTTGGATACCCCCTTATGACACATCCATTGGGCTCGGTCATGCTGGACCTGGAAGGGACGACGTTGACCCCTAAAGAACGGCTGTTGCTGAAAGAACAAGCGGTCGGTGGCGTGATTCTCTTTGCCCGTAACGTTGACGATGCCCACCAAGTACGCCGGCTGTGTGGTGAGGTGCGTAAGCAACGCCCGGATATACTGCTGGCCGTCGATCAAGAGGGCGGGCGTGTCCAACGGATCAAGCAGGGATTAACCCGTTTGCCACCCATGGCGCGCTTGGGCCACTACTATCAGCAGGATCGCAGGGCGAGTTTAGCGCTTGCCCAGGATGCGGGCTGGCTATTGGGAATGGAGATGGCAGCCTGCGGTTTGGATATCAGCTTTGCACCGGTGCTCGATATCGACAGCGGGCAGTCCAGCGTGATTGGCGATCGTAGTTTTGGAGCTGAGCCAACCCAAGTAAGCGAGTTGGGGGGTGCGTTTGTCGCCGGGTTGCATGAAGCCGGTATGGCGGCAATCGGCAAGCATTTCCCCGGCCATGGCGGCGTCGCGGCAGACTCGCATCTTGCACTGCCGATTGATGATCGTCCCTTTGAATCCTTGAAACAACATGATCTTGTGCCGTTTAGCGCTTTGGCTAAGCAGCTTGATGGCGTGATGCCGGCGCATATTGTTTACTCTGGCTTTGACCGTCGTCCGGCGGGATTTTCACCTAGCTGGTTGGGCATGCTGCGTCAGTCGCTAGGCTTTAAAGGCTGCATTTTCTCGGATGATTTGAGCATGGCGGGCGCCCATGAAGCCGGAGGGCCGCGCGAGCGTGCGGCCGCCGCTTTGGCGGCAGGTTGCGACATGCTATTGGTATGCAACGATCGTGAGGCGGCCCTTGAGGTGGTTGCTGCTAACCCCGAACAACGCTCTGTACGCCCGGGAAAGTTACGCTACAAGCGCGCCCGGCCTGATTTAGAGGCGTTGCCTGCGCTGAATCGCTGGCGGCGCACACATGCCCGACTTGAGGCCATGGCCGGCGTGCCCTCCAGTGATTAAGCACCGCATTTAACAGTTAGTTTGGAGTTAGTTAATGGCAAAGCTAGATAAAGAGGCGCTCGCGTCACTCGACTCAATGCGCGAGCTCATGGAGAACGCCGATTGCTTGATTTCACAGCAGCAGGTCGAGCAGGCGTTGGATCGCATGGCCGAGCAGATCAGCGAGGATCTAGGTGACAAGTTGCCGGTCTTTTACTGCGTCATGAATGGGGGGCTGATCACCACAGGTCATCTACTCACCCGGTTGGGGTTCCCGCTGGAAGTTGATTATCTGCATGCCACGCGCTATCGCAATGAGCTTCGCGGCGGTGAACTTTTCTGGCGAGTGTCGCCGGAGATCCCTATGGCCGGTCGGCACGTGGTTATCGTCGATGACATACTCGATGAAGGGACGACGTTGGCCGCGATTTTGAATTATTGTAAACAGGCTCAAGCGGCGAGTGTTACCACCGCTGTGCTAGTCGACAAGCGACACGATCGCAAAGCCGTTCCAGGTCTAGCCGCCGATTATTGTGGGTTGGAAGTGGCTGACCGCTATGTGTTTGGCTTTGGAATGGACTACAAAGGTTACTGGCGCAATGCCCCCGGCATTTTTGCACCCAAGGGCATGTAAGGTTTCTACGCGGAAGAGATTAACGAGGTGAAAAACGCCGTGCCAAGCCTGTCTCGGCAATCATACGCGTTGATATCTCTTCAACCGAGAAGCGCGTGGCGTCGATATACGGCACATGCAGACGCCGATATAGCGCTTCCGCCTGCTCAATTTCCTGCATGCATTGGTCCATTGAACTATAGCGACTGTTGGGCCGACGTTCATTGCGGATCGCAGCCAGGCGCCGCGCGTCGATCGTCAGTCCAAATAACTTGTGTCGGTGAGGCGCAAGGGCTTTGGGCAGTTTAAGCATGCCGTCCTCATCCAAATCGTCTTCCGTCAGCGGATAATTGGCAGCCCGAATACCAAATTGCAGGGCTAGATAAAGCGAGGTGGGCGTTTTGCCGCAGCGTGAAACCCCTACCAGAATGACATCGGCTTTGTCATATTGATGGGTGCGCGCACCGTCGTCATTATCCAGCGCAAAATGCACGGAGTGAATGCGATCCATGTAGACGTCGTCGCTGCCAATCGAATGCGTGCGCCCTACGCTGTAGGAAGAGTGAGTCGCCAATTCTTGCTCTAGCGGCTCTAAAAAGGTTGAGAAAATATCCACCTTAAAGCCCGACGCCTGACGAATCACGTCGCGGATTTGCTGATCGACAATAGTGTCGATAATAATCGGCCGTTGGCCATCGCGTACTGCGGTGGCATCGATGATGGCGGCCAGGTTTTGGGCTTTCTCCAGGCTGTCGATATAGGGCTTGGTTTGCATGTTGATATCGACATCGCTGAACTGAGCCAGAAGGCTTCGACCTAAGCTCTCAGCGGTAATGCCTGTCCCATCCGAAATAAAAAAAGCCGTGCGCTGCATGGTATTCGCTCCCCGTAACGTTGCGCTTATTGTGTGCTGCGATGGCGTTCGGCACAACTGCGCTTAAACCGCGACTACAGCAAACCTCAAAAAATGCCGTCTGTTGTAAAAATCCTCCACTCTCTTCGCTATTAGACCAATGGCGAATACAGTGGGGCGGTGCTAGGGTGAGCGCAATCATCTTCAGCGGTTGACACAATCGCTGGCCTATTAAGCGAGGGGGTTGCGTGAACGATTACATTCTATGGTTCGATCAACTGGGCATGGCCGACGTCGAACGTGTGGGTGGTAAAAACGCCTCGCTTGGCGAAATGATCTCAAACTTATCCGGGGCCGGGGTAACGGTGCCCGGCGGGTTTGCTACCACAGCCCATGCCTACCGCGAATTTCTTGCTCATGAAGGTCTCAATGAGCGTATCAATAAGACGCTCGCACGGCTGGACGTTGACGATGTCAAGGCGCTTGCCGAGGCTGGAAAAATGATTCGCCAGTGGGTGATCGATACGCCGTTACCCCCGGCGTTTGAAAGCGAACTACGCACTGCCTATGAAGCGCTTCAGCAGCGCCACCCCGCATTAAAGGTGGCGGTTCGCAGTTCGGCCACTGCCGAAGATTTGCCCGATGCCTCCTTCGCAGGCCAGCAGGAAACCTTTTTGAATATCGAAGGGTTCGACAACATTAAGCGGGCTGTACACGAAGTATTCGCGTCTCTGTTTAACGATCGAGCGATCTCTTACCGTGTTCATCGGGGCTACGCTCATGAGAATGTCGCGCTATCCGCCGGCGTGCAAAAAATGGTGCGTTCGGAAACCGGTGCCTCCGGGGTGATGTTCACGCTGGATACCGAATCAGGCTTCCGCGACGTCGTGTTTGTGACCGCTTCCTGGGGGTTGGGCGAAACCGTGGTGCAAGGCGCCGTTAACCCGGATGAATTCTATGTGCATAAATCCACCTTGGCGGCGGGGCGCCCGGCCGTGTTGCGGCGTAACCTGGGATCAAAACTGATTAAAATGATCTATGGCGAAGATGCCAGCGCCGGCAAGTCGGTTGAGACCATCGACGTGCCGCTGCAAGATCGCGGCCGTTTCTGCATTAACGATCAGCAGGTGATGGCACTGGCACGCCAAGCCGTGACGATTGAGCAGCATTACCAACGCCCTATGGATATTGAATGGGCGTTGGATGGCGACGATGGTGAGCTTTACATTGTGCAGGCGCGGCCAGAAACCGTTGTATCTCAGCAGGAAGGCGGCAAGTTAGAGCGTTTTCAACTGCGCGAGAAAGGCCGCACCTTGGTCACGGGTCGCGCCATCGGACAGCGTATTGGTCGTGGTACCGCCAAAATTGTCATGAGCCCTGACGACATGGACAAGATTCATGACGGCGATGTGCTGGTGACGGACATGACCGATCCCGACTGGGAGCCGATCATGAAGCGCGCCTCGGCGATTGTTACCAACCGTGGCGGTCGAACCTGCCATGCGGCCATCATTGCGCGTGAGCTGGGTATCCCGGCGGTGGTGGGCTGTGCTGATGCCACCACGCGTTTATACGAAGGCAGCGACGTTACCGTCTCCTGTGCTGAAGGCGATACCGGACATGTCTATGAAGGGCTACTGGCCTTTGACTGCAAAGTCACCAACGTCGACACCATGCCGGAGATCCCTTTCAAAATTATGATGAACGTGGGCAATCCCGACCGTGCCTTCGGGTTTGCCAGCCTTCCCCATGCCGGGGTAGGGCTTGCGCGCTTGGAGTTCATCATCAACCGCATGATTGGTGTCCACCCCAAGGCTTTGTTGGAGTACGACACCTTGCCGACCGACCTGCAGCAGGTGATCGATATGCGCACCGCTGGCTATGCGGATCCGGTCAGCTTTTACGTCGATAAACTCGTCGAGGGGATTTCGACGCTGGCGGCTGCCTATTACCCTCAGCGCGTTATCGTGCGGCTTTCCGACTTCAAGTCCAACGAGTACGAAAACCTGATTGGCGGCAAGCTTTACGAGCCCGGCGAAGAGAACCCCATGCTTGGGTTCCGGGGGGCCTCGCGCTATGTCTCAGAGGCATTCCGTCCTTGTTTTGAACTGGAGTGCCGGGCGCTGAAACGTGTGCGTGAAGAAATGGGGCTCGATAACATCGAGATTATGGTGCCCTTTGTGCGTACCACTGAGGAAGCTCGCGAAGTGGTTGAACTTCTAGGAGCAAACGGGCTCAAGCGTGGTGACAATGGCCTGAAGGTCATCATGATGTGCGAGCTGCCCGCCAACGCACTACTCGCCGACGAGTTTCTTGAGCACTTCGATGGTTTCTCCATCGGTTCCAATGACCTGACTCAGTTAACCCTGGGGCTGGATCGTGATTCGGGCATTGTGGCGCATTTGTTTGACGAGCGTAACGAGGCGGTCAAGAAACTCCTCTCGATGGCCATTAAAGCCTGCAAGGATCAGGGCAAGTACGTAGGTATATGCGGTCAGGGGCCATCGGATCATCCCGACTTGGCGAAGTGGCTGATGGAGCAGGGTATCGATTCGGTATCGCTTAATCCGGATGCGGTGCTTGAAACCTGGCTTATGCTGGCAGGCGAAACAGTCGCGGAATAAGCACTAGCTGACGAGTGATTGAGCGCCTGGCCCATTGTGCTGGGCGCTCGGTTTTTATAGGCTAGCGACCTCACGCGGTTGGTCTGAACGGAATTTGCGGAGTAGGTCGTGATGCCCTCGAAAAAAGTTACCTGGTTACTACCCAGCCTGTTGGTGGTGCCTTTTTACGTTTGGGGCTTCGACTACCAAACGCCCTCCATCTCACCGGAAGTTAATTCCGGCTATGAAGAAAAGCCTGGCTGGTCGGCCGACGATTTTGCGGTGGCCGCCGCCAACCCCCTTGCCGCCGATGCGGGCTACCAAGTCCTGAAAGCGGGCGGTAACGCGATTGACGCGGCCATTGCGGTTCAGATGGTGCTCGGCTTAGTTGAGCCGCAATCGAGTGGTCTCGGCGGCGGCGCGTTTTTGCTGTATTTCGATGGTAGCGACGTGCGAGCCTATGACGGGCGCGAGACCGCACCCAAGGCTGTTGATGCTGAGTTGTTCCTGGAAGATGGCGAGCCGCTAGAGTTTATGGAAGCCGTGGCCAGTGGCCGCTCCGTTGGTGTGCCTGGCACCGTTAGGCTTTTGGAGAAGGCGCACATGGCCCACGGTCGCTTGCCCTGGGAAGCGTTGTTTCGCCCGGCGATTACCCTGGCCGAAGACGGGTTTGAAGTAAGCCAGCGGCTACACTCGAGCCTGGCCAATGATCAGGCGTTGCGCGATAACCCGCTAGCACGCGCCTTTTATTACGACGCAGAAGGCCAGCCTGTCGAGGTGGGAGAGACCCTTAAAAACCCAGCGTTGGCGGCGGTTTTAAAACGTATCGCCGAAGAGGGGAGTCGCGCGTTTTATCAGGGCGATATTGCCCAAGACATAGTCAACAGCGTTCGCCAGCATCCTGAGCGCCCAGGTGAGCTGGCGCTTGATGACCTTGAAACCTACGAAGCCATTGCCCGTGAGCCAATCTGTACCCCTTGGCAGCAGTGGGAGGTGTGTGGTTTCCCCCCACCTTCATCCGGCCATCTTACAATCATGCAGATTTTGGGCATGCTCGATCAACAGCCCCTGCTCGAAGCCCCATTGGATGACGGCGTCACCAGTAGCGGTTGGTTGCACCAGTTTTTAGAAGCGTCGAGGTTAGCCTTCGCTGACCGCAATTACTATATTGCGGATCCTGATTATGTCGAGGCTCCCGGGGGTGACTGGACGACGATGTTAGCCCCTTCTTATCTCGCCAAACGCAGCGCATTGATTGGCAAACAGAGCCTGGGAAGCGATGTGGAGCATGGTGAACCTGGTGCTATTGAAACCAGTTGGGTGGCGCAGCCAACGCAGCCAGAATACGGTACCAGCCATATCAGCATTGTGGATGCCGAAGGACATTCGGTTGCGATGACCACGTCCATCGAGCAGGCGTTTGGCTCGCGCATCATGGTTGATGGCGGCACAGATCTCCCCGGTGGCTTTTTGCTTAATAACCAACTGACGGATTTTGCCTTTGAACCCGAGCAGAACGGTGACCCCGTAGCCAATCGCGTGGAACCCGGCAAGCGACCACGTTCAAGTATGAGCCCCACGCTGATTTTCGATCAAGAAAGTGGTGAGCTGGTAGGCAGCCTCGGCTCTCCGGGTGGCGCGGCGATTATTCATTACACCGCACGCACGCTGATGGCGCTTCGCGATTGGGGCATGAACGCACAAACGGCCTTGAACCTTCCCCACGCGGTTACGCTCGGCGATGAGGTGTGGTTGGAAGAAGGGCGTTTTCCAGACGCCGCCCTCGATGATTTGCGCGAGCGAGGGCACAACGTCAGTGAGCGTGAGCTAACCAGCGGCCTGCAAGCCATTATGCGCCTGGAGGATGGTTCGTTGTTTGGCGGCGCCGACCCGCGCCGGGAAGGTGTGGTGATGGGCGATTAAGTTAGCGCCGCAGCCAATTACGCAGTTTTACTAACATTAATGCGCCGTCGCTTAGTGCACGGCGGTCATTTCTTAGCGCCACCAACTGCTTGGGGTAATCGGTAATAATCGCGTCCACCCCTAAATCGATCAACGTGGACATCCGTTCTCGGCTGTTCACTGTCCAGGCGTGAACCTCATAGCCATAGAGTGCCGCTAGTCGCATTTCCTGGGACGTAATGCGATTATGGCGCAACCCCAGTGCGTCAAACGCACTGCGATCCAAGGTTCCAGGTAAAATAAGCTGGGCAATAAGGGTAACGTTTAATTCCGGTGCCCTTTGTTTGATAAAGGGCAGCAGCCCGGGTGACATGGTGGCAATCCGCATGCTTTGCATGGCGTTAGGGTAGCCACACTGCAAATAGGCTTCTATAGGGTTATCGGCGGATGCCCAACAGCGATAACGCGCATCCGTTTCGTGCTCAAGCTCTCGTATCACGGCATTGCTGAGTGCTTGTCCCTGGCCGGGCAACGGTTTAATTTCGATCATTAGATCGGCGCGACCACGTACCAATGCAAGCGCATCGTCGAGCCCAGGAATCGGCTCCCCTTCATATAGGTCTCCAAACCAACTGCCTACGTCATAACGTTCTAGCTCCTCTCGCGTTAAGTCTCCGAATTCCTGTTGATCGCCAGTTAGACGAGCCATGTTACGGTCGTGATAGAGCATGACGTCATTGTCGGCCGTCAGACGAACGTCAATTTCGATAGCGTCAGAACCATCCACGATGGCTTGATCCAACGCCGCTAAGGTGTTCTCTGGGGCCGCCATGGAGCTACCGCGATGGGCGATGATCGCAACGTCGTCACGAATCTCGAAACTTGTCAGTATCCACCAAGCCTGAAGTGCCGCGAAGGCTAACACGCCAAGCTCTACTGCCCATGCTAGGCGACCCGGATGGGCTGCG
Organism: Vreelandella arcis; assembly: GCF_900103865.1. Classification (GTDB taxonomy): domain Bacteria; phylum Pseudomonadota; class Gammaproteobacteria; order Pseudomonadales; family Halomonadaceae; genus Vreelandella; species Vreelandella arcis. The sequence goes on from NZ_FNII01000009.1 coordinate 161,080, forward strand.
GCAGGCGGCGGCGCGGGGCGCGCTTCATGATGTGCGAGTTGAAGGTAGAGGCAGGCTGACAAGAGCGCATTCACGGCAATGCCGATAAACGTAATCGCCAGCGTGATCAGCACATAGCCCGTTAAGTAGCCCAGCATGGCGGGCACTAGGACGGCAGTATGCTCGGGTAGCCACCATAAAAGCGGGGTGAACAGTCGGTCGAATAGCAGCGTGGTGGCGAGCGGCAGCATAATGATCAGCGCAAGGACTAATATAACAGCCACGCCAATAGAGCGATGCCAGCCTCGTGTTAATACTACACTGCGTCGAAGCGCCTGCCAGGGCGAGTATTGATCCAACGCTACGAGTGGAAGGGCCAGCAGCCAGCGTAAATAAAGCTTGGCGGCCAATGCCATCCATAAGAGCAGCAAAGGGGTCGCGCAGGCGATGAAATACCACAATGCGGGTGGCTTAACGCGCTGTAAGTAATAAGGATCGATACCGCTTATCCATACGCCATGGAGCCAAGCTAACGCCACCATGAAAGGGGTAAGCAGTATCAGGTGGCTACCTACTTGTAATACCACCAAGCCACTTAGCGCAGGTAAACGTCGTATACTGAGCCAAAGCGCTTCAAACGCTAGGCGGTAGTGATTATCGCGGGGGCGTATAGCCACCTGAAGCATGCCCGCCTGCTGCCAATAAATCACCACAAAAAACAGCCCAATGCCCACCAACATACCCAATAGCCCCGCGGGGCTAAACAGCAGTGTTACGAGTTCATTATTGGTTACGACACTGCGATGCAATTGTGCGAGTAACGCCTGCATTAACCAGGCGGTGGTGGGGAGTAATAGCGCTGACGCTAAGAGGGTAAAAAATAGATGAAACGCAATCAGTGGGCGCAAATGGTCGCGTAATGTACGGGCCAGCGCATAGCCAAGCTGAGTCAACGGCTGCATGGTCACAAAAAGGTAATGAGATGAAGCATCAGGGTGGCAGCAAGCGCCACCCGTGGCAAGTAAGGCGCGCTAGGTCTGGTCAAGCGGCAGCGCATGGTCGGCAATCAGAATGCCGTTATTATCGGCGTATAGCCAATCGTTTGGCGTTAGGGTCACACTGGCAAACGATACGGCCACGTCGCGCTGCCCTTCGCCACGTTTGTCACTTTTTCGCGGGTGACTGCCTAGTGCCTGTACGCCGAGAGACAGGGTGGCGAGGATATCCACATCGCGCACGCAGCCGTACATGACGACCCCAGCCCAGCCATTTTCAACCGCTTGCTCGGCGAGCATGTCGCCAAGCATCGCGCAGCGGGGTGAGCCCCCGGCGTCCACCACCAGCACCGCGCCATTGCCGGGCTCCGCGACGGCTTGCTTAACCAGGGAATTATCTTCAAAGCATTTGACCGTGCGAATAGGGCCGTAAAATGCATCGACACCGCCATAGTTGGCGAAGATGGGCTCGAGTACTCGGACGCTTGGAAAAGCATCGCAGATATCGGGGGTGATAATCGTCGTCATAGTGGACTCCTGGAAGAAACCAGCCTAACCAAAAAAAACGCCCCGCCCTGTAAAACAGTGGCGGGGCGTTCGTTCATCGACTCAAAAGAGCACTTGCCTCTTTTGCGATGGTGCGAGCATCGGCGATGGAGCGGTAGCGATGAAGCTTATGCCTCTTGAGCTACCGGAATCACGTTTGAGGCGATCTTTTGATACTCCTCAATTTCGTGAAAGTTCATGTAACGATATATCTCGCTGGCCATGGCGTCAAACTCGCTCATGTAGCGGCGATATACATCTACCGTGGGCAGGCGTCCTTCCACAGCGGCAACCGCCGCTAATTCTGCTGACGCGAGGTACACGTTAGCACCGTCGCCCAAACGGTTGGGGAAGTTCCGCGTTGAGGTAGAAACCACGGTGCTTTTGGCGGCTACGCGTGCTTGGTTACCCATGCATAGCGAGCAACCCGGCATTTCCATGCGCGCTCCGGCACGACCATAAATTCCGTAATAACCCTCTTCGGTGAGCTGGTGCTGATCCATTTTGGTCGGCGGCGCTAACCAAAGGCGGGTTTTAAGGCTGCCTGCCGGTTGTTTCTCAAGCAGTTTGCCCGCGGCGCGGAAGTGGCCAATATTGGTCATGCACGAACCGATGAAGACTTCGTCGATTTTTTCGCCCGCTACATCAGAGAGCAAACGGGCATCATCGGGATCGTTGGGGGCGCAGAGTACCGGCTCTTTGATTTCATCGAGGTCGATCTCGATCACTTCGGCGTACTCGGCATCTTGGTCGGCACGCATCAGTTTCGGGTCGGCCAGCCACGCTTCCATGCCTTCAATGCGGCGGCTGATGGTACGCTCGTCACCGTAGCCGTTGGCCATCATCCACTTGAGCAGGGTGATGTTGGACTTCAAGTACTCGGTCACACTATCGTCGGACAGCGTAATGGTGCACCCGGCTGCCGAGCGCTCGGCGGAGGCGTCGGATAGTTCAAAGGCTTGCTCGACGGTGAGATCTTCAAGGCCTTCTATTTCCAGGACACGGCCCGAGAAAGCGTTTTTCTTGCCGGATTTTTCAACGGTCAGCAGGCCTTGCTTGATGGCATACAGCGGAATGGCGTGAACCAAATCGCGCAGTGTAACGCCCGGCTGGCGCTTGCCCTTAAAGCGCACGAGTATCGATTCGGGCATATCTAGCGGCATAACGCCGGTGGCGGCGGCGAAGGCGACCAAGCCCGAGCCTGCTGGGAAGGAGATGCCCAGCGGGAAGCGGGTGTGGGAGTCACCACCGGTGCCGACCGTATCCGGCAGCAGCATACGGTTCAGCCAACTGTGAATGATGCCGTCACCCGGGCGCAGCGAAACACCACCACGGTTCATAATAAAGTCGGGCAGGGTATGGTGAGTATCCACGTCGACCGGTTTTGGGTAGGCGGCGGTATGGCAGAAGGACTGCATTACCAAGTCAGCCTGGAAGCCTAGGCATGCCAAGTCTTTCAACTCGTCACGGGTCATGGGGCCTGTCGTATCCTGAGAGCCGACCGTGGTCATTTTAGGCTCGCAATACATACCTGGGCGAACGCCGTCCATGCCGCAGGCTTTGCCCACCATTTTCTGCGCCAGGGTGAAGCCTTTGCCGGTGTCGTTGGGTTGCTCGGGCAGACGGAAAACATCTGACGGTGCAAGACCCAATGATTCGCGGGCTTTGCCGGTTAAACCACGGCCAATGATCAACGGAATGCGGCCGCCAGCGCGGACTTCGTCGAGAATCAGCTGTGTTTTAAGCTCGAAGGTCGTGAGTACGTCGTCGGTTCCGTGCTTACAAACCTTGCCCTCATAAGGGTAAACGTCAATGACATCGCCCATGGCAAGCTTGTCGACATCCATCTCTACCGGCAGCGCACCAGAATCTTCCATAGTGTTAAAGAAGATAGGGGCAATTTTGCTGCCAAAACAGAAACCGCCAGCGCGCTTGTTGGGCACATAAGGCATATCGTCGCCGAAGAACCACAGCACGGAGTTGGTCGCTGACTTACGTGAAGAGCCTGTGCCGACAACATCACCCACATAAGCGACCGGGAAGCCTTTCGCTTTCACCTCGTCGATTTGTTTAAGCGGACCAGTGGTGCCTGGGGTAACGGGCTCAATTCCTTCGCGCTCGTTTTTTAGCATGGCATTGGCATGCAGCGGAATATCAGGGCGCGACCATGCATCAGGCGCGGGGGAGAGGTCGTCGGTGTTGGTTTCGCCCGGCACCTTGAAAACCGCCAGCGTGATCTTTTCTTCTAAGGCAGGTTTGGAAAGGAACCACTCGGCGTCGGCCCAAGACTGGATGACGTCTTTAGCAACGCTGTTGCCCGCTTTGGCACGTTGCTCAACGTCGTGGAATGCATCGAACATCAGCAATGTGTGCTTTAACTGCTCACCGACTTCGCGTGCCAGCTCTTCATCATCGAGTAGCTCAACCAGCGACACGATATTGTAGCCACCCTGCATCGTGCCTAGCAGCTTGACCGCGTGTACTTTATCAATGAGGGGGGACGTTGCTTCGCCTTTGGCGATGGCGGTTAAAAAACCTGCTTTTACATAAGCCGCTTCGTCAACACCGGGAGGGACGCGGTTGGTAATTAGGTCGAGAATAAACTCCTCTTCACCGGCCGGCGGTGCTTTTAGCAGCTCAATCAAAGCGGCTGCCTGCTCGGCGTTTAGGGGCTTGGCTGGGACGCCCTCTGCGGCACGTTCCTCGACATGTTGGCGGTAAGCTTCAAGCACGTTGGGGCCCTCTCTCATCTGCTTTTATGGTGGCGGCGACACTTTGGCATTAATACGCCTTAGGCTACCGGACACTGATATACGCTTGACAAACAGCGCTGGTTGGTTGGTCATAATTCTACGTGAAACTGTCGACAATGTTAAGGTGAGTCCGTGGCTAAGGCGTTGTACTTTGTGATGATGCGGACTTGTCGAGGTGTAGAAATGCCCTTGGATCAAACGTTCTGAGATACTTTGCTCGCTGAAAACCACAAACTATCGACAGGGGTTGCATAAAGTGTGATTCTCGTAACGCAGCGGTACTAATAGAATAAGAAGTTTGATGACGTTGCGTTGTGTGGCTGAGGAAAACGCGAGCAACGTGCGCGTTACCTAATGCGTCGTTATGTTGTACAATAATGTGATAGCCACTTAGTGACGGTGTTATGTCGATACAAGTAATCCCCGATACCAAGCCCAGTCATTCGCTCGACGCAGACGACCTGCTGCCAGAGTGCTTGCATGATTTTCTAGCGTGCCCGACGCCCAATGCGTGGTTGACGTGGGCTCTGGAAAACCCTGAGATCTTGCTAATTGATCATGCTCAGTGCGAGAAAAAAGCGGCTTCCACCGCGATGAGTTTGCTATATCGTTATGTGGATCAGCCACTCCTATTGAGCAAGATGTCGCAGTTGGCCCGTGAAGAACTGCTTCATTTTGAGCAGGTGGTCAACCTAATGGAACGCCGTGGCGTGGCGTACCGGCATTTGACCGCCTCGCGTTATGCTGAAGGGTTGCGTCGGCATCTTCGTCCTCAGGATCCCGAGCGCTTAATTGATATACTGATCATTGGTGCGCTCATTGAGGCGCGAAGCTGTGAACGTTTTGCGCGCCTCATTCCTTATCTTGATGAAGAGCTGGCCAGGTTTTATCGCACCCTCGTTAAGTCTGAAGGTCGTCATTTCGAAGATTATCTGCTGCTGGCTCGTCAACAGACGGATCAATTGATAGACGAGCGAATCGCGTTCTTTGTGGCTTGTGAAGCCGAGTTAATCACTTCGCCGGATTCGGCTTTCCGTTTTCATAGCGGCGTGCCAGCGTAAATCGCCGTTCGTCCAGACAGGATGTGTATCATGCGCGATGCTCATAAGTGTGACCAATTAACCTTGTTCGGCCATTTCGCCTTGTCCCAAGGCGATGACGTACTGACGCACTTTAGCTACGACAAAGTGAAAGCGTTGCTCGTCTACTTGCTATTGCATCGGCAACCGATTAATCGTGCAGCGTTGGCGGAGTTATTATGGCCGGATCAAGGACTTTCCTCGGGTCGCACCAATTTGCGTCACGCGCTACATTGCTTACGTCAATCGTTAGGCGAAGACGCAGAGCAGGTGCTCAATGTGTCGCGTCAGACGATCGCCTTTCAACTTCCTAGCAGTTGGCAGGTAGATCTTCATGAGCTGCAAACGCTACTGGAGGGGCCTCGAGACCTGACCACCCTAAATGCGGTTTTAACCTGTTATCAGGGTGATCTGATTGAAGAGTTGCAATTAGCTAACTGTAGCGAGTTTCAGCGCTGGTTGGTGCAGGCACGCAATGAATGGCGCCAGCGCGTTATTCGATTTGCCGAACATGTGCTCGATAATCATCAGGAAGTGCCCGACAGCCTCCTGGAAACCCTGGTCAGCCGCTTTTCTGGTTATGGGCCTTTCCATGAGCGGCTGGTCAAACAGCTTGCCGAACAAAAGCAGATGGCAGCCGCCCACGAGCAATACAACAGCTATTTACAGCTACTGGCTTTGTCAGGGCAGCAGCCTGAGCCAAGTTTTTTACAGTTGGCCAGTTACTGGTCCGATGGGCACCATGAAACTCGTACGATGTCGCCGCAAGGGGCGTTCTCCCGGGCACTGGCGACGGATAGCAAGCCGCTGCGAGAAGACGAAATCGAACTGCGCCAGTTATCCGTAATGGCGATTCGCTTACGGCTCCAGGGTGACTGGCAGGATCGTGCAGCGACCCGTGATTGCCTGGCCCTCCAGCTTGAGCTGCTACGCTGGCTGGAGCAGCAATGTCATCATCTGGGCGGTTTTTGGCTGCCCGGTGCCACGGGGGGGCTCGGTCTGGCGTGTTTCGGTACCCACGGCCCCGCCCATCAATTGGCTGAGCTAGTCGCGCTTTATGAGCATTGTCGTCAAACCCTCCCGCAAGAATGTGCCAAGCACTGGACGGGAGAAGGTGAGCCACCCCAGTTTGAGCTAGCGGCGGGCCTGCATAGTGGTCGGGTTGTTTATTTACCCGAGCGCCAATTAGCCGACCCCTTGGGACAAGTGACGCAAATTTCCCTTGAGTTGATGAGTGCGGCAGAAGGCAGCGAGTTGGTGATCTCCCAGGAATCGAGCCAGCACATGCCGCCAGCATTGGATCTCCAGCCTCGCTTGGTGTCGCGTGTCTTGGCAAGCGATGGTCGTGTACGTCAACGGGCGCTGGTGCTGGGTCAGAACGAAGGCGGGCGTGATGCGCTACCGCCCAGTTTGGTTGGCCGTGAAACGTCGCTGAGAACGCTGAGAGATGCCTTGGCGCGAGCCGGTATTGGGCTACGCCAGAGTGTCTTGGTTCGTGGGGCTTCTGGCATGGGTAAGTCGGCCTTGATGGTCGGCTTTCGTCAGCTTGAACTAAGCCGTGACGCCGCTATCTGCTGGCAGCCGACTACCCGTTTGTCTGTGTTGGAGCCGTATGGCGTCGCGCGTACGTTGTTGGCGTGGTATCTGGAAGCCGTTCCGGATGTAGCCGCCCTTCACACACTGCAAGCCGATTTGGCCTTTGACTCGCTCAGTGACGAGCAGCAATGTTTGCTCGAAGAAGCCCTCGGTGTGCGCAGCGTGGAAGAGGTCGCGCAGATAACCCAAAACGGCGAGGCGGTCGAGCTCGTGGTAATGCTACTACACCGCTTGATCGAACGGCAGGCCGCCACTCATACGCTCGTGCTGATGGTGGACGATTTACAATGGTTGGATGAGCCATCATTTAAAGTGCTGTCGGGCCTTCAGGCGCGGCTGCCAATCAACACCGCCTTCATGCTGGTAGCGAGTCACCACGGCCGCGAGTCCTTGCCCGTGAAGCTTCATTGGGACCATCAAATTAGTTTGGGGCGGTTGGATACGCTACAGTCATCGCGGTTGCTGTCTCAGCTCTCACGCCGTTATCGAATCCACTTAAGCCCACGGCTACGTAACCAGATTATCGAGCGTTGCGATGGCGTTCCGCTATACATGCAAGAGATTTGTCGTCGCCTGGATATGGATCGCCGCGAAGGTCGTAGCGTGCAGTTCGAGGAGCTGCCTAAAGGGTTGCTGGGCCTGCTTGCCAGCCGCATCGATCAGCTTGAAGCCGATCGTGAAATTGCCCATATTGCCGCCGTGCTGGGTAAGCGCTTCCGCCTGGATTTCCTGAAAGAATGCAGTGGCTATGAAACGACGCGCTTGCAGCAGGGGCTTGACCATATGCGTCAGCTCGAAATCATTGAACCGGTGGATAATGGCTCGAGTGAGCTTGAGTTCCAGTTTAGCCACCAGTTGCTCCAAGAGGCCGCCTACCTTTCTTGCCCTCGCGATGTACGCGTTACGCTCCACCAGCAGGTGGTGAGTTTGATTGAAGAGCGATTCCCGATGTGGATTAGCCGTCACCCAGGTGACTTTGCCACCCACCTACGCCGCAGCGGTCACTATGCGCGAGGGGCTCGCTATTTCGAGTTGGCCGCCCGAGAAGCGTTAAAAGTGAGTGCTAATCGTACGGCACTGCGTATGGCAGATTTTGGACTCGCCAGCTTTCGTCATGTTGAGCATGAGGTGGAGCGCGAGGTGAGTTTGCTAACGGTGCGCGGGCAAGCCGCCTTCGCATTGGAAGGGCATGGCTCGCCCACCGCCCATGAAAGCTTTGTGCGCGCGCGCGAACTGTTGCGTCACTCGGGCGCCGATGCGCTGGAAGATGCTGAAGACCTTGAACAAATCTTCTTGGTTAAGTGGGGCTTATGGGTCGGCCGCAGCCAGCGCTATGCTCACGCCGACGCGTTTGCGCTGGCGTCGACCTTGGCGGATATCGCCGCGCGACTAGAAGACCCACGCTACCAGCGACTGGCGGACTACGCCCGTGCCCACTGTGAATACTGGGCGGGGCGTATTCAGCTGGCTCACGACCATCTCAATGAAATCGATCCACTCAATTCGCCGATGATGATCGAGTGGTTGCCCTTCTCTGATCATCCCCAGGTCACGGCGGCGTGCTTCCAGGGATGGGCGCTGTGTTTGCGCGGTGATTATCAGCGAGCTGAACGTCAAGTCTCCTCCGCGATACGTTTGGCAGAAAAACTTGGTCACCCTGGCACGCTTGCCATGGCGATGCTGTTTGCTGCCTCGCTTTACCGCCAACTGGGTCATGTGCATTTAGCCGCCCGCCATGCTGAAAAGGCGGCGGCGATGACCGCTACGCCGGACTTACAGCTCTGGCAAATTACAGCCCAAGGGATTCTTGGCTGGCAGCGTGCCCTGGCGGGGGATCACGGGGGGCTGACCCAAATGAGCGAGAGTCTCGACCAAATGGCTGAGCTCAACGGGCGTGACCGCTTCCAGCGCCCCGTGCTGTGGTACTCCGATGCCTGTATTGCGCTGGGAGAACTTAGCACGGCGGAAGATTACCTCGACCAATGTTTGGTCATAGCGAAGGAAAGAACCACGTTGTTCTTACCCGAACTTGCCACACAGCTTGCTCGGGTTCGGATTATGCTCGGTCATCCTGCCAACGAAGTCCGTGCTTTAGCCGAAATGGCCATTTCTCAGGCACGTGAACACGGTAACCGCCATCAAGAGCTGGCGGCGCTTGAGCTGTGGTTGACCCGAATTGCGCCGGAAGATGAACAAGCACGCGATGCGTTTCACCGCTTATTGAGCGACGTCAGCCATAGTGACGCGCCGGTGTTAGCCCGCTGGGTGAGTCTGCTGGATCACCGTTTGACCCATCCTGAGCGCCTCGAGAGCTAGGCGCTTAGGTATGTTCCTCAAGCCAGGTCAAGGTGACCAGTGCCTCTTCTCGCTGCCGTCCACAGACGGCAGCGTCGAACTGAAACTGTTCGCAAACAGAGGGTCGACGAGGATCACCAAATAGACGGCATAAATTCTGTTCGTCTAGCTGGGCGCAACGCACACCCGCGGGTTTGCCATGGGGCATCCCTGGGATGGGGGAGCTGATGGACGGGGCAATACAGCATGCCCCACAGCCCGCTCGACATGTATCGCTCATACGTTCACTTGTGCTATCGCGCCTTTATTGAAACCCTCGAACGCTTGGATCCGCGTGGTTTCGTGGCTTTGGGTGGCAATCCGTTCGGCTAGCCAGCGTGCAATGTTTTCGACCGTTGTAGGCGTTGGCAGTACGGCGCAGCGCTCACTGGGTAACGTGATCGTGAATGTGCCTTGCGCGGCCTGGTAGCGGCACGTCAGTGTTTGTTGGTCATGGGCGGTGATGTCGCCTGCTTCTACCAAGTACCGATTATCAAGCCATGTCGCCCACTGCTGTTCCAGCACGTGCTGGCGCGAATCCCGTTGCCAGATGTAAAGCCGCGAACGGTGGCCGTGGGCAATCCGCTGACAGTTGCCCGTATGGCGCTTCAAGCCATGGCTATACCCGTAGGCGGCGCCTTCGATGGCTTCATCGCTTAAGGTCAGTTGCACCCGTGAGACATTGGCTGGGCGCTGCTCAGTAAGCGTGTCGCTTAACAGCTTGGCGACCGATGCGCGCTCAACGGTGGTGGAAGTGAGCAGCGTGAAAGCTTCTTTCGGCCCTCTGACCTCCATAGGGTAGGGTGACGTGGTACGCACGCACAAGCCTTCTTCGCAGGGGCTTACGTCGACCCCAGGGGCATCGACGGGCAGCAGTAGCGTGTGATCAAGGCCGTTATCCAAAGTACGTTTGATCCATGGCTTTACGTCGCCAAAATCAAACAACATGCCATCCTCGCCAAGCTCACCTTCCAGCAAGGCGTCGACTTGCCAGCTAACGCCCTTCAAGCCAGTTTTAGGGCACCAGAGAGAAGCGTCGATATGCGTCAGTTGATTAACAAATAGCCCCATCAGTCAAAGCCTGCGATTTTGTGTGTTTGTAGTGATAAACGCCATTGCGGGTGGGCTAAGCAATACGCGGTTGTCCGTGCCACTGTGTCGGCGTCTTGTTGCACGGGGGAAAGATCCATCGGCTGTAAGAAAAAATGACGAAAATCCAGTTGGGCAAACGCCTCGGGTGGCGCTTCAACCTGAGGGTACACCAGCTTTAATTCGTCTCCCTGATTAACGACCAGCGGATTTTTGCCCTTGGGACTGACACACAGCCAGTCAATACCGGCGGGCGGTGGAAGAGTGCCGTTGGTTTCAACCGCGACTTCAAATCCCCGGCTATGCAGGTGGGCGATCAATGCCGGGTTAAGCTGCAACAATGGTTCACCACCGGTAAACACAACATATGGCGTGGCGTTGTCAGCTTCCAAGGGCCACAAGCCTAGAATGTGATCGGCAAGGGCGTCTGGCGTCGTAAACCGTCCGCCGCCGGTACCGTCGGTGCCAATAAAATCGGTGTCACAGAAAGTGCACTTGGCCGTCGCTCGATCCTGCTCGCGACCACTCCATAGATTACAACCGCTGAAGCGGCAAAATACGCTGGCCCGGCCGGCTTGCGCCCCTTCTCCTTGAAGTGTGTAGAAGGCTTCTTTTACGTGATACATCAAGGTGTCTCCGGACTTCGGGCATATTCAAGCGGGTCGGTAACGCCATTGGCAGCAAAAGCTGCCAACCGCTCACGACAACTGCCGCAGCGACCGCAGGCGAGGTCACCGCCTTCGTAACAGGTCCAGGTGTGGCGGTAGTCGAGCCCCATTGCCAATCCGTCTCTTAAAATGTCGGCTTTGCTGGCATGCAGGTAGGGCGCATGAACCGCTATAGGCGAAAAGTTCGCAATTTGCGCGACGCGATCCATGGCGTCGACAAAGGCGGGTCGGCAATCAGGGTAGAGGACGTGATCACCACCATGGGCGCCGTAGTCCACCCGGTGGGCGCCAATATTAACGGCGTTGGCAATCGCCAATGACAGCAATATCATATTGCGGTTAGGTACGACCGTCGCGGCCAAGTTGTCGCCGTCGTAGTCACCGTGGGGCATTTCATGGGCAGTGTTGGTCAACGCCGAATTATCGATCAGCGAATGGATCGCCCGGATATCGACGACCTGGTGCGATACGCCTAAATGTTGGCAGACCTGGCGAGCGGTATCGAGTTCGCGAGCGTGGCGCTGACCGTAATGAAATGACAGTGCATGAACGTGATAACCTTCATTGAGCGCTCGGTGAAGAAGGGTAAACGAGTCCATGCCGCCAGAGTAAATGACGACAGCGGTATCCCCATGCGGGGCTGGATAAGTAGACATGATAAGACTCTTATGCCGGAGAATTTGTTGATCGAAGCGTGAATAAAGCCGCTACGGCGTTCCGGGATCCGGTCCGGGAGGGCGTGAGTCTACGCAATTGCTGTGTTTCTGGCTAGCGTAAACACACCCACAGAGTAAGCTGAAAATGCTACGCTGGAGCTCAATTAAAGGGATGACCGTTATGGCCACAATCGAACACAGCGCTATTGTTAAAGCACCACCCGAGCGGGTGTTCTCACTATTAAGGCGTGTTGAGGACTTTGCCGATTATTCCGACATGGTTACCGCTATCGATTCATTAGGCGACGAACGCTATCGCTGGCATGTGCGGGCGCTAAGTATGGATTGGACATTTGATGTGGCGATCACCGAGGTTAAGCCGCCTTACATGCTTGCCTGGGACTCGGTCAGCGGGGTGAAAAATCAAGGTCGCTACCATCTACGTGAGGTGCCGGAAGGCACCGAGGTGTCATTGACGCTTAGCTACGATATCGGCAACCGCCTGATGGAAAAAGCCGTGAACAAGGCAGCCACACCCTTGGTAAGCAAAGTGAGTCGGCAAATTCTTGATCGAGTGGAAGCGCGACTACAGGTGTGATCTGCGCTGTATAGGCTGCCGATGCCAATGGGGAATTTTGCGATGAACTTGGCATCGGCGAGGAGGTTTTTACGCTGGTTTGCGCATGGAAGCGTCGAGGTGGTCGACGACTTCAGCCCAATCAGCATCTTCTTCAACGGCTTGTTTTAAAAAATCCGCTTGACCTTCATTCCAGCAGGGCGCTTCGGCCAGTGGCATCGTGTCCGGCAGCGGCGCGTGGCGTTGAATAAATCGCTCAATCGACGCAGCATCCGAGGCAAGGCCTAGTTGTTCGAACAGTTCGCTAAAGGCATGAACCGGTTTTTCCATTAGCGCTACCTCCTAATCCACTGAGTGTGCTTTCACCTTAGCTTGTAACGCGGTGATTACCAGAACAGCGTTAAACGCTCACCCATTAGCGCTCACCGACCAGAGGCATCAAGAAACGTTGCCGCCGGTCGTCTTCCGACAGCGGCTGCGCCGCCAAGTGCACGAGTTTGCCAAACGCGGCTTCCGGTGTCATATCATCGCCGGACAAAACCCCGGCATCGTGGAGCCCCTGGCCGGCCGCATACGCACCCAGGTGGATGCTTCCTTGAGGACATTGGCTGATGGCGGCCAGCAGTTTGCCTTCGCCGCTGGCCTTTGCCAGAACGGCTAGAAGCGACGGGTCGTCCGGTAGATTGCCAGCCCCCCAGAGCTGGAGTAACCCGCCCTTTACGCGCGAGTCGTCTAGCCAAGCCGCTAACTGCCAGGCGGTGATGCCGGGCCACAGTGCCAAGCGAATAATGGCGCCTTCGCCGAGCGCGTTGTAGTCCGGTAGTTCAAAACGTGGCGCGCCCCGTTGTTGCTCGGCGAGGCTCCGGCTGGGGTAGTGGACAATGTCATCGCCTACTCGCTCGCCCAGCAATGGATAGTTGGGGCTGGAAAACGCATCGACGGCTTCGCTGTGCTGCTTGGTCGCGCGCGCGCCGCGAAGCAATTTGCCGTGAAAATAAATTGCCACTTCTTGCATGCCAGGCTCGCGTGCACAGCGCAATGCGCCGTACAAGTTGTCGAGAGCATCGCTATCAGGGGCCTCGAGCGGCTGCATGGCGCCGGTGAGAATAACGGCTCGGTCTAGCCCTTGGAGTTGATAGGCCAAGCTGGCCGCTGTCCAGCTCAGCGTATCGGTGCCGTGAATCACCACAACACCTTGATAGTCGGCGATACGCTGAGCAATATCATTGGCCAGCTGTGTCCAGTGTCCGGGAGTGATGGCACTTGAATCAATTAAATCGGGATAACTGAAAACCTCATAGGGAGGTAGCGCCTGCTGTTGAGAAAGTGGCAACTGGCCTAAAGCATGGGTTAGCCGTGATTCAATGTCGCCCGCGGGCGTCAGCCCATGGCGACCGGCACGCATGCCGAGCGTACCACCCGTGTAGATAATCAATACGCTAGGGTGGGGCGCCTCAGGTGTTGGCTGAGAAGAAGGGGCGCTCACGGCATCTCCTTGTTTAAGCAGTCAATATATCAATCGCTATGGACTAAAAGCTGGCCCGATCCATCATCGAGGCAGCGTTTGCGCCCGGCGAGCATGGCAAACCCACTGCATAATACCAGCAGTCCAATCAGTATCCAGGCGATGTGGGCACCACTGGTCTCATTTTGCAGTAACAGCCCGACCCCGAAGGGGCCAAGGGCGGCGATGGTATAGCCCCCACCTTGCACTAGCCCTGAAAGTTGGCCTGATAACCGGGCGTTTGCCGTGCGCAAGACTAAAAGGCTGAGCGCCAAGCTAAAACTCCCGCCTTGGCCTAACCCCAACAACATCGCGCCCGGCCATTGCCAGCTTAACGGCGCAATGAGCAGCATCCATAGGCCGCAGGCGGTGCACAACAAAACGCAGAGTAACGCCGGACGTTGGTCACGTCCAAGTCGTGCCAGCCAAGGCGCAGTAAGCGCAGAGGCAAGCTGGCAAAGAATTGAGATGGCCATGGTCCATCCGGCAGTGGCTTCGTCATAGCCGCGGTATACCAATAGCGTCGGTAGCCATCCAAACACGATGTAGGCCATCGAGGATTGGATGCCCATAAATAGCATGACGTACCACGTCAATGGCTGTCTCAGCAGTTTAAGTGCCCCGGTATGAGCCGTTGTCGAAGGGGAGACAGAGGTCTTTGTGTGGGGCATGTAAATACCCCATAACACCAGCGCCACGAATGCAAGTAGCGCCCAGCTCATTAAACTTGCCTGCCAACTGCCTAGATAGTGGGTGAGTGGAACACTAAGCCCGGCCCCTAATGCACCGCCCGAGCACAAGGCCATGGTATACAGGCCGGTAAGCAAGTCGGCGCTTTGGGGTAACTGGCGTTTTACTAAAGCGGGCAACAGGGTGCCTGACAGGCCAATGGCGGCGCCAGAAAGCGCTGAACCAATGAACAGCACACCCGGGAGAGGCAGACCACGCAGTATGAGGCCGATCATCAGCAAGCAAAGGGCAGCGCTTAAGGCACGCTCCATGCCGATACGCCGTGCAAGCATAGGGGCAAGCGGTGCAGCCAGCCCCAAAAAAAGCACTGGCAACGTAGTGAGCACACCTGCAGACGCGGCCGATAGTCCAGCCACTTCCTGTAAGCGATTCAGTAGCGGCGCGACCGATGACATCGCAGGGCGAAGGTTGAGCCCAACGATGATCATTAACGCAATAAATACGGTGTGACTTGCCCTCATAAGCGTGTCTTATTTTAAATAGGGGCGTAAGTCTCCGCGAACGGCATCTAACAGCGTAATAAAGTGATAATCCTCAGGCGTGTCCAGGCAGTCGACACGTACGCTGGTTCTCATGCCCTTGTCCATTTGCACCTGATCAAAAATTTCCAGGGTCAGTTTGCGAGCGGTTTTGTCGCCAGGCTCCATCGCCCCATTTTCCAGCGTG
The DNA here is from genome assembly GCF_900103865.1 of Vreelandella arcis. Classification (GTDB taxonomy): domain Bacteria; phylum Pseudomonadota; class Gammaproteobacteria; order Pseudomonadales; family Halomonadaceae; genus Vreelandella; species Vreelandella arcis. The sequence goes on from NZ_FNII01000009.1 coordinate 176,272, forward strand.
AACGTTTCAAGCAGGGTAACCCTTACCCGAGTGCTATTACCCTCGCTGAGTACTCGGCGGACAAACAGCCAGCCTTCGCACGGCAGGGCATTTTGATCATCCCGCTTGCGTAAAAAAAGCGTGCGATAACATGCACCTTCCGTTGAGGCTTTTTCCGCCATGCTGCGATACGCTTGAACCACTTGGGTCGATGAAGCGCGAGCTTCCTCTAAGCGTTGTACAACGCCTAAATGCTCTCGGCTTAATTGTTCTTGACGCTGGAACGTTTGCCACTGACGGTATTGCGCAATAAGTTGAGAAGACGCCATGATCACTCCATGAAAACAGGTGCTTAACTAACAATTGAGTAAAGCGCTAACAGCGCACATTGTTTTTACGCTGTACTAGCGGCGAGCGCGACGCTTGGGTGCCGCCGCATCGCGTTCGTTTGGCTTACGAGGTTTACGTTGGCTACGGGCATTGTTCGGTTGCCGACGGCCATTTTCGATAGGCTGCGGCGTGGCGTTCGGGTCGGGTTCAAAACCAGGCTCTATGTGCTTGGGCAGCGTTTGTTTAATAAGCCGCTCAATGCCGCGCAATAAATCGTGTTCATCGACGCATACCAACGAAATCGCTTCGCCATTGCTACCCGCCCGACCCGTGCGACCAATCCGGTGCACGTAATCTTCTGCGACGTTGGGCAGTTCAAAGTTGACAACGTGAGGCAGCTCGTTGATATCGAGACCGCGTGCGGCGATATCGGTGGCCACCAATACTTGCAGGTCGCCGCTTTTAAACGCCCCAAGCGCACGGGTACGTGCCCCCTGACTCTTATTACCATGAATGGCCATGGCGGGGATATCTTGCTTGGATAATTGCTCCGCCAAGCGGTTAGCGCCGTGCTTGGTACGCGTAAAGACCAGCACTTGATACCACTGGTGTTGCTTGATGAGGTGCGCCAGCAGTTCGCGTTTCTTCTCCCGATCAACCCGATAGACCGATTGAGCGATTTTTTCGGCCGTGGTGTTACGCGGGGCAACTTCGATCAGTTCCGGGTCGCTTAGAAATTGCTGTGCCAGGGTTTGGATTTCATTCGAAAATGTTGCCGAAAAGAGCAGCGTTTGGCGCTTGCTGGGAACCAGCTTGAGTAGCCGTTTGATGTCATGAATAAAGCCCATGTCGAGCATACGATCGGCTTCGTCCAAGACGAGAATTTCAACGCTGGAAAGGTCAACGTGCCCCTGCTGCTGTAAGTCGAGCAGCCGCCCTGGTGTCGCGACCAAGATGTCGAGGCCGCGCTTGAGTGCGTCGACCTGCGGTTGTTGACCCACTCCACCAAAAATAATGTGTGACCGCAGGGAGAGATGTTGACCATACGTGGTCACGCTTTCTCCGACCTGGGCTGCGAGCTCGCGGGTTGGGGTTAACACTAAAGCCCGAACTTGACGTTTAGCAGCGGGTTTTCCGGCCGATAAACGTTGCAGCATGGGGAGGGTAAAGCCGGCGGTTTTGCCAGTGCCGGTTTGTGCGCTGGCAAGTAAATCACGGCCTTGCAACACCACGGGGATAGCTTGACGTTGAATAGGTGTCGGCTCGCGATAGCCTTGGGTGGTTACCGCGCGAAGCAAATCGGCGTCGAGGCCGAGATCAGAAAAGTTCATGCGTTCTCCCAGCGGCGAATAACGCTTGCTCCCGGCATCGTTAAACAGCGCACTGTTAAGTGATTGAAGATGATGAGGCGTTTTGTGGACGCTAATAACCGTGATGAATTGAAGATAACAATGGCCAGCCACTTTTTTTGAGTCGACGAATTATGCTGTTTGTCGACGTGGGAGAAGGAACAATTGTGACCAGTGACGAGATTCACTCATAACGAACGATTAATTGAGTAAACACTATATCATGCTATAAAAGATCAGTCTGGTGTAGAGACGTGATGGGCATGATGCAACGTAGTAATACGGGCGCGAGAAGCGGGTGGCAGGTCAAGCGCCTCAAGCGCGTTATCAGGTAGGGCAAATAACTGCTCGGGGGTAAAAATACCTCGCTCAAATAGTTGTTTTGCCGTCGCTGGTCCAATGCCGTCGAGGGCAATCAAGCGGTTGCCAAACAGCGTCATTCGGGCAGTTTCGTTGAGTGACGTCGCAGCATCACTGGGTAGCTGGCGATAATACGCATCGGCCGAGACTATAATAAATTGTTCGGTTCGAGCCAGCGCGGCTAGTGTCGCGGCCGATGGCGTATCTGCGGTTAGTGCTTGGTGAACAATCTGATGATTATTCATGGCCGTTATCAGCAGCGATTCGGTGGCAGGCTGGTCAAGTAATGTTCCAATTGTTTGGCAGAGCGTTCTAACCGCTTCAAGACAGCTATCCGATTGTTGAGCCGTGTCCGTCATTGCCGTGCAACTCCCTTTGTTTGTGGCTTAACCATTCTGGCGAACGTTCTTTATTGCCTGGGAAATCTGCTCACCTACGGTATCCCAGCTTTTGCCCAGGGCTCGAACAAGGGCAGGGTAACCATCTTCCTCAAGTGGTGTATCGGCATCGAAGGTTTCCATCGCCAGTACATCGCCCTGCTGGTTGAGCAGTTGCCACTGACCACTGGCGATGGCAAGCCCATCATGGCGTCCCTGAAATTTGTCTACCTCTAAGCGTAGCGTGAGCGCTCCCGCGTCGCCAGACGCATCGTGCACGATGCGCCATGAGGGTAGTGCATTTGACAGCCGGGCGCGGAGCCCGTGCTCCAACTGCCTGCCCAGGGCTTCTGCCCACTGATGGTCGTTTGCCTCCCGTAAGGTAATATCATCGGTTTGCATGACAATACCTTCGACATCCAGATAGTGAGGTAAGCGTGGCTTTGTCACCTCAAGGGTGCCTTCCGGCACGCTTGGCGGGCTTGATAACTGCCCACCCGGTAACACGTAGCGACTCGCTGAAGGCGTGTTGCTGGCACAGGCGCTGAGCAAAAGCGGCAGTAGTAACATCACAACCAGTTTTCGAGATAGATAACGCATTGTGTGTCCTTACTCGCGTGGTGCGCGAGGTATGGGGTCTTCGGTTTTGACATTGTCGAACAGTAGTGCGCGCGGATTATCGCTAAGCGTGCGGGCCAGCGGCTGGACATCACGTATTACCCGGTCTAGCCGGTCAATTGTCGAGGTAAGCTCCTGATAGGCGGCGGATTCCGGAGACAAACCTTCCAGGGTCTTCTGCAGCTCTTCAAGCGTGCGATTTACGTTGGTACCCAATGACTGGGTTTCAGGATCGTTGAGCAGTTGGTTGAGCGATTCACTCACATTACGTACTTCTTCAAGCACTGACTCAGACGACTGTAAATTACGATCAAGCCCGGTTAACAACGGTTCAATTTCGAGTGTGTTTAGTTTTTCTAATAGCTCGGTCACTTGCGCTTGGATTTGCGCAAAGCCGCCCGAAACCGTGGGGAAGACGATGCGGTCAGCAAAAGACTCGGGGACGTATTGAGACGCCAATTCACGCCGAAAATTTAAGTCCACAAACATCGCGCCGGTCAGCAGGCTTCCGCTTTTGAGCGAAGCGCGCAGCCCAAGCGTGAACATCCGCTTGAGGCGTGCATCCCATTCATCCAAATCGACGTCAGTGTTCTCGATACCCAGTCGTTGTGGCTCAATGCGAATCAATACAGGAATAGCAAAGCGTTCTCGTGAGTCCGGCTGGGGGGCTGTAAAATTCCAGGGTACAGATGCCACAGTACCAAGACGAACGCCGCGAAACTCCACGGGCGCCCCTTTGGAGAGCCCGCGTACGGTGTCGTCGACAAGCAATACATACTCCAGATAACGGTCAAAGGTGCCTTGTCGAGCGCTTTCTTCGTCATTGTAGAGTTCAAAGCGTGTGTCGTTATCGACGGGCCGTCCCATCGGCAGGTCTTCCGGGACGCCAAAGGTCACGCCGCCACCGACGAGTGCCTCAATGGATTCAACGTTGACGCGTACACCGTCGGCATCTATGCGGAAATCAATCCCGCTAGAACTCCAAAAGCGCGTACTTTCGGTTACCAACTGCGCGTAGGGCTCTTCAATAAATACTTGATGGTGCATGGTGCGTGACGCTGAATCAAAGCGAGTTTCTTCTATCCGGCCGACGGTGAAGCCTTGGTAAGAGACCGGATCGCCTACGCGCAATGAATTACCCAGTTGGCTGATGAGGCTAATTTGCAAGCCAGCTACCCCTGGTGGGGCAACAGGTGGCGTATCTCTAACGTCGAACTCCCGTTGAGGCTCGGACGAAGAACCAGGTTGGAGTTGGATATAGGCACCGGAAAGAACTGTACCTAGTCCGCTAATTCCTTCGCGCCCAATACGCGGTTTAACCACCCAGAAGCTACTATCTTCACGCAGCATAGCTTCCGCTTCCGGTTGAATGCGTGCGCGTAACACCGCTTGAGAAAGATCATCGGAAAGCCGAACGCTCTGTACTCGGCCAATTTCAACGTTCCGACTGCGAATAAGGGTGTTACCTGCTTCAATCCCCTCGGCATTTTCCATCGTTAGGGTCACCATCGTGCCCCGAGTGGAGTAGTTGTCGTATACCAGCCATAAGCCGATAATCAAAGCGACAATGGGGACAATCCAAATAGGCGAAAGCCGTGTTTGGGGGCTCGGTTTAGCTCGATGCATGGCGGCATCTTTCTGTGGCTCGTTGGAGCCGGCGTTGTCTTCATTTGCCATCAATCACTTCCTTTCGGGCGGCGTTTCGTCCTGGGTATTTTTTGATAGGTGCATCCCATAGTAAGCGAGGGTCGAACGACATGGCAGCCAGCATGGTTAAGACTACGACCGACCCAAAGGCAAGCGCGGCAGGGCCTGGGTTAATCGTCATTAACGAATCGGCGCGAATGAGGGCCACCAGAATCGCTACCACGAAGACATCGACCATCGACCAGCGGCCAATAAATTCAGTGATCCGGTAGAGTGTTGTCCGCGTTTGAGCATTCAATGCATGGCTTCGGTTGGCAACGCTACATAGCCAGGCCAGAGCAAATAGCTTGCCAACGGGAACAATGATGCTGGCGACAAAAATAACCCCGGCTATTGGCCAGGAACCTCCTTGCATCAGTTCGACGATGCCGCCGACGATCGTTGATGGCGAGCTATTGCCCAAGCTGGTCGTGGTCATAATGGGGTATACGTTAGCAGGAATATACATGACCGTGGCCGCGGCGAGTAGCGCCCAGGTTCGCTGCACGCTGTGGGGTAAACGGGGATGTAGTTTTTCGCGACAGCGCAAACAATACTGTTTGCCATCGGGCGATAAACGATTAATCAGGCCACAGGTGGGGCAACTGGTCAGTTGCTGGGCCGCAGCAGACATACCTGTTTGGGTTCCTTCAGGGGCGAGGGGTTCGCCTTCCAAGGCAAACCACATCCAATCTGCGTCAATAGATTGCACCGTCATCAGCAATAAAATGGCAAAGGTGCAAAAAGCCCAGAAGGATAATCCAAGCTCAATATCGGCAAGCCCTGCGACTTTGATTAAGCTTACTAAGGCGCCAACAATAAAGACGTCCGCCATCATCCAGGGGGTTAGGTGGCTTAATGAACGTGCCGTTGAGCGACTAAACGGCAGAGGGTCATTACGTAATAAACCAAATTGCAGCCACACAATGCCTATCAAATAAACGGCGGGTAATACGACAATGGTCATGATGACCCCTATGGCCACCACAGGTTGATGAAACGCGATCAGCGTGCTGGCCGTTTCGGACAGTTCGATACGGTTGCTCACACCGCTATAGCTAAAGCTGACGAATGGATAAGAAGCGGCTAGCAAAAGGGCGATAAGCGACGCGACAGCAAGCGCCATACTGCGCTGGGCAGGATAGCGATTACGTTTCACTAATACATGCGAGCAGCGTGGGCAGCTCGCTTTCTCACCTGATTTTAGCGGTGGTAGCGCCGATACCCAGTCGCATTCATGGCAGGCGCGCAGGCGTCGCCGTTGAGTACGGGCCTCGGGAGGTTGTTGGTCAACTAATGGCGCATTGACCGGCAACGTAGGTGTTTTAGGGAACCAGTGTTGGGACAAATAGAGGTCTCTCTAACGTGTTGAGGTCAAAGCAATACGCTGTTAGCGATTAGTCTGTCAATTCTTAGGTAAAATTAACGACTTGTTCATCCAATCGACGTTGACCTCAAGCGGTGATTGGACAATCATCGCCGCCGCTGATGGTGCCAATGAAAGCGCTATCAGTCACTTGAGATACGCTCTATCATGTGCGTGTTTAGAATACGCCATCAAAGGGAACCCCATGTTACTTGCTCTAATCGCCGTTGTCGTTGGTCTGGTATTGCTTATATGGAGTGCTGAAAAATTTATCGACGGTGCGGCAGCAACCTCCCGTTGGCTGGGGCTATCGCCTTTGTTAATCGGTATGTTGGTGATTGGTTTTGGTACCTCAGCTCCGGAAATGATGGTGTCGGTATTAGCAGCGATGCAGGGTAACCCCGGCTTGGCGGTGGGGAATGCGTATGGCTCCAATATTGCCAATATCGGCTTGGTGCTGGGCTTTGTGGCTTTGCTGGCTCCGTTGGCTGTGCATTCAAGCGTTGTTCGTAAAGAAATACCACTGTTGCTCGTGGTGATGCTGGTCACTGGGTTAATGCTGTTAGATGGGTGGGTAGCTCGCTGGGAAGCGGCCTGTTTATTGCTGGCGCTGTTAATATTCATCATTGTTAGTGTTGTACGCTCACGGGGCCAGCAAGATGATGCGCTTGTTGCGGAAGTGGCCGAAACGCTGGATAACAAGCCCATGTCGCGCGGCAAAGCGATTATGTGGACCCTGGTGGGGTTAGTGCTGTTAATCGTTAGCTCGCGCCTGCTGGTGTGGGGGGCGGTGGAGATCGCCGTGCGTTTTGGCGTAAGCGATCTGATTATTGGTTTGACGGTAGTGGCCATTGGCACGTCTTTACCCGAATTAGCGTCGTCGATTACCGCGCTTAGGCGTAATGAGCACGATATGGTGCTGGGTAACGTCGTGGGTTCTAATTTGTTTAACAGCCTTGCGGTGGTCGGTTTGGCCGGTGTCATCGCGCCGATTGAAACCGGGCAAGAGGTACTTCAGCGTGATTGGGGCGTCATGCTGGTCATGACCGTACTTATGATGTTGTTTGCGTTTTCCTGGCGGGGCCGCCCGCGGCGCATCAACCGCTTTGAGGGTGGGGGGTTGTTGGCGCTGTTTATTGCCTACACTGGCTATATGGTGAGCTTGGTCGTGTTCGCTTAAGTTACTAATTTTATGGAAACACCCCACCTAAGCCTTAAAAATTGACCTGCGTCAACGCGACACATCGAAAACCCCAAACTCATGCCGCATCTAAGCCGACTAAGCTGTAAACTTGATGGGTAGTTGACCAATAAGCTTAGTATTTACAAGAATAAAGCGTGACCGATAGCGGCTCTACTAAGCTGGTTTTAAGCCCTCGCAAGAGGGGAAATCCAATCAGGTCTTAGGAGCGAATTATGGAGCTCGATCCGCTGTTACTCTCGCGAATACAATTCGCGTTTGTTGTTTGCTTTCACGCCATCTTCCCTGTGTTTACGATCGGTCTAGCGTCTTATATCGCTTTGCTGCACGGCCTGTTCTATAAAACGGACAATCAGGCTTGGGATCGTCTGGCACTGTTTTGGACCAAGGTGTTTGCCGTCGTGTTCGGTATGGGCGTGGTAACCGGCATTGTGATGTCGTTCCAGTTTGGTACTAACTGGAGCAATTTCTCTTATGCGACGTCTAATTTCCTGGGGCCGATGCTCAGCTATGAAGTAGTGACCGCGTTTTTCTTGGAGGCGGCCTTCCTCGGTGTCTTGCTCTTCGGTCGTGGCAAAGTGCCCGAAGGGGTACACCTTTTTGCCGCTATCATGGTAGCAGTGGGCACGTTTATCTCGTCGTTCTGGATACTGTCAGCCAACAGCTGGATGCAGACGCCTAGCGGCTATGAAATGATCGATGGTCACTTCCATATCACCTCCTGGATGGCGGCAATTTTCAACCCATCCTTCTGGTACCGCTTCGCCCATATGGTAATGGCGTCCTTCCTGACCGGTGGTTTCGTGGTGGCGGGTGTCAGTGCCTGGTTCCTGTTGCGTGATCGCGACGTGGAGGCGAATAAAAAAGCGCTCTCGATGTGCCTGTGGCTGCTTTTGTTCCTGGCGCCCGCGCAGGCTGTCATCGGCGATTTCCACGGCCTGAATACGCTCGAGCATCAGCCGACCAAAGTGGCGGCCATGGAAGGTAACTGGGAAACCGGGTCCAACGTTCCGCTTCTGCTATTCGCGCTTCCCGACCAAGAGGCGCAGACCAACCATTTTGAAATCGGCATTCCTAGCCTTGCAAGCATCATACTCACGCACAGCGCCGACGGTGAAATACCTGGCGTCAGCGAAGTGGCCCCTGACGAACAGCCCCCTGTGGCGCTGGTGTTCTGGTCATTCCGCGTGATGGTGGCGATCGGCATGTTGATGATCGGTGTGGCGATTGCGGGCCTGTTGTTACGCCGGAAAGGGCGTGTCTTCCAATCACCGTTCTATCTCAAGACGCTGGTGGGCATGATTGTTTCACCCTTCATTGCCGTGCTTGCCGGCTGGGTTGTTACCGAAGCGGGGCGGGCGCCCTGGTTGGTATACGGTGTCATGACTCATGCCCAGGGGCTGACGCCTTCGCTCACCGGGGGAATGGCGCTCTTTACCCTGATTGGATACGTCGCGGTGTATACCGTCGTGTTCTGGGTAGGTATTTACTACCTGACCCGTGTGGTACGTAACGGCATGCTTCCCGGTACTGCGGAAGTGACCGGCGAAGTTGAGCGGGCAAAACGGCCTTTCTCAGCGGCCCATACGCCGTTCGATGGTGATTTTGAAGGAGCGAGCAAATGATCAGCCTTGACCTTGCAATAATCTGGGCCGGCATTATCGGATTCGGCGTTATCATGTACGTGATCATGGACGGTTTTGATTTGGGGCTGGGGATATTGTTTCCCTTCGCGCCCGACGACGAATCGCGAGATGTGATGATGAACTCGGTCGCGCCGGTGTGGGACGGTAATGAAACCTGGCTGGTTCTTGGCGGTGCCGGGCTACTGGGCGCCTTCCCTCTGGTTTACTCGGTGTTCCTGCCGGCGCTTTATATCGGAGTGTTTTTGATGTTGGCCGGATTGATTTTCCGCGGCATCTCTTTTGAGTTTCGTTTCAAATCCAAGAAAAACCGCCATTGGTGGAACCGGGCATTCTGCGGCGGGTCGGCGGTTGCTGCCTTTGCGCAGGGGGCCGTGGTCGGCGCCTATATCCAGGGCTTTGCCGTTGAAGACTTTGTGTATGTGGGCGGCGCCCTCGACTGGCTAACGCCGTTTTCCGTGCTGACCGGTCTGGGCTTGATGGCGGGCTATGCTCTTTTGGGGGCTACCTGGTTGATCCTCAAGTCTGAGGGCTATGTTCAGCAGTGGGCCTATCGCATCACACCCAAGCTGTTGGTGGCGGTGCTGGTCGTATTTGGCATCGTCAGTCTATGGACGCCCTTGGTAAGCCCTGAAGTGCGCGATCGTTGGCTCAATCAGATCCATCTGATCTGGGTGTTCCCGATCCTTGCCATGGTGTGTGCCTATGTCCTCTACCGGGCCGTTAAGCGTCAGGAAGAAGGCCTGCCGTTTGTCGCCTCGTTAGGACTGTTCATCTTCACCTATTTGGGACTGATCGCGAGCAAGTGGCCGGTCATCGTGCCGCCCAACTACACAATCTGGGATGCCTCCTCGGCACCGGAATCGCAGCTCTTCCTGCTCATCGGCGTGCTGTTTGTCATTCCCATCGTGCTGGCCTACACGGCATGGACGTACTGGGTATTCCGCGGCAAGGTGCGTGTTGGAGAGGGCTATCACTGAGCCCATGGCCTCGACATCTGAGCAAAACGGGTTAACGCCGCGCCGCTGGTTGCAGTCGCTTGCATCGTTGGAGCGCAAGCGACTGAGGGGCGCGGCGTTCCTCGGTAGTCTGGCAGGTTTTCAGACCGTATTCATTGTCACGGGCCTTGCATGGTTGATCGATCAACTGGTGGTGCATGATCGTGCTCCCCGTGATTTATCGTTAGTTTTCATTCTGTTGGCCGTCGCCGTTGTCGTGAGAGCGCTTTGCCAATGGGCATCTGAGCGTCTGAGTCTGGATGCCAGCCTACGGATAAGACGTTACGCGCGCTCACAACTGCTGGACAAGGTCACGGCGCTAGGGCCCGTCTGGTTGACCACTCAGCAAAGCGGCGCCATCGCCGCCCAGGCCGTCGAGCATATTGACGCCCTGGACGGCTATTTTGCGCGTTTCCATCCGCAAATGCGGATTACCGTATGGGTGCCCCTGGTCATCCTTGCGGTGGTGGTTTCGCTGGATTACCTGGCGGCCATTTTTCTATTGCTGGCGGCACCGCTGATACCGTTGTTTATGGCTCTGGTCGGCATGGGGGCTGAGCGCATGAACCGTGATCAGTTCGCAGCGGTGGCCAGACTGTCGGCACATTTCATCGACCGCGTACGCGGGATTACCACGCTCCAGCTTTTCGGTCATACGGTCGCAGCCCAGGAAGCTGTGTGGCAGGCGGCCGATCACTATCGCCGCTTGAGTATGCGCACGCTGAAGCTGGCTTTTCTGTCATCGGCAGTCCTCGAGTTTTTCTCGTCGGTGGCCATCGCCGTGGTGGCCATGTATGTGGGCTTTGGCCTGCTGGGCTACATCGAGTACGGCCCCGCGCCTTCGCTGACGCTTTTTTCCGGGCTGGCCGTGCTGCTGCTGGCGCCGGAGTTTTTTCAGCCGTTGCGCACGCTTTCCATGCACTACCACGACCGTGCAGCGGCATTAGGTGCGGCAGAGAGTATCGTCAATACGCTCAATCAGCCGCCGGTAATGAGAACCGCTTCTCCGCCTGCCACTCAAGATCCAGAGGCGCTGGTAGAGCTTGAAGGCGTTGAGGTCAGCTATGCCGCCCGTGGTGTCGTGCTGGGCTCGTTGGATCTGATTTTACGGCATGGTGATGTGGTGGCGGTTAGCGGCGAGTCGGGTAGCGGAAAGTCAACGCTTTTGGCGTTGCTGGCAGGCTTTGTTGGCGCGAGCCAGGGCGAGTGTCGTCATGCGGCGACGAACCAGGTCGCCTGGCTGGATCAGCAGCCATGTCTTCTGCAGGGCAGTCTGGCCGACAACCTGCGTTTGGCTGACCCTGAAGCGACGCATGAGGCCATGCAGTCGGCGTTAACCCGTGCGGGATTGAACGAGGTGCTGAACGCGCTACCGCAAGGGCTGGACACCCTGCTTGGCGAACGCGGGGTGGGCTTGTCCGGTGGACAGGCGCAGCGGCTTGCCCTGGCGCGCGTTTACCTGAGTAGTGCGCCCTTGGTGCTGCTTGATGAACCTACCGCCAGGCTCGATAGCGCCACGGAAAAAGCGGTCGTTGAGGCCTTGTTAGACTGGGCAAGAGAAGGGCGCACGCTTGTCGTCGCCACTCACCATCCTGCGGTCATCGCGGCGGCGAGTCGTCATCTTCGCGTGGTCAATGGCCAGCTTCAGGAGGTGCTCGCTTGAGTAAAGTCTATCGCCAGTTTTTACCCTGGCTGCGTCTGCTGACCCGACGTCGTCGCGCCCTGATGCTGGGGGCTTTGCTTGCCGGCATCACCTTTCTGTCCGGTGTTGCACTGCTCGGTTTATCCGGGTGGTTCATTACTGCCAGTGCATTAACCGGCATTGCCCTTGCGCTCGGGCTTTCCGTATCGCTCGATGTCTACGTACCCGGTGGTGGCATCCGCTTCTTTGCCTTGTCGCGTACCGTCTCGCGCTATGTAGAGCGGGTTTATAACCATAACAGCGTGCTGGCGTTGCTGGCTGAATTGCGCTTTCACGTCTTTGGCCAATTGACCCGACTGGATGATTTGACCCTGGGCCGACAGCGGGCAAGTGACTGGCTGACGCGGCTCACGACGGACATTGATACCTTAGATAATTTCTATCTGCGGGTGCTTATACCGCCACTGGTTGCCTTGCTGGGCAGTGCGGTCATCGTCGCTTTTATTGCTATTTGGCTTCCCGGTGTCGCTCTTTTCTTGACGGTTGTGCTGAGTCTGCTCTGGCTGGTCACTACCCTGGGGCTGGCAGCCTGGGGGTGGCGGCAAAGCTATCGTCACGTCGCGAACCAGGAAGTGCTGCGCCACCTAGTAGTCGACCAGGTCCAGGGGAGCGCCGAATTGACCAGCTACCGTAGCCATCATTGGCATCGCCGCATCGTGGACTCGCATGAGCATAAGGCGTTGCACAATCAGCGCCTGGTGGGTTCCAGGCTGGCGCTTGGTAATGCTTTGGTGGCGGCGGTTACCAGTCTGGTCGCGTTAGCCGTGCTTTGGGTGGCTGGCGAGATATTTGTGCAAGGCCTGGTGGCAGGCCCCATTGTGGTCATGGCGGTACTGATGGCGTTGGGGGTGAATGAAGCGTTCAGCGTACTACCGAATGCGTTTGTACGCTTGGGGGCAAGTTTTGCTGCTGCCGAGCGACTGAATAAGCTCGCCCAGGCTGACGCTGCGTCCATGGCGGCGCCTGCCGGCAGCACGCTATCTGATCGTGGTGTGTCGTTCGAGCAGGTATCGCTTCGCTACCCAGACGCACTCGATCTGGCGCTGGACGATGTCACTTTTCATCTTCCTGCCGGTAAACGAGCCGTCATTACGGGGATGTCGGGGGCGGGCAAGTCCACACTAGCGTCGCTGCTCATGGGGCGTCTAGCCGCGACGCGTGGGGCTGTCCATGTGCTGGGCAAGGTGCCGACTGAATTATCGATGACGTATCGTGCAGAGCACATGGCAATGCTGACGCAACAGGTGGATTTATTTGATGATTCACTGGCCGAAAATTTACGCATTGCGGATCCGTCAGCCACTGACGAGCGACTTTGGCAGGTGCTTGGCGACGTGGCCTTGGCAGACTGGGTACAGCAACTGCCTAAGGCGCTTGATACCCCAGTGGGTGAAAAGGGGCAGCAGCTGTCGGGAGGGCAGGCGCGGCGGGTTGCCTTGGCGCGGCTGATGCTGCGTGACCCTGATGTGGTGATCCTTGATGAGCCCTTTGCCAGCGTAGACGAGGTGACCGCTCGGTATGTCGCCACCTCGCTTGATCGTTGGCTGGCCGGCAGAACGGTCATCTATTTTGTCCATCAAATCGACCAACCTGACTTATTGCCACGTATCGATTACCACTGGCACCTTGATGCAGGTAAGCTTAGTGCGATGCCCATTGACGGAAGCTAATCAGCGGTTTGCTTATTTTCGTCGCATGTTTACCAAGGAGCCCCGTATGCACGACTTTTTGCGTCAACTTCCCAAAGTAGAGCTCCATCTACATATTGAAGGGTCGCTCGAACCCGAGTTGATGTTTGCTTTGGCCCAGCGCAACGGTATTGAGTTGCCCTATGCCAACGTACAAGAAGCAAAAGACGCCTACGATTTTAATAATCTGCAGGAGTTTCTGAACCTTTATTACCAGGGCATGAATGTGCTTCGCACTGAAGCGGATTTTTATGATCTGGCCATGGATTATTTCCATCGAGCCCGCCGGGAGGGTGTTGTGCATATTGACATGCATTTTGATCCCCAGGCGCATCTACAGCGGGGCGTGCCGTTGGAGGTGGTCATGGGCGGCCTGTTGAAAGCCAAGCAGGAGGCTGAGCAGTCCATGGATTTCTCGGTTGGAATGATCATGGCCTTTTTGCGCGATCGCCCCGCCGATGAGGCCCTGCATGTGCTTGAACAGGCCGCACCCTACTGGAAGTTGATTGATGCGATAGGCCTGGATAGTGCCGAGCGTGACCATCCGCCGGAAAAATTCACATCACTCTTTCAGCGTGCCAAGGAAATCGGGCTCGCGCGTGTAGCCCATGCCGGTGAAGAAGGCCCGTCGGCCTACATTACCCAAGCCCTTGATCTCCTGGACGTAGAGCGTATTGATCACGGCGTACGTTGTCTGGAAAGCAGTGACGTGGTGGAGCGTCTTCGTCGTGACAATGTCGTGTTGACGGTGTGTCCGCTATCCAATGTGTGTCTGAAGGTGGTGGATGACTTGCGCGACCATCCTTTACCCGAGCTATTGGACGAAGGGCTTAACGTCACCATCAGCTCCGATGACCCCGCGTATTTCGGTGGTGGCATGCTGGCCAACCATGTTGCATGTGCTGACGCCTTTGGTTGGTCTGAAGAGGTGTTTGATCAATTAACCCGAAATGCAATAGAGGCGGCTTTCGTATCCACTGACCGGCGCACTGATTTATTGAGTCGTCTGGATCGCTAATATGTAGGGCCTAGAATGCGATATTTCATGCTGGGCCATGCCGCTAAAAGCCTAGTCTTTGCACAAGAGTCATTGGCGAAATCGCTATTGGTGAGAAATTATGTAGGTGGCGGTTGACCCTGAAAAAAAAACGCGTATTATACGCACCACGTTGAAGGCAACGCACTTCAACAGCTCTTTAATAATTTGATCAGGTAATTCATGTGGGCGCTTGCCGATGAGGGTGATAAATCACCGAATATCAAGGCAAGCGGTCATGAGAACGAAAGTTTTTAAACAACAGTTTGAATGAATTCGTTTGAACCTTGAGCCAAGCTTGGTTCGCTTCTGCCACTTTCGAGCGGCAGGTAAGAACCACATCGATCTTAAACTGAAGAGTTTGATCATGGCTCAGATTGAACGCTGGCGGCAGGCCTAACACATGCAAGTCGAGCGGTAACAGATCCAGCTTGCTGGATGCTGACGAGCGGCGGACGGGTGAGTAACGCATAGGAATTTACCCGGTAGTGGGGGATAACCTGGGGAAACTCAGGCTAATACCGCATACGTCCTACGGGAGAAAGGGGGCTTTGGCTCCCG
>NZ_FNII01000007.1 GCF_900103865.1 Vreelandella arcis
GCCTTTCTGGGCCTCGTGCCGATACTGAAAGAGTCAGGTACATCGGTGAAGCTGCGATCCCATCTTTCCAAGGCAGGGGCGCCCAGTATCCGCCGGAAACTTTATATGGCCGCCGTCGTATCGACCCGCTGTAATCCTGACGTCAGCGAGCAATTTGCACGACTCAAAGCCCGTGGCAAGCCAACGTTGTCGGCGCTGGGGGCGGCTATGCGCAAATTGGTACATATCGCTTTCGGGGTGTTGAAGTCACAAAGCGAATATCGGCCGCAAGGGACATAAAGCCCCTTGCAGTTGGTATCGAGAGACGGTATCTACCACCCCGTCTTGCACGAGGTCTTGTAGGAGTTCGACTTGTCGGGCGATCAGGCTATCTATCGGTCATCACCTTCGGTGCTTCGATGATGGCTGATCGCGCAATGAATTGCGCTCTTACAACACCCATGCATTTCTGGTTCGTCCTGCTGTAATTGAGCCTTAGGTCGTACTCTGCTATTCTGCCATCCCATCCTGGTGTGGCTTTCTGCCGTGCCTTTTGATCACGTTTCGACAGGTTTTTCATGACACGATATATCTTCGTGACCGGCGGCGTTGTGTCCTCTCTCGGCAAGGGCATCGCGTCGGCCTCGCTGGCGGCGATTCTCGAGGCGCGCGGCCTTAAGGTCACCATGCTCAAGCTCGACCCCTACATCAACGTCGACCCGGGCACTATGAGTCCCTTCCAGCATGGCGAGGTATTTGTCACCGAGGATGGTGCCGAAACCGATCTGGACTTGGGTCATTACGAACGCTTCATTCGTACCAAGATGACCCAGGGCAACAACTTCACTACTGGGCGGGTGTACGAACACGTGCTGCGCAAAGAGCGCCGTGGTGATTACCTGGGCGGTACCGTGCAGGTCATTCCGCATATCACCGATGAAATCAAACAGCGTGTTTATGCCGGTGGCGAAGGCTTTGACGTCGCACTGGTGGAAATCGGCGGTACGGTGGGCGATATCGAATCGCTGCCTTTCCTGGAGTCGATCCGCCAGATTCGTAGTGAGCAGGGCGCCAACCGTGCGCTGTTCATGCACCTGACGTTGGTGCCCTACATCAAAACGGCGGGCGAAACCAAAACCAAGCCAACCCAGCACAGTGTTAAAGAGCTTCGCTCCATCGGTATCCAGCCGGATATTCTGATCTGCCGCAGCGAGGTCGAGTTGGAAGAGAGCGAGCGCCGCAAAATCGCCCTATTCACCAACGTGGAAGAGCGCGCGGTCGTGCCGTTGCAGGATGCCGATACGATCTATCGCATCCCGCTGATGCTCCACGAGCATGGCTTGGACGATATCGTCTGCGACAAGCTGCGCCTGGAAGCCCCCGAAGCCGACCTGTCCGAATGGGTGAAAGTCCTTGATGCCAAGCTTAACCCGCTGAAGTCGGTGAGCATCGCCATGGTCGGCAAGTACATGGAGCTCCTGGACGCCTACAAATCGCTCAACGAAGCGCTGACGCATGCTGGCATTCAAGGGCGTATCAAGGTCAACATCGACTTCATCGACTCCGAAGACATCGAGCGCCACGGTGCCGAGCGCTTGGCGGGTAAAGATGCCATTCTAGTGCCGGGTGGCTTTGGCGAGCGCGGCGTGGAAGGCAAAATCATGACCGCGCAGTTTGCCCGCGAAAACAAAGTGCCTTACCTGGGTATCTGCCTAGGCATGCAGGTGGCGGTGATTGAGTTCGCACGCAACGTGGCCGGCTGGCCGGACGCCAACTCCACCGAGTTCACCCACAACACCCAACACCCCGTGGTCGGCCTGATCACCGAGTGGCTCAACGCGGAAGGCAAGATCGAACTGCGCGACGCCGCCTCCGATTTGGGTGGCACCATGCGCCTGGGTGGTCAGGTGTGCCACCTTGCGTCAGGCAGTAAGGCCCGTGCGGCGTACGGTGCCGACGAAATCGTTGAGCGTCATCGCCACCGTTATGAGGTCAACAACCAGTTTATCGACGAGCTGGAAGAGGCCGGGTTGGTCATCTCGGGCAAGAGCGTCGATCAGTCCCTGGTTGAAATGGTCGAATTGGCGGATCATCCTTGGTACGTCGCCTGCCAATTCCACCCGGAATTCACCTCAACGCCGCGCGATGGTCACCCGCTGTTCTCAGGCTTCATCAACGCGGCCGTAGAACATAAAGCCGCGCGTACCCGTGCTCACGCCGCACCGCATGAATAAAACAGGGGGAAGCGATCATGTCTTCTCAAGCTGCTAATGCAGAGCGTCATATCAACGTTGCCGGCCTAACCGCCGGCAATTCTTTGCCACTGATGTTACTGGGTGGCATGAACGTGCTCGAGTCGGCTGAGATAGCCGACGAAGTAGCAAGCGCCTACGTTAGCGTGACGCAAAAGCTGGGCATGCCGTACGTGTTTAAAGCGAGTTTCGATAAGGCGAACCGCAGCTCTATCCATTCCTATCGCGGCCCGGGGCTGGAAAAAGGCCTGCAGATCCTGGCGGATATCAAGGCCCGCCATGGCGTGCCGATTATCACCGATGTGCACGAACCCTGGCAGGCGGCGCCTGCGGCGGAGGTGGCCGATATTATTCAACTGCCGGCTTTCTTGGCACGCCAGACTGATCTGGTGGTGGCCATGGCTAAAACGGGCGCGGCGGTTAATATCAAAAAGCCACAGTTTTTAGCGCCTCACGAAATGCGCCATATCCTCAGCAAGTTTCAGGAAGCGGGCAATGATCGCTTGATGCTCTGCGAGCGTGGCTCTAGCTTTGGCTATAACAACCTGATTGTGGATATGCTCGGGGTTGGCGATATGAAGCAGACCGGCTACCCAGTATTCTTTGACGTCACCCATGCACTTCAGCGCCCGGGTGGCCGAGCCGACAGCGCCGATGGCCGTCGCGCGCAAGTAGCCGAGTTGGCCCGCGCTGGCGTCGCGGTTGGCTTGGCGGGCTTGTTTTTGGAAGCCCACCCGGATCCGGATAACGCCAAGTGCGATGGTCCCTGTGCATTACCGCTGGATCAGTTGGAGCCGTTTCTCACCCAGATTGTGCAGCTCGATACGCTGGTTAAAGGCTTTACACCGCTGGCCATTCGTTGATAGCGGTGTAAAACGCGATACGCTAGACCTTCATTAGACTGACAAATAAGGACACTGCTATGACCAAAATTGTTGATATCCGCGCATTGGAAGTGCTCGATTCACGGGGCAACCCCACCGTACAAGCGAGCGTTCGTTTAGCCAGCGGTGCGGTAGGCGACGCCTGTGCCCCCAGCGGTGCCTCGACGGGCTCGCGGGAAGCGCTGGAGTTGCGTGATGGCGACAAAGCGCGCTACCTCGGCAAGGGCGTGCTCAAAGCAGTGGACGCGGTCAATGGCAAAATTCGTGAGGCATTGCTGGGCATGGATGCGCGTGACCAGCGCGGGCTGGATGACGCCATGCTGACACTGGATGGCACGGATAATAAAGCCAACCTGGGTGCTAACGCGATTCTCGCTGTTTCGCTCGCGGCTGCCAAAGCGGCCGCTAACGCCAAAGGCGTGCCGCTTTATGCGCACATCGCCGAGCTATACGGCCAACCCGGCCAGTACCTCATGCCGGTGCCGATGATGAATATCCTAAACGGTGGCGAGCACGCCGATAACAACGTCGATATTCAAGAGTTTATGGTGCAGCCGGTGGGCGCGCCCAACTTCCGTGAAGGCCTGCGCATGGGCGCTGAAATTTTCCACGCCTTGAAAAAGGTGCTGTCAGCCAAAGGGCTTTCCACCTCGGTAGGTGATGAAGGCGGTTTTGCGCCTAACCTGGCCTCCAATGCCGATGCCCTTGCGATTATCAAGCAAGCCGTCGCCGATGCAGGCTATGCCCTGGGTAAAGATGTGACGCTGGCACTCGACTGCGCCTCGTCGGAATTCTACAAAGACGGCCAGTACAACCTGTCAGGCGAAGGCAAAAGCTACGACGCCGAAGGCTTTGCCGATTACCTGGCGGGCCTGAGCGCCGATTACCCGATTGTGTCTATCGAAGATGGCATGGACGAGTCGGATTGGGACGGCTGGAAAGCGCTC
Organism: Vreelandella arcis; assembly: GCF_900103865.1. Lineage (GTDB taxonomy): Bacteria > Pseudomonadota > Gammaproteobacteria > Pseudomonadales > Halomonadaceae > Vreelandella > Vreelandella arcis. The sequence continues at coordinate 4,063 of NZ_FNII01000007.1, forward strand.
ACCGATAAGCTAGGCGATAAGGTTCAACTGGTCGGCGATGACCTTTTTGTGACCAATACCAAAATCCTCAAGCGCGGCATTGATGAGCAGATTGGTAACTCCATCCTGATCAAGTTCAACCAAATTGGCTCGCTATCGGAAACCCTCGATGCGATTAAAATGGCCCAGGACGCTGGCTTTACCGCGGTGATTTCCCACCGCAGTGGTGAAACCGAAGATACCACCATTGCCGATCTGGCGGTGGGCACCTGCGCGGGTCAGATCAAAACCGGTTCGCTTTGCCGCTCTGACCGCGTTGCCAAATATAATCGCCTGCTAGTGATCGAGGACGAATTGGGCGACGTTCGCTATCCTGGAATTGCCGCGATTAAAGGCCAGTAAGGACAAAATCGAGGTTGCCTTGTAAGAGATGTCTCAAAATTTTGTAAGAGATCTCTTACAAATGCCGTCGAAAATCGCTCTTTGTGGGTAAGAAAAATAGAAATTATTGACGGATATAAAGTTAACTATCTGTTTTTATTTTATTTTTAGAAAAGGGCGGGCCGCCAAGGTTCGCCCTTTGTCGTTTTTGACCGCCTTGTGATGGCTTGGCGTTCTGCCACAATGCGTATTAAGGACAAGGGGGCAAGGATGCTCTCAAGCAGGATGCAACAACGGGATGCAGGTTGGTGCGCTGGGTGACACAGCGATGTGAGACCCTGGCAAGGACAGCACCAAAGGAAGTTGACACAGGGAGTGGTCAGAGGAAGTGCTTGGAGCGGGCGGCCTACGGGTCGCCTTTTTTTGTGTCTATGGATATAACAAGTTAATCGTGGCACATAAAAAAACCAGCGCATTCGCTGGTTTCTAAAAGCCTACGTGGCTTAATGGCGGCTCGGTTAAACGAGGCCATACCATGTTTAGCGCTCGAGTTTTTCGAGCTTGCCGCTTTTGCCGTCCCATTCTTCGGCATCGGGCAGTGGGTCTTTTTTCTCGGCAATGTTCGGCCATACCTCCGACAGTTCAGCGTTGATCTCGATAAACTGCTCCTGCCCATCGGGCAGTTCATCTTCGGAGTAAATCGCCTCGGCGGGGCACTCCGGCTCACACAGCGCGCAGTCGATACACTCGTCCGGGTGAATCACCAGAAAATTCGGGCCTTCGTAAAAACAGTCGACTGGGCAGACCTCGACACAGTCAGTGTATTTGCATTGGATGCAGTTCTCGGTAACGACAAACGTCATCTTGCTATCCCTCTTGCGGGACCAAGGGGACGCCCTTGGTCGTGGTCAATCGTGAATGGTTATAAATCAGCTGTTTTTTATAAGCTAAAAAGTATGGGCGACATTCTAGAGGTGCCCTCACGCGGCGGCAAGCATCGCGGCGCTGTTCTAATGCGTCGATTAGAGCATTTCGCGCCATTGATACAGTAGATCCAGTGCTTCCCGGGGCGATAAACCATCCACATCAGCATGTTCCAGCGCTTCCACGATAGGGTGGGGTGCGCTGGCGAATAAGTCATTTTGTTGGGGAGCAGTGTGTTGTGATGACGGCATCTGGCGCTGCTCCTCTACGTCGCGCTGCTCTAAAGTGACAAGCTTTTCGCGTGCCCGCTGAATGACGTGAGCGGGAACCCCTGCCAGCTGTGCGACTTGTAAGCCGTAGCTTTGACTGGCGGGGCCGGCTTCAATCCGGTGCATAAACACGATGTTGTCACCGTGTTCGGTGGCGGTTAAATGAATGTTCGCCACTCCGTCGGCCTGGTCGGGTAGCCCGGTCATTTCAAAGTAGTGGGTCGCGAAGAGCGTTAGCGCGCGTGCCTGGGCTAAGTGCTCGGCACTAGCCCAGGCCAGCGAGAGGCCGTCGAAGGTGCTGGTGCCGCGGCCGATTTCGTCCATCAACACTAGGCTGTGCTCGGTCGCATTGTGCAGGATATTGGCGGTTTCGGTCATTTCGACCATGAACGTCGAACGACCGCCGGCCAAGTCATCCGACGAGCCGATACGCGTAAAGATGCGGTCAACAGGGCCTATCTCAGCGGCATCGGCCGGGACAAAGCTACCGCTGTGGGCCAATAGCGCAATCAGTGCGGTTTGGCGCATATAGGTCGACTTACCGCCCATGTTCGGCCCGGTGATAATCAGCATGTGCTGCTCGGGGGTGAGCGTCACATCGTTGGGTATGAAGGGATGGTCGCTAACCTGTTCGACCACCGGATGGCGACCGGCCTGGATAGTCAGGCCGGTGGACTCAACCAGGGTGGGTCGCACCCAGTTAAGCGCTTCAGCGCGCTCGCTAAAGGCGCACAGCACATCCAGCTCGGCGAGCGCCTGAGAGGTGCGCTGCAGTGCGTTGAGCTCTTCATTCAGCTCGTTAAGGAGCTGGTCGTAGAGCCACTTTTCACGGGAAAGCGAGCGGGATTTTGCCGACAGCGCTTTATCCTCGAACTCTTTTAGCTCGGGGATGATAAACCGCTCGGCATTTTTTAGCGTTTGCCGCCGAATGTAATCCACCGGAGCCTGTTGGGCTTGAGCGCGGGGCAGCTCGATAAAGTAGCCGTGGACGCGATTGTAGCCGACTTTCAAATTAGCAAGGCCGGTGCGTTCCCGCTCGCGTACTTCCAGCTGTACCAGATAATCGCCGGCGTTTTCGGCGAGACCGCGATGCTCATCCAGCTCAGCGTCGTACCCCGGGGCGATCACCCCGCCGTCGCGGATCACCACCGGGGGGTTATCGACCAGCGCCCGCTGCAGCGTGTCGGCTATCGCCGGGTAAGGCCGAATATGCGGGCGTAGGCTATCCAGCAAACTGCCCTCTTCAACGTCGCTTAGCTGCTGCTCCAGGGCGGGCAGCGTGGTCAGTGCATCGCGCAGGCGTGCCAAATCGCGAGGCCGAGCGCTGTATAGCGCGACCCGGGCCAGGATGCGCTCGACGTCGCCAACGTCGCTTAAGGTGTCGCGCATCGTCAGGTAGCGGGCATCAAGGCTTAAGAGCGCCACGCCTGCCTGGCGGCCCTGGATGATATCGCGTTGGCGCAACGGTCGATTGAGCCAACGCTTTAACAAGCGGGAACCCATTGCCGTGGTGCAGGTATCCAGCACGCTGGCCAGCGTATTATCGGTGGTGCCGCCTAGGTTGAGGTCGATTTCCAGGTTGCGCCGGCTGGCGGCATCAATGACCACGGCATCGTCACGGTTCTCAACGCTAATCGCGGTGACGTGGGGCAGGCGTGAGCGCTGGGTATCGCGCGCGTAGTCAATCAGCACGCCGGCAGCGACCAACGCCGTGTTGAGGTGGGCGCAGCCGAAGCCGCGTAGATCTTGTACCTCGAACTGGTCGCACAAACTGCGCGTCGCGCTCTGTAAGTCGAACAGCCACTCGCCCTGGCGGCGCAGGCTGCGCGTTTGCGACCAGGTGTCCGGTAGGGTTAGGCTCTCGGGAACAAGGAGCTCCGCTGGCGACAGGCGAGTTAACTCGGCCAGCATTTCGGCTTCGCTATCGACTTCGAGTACGCTAAAGCGCCCGCTGGAAAGTTCCAGCCAAGCCAGCCCCCAGCGATCGCTGCCGGGTGCCAATGCCACCAGCACGTTGTCGCGGCGGGCATCCAGTAGCGCTTCGTCGTGCAGCGTTCCCGGTGTCACAATACGCACAACTTGACGATCGACGGGCCCTTTGCTGGTCGCCGGGTCACCAATTTGCTCGCAAATGGCCACCGACTCGCCCGCGGCGACCAGGCGTGCTAAATACCCTTCGGCGCTATGGTAGGGCACGCCCGCCATGGGGATAGGCTGGCCGCCTGATTGACCTCGCTGGGTTAGGGTGATGTCCAATAGCCCGGCGGCGCGTTTTGCATCATCAAAAAACAGCTCGTAAAAATCACCCATTCGGTAAAACAGCAGTACCTCAGGGTGTTCGCGTTTGATGTTTAAGTATTGCGCGATCATGGGCGTGTGCGCGGGGCTGGCCTGTGACATGGGCGTCCTAATTGAGCGTGGCGCAAGCGTGGCTTGCAGCATGTTCGTTGGGCAATTTCGTTGAGCAATTTCTTTGAGAAAGCTAAACGCAGTATTCTACGCTGAATTGACGACGCACATGAAGGAGCGACCATGTCACCCAGTGTCTCGAGTTTAATGAACCTGGATTTGTCTATACTGGCCCAGCGCCTGGGGCGGCTTTGCCAGCAGGCCAAGGTTGAAGTCACCGCCGCCGAGTCATGCACCGGTGGTGGTATTGCCAGTGCGATCACCTCGGTGACGGGTAGCTCGGCGTATTTTACGACTGGGTATGTCACCTACGCCAATGCCGCCAAAACACGCCTGCTAGGCGTCCCGGAAACCACGCTGGAGACCCATGGTGCCGTCAGCGACGCGGTGGTTAAGGCGATGGTGGCGGGGGCCTGTCGTGAAAGCGGTGCTGGGCTCGCCGTGGCGGTCAGCGGCGTGGCGGGCCCCGACGGAGGAAGTGAAGACAAGCCTGTGGGCACGGTCTGGGTGGCATGGGGCGACACCCTCAGCCAGCAAGCCGAGCGGTTTCATTTTCCTGGCGACCGTCAGGCGGTGCGCGAGCAAGCCGTGCGGCAGGCGCTGGCAGGCTTGGTCGCGCGTTTGGCGGAACAAGTCGATAACGCGAGCGCGAAATAATCGCTCGAAACACTGGTTGAGGATTTGTTTAACGGCTAATCTTTGGCATACTACTGGCTAATTATACAGCTTCTGATGAGGATTAACTGAATGGCTCAGGATGATAATCGCACCAAAGCGCTTAACGCTGCGCTTACCCAAATTGATCGCCAGTTTGGTAAAGGCACGGTCATGCGTTTGGGCGATGCCCCCCGCGTTGTAATGCCGTCGGTGTCCACGGGGTCGCTGGGTTTGGATATCGCCCTGGGTATCGGGGGGCTACCCTATGGTCGGGTGTGTGAAATCTTTGGCCCGGAATCATCGGGTAAAACGACCCTGACCCTGTCGGTCATTGCCCAGGCGCAAAAACAAGGCAAAGTGTGTGCCTTCGTTGATGCCGAGCACGCTTTGGATCCCAGCTACGCTGAAAAACTCGGCGTCAATCTGGACGACCTGCTGGTGTCGCAGCCGGATACCGGTGAGCAAGCGTTGGAAATCACCGACATGCTGGTGCGCTCGGGCGGCGTCGACGTCATTATCATTGACTCGGTCGCCGCGTTAACGCCGCGCGCTGAGATCGAAGGTGAAATGGGCGATGCCCACGTTGGCCTTCAGGCGCGTTTGATGTCCCAGGCGCTGCGTAAAATTAGCGGCAATATTAAAAATGCCAACTGCCTTGTCGTGTTCATCAACCAGATCCGTATGAAGATCGGCGTGATGTTTGGCAGCCCCGAAACCACCACCGGGGGTAACGCGCTGAAATTTTACGCCAGCGTACGTTTGGATATCCGCCGTACCGGCTCGGTGAAGTCGGGTGATGAAGTCACCGGTAATGAAACCCGCGTAAAAGTGGTCAAAAATAAAGTGGCGCCGCCGTTCCGTCAGGCCGAGTTCCAAATTCTCTACGGCAAAGGCATCTACCACGCCGGGGAAGTCGTCGACTTGGGCGTACAGCAGAACCTCGTTGATAAAGCGGGTGCCTGGTACAGCTACAAAGGCAAAAAGATTGGTCAGGGTAAAGCCAATGCGGCCCAGTACCTGGAAGAGCATCCTGAAATCATGGAAGAGATCGAAAGCCAGGTGCGCGCCCAGTTGCTTGCCCAGCCCAACCCGAAAAAAGAAGACGCTTCTAAGGCGGAAGCACCCGTTGACGCCGATGCTGATACCGAAGACGATCTGCTCTAATCTGTTAGAGGCCGCATGTTTTCATCGTCTCGTGATGCCACACCTCGGGATGTGGCGATTCAACTGCTGGCTCGGCGCGAATACGCGCGTGCTGAGCTGGCGCGTAAACTCGAACACAAAGCGTTTGCCGCTGAAGACATCGACGCCTGCTTAGAGGCACTGGTTGAACAAGGGCTACAGTCGGACGCGCGATTTGCCGAAAGTTTTATCCGCTCGCGGATTCACCGGGGGCAGGGTGTTATCCGCATTAAAGGCGAATTACGCCAGCGTGGGATCGACCAAGAGACATCAGCGGCGGCGTTTGCCGTTGTCGAAGAGCGTGAGGCGGTCGATTGGTTTGAGCTCGCCCGTGAGGCCTTGGCGCGTCGCTTTTCATCCCCTGGTGCTACCCCCCAAGAGCGCGCCAAGCGGGAGCGTTTTCTCGCCAGCCGTGGGTTTGATTTCGACCAAATTCGCTACGCGTTATCCTGCCTATAGACCCCCTTCTGATGCCCATACGCAATTGCTTTGGATGTCTATGCCACTAACTGCGGCTTTAGTCGTTTGACAACTGCGCTATAATGGCTTTTTTTGCGACCCCAGAGGGTAGCGGCGATAGCGCCCTGGGGCATCACGATTTATTGTTACGGATACCCTATGAAGAGCGCAGAGATCAGGCAGGCTTTTTTATCTTTCTTCGAAGATCAAGGGCACACCATTGTGCCCACCAGCTCACTGGTGCCGGGCAACGACCCAACGCTGCTGTTTACCAACGCGGGAATGGTGCCGTTTAAAGATGTGTTTCTTGGCCGTGACCCACGCTCCTACGTGCGGGCGACCTCGGCGCAGCGATGCGTTCGGGCAGGCGGTAAGCACAATGATCTGGATAACGTCGGCTACACTGCGCGCCACCACACCTTCTTTGAAATGCTGGGTAACTTCAGCTTTGGCGATTACTTCAAGCGTGATGCCATCCGTTTCGCCTGGACGTTTCTGACCGACACGCTGGGCCTACCCAAAGAAAAATTGTGGGTTACCGTGCATATCAGCGACGATGAAGCCGAACGTATCTGGAAAGATGAGATCGGCATCGACCCTGAGCGCTTTTCCAAGCTCGATGAAGATAACTTTTGGCAGATGGGCGACACCGGCCCTTGTGGGCCCAGTTCCGAGATCTTCTTTGACCACGGCCCAGAGGTGTGGGGTGGCCCTCCCGGCAGCCCTGAAGAGGATGGTGACCGTTATATCGAAATTTGGAACCTGGTGTTCATGCAGTTTGATCGCGACGCCGAAGGCACGCTTAATCCGCTGCCCAAACCGTCGATTGATACGGGTATGGGTCTAGAGCGTGTAGCGGCCGTGATGCAGGGCGTGCACTCGAACTATGAGATCGATCTGTTCCAAAACTTACTCGACGCGGCTGCCAAGGCAACCGGACACGCTGACACCCAGTCGCCGTCGCTGCGCGTGATCGCCGACCACATCCGTTCCTGCGCTTTTTTGATTGCCGATGGCGTACTGCCGTCCAATGAAGGCCGTGGCTATGTACTGCGCCGTATCATTCGCCGGGCGATTCGCCATGGCCACAAGCTGGGGGCTACCGAGCCGTTCTTCCACAAACTGGTCGACGCCCTGGATGCCGAGATGGGCGACGCCTATCCCGAACTGCGCGAGGCGCGCGGCCAAATCGCCCGTGTATTGCTGAAGGAAGAAGAGCAGTTCGCCCGCACCCTAGATCACGGCATGGGGCTTCTCAACGCCGCGCTCGATGAACTGGAAGGCGATGTCCTACCCGGCGAGACGGTCTTTAAACTCTACGATACTTATGGGTTCCCCTACGACTTAACCGCTGATGTCTGCCGCGAGCGCGAAGTCACCCTCGACGAAGCAGCCTTCCATCGCGAACTGGAAGCGCAGCGCGAGCGTGCCCGCGCGGCCAGCCAGTTTGGGGCGGATTACAGTGCCTCCATTGAGCTTGACGGCGAAACCACCTTTACCGGCTATGATCGTCTGGAAGACCAGTCTAGCGTTACCGCGCTGGTCGACACGGAAGGCAACGAACTGGTCGCGCTGGAAGCCGGCCAAAAGGGCACCGTAGTGTTGGATCGCACGCCGTTCTACGGCGAGTCGGGCGGTCAGGTTGGCGATACTGGTTATTTATATGTCGATGGCGGCCGTTTTCAGGTCACCGACACCCAAAAACAAAGCGGCCATCACCTGCACCAGGGCATCATGGTCGAGGGCTCCCTTAGTGTGGGGGCCGGCGTGCGTGGCGAGGTCGATGCCAGCCTGCGCACGGCAACGATCCGCAATCACTCAGCGACGCACCTGCTGCATAAGGCGTTGCGCATGGTGCTGGGCGATCACGTTCAGCAGAAAGGCTCTCTGGTGAACGCCGAGCGGCTGCGCTTCGATTTCAGCCACTTCGAACCCATGACGGCAGAGCAGTTGGCGGAAGTCGAGCGGCTAGTCAACGAGCAAATTCTGGCCAATGCGCCGACCAAAATCGAGCAAATGAGCCTGGATCAAGCCAAGGCCAAGGGGGCTGCTGCCCTGTTTGAAGCCAAATACGCCGACAATGTTCGCGTGTTGACCATTGGAGCAGACGATTTCTCCATCGAGCTATGCGGCGGCACTCACGTGGCGCGCAGCGGTGACATCGGTTGCTGTCACGTGGTCAACGAAGTGGGTATCGCCTCCGGCGTACGCCGTATCGAAGCGATTACCGGTGAAAACGCCCTGGCGTATTTCCGTGAGCAAGAAGCCCGCGTCCAGCGCCTGGGTGAGCGGTTGAAAACCAAACCCGAGCAGGTCGAAGCGCGGGTCGAGTCGCTGGTGGAGCGTAATCGTAGTCTGGAAAAAGAGCTTGAACAGTTAAAATCCAAGCTTGCCAGCGCCGCGGGTAGCGATATGCTCAGTCAGGTACAAGACGTTAACGGCGTTAAATTGCTTGCGACCCAACTGGACGGCGTGTCAGGCAAAGAGCTTCGCGACGTACTCGACCAGCTGAAAAACAAGCTGGGCTCGGGGGTTGTCATCCTCGGCGTTGCCGACCAAGCGGCTGGTAAAGTTAGCTTGGTCGCGGGCGTCACCAAAGACCTCACCGGGCGAGTGAAGGCCGGTGAGCTGGTCAACCATGTTGCCTCGCAGGTGGGCGGTAAAGGCGGGGGTCGCCCGGATATGGCGCAGGCAGGCGGTAGTCAGCCCGATGCATTGCCCGGCGCGTTGAGCAGTGTCCCGGCATGGTTGGAAAACACGCTTAGCTAAATAGAAAGGCCGGTGGCATTATTTGCTATCGGCCTTTCGTTTATTGGTAATACAGGATTTTACTTTCCATTCCCCATACATTTCCAAAACATAGGAAAAACGGCATATGGCATTATACGTACAGAAGTTCGGCGGTACCTCGGTGGGCTCTGTCGACCGTATCAAGGCCGTGGCGGAAAAGGTCAAAGGTTTCCGTGACCAAGGTCACCAAGTGGTGGTGGTGGTCTCTGCGATGAGCGGCGAAACCAACCGCCTGACGGAAATGGCGAACGCGCTAAACGAGGATCCGGCGCCACGCGAAATGGACATGCTGCTGTCGACCGGCGAGCAGGTAACGATTTCGCTGTTGGCGATGGCGCTGCAGCAGGCCGGCGTGGCCGCGACGTCACATACCGGTGCACAGGTAGGTATTCACACCGATAGCGCCTACACCAAGGCGCGTATTCAGCGCATTGAAACTGAAGACCTGAAAGCCGATTTGGACGCAGGCCAAGTGGTGGTGGTCGCGGGCTTCCAGGGCGTTGACGAGGACGGCAACATTACCACGCTCGGTCGTGGTGGCTCGGATACTACCGGCGTGGCGCTGGCGGCGGCGCTAGGCGCTGATGAGTGCCAGATTTACACCGATGTTGACGGCGTTTATACCACCGACCCCCGTGTTTGCTCCAAGGCGCAGCGCCTGTCAAACATTACCGTCGAAGAAATGCTTGAGCTTTCAAGCCTGGGCTCAAAAATACTGCAAATTCGTGCGGTCGAGTTTGCCGGTAAATACAACGTTCCCCTGCGGGTGCTGTCTAGCTTTGAAGACGGCCCCGGTACCCTAATTGTTGCAGAAGCAGATAAAGACGAGGACTCCATGGAAGAACCGCTGATTTCCGGTATCGCCTTCACTAAAAACGAAGCCAAATTGACCCTGCTTAATACCCCTGACGTGCCAGGCGTCGCCTCGCGTATTCTCGGTCCGATCGCTGATGCCAATATCGAAGTCGATATGATCGTGCAGAACGTGGCACCCGCAGGGGATTACACCGACTTCACCTTTACCGTGGCCAAAGGTGACTATAAGGCCACCAAAAAACTGCTCGAAGAAACGGTGATTCCCGGTCTGGGCGGCGGTGAGCTGCGCGGTGATGATAACATCGCGAAAGTATCGCTGGTGGGGGTCGGTATGCGTTCCCACGCTGGTGTCGCTTCTAAGATGTTCCGCGTACTGGCCGATGAGAATGTTAATATCCGTATGGTTTCCACCTCAGAAATTAAAATTTCGGTGGTGATTGATGAAAAACATATGGAACTGGCCGTCAATGCCTTACATAAAGCATTCGGTTTGGATAAATCAGATATCGAATCTGAATAACATCCGTGCCTTAAATCTTCTACGCTGATAAGAGTACTTGCTGCCTTATGGTGGTGAGCTTTCATTCAACGGGAAATTAAGGTGTCATGGAACCAGTGTCGTTGGTGGCAAGGGGCACCATGCCGCATAATGGCAGGGTGCCGCTTCTGGCGGACACATCCCGTTGTACAAAACGTCTGAGAAGGAGATCAGCCATGCTCATCCTAACTCGCCGAGTCGGCGAAACGCTGATGATCGGTGATGAAATCACCGTCACAGTGCTAGGAGTGAAAGGTAACCAAGTACGTATTGGCGTCAATGCGCCAAAAGACGTGGCGGTTCACCGTGAAGAGATTTATCAGCGTATTCAGCGTGAGCGAAGCGGTGAAAGCGAAACGGAGTGATCCATGGCCGGCTATTCAACGAAGCCGTCACATGCCCGTAAGGTAAGAGCGGTGCGAAAAAAATCCGAACAGGGCCTAGACAACTTACCCCCAAATCGGTAATATTCGCGCCGTGCCGTTAAGGAGAGGTGGCCGAGTGGCTGAAGGCGCTCCCCTGCTAAGGGAGTATAGGGTTTGTAGCCCTATCGAGGGTTCGAATCCCTCTCTCTCCGCCAGCCGCACAACAAGGTATGCGCCCGTAGCTCAGCTGGATAGAGTATCTGACTACGAATCAGAGGGTCGGAGGTTCGAATCCTCCCGGGCGCGCCACCTTCCAAGATGTTTACCCAAGTATATGTGGAATAGCATCCACGCGCCCGTAGCTCAGCTGGATAGAGTATCTGACTACGAATCAGAGGGTCGGAGGTTCGAATCCTCCCGGGCGCGCCAGATTCCAAACCCGTCCTTTTATAAGGGCGGGTTTTCTGTTTCTAGCCAGGCTCAAGTGACTCGCGCTTGGGTCTTGATCGTGTATTGCGCCCTACTTAACCGTAGGGCGCTTTTTTTTATGCGGGTTCGGCAACTGGGGTGGTCACTATCAGGTTGTCGAGCAGGGTGTCCAGGTCGGTAATCCGCTTAATGCGCTGAAAGTGAAGGTTGGCTTCCGCATTGCCCTGACGCATTTGGGCAAGCCATTGCTTCACTAGTGAGACCACGACCCGATTGGGAAGTTGTTGCCGCTGCCGGTGCGCGTATTGCTTGAGCACGCTGACACGCATTGGCCAGGTGGTGTCGGGTAAGCGCTCACCGGTGCGTTGCCAATGGCGAATCCGAGGGGCAAGCCAGGGGTCAGCCAGTGCGCTTCGTCCCAGCATGACGTCGCGACAGCCGGATAACGTGCGGGCTTTCCAATAATCCTCGAGCGTCCAAATATCTCCATTCGCGACAACGGGTAGCGCGACGCGATGGCGAATTTTGGCGATCCATTCCCAGTGAGCCGGCGGGCGGTAGCCTTCATCCCGCGTGCGTCCATGAACCACCAGGCGGCTAGCCCCTCCCGACTCGGTAGCCTGAGCGCAGGCGATGGCCAAGCGACGGTCGGAGAACCCCAGGCGTATCTTGGCGGTCACCGGAATCTCACCGTCGAGTGCGTCGGCCACCGCTTTGACCGCTTGATAAACCCGCTCGGGCTGGCGCAACAGTGATGCACCGCCATCGTGGCGATTGACAAGCTTGGCTGGGCAGCCAAAGTTAAGGTCAATGCTGCGCGCGCCAAGCGAGAGTGCCTGCTGAGCATTGGCGGCCAATGCCTTGGGGTCAGCGCCTAGCAACTGCAGGTGCACAGGCGTGCCACTGGGGGTGGCAACGTTAGCATGAGCCAGTTCAGGGCAGTGTTTATAGAACACGCGAGGCGGTAGGCGAGCGTCGACGACGCGGACAAACTCGGTCACCGTCCAATCGAACCCAGGCGTGCTGGTTAGCAGTTCGCGAGTGACGGCATCAATAACGCCCTCCATGGGGGCTAGTCCGATTTCGCCTTTATGTAGTAAATTAACAACCATCACTTACACCATCGCGCCATTGCAATATTCAGGGGGTGTGGCAGGTTAGTGTATTCTCAGAACTGCGCCAAGCACCAATCAGCTGTCGCGTTGATGGTCTTTTCGGTTTTACGTAAGGAGAGCGGCCTATGCAAGATCCAGAACTATTACAAGAAGGCCTCGGATTGATGGCGTTGGGTATGGGGTTTGTGTTTGTTTTTCTTGCGATTTTGGTGTTTGCGCTGACGTTTATGTCGAGCGTTATCCGGCGTTTTCAGCCAGCGCCTGCTCCGGCGAAACCCGCCACAAAGGCGAGCTCAGCGGCCGCAGCGACGGCCCAAGATGATGAAAAAATGGCCGTGATTAGTGCTGCAGTGCATCGTTTCCGCACCAAAAAACGTCGTTAACTTTCCTGTTATGCCATGTTGCATCGCGCAAACTGGACATTTTTTTGTTATTTTTACTACAAACTAACACTTCTGACTGTGAGCTAACGTCATGAATGAGACAAAACGACCCTTGGGGATTACCGATGTCGTCCTGCGTGATGCCCATCAATCGCTGTTTGCTACGCGCCTGCGGTTGGCGGACATGCTGCCGATTGCCGAAAAACTAGATAAAGTCGGCTACTGGTCATTGGAAACCTGGGGCGGCGCGACCTTTGACGCTTGCATTCGCTACCTGGGCGAAGATCCCTGGGAACGTATCCGTGCTTTGAATGAGGCAATGCCAAACACGCCTCAGGCAATGCTGCTGCGTGGTCAAAACCTGTTGGGCTACCGTCATTATGCCGATGACGTAGTAGATAAGTTCGTTGAACGGGCGAAAACCAACGGCGTCGATGTGTTTCGCGTGTTTGACGCGATGAATGATCCACGCAACTTAGAGCGGGCGATTAAAGCCGTGCGCCACGTGGGTGGTCATGCACAGGGCACGATTTCCTACACGGTAAGTCCGGTACATACCCTGGATAGCTGGGTCGACCTTGCGAAAACGATTGCCGCAATGGGCGCCGATTCGCTGGCTATCAAGGATATGGCGGGTCTACTCACGCCTTACACTGCGTTTGAACTGGTATCGCGCCTCAAGAAAGAGCTGTCGATTCCCGTCCATCTGCATTGCCACGCCACCACCGGTCTGTCCACATCGACGATTCTCAAAGCTGTCGAAGCCGGTATCGATAACGTGGATACGGCCATCTCCTCGATGTCGATGACGTACGGCCACAGTCCCACCGAGTCGGTTGTGGCCATGCTTAAGGACACCGACCGCGATACCGGGCTGGATCTTGAGCTGCTGGAAGACATTGCTAGCTACTTCCGCGATGTCCGCAAGAAATACGCTGCGTTTGAAGGCTCGCTGCGGGGCATCGACTCACGGATTCTGATCGCCCAAGTCCCCGGCGGCATGCTGACCAACATGGAAGGCCAGCTCAAAGAGCAGGGCGCGGGCGATAAGTTGGACGACGTATTGCTCGAAATCCCCCGCGTGCGCGAGGATCTTGGCTTTATCCCGCTGGTCACGCCCACCTCGCAGATTGTCGGCACCCAAGCGGTCATGAACGTCATGATGGGTGAGCGCTACAAGTCGATTTCCAAAGAAGTTCAGGCGCTGCTCAAAGGTGAGTATGGCGCCGCCCCTGCGCCGTTTAATGGCGAGCTGCAAAAACGCGTGCTCGAAGGCGGTGAGCCGATAACCTGCCGTCCAGCGGATAACCTTTCGCCTGAAATGGATAAGCTGGCTGGCGAGTTAAAAGACAAAGCCAAGGAGGAAGGCACTCGCTTGGCTGAGGGTGAGCATGAGATTGACGATGTACTGACTTATGCGCTGTTCCCGCAGATCGGGCTTAAGTTCCTCAATAACCGCGATAACCCCGATGCGTTTGAAGCCGAGCCTCAAGCCGCCGAGGCAGAGAGTGCGAACGTACCGGCACAAACGGAAAGCAAAGCGCCCGTCGCGTCCAGCGGCCCGGAAACCTATACCGTTAAGCTCAATGGCAAAGCCTTTGTGGTAGAAGTCGCCGAAGGCGGCGAGATTGGCGACGTAAAAGCGGCGCCTGCGGATGCCACCTCGCAACAAGCTGCCCCCGCACCCAGCGGTGAGGCGATTACCGCCCCGTTGGCCGGCAACATCTTCAAGATCAATGTGCGCCCAGGGGATCAAGTGGCCGACGGCGATGTGGTGATTATTCTTGAGGCAATGAAAATGGAAACCGAAGTGCGTGCCAGCAGCGCCGGAACCGTTTCCGCTGTGAGCGTCAGTGAGGGCGACAGCGTTGCCGTCGGCGATACGCTGATCGAACTCTAAGGATCACCGCATGGATAAATTAGTTACCTTATGGGAAGGCTCTGGGCTTTATAACCTGGAGCTAGGCCAAGTTGTGATGGTGGCGGTAGGGCTATTGCTGCTGTATCTCGCTATCTATAAGAAATTTGAGCCGCTGCTGCTGGTGCCGATAGGTTTTGGCGGTATTTTAGCCAACATTCCCGAAGCGGGACTGGCGCTGTCTGCCCTGGATCAAGCCATCGAAGTGGGGCGGCCCGCTGTCTTGGAACAACTGGCTTCGGCGCTGGGTGGCAGTCTGGATAGCCAGGCGAGCGTCGACAGCTGGCGCACGTCACTGCAGCAGATGATGGCCAATGGGGCCACGGCCGAGCAGATTGCCAGCGCGAAAGCTGTCGCCAACGGTTCCGGCTATGGTGACGGCCTGCTGTACATGTTCTACACCGTGGCCATTACCTCCGGCATTGCCCCGCTGATTATCTTCATGGGCGTCGGCGCGATGACCGACTTCGGTCCGCTGCTGGCCAACCCGCGCACGCTGTTCCTGGGCGCCGCCGCGCAGTTCGGTATCTTCGCCACGCTGTTTGGCGCCGTGCTGCTGTCGTCGATGGGCTGGATGGATTTCTCGCTCAACCAGGCCGCCGCCATCGGTATTATTGGCGGGGCAGATGGCCCGACCTCTATCTACGTCGCGAGCATGCTGGCGCCTGAACTGCTGGGTGCAATTGCCGTGGCCGCTTACGCCTACATGGCGCTGGTTCCGCTGATTCAACCGCCGATAATGCGCTTATTGACTACCCAGAAAGAGCGCGAAATCACCATGACCCAGCTGCGGCCGGTATCGAAGCTCGAGAAAATCGTGTTTCCTGTGCTGCTGCTGATTTTAGTGGCGCTGTTTCTGCCCGATGCGTCGCCGCTTTTGGGGATGTTCTGCTTTGGTAACCTGATGCGCGAATGCGGTGTAGTCGAGCGGCTGAGCGATACGTCACAAAATGCCTTGATCAATATCGTGACGATTGTGCTCGGGCTTGCCGTGGGCTCCAAGCTGATGGCGGATAGCTTTCTGGCGATTGAGACCCTCGGCATTATGACGCTGGGGATCGTGGCCTTCGGGATTGGAACCACGGCTGGCGTGTTGATGGCCAAGCTGATGAACGTCGTGAGCAAAATGCCGATCAACCCACTGATTGGCGCGGCAGGGGTATCAGCGGTGCCAATGGCGTCAAGGGTGGCCAACAAGGTTGGCCTTGAGTCGAATCCGCATAACTTCCTGCTGATGCACGCCATGGGGCCCAATGTGGCCGGCGTGATTGGTTCAGCGGTAGCTGCCGGGGTCATGATCAAGTACTTAGGCTGAAACGCCTTGCCTTCCACGAAAACGGCCGCACTCAGGTGCGGCCGTTTTTTTAGGCGTTGATCGACTCGGCATTGAGCGGCTGCTTCAGCCGGCTTTCCAATGGCGTCAGATCCAGCGGGCAATCACTCGGCCAGCCTATCGTGAGGGCAACCCCATTCCCGTCATACTCGGCGTTAATTACCGGGATAGCCTGTTCGTCGCACCACCCTCGGGCAACGGCTTCGTCGGCGAAGGCGAAACGCACCAGGTAGTGATCTCGCTCGATCACCTCTTGCGTAGCGAGCGTGGCCAGGGCGTTGTTTACCGCTTGTGCATAAGCACGTGCCAGACCACCGGTGCCGAGTTTGGTCCCGCCGAAGTAGCGAATGACCACGCAACCAATTTCGCCTAGCTGGCTGCCCTGGAGCGTGTGGTACATAGGTCGACCGGCGGTGCCGCCGGGTTCGCCGTCATCGGAAAAACCAATCAGTTGCTGCTCGCCTGGGGCGGCGGCAATATAGGCGAGGCAGTGGTGGCTCGCATGGGGATGCGTCTGTTTCGCCGCCGTTAGCAGGGCATCCACAGCGTCCAGGTTCGGGGTGTGGGCGACCCAGGCAATAAAGCGGCTTTTTTCGACGTCGATCTCGTCAATGTGCCAGGTGCCCGTAGGCAAATGGGGGACGCGGTAGCGCATGAAGGTTCCGGCGATTTAATGTGTCATGGGATGATGCTCAATTCCCATGAACATGCCAAGTACCTGGATATCGCGATTATGCAAAAACACCTCGGAATGCTTGGCGTCATCCAGCCATAGGCGGACACCTGCACGGCTAATCGACAGTTGCTTGAGCGCCAGCGCTTGATGGTTGATTTCCGCGACAATCGTTTCGGCCTGATTATCGTGCTGGTAGCGTCGGATAACGATCACATCGCCATCAAAAAGATGGCAGTCGCCCATGTGGTTGCCGCGGATCATTAAGGTATAGGTGTTGCGGCGAATCACCTGTGCGTCGGACGCTGGCGTTGTATAGGGAAGTGGCGTTGGGCGAATTGTCGGCAATGACGTGTTCATCGACATGTTCATCGGCTTTCTCCAAATCAGCGCCCTATCCTTAGGCAATTTATCGTTAAACAAACAGTGCTTGGTGTGGCGTTGCATGTTTTTTCATACAGTGTTTGGTCAGTATAAACCTGTTTTTGCATACAGTGCCAGATTAAATTGCCCATCCGACCGATAGGTTAGTGAGGCGTTGTGCTCTACCCGCGGGCTGACTAGCGAGAGAACGGCTTTCCGTGTAGAGTTCGAGCCAAATTAGACTTATGCGGGGTGGTGCGTGACGCTGTGTTTGCAAGGCCGCCAACTAGGCTGTGAACGCGATGATCGCTGGTTGTTTAGCGGCCTGGATATCGAGATCAACCACGGCGAAATACTGCGTGTTACGGGCCCTAACGGCAGTGGTAAAACCACCCTGTTAAAAATACTCGCCGGGCAGCTCAATGATTTTTCGGGCGCGTTACACTGGAACGGTCAGCCGCTTAGCCAAGTAAGCGAACAGTTTGCCGCCAACATGCTTTACCTGGGCCATGCGCCCGGCGTGAGTGCGTGGCTAACGCCCCTGGAAAACCTGGCCTGGTACCAGGCGTTGCAGGGTGAGCGCGGCAGTGAAGAGCAGCGCGAAGCGGCCCTTGCTCGCATGGGGTTGCAGGGGTTGGAAGACACCCCCATCGGACATTTGTCGGCAGGTCAGCAGCGTCGTGTGGCGCTGACAAGACTGAGCCTGACACCGCGAGCCTTGTGGGTGCTGGACGAGCCTTTTACAGCCATTGACCAGGCGGGTGTCGACGCCCTGGAAGCGCAGCTGGCAGCGCATGCCGACGCCGGGGGTGCCGTGGTCGTAACGACTCACCATGCACTGAATAATGCCCGTCCGCTATGTCATATTGCGTTGGGCTAAAGGAGCCAGGCTTGCCGTCATCAGACACTACACCGCAGGTCGCGATCGTCAGCGAGTCAAAGGCTAAGCCGCGCCTTACGGTAGCGCTGAGAGCCACCTTGGTGCGTGAGCTTAGCCGCATGCGGCGACGGCGCGGCGAGGTGCTCAATCCCTTGGTGTTTTACGCCTTGGCGATTAGCCTGTTCCCGCTGGGAATTTCCCCCGAGGCAGACCTACTGACAGCCATAGCCCCCGGGCTTTTATGGGTTATGGCACTATTTGCCACGCTGCTGTCGCTGGATGGGCTTTTCCGCAGCGATTTCGACGATGGCAGCCTCGAGCAGATGATGCTCTCGCCACAGCCGCTAGCGGCGTTAAGCGTTACCAAAGTGGCCGCGCACTGGTTGCTAACGGGCGTGCCGCTTGCTGTCATGGCGCCCTTGTTGGGCGTGATGCTGGCGCTACCGCTGCATAGTTATGGCGTATTGATGGTGTCGTTAGCATTGGGCAGTGCCAGCTTGAGCCTGATTGGCGGCATTGGCGCGGCATTAACCGTCGGTTTGCCCCGGGGTGGCGTGCTACTCTCGCTGTTGGTTCTGCCGTTGTATATTCCGGTACTGATTTTTGGCTCGGGGGCGGTTCAAGCGGCCGTCGTGGGAGACGCGGTATTGCCACATCTGGCAATGCTTGGCGCGTTACTGGCCGCTGCGTTGATATTCGCCCCCTGGGCGATTGCCGCGTCGCTGCGTATCAGTATTAACGGGTAGGGATGGGCACTGTATGTGGGGCTTGATACACAAGCTGGGTTCGCCCAAATGGTTTTATCAACTTAGCGCAACGCTTCAGCCTTGGTGCTGGGGAGCAGCAGCGCTACTGTTGCTGACCGGCACTTTGTGGGGGCTGGTCTTTGCGCCCGCCGACTATCAACAAGGCAACAGCTTCCGGATTATTTATGTGCACGTGCCGGCCGCCTTTTTAGCCCAGTCGGTGTTTGTTTTTATGGCCGGCGCGGGGCTTATTCACCTGGTGTGGAAAATCAAGATGGCCGATATGGCCGCCGCTGCTATGGCGCCGTTAGGCGCGGCGATGACGTTTGTCGCGCTGTTTTCCGGCGCCGTGTGGGGCGTGCCCACCTGGGGAACCTGGTGGATCTGGGACGCCCGGTTAACGTCCATGCTCATTCTGCTGTTTTTATATATCGGTGTGATTGCCCTGCGTGGCGCTTTTGCTCGACGAGATAGCGGAGCGCGGGCGGCGTCGGTGCTCGCCATGGTCGGCGTGATTAATATTCCCATCATTAAGTATTCCGTGGACTGGTGGTATACCTTGCACCAACCTGCGTCGTTTACGCTGACCTCTCGCCCCGCGATGCCGGTATCGATGTGGCTACCATTGCTTATTATGGTAGCGGGATTTTACTGTTTCTTTATTGCCCTAACGCTGATGCGTACGCGCAGTGAAATATTGCGCCGTGAAGCCCATACCCAATGGGTTCAAACGCTAGTGAAGGAGAGCCGCTAATGGCGTTTGCTTCGATTGCCGAGTGGCTGACAATGGGCGGCCACGGTGCTTACGTGTGGTCTGCCTGGGGAATGACGGCTGCATTGATGGCGGGGCTGGTGCTGCATGCCCGGTTAGAACGACAGCAACTGATTGTCCAACTCAAGCGCCAGGCGCGCCGTCGCCAAGCGTCAACGCAGCCAAGAGGGCCGGCCCATGACCCCGACGCGTAAGCGCAAACTCTATGTGATCGTCATCTTGCTTAGTTTGGCTGCGGTGGCCATCGGACTGACGCTGTATGCGCTACGGGCGAATATTAATTTGTTTTTTAGCCCCGTGCAGATTGCCCAGGGCGAGGCACCGATGGAACGTTCAATACGCGCGGGCGGCATGGTAAAGCCGGGGTCTGTCTCCCGGGATGCCGAAAGCCTGAACGTTGCGTTTACCGTCACCGACTACGTTGATGATTTGCACGTGGAATACCAAGGCATACTGCCCGACCTGTTTCGCGAAGGGCAGGGTGTGGTGGTGGTGGGCGAGCTGCAGGGAGACGGCCATTTTCGCGCTGATAAAGTGCTGGCCCGCCACGATGAGAACTACATGCCGCCCGAAGTCGCGCAAGCGCTGGAAGACGCCGGTTATTCACCCGCCGACTTTCAAGCAAAAGCCGACGAGGTAGGGCCACGACGTGAGAACAGGGATGACACTTGATGTGCCCGAGTGCGTGACTGGCTTGAAGGGTAAATCGGAGCACCCATGCTGATGCGAATACTGCCCGAAATTGGCCATTTTGCGTTGATCATTGCCTTGCTGATGGCCGTGGTGCAGGCGGTGCTGCCCTTGGCCGGCGCAGCTACTCGCCGACCGCTGTGGATGGCTTACGCGCAGCCGATGGCCACCGGTCAATTCGTGTTTGTGTTACTTGCCTATGGGTGTTTAACGGCGAGTTACTTGATGGACGACTTTAGCGTGGTCAACGTCGCCAACAACGCCAATTCGCTACTGCCCTGGTATTACAAATTAAGTGCCGTGTGGGGCAATCACGAAGGGTCGGTGCTGCTGTGGAGTCTGATGCTGGCAGGCTGGGGGTGTGTGGCAGCCTGGTGGTCGCGGCACTTACCCCGCGACATGCTGGCGCGGGTGCTTGGAGTGCTGGGGCTCATTAGTGCGGGATTTTTGCTGTTCATGCTGCTGACCTCCAACCCGTTTGAGCGGCATTTGCTGGATATTCCCGCCGATGGCGCCGACCTTAACCCTCTTTTGCAAGACATTGGACTGATCGTCCACCCGCCCATGCTGTATATGGGCTATGTCGGTTTTTCCGTGGTATTTGCGTTTGCCATTGCCGCCTTGCTCGGCGGGCGGCTAGATGCGGCGTGGACCCGCTGGGCGCGGCCCTGGACCAATGCCGCCTGGGCGTTTTTGACCGTGGGGATTGCTCTGGGTAGCTGGTGGGCCTACTACGAACTGGGCTGGGGCGGCTGGTGGTTTTGGGATCCGGTGGAAAACGCCTCGTTGCTGCCATGGTTGACCGGCACGGCGTTAATGCACTCCTTGGCGGTTACCGAAAAGCGCGGCTCGTTTAAGAGCTGGACGGTGCTGCTGGCAATCGCCACCTTTTCACTCTCGTTGATGGGTACCTTTTTAGTTCGCTCCGGAGTGCTGACCTCGGTGCATGCCTTCGCCAATGACCCCTCGCGGGGGCTGTTTATCCTGGTGTTGCTGGCGGTGACCGTGACGCTCTCATTAGTGGTGTTTGCGCTGCGTGCCCCACGGGTGAGCCATAAAGTTGGCTTTAACTGGTTGTCACGGGATGCGCTACTGCTGATTAATAACGGCCTGCTGATCACCATGACGATGACGGTGCTGTTGGGCACGCTGTATCCGTTGATCCTGGATTCGCTGGGGCTGGGGAAAATCAGCGTGGGGCCGCCTTACTTTAATACGCTGTTTGTACCGCTAACGGTGATCACCTGTTTGTTTATGGGCTTGGGGCCTGCCGCACGCTGGAAGACCACATCGCCCGGCGAGCTATTGCGTCGGCTATGGCTTGCCGGGCTGGCGGCACTGGTGCTGGGGGCGCTGATTCCGCTGGTGTACCGGGGCGAGTGGAACCTCTGGGTCACATTGGGCTTGTCTGCCGCGCTGTGGATCGTACTGTCGTTGGTGCGCGATCTGTTCGATAAACTGCTTCATAGACGTTCTGTGTGGGCCGGGCTGCGCGCGCTATCGTTGGCTTATTGGGGCATGGTGCTAGGCCATTTAGGCGTGGCGGTGACGATTATTGGCGCAACCGTGGTGTCGCATTACGCGGTGGAGCGCAACGTGCGCATGTCGCCGGATACCCGCGTCGAGGTGGCGGGCTATCAGTTTACTTTGACCGAACTCACCGACCGTCGAGGCCCCAACTACCTGGCCGATGCGGCGGTGATTGAGGTTCAGCGCGGTGACAGCCAGCGGCGTTTTTTGATGCAGCCAGAAAAGCGGCTTTATCTCGCGACCGGCATGCCCATGACCCAGGTAGCGCTGCGCCCCGGCCTTTTCCGCGATCTTTATGTAGCCATGGGCGAAGACTTAGGCGATGGCAGTTGGGCGATGCGTATCCAATACAAGCCGTTTGTGCGTTGGTTGTGGCTGGGGGGATTGCTGATGGCGCTGGGCGCGGTGTTGGCGGTTGCCGATAAACGCTACCGGCAAGTACGCCCGGCCAGGTTGGCGCAGGAGGGCAAGGCATGACGCGACGTTTACTTTTGCTGCTGTTACCGGTGATGTTTTTAGGCTTGGCGCTGTTTTTCTACGTGCGCTTATCCGAGGATCCAACGGGGCGCGACTCGGCGCTCATGGCGCGCGACTTTCCCGCCTTTGAGGCCACGACGCTAAAAGACGACCAACGGCGGGTTGACCAATCGCTACTGACCGGCGAAGTGACGCTCGTCAATGTGTGGGGAGAATGGTGCCCCGCCTGTCGGCAAGAAATGCCGCAACTCCTCTCACTCGCCGACCGGGGTATTCGCCTTGTCGGCATCAATTACCGCGACACCCGCGAAAAGGGGCAAGCGTTTTTAGATGAATTTGGCGATCCGTTCGCGATAAATATTTTTGACCCCGAGGGCGAGCTTGGGTTTGAGCTTGGCGTCATCGGCGCGCCGGAAACCTTTCTGGTCGATGCCGAGGGCGTGATTCGCTACCACCATAAAGGCTATGTGTCGCCTGAGGATGTTCAAGGCCGATTGCTGCCGGAGGTGGCGAAATGGCGCTAATTCGCTTAATCAGTCTGACGGTGCTTATCTGCTTGGCGTTGCCGGCCTGGTCGGCAGGTATTGAACTGCGCGAGTTTGATGACCCGGTCACGGAGCAGCGCTATCGCGATTTAACCGCCTCAATGCGCTGTCCATTGTGTGAGAACCAAGCCATTGATGATTCCGATGCGCCTATTTCGGCGGACATGCGCGACCGGGTTTACCAACTGCTGAACGCCGGGCAATCGGATACTGAAATTATCCACCATATGGTTCAGCGGTTTGGCGATTACGTTCTCTATAATCCCCGCCTTGAGCGCCGCACCTATCTGCTGTGGGGGCTACCGGTGGGGCTTTTGATGGTGACGGGCTTGGTAGTGGCATTGATTGTACGCGCCCGTCGCCATGCCTCGACGAAGGCATTAACCTCTGACGAACAGGCACGCCTGAAGGCCTTGATTGAGCGCAAGGAGGCCCCGTGACGCTGCTATGGATAGCGCTTGCTGGCGTCTTGTTGCCCGCGCTGTGGCTGTTGGTGCTGCCGTTGCGCACGGCGCGCCGGTGGCAGGCTGAGCAACTGGCTTTTGAAAATGAAGACGCCGCCGCTGAGCAAAATGTGGCGATCTTTGAACGCCGCTTGAGCGCGCTTACCACTGCCTATGACGAAGGCAAAGTGAACCAGCGCCAGTTCGAAGACGACAAACTCGCCCTGGAGCGTAGTTTGTTAGAAGATACTGCCGCTACGCGACGCAGGCCGCTTAAATCCCACCAGGCGGGTCGGTTGGCCGTTCCGCTGGTCATGCTCGCCCTGGTTGCGGTTAGCGTGATCTGGTACCAGCACCAAGGCGCGGAAGATGATTTGATCCTGTGGTCGATTGGTCAGGACGTGCGAGCGGATCCAGATGGCTCACGCGCTATGTACATTGAGCGGCTGGAAGCCCAGGCATTACAACAGCCGGGCAACCCTAATCTGTGGCGCACTTTGTTTCCGCTTTACCGGGAAACCGAACAAATGGATAGCGCCGTCAATGCGCTGGAGCGTTTGATCGCCCTGGAAGGTCGCTTACCGCCGTTACTTGCCCAACTTGCTCAGTTGCGTTTCTTTATGGCCGAGCGCGAACTGACCGACGAAGTGCAGGCCTTGACCGATGAAGTGCTGGAGGTTGATCCCCGTCAGCCCACCGTGCTCGGCATCTTGGGGATTCACGCTTTTGACCAGGGCGATTACGAGATGGCCGTCGACCGCTGGCGGCGGGCCGTGGCCAACGTTGAGAACCCCGAGATGGCCGCGTCGCTCCGCGAAGGCATTCAAACCGCCCAAGCGCGCCTTGGACAGTCGACCGAGCCAGCCGCTGAGGAAACCACTGGGCGAGGGGTGCGGGTCAACGTCACGCTTGACCCTGATTTGGCGAGTCGCATTGACGCCGATGATAAAGTCTTCATCATTGCGCGGGATCTGGCGGGCGAGCGTCCGCCGCTGGCGGTGGTTCAGGGCTTGGCGTCCGAACTGCCGATGACCGTTGAACTGGACGATCGCGCGGCCATGATGGACGATGCGCAGATTTCCCAAGTGCGCGAGGT
Organism: Vreelandella arcis; assembly: GCF_900103865.1. Classification (GTDB taxonomy): domain Bacteria; phylum Pseudomonadota; class Gammaproteobacteria; order Pseudomonadales; family Halomonadaceae; genus Vreelandella; species Vreelandella arcis. Next base: position 28,225 of record NZ_FNII01000007.1, read on the forward strand.
TCGCCTGATGGTGCGGGTCTCGCCAAGTGGCCAGGCAACGCCCCAGCCGGGGGATTTATGGGGCGACGTCGACGGAGTCGAGGTGGGCCCGCTTGACGCACAAGAGGCTACTGAGGTGATCATTAATCGTGTTTTCGAGTAATTCCAGCGTGTGCGTTCAATGCGTTTAACGTCGATACGTTTAGTCGGGTTTAAATCGTTCGTCGATCCGGTCACCGTTCCTTTCGACGGCAATATGACCGCTATCGTCGGGCCAAACGGCTGCGGTAAATCGAATATTATCGATGCCGTACGCTGGGTCATGGGGGAATCGTCGGCCAAAACCCTGCGCGGCGAGTCCATGGCCGACGTCATCTTTAACGGCTCGACGGGTCGTAAGCCGGTAGGCCAAGCCTCTATCGAGCTTAAGTTTGATAACCGCGATGGTGCTATGGGCGGCGTTTACGCCCAATATGCCGAAATTGCGGTGAAGCGGCTGGTGACCCGTGACGGTCAGTCCAATTACTTTTTTAATGGCCAAAAGTGCCGCCGTCGGGATATCGCCGACCTGTTTATGGGCACCGGGTTAGGCCCGCGTTCCTACGCAATTATCGGCCAGGGAATGATTTCGCGGCTGATCGAAGCCCGTCCGGACGACCTGCGCGCCACCTTGGAAGAAGCCGCTGGCATTTCCAAGTACAAAGAGCGCCGGCGCGAAACCGAAAACCGCATGCGCCGTACCCAGGAAAACCTAGAGCGGCTTGACGACATCCGCGAAGAACTGGATAAGCAGCTTGAGCGGCTACAGCGCCAGGCCGAGGCCGCCAAACGCTACCAAGCGTTAAAACAGCAGGAATTTCAGCTCAAAGGCGAACTAGCGCTGCTCAGGGGAAGAGCCCTGCGGGCGGAGCAAACTCACCAAGAGAGCCGTGTGCGTGAGCTGGAAATCGCCGTGGAAAAAGACGTGTTTGGCGTTCGCCAGTGTGAAACGCGTTTAGAGCAGGCCCGTGAACAACACGACGAACTGGCCGGCGTACTTGACCGCCATCAACAGCAGTTTTTTGATACCACCACGCGCATTGCCCGCCTGGAACAGGATCAAGCCCATCGCCGCAGTCGAGAGAGCCAACTGGCCAATGACATAGCGGCGGCACGCCGCGATCTCGACGAACAGCGCCGGGTGAGTGAGGGCGACCAGCAACGCTTAGCCACCATTGAGGAGCGTCTTGACGAATTGCTGCCCGAGCATGAAGCGCTTGAAGAGCAGTTGGAAACCCTGGAACAAACGCTAGCCGATGCCAGCCCTGCCCTGGAAGCCGCTGAACAGCAGTGGGCCGATGCCGATAATCGCTGGCGCGATGCCAGCCGCGAAGCCGAGCGCAGCCAGGATCAGCTACGCGATTTAGAGCAGCGCATTGCCCGCCTACAAGCCGAGCGTCAGCGCCGCCGTCAACAGCGCGGCGATCTCGCCGACCTGACCGCATTACGTGGCGAGCACGAAGAGTGTCAGGCGCAACGAGAAGAAGCTGAACAGCGCGCCGAGGCGTTCCAAACCGAGCGTGACCAATGGCAGCAACGCTACAGCGATGCCAAAGCCGCCTACCAGCAGGCCACCCAAACCCGCGACCAACAGCGTGCCGACCTTAGCCAACGCCAAGGCGAGCTTGCCTCGCTGCAGGCGTTGATCGACGCTGCGCTTGCCGATCACGATCCTCATTTGAGCGCGACCCTAGACGCCCACGGCTTAGCCGATGCGCCGCGGCTGGGTGAAGCCATCAGCGTTGCGCCGGGGTGGGAGCGTGTCATTTCTTGGCTGCTTGCCCCTTGGCTTAATGCCCGCATGGTCTCCGCCGATCAATTAACGGCGCTACCTGAAGCGCTGGCCACCGATTGGTGTTTGATTGACCAAGCATCGCCGCCGTCTTCCTCCGGGCAGCGCCTGGATACACTGGTCAGCGGTGCTGGTGCATTGGGTGAATGGTTGGCGAGTATTCACTACGTTGAGGAAGGCGCTGATGCCGACGCCTTGTTGGACACGCTTGCGCCCGGTGAAAGCGTGGTCAGCCGTGACGGCGTTTGGCGGGGGCGTGGCTGGCTGCATCAGCAGGCCAACGGGGAAGGCGTGGATGCGCTATTGGTTACCCGGCGTCGCTACGACGAACTGGCCGCCAGCCGAGAGCAAGAAGAACACGCGCTGGCGCTGGCCGAAGAGGAGTGCGAAGCCGCCAGCGAGACGATTGAGGCACTGGAGCGCGCTCGTGAACAGCAGGCAGAAGAAGAACGTGCCCATGCGGCCAATCTTCAGCAACTGGCGATAAAAGAGCAAAGCCTGGCTCAGCGCCTGGAGCACTTGGAAAACCGGGCCACTGAGTTAGATGAAGAGCTCAACCAGCTACGGGAAGATGAAGAAGAGTTAGCGCTTACTCTTGAAGAGCAGCGTGCCCGCTGGCATAGCGCTATGGAGCAGCTTGAAATAGCCGCCGAGGCCCGCGACGCCAGCGCCGAGCAGCGCAGCGGCCAGCGGGAGCAGCGCGAACGTCTTAACCAACAGCATGCACCGCTCAAAGCCAGCCAGCAGGCCTTGGCGCTAGAGCGTGAGCGGCTCAGCGCTGAACAAGATAGCCTGCGCTCGCAGCAGGCCCGCAGCAGCGATAGTGAAGAGCGTCTCGCACAACGGATCGAGGAGTTAGAAGCCTCTCGTGAAACGTTATTAGAGCCTGACGAGTTAGCCGCCGAAGAGCTTGAAGAGTTGTTGTATCAGCGCGAACAGCAGGAACAACGCTTAAACGACACCCGTCAACAAACTCAAGCGTTGGTTGATCAGCTACGTAACGACGAACTGACCCGTCAGCAGCACGAGCGCAACTTGGAACACAGCCGCGAGCAACTTCAGCAGCGGCGTATGGATGCTCAAGCGCTGGCCTTAAAAGCCGCCACTCAGGACGAGCAACTGGCCGAATTAGGCCACGATGTCGAGACGCTAACCGAACAACTGGCAAGCGATGCCAGTGAAACCGACTGGCAGGAACGTTTAGAAAACACCTCAGACAAAATCCGCCGTTTAGGGGCCATTAACTTGGCGGCGATTGAAGAGTATGACCAGCAAGCAGAGCGACGTGACTATCTTGAAGCCCAGCATGCGGAGCTAAGCGAAGCGCTGGAAACTCTGGAGCGTGCCATCAAGCGTATCGACCAAGAAACCCGTGTACGTTTCCGGGATACCTTCGATCAAGTGAATAGCGGGCTGCAAACATTATTCCCGCGGGTATTCGGTGGGGGGACGGCTTGGCTAACACTCACCGGCGATGACCTGTTAGAAACCGGTGTGGCCATCATGGCGCGTCCACCGGGTAAAAAGAATACGACGATTCATTTATTATCCGGCGGAGAAAAAGCACTCACTGCACTCTCATTGGTATTTGCTATTTTCCAGTTAAATCCCGCGCCTTTCTGTATGCTGGATGAAGTTGATGCGCCGTTAGACGATGCCAATGTGGGGCGCTATGCCAAACTGGTTAAAGAGATGTCAGACAACGTTCAGTTCATCTATATTACCCACAATAAAATTGCCATGGAGGCCGCCGAGCGGCTTATGGGGGTTACCATGCAAGAGCCAGGGGTATCGCGAATGGTCTCTGTCGGCATCGAAGAGGCTTCTGCATTGGTGGATTAACCTGCGCACCCGTTAACCTTGTTAACGGGCTATCGCTTATTAATTGACGCTCATGAGTTAAAAAAAGTGTCTCAAACCACTAAACTTATCTATATTACTTGGCAACGCGTGTTTTTGAACCCTTATTAGTGTATGAAGTCGCAATACGTATCGCCTGTGCTCGGCACTCAGGGTATGATTTAAAGCCCAGAGCTTGCATGCCTGACAAGGGTTTCAAACGTAAAGGATGTTGCTATCGGGTAGGGTAGTTAGTTATTAACAAGGCAACTGGGCACTTTTAGCTCGTTTTATAGTCGAATTTTTGCCTTAAATAACCTTAAAAAATGTGCGATAACGTGAAAATTAGCAAAAAGTGGCCCTTTTCGTAGTAATCGCGCTATGCTTAGGGTAAGTATAGGTTTAATAGTAGTGAGCTAATTTTCAGGCATCGCGCCTTAGCAACCGTCAAGATGACCCATGGAATGTTCAACATGGAATTAAGAGAGTGGCTAATCATTTTAGGGCTGGCGTTGGTATCCCTCATCGTTATTGATGGGGTGAGGCGACTCCAGCGTCAGCGTCGTGTACCGCGCCTTGACCAAGCTGTCAGCGACACGACGACCAGTCGATCGACAGAGTTCGATGATGCGGCTAAAGAGGCCGAAGTAAACTGGGAGCTTCCCAATGGGGGAGCGCGTGTTGTTAAACCCGCCGATCCTAACGGTGTTACTCAGAAGCCAAAGTTAAAACGCCGAGAGCATCCTGGGCCGTCGAAGATATTGTCGGAATTTAAACGCCGTACCGGTTCGACAAGTTCGTCATCCCCTCCGCGCAATGAACGCGATGAAGATGTTACCGCCCCACGCACCGCCGAAACCGCGGCAACGATGCGTACTCAGCGCCCCGAGGTGGAAATGCCTGCACCAGAGGCAGAGAAATATAAGCACGAGCCGTCGATGTCCTTCACAAGCGATACGGTGACTGAGGCAACACGGCCCGATAGCCCCGCCGCTGAGCCAAAGGCTCAAGCTCAAGACAATGAGCCTGATGTTGAGCCGGTTATATCGGCCTCGTCGTCCGCCCAAAAAGCGCATGCTCAAGAAGACGAAAACGACACGCCGGTATTACGCGCTGAACCTGAAGACGCGGCGTTTGCCAAGCAAGCTACCTCAGACGGGGCGCCCAAGCGCCGTCAACTGCGCAGCGATATTGCCGGCGAATACCCCGATGATGACGAAGAAGAATATCGTCTGGTGGACTTTGAAGGCATCGGTCGTTCGCTGAAGCAGCGCATGATCGCCCACCGCAAAGCACGCGCGCTCAAGAAAGCCGAGAAAGCCCGCCGTGCTGAAGCGTTGGCACTACAGAAAGCTGAACGGCAGGCGCTGGAAGCCGAACAACGCCGCGAGGCCAAAGAAGCCGCTGACGCTGAAAAAGCCCGCATTGCCCAAGAGCAGGCGCAGGCTCGCGAACTGGCCGCTCAAGCCGCCGAGGAAGAGCGTCTCGCCCAAGCGTCTGAAAAAGCTCAATATGCCGCTGATGAAGACGTTGACTTCGCAAGCCCGCAAGCCACTTTGCGCGATGAGCCTGACGCCTCAGAAGGGGTTGTACGTACTCACCCTGCACTAGAAAAAGCATTGCGACACGATGTTTGCGGCGAACACGCCAAAGAAACCTTAACCAACGCGGAAGAAGTCGTGGTGATCAGCGTACTATCCCGCGACCCAGAAGGTTTCGACGGCACCAAACTATTAGACCTGATGATGGCTTGCGGCCTACGCTACAGCCGCCCCATGGGCGTTTTTCATCGCTTCGAAACAGAAAGTGACGACAGCGAGCTGCAGTTCTCCATGGTCAATGTGGTCAAGCCCGGCACCTTCCCCATCGAAGAAATGGATGAGTTCGTCACGCCGGGTATCACGCTGTTGATGCCGCTCCCCGGCGCGCACGACAGCTCGGCAGCGTTTGAAGCCATGGTGGAAACCGCCATGGTGGTGGTGCGCCATATGGGCGGCGAGTTGAAAGATGAGAACCATAGCGTGATGACCGCACAAACCATCGAATTCGCGCGCCAACGCGTCCACGAATTCGAGCGTCGGCATCGGCTGCACCGCCATATGCAAGCCCACTAAAATAGCGCTTGTCAGTCAGCACCCGTCCTCTTGCAGAGGGCGGGTGTTTTTTATTGAATAATACCGTTAACTTGTATTCCCGCTATTAGTCTGTCGACGAGAACCTGCTTCAATGAGTCAGCCTGACCCCCATCTGCTGGAAGAGATCAGCCAGCTACGCGCCGCGCTTAATGACGCCAACTACCGCTATTATGTGCTGGACGAACCCACGCTGACCGATGCGGACTACGACCGTAAACTGCAACGCTTGAAGCAGTTGGAAGCTGAAAACCCCTCGTTAATCTCACCGGATTCGCCTACCCAGCGAGTGGGGGCAGCGCCCGCTGACGGCTTTCCTGAGGTGGCTCACGCCATTCCGATGCTCTCGTTGGATAACGCCTTCAGCCGCGACGATATCCATGCGTTCGCCGAACGGGTTGCCGAGCGTTTGGAATGCCAGGCCGACGACGTCGAGTTCAGCTGCGAGCCCAAGCTCGATGGTGCTGCGGTGTCGCTGGTTTACGAGCAGGGCGTACTGGCCATCGGCGCGACGCGCGGAGATGGCCGCACCGGCGAAGGCATTACCTCTAACTTACGCACGCTGCGCTCGGTGCCTTTGAAGCTAATGGGCAACAACGTGCCCGACCTTTTAGAGGTGCGCGGCGAGGTGATTATGCGTCACCAAGGCTTTGAATCCCTCAACCAGCGGGCACGTGACGAAGGCCTGAAAGGCTTCGCCAACCCACGCAACGCCGCTGCCGGTAGCCTTCGCCAGCTAGACCCGCGCATTACCGCCACCCGGCCGTTGGAGTTTCATGCCTATCAGGCGGCGCGGCTTGAGCCAGATCAGGGTGATACCAGCCACAGCGCCTTAATGGCGCGGCTTGCCACCCTGGGTTTTCGTACCAGCGCCGAGCTCGCCACCATGAGTGGCCCACAGGCCGTGGCCGATTACTGCGACCAACTGGGCGAGAAACGCGATCAACTGGGTTACGACATCGATGGTGTCGTGATCAAAGTTAACGACCTACGCCATCAGCGGGAGCTGGGGTTTGTCGCCCGTGCCCCGCGCTGGGCAGTAGCGTTTAAGTTTCCCGCCCAGGAAGAAGTTACCACCCTCAACGAGGTCGAGTTTCAGGTGGGTCGTACCGGCGCGATTACCCCTGTGGCAAGGCTTGAGCCGGTGACGGTGGCGGGTGTCACGGTGTCGAACGCCACCCTGCATAATGCCGATGAGATTAAACGCCTGGGCGTGATGATCGGCGATACGGTGGCCATACGCCGGGCCGGTGATGTGATCCCTCAGGTAGTGCGTGTGGATACCGAGAAACGTCCCGCTGACGCCCGAGAGATTACTTTTCCGGATCACTGCCCGGTGTGCGGCTCGGAGATCGAACGTTTAGCCGACGAAGCCGTCGCCCGCTGTTCAGGGGGGCTTTATTGTGCCGCTCAACGTAAAGAGGCGCTGAAACATTTTGCCAGCCGTAAAGCGCTGGACGTTGATGGCCTGGGCGAAAAGCTTATCGAGCAGCTTGTCGACCTGGACTGGGTAAAAACCCCCGCCGACCTCTTTCACCTGAGCGTTGAGCAGCTTAAAAGCCTGCCGCGCATGGGGGAAAAATCAGCCACCAATCTGGTTAACGCCCTGGAAAAGGCTAAGACCACGACCCTGGCGCGGTTTATCTACGCCCTGGGGATTCGCGAGGTGGGCGAGGCCACCGCGGCAAACCTCGCCAGTCACTTTGGCACACTGCAAGCGTTACAAGAGGCCGACCAAGCGGCGCTGGAAGCGGTTAACGATGTCGGCCCGATTGTGGCCGCCCATATCGATATGTTTTTTAACCAGCCGCACAACCAAGAGACCATCCAAGCGCTACTTGAGGCCGGAATAACCTGGCAAGAGCGCGAGGTGATCCAGGGCCCAACGCCGCTTGATGGTCAAACCTGGGTGCTGACCGGCACGCTTGAGACCATGACCCGTGACGAAGGCAAAGCCCGTTTGCAGGCCTTGGGCGCTAAAGTAGCCGGTAGCGTGTCGAAAAAAACCACCTGCCTGGTCGCGGGCGAGGCGGCCGGCAGCAAACTTACCAAAGCCGAGCAACTGGGCGTTGAAGTGGTTGATGAAACCGGCTTTATTGAACGCCTGGCTGCCTGGGAGCAACGCGAATGAGCCGATTTATCGAAGTGCCGGCGCGCATGTTGCCGCCGGAAACCCTCGATGCCCTGCTGGAAGCCTTTGTCACCCGCCAGGGCTACGACACCACGGATACCACGGGCGAGGGCATGCACGGCTGGGTCGCGGAGCTTAAAAAGCAGCTTGAGCGCAATGAGCTGATCATCGCCCACGACCTTGAGCTGGAAATGACCGAAGTCATGACCCTCGCCCAGTGGCGGTCTTTTGGGCGGGATATCGCCGACGATGAAGAAGAAGGCGATATTTAGCGACTGGTTAGCTGTTCTCACCCCGAATAATCGCGCTGATAATCCGCCGCCCTGGGTGTAGATGATCGACCAACGGTCGCTCCAGGGGGAGCGGGTCGTCGCATATCCGCGAGGCAATTACCTCGGCGCACAGTGGCGCGCTGGAAAGCCCTCGGGAGCCATGAGCGGTGGATATCCACAGGCCTGGGTAATGTTCGCCGATTGTGTCGGGTACTTTAGAAGCGTCTTTGCTTAACGCTCGATAAGCTTCACGCCACGCCTGAGCCACCGGTACCGGTCCCGCATAGGGGCTTTTATCGGGGCTAGCGGCGCGCACGGCGGCGCGACCCGCTAGCGTTTTCGCCTCTAATACTACCCCCGCGTTTTCAAGGGCGGCCACCCAGTCGGGCAGCGCTTGGCGCAGTTCGTCAATATTGCGCTGATGATCCTCGGTGGTTACGTGGTTGGTGGCGTTATTGGGCACAAAGCTGGCGCCAAAGGTCAGTACGCCATCAACGGGTGGTGACACATAGCCTCCCGCGCACACTACACGCTGCGGCGCTTGTAGGCCGTCCGGTAGCGTCACTTCACTGACCTGTCCGCGAACCTGTTGTAATGGTAACTCGTCGGTTTGCGCAAACTGGTTGGCCAGTTGTGCGTTGGCGATCACTACCTGATCGGCGCTTACGGCCCCGCCATTGGCTAAATCAAGCTGCCAGCTCTGTTCCTCGCGGTGCAGTTGGGTTACTTCGCCCTGGCAAACGCTAATCGCTGGGTGTGCTAACAAGGCGTCGCACAGTGCTTTGGGTCGTACCCAACCCGCCTGGGGATAAAAAAGCCCATGGCTAGCCTCAATGGGCACACCTGCCAGTTCGCTTAACGTCGCTGTTTGGGCGGAGACCACCGCCTCCGGCAGCGGGTGATGCGCCACAAAACGCTGCTGGCGCCGGGCTTCTTTATCGCTTAGCGCCAACTGGACAACCCCACAGGGCTGCCACAAGGGCGTCTCCGTGGCCAACTGGCTGAGCCAACGCTGGCTGTACATTAGGCCGGCTAAATAAAAGCGGCTTTGGTGGTTGGTCTCGGCCGCGAGTTTGACGTATAGCGCGCCCTGACGATTCCCCGAGCCGCCTGCACCGGGCGCCTCACGTTCGATGACGCTGACCTGAATGCCGCGTTTTGCCAAGGCCGCCGCCACGCTGGCACCGGCGATGCCTGCGCCAATCACCGCCACATGCTTATTGTTGAGGCTCGGTGGCGGAGTAAACCAGGGGGTGGCATGTCGGCGAGTGTCGCTGGGCGGCGTGGTGATATGGCCCGCCAGCATTTCCCGCTTGCGGCCAAACCCCGGCACCTTTTGCCAGGTAAACCCGGCGGCTTTTAAACCGCGCTTGACGATACCCGCGCAGGTAAAGGTGGCAAAGGTAGCACCGGGGCGCGAGCGGGCGGCCATGGCCTCAAACAGCGCAGGCTGCCACATATCCGGGTTTTTGGAAGGCGCAAAGCCGTCTAAAAACCACGCGTCCACCTGACCGTCGAGCTGAGCCAAGCGCTCGGCGGTGTCGCCAAAATGCAGGTCCAGTGTCACACGTTCGCTCAAGTGCAAGCGGTGAATACCGCTGACCGCCTCCGGCCACTGATCGCAAAGCACCTGTGCATAAGTGGAAAGTGTCGGCCAAGCGCTCAATGCGCGGGCTAGCGATACACGGTCGAGAGGAAACTTCTCGGTGGATAACAAATGCAGTCGCGCGTTGGCAGGGGCATGCTTGGCAAAACTCGCCCAAGCGCAGAGCATGTTCAGCCCGGTGCCAAAGCCTGTTTCACCGATCACAAAGGCACGCCGTTGCTGCCATGCGGCAAAGCGTTCAGGCAAATGGTTAGCCGCTACAAAGACGTGTTCGGTTTCAGCGCGGCCGTCTTCCCGGGAAAAATAAACGTCATCGAAGGCCTCTGAGTGGGGAGCCGCGTCGTTCCAGGAAAGTAACGGCGAGGTTAGCGCCGCAAGCGGCGGCAGCGGAGAATGGGGTTGCGTCACGCGGTGATCCGTGTTGGCGAAAAGTGGTTAAAAAATGACCAATTTGTGAATTGAGGCGTTATCTCTGGCTTAGCGAAATGCGTCCGCCGTGTTTTCACAGAGTTTTCCACAGGCTCTGTGAAAAAGCCGACGGACCCTCCATATTCACATACTCAGGTCAAGGCAAAACTTTCTTGAACGGTTTGACTGTGACCTGGGCGTAGGCGCCGGCAATCACGTAAGGGTCGGCGTCGGCCCAGCGTTTGGCCTCTTCGAGGCTCTCAAACTCGGCAATCACCAAGCTGCCGCTAAAGCCGGCATCGCCGGGGTTCTCAGCATCAATCGACGGGTGAGGGCCTGCCAGTACTAAGCGGCCTTCGTCGCGCAGGGCTTCCAAGCGGGCTAGGTGGTCGGGCCGGGCGGCCAAACGGCGCTCCAGGCTGTTGGCGATATCTTCACTGATGATGGCATACAGCATGTACATAACTCCTTGAATGAAAACGGGCCACGAAAGCGGGCCGCCGGGTTGGCTCAATTGACCACGCGCGCAGAAGCGCGCACCATATCGGCTTATAAAGCCTCCTTATTCTGACAAACTCGCCACACGGCGTCATTATGCCCCGACTTCCTTATACTTTTGAGACTGATCAGCGTTACCCCGTTGACCTGCACATGCATTCGACGGCGTCCGACGGTGCTTTGACGCCAACCGAGCTCGTTAAGCTGTGCGCAGAGCGTGGACTTACCCACATGGCGCTGACCGATCACGATACCATGGATGGCGTTGCTGAAGCGGGCCGCGCGGCAGCAGCAGCGGGCATTTGCTTGTTACCCGGCTGCGAGTTATCCACCCGCTGGCAGGGCATTAATATTCACATGGTGGCGTTGATGCCGGGCGACCTCACAGGCCCGTTGGTGGATGGCTTAACCCACCAGCGCGAAGCGCGCATCAAACGCGCCGAAGTGATTGCCGAGCGGCTTGAAAAAGCCGGCCTGCCCGACGCGTTAGCCAAAGCCCGTGAACAGGCGGGCAGCGACCGCCCACTGGGGCGACCGGATTTCGCCCGGGCACTGGTGGCCGATGGCATGGTGGCCGACTGGGCTGGAGCGTTTAAACGCTATTTGGGCAGCGGCAAAAAAGGCGATGTAAAAGCCCACTGGCCGGAAATCAGCGATGCGGTGGGCTGGGTGGTGGCCTCGGGCGGCGTTGCGGTGCTGGCCCACCCACTGCGTCACGGGCTCACCCGGCGCAAACGCGGCCTGTTGATGGATACGTTTCAGGCCGCCGGCGGGCAGGCGGTCGAGCTGGTCAGCGGTCAGCAAAATCCGGATAGCACCCGCGATCTGGCCCGCCAGCTGGTGGAGCGCGAGCTATATGCCTCGATGGGCAGCGACTTTCATTTTCCCGGCAGCCACGCCGCCCCCGGCAGCATGAGTTTGATACCGCGCACCGCCGCGCCGCCTATTTGGCAGCATCCCCGATTACGCCACCTGCACGACGCCCCCGCTGGGCCACTGGCTGCTGCGTAAGCTATGGTAGGCGGTATTAACCACTAACGCGCCCACAGGAAGGAGCACGCTATGAGCCAATATTTCCAAATTCACCCCGAAAACCCGCAAAAACGTCTTATCGACCAAGCGATCGAGATTATTCGTAAAGGCGGCGTGGTGGCGTACCCCACCGATTCGGGCTATGCATTGGGCTGCCACCTGGGTGAGAAAAAAGCCGTCGAGAAAATTAAGTGGCTGCGCTCGCTGGACGACAAGCACAACTTTACCCTGGTGTGTTCAGACCTTTCCCAGATCGGCACCTACGCCAAAGTCGACAACGACGTGTTTCGGCTGTTGAAGGCCCACACGCCCGGTGCTTACACCTTTATTCTGGAAGCGACCACGGAAGTGCCGCGCCTGCTGCTGCACCCCAAGCGTCGCTCCATCGGTGTGCGCGTGCCGGATCATCGCATTACCCACGCGTTACTGGCAGCATTAGGCGAGCCACTGATGAGCGTGACACTCATCCCGGCAGACGACGACCTGCCGATGAGCGACGCCGAGGACATCCGCGAGCGGTTTGGCGCACACCTGGATCTGATCATTGATGGCGGTGCCTGCCACCTAGACCCCACCAGCGTCATCGACCTGCGCGAGTTACCGCCGAAAATCGTCCGCGAAGGGCGTGGGGATATCTCGCCCTTTACCGTTTAAGCGGTTGTACACCTGACCGCTCTTCCTGACGTCTCTTGAATCGAGCCCCCATGCCATTTGCTGGGGGCTATTTTTGCCGATCGCTGAGGCCAGAGATGCCGCATAAAGCGATTTGTGTCTTTTTAATATTATTTGAATGATCAATAAAAATAAAATACGGTATAAATGCATTCTATCGATAACGAAGGTAATCCAAGCGGTGGGGAATGCTTGCTGCTTCAGGATTGCCGACAAAAGGAGATTGCCTAATGACACTATCGCGTTACCGCAATGTAGCCACCCTGGCAGCCCTGGCAAGCTTGGCGAGTTTGCCGCTCGCGGGTCAGGCAGTGGCGAACGATGATACGGGTTGCGCCCAGGCTGAATACGCCATGGGGCTACGTTTTCAACAGCAATCCGCCGAAGCCATTGCCCTGCAGCGCCAGGGGTTTGAGTTGGCCACCTACCGCCTGGAAGAGCAGATCGAAGCCCATGGCGACGATGCCGACCTGGCGATCATTACCGATCTTGACGAAACAGTGTTGGATAACAGCGCCTTGCTGGTGCGTGACATGCAAGCCTGCCATGACTTCACCACCTGGGATACCTGGAAGCACTGGGAGCGCGAAGGGAATCCGCGTTTGATTCCAGGGTCGAAAGACTTCCTTGAATTCGCTGATGAGAACGATGTGGCGATCTACTATGTCTCTGATCGCTATCAGGAAAATAAAGCCGATACCCTGGCCACGCTTGAGACATTGGAACTGCCCCAGGTCTCTGAAGAAAGCGTGAAATTGTTGGGGCCACCCAAGTCGGAGCGTCGCGCCGAGGTTGAGGACGAGCACACGGTGGTGATGCAACTCGGCGATACGCTGCACGACTTTGCCGGTGAGTTTGCCGAGGCGAACCTTGAAGAGCAGCGTACGCTGGTAGACGAAAATGCCGACCGCTTCGGCAATGACTGGATTGTTTTCCCCAACGCAACGTATGGGGATTGGAGCGAGTCGGAGCTGAACGCTTGGGACGCCCCGCACGAAGTGGAGTGATGGGTTAAATAATCACGCCACTTGATAAGCAAGAAGCGCTGCGCGCCTCAGGTTTCACTATCCTGGGGCGCGTTTTTGTCTGTGTCTTCCCCGTTGTCGTCTTGCTTGTCTTCCTCTTTTTTGCGCGGGTCTTGGCTGTCTTCATCAAGCCAGGTGCCGCAGCGCAGGCAATAGTAGGCGCGTTTTTCGTGGCGCTCGTGGCCGCAGCCTGGGCACGCCTCATCGGAGTAGCGATCTTCGCGGATCGAGCGGATGACTTGGGCGGAGAATACCCCGGTCGGCACGGCGATGATCGAGTAACCGAGTAGCATCAGCACCACGGTGATGGATTTGCCTAACGACGTTGCCGGGACGATATCGCCGTAGCCCACTGTGGTCATGCTGACGATAGCCCAGTAGATCGACATGGGAATACTGGTAAAGCCGGCTTCTGGCGATTCGATAACGTACATCAGCGCAGCAAATAGCGTGACGACCATGAAGATGGCGAAGAAAAACAACAGAATCTGACGCAGGCTGCGCTTTAATGCATCAATTAACAGCCGCGCTTCACCGACAAACTCCATCAGCCGCAGAATGCGGAAAATCCGTAGCACCCGCAGGATCCGCACAATCACCAGGCCGTGGGCACCGGGTATCAGCAGTACCAGCCAGGTGGGCAGGATGGCGATTAGGTCAACAATACCGTAAAAGCTTTTCAGGTAGAGAGTAGGGCGCTCCAGGCAGTAAAGGCGCAGCACTAGCTCGATGCTGAACAATATGGTGAATAGCCATTCCAGGACATAAAAAAGCGTACCGTAGCGTTCGGCGTAGGCCTCAACGCTGCTCAGCAAAATCACCCCGACGCTGAGCAGGATTGCCAAGATCAAGCCAATATCAAAGGCTTTGGCGCCCGGCGTATCGGACTCGAAAATAATATGAAAGAGGCGCGTGCGCAGACCCGCTCCGCCGGGATTCAATGGAAAATTCATCATAACGTCCTGAAAGAGCCGTAAGGGCAGTCAGCGCCTAGCGTAGCGCGGTTTGATATGCCATGCGATGGGCAAAGGCCAATGCGGCCTGACCATAGGCGATGTTTGGCTGGCCGCTGGTCTCCAGCGCATCGCGCATTGTCTCGACGTCATGGCGCGCTCGGTCGGTGAGCGCCGGATCCGTCGCGAGCGTTGCCAGGGCGGCTTGGGCCGTTGCTAAATGCGCGGCGTCGTGGCTATCGTGGTAGGCATCCAGCGCAAGCGTGGCACGCTGCATCCACTGCGCAGGCGAGTCGGCCTCGGGCAGCGGCCAGTGCTGTGCGGCCAGCGCATTGCCCCGAGCGGCTTTACTGCTGTCGGAAGGGCGCAGCGCCACATGCTCGGCCAGTGCCTGGGCGAGCGACCACAGCGCGTTAGGCTCGCCGCTTTTAAGCTCTAGCTCGGCCTCGCAAATCGTCGTCTGGTGGCCGCCGCTATGAATCTCGCCTTCGTCCAACGCCAGTTCAATATGGCTGCCTTGCCACGCCACCTGCCAGCTCCAACGTACAAAGTCGGTATTCAACTGCGGCTCAAGGGCGGAAATCTCATCGCGCAACCCTTCTTGAAAGGGCGGCAGGTCGGCGAGTCCTTGAGTATCCAGCGTTAGCGCGGGCACCGGCCATTCCCACTCTTGGCGCTGGGAGAAGCCGCCACCGCCGTGGCCCGCCGTTTTGACCGTTTGCAGTACCTGGCCATCCACCTGACGAAGCCGCACCGCCATGCGTGCTTGTGCCAACGCCCCTTGCGGCGTGTCGTAATAGGTGTTGGTCAACGTCTGACGCTTTGGCGTCAATGCCTTCAGTAAGGGGTGCTGATGAAGTGTGGCCGGCCCCTCTGGGGTAAGAGCGAGCTTTAGTTCGATTTCGGTTGGCGTTTCCATGATGTTCGCTACCTCGTTATGATGACTTTTTGATGAACTTTTCATGACGGCAGGAGATGCAGTCACTATACTGTTGCCGCCATTTCCTGGCTTCCCGAAAACAGGCGTAAAGGCTTTATGGTTACTTCCAACCCCTTTTCTGCGATGTTTGGCCGCTCGCCATTCCAGCCGCTGCTCGCACACATCGTCAAGGCGAACGAATGTGCCGACCAACTTCTGCCCTTCTTTGAAGCAACGCTGGCAGGGGATTGGGAGAGCGCTGCGCAACTGCGCGAAAACGTCACTCGCTTAGAGCACGACGCCGACGTACTCAAAACTGAGCTACGTCTTAACCTTCCCAACACCATGTTTTTGCCCGTCTCCCGCTCAGATCTGCTCGATTTGATCAGCGTACAGGACAAAATCGCCAACAAGGCACGCGACATTACCGGCATTATGCTGGGCCGTAAAATGTCCGTGCCGACGGAATTGGCCGACCCCATGCGCGATTACATCCGCACCAGCGTGGCCTGCGTAGCACAAGCCCGCCAAGCGCTTGAAGAGCTCAAGGATTTGTTGGAGTCGGGCTTTGGCCGCAACGTGTCCGACGTGATCCAGAACTTGATCCGCGAACTGCACACTCTAGAGCACCAGGCGGACAATCAGCAGGTGGCGATTCGCCGCCAACTGTTCAGCCTGGAAAGCGAGCTGCCCCCGGTGGATGTGGTCTTCCTTTATCAGATTATCGACTGGGTCGGTGAGCTATCCGACCGCGCCGAGCGGGTGGGTAGTCGCCTGCAGATCATGACCGCGAATTAATACCTGATCCCCACACAAGGGAAACAATATGCAGATCATTGCTCAGCACGGTGATATTTTTATCATTCTGGCCTGCCTTTTTGGCTTTTTTATGGCCTGGGGCGTGGGGGCCAACGACGTGGCCAACGCCATGGGCACCTCGGTGGGCTCCAAAGCCATCACCATCAAACAGGCGATCTTAATCGCCATAGTGTTTGAGTTTTTAGGCGCCTGGCTCGCCGGTGGCGAAGTTACTAATACGATTCGCAAAGGCATTGTTGACCCTGAATTGCTGCAAGACGACCCGCAGTTGCTGGTATACGGCATGTTGGCGGCGCTTTTAGCGGCGGCCACATGGCTGTTAATCGCCTCGATGAAAGGCTGGCCGGTTTCTACCACCCACTCGATTGTCGGGGCTATTGTGGGTTTCGCCGTGGCGGGCCTGGGTGCAGAAACTGTCGATTGGGGCGCCGTCGGTAACATCGCCGCGAGTTGGTTAGTATCGCCGCTGTTAGCCGGTTCGGCAGGGTTTGTACTGTTTAAATCGGTCCATCATCTGGTGTTTGAAGACCGCGACCCGCTCGCGGCGGCTAAACGCTACCTTCCCGCCTATGTCTTCCTGGTCGGCTTTGTGGTCGCGATGGTCACCATGACCAAGGGCCTAAAGCACGTCGGTTTAGACCTGTCGTTTGCTCAGAGCCTGGTGATCTCGCTGATTCTTGGTGGATTGTTGTCGGTCCTTGGCATTTTGATGGAGCGCCGCGTGAAGTACGTCCAGAGCAGCGACGACCACTTTGGCTATGCCAACGTGGAGCGTGCGTTTGGCGTGCTAATGATCTTTACCGCCTGTGCCATGGCTTTTGCCCATGGCTCTAACGACGTGGCCAATGCCGTTGGCCCACTGGCGGCGGTGATTAGCGTCGTGCAAACCGGCGGTGAAATTGGCGGCTCGGCGCTGGTGCCTTGGTGGGTGCTGGTGCTGGGCGGCGGCGGTATCGTCGCGGGCTTGGTGACCTACGGCCATAAAGTGATTGCCACTGTGGGCACAGGCATTACCGAGCTGACCCCCAGCCGTGGCTTTGCAGCCACCCTGGCCGCCGCGACCACCGTTGTGTTGGCCTCCGGCACCGGCTTGCCCATTTCGACTACGCATACGCTGGTCGGGGCCATCCTTGGGGTCGGCCTAGCGCGGGGGATGACCGCGCTTAACCTGCGGGTGATCGGTACCATCGCCATGTCGTGGCTGATCACGCTGCCAGCGGGTGCAGGGCTGGCGATTTTGTTCTTCTTTATGCTCAAGGGTATGTTCGGCGGTTGATCACTGCTAACCCCCACCGCGTTAGCCGTCGCTTACTCAGCTAACGCCCAAGCGGCACTTTCTGGATAAATTGGCCTTTAAATGGGCGTATTTGTCTAAGAAGGTGCCGCTGTTTTTTGTGCTCTGGTAAAGTAATAACGGTTATTTTCATTCACCTGCTGCCGGAGAGCGGCCCTTGGATACTCGTTTCCCCTTTGTTGACTGGTTTCGTAATGCGTCCCCCTATATTAACGCGCACCGGGGGCGAACCTTTGTCATCTTGATTGAAGGCGAGGCCATGGCCTCTGGCCGAGGGGAGCAGTTGATTCAAGATTTGGCGCTGCTGCATACCCTGGGTGTGCGCTTGGTGGTGGTGTTCGGCATTCGTCCCCAGGTGCACGAAGCGCTGAGCGCGGCTGGCGTTGAGCCTACCCGCATCGAGGGTCGCTGGGTGGCCGACCGCGCCGTGATGGCTCACGTTGAGCAGGTAGCGGCCCATCTGCGGTTGTGGCTGGAAGCACGGCTTTCGTTGGGCTTACCCAGTACGCCACTGCATGGCGTCGAGCTAAGCGTAATCTCCGGCAACCTGGTCACCGCTAAACCGCTTGGCGTGCGCGAAGGGGTCGACTTTGACCACAGCGGCGAAGTGCGCCGCGTGCGGGCCAGCGCCATTGAAGGGCTGCTGGACAAAGGCTCACTGGTGTTGCTGCCGCCGCTGGGTTTTTCCAGCACTGGCGAAGTATTCGACCTGGATGCCGCCGACGTTGCCCAGCATGCCGCGGTGGCGCTCAAAGCCGATAAACTGATTTTACTGGGCGAGTCGGAAGGCCTGGAAGACGAGCAGGGCGCATTGCTTCGCCAGCTTTCACCGGCTGACGCCGAACCCCGCCTGAAGCAAGCCACACCGGGTAGCGAGCTGGCCCGCCACCTTAACGCCGCCTGTAACGCTGCGCGGGAAGGCGTGGCCCGCACCCACTTGCTTTCCTGGCGCAATCACGATGCCTTGCTAGGTGAACTGTTCACCCGCGACGGCGTGGGCACGATGATCACCCAGCACCGCTACGAACAGCTGCGCCCGGCCACGCTCAACGATGTCGCTGGGTTATTAGAACTGCTAGAGCCGCTGGAAAATCGGGGCATGTTGGTGGCCCGCTCCCGCGAGCGCTTGGAACACGAAATTGATGACTACATGGTCATCGAGCGCGACGGCATGGTGATTGGCTGTGCCGCGCTACAGGTGTTCCCCAATACCTCGATTGCCGAGCTGGCCTGCGTGGCTGTGCACAATAATTACCGCGGCGGCGAGCGCGGTGAACGGCTGGTGGAAGCACTGGAGCGCCGCGCCCGTCAGCGTGGTGTGCAGGAGATGTTCGTGCTCACCACGCATACCGCGCACTGGTTTGTGGAGCGCGGCTTTCGCACGGCGAGCCTTGAAGAGCTGCCGCCGTTAAAGCGCGAAACCTACAACCACGCGCGTAAATCCAAGGTGCTGGTGAAAAGCCTGGTGGGTTAGGTATTTAAGATCACGCCACCGTTGAGATGCAGGGTTTGGCCGCTCATGTAGGACGATTCTTCGCTGGCAAGATACACGTAGGCAGGCCCCATTTCGCTGGGCTGCCCGGCGCGATTCATCGGCACCTGGCCGCCAAATCCGGCGACTTTGTCGTCGTCGAAACTGGCGGGAATCAGCGGCGTCCACACCGGCCCAGGCGCCACGGCGTTAACGCGGATGCCGCGATCCATCAGCGACATCGCAAGCGAACGCACCAAGCCCTGAACCGCCCCTTTGGTGGCGGTGTAATCAATCAGCGTCTCGTTGCCTTTAAAGGCGTTGATCGACGAGGTAGCGATGATGGTGTCGCCTGAATTTAAGTGAGGCAGAGCGGCTTTGGTTAAGTAAAAGTGACTAAACAGGTTGGTCTCGAAGGTGCGCTGCAACTGATCGTCGGGAATCTCGGTAATATCGCTCCAATCGTACTGCTCGGCCGCGTTGTTAATGACGATATTGAGCTTGCCGAAGGTATCCAGGGTGCGTTTTACAATATCGCGGCAAAAACCTGGGTCGGCCACGTCGCCTTGCAGCACTAGGCAGTGGCGACCTTCAGCTTCAACGAGCCGCTGGGTTTCTGCGGCGTCTTTAGCTTCCTTTAAATGCACAATCACGCTATCTGCGCCTTCCCGCGCATAGTGAACCGCCACCGCGCGGCCAATGCCACTGTCCCCGCCGGTAATAATCGCCACTTTATCCAGTAGCTTGTCGACCCCTTTGTAGCTTTCGCGAATGTACTCTGGCTCGGGGTGCATGGCGTGCTCGTCGCCTGGCTGTTTGGCTTGATGCTGAGGGGGTTGTTGCTGATCGTTCATGTGCGGTCACTCCTTTGTTTGCACAGACATAATTGGCATATAAGTGGATGGAAATGTCATTTAGGGCGGTGCTTACCTCCTTGGGCACCGTTATTTAATGTAGACCCACGCCATCCATAGAGGCAAACCATCCAAAAAGCACTGAAAGAAGGCCTGGGTTAGGGCGCTCAATTTAATAGCGAAACCACATAAGCTCTATTTAAATTAACAATGTAGCTCGTTTAAACCCTTTAAAATTTATACCTGCCTGTTTTATAAGAAATTAAGTCATATCGACTGTTTTAGGAGTTGAAGAGGCATAATTGAAAGTTACTCAAGAAGAGCTAAAGTAAATGCAGGCAAAGTAATGCCGAGAACCATTGACCGTAAGGAGCACGTGAGATGTCACAACCTGATAAGAAAGGCGAGAAAGCGCCTAAGCACCAAGATGATCACCACGACGAAGCCAACCCGATGCCGGACTCGCACCACGTGAACCCAGAGTCCGACAACTCGCCCCAGAAGCCGGGCAAGGACAAGAAATAAGCTGAATAGATACCCGTCTATTAAGCCCCTGCGGCGCTACACCTTGTAGCGCCGTTTTACTTTCACGCTTGCTGTCTCCTGCCAGCGTGTTGGCAGCTTTTGTCAGTCGTACGTAATGCGTCGACGTAATCGCTCAAGTAGCCCCTGCTTGGAGCGAATGCCCTCACCCACGCCAGACTAAAGTCGTAGCAAAAGGTTTATGCACAACAGGCTTTCATTGGTGTATTTGTTTTTCAGTTCTTTACATAAATTAATCTAACCATTATTAGTTTATTTGCTGAGTTTTATTAACATAAGTTAAACAGGTTTTGTATATTTGAATAGCAGTGCGCTTGGATTGACTATAATAAAGTGAACGCTATGTTTAGGTGAGCGGTCTATCTATTGAGTAAGTGGCTAGTTTTTTAATTATAAGTAATTATTTTATTTAAGCGCTTAATTTTAATCAATAGATTTGCAGTTTCGCTGATTTTGTTTCACCACGGATGCTGACAAGTGAGACGACAAGGAGGAAGTGACAGATGATCGATCAAGAAAAGCAGGACGGCCTCAAGCAGCAAGGCCGGGAAACGGCTCATGAAGTCGGTGAGGCGGCCCAGCACCAGGCCGAAAGCTATTTTAGCCAACAGCGCGACTATGCGGCGGATCAGTCCCATAAGCTAACGGGCGCTCTGCAAAAAATGGCGGATGAGTTTGATAACCAGCAGCAGCCCTACCTCTCTAAACCAGCGAGAAAACTGGCTGATTCCACGGAGCGTTTTTCAAAAAAATTGCGGGATAAAGACTTACGCAGTGTTTGCGAAGAAGCTCAAAACTTTAGTCGCCGCGAACCCGCCCTGTTTATAGGCGGTGTGATTGCCGCTGGGTTTTTAGTTTCCCGTTTTCTGCGTAGCTCCAGTGAACATCGCTCAGGTGAAGACAGTTCTGACCAGCACACTTCAGGTGCTAATACGCAGCCTAATCGTTCAAGCAGTGCGCAGAATCTAAGGGCTGATGGGCGTAATAATTCAGGCAATGAAGCGCTCTAATATAAGCGCAGGGAGGCAGAGAATGGATTCTGAAAACAAAACCACTTCAAAAGGTTCATCGATCGGCTCACTGTTATCGACGGTGATGCAAGAAATCAGTTCGTTGGTGCGCAACGAGGCTGAGCTTGCCAAGACCGAGATGTCCGAAAAAACCGACCAGGCCATGGCGGGTATCGCGTCTATCGCCATTGCCGGTGCGGTGTTGCTCGGTGGTTTTTTAACCCTGTTAGCCGCGGCGGTGTTTCTGCTGAATGAGGTGCTTCCGCCCGATACCACGCCTTGGCTTTCCGCGCTGATTGTCGGCGGCGTTGTGACGGTTATCGGCATTATTATGCTTAAAGCGGGCCAAAAGAAACTGCAGGCGCGCAACCTGATGCCTAGTCGTACGATGAATAGTTTGCAGAGCGATAAGACGGTCGCGAAGACGCATCAGGAAAATGTTAAGGAGGAGTTGAAATGACGGACCATCGTAAACAGCGCAATTCTGAAGAGATTGAGAAGGATATCAATCAATCGCGCGAGCGCCTCGATTCCACGCTGCGTGAGATCGAACAGCGGTTTTCTCCTCAACAGTTGCTGGACACGTCCTACGAGTATATCCGCCGTGGGGGAGCCAACGAATTCGTGTCGAATTTAAGCACCTCCATTAAGCAGAACCCGTTACCTGTTCTGTTCACCAGTGCGGGATTGGGGTGGTTGATGTTGTCGCAGCGTAACCCGAAAGAGGCACGAAGCCAGCATCAGTTCTCTTCGGCTACTGACCGGAGCCTTTACTCGGGCGAACAGCATTCATCCAAGACTAGCGGCCGAAGTTCGCCGAGTATTCCTGTTCATGAGGGGACACACCCCAACGACGGTATGCCTACCGACAGCAATACCTCCGGTGGAACAGAGCAGCATAGCGGTGGTAAAGGTCGCATGAGCGAGGCAACTCATAAGGCCAAGGGTTCGGCTCAGCACCTGGGGCAAAAAGCCAAGCAAACGGCGCAGCAGTGGGGCGATAAAGCCCAACATCTCGGCGATAACATGCGCGAGTCCACGTCCAACCTGCAGCATGGCGCCCAGGATAATCTGCATAATATGGGTGAGCGCGCTCGCCAAACAGAGAGCCAGGCGTCTGATTTTATTAAGGAGCATCCGCTGGTAGTCGGCGCGCTAGGGTTTGCTGTGGGAGCGGTCTTGGGGGGTATTTTCCCCGCGACCAAAAAAGAGGATGAATATTTCGGCGAGTATCGAGACCGCGCGCTGCACAAAGCCGCCGAAACTGGACAAGAACATATGGAGAAAGCCCAGCACTCTATTCACGAAAAAGCCGAGTCGTTCAAGGGCGAGTCGCAGCAGGCCCAAGGCGCTAATACCGCTACTCAAAAGGACACGAGTGCAAACGCGCCCCAGGATAGCGAGGCCAGGGTAAAAGATTCACCCACCCCGACGACTGAACGCTCTGTTCCTAAGCAGGGTGGCGCTGAGCAAACCAGTTCTGACATGCCGACGCCAAGACATAGCCCAGAACAACCCAGCCCTGAAAGACATAGCCCAGGCTTGGCGGGTTCGAGCACGCCCTCCGGCAACACCCAAGGTTCAGGCACTAACCACACGACTTAAGCCGTCTATTTAGCTGTCATGAAAATCAGCCCAGATACGGTTAAGCAAACTCTCGCGGCGCTACACCTTGTAGCGCCGTTTTACTTCCACGCTTAGTTGGCCTTCCCCTAGCTTCAGCTTGAGTTTCTGACCCGGCGAGGTATCTTCGGCTCGGCGCACGACTTGGCCTTGCTCATCCTGGGCGATGGCGTAGCCCCGGCCCAATACCGCCAGTGGGCTGACGGCATTTAACTCACGGGCCGCGCTGGTCAACCGCGCTTGGCGGCTTTCGAGCTGGCGCTGCATGGCCGTTCCCAAGCGGCGCTGAAGCTGGCTGACGCGGTCTTTTTCGGTGCGATGCAATCGCGCCATGTCTTGGCTCGCCAGGCGCTTGGCCAACTGTTCGGTGTGGGCTTTCTGCTGGGTGAGCGTTTGCTGCATGGCGCGGCTCAAGCGTTGGTTGAGCGCGGTTAAATGCTGGCGCTGGCGGTTAAGTTGTTCGCCAGGGTGGCGCAGTTTGGCGCGTAGCGTATCCAGTCGCTGGCTATCGCGTTCCAGGCGTGCCTGCATTGCCCGCTGAAGGCGGTTTTCATGGTGCTCGAGCTGGCGCTTGAGGGTGTGCTGGTCGGGCACCAGGCGCTCGGCCGCCGCAGACGGCGTGGGCGCGCGCAAATCGGCGGCAAAATCGGCTAGGGTGACATCCACCTCGTGGCCCACCGCCGACATCACCGGCAGCCGTGAGTGAAAAATCGCCCGTGCCAAATGCTCGTTGTTAAACGCCCACAGGTCTTCCAGGCTGCCGCCGCCGCGGGTGATCAAAATCACATCGCGCTCTGGATCCAGCCGTGCCTGACGATTAAGCAGCCCAAGCGCAGAGATCATCGCCGGGGCCGCCTCGGCGCCCTGCACCGGCACCGGAATCAAGGTTACATCGGCCAGTGGCCAGCGCGCTTGAAGCACCGCCAGCACATCACGAATCGCCGCCCCCGTCGCCGAGCTTAATATCAGCAATTTGCGGGGCGGGAAGGGTAGCGGCCGGGCGTTGGCAAATACGCCTTCGCCGTCGAGCTGAGCTTTCAGGCGCTCAAATGCCGCCAGCAGTTCCCCAAGCCCCGCCGCCTGAACGGCCTCGGCAATCAGCTGGTAATCGCCGCGCGGCTCGAACAGCGACACCCGCCCGCGCAGCTTGACCTGATCGCCATCGCGCATGGGTGCCGCCACAAAGCGTGCCCGCTGGCGAAACAGCGCACAGCGGATCTGCGCCCGGTCATCCTTCAGGGTGAAGTAAATATGCCCGGACGCCGGGCGCGAGACGTTAGACAGCTCGCCCTCTACCCATACCTCGCCCACATCGCGCTCAAGGGTTTGCTTGGCGCGCTGATTGAGTTGGCTGACGGAAAGCGCCTGAGGCGTGGTAGAAGAGGGCATAACGTTAGGTGCGCTCAGTTAGAAAGTGTTTCAGCGCCGCCGGGTCAGGTACACCCTGAATCGTTTCGCCGTCGATGATCAAGGTGGGCACCGACTGAATGCGCGCCTCTTCGACCGCGTGGCGCAGCGCCGCTTGATGCTGCTCGCGGTAGCGGCCCTCGGCAAGCGCATCGAGTACCGCTTGGCGCTCCAGCCCCACCGACTCGGCGATATCGGCCAGTACGTCCGGGTCACCAATGTCGCGTTCCTGCTGGAAAAACGCTTTTAATGCCGCCATCGAATAGGCATGGCCCAAGCCGTGTTCCTCGGCCATGGCGAACACTTCAAAGGCTTTATCGGTGCGTGGCTGCGGCGACACGTTGGGCAGCTTGATAGGCACGCCGAGTTTTTCCGCCATCGGGTACACCGCCTCGCGCCACACCCGTGGCAGGTAAGGATCTTCTACCTTCAGCGTGGGCACCGGGGCAGGGCGCAGCTCAAACGGCCGCCATTGAACCTTAACGTCGAGGCCTTCGGTTGCCTGGGTAATCACCTCTTCTGCCAGTAGGCAGAAAGGGCAAACGTAATCGGAGTAAACAATAATTTCCTGGGTCAACCTGCACGCCCTCCGGTCTTAAGGTAAAGATTTCAGCCTACCATTAAACGTTATCAACCATTGGTATAAGACTAATGGCGTCTCTGCATTGCTGGGGCGGCCTTCAAACCGTTATAATGTGCGATTAACTATCACGCCCCACTTCCTCTCAATCAGGGTGTTGCCGCTATGCTACGTATGGCTCAAGAAGCACTTACGTTCGATGACGTACTTCTCCTTCCCGGCTTCTCCGACGTTCTTCCCAAGGATGTCAGTCTTAAAACTCGCCTGACCCGCAATCTCTCGCTCAACATTCCGCTGCTTTCCTCCGCGATGGACACGGTGACCGAAGCGCGTCTGGCGATTGCCATGGCTCAGGAAGGTGGCATCGGCATCATCCACAAAAGCATGGCCATGACCCAACAGGCCGCTGAAGTGCGCAAGGTCAAAAAGCACGAAAGCGTCATTGTTAACGACCCGATTACTGTTAGCCCCAAAGCCAAGCTCGAAGATCTGCTCGCCATGGCACGCGAATACGGCTTCTCCGGCTTCCCGGTGGTTGAAGGCGAAACCCTGGTGGGCATTGTGACCGAGCGCGACATGCGTTTCCAGCCCAACCACGGCGACAGCGTCTCCGACATCATGACGCCCCGCGAGCGCCTGGTGACCGTCAAGGAAGGCACCGATCTTGAAACCAGCAAAGCCAAGATGCGCGAGCACCGCATCGAGAAAATGCTGATCGTTGATGACGAGTTCCATCTACGCGGTCTGGTGACCTTCCAGGATATCGAAAAAGCCCGCACCTACCCGATGGCCGCCAAAGACAGCGATGGCCGCCTGCTGGTAGGCGCGGCCGTGGGCACCGGCCCGGAAACGCCGGATCGTGTCGCGGCGCTGGCCGAAGCCGGTGTGGATGTCATCGTAGTGGATACCGCTCACGGCCACTCCAAAGGCGTTATTGACCGTGTGCGCTGGATCAAAGAACACTTCCCGGGCATTCAGGTGATTGGCGGCAACATCGCCACCGCCGCGGCTGCCAAAGCGCTGGCCGAGGCCGGTGCCGATGGCGTGAAAGTCGGCATTGGCCCCGGCTCGATCTGCACCACGCGGGTTGTTGCGGGCGTGGGTGTGCCGCAAATCACTGCCGTTTCCAACGTGGCGGAAGCACTCAAAGACCTCGGCGTTCCGGTGATTGCAGACGGCGGCATCCGTTACTCCGGCGACCTGGCCAAGGCGATTGCCGCGGGTGCCAGCGCGGTCATGGTGGGAAGTCTGCTGGCCGGTACCGAAGAAGCGCCGGGCGAAGTCGAGCTTTACCAGGGCCGTACCTACAAAGCTTACCGGGGCATGGGTTCCATGGGCGCGATGTCGCAAAACCAGGGCAGCGCCGACCGCTACTTCCAGGATAAGAGCGAAGGCGCCGAGAAGCTGGTGCCGGAAGGCATTGAAGGCCGCGTTGCCTATAAAGGCATGATGGGCGCCATCGTCCACCAGATGATGGGCGGGCTGCGTGCCTCCATGGGCTACACCGGCTGCCGCACGATCGAAGAGATGCGCACCAAGCCGGAATTCATCCAGATCACCAGCGCCGGCTTCAACGAGTCTCACGTCCACGACGTGCAGATCACCAAGGAAGCGCCCAACTACCGGGGCAGCTAACCAGCGCTTTTAGATACATCGCGGCGGGCATTGCCCCGCCGCTTGCTTTTTGGCTTTACCAGCGGCACTCACACCGCTTAACCGAGACCCCGCCATGAGTGACATTCACGCCCATAAAATCCTGATTCTCGATTTCGGCTCGCAATACACCCAACTGATCGCCCGCCGGGTGCGCGAAATCGGTGTGTACTCTGAAGTTCGTGCCTTCGATATCACCGAAGAAGAGATTCGCGCCTACAACCCCAACGGCATCATTCTTGCCGGTGGGCCGGAGTCCGTCACCGAGCTGGATTCCCCGCGTGCGCCGCAGTGCGTGTTTGATATGGGCCTGCCGGTATTTGGTATCTGCTACGGCATGCAGACCATGGCCGAGCAGCTGGGCGGAAAGGTGGAAGGCTCCAACCAGCGCGAATTCGGTTATGCCCAGATCCGTTTGGACGAACCCACCGCGCTGTTCAACGACATCAAAGACCACGTCGACCACGAGACCGGCAAAGCGCTGCTGGACGTATGGATGAGCCACGGCGATAAAGTCGCCCAGGCGCCGGACACCTTCACCGTGACCGCCTCCACGCCGAGCTGCCCGATCGCCGCCATGGCCTGGGAAGAGAAACAGTTCTACGGCGTGCAGTTCCACCCGGAAGTGACTCATACGCTGCAGGGCCAGCGCATTCTCGAGCACTTCGTGCTGGATATCTGTAAAGCCGAAAAACTCTGGACGCCCGCGCAGATCATCGAAGACCAGGTGCAGCGCGTACGCGAACAGGTCGGTGACAGCCACGTGCTGCTCGGCCTCTCCGGCGGCGTGGATTCGTCCGTCGTCGCCGCGCTGCTGCACAAGGCGATTGGCACCCAACTGACCTGCGTGTTCGTGGATAACGGCCTGCTGCGCAAGGCAGAGGGCGACCAGGTGATGGAAACCTTCGCCAAGCACATGGGCGTGAAGGTCATCCGCGTGGACGCCGAAGACCTGTTCCTCGACAAGCTGAAGGGCGAACAAGACCCGGAAGTGAAGCGCAAGATCATCGGCAACACCTTCATCGACGTGTTCGATGACGAAGCCAGCAAAATCGACGGCGTCGATTTCCTCGCCCAGGGTACCATCTACCCGGACGTGATCGAATCCGCCGCTAGCAAGACCGGCAAGGCGCACGTGATCAAATCCCACCACAACGTGGGTGGCCTGCCGGAAACCATGAAGCTCAAGCTGGTCGAGCCGCTACGCGAGCTGTTCAAGGACGAAGTGCGCAAACTCGGCCTGGAACTCGGCTTACCCTACGACATGGTCTACCGTCACCCCTTCCCGGGGCCGGGCCTTGGCGTGCGTATCCTCGGCGAAGTCAAAAAAGAGTACGCCGACATCCTCCGCGAAGCCGACGCCATCTTCATCGAAGAACTGCGTAACTCCGGATGGTACGAAAAAACCAGCCAGGCGTTTGCCGTGTTCCTGCCGGTCAAGTCAGTAGGCGTCGTCGGCGACGGCCGCCGCTACGAATGGGTCATCGCGCTACGCGCGGTCGAAACCATCGACTTCATGACCGCCCGCTGGGCGCACCTGCCTTATGAGCTGCTGGAGAAGGTTTCCAATCGGATTATCAATGAGTTGGAAGGGGTCTCCCGCGTCACCTACGATGTGAGCAGCAAGCCGCCTGCTACCATTGAGTGGGAGTGATATATTTAAACATAACCCGCCTAAAGGCGGGTTATGTTTATATTAGGTAGTTTAAGTCTTGCTGGCATATTAAGATAGTGAGGTTTTTACTTTCCTGATTTTTAGCTAGCAGTCTTTAATGGCAAGCTAAATTATTCTTCTAGCTTGTTTTCTAGAAAAGAAAAGGTTAGCTAAAGACATCAATGCAACGTCTGACTTGATATTTTCCATCCTCTTTAAGCCTTATTTCGGCTTTAAATTCTAAGCCTTCTTTAAGGTGGCTATAGAAATTATTAGGGAAGGCGGTCTTGTGAAAAAAAGCTTCATTTGATGTTGCGCCGATAATAACAAACCCATATCCACGCTCTGGATTATAAAATTTTATTAAGCATTTCTCTGTTTGTAATTTATTTCTCCCATTAACGAATCCATCGATTGTTTTAATTTGGAGGCCTTTATTATCTTTTGATAGAGTGCAATATATGATGTCGCCATCATGAATTGAATCAAGTTCATTGTTTTCAAGTTTTTTTGTTTTGAAATAGACTTCATCGTCTATTTCTGAAAGTGAAACGAAACCAAAATCTTTTTCCGGGTCGTAACGTTCTATTTTTCCGATTAGTCTTTTTCCAAGATGGATGGATAAGTTGTCCTGATCTTCTGTTCTATCATCGTTTTTAGAAATGCTAAATGCTTGAATATCTCTTATTAAATCTCTTTGGCATTTAAATTGCTCATTATTATGATTATTGGTGATAAATTTGCTATCTTCATTTATTAAATATGTAGAGAATGCTTTTCTAACACTTGAAGTTATCTCACCAAACGGACGACTTGATTTAAAATAGCTTCTTATCTCATGCGCTACTTCAGAGTCGCAGATCCCTGTGGTCAAAGCCATTTGGTAGAAGTAAACGCTATTTTTAGTTGAAAGGTCATAGTGAGCTAAGCCTTTGTAAGTTATAGCAACTTTTTGAATTTCGTTAAGAACGTTAGTTGATGGGTCATAGGGCTCAATAAGTCGTAATGAGACAATCTCTTTTAAGCATGTTTCAATATCTACGGAGTCGATTCCTAGGGCTTCAAAGTAGTTAACTATAGAGTTTATAGTTAAGTGTCGTTCGTCAACATCGCGGCCAGTTTGCTTTGTGGCTCTAAGTAAAGAAAGTATTCTTAGGGTTAGTAACGGAGAATGAATTTTATCAGAGCTTAATTTGAATGTGGATACCACACCAAAGTCATCGCCTGTACTTACTCGATATGCTTCATAGTCACCACGAATTAAAGCATCTACAAATTTCGGGAAACTTATGGATCCTGTTGTAATGTAGCTTGTAATTAAGTCCTCGATTCTTATTACTGGAGAAGTAATTATTCTTTTAGATAGGTTCATGATTGAGCGGATATTGTAATTAGTCAGTTCACCTAATGTTTTTGCAGTGAAGTTGTTTTCAACAAAGATATCCTCTAGTACTTGGGCAAATTTTGATATATCAGTAAGCTTTATACGGATTCCTCTGTTGGATAAATAGTCTTTGCTATCAATAGTGTCAGCCGCAACTAATTTCTTGTTTAGATATTCAATCCTTTTTCTAAATACTTCTCTAGGTGATGGTGTTGGGAGAAAGAAAGATCTAGACTGATGTATAGTAAATATATCTGTTTTAGAAAAACTCCAAGCGGACTTGTCTGTAACAGGAAATATAAGCATGCATAAATTTACTTTCCTTCTATAAGAGTTGCAAAGCTGAAATATTTTAATTTTGAAGTCGAGTGTAAATTCATCTGTGTTGTCAACAGTTATTATAGGTAATTTTTTTCTGTTATGAATCGTAAAGTGAAGTAGGCTTTCGAGGTATCCTTCACGGTTATCTCGTACCTCACTTTCTAAAAAAGTTGAAAATTTCTCATCGAAAGCTGCTTTGTCGTTTTCGTATATTTTTTTTAGATATCCTGAAGCCATCCTCTTATATTGGTTAAAATACATACCTTGTAGGTCTTTATAGGAAGGGAAACCTTCTAAAAACAGTTCTTTTTCTAGAAATGTTATGACTGTTTCTGTGAGCCAGCTTACGGTAGTGTTATCATCACCAGATGCATCTAAACAATTTATATTGATGGGTAAGCACTGTTTTCGGGTGCTGAGTGGTAGTATTTTCGAAAAAAACCTATCAATGTAAGTAGTTTTCCCAGAACCTGTGGGCCCAACAATAAATACAGACATGTCTGAGTCTGAGGGCATTTCAGCATGGATGTTTATTTCAACTAGGTTACTTAGCTCACTTCCTACTTTATTTTTGTCCTTAGGTAAGTTGTTTAAAACGCCATTGGTTATTTTTTCTAAAGAGTAATCCGCTATTCGGCTTTCATTTGATTCAACGAAGCACTCTTTCATTATTTCAGAGTTCTCATCTCCTGTGAGTTGTGTAAAAAAGCTATTCAATATTTTTTCTAGATCTAATGCGATCGGTGATTTTTGTAGTATGTTTATTTCGCTAGGGTCTAACGCTGAAACTAGAGGTGAGGTAAGGTATTGCCTACTGTTATGTATTTTGTCAAAAATTGCGTTAAAAAGTTTTGCTTTAAAATTCTCAAAAGATAATAGCTCGTAGAACTCGCTAAATGAATTTGAAACCGAATCTAAAGATGGGAATACGAAAGCTTCTTTTTCTCTGTATCCTCCTGGTACCCAGTTCTTAAAAATAATCCAAGTGATTCCATCTGTGACTACTGAAATAGGGATTCCAGCTTCACTAGCATATGAGTGTGCTTGCTTTATTCCCTCAGAAGATGGTTTTAAAGTAGAGCCGGATATTTTTAAAGTTCTACATTTATCAGTGATGGTTGAGTTAATTCCCAATATGCCTATACGTTTAGCCTCTACGATCAATGAAGCGTTGCCTTCTATTTTTAGTATATAGTCTGAGAAGCCATTTTCATGATTTGTTTCACAAATGAAGGATGAGAATGGCCATCCTAAGCATTCATGAAAGATCCTGTTTATAACTTTTATCTTGGAGTCTTCCTCGCTTTCAATTGCTGAAATGTCTTCTCTAATTTCTTTGATAAGTG
Source organism: Vreelandella arcis (assembly GCF_900103865.1). Taxonomy (GTDB): domain Bacteria; phylum Pseudomonadota; class Gammaproteobacteria; order Pseudomonadales; family Halomonadaceae; genus Vreelandella; species Vreelandella arcis. The sequence continues at coordinate 59,481 of NZ_FNII01000007.1, forward strand.
TATTGATCTTTGTTTCTGCAATGTCGACTTGTGTCATGTTATCCCTTTGAAAGTTAATGGTTGTGTTTTGTATTTAATAATACCATTTTCATATTTTGGAGTGATGTCTTGTAAACAATTATTAGATGCCGTAGAGTTTTAAGTATTTTTCTTGCTATAATATATTGTATGGTTTTAGTTATAGTTAAAAAAATTGGCTTCATGCTGAAAAACATTCTCTATTCACGATTATATGCGCGAACAGCGCCAGCTTCTACAAGTATGCTGCGTGCTAGCGCTGCTGGATGGAAAGCTGTTGTTCACCAAAGATTTCTTTTTTCATCCCCTTCAACAGCGTTGGGTGTGTTGGTAGGTGGCAGCACTAATGACCGGCGCGCTTGGAAGACGCCATCGGTAAAAACCTGGAAAGCCATTCAGTATGAGCGCTTGGCAAGTATTTAATAAGAGCTTACCGTAATCAACACCATCGCCAAAATTGAAAGCGCTATCCCCACCATACTGGCACTGCTAACCCTTTCCCTGCGCACCAGAGAGCCAAACACCACCGGTATCAGCGGGTACATCGACACAATCACAATGCTGATAATGGCAAGCTGTCCTTGCTGTGAGAGCGCATAGAGCGTAAGCCCCAGTGCGCTGATACCGCCTGCCACCGTTGCGAAAAGCGGAAAGCGTTTTTGTGTTGGCTTTGCGCGTTGGTAAAACGGCAGCAAACACACAGCTCCGCTTAGCATGCATAGGGCGATGCCATACGACGCGGCGTGGTCGGGCACCTGCCCAAGAAAGTGCAACTGCAGGGCAAACCCTAAGCCTGCACCCAAACCAAAGAGCAGGCCTGTTCTGATTATGCTGTTCACCTGCCCTTGGTTTATCCGGCCGCCGCCCGCCGTTAGCCAGATAGCGGGCAGGGCGATCATCACACCTAGCCATACCCAGGCGTTGGGCCGCTCGCCAAGCAATACCAGAGAGAGCGCAAGGGCGATGGTCACCATCGAGACAGCGCTAATGGGCACGACGATAGCAAAGGGAGCCTGTGATAGGCCTTTATAAAGCAGTAATGCACCCAGGGCCGAGCCAAGGCCAGCAAGTGCGCCCCATTTCCAGGCGTCCGGCTCCCATGTGGAAAAGAGCAGTGCGCCTGCGAGGCTGACAAGCGCTCCACCCAGATGGGTATAAAAAGCAATATTTAGCGGCGGGTAAAAATGGGCGAGCAAGCCATTGATAAAGTGTGTGCTGCCGAGCAATAACATGGCGCTGAGTGCTAGGGCGATGGACATGCGGTTTCCAGGTTAGGATGATAAATGGAAGGGCCAGCATATAAGGCGCTCACGTGCGGCCAGAAACCCAGGTGGCTCATGGTCACCATGAGGAGATGTGATGATTAGAGGCGCAGATATCTCCATTGCCCAACTGCGTGTATTGCTCACCGTGGCAGAGGAGCAATCCTATACGCGTGCTGCCGCGCGCCTTGGCGTTAGCCAGTCCGGTGTTAGTCACTCGATGCAGGCGTTAGAAAAATTGGCCGGTGGCCCGCTTATCACAAAAGCCGCGGAAGGGTTGGAGCCAACGGCTTTGGGAGAGTTAGTGCTTACTACTGCTAGGAAAGTGGTGGGAGAGCTTCAGGTATTAAACCAGCAAGTGGCCCAGTTCCATGATGAGGTGGATGAAACCCTGAAGATTGGCGTTATTCCCAGTGCGTTAACGGGATGGTTGTCGCCGCAACTTTCGAGCTTAACGAGCCGCTACCCGGAGGCCATTAGCCTTGTATTGGAAGGCATGGAGGAGGAGATAAAGGAGTGGGTGGAAAGCGGCGTGGTCAATATGGGCGTGACGACCGATATGACGCAGCTTAATGTCACCTACTGGCGTGAGCACTTTGATTGGCAGCAGTTAAAAAAGGACGAGATCGTTGCCGTACTGCCCGAAAACCATCCCCTCAGGAAACAAGCCAGCGTGACGGTGGCACAGTTAGCAGAGCACCCGCTTGTTATGTCGTCAGGCGGTTGTGAGTCGCTTATCCAGCAGATATTTGCCCACTCATTGGATGAGGTCGAAACCTTCCAGGTGGATTTTTGGGTACGCGATACCCGCACGTTATTGCAGATGGTCGCTGGAGATGTCGGGGTTAGTTTTGTGCCCACGCTGGCCTTAACAAGTAAGCCAATGCCTGGTGTGGTGACGCGCCCTTTATCGCCGAGGCGGGAGCGAAATCTGATTGCGTTTTGGGCCAAAAAGCAGCCACTCAATCAGATAGGTCGGCAATTGCTGAAAAAGTGCACAGCATGAGAGTACTAGCAGATTAGAGAGAAGCCCAAACCAAGCTCATCGCAATGAATGCGACAGCTATTCAGCACGGTCTTTGCAGCATGCACGCACATAGTTAAGAAACTCGGTAACTGTTTGCGAGGTTCTTAAATCGGTATGCATCAGTCCCCACATGGTCGTACTCAATTCAGGGATAATAGGGCTGATTCTTTTGATTCCCGCCCCTTCTTTGTCGAGATAAGTTGGTAACACTGCTGCATAATCGTAATTGGCTACCATGAAATAATCCATAAGAATGGAGTTGCTTTTTAATAGCCTGCCTTTAAGCAGGTTGTTTTTTGAAAACCATTCGCTGAGCAGTGGGTAATGCATTTCAGTATTAGGCGAAATCCATGAAATATCGCTTTCTAGCCAGTCAGTATGTTTGCTCTTCTGTGAAACATAGACAGCCTGGTCAATAGGCAGAATCTTTTTTCCGATAAGTGTTTCATTCGGGTTGACCACGGGGCGAAACGCAATATCCGCGTCACGAGCTTCAAGACTCATGAGTTTATTGCTAACAATGACGCTTATATTCAGCTCCGTATATTTGCAATTGAAGTCGTGAATAATATCGCCCAACAAGCCATACATTAATGTATCCGTAGTAGTGACTGTTAAGTTTCCGGTTAGTGTTTCTTTGGCAGAGTACAGTTTTCGTTGGGCATAAAGAACTTGTTTTTCTATTTCCTTTGCACTTCTCACCAGCTCTAATCCAGCGAGTGTTGGCACATAAGCATTGTTTTCACGATGGAATAGCTTTACCCCACACCTGCTCTCAATCTCTGCGAGGCGCCTGTATATTGTAGGTTGACTGACATGTAGTTTGCTCGCTGCGTTCTTAAGCACTTTTTCTTCAGCAATTGCCAGCACAACTTTAAAGTCGTCCCACTTTAGATTCTCAATCATGAAAAACTCATTCTCATTAATGATAATTTACATGTTAGTCATGAGTGGATAATATTTCAATAAATTCATTAACAGAATTTAATATTGCTATGAGTGAAATGCAGAGAACTGTTCCAGTGATATCTTCACAGCAGAAATTCAACGCTATTCTGGTTGCTGCTTTATGCGTTATCACTGCCGGCAGTTATGTAACCCTATCAGGCTTGTTGACGTCACAGCTAATTGAAGAGCTCGGCTGGTCGTCCCTCAATATAACCTTTGGCATCACCGTCAATATGATCCTTTATGGTGCGACAGCACCATTCGCCATTCATTTGATGGAAAAATACGGAATCAAAAAAATTGTCATACTAAGTCTTGTGACACTTTGTGCAGGTGCATTGGTGTGCACAATAAATTCAAAAATAATCTTCAATCTTGCCTGGGGTATTTTAGTGGGGCTGGGGTGTGGCGTATTAACGATGTCATTTGGTGCGCTCTTTGCTCGTTCCTGGTTTGAGAAAACGGGCCTGCCGACAGGTATATTGACGGCTTCCTCGGTTACCGGTCAATTTGTATTACTACCCATGTGGGCAAAGCTAGCCAATGAATTTGGCTGGCGAGCGCCGTTAATCGGCTGCATTGTCTTAACCCTAATCACATTGTTGGTGATATGTTTGCTGCTGAATGAGAGGCACTCGGCGGTTAGAACGGTGACTGCTTATAATATTAAGCCGAATAGTACATTTGCAGATGTCTTTATTAACTTAAAAGGGTTCGTAAAGAATAAAAAATTTTGGGTAATCGCATTAGCGTTTGGAATGTGTGGCGCCACTACGAATGGCTTGATGTGGAGTAGTTTTACGCCGGCAGCAACGTTAGAGGGGATATCGGTAGCGGACGCATCTTATTTGCTATTGATAGTAGGCGTTTTAAATATTCCAGGTACGATTGGGGCCGGATGGCTTTCAGATAGAGTCAATAAACAAGCATTGCTAGCGGTTATCTTCTTTTTGCGTGGCGCGAGTTTGATTTGGCTACCCTTTATTTTATCGCAACCCGTTGGATGGGAGCTGATAGCCTTTGCCGTCGTGTTTGGTGTATTTGATGTTGCAACGGTTCCTCCTGTGATTAATTTGTGCAACCACATATTTGGTGATCAAGGGCCTTCGGCTTTTAGCTGGATCAACGTGGCTCATCAGGTAGGCGCTGGGTTGGTTGCTTTTTTAGGCGGGTTAATTGCCTTTATGACGGGATCATATTTTGTGTTGTGGTTTATTGCAGGCGGGATCTGTTTCATTGCTGCTTTGATTGTACTTAGTCCTTATCATGGCGAGAACTAAAAAGTCCGCTCGTTAAACTACGAACAGCCCTTTTTAAGGTATGCTTTTCAGCGGAAATGGCGACTGAGAAAAACACCATGACGAGGATGCTTCCCCACCGTCTGCTGCTTGCCGCTGAAATGCTCTTGTTGGCACTGCCTATTACGCTCCTTTGCGGGTTGCTTGGTGTGGGGGTGGTACTTGCCAACGCATTCCCCTGGTGGGAGCAGATGCTGGTCATCCACTTCGTGCTGTTGGGCTTGGTGGGGATGGCTGGCCTTTGGCGGGTGGCGCTGGCGACGATATGGCCGAGTCAGCAGCAGCGGCCGGCTTACAATGCATGGTGGTGGCACGCGGCTTGTTTGGGGGCTGGGTTATTGGGTGTTTCGTTGCTGCTTTATGGCTTGATTGCGCTGGGCTGGGAGCCGCCCGAGTGGGTCGTCGTCATGGCGACAGGCGTGTACACCATGCCACTGTTGGTGCCATTTCTGCATGTTGCCTACTGTCGGCGAGTGTTTATGTCGGCTAAATAGACCTGCCTTTGATCCCGTGTTGCCACTCACGATTTAAGTGATAGATGTTGAGGGCAATAATTTTTGGATAAATTTGCTGTATGGGTATACAGTTTTATGGGAGAATTATACTTGGCTAATTAAGGGATTGCGCTAGCAATGCGTTGGCCGCAACAAAATGGAGGCAGCAGTCGATGAAGGATCAACAAATACAGATATTCACCAGCGAAGACGGTCAAGCACAGCTGGAAGTGGCGCTGGAACAGGACACTGTCTGGTTGAGTCAGGCACAGATGGCAGAGCTTTTCGGCAAAGATCTGCGAACGGTTAACGAGCATATTGGCAACGTGTTCGCAGAGGGAGAACTGGAGAGAGAAGGAACTATCCGGAAATTCCGGATAGTTCGCCAGGAGGGTAAGCGTCAGGTTCAGCGTGAAATAGACCACTACAATTTAGACGCCATCATCTCGGTTGGCTACCGAGTGAAATCTCAGCGTGGTGTACAGTTCCGCAAGTGGGCGACCCGCGTCCTGAAAGACCATCTGGTTCAAGGCTATACTCTGAACCAGCGACGCCTAACCGAACGCGGTATCGAGTTTGAGCAGGCGGTGAAACTGCTCAGCCAAACCCTGACCAATCAAGGGTTGGTATCTAACGAAGGCGAGGCCGTCGCGCGTGTTATTAGCGATTACGCACGTTCTTGGAGCTTGTTGCAGGGTTATGATGAACAGCAGTTAGCCGAGCTAAACATCAAGCAGCCTGATATGCATTCGTTGGAGGTGGAAGAGGCGTTGAAGGCGATTGGTGAGTTAAAGCAGACGTTAATCGCCAAAGGCGAGGCAACCGAGCTGTTCGGTCAGGTGCGAGGTGACGGTTTGACATCGGCCCTGGCCACCATTGAACAGGGCTTTGGCGACGAGCTGTTTTATCCGAACGTGGCCACCCGCGCGGCGCATTTGCTTTATTTTGTGATCAAAAACCACCCTTTGGCTGATGGAAACAAGCGCTGCGGGTCGTTTCTGTTTCTTTGGTACCTGCGCCGCAATGCGGCCTTGCTGGCCCGGCCCGTTGAGCAACTGATCAACGACAACACCTTAGTGGCGCTGGCGCTGCTGGTCGCAGAAAGTCAGCCGGATCAGAAAGCGCTGATGATTCGGCTGATCGAGCATTTTATACTGCTTAAAGAGCATTAATGGCTGGTGCGCCGCCAACGGGCGTAATTGCTTGATAGCCACTTAATCCCCGCTATAAAAGCGGGGGCTTTGCTGATTAAGCCTCCTCAATCCCATCCACAATAAACACGCGGTAATCGGCCCCCTGGAAGCGGTGCTGGCGGGCTTCATGGTAGGCGGGGCTTTGGTACCAGGCGCGGGCGGCGGCCATATCGGGGAAGCGTAAAATCACCGCGCCTTCCATGGCGCTGCCTTCGAGCACTTTAAAGTCGCCGTAGAACGCGAGCGGTTCAGGGTCGTGGCCTTCGCGGGCGGCTTTGGCCTTTTCGCTGTAGCGCTCCATTTCGTCAGTGTCGTGGGTGTGTTCTTTGATCATCACCACATAGGCGGTCATAGGGCTTTCCTTCAGTATTTGAAATGAGGGTGTCCAGAGCGGCTTAGGCCATGGCTATCGGCTGTATGTAGGCCTGTTGATAATACCGTTTATCGGCAGGGTCAAGGCCGTTACGGCGTCGTTTTTGCCCATAGGGTTTTCAGCGGGCCGCCTACCGGGTCGCTTTCGGGCATCGCCACGCTATCCACGCGCGCCTGCGCCGCTTCCAGCTGTGTCGGGTCGCCGCGCTCTATCGCCGGCTTTTGGCTTGGTGGGTAGGCGCCTACCATGCAGAAATCATCGTCCGCTTCCAGGCTGGCATGCCCAACGCCTGCGGGCAGCACCAGCACATCGCCTGCGCAAAGCATCAGTTCGCGCCCGTTAGGGCCACCCAGCCTTGCGCGGGCTTGTCCGCGGAAGATGCCCAACGCTTCATGGGCGGTGGAGTGGAAGTGGTCGAAGTCATACAGGTGGTAGCGCCACGCCGGCAGCCAGCCATGGCGCTTGAACATGGCTTCGAACGAGGTGGCACGCTCCTCTGGATTACTGGTGTCAATAACGCTGCGGTAGATCAACACCGGCAGTGGGGAGTTGGGGTAGCCGGTCGCTGCATCGCTGTCGAGATGGAGTCGTTCGGGCTGGGGGATCGACATCCTGGCCTCCTCGTTGGGGGTGTGCTTTTCAGCATGGTTTTTAGCCTAGTTTTTAAAAAACAGTTTTAAAATAGCTTTGAGCACACTCTTTTGCATCGCCGAGCTAACCGATAACAGGCTTGCTGCGTGTTTTATCGGTTACTGCCCAGCAGCGTCTCCCAAGTTTTCTGTTCGATTGCCTTGATAGCATCAGCCGGTATCATATCGTTGATGTTGTCCATCATTACGCCCTTTTACCGCGAGCTTCTATGATCCAATCTAAAACGCCCTTCATTGTGGTGCTGAGCCTGGCATTGACCATGATGCTGGGTCCGTTTTCCATGGATACGTACTTGCCGGCTTTTCCAGTTATTGGTGAATCGCTGGGGATCTCTCAGCAGGCGGTATCGCTGAGTGTTTCAGTGTATGTACTCGCATTGGCGCTTGGCCAGTTAATCGGCGGTGCGCTTTCAGACCGCTTCGGGCGCCAGCGGGTGTTGATGAGCGGGCTGGCGATTTTTGCGTTCTCAAGCATCGTCATTGGTATGGCGGATTCTTTGAACACGCTGCTCGGCGGGCGGGCCGTTCAGGCCCTTGGCGCCGGTTTTACCCTGGTATCAGTACCTGCGCTGGTGCGTGACCGGGTGGCGGGCCGCGACGCCGCGAAACTGTTCTCGATGATGGGCTTTATCATGGTGCTGGCACCTGGCATTGCGCCGGGCGTCGGCAGCGCGATTCTGGCGCTGGGTTCCTGGCACTATATCTTTTTCGCCTTGGCGGTATACGCGTTACTGCTGGTGCCGTTGCTGGTGCGGGTGATCTTTACCGGCACGGGCAAGGTGTCTCGAGCGAAAAGCCCTAAGATGAGCCTGCTGGCGCGTTACAAGCTGGTACTGTCGACAAAGCCAGCCTTGCCGTTCATCGTTTGGCAGGCCGCGTCTTTTTCTACCCTGATGATGTTCATCACCTATGCGTCATTTATCTATCAGGGGCACTTCGGCCAGTCGCCCTCGGCTTTTTCGATGCTGTTTGCGGCGAATATCGTCGCGATGCTTATCTTTAATATTATCAATCGAGTGTTGCTTTCCAGGCTACCGTCACTGCGTATCCTGCAGTTGGCAACGGGCTGTCAGGCAGTGGGCATAGTATTGCTGGTGATGGCTGCTTTTATGGAGTGGCCTCAATACGCTTTCCTGCCCGCCATGATGCTGGCCATCGGCTCGATAGGGGCGATCTCGCCGAATATTCAGGCGTGCTTTTTGGAGTTCTTTCCCACCAGTGGCGGGACGGCCGCAGCGCTTCTAGGCGCAGCACAGTTCGGTGTCGCCGGGCTGCTGAGCGCATTGTCCGCCATGTTGCCGCATACGCTTGAAGCGGTCATTCTGGCCATGGCCGCCTGTGGCTCGGTGGCGTATCTGATGCTTGCCCGCTCTGTCATCAAAGGGCGTGCAGCTGTCGAGGCGTAGTGAGTTAGGCGGTATTCTCCTGTCGTGACGGTGGGTATGGAAACATTGCTTACCTTTGACACCGCCGCCTGAGTCAGTGCCACGAGAGCGCTGGTTCTCTCAAGCGCCGCCTACTGATCTCAATGAGAACCGTACATAGCAATGCGGCTACTGCGGTGGCATGAAAGGCATAGCTTGTGCCCCAACTGGCAGCGACAACGCCACCCATCAAGGGCCCTACCACCTGGCCGATATACTGGAAGGATGTTGATATTCCCATCACACGTCCAAGGCTCCCGGCATCGGTGTATACATGTTTGAGTGCTGACTTAAGGCAAGGCAGCACGCCTCCCAGGGCCAGTCCCATCGCGAAACGGAGCCCCATTAGTGTATAAATATCCCTAACAAAGGCTTGAGGAATGATCAGCAAGGCACCTATTGCGAAACCATAAGCGGCAACGCGCATAGAGCCATAACGATCAGCCAAACTACCAAGCATAAGAGAGGAGAGTAGGCTTCCCAATGCGGTGATAGACAGGACAATGCCTGCCGCTGAGGTTGTCTCGAAAGGGGCATGATACATGCCGCCCACAACGCTATAGATGATGGGCTCGATCGACAGGTTGGCCACCAGCACCCCCATGGTCGCTATCAGCAGTGCCCAGATACTGAAATCGAAAGGAGCAGCGTGCGCTGTAGACTCTCCACGTGCTCTCTGCGGAGTATGCTTTTCCTTGACCAGAAAAAAGGTTGAGACAACATTGAAGAAAATCATGCCGCCAGAAATGAAGAACGCCTCACGCATGCCGACATGGGCCGAGATAAAACCTCCCAGCATGGGGCCAGCCAAACTTCTATAGAGCAGGAAACCTTTACCTGGGAGGACGGCAGTCAAGAGAGTGTTGCCGAGGCGTATGTGCGCTTATGTGCACCCGCCAATGTGACCGGGCTACCCGCGCTGACCGTGCCGTTCGGTAAGGATCATCAAGGGCTACCGATAGGCGGGGTGGTTCAGCGTCGTCGAGTGTTGCAATTATGAGCAATAGATAAAAATAAATGATTATGATTGGCATTAGTACTATTGACTCCGCGTTACCCCCTTTGGATACTCTCCCGGCCTTTTAAAAGAAAACCATAAGGCGAGCAGGGCAGGTTTATTCATTTCAAGGGGTCTTCAACATGACTGATAGCAGTAGCGCAGTTCGGCGCAACGCAAGTTGGTTACGGTGGCAGCAGACCACTACCGCCATTCTGTGCGGCACGACGTTGGTGGCTATTCCCATGATCGGGAACGCCCAGGAAACCGGCGAGAGCAGTGAAGATAATGAGGGCTATCGCCTTGCTCCCATTATCGTCAACGCGCAGGCAATCGCCGATGACAACGCGAACACGATCGTGGCCCGGGAACTGTGGATGGGTGGCAAGGTCGCGACCAGCATCCAGGACACCCCCGCTTCCGTCTCGGTCATCACCGAAAAAGAAATCGAGCAACGAGATGCCGATAACACCGAGGAAGTCCTGCAATATACGCCCGGCATCCTCACCGGCTACTGGGGTACCGACAACCGCAACGATTACTACAAAATTCGCGGATTCGACGCCACGACCTACCGCGACGGGATGACACTCGGCTCGATGCGCGGCGTTCGCGAGGAACCCTACGCCTACGAACGTGTCGAGGTGCTGCGTGGCGCCAACTCCACCCTGTTCGGCCCGGCGGCCCCCGGTGGCTCGATCAACTTCGTGAGCAAGCGACCAAAATTCGAACGCTTTGGCGAAGGCTACCTGGGCTATGGCTCCTTCAATCACAAGGAGGCCGGTATCGATGTGGGGGATACGCTGGATGCCGACAAGACGCTGGCCTATCGCTTCACCGGCAAAGTCCAGGACAGCGACCGCGAATACGATCACTCCAAAAACGACAAGCAGTTCTTCATGGGTGGCCTGACCTGGGAGCCGACGGCGTACACCACCGCGACTGTCATCTTCGACTATCTGAAGCGTGACAACACGCCCAACAGCGGCGGCTATCCGTTCGATAAGGAATATGACCGCAGCAACTTCTTTGGCGAGCCGGATTACAACTTTCACGCTGTCGATCGATCCAGTATTACCGGGATGCTCACCCATGATTTCGATAACGGTTTGACCCTGCGCGGCAACCTGCGCTACAGCGATCTGACTGACGACTACGGTTACGTCTATATCACTGACAATCTGGCACGAACCGGCACGCTAGTCGACCGGGGCTATATTGGAAGAGATAGAGAAGCTCAGGAATTGATCGGCAACGCCATCCTGCAATACGACACGAGCTTTGGCCCGGTCGACAGCAGTACGCTGGGCGGGATCGAGTATAGCGATGTATCCAGCAAAACCACGTCCGTTTACGCGCCGGGAGATCCGATTGATGTCTCGAACCCCGTATATCAAGGCGCCCCGAGCAGCCTGACCCCCTATAGCGCCAATGACCAGGACAACAGGACTCGGTCGGTTTTCCTGACGCAGAATCTGTCCTTCTATGACCATGTCATCGTCACCGCGGGCGTTCGCAATGACTCAATGGATCTCTCCAGCAAGGACCTCACGGGAACCACTGCCTCCGACGACGTCTCGGAGACCTCGTACCGAGGCGCATTGACTTATAAATTCAACGACGAGCTTTCCACCTATTACAGCTATGTGGAATCGATTGCGCCCCCAGCCATCGGCGTCAAACCCGAACGCGGCAAACAGCACGAGCTTGGCGTGAAATATGCCCCGGAGGGGATGAATGCCCTGTTCTCGGCAGCCGTTTATGAGCTGAACAAGGACAACGAGAGTATCGCGGTTGTACAGGATAACGGCTCCATCGAGCAGGAAACCGTCGGCGAATCCCGTGTGCGCGGCTTCGATCTGGAAGCCAAGGCCGAACTGACCGACAACCTGAGCCTGACCGGCGGCTATTCCTATATGGATCAGGAAGTGATTCGCGGCACGCTGAGCGATGGCACATCAATCGAAGGGAACCAGTTCGCCACTGCCCCGAAGCAAACCATTTCGTTGTGGACGCATTATTCTCTACCGGATACGGGGATGAGTTTCGGTCTGGGTGCGCGCTATGTCGATTCCTATTATTTTGATGCCGCCAACACCTCCAAAAGCGAGTCGGCAACGCTCTTCGATGCGTCCTTCGGTTACCAGTTCGTCAAGGATACCGATCTGACCGTCAACGTCAGCAACCTGCTCGACAAGCAGTACGTGGTCAACTCCGGTACGGCGGATTTCTATAATCAGGGCCGCGAAATCAGCGCGAAAGTGAGCTATCGCTGGTGATGTAATTTCGCCGATACCCCAGAGGTGCAACAATCGCAAAACGCCCCGACTTGGTTCGGGGCGTTTTGGTATCGCGTTTTCAATCACCCAGTGCGCTTTAGGATGTTTAACAGCAAACATTTTTTGGTATTTTATTTGTATGGATGCACAGGTTTAGTTGCGGTTTATACTTAGCTGTAGAGTTCCTGATGATCAAATGAGTTATAGAAGTTATCCTCTATTGACCGCTAGAGAGCTTCTATAGCAATTCATCTGGGAGCAGGCCTATGGACATCAAACTGCATAAGCAAGCGGCCACGACACCCAAAATCCGTGCTGAGATTCAGGCAGCACCTGCCCATATCAGTGATAGTGAATTGGCGCACCAGTTTATCGTGACTGATTCGACGATCCGGCGCTGGCGGTACCGTGTCGCGTGGTGCGGTTGAGCAGCTTAATCGCCAGGTGCGCCTCAAGGTCGGTGACCAGTTTGCTGATGGTCGAGCGGGGAAGCGCCAACTGCTCGGCGGCCTGACTAAATGAGCCGGTTTCCACCACGCGTACGTAGGCGCGCATTGCGGTAGTTGGTTCATGGCCTCTCACCCTGTGGGGTCTGTTAGTGGTCATTTGCTTGGTGCGATGCCGTCCATCAGTCTCCGGCTACCTCGCGTATATTATCGAGGAGTTCACTAAATGCGCTGCTTACCTGGAATGGCCGGGTAGACGGGCGGGGCGTTGGGTTACAAGCAGAAAAATGACGCCATCGGCGGCGGCGATGATTCAGCTGTTCAAGGCGAATCCCGGCAGCAGCGCCTCGGCCTCGAAAGCGATCAGCCATTCCGGTTCGGCAAGGCCATGCACAATTAACCAGGTAGCCGCCGGTGGCGCGCTGGGGAAGCGACGCTTCAGCGCTTCCATAACCACTTGCTGATCGTAGCGGGCGGACTCAGCCAAGTAGATTCTCAGCATCACCACCCGCGAAAGATCGCCATCGAGGTTCAATAGTAACCGCTCGACATTGTCCAGTGCCGCCTCGGTTTGTTCGGCCAGCTCGGGCCCCGCTAGATGGCCTTGGGGATCGACCCCTACCTGGCTGGACATCAGCACCCGGCATCCGCCCTGAACCAGCACGGCCTGACTGTGGCCTTCTACCAGGGTATCGGGCAGGTTGGTCGGATTCAGGGGTTGGCGCCTTAAGATTTGCATAGCAACCTCGTTGGTAAGCTGATGGTTATCACGCCCAATCGATCCATTGGGCGTGATGCTCTACTGAGCGCTTTTAAATACATCGCTATCATTGGCATCGCTCGCTCTGCTTAGCGTCATGGCCAAACCGGGATGGGCGTTGTGGGCCGAAAGCACCCAACCGTGTGCCATGGCAATCTCCTGGCAGATGGCCAGCCCCAACCCAGCGCCATGGTCGCGTCGATGCGCGCCACGCCAGAAACGAGAGAACAGCAGAGACATCTGTTCTGGCTCGACGCCAGGCCCCTGGTCACGCACGGTTATCGTATTCTCCTGGATCTCCATGCTGACGAGAGTCTGCTCAGGGGCATGCTGGATGGCGTTCTCCAGCAAGTTCTTGAGCAGAGTGAAGCATGCCCCGCGATCAGCCTCCCATGTCACCTCATCGTCGGCGGCGAGTACCGTTAAATGCACGTCGGCGGACTCCGCCATGCGTTGCAAGTAGGTGGACGCTTCGTGGGCGATGTCGTGCATACGAACAACGCTAAACTGGTAGTTGTGCGCCTCGCTCGCTTCGGCCAGAAGTAGCAGTTGTTGCACCTGACGTGTCATGTACTCGACATCGCTCAACAGCGCCTTCCGGTCATTACGCCCTTCCTCAAGGAACTCGACCTGCCCGCGGATCAGCGACAGTGGCGTTTTTAACTCGTGGGCCGCGTGGCCGAGAAACTCCTGCTGCAGGCGATAACCCCGCTCGAGACGTTCCAGGGCGTGATTGAAGCTATCTACTAGTGGTGCAATCTCCGCGGGTACGGCTTCCGTATTTAGCCGGGCGTCAATGGAGCGCGGCGAGATAGCTGCCGCCGATTTGGAAACATCGCGCAACGGCTTGAGGGTGTAGCGCAGGGTAATATAGGCGCATAAGCCGAAGGCGATGAAAAGCACGAGTCCGAACAACGCCACGGCAGCGACCACCTGCGGAAAGGCCACGGTATAGACGACTTCCAGGAACCTCGCACTGACCACGAATTGCAGATACCACCTTCGCCCCTCATGCTCGAGTGGCTGCGTGGCGCCGTAGAAAGTTTTTCCCTCATGCTCGAAAGTGAAATTGCCGCGTGCCAGCCGAACAAGATCGCCGTCGGCCGACCAAAACTCCTCTCCTGAACTCGAAAAGACGGCCACGTTTCCGGCTTCATCTAAAATCCGGTAAGCCGTTTCGCGCTGCGGGCCCTCGTATAGCCAGGCGCGGTCCTCCAGACTCGAGTCGAAACCGACGGGCCGGCCACGACTGTCGAACTCGATATTGTCCACCAGCCCCTCGGCCGCGTCGGCCAGGTCCATACGAGCCAGTAGATCGCTCTGAAGCACCACTGCTGCAGCAATTACCAGCAGCGTGATACTCAGCACCATACCCGCCACATAGGCCAGCAGCACCTTCAGCCTCAGGCTATTGAGCGTCATCCGCTTGACGAAGCGCATACCCCATTCCTCTGACGTTGGCGATCCGCTGGCGCGAGCCGATGGCAAGCAGCTTTCGGCGTAAACGGTGCAGGGCGACATCCAGGGCGTTCGGTGTCACCGCCTCACTTAGTCCCCAGGCCGCTGCTTCCAGCGCGCTGCGGCGAACTACGTCATCGTGCTTGTGTAACAGCAACTGCATGATGTGCATCTCCGCCGGGGCGAGGGTAATGCTTTTGTCGCCGTTGAACAGAGCGCCGCTTTCAATATGTAGTCTCAGGTCACCATGACTGGGGTCGATGGGGTGGAACTCCGCAGGGCGACGCAGCAAGGCGCGAACCCGAGCCACCATCTCGTTCATGGCAAATGGCTTGGGCAGGTAGTCGTCGGCGCCGGCTTCGAGGCCTTCTACCCGGTCATGCAGCGCATCGCGTGCTGTTAACACAAGGCAGGGCACGTTAAGCCCCGCGTTGCGCACCTTCTTGAGCAATACAAGCCCATCGCCATCTGGCAAGCCACGATCGAGCACCAGCGCTTGATAGGGCATCTGCTGGATAGCTACCCAAGCAGAATCGATGCGGTCGACCACATCCACGGCGATACCCGCGGCCAACAGCCCTTTGCACATCAAGTGGGCTAGCCGGTCGTGATCCTCGATCAGCAGTATGCGGCTCATCAGAATGTATAAAGATAGCCAACTAACACGGCGTTTTGGGTCGAGCGGTCCACCAGCGGGCTATCTTTGATTTCGTCTGCCAGGCTCGTGAACTCAACACCTATCAGCACAGAGTGATGCTGGTCAAACTGGTACACGCCGCGCACCCCCGCCTCGAGATTGACACCCGATTCCCCTGAATAGGCAGGGCGATCAAAGCGAACCTCACTATCGCGAACACCGAAGTAGTAATCGATGTTCTTGTCGTCCTGCCAGGACGCCCCTACGTATGGGGTTAGCATTATATGTTCGCCGAAATCCCACGTTCTCTCCAGGCCAAGATCTAAGCGCTGCCCGTCGCTGTTGCCGGAGACGTCGGTGAGCCATTCGGCGCTGACCTCGAACAGCTCGTTTTCCCACGCCACGTTGGCCCCCGCCCAAAAGCCGCCCTCGCGCTCACTCATGCCGTTGAGAATCCGGGCATCGCCTTGCTCGTAGCCGCTTTCATCATACTCGGCGACGATACCGAAATTGAGCTGTTGAGAGTCGCTGATGACAAGACTCGGCAGTTTAAATTCGATTTCCGGTCCGAAGACACTAATGTACCGGTTCTCGACCAGGAACAAGGGAAATGGGGTGTTTTCCCTGTCGATACCGGCATAGGGATCCTGTTCGCTCATTGCGCCTAAGCCCAATCCCCAAGTGGTTTCGTCTGAATTTTCTTCATCTGCGAATACCAATGGAGACGCCATAAAAAAACCACTAATAAGTGTGGCTGTTGCCATCCTCTTAGTGGAGAGCTGAACGGTTGGAAATAGCGACTGATGAGAACCCATGATTGCACTCCTAGCATGGTGTGAAAGTGAGAGTGATATGACAGTGCCATCATCAGGAGGATTGTCTTACGCGTTTCTTACTGAAAATGGATTTGATCAAGCGCTACGTCAGTAAGAAACGAGAAAGGAATACAGGCCAATAGTTGTTCAACAGAAATGCTTGATTTCGTTTTTCATCAACGAACTGAACAATTTGAAACAGGCCTGAATTATGTCACCTCCAACCGGAAAAATGTATCTCGGCATTACGATTGCCGTGATCGCTAGCGCCGCCGCGCTGGCGTGCATGCAGGCGGTCTCGTCGGAAAGCGATACCGTCGCCGAATCGACGGCGCAGCCCTCACTATCCGTGAACGTGACAACGTTAGAGCCTCAGACGCTTCCGACGACGATTGCGGCCAATGGTGATATCGCGGCGTGGCAGGAAATCATTGTCGGTACCGAAATCGGTGGCCTGCGGCTGGTAGACGTCAAGGTAGACGTGGGTGATGAGGTCACTGAGGGGCAGGTGCTGGCCGTTTACAACGACACGACGGTGCGCGCGGAGCTGGCTAGAAGTCGCGCCGCCGTGGCGGAAGCCGAAGCAACGCTTGCGGAAGCAACGGCCAACGCCCAACGCGCCCGGGGTTTGAAAACCACCGGGTCGCTTTCAGAACAGCAGATCCAGCAATACGAAACCGCCGAGCTCACCGCCAGGGCGAGACTCAACGTTGCACAGGCGGAACATGACGCCCAAGAATTACGCTTGGATCAGACGCGGGTGGTCGCCCCTGACGACGGTTTGATTACCTCGCGCACGGCCACGGTTGGTGCTGTCACTGGCACTGATCAGGAGCTGTTTCGGTTGACGCGCCATGGTCGCCTGGAGTGGCGGGCAGAGGTCGCCGCGTCCGATCTGAATAAGCTGCGACCGGGCCAGACTGCCAGGGTCACACTTTCAGATGGCCATGAGCTCGAAGGGCGCTTGCGCACCATCGCGCCGCTAGTGGACACCGCTACCCGTAATGGTCTGGTCTATGTCGACCTACCGTTAAGCGACGTCGCCCGGGCGGGAATGTTTGCACGGGGTGAATTCGAGCTGGGCACGCGCCAAGTGTTGACGCTACCCCGCTCAGCGGTGCAGATCCGTGATGGCTTTGGCTACGTGCATCGCGTCAGCGGTGAAGGCGAGGTAACGGAGCTAAAAGTTTCCCTGGGCCAGCATACGAAGGATCGTATCGAGATTCTCTCCGGCCTTGAACCTGACGCCTTGGTGGTAGCGTCGGGTGGCGCCTTTCTGGGCAACGGCGACCAGGTGAAGGTGATTGAGGGAGAGCCGGTTCATTCACCCCAAACGAACGATACCGACGTCGAGGAGGGGGTATGAAGCTGAATACCTCATCCTGGGGGATTCGCAACCCTATTCCGGTCGTTCTGCTCTTCATCCTATTGACCTTCTGGGGGCTCATCTCCTTCCGAGGCTTGTTTATTCAGGACTTGCCGGATGTGCAGCTGCCCCTCGTGGAGGTATCCGCCTCGTTGCCGGGGGCGGCCCCCGCCTTAATGGAGAACGAGGTTGCCCGCAAGATCGAGGACTCCATCGCTACCGTCTCCGGCGTCAAAAATATCTCTACAACGCTGACGGATGGCAATGCCGATATTGCTATCGAATTCAGGCTGGAAAAGTCCTTGCAAGAGGCTCTTGAGGATGTGCGCGACGCTGTTGCCCGCATCCGCTCGGATCTACCCGCTGACCTGAGTGATCCAGTGATTCGGAAGGGTGAGTTTTTCAGTGAGCCGATTGTACGCTACGCGGTGACCTCCTCCGATCTAGATGATGAGGCACTCTCCTGGTTCGTAGATGACAAAATGACCAAGGCCGTCTTGTCGGTGCCGGGCGTTGGCTCGGTTCGGCGTATCGGCGGGGTCGATCGCGAAGTCCGCGTGGCATTGGATCCGGATCGCCTGCTGGCGATGAACACGACAGCGCTGGATATCTCACGCCAGCTGCGCCAGGCGCAGTTGGAGGCGCCCGGTGGGCGTGTGGATGTTGGCGGAGCCGAACAGGCCGTGCGCATCATCGCCAACGCTGAATCCGCAGCCGAGCTGGCGACGATGGAGCTGGCACTCAGCGACGGTCGCCGTATTCGCCTTGATGAGGTGGCGACGGTTACCGATACCGTGGCCGAGCGGCGCTCAATTGCATTGCTTGATGGCGTGCCCGTCGTCGGCGTTGAGATGACCCGTGCCGAGGGGTACGGCGAGGTGGATGTGGCCGAGGACGTGCAGTCTGCGCTCGCGGAGTTGCAGGTGCAATATCCCCACGTCGAGATCGAAGAAGCCTTCAATTTCGTTGGGCCGGTGCTGGAGAACTATCAAGGCTCCTTGCACATGCTATTCGAGGGCATGGCGCTGGCGGTGCTGGTGGTGTTCTGCTTCCTGCGCAATTGGCGGGCCACACTGATTGCGGCGGTTACGCTTCCGCTGTCGATCATCCCCACCTTCGCTTTCATGCACCTGATGGGCTTCTCGCTCAATGTGGTGACGTTGCTGGCGCTCTCGCTGGTGATCGGGGTGCTGGTGGATGATGCCATTGTCGAGATTGAGAATATCGAACGGCACCTGCTGATGGGCAAGCCCCCGCGCCGGGCCGCCATGGATGCGGCGGCGGAAATTGGCCTGGCCGTTGTCGCCACTACCTTTACATTGATTGCCGTTTTTCTGCCCACGGCCTTTATGAGCGGCACCGTCGGGCAATTCTTCGTTCAGTTCGGTTGGACGGCCTCGGTAGCGGTGCTGTTCTCGCTGCTGGTGGCGCGCCTGCTGACGCCTATGCTGGCTGCGTATTTGCTGCGCAAACCCCAACATCCCTCGCGCGATCCAACGTGGATTAGCTACTACTTGATCGTTGCTAACGGGTGCCTGCGCCACCGTAAGACAACGCTCCTCACGGCAGCGGCCTGCTTTGCAGGAGGTATCTGGCTGGCCTCGACCCTGCCGGGGACCTTCATACCTCCCGATGATAATTCCCAGACGCAGGCGACGCTCACCTTGCCGCCAGGTAGCACTTTTTCTGAAGCGGCGGCGCTTGCCGAGCAGGCACGCTCACGCCTGGTGACGCAACGGCATGTCGTTAGCGTCTTCGCGGCTGTCGGTGGGGGCTCTGGCAGCAGTGACTCTGATGTGACCTCGGTTGAGCTGACCGTTGGTTTGTCGGATCGCGCAACCCGCGCGGGCGTTACGCAGCAAGACATAGAGCAGCAGTTACGCGTTGCACTCGCCACACTTCCCGGCGTGCGAACTCGCGTAGGCGACGAGGGGGATGGCTATGAGTTGGTGCTCGCCGGTGAGGATAGCCGGGTGCTTGAACTGCATGCCCGCCAAGTCGAGCGGGAGATGCGCGCCATTCCCGGCATCGGCGCGGTGAGTTCGACGGCCAGCCTGGTCAGGCCTGAGCTCCTTGTACGCCCTGATTTTGCCCGCGCCGCCGACCTTGGGGTTTCGGCTCAGGCCATCGCCGATACGCTGCGCATCGCGACAGTGGGCGATAACGCTGAGGATCTTCCTAAGTTGAATGTTAGCTCGCGCCAGGTGCCGATAATGGTTCGGCTGGCGGATGCTGCACGGGAAGACATGGCAACCCTCAAACGCCTACCGGTTCCTGGTGCTAATGGGATGGTGCCGCTTGAGAGCGTGGCTTCCCTCGAATGGGGCAGCGGGCCTTCGGAAATCACCCGGCATGATCGTCTGCGCAACGTCAATTTCGAGGTGAGCCTACAAGGGCAGCCTTTGGGAGAAATCGAACAGGCCGTGCAGGCACTGCCCAGTTTACGTCAGTTGCCACGCGGCGTGTTTCAGACACCAGAAGGCGATGCAGAGGAAATGGAGGAGCTTGCCTCAAGCTTCGGGATTGCCATGCTGACCGGCGTGCTGTGTATCTATATGGTGCTGGTGCTGCTGCTCAAGGATTTCATGCAGCCGATCACCATTCTGGTGGCTCTTGTGCTCTCCATCCCCGGGGCTTTCCTGGCGCTGTTCCTCACGCAGACGCCCGTGTCGCTGCCTGCCATGATCGGATTGATCATGCTGATGGGCATCGCCACCAAGAACTCAATCCTGTTGGTGGACTACATCATTATCGCCCGTCGGGTGCATGGGTTGGAGCGCGTGGACGCCATTCTTGATGCCTGCAAAAAACGTGTCCGGCCCATCGTGATGACCACCATTGCCATGGGGGCGGGCATGATGCCGATCGCCCTAGGATGGGCGGGCGATCCCAGCTTCCGGGCTCCCATGGCCTTTGTGGTCATTGGTGGGCTGATCACCTCGACGCTATTGAGCCTGTTGGTTATTCCCGTTGTTTACAGTGGCATTGATGATTTTGTGAACTGCCTGCGCCGATTGATTCCGAGCCAGAGCGAGAAAAAAACGGCTGGGGTTGAATAACATGGGGTTCTAGCAAGGAAGGCAACTCTTGCGATCAGGAAGAGACAAGATGCCATTAGTTTATGGCATCTTGAACTTTCGCATTTAGCTGTAAGAGACAATGTTTCCACTGCTTGCTAGACAACGCACATCAGCTTGGCTCACCCCTATCCGCAGATAACGCTACCTCCTTGTACGTTTCAAGCGACTCAAGCCGCTCTTTAAGCGCATGGCTAATGGAGTCATAGGCAGTGCTGCCTAACGTAAGGCGTAGTGGTGGGTTCGACATATCCGTTATGTTAATGATGGCATCAACGGTGTTGCCTGCATCGCCTTTAATGGCCAAGTCTCCTGACGCCAGTGCCCTACGTAGCTCGCCTGCTGGGGTATCTTCATAGATCGGCGTCGTGGGTGTGCGATCCAGTCCTTCAGCAAAGTGGGTCGCGGTGGGCCCCGGCTCGGCGATAATGAAATCAATCCCGAAAGGTGCGACTTCTTTCGCCACGGATTCGACGAACCCCTCGATGCCCCACTTCGTAGCGTGATAAAGGCTGAAGCTTGGATAGGCGATCTGACCGCCCTCTGACGATACCTGAACGATGCGGCCGCCCCCTTGTTCGCGTAGATGCGGAAGTACAGCACGCAGGAACTGGATGGAGCCAGTAAGGTTAGTCGCGATTTGCCGCTCAATCTGTTCATCGCTGGCTTCTTCGGCAGCGCCAAAGAGTCCATACCCCGCATTGCTGACGACCACATCGATTCGACCGAGTTTTGCGAATGCTTGTGAAACGGCATCTCTCATCGTCGGTGTATCTGTCACGTCGAAGGTCAGTATCTGCAAGCGATCACCATGCAAGGCGAGTAAGTCGTCCAGAGAACCCTTGCGGCGTAGCGTTGCTATAACGCGATCGCCGCGTTCCAGTAGCCGTTCAGTGAGTAGTCGGCCGAGGCCGGTGGATGTGCCTGTGATAAGCCAGGTTTTAGCCATGAGATCTCTCCTAAGTCATTCATCACGTGTTGCAAGACAAAGGCTAGGGCAGTAATACTGATAAGAGAATACTCATCAATTGGAATGAGGAGGTGAAAATTATTCACCAATGAGCAAGCCAACGTTCACCGACCTCAAGGCGTTTCAGGCCGTGGCGGAACATCGCAGCTTTCGCCGTGCAGCCGACCTGATGGGCGTCAGCCGCTCTTCACTCAGCCATACCATGCGCACGCTTGAACAACGATTGGGTACCCGGCTGCTGCACCGAACCACACGCAGTGTCTCGCTGACCGAGAGCGGCGAGCAGTTGCTCTTGCGGCTGAGTCCGCTATTGAGTGACTTGGAAGCGATCCTGGAGGATGCTTCCAGCGCCGAAGGAAAGATCACGGGACGGTTGCGTATCAATGGCAGCGAAGGGGCCGTGCGGCTGTTACTGCAAACCGTGGTACCGCGTTTTCTCGCCCTTCATGATGACGTTGAGCTTGATCTCGTGGCCGAGGGGCGGCTGGTTGATATCGTCGAGCAGGGGTTTGATGCAGGCGTAAGGCTGAGAGAGGCGGTTCCCCAGGATATGATTGCCATCCCTGTGGGTACTGAGCTGCGTTTTCTTGCCGTTGCCTCTCCTGACTATCTACGTGGCCGTGTGGCGCCAAAGACACCGGACGACCTGGCCTTTCACCAGTGTATAAAGCAAAGGCTGCCGAGCGGTAAGCTCTACCGCTGGGAGTTTCAGCAGCACGGCCAGGACATGGCGGTTGATGTTCCAGGTGCGTTGACCTTGGACAGTAGCCAACTAATGGTGGAGGCCTCAGTCGATGGTTTGGGCATCGCCTACGTGCCAGAGTCATATGCACTCGCCTATTTGAAGGATGGGAGGCTGGTCACCGTGCTCGAGGAGTGGTGCCCCCGCATCCCTGGGCTGTGTCTTTACTACCCCAATAACCGTCGTGTACCGCCCAGCCTGCGGGCGTTTATCGATCTGTTGCGAGAGTTGCGAACTTAGTCTCTATTAGCGCACCCCAATTTGAATAAGCGCAACGAACGCCTGGGCTGCTTCAGCGTGGAGTGTCAGGAGCGGTAACGCTGCCTCGTTATTATCTATGTATTGCCAATAACCCCACTATTAGGTGACTTACCTCTTGTGCTGACTAGATGGCTTTTGGGGCCGGCTGGGGTATGGCGCTGCCGGCCCTTGCCAGCCCCGCGGTCAAGGCAAGGCATGCAAAGCCCAGCACGGCGTAGTCGGGTGACAGCCGATCCATCAAAAAGCCAAAGAGTGGGGCGCCAGCCGTCTGGCCGATCGCGATGGTCAGGAAGCCGATCATCAGACCTGTGGCGGGCCGGTCGGGCAATGCCGTGACGCCCCATACCAGATAGGCACCTGTCACCATGATGTAAGCCGCGCCGAACAGCATTCCGCCGACGATTGCCAGTAGGGGAGTGGTGGCGCTGGTACCAACCAAAAGAATGCCTGCTGCCAATGCCCCCAGAAAAAGCCAATGCACCCGGTCGAGCCCGAAGCGCGCCACTAGTGTGCCTGCGCCAGCTCCCGCAATACCGGATGTACCGATGGCGACCCAAAGCAGCCCTGCGCCGGTATTGCCCCAGCCAAGCTGCAGCGCGACGAGTTTGCCGCCAAAAGACCAAATAGCGGTGCTGGACGCGCCCATCAAAAAAGCAGCGGCGATCAAGCGCATAATAACGCTGTTAAAGGGGGGCAAGCCGCCCGAGACCTGGGTCGCCTTGGTGCCGCCTGGTACGCTAAGCGCGGCAACTACCGCCATCACAAAAGCGGTCACGGCAAAACAAGCGAAAGCCAGCCGCCATTGACCTCCCATCAGTAACGCGACCGGCCCTGAAAGCACCACACCGGCACTCGTTCCGGCATTAATGATCGTGTTGGTGGCACTTTGCCGATCACGTCGCACGGCAGTGGCCACCGCTGCCGCCATGGGCGGCGATGCTAGCCCCGTACTTGAGCCTGCCAGCATGACCGCGCTGGCGAGCAATAGGGGGGAGGGCGCCATGGCGATGCCTGCCATGCCGACTGCCGCGACCAGTGCCGCGCCAATAGCGACGGCGCGGGCGCCGATTCGTTCGGTCAGGTACGCTGACAAAATGATGGCGAGACAGTAGCCCAGAAAAGCCCCGCCCGATATGAAGCCACTCAAGGTGGACGTGAGAGCAAGGTCAGTATCGATCTGGGGCAGAAAGAGCCCGAAGGCGAAGCGTGCAAAGCCATAGCACACTGCAATCAGTCCAAACCCCGCCGCACCGAGGTACACGCTGGGACTCATGATCTTGCCTGCTTGAGCAGTGCTGATGCGGCTTTGTGTGCCGAGACTACCGCCTTGGGGCCACGGTAAATCGCGGCCGCGGTGGCGCCTTCGTACAGGATAAGGATCTGCTCGGCGAGTTCCGGCATCGCCTGGCCATCGGTTTCTATCGCGACAATGTCCTGGATCTTGTCATAAAGCCTTGCCTTGTGAGCCAGTACGGCTTCAGTGATTGCCGGTATGTCTCCGCCGGTTTCGCCGTAGGCACGCAGAAAAAGGCATCCTCTTGCGCTCTCGCTCCTTATCCATTCTTCCAGCGCGTCGAAGAGTGCATCAACGCTGCCCACTTCGATGTGTGGCTGGAACCGTCGATGGCGCTCTTTAAGCACCTCCGTTATCAGCGCCGTTTTACTACCCGCATGCTTGTAGAGCGTTCGGCTCGACATGCCAGCCGCCTTGGTTAGCTTGTCCATCCCGGTGGCGGTAAAGCCGTGCCGGTCGAAAAGCTGCTCTGCTGCCGAAATAAGCTTTGTTTTGGTATCCATGCGAGCAATGTAAAACGATCATTTTACATCGTCAATTGTTATCTACTCGTACTGAAATACGAAGAACTCACATCTTGTTGAGCATCTCCACCACTTCATCGAAGTGGCCGTCACGCTCCGCCCAGCGCAGGAAGTTGACGTTTTCCACCAGGATTTCCCTGGGCGTGGGCTTTTCTTGGAACAGCGTCATGACCTCTTCCATATAGTCATTAAGCGGCATATAGCCTTCGCGGGTCGACTGCCCAGGTGTCAGCTCCGTTTGTACCGCCGGTGGGGCCAGCTCGATAAGCTCGACCTTGCCCTTGAGCTGCTCGCGAAGCGAAATCGTATAGGAGTGAATGGCCGCCTTGGTGGCGTTGTAGGTAGGCGTGCCACTCAACGGCACAAACGCCAACCCTGAGGATACGTTCACGATCGTCGCGTCTGACTGGCTTACCAAGTGGTCGGTCAGTGCGTTGGTTAGCCGGATAGGCCCAAGCAGGTTGGTGACGACCGTTTGTTCGGCATCTGTGATGTCATGGGTGCTGGTCAAGTCCTCGCGGCGCATGATGCCTGCATTGTTGATCAGCACGTTAAGGCGGGGATGCTCGGCGATGACACGTTCAGCAAAGGGCGTAATCGCTTGCGGATCCTCTACATCGACGACCATGGCGTGCATATTTTGCTGGCCCGCAATGGTTTCCTCCAGCTTTTCCCTGCGCCGACCGGCGACGATTACGGTGTTGCCAAGCGCATGGAAGCGAAGCGCAAGCTCACGGCCAATGCCTGATCCACCGCCGGTAATGAGCATGGTGTTTCCTGATGTTTTCACTTTTAAACCCTCCATCAATATGAATAACGCTGTGTGACTCAAGACCATTGAGGCGTCCGCGATAATGGTTGAGTCCTCCCAGTGTTAAGCATTTTCTGATGGTGGGGCTTGCCAAGCCTTGCGCAAAACTTGCCTGATCCTGCAGCTGTGGAAAAAACCTTTCTGAGGCATGCTAACGTTGATATGAGATGCTGGAGGAATGCGTATGAACTCACTCAAACAGGCGGTTCAAACCTATGCCAATCACGATGGCTTGGTGATAACCCCATTGCCGGGGCTTAGCATGATGTGCGTCGAAACCCCCGCCGGTGATTTGCAGTCGATATACAAGCCGTTGGTTTGCCTGGTGTTACAGGGAGCAAAACGCATGGCGGTTGGGCACCAGAACCGAGTGGTAGCGGCCGGTGAGTCGGCGATTGTGAGCGCGGATATGCCGGTCGTCGGGCGGATTGTCCAAGCCAGCCAAAGTGAGCCCTATCTGGCCGTTGCGATTGACCTGGATAGAAGGATCTTGCGCGAGCTTACCGCCCACATGGGCAGCGTTCGTACCCAGCGCCCATCCGAGATGCAGACGCTATTCGCCGAAGACACCGAAGCCGAGTTGATTGACTGCGCATCCCGGCTGATGAAGCTGCTGGATCGTCCCGAATCCGCGCCGCTTCTGCGCCCCGGCATCATGCAGGAGCTACATTATTGGCTGCTCTCGGGGCCTCACGGCAATGCACTGCGGGAGATTGCTGATCCGGATAGCTACGCAAGCCGCCTCGCCGCTGCTATCGAGATCCTCCGAGCTAACTACACGTCACGCGTGCCGGTGGAACAGTTGGCGACTGAGGCGGGCATGAGCCTTAGCTCGTTTCACAAGCATTTCAAGCACATGACGTCGCTAACGCCGGGCCAATACCAGCAGCGGCTGCGCTTGATCGAAGCGCGCCGCCTGATGCTTGACGAAGGTGTTACCGCGAGCAATGCCGCCTTTGAAGTAGGGTACGAAAGTGTCTCTCAGTTCACTCGCGAATACGGCCGTCTTTTCAAATCGCCGCCGAAGCGTGACGCACTGCGCTTGCAGAAAACCATCGGGGCCGCCAGTAGAAGCGCCGCTCCGCCGAGACGGATAGGCGCTTGAGGTACATGGCTGCTTACTCGGGTAGTTTGGCAATGACCTTGATTTCAAAATCAAAGCCCGCCAGCCAAGTGACGCCGACCGCTGTCCAGTTTGGGTAGGGTTTTTCCGGAAACGCGCGCGACTTGGCATCCATCACGGTGGCGAACTGGGCTTCCGGGTCGGTATGGAAGCTCGTCACATCGACGATATCGTCGAAGCTTGCCCCCGCTGCTGCCAGAACACTCTGCAGGTTATCGAAAGCAAGCTGCACCTGGGCGGCAAAGTCCGGCTCGGGCGAGCCGTCTTCACGACTGCCGACCTGGCCCGACACAAACAGAAAGTCGCCCGAGCGGACGGCGGCGGAATAGGTGTTCTGCTCATAAAGCGCCTGGCGGCCCTTGGGGAAAACGACGTCACGCTTAGCCATGTGAATCTCCATCTGTAGGTCGAGGTCGACCGGTTAGTTACGGTGATGTCACTTTAGGCCTGCATTCGTGGTGGATAAATGGCGAATTTTGTTCAACATTGTTTGTAGTTTTCAAACAATCACGAGGTGCTTGGCACAACCATGGATCGTTTCAAC
This sequence comes from Vreelandella arcis, assembly GCF_900103865.1. Classification (GTDB taxonomy): domain Bacteria; phylum Pseudomonadota; class Gammaproteobacteria; order Pseudomonadales; family Halomonadaceae; genus Vreelandella; species Vreelandella arcis. The sequence continues at coordinate 86,272 of NZ_FNII01000007.1, forward strand.
GCAATGCAGGCATTTGCTCGGGTGGTGGAGACTGGCAGCTTTACCAAGGCTGCTGAAACACTTCACATGAGCAAGACCAGCGTGACGCAGCTCGTGCAACAACTGGAGGTACGGCTGCGTGTAAAGCTGCTCAACCGAACCACACGCAAGGTTAACGTCACGGCGGACGGCGCGGCCTATTATGAGCGCGTCATCAGACTCCTGGCTGATATGGACGATGCTGAAACCAGCCTCTCTAACGCCTCGGTGTTGCCCCGCGGTCGGCTAAGAGTTGACGTGCCAGGCCCGCTGGCGCGAATGATCCTGATCCCGGCGTTGCCTGACTTCCACGCTCGATACCCTGATATTCAACTCGACATGGGCGTGAGTGACCGCATGGTGGACCTGATCGGTGAAAGCGTGGACTGCGTGGTGCGCGGCGGGGAGCTTACCGATTTATCGTTGGTGGCGCGTCGTGTGGGCGACCTGAGGCTCGGTGTTTACGCCGCCCCCAGCTATCTTGAAAGAGCGGGTGTCCCTTCGCATCCGCAAGCGCTGTCAGCCCCTCCTCACTACATCGTGGGTTTCAGATGGGATCGTGCGGGCTTGGTCTTTCCCCATGCCATGTACCGCAGCGGAGAGCGTGTCAACGTACAAGGACGCTATGTGATTTCGGTCGACGACGGTAATGCTGGCCTGGCGGCGTGCCTATCAGGACTCGGCGTAATCTGGCTCCCTGACTACATGGCCAGGGAGCACGTATCGAGCGGCGAGCTGGTTCGCTTATTCAGTGATTGGCAGCTCGACCCAATGCCTATGTACGTAGCCTTCCCACCGAATCGGCACGTAAGCGCCAAGCTGCGCGTATTCATTGATTGGGTCGTCGAGCTGATGGCTGAGCATACGCCTATGGTGGACCGACGGATAGACTGATGTGGCGGCGAGAGAGGGGGGTGAAGGCTTGCCATCGGCGTGGCGTAGCGGCTATGGGTTCAAGGGGGCAAGCTGGATGAAACCGAGCAGGCTGTGCCTTTCCAGTTGGCCACCTGCCTAAGCGACCGCTTGAAACAGGCAGTTGAGAGCGTCATGACGCAGAAAGCTAATCATCGTGGCTTAGAGGTTTTTCTTCGTCAACGACGACCAGTTCTCGGTCATTTTCCAGCGTTGCCAGGGCAATCTGGTAGCAGTCTTCGATATGACGGTTGCCCATCATCTTCATGGCGGTGTAGCTGATGCCGCCTGCCACGGCGCTGCCGACGAAGGGTACGAACTTGGAGACGCCTTTTGCGGCGACCCTGACGCCCATTTTCTGTAGCAGCATCACAATCAGCTTTTTGGTGATGTATTTCCCCGCCATCTTGCTGCCCGTATTGGATATGGCCGTCATTACGAACAGCTTGGCTTCGGTATCCAGGCTTTCGATTTGTTCAGGTGTTAGCCCGAACTGGTGATTAATCCTGGGGATCAGCCGCATCAAAATGGCGACGTCTGACCCTACATCCACCCCCGGCAGGGGAATGATCGCTGCGCCGGCTGAAAGGCGCGAGCTATTGGTGACCATCGCTTGGCACGACTGCTTGATGGCGTCGAGGTCTTCCCGTGACGTGATCATAAGGCGGTCCTTGTTTGACGAAGGGACATCCATTTGGCGTTGCAAATTAAGTACGACTCAACCGATAACGTAGTTTAGGCAGTGTACGCGCAACGGGGGGCAGTCGGGTGGCCATGATAAGCGCGGCAACTAACGCGTATGCTGCCCATTCGCCCATATCTGCCCGCACTACCCAGAAGAAGTGCAGCAGTACCAAACCCAGAATGGCGTAGGAAAATTTGTGCAGCGGCTTCCAGCGTTTGCCTAGCTTGCGCATCGACCACTTGTTGGAGGTAACACCGAGCACTGCAAGGCCGATCAGCGCGATCATGCCGACGATAATGTAGGGCCGTTTGACGATCTCGCTACCCAGCAGCGCCCAGTTAAGCCCCAGGATGAACAGCGCGTAGCTGAGCATATGCAGGGTGGCGTAGGCGAGTGTCCACAGGCCCAACTGTCGCCGGATTAGCGCAAAGCCTTTCCAGCGGGTGAGCTTGGTGAGTGGGGTAAGGCTGAGGGTAAGTAGCAGCATCCATAGCCCGCCAATGCCGATATTGAGCAGCAGGTAGCGCCCCGGCTCGGGGCCAGCGGCATTATTCGCTACCTGCCAGCTCCAGAACAGCAGCGGCGTTAGCGCCGCCAGAAACACTGCCACGCGCCAAGCTAACCATTTGTGCTGCGTTGCCATTAGTAGTGCTTCCTTAAGTCCATGCCTGCATACAGCTCGGCGACTTCATCTTCGTAGCCGTTGAACATTCGGGTTTCGATGGTGTTGGGGCTGAATAGGCTGTTAGGTAATCGCCGCTCGGTGGCTTGGCTCCAGCGGGGGTGGTCGACTTTGGGGTTCACGTTGGCATAAAAGCCGTACTCGTCCGAGGCAATCTGTTGCCAGGAGTTGACCGGCTCTTCTTCGACCAGTGAGATACGCACAATCGATTTGATACTTTTAAAGCCGTACTTCCAGGGAACCACCAGCCGCAAAGGCGCGCCGTTTTGGTTGGGCAACTCGCGGCCGTACATGCCCATCGCCATTATCGTCAACGGGTGCATGGCTTCGTCCATGCGCAGGCCTTCCACGTAGGGCCAGTCGATGATCGAGAACGAGGAGCGCTGGCCGCGCATCTGCTCCGGATCTACCAGGGTTTCAAAGCGCACGTACTTGGCTTTGCTGGTGGGGTCGGCGCGCTTGATGATATCGGCCAGCGGGATGCCCAGCCAGGGAATTACCATCGACCACGCCTCTACGCAGCGCAGGCGGTAAATGCGCTCTTCAAACTGCGAAGGCTTGGCGATGTCCTCCAGGGCAAAGCGCCCGCCGTTGTTGACTTCTCCATCGACCACCACGCTCCAGGGCTGGGTTTCCAGGCTGCCCGCATAGCGCGCGGGATCGCCCTTGTCGGTGCCGAACTCGAAAAAGTTGTTATAGCCACTGGCGTCATCAAAGGGAGCGATTTTGTCCTTGTCAGGGTTACTAGGAGTGATGGCGCGCCACTCGGTCTCGCTGATTTTCTCCTTTAGCCACGCGGGTGCATCGCCTTCGGGTACATCGGAGTAGTCTTCATTGGCGCGCACGTGACCAGATAAGGCGAGCCCTGCGCCTAGGCCTGCCATGCCGCCCATAAAGCGTCGCCGGGAGAGGTAGATAGATTCCGGCGTGACATCGGACTCGTTTAAGTCACTGGGTTTGGCAATCTTTATTAGCATTGGGGTGCCTCCACTCGCGATGGATAAGGTGTTATAGCTGTGACCATCTTGTACAAGATTTATCACAGAAAATTCGCAAAGTTATTACGTTTTTTAAACGTCGCTTTAGAAGGACGTGTATATCGGCAAGCGTATGCAGAAAGACGCTCCCCCAGCAGCACGGTTTTCCACACGGATATCACCCCCCTGAAGGGTCATGATTCTGCGTGCAATGGCTAGCCCTAGCCCTGCATGGCCAGAGCCGCCGGAAGCTTCACCACGATAGAAGGGATCAAAAATATGCGGTAGATCCTGTTCTGCAATGCCGGGGCCGCTATCCTGCACGTAAACCTCGGGTTCCCCCTCCGCCTGGCCGACAATGACGTCAATACGACCGCCCGGAGGGCTGTAGGCAATAGCGTTGATGATCAGGTTGTCCAACACCCGTTCGGTCATGGCCAGGTCGGCGTAGGCGGTGGGCAATGCCGGGTCGCCACTGAGGCTGAGCGTTAGCTGGCTTTCCTGTGCGGACTGGCCGTGTTTCTGCACTACATCGTGAACCAGCTCGGCCAGCGGGAAGGGCTCCGGCACCGGCTGTTTTTCCTTCGCCTCCAGGGCCGCAAGCTCGAAAAGCTCATCCACCAAGCGGCTCAAACGGCGGCCTTCCTTGAGGGCGATGTCGAGAAAACGATCCTGCTCCTGGGGGCTGAGACGGTCACGTCTTAACTTTAGGCTTTCGATATAGCCCTGCATGGACGCCAGCGGCGTGCGCAGATCATGGGATACCTGGGCGATCAGGCGACGGCGCTGGGCGTCTTTTTCCGTCAGTTGCTCAATCTGGTTGGCAATCCGCTGGGCCATATCGTCGAAGGTGACACCCAGATAGTCGATCTCGTCGCGCACCACAGGCCGTTTGTCTCGCCATCTTGTGGTGTGAGACCAAGCGCTGGGCGGGCTGTGGCGCATATCGCTGTTTTCGAATTGCTCCACTAGCCGCGTCAATGATCTCAAGCGGCGGGTCAGCAGGTGGAAAATAGTCAGCCCCGCGACCATTGCTACCGCCAGGCTGACCAGTAGCGCCCAGGCGCTCATTTCGAGCACTTTACCGCCACGGGCCATGGTTTCTGCGGCATCGTATTCCTCACCGCGCAACACCACATAAAGATACCCTTCCGGGTTCTCCGCCGTGGGCACCGGGGTAACGGAAAAGACTTTCTGGCGGTCGTGGCTGCGGGGGTCGTCGCCGAGGAGCGGGTAAAGGCTCATGTCATCCATCAGCCTGCGGATGGGCGACAGGGATACCTGGTTGCGTTTGATCTTCGCCGGATCTGCCGAATAGGAGAGAATGGTGCCATCGAGATCTAGCAGATAGATCTCGATGCTGGGGTTAATGGCCATGTACAGGGCGAACAGTTCTTCCAGGGCGCTACGGTCAAGCTCGCCGTCGCGGACTAAATTCCTGTCGGACACCAAGTTCTGGGCCAGATCCTGATGCAGTGCCTGGTTGACGGAGGCACTGTATTCACGCAGAGAATACAGGCTGATAAAGGTGTAAAGCAGGCCGACGGCCAGCAACAGCAGAAACAGGCCGAGGGCCAGCCGGGTATAGAGTGTTTTCAGCATAGCTTATTCGCGGAAGCGATAGCCCACCCCCCAAACCGTCTGGATAAACGCCGGGTGAGCGGGATCCGTTTCGATCTTTCCGCGCAGCCGGTTGATGTGGGTATTGACGGTATGCTCGTAGCCTTCGTGGCTGTAGCCCCATACGGCGTCGAGCAGTTGGATACGGCTGAATACCCGCCCTGGATGACTGGCAAAGTGCCAGAGCAGGTCAAACTCCCGCGCGGTGAGCTCGACGGCTTGCTCGTGGATAAACACCCGTCGGCGAGCGGGGTCAATACGTAGCCCATCGGCGGTTAACGCTTCATTGCTGGTCTCTGCGGCGGGCGCGGATGCCATGGCGTCCACGCGCCGGAATAAGGCCTTCACCCTTGCGGAAAGCTCGGCCACGCTGAAGGGTTTGGTGAGGTAATCATCCGCCCCGATTTCCAGGCCCAGCACCCGATCCAGCTCCGTGCTTTTAGCCGTCAGCATCAGCACGGGGACGTAGCCTTTGCCGGAACGGATTTCGCGGCACACGGAAAGCCCGTCCATGCCGGGCAACATCAGATCAAGAATCACCAGGTCGATACCCCCTTCACGAAAACGCGCAAGCCCGGTATCCCCCCGCTCACAAAGAACGGGGGTCATGCCAAGCTCGGCCACGTGTATGCGGACGAGCTCACCGATACCTGGGTTGTCTTCAATGATCAGTACGTTTCGTGTCATAGGAACCTGGCTTTTAAACGCTCGCGATTAGTTCGTGTGTCTGAGGCTTACATGCCCTCGCTTTCCATATCCTCTTCCATTTCCATATCGCCCTCGGACATGCTGTCATCTTGCATATCGCTGTCCATGGAATCGGTCATGGAGTCATCCATAGAGTCGGACATATCATCCGTCTTCATGTCACTATTCTCCATTGGCTCATGTTCCATTGACTCATGCATGTCGTCTTCCATCATGTCATCTTCGGACATCATTTCATCCGCATAGCTGGCCGTCGCCATCAGGCTGAATAGACAGATGGCAGCGATTGTCGTGAACTTGTTCATGGCGTTTTTTACCCCCTAGGTTTAAGCCTGCCGGATTGGCAGGCTCAACACCTATACTAGGCGGATACCATCACAGCAGAGTCACCGGGTGTTAAAGAGTGTATCGCGCAAATCTCACAAATGTGTCACGGGTGGCCGAATGATAGGGCGATGGCAACAACACCTTATGTTTCAATACGCTTGTTTTAACAAGGAGCCCCCATGGCTTCAAAACGCCACGAATTGGTGTCGTTAATTGACCAAGGTGCGATACCGCCCAACCAAGTGCCTAAAGCCGTGAAAGCGGCCGGGCTGTGCCCTTCGCCCCGTGCGTGGGGGGTGTTTATTGATCGGCTTTTACTTTGGCTGGGTGGCTTGGCTTTGGCCTTCGCGGTGCTGTTTTTTGTGGCCTATAACTGGGCCGAGCTGGGTCGCTGGCCGCGCTTTGGCCTGGTGCAGGTGGCTCTCGTGCTGGCGGTGGGCGTTGCCGTTTGGGGCAATACTCACCGCTGGGTAGCTAGGGCCGCGCTGACCGCCGCGTCGCTGTTGGTTGGGGTGCTGCTGGCGCTGTTGGGTCAGGTGTATCAGAGCGGCGCCGACCCATGGCAGCTGTTTTTCGTCTGGGCCGTGTTGATCCTGCCCTGGGTGTTTGTCAGCCGCTTTGAGCTACTTTGGCTTGCCTGGCTGGCGCTTTTGAACACGGCGCTGTGGCTTTATTTTCGCACCTGGGGCGGGGCGCTCGACGTGTGGTTCGTCAGTAGCGATGCCATCTTTTGGTGGCTGTTCGTGCTCAACACCGCCGCGCTTGTGGTAGGCGAGTGGGGCGTACAGCGTCGGCGCTGGCGCGTCAGCCGCTGGACCCTGCGCACCCTGGCGCTAGGCAGTGGAGTCCCCATCACTTTGTTGATGATGACGCTGATCGTCGATGCAACGGCGTTTTACATGCCCGCGCTAGGGGTTTACCCGTTATGGCTCGTGGCGCTGTATGGCGGTTATCGCTACGGGCGGCCGGATCTGTTGTTGGTGGCGGGTGGCTGTGTGTCGCTGATCTGTGTAGTGACATTGGCGCTGGCCCGGCGATTGTTATGGCAGGGCGAATGGCAGCCGGGTAGCTTGCTGATGTTGGCGTTGGCGGTATTGGTAATGGGTGCCGGCGCCGTGATGTGGTTAAAGCGGCTGCATACGGAGGCGCCCTCATGACCCATAAGGCGACGTCTTTACGCGCCAGGTTGCACCAGGCGGGTATTGCAGTAAACGAAAGCGGCATGCAAGCGTCGCCGCAAATCCCTTGGTTCGTGCGCGTGCTGCAGGCGTTTTCCGGTTGGCTGGCAGCGATGTTCCTGCTTGGTTTTATCGCCATGGTCGCGGCGTCCGTGGTGGAGAGTACGCTTGGGTCGTTGAGCTTGGGCGCCATGATGCTGCTGGCGGCGTTTGGGCTGTTTTGCGTGACGCGCAGCGACGTGGGCGAACATCTGGCGCTAGCCGTTAGCCTGGCGGGGCAACTTCTGGTGGCCTGGGGCCTGGCCAATGTCTGGGAAACGTCCGCTTACCTATGGTGGGTGTTGCTGGGTTTGCAGTGCGTGCTGGCGCTGGTCATGCCTAGCCACACGCATCGTGGTTTTTCTGCCTTTGCCGCCAGCGTGGCGCTGTATATGGCGTTGGCGATGAGCGCCATGAACCCGGTTGCCAGCGGCATGGTGCTGCTGGCCCTTACCGCGCTCTGGCTGAATGAGTTTCGCTGGCCGACGCGTATCCCCCATGTGCAGGCGTGGGGTTATGGTCTGTTGGCGGGCCTGCTGGTCATTCAGGGCGTGGCCCATACCGGCGGGTCGCTTTTGTATTTCGATGCCCGGACGGCGGGTATTTGGGCGGCGTTAACACCCTGGCTGGGTGTGGCGTTGGTTGCGCTGGCGCTAGGCGCGCTGTTGTTGACGCGGCTAGATGCGTCTCTTTCAGCCAGGGCACGTGGGGCCGCTTATGTGTGTGCGGTCGTGTTGCTCATAGTGACCTATCACGTGCCGAGCGTGGGGCAAGGCGTGGTGGTGATGTTATTGGGCGTTGCCGTTGGGCATCGCCTGCTGGTGGGAGTCGGCGTGCTTTCGCTATTGCTGGGCATTGGCAGCTATTACTATTCGCTGGAGACCACGCTGCTGATGAAGTCAGTCACGCTGCTGTTGATTGGCGGGCTGCTGTTGTTGCTGCGCTTGGCGTTGCGCCACTGGCTGGGTTCAACGATGTCAAAGCAAGCCGACGGGAGCCCTGGCCATGATGCGTAGTGCCAAGTGGCGCCGGGTGGTTATCGTTGCGACCACGCTGTTGATCCTGGCGGTGGTGAACGCAGCGATCTGGGAGAAGGAGCAGCACCTGGCCGAAGGCGAGGTGGTGTATCTGGCGCTGGCGCCAGTCGATCCGCGATCGTTAATGCAGGGCGACTATATGGCGCTCAATTTTGCGCTGAGTAACGAGATTCAGCGTGCGCTGCAAAGCCGCCGTGATGACGGCGCGCCCAGGTCGCGCGACGGCTACGCCATTGTGCGTGTGGACGAACAGCGTATTGCTCACTTCCAAGGGCTGGCGGAGGGCCAAAGCACGCTGGATAACGACGAACGGCGTCTTCACTACCGCCTGCGCAATGGCCAGGTGCGGCTAGCCACCGATGCATTCTTTTTCCAGGAAGGCCACGCCGAGCGCTATGAGGCTGCTCGCTATGGTCGATTCCGCGTCAACCAGCAAGGTGAACCCTTGCTGGTGTCCCTGCACGATGAAGCCCTTGAAAATCTCAGCCAATAGCAGGCTATGAACTGATCAAGTAGCAGTGGGTGCGCCCGCCATAGCAGCGCCGAGGCGTCGATCATATCCGGCACCACGGCGCTACGCTACTGACGGATGGGGCCTTTATAAAGGGCCGATACTTCTCGCGTATGTCTGAGGCCGAAGTGGCAGAGAGCGAGGTGCCACAAGTTGTGCACCCTGACAGTCAATCTGACGCTCGGCTACGGCCGGGGCGGTGGCTCGTCGCAGGAAGTCGCGGTTGATGGGGCTATGTGGCTTGAGCGCCAAACGTTCGTTGGCCATTCCCTCAGCAAGCTCTCGATTTCCCCCACGTAGGGCGGCTTCGGTCAGCGTCCAGTCGATGATGTCGCGCTGGGCGTGACTACCGCCGAAGGCGTTGGCAATAAAACGTACCGAGTTTAGACGCTCGGCCGCGGTGGTGTAATGGCCGCGCCAAAAGGCTACAAATCCTTCCGCCAGGGGCAGGCCGATGCGTCGAGCCCAGGTCGCTGTCTCGGAACTGTGGAGGTTATTGCGTAGTGTGGCCAGCAGCGCTTCCACCTGGGCGTCGCGACCAGCACCCAGGTAGGCCATCACTGCATGCCAATCGTTAAAGGGGTAGAGCTGTCCGTCCGCGTGCTGATCCCAGGCGATCGCCAGTTCCTGCCAACGCTCTTTGACATCCTGACCCGTGAGGCTCAGCCGCCACAGCAGCGCCGAGGCGTCGATCATATCCAGCACCACGGCGCTGCGCGCCTGACGGATTGGGCCGTCATAGAGGGCCAGCACTTCTTTGGTCTGCCCGAGGTCGAGATGGCAGAGGGCGAGGTGCCACCAGTTGTGCACCTTGAACAGATTGTCGTCGCCCGACCAGTAAGGCTCGCGCTCGGTCATCCAGCTAATGCCGTCCTGAGCACGGCCCTGCATTTCCATGACGTGGGCGATGGCGTGGTGTGCCCAGCAGTCGAGCGGTTGCAGATCCAGTGCTTGTCGGCCGACTTGTTCGGCGCGTGCGTAGTCGCCAGTCTCCTCTAGCCCGAAGGCATACATGCCTTGCACGATGGAATGACCCGGTATGTCGGGCGACCATCGAGGTAGCACGCGAGCTAGGCGGTCACGCAGGTTACGGGCATTGGCTCGGTAGAAGTCGACCAGGTGGCCGGCCTGGAGGGCCAGTAAATCGTGTGGGTAGCGCAGGTTGTGGTAATCCAGGGCGAGCCCTGCGGCGCTCCACTCGCCAGCAAGCAGCTGCGCGAGTATGGCGGCATGAGATGCTTCCCGGTCATTCAAGCGTGAGTCATTAACGGCTGCCAGTTCGGCCTTGGCAGCGGCTGCCGCGGCGGGTTCTGTGGCCAAAGCAAATAGGTAGATCTTGGCGATGCGTGCCATGGGGAAGTCGGGGGCGGTCTCAATCGCCTGCTCTAGTGGCGTGACGGGATCGCCTCGGTAGAGGTTGAAGGCGTCGACGGCACGATTGTACTGCTGCAAGGTCTCGGCGGTGGCACCGGTCAGGGCGTTGCCTTGGCGGTCGGTCAGCATAGTAGGGATCTCCGGTTTTTCTTTGTGATTGTTGGCGGTGACAGCATTTTGCCACCGGGTGGCGGCCAGTCCGCTCACCAGGCTGCTAGACTACGTTGAGGTACGGGAAAGCATAATGGCCGAGGCGCCGGGGTTGTTGTCCGATCCGCCGCGATAGAGACACAGACCCATGGATGCTGCACTTGATGTGCTGCGCATGATTCGTTTTACCGGTGGCATCTTTCTCGATGCGGAGTTCTCTGCGCCCTGGTGTGTGGTGGCACAAGTCACTCCGGAGGATTGTCTGCCTTTTACACCGGTGCCTCAGAGCATCCTGGCTTATCACTATGTCAGCGCCGGGGAGCTGTTGTTGCAGGTGGATCAAGGGCTGCCGGTGGCGTTGTCGGCGGGGCACATTGTGCTTTTGCCGCGCAACGATCCGCATCTCCTGGGTAGCGAACTGGGCGCCTGCCCTGTCAGCGTCGATCACCTGCTACAGCCCATAAACGAAGGAGGGCTGTCACGCATCGTCCACGGTGGTGGCGGCGAAATCACCCGCCTGCTGTGCGGTTTTCTGCATAGTGAGACACCCTGCGATGCTCTGATTGCTGTACTGCCAAGAGTAATGACACTAGACGTGGCGGAGGGCGCTGCCAGGGCGTGGATCGAGAGTTCCTTCCGCTTTGCAGCCACGGAACTAGCTGCCGGGGCGGTGCGCTCGCCGGCGTTGCTCGCCAGGCTCGCTGAATTGCTGTTTATCGAGGCTGCACAGCGCTACCTTACCCGCCTGCCGCCCGATCAACGTTCCTGGGTTGGCGGATTGCGCGATCCTTTTGTCAGTCGAGCCTTGACCCAACTGCATGGTTTCCCTGAACGACATTGGACGACTCAAGGGCTGGCGTGCCAGGTCGGACTCTCCCGCTCTGCTTTTGCCGAGCGCTTTACTGAGCTTGTAGGAGTGCCGCCGATGCGCTATCTGGCTAGGCTGCGTATGCAGATCGCCTCCCGCCGCCTTTCGGAGTCGCTGACCCCTATCTCGCGCATCGCACTGGAAGCGGGGTACGAGTCAGAAGCCGCTTTCAGCAAGGCATTCAAGCGCGCATTCGGCGAGCCGCCAGCGACATGGCGACGGAAGCTCCGTACACCTGCACGCTCCTGATGGGCAAGCCGCATGCCGCTGTCTTTAGGTTCAATCGACATACTGCGCCTTGCTTCATTCCGCAAGGTAGGCTGTACTTTGTGTTCTCACTGACAAGGACGGCTCGGTGATTCCCCCCTGGGTTGCCTAACGGCCGGGCCTGTCGGTGGCATACAAATGGCTCACTTTAATTAACAAGGCCTCTATGAAAGCAAACACCGCGTGGCCCGTGTGGTTAGTGCTGTTCGTGGCATTCACTTTTTCTAGCCTCTGTACGGCGCAAACTCAAGAAGAGGAAGGCGGGGGCGAGAACCGTCAATGGTTTAGCGTTGATTCAATCAACGCCGGACTTGGCGAGGCCCCCGAGGAAGTGAGCCGGCTAACGCCCAGGGAAGCGATTCGCAGCTTTGTGAAGCTGACTGAGCAAGAAGAGTATGAAGCGGCCGCTCATGTGCTCAACTTGGCTGAATTCTCTGAACAGGAGCAGCGTGAACAAGGCGCTGAATTAGCCCGCCAGATGGCGGAGGTTCTCAAACGCGGTAAGTGGCTGAGTGTGTCGGATCTCCCGGGGCGTGAAGACGCCATGATCGTAGACGCCTCGGGCCAAAATCCCCGTGCGGGCGAAGTGCGCCGCAGCGTTGAATTGGCGACGCTCAGAACCCGTGGCGATACCTACGCTATTCGGCTAGGTCGATACCGCGTGGGTGAAGAGGAGCCGGCATGGCTGATCATGCCCATCAGCGTGACGTACATTCCGATGCTCTATGAGCGATTCGGCCCGTCGATGTTGGAAAATTATATTCCCGAGCGATTTCAGAGCTCATTTGGTCTCCTGAGAATTTGGGAGTGGATCGCCATTCCGGTGTTTCTGCTGCTCAATGTGTTTTTCGGTTGGGTGGTTTATCGGTTCATCGGGTTGTTGGCGACATTGGCCCCTTCGGGTGGGGTAAGCATTTTCGCTGGCCAAATTGGCGTACCCACGGCGCTGGTGGTGGTGTCGTTGGTCACACAAGCGTTGTTGGGCTACGTGGTGTCGTTCTCGGCGGTGGCGACGACGACCTTTCGTGTCGTACTGATCAGCATCTTGGCCTGGGGCATCGGTACCATCGCCTTGCGCCTTGTGGATACTCTGATGCTGGGAATGACGCGGCGCTTGGTCGGTGGAATCGACGACACCGATTCCAAGGACGATCGCAAACTGCTCACCACGCTTTATGCACTGCGCAGGATTATTATTCTGGTCACTGTGACGGGTGTATCGGTCTATATTCTGGGGCAAATTCAATTGTTTGAGACCCTTGGCATGTCGCTTTTAGCGTCTGCCAGCGTGTTGGCGGTGCTGGTGGGTGTCGCCGGTCAGGCGGTGTTGGGCAATATTCTCTCGTCGTTTCAGCTGTCACTTGCCAAACCTATCCGGATTGGCGATCTGGTGATATTCGAAGAAGAATGGTGCTATGTAGAAGGTATTTTCTATACCTTTATTCGTTTGCGGGTATGGGATGACCGGCGGCTTATTGTGCCGGTCACCTATTTTGTCACCAGGCCCTTCGATAATTTGTCGGTCAAGGGCACCAAAATGTACCGCTCGGTGACGCTTACGCTGCACTTAAGCGCCGACATCGAACTGATAAGAGAAAAGTTTCTGGAAGTTGCTAAAGAAGAAGACGATATCATCGAGCACCACAAGCTGCTGTGTTACGTGACCAGCCAAACTGGCGCGACGCAAACCGTGACCTGCTATTTAATGACCTCTGACCCCATGTCTGGATGGACCGCGGAAATGCACGTACGCGAAAAACTCATGGCGTTCATCCGCGACCATCACCCCGACTGGTGGCCGAGAGACGTGGTGGTTATTAGCCATCGGGATATCGCTCGGGGCGAAGGGCAGACCCAGCGCTCGATCAACGCGCCCAACGACGCGTCGAGCGAAGAAGTGTCCGACACCGAGGCGCCGGGCGACCGGGATCAAAGCGAGTCCACGTGACCGGCGGTGAGCGGTCTGAGGCCAGGTTCATGGCGTACATGGTAGTAAAGGCCGCTTACCAAGACAGGGAGTGTTTTTGCATGGGGTTACAAGTCGAACAGCGTTTATTACCAGGCTGACAAGCCTGGGATGTTAGCAAGCGCGCTTGGACGTGGCACGATAGTCATGAAGGTTTGTTGCCGACCACACCGATCGAAATTGAGCGTTACCCTGGGCCGCTATTGCTTTCCCATGGCACTGAAGACCGAATGTGGTCGGTTGAGATGACTAGGCGTCTTGAGAAACGCCTGAGCGAGCATGACCGCAACCCCGAGGTGCACTACTACGGAGGTGAGGATCATGTCTCTAGCAGCTCGGGACAGAATGTTCACTACCAATTGTTGCTAGACTTCTTTTCAAAACATCTTTAACCCCTCACTCGTCATCTTTCCATGTAAAAAGCCCATCTCGGTAGCTAAGAGGCATGGCTGTCATGATGGCCGTTTTAGGTAGATTGTCGATATGCGCTTTGGGCTGCCACCAGGGCTGTTCTTTGGTGGGCGGCAGCCATTCAATGCTGTCGCTAAAGTGGGTCGTATCTACCTCTAGCACTAACGGTGCCTCATCATAGACGAAGTATTTGTTGGCGATATAGAGAACTGCTTCTTCAACATTCAAATGAACGCAGTCGAGCTTATGATCGTTGCCGCAGCGGGGTACATAGCCTAGCTGCTGTGTTTGATCCCAAATAGTTTTGCTGATGACTCTGAATAAACGCATAGCGACTCCAGGGGTGTTTTTTACTCCGACCTAGTTAGCCTAAAAGCTCAAGTGGACTTGAGGTCAAGTTGCACTGAAGTCGTGAGGTCTATTGCAGAATAAGACTCTTGGGCCGCGGCGCTGGATGAAATCAGTGACCTTATCGGCGATGGTGTTGATAAAACAACTCTGCCCAGCATGTGAATAAAAGACTTTTTTGCTATTATTGATGGAAATCCATCTTTTTTATGGTGCGCCATGTCAGTCCTTGCTCAAACAAAGCTCACCCCTGAAATGGTGCTGGCGAAAGCGGTACTGAGTGCTGCTGAGCAGTTGGGGTTATCGCAGACTGATTTGGCAGCAGTGCTTGGCGTGCACCGCACAACGATTACACAGCTTAAAAAAAGTCTGAAGCTTGACCCCAACTCTAAGCAGGGCGAACTAGCCCTGCTGCTCATTCGCTTAGCTCGAGCGTTGTTCGCTCTTACCGGCGGCGACCAAAAATGGATTCAGCATTTTATGCGCACGCCTAACCGTGTCACTGGTGGCATCCCAGCTGAGCAAGTGACGCAGTTGGAAGGGCTGTTTGCGGTACTGAGGTTCGTTGATGGTATGCGGGGTAAAGTGTGAGTGTGTGGGAGGCCTGCGGCGGCGAGCGAAACATCGAACCCATCTCGGGCACGCTGTACCGGCTGGTGGAAAGTCAGGAGCAGGTCGCGACGCTCAGCTATGTCGACACGCTAGAAGAGCAGGAAATGCTTGAAGCCCTGCTTGAAACTGCTAAACCGCCTAACCCACAGCAGGAGCGAGACCTGCACTACCTATTGAAAACACCTTTCCGGTACCCGCCTCTCCATTGGGGGTCGCGTTTTGGCCGTGTGTTTGAGCCAAGTATTTTCTATGGCGGTAAGAGTGTTGCGACTACCCTCGCTGAGTCTGCCTACTACCGACTGGTTTTCTGGTACTCCATGGAAGGGGAGCCCGTTACCGAGTCGCTGCGTTCAGAGCACACGCTATTGTCGGTGGACTATGCCGCTCAAAACGGCGTCAGGCTAAACGCTGGCGCCTTTATCGAACACATCACCGCGCTGACGCATCCGGTCGATTACGCGCCTTGTCAGCAATTGGGCAGTGCAATGCGTAGGGCGGGGGTGGAGGCCTTTGAGTACGCCTCTGCAAGAGATCGTCAAGGCGGTGCCTGTGTGGGCTTGTTTTCCCCTGACGCGCTCGCCCAGCACGCGCCAACCGATATGCAGCCCTGGCTTTGCGTCACGAACGCCGCTCAAGTCTCATTCAAACGCAAAGACGCACCCGGGGTAACGACCTATTATCTGGATGATTTTCTGCATCAGGGGGTGCTGCCATTCCCTGCTTAGGGCGTTTCTATAATGCGCAGCCAGCAGCCCAATTCGCTACGGCTTACCCTACGCCGGCCGCCACTAACTGCACCGCGCCATAGACCGCGACGCCGGCAGCCACCGGCCAGCCCAGCGAGCGTAGCCGCCACCACACCATCAGGGTGACACCTAGTCCGATAGCCGTCGCTATCCATGAAATGGCGCTTGGGTTAACCGGCATGATCGACACGCCCAATACCGCCGCAATCATCAGCGGGCCGAGAATGGTGAGCCACTGGGGCATGTTGTTGAGGCCGGTTGTACTGTCTATGCGGCGCTGCATCCACAAGAACGGCACCACGCGCATCAGCAGGGTGCCCAGGGCTGACGCCACCACAGCAATCCATAATGCAGTGCTCATGGGTTACACCTCCCAGCCTTGAACTTGACCATATAAAAGCACAGCGCGCCGCTGGTGGCGGCCAGGGGAATGGCCACGTTGCTCCAGCCGTACAGCGTCAGCAGCAGCGCCGAGCCAATGGCGGCGCTCAGCGCCACCGCCCAGCGCTTATCCGTGAAGCGCGGCGCGACCATGGTGAGAAACAGGGCGGGTAGCGCAAACGGCATTACTTCGCCGAGGAGTGGCCAGCGTGCGGTCAGCGTCTCACCCGCCGTGGCCCCTATTACCGTCCCTACTATCCATACGCCCCAGGCGAGCAGGGCGGCGCCGGTGAACCAGCCAAACCGATCCGCTGCTGGTAGTTGGGGAAGCCGGGTGAGCGCCAGGGCAAATACCTGGTCGGTTAAACCGTGCATCAGCCAGGGCCAGTGGCGGCTGCGCGGCAATAAAGCCGCCAAGTTAGGGCCGTAAACCAGATGGCGCACGTTAATCAGCAGCGTCATGGCGACCACCAACCAGAGCGGCGACCCCGCGGCCACCATGCCGACGAACAGGAATTGCGAAGCCCCGGCGTAAATCAGCGTCGAGATCACGGCGGCTTCCCAGGTGCTAAACCCCGCCTGGGTGGCGACCACGCCAAACGAGAGCGCGACCGGGATATAGCCGCCAAGCAGCGGAATGGCTTCGCGAACGCCGGTGAGCCATGCAGGCGAACGGCGGGGCGCGGCGAGCGGCTTCATGGTGTGTCTCCCGGGGAGGCATAAACGACGGTTAATAGCAGCGTCGCCCAGGCGTCCTGGGTGCGATAAAGGTGGGGTTGGTCAGCGGGAAACGCCATCGAATCGCCCGCGGTTAGCGTGCGAGTGGCGCTTTCCGGGCCGGCTTCCAGCCAGCCGCTCAATAGCGTGAGCGATTCCCGCGAACCAGGGGTGTGCGGCTCAGCATGGCGTATGGTATGCGGCGCGCAGCGCATCCAGTAGGCATCGATCTGGGGCGTATCGGTTCCCTGATCAATCAGCCGCACCAGAACGCCATCTTCGCCCAGCGGTACGGTAATTGGCGCGACCAAGGTGCCAAAGGGAACGTTTAACTGCACGGCAAGTCGCCAGATGGTGTCGAGCGTCGGGTTGCCGTTGCCTTGTTCAAGGCGCGACAGGTTGGACTTGGCAATCCCCGCTGCGCTGGCTAACTGCGAAAGCGACCAGCCCCGCTCGAGGCGGAGTGCCTGTAAATGATGACCGAGAGTGCTAAGTGAAAGTGAATCCATGGGTGCCGCCGCATCGTTGCATTAACAAAACGTTCCATTTATAGAACGTTCTATATAAAGAACGATCGACTGTCAACCATCCGCTAAACACGTGTGGCGAGCATAACTATCGGCGGAGGTTTCCGCCGACAGCATGGGTGGTTACTAAGCGGACGCGGCGTTGGCACTTACCGCAGTCGAGCGGCGGGGCATAGCGGTTGGGTCGTTTAAAGCGTCGATGTTGGCATAGCCTTTTTTGACGAGCGCGACCACGTCCGGAGAAGCGCCCCAATGCAGCAGCATGGTATCAATGAGCTGTTCGGCATCGTCAAAGCGGCCGCAATGGCTAAGCAGCTTGGCTACGGTGTAGTCACAGGCGGGGGTATCAAACATGTCGTCCTTGATTTCCTGAATGGCGAGTTCTAATCCGGCTTGAGAAATCTCAACACGCTGTTCGCGTTGCATAGCACATCTCCTTGTGAATGCGGGGTGATGGGCTTCGATATCAAATAGCATCGAGGCACCTTCATATTGTACGCATCTTATACGTATGCGAGCTTAATATAGTCATCGTTGCAGCGCGATAACCTGTGATATGCAGGCCTCCCACTAGCCTAGGGGTTAGCCTATATTCAAGAAATGGCCGACCATTTCTAAATAAGTATATATATCACATGGCTTTATCGATCGTCTGTGCGCTGTCCAACGCTAATGGATGAATCATCGCCGGGCAAAAAATGGAAAGTGAAATAATTATGCAGAAGTTTGCAAGATGGAGTGTTAGCAACTAGTGTTTGTACTGTGCAAGACAGGGAAAATAGAAATCGCCAGGAAGGCAGGCTTACGGATAAGCCAGTAAGACAGGATGTTGATCGACAGGACGTCACATAGCAACACACCATGGAGAGGTATCCAGGACGGATAGAAACGACAGGATGTCGGTGAAATACATCAAGGCCCCCGAGAGGGGGTTTTTTTGTGTCGGTACGTCGCGTTCAGCCGAAACTTCCCGAGCGCCCCAAAAGTAGCCTCCGGGCACTACTGGGCTTTGCGCCGCTGGCGGTTGCTTCCGTTGGGTTGTCGGGGTTGGCGATGGGCGCGTTTTGGTCGATGATCCCGGTATACGCCACTCGGCTGGGGTTTGATATTGGCGGTGTCGGTCTGGTGATGAGCGTGGCCATTATGGGTGGGGCGCTGCTGCAGATTCCCATAGGGCGCTTCTCAGATAAACACGACCGCCCCAGGGTGATGACCTGGGTAGTGCTACTAGCGGCGCTGATCGCGGTCGCCATGCCATTTGCGCCCAGTCATGAAATGTTGCTGGGGCTTTATTTCATTTGGGGCGGCTTGGCGTTTTCACTCTACCCGCTGGCAGTAGCCCAGTTGATTGATCAGCTACACCCGGATGAAATTGTCTCCGGCTCGGCGGATGTGCTGGTGATGCATGGCGCTGGCTGTGCCGTGGCGCCGATAGCAGCGGGCTCGCTGATGACCGCGGTGGGCATCCATGGCCTGCCTATTTATATTGCCTGCGTGTTTACTCTGTTGGGCGCTTACGCGATTTATCGCCGCCGCCGCGTGACGGCCCTGATTACCCACACCGCCCACTTCGAGCCGATGGTGCAAAGTAGTGCAGAGGCACTGGAATTGATCTTTGATGATGCGCAACGCGATTTATTTGATGACCCAAGCTTCTATGAAGAAGAGGAGCGCCAGCGGTTAAGGAATGTTTTAAGCGCGGCAAAGGTATGACGTTTATGTCAGGCGTTGCGCGCTTCACCGACCTTGATTAAAAGCATTGCCCGCGATGAGGCTTAACCGGAACAACGATCTTGCCAGAGGATTACGGCTGTTCTTCATGCCTGCGTAGTGTCCAGTAGCCGCCCCATAGCCGAGTTGCCGTGGTAATGAGACAGGCGGCGGCAAACACAGTGGCCAGGATAGGGAAATGCGCCGGGAATAGACAAAAAATCACCAGTGCCATAACGGTTTCGGTGCCTTCGGTCAGTCCTTCCAAATAGTAAAACGCTTTTTGGGGGAAATCGGGACGTTCAACCCCTTGTTGTTTGGCGGCAATCGCAAAGGCTAAAAACGACGTGCCAGTGCCGATAAACGCAAACAGCAGCAGCGCTGCCGCCTGGGCGTTATCCGCCGGATTGGCCAGGGCAAAGCCCAGCACCGCGGCGGCGTAAAACACAAAATCCAGCCCGATATCTAAAAAACCCCCGGCCTCGCTCGTTTGATGGCTTACCCGTGCCAAGGCGCCATCTAAGCCATCGCCTAGCCGATTCAATAGAATGGCCGCCAAGGCAAGGCCGTAATATTCCCACGCCAGTAGCGGCAGAGCGCTGATGCCGATTAAAAAAGCACCAAAGGTAACCTGGCCGGGGGTAACACGGCCTTTAAGCCGATAGGCGATCCATTCAAGCGGGCGGTGGGTGAGTGGCATGGTCCAGCGGTCGAGCATACGGCGCTCCTAAAGGTGAGATGCTACACAATCAACCGGTTAATTTACTGGGCTAACCGGGAATTGTCATATTAGTTGAGCCATAAAAAATTAAACTAAAGTCGTTATACTTTGGTATTAATTTTTCATAAATAACTGGACTAAAGTCGTAGGGAAGTGGAAAACGGTGGCCGAAGAATGCGCGTGCCCTGACGATCCCGGTCGCTATGGGTGGGTCGTGTGTATTCTTCATAACCTTACACATTTTCGGTGAGCGAAGTCGTCGTATGCTAAGCAATGGAATGATGACGGTGTGGAGCCAGCTTTGGGCTTCCCACCAGCAGGCAAAAACCCTATTACTGTGCGCGCTACCTACCACGGGCGGTTCAGGGGGTGGTAGTGCGTCTGGAAATAATGGCTCGGGACCTGAGCCGCGTCCACCGGCGTATACAAAACCGCAAAAAGTAGGGCTGCTGTTAGGGCCGCTGCTGTTCGCGTTTGTGGTGTTGTTTTTTAATCCCGCGGATCTAAGTTTTGAAGGCCGCATGGTGCTGGCTACGACGCTCTGGGTTGCGGTGTGGTGGATTACCGAAGCGATCCCGATTCCGGTGACGTCGCTGTTGCCTATTGTCTTGCTGCCGATCACCGGAGCGCTGGAAAGCAGCCGGGTGACTGCGGCCTACGGTAACCCGATCATCTTCCTGTTTCTGGGCGGCTTCATGATTGCCCTGGCCATGGAGAAGTGGGGGCTTCACAAGCGCATCGCGTTGACGATCATTGGCGTGCTGGGCACCAGTATCAATCGCATCGTGCTGGGCTTTATGGCGGCGACCGGCTTTTTGTCGATGTGGGTGTCCAACACCGCTTCCGTGATGATGATGCTGCCGATTGGCACGGCGATTGTGTACCAAGTAACCCAAGAACTGAGTAAAAGCGACGATGACCATCGCGAGGATATCGATAAATTTAGCAAAGCGCTGATTTTTGGTATCGGCTACGGCGGTACCATCGGCGGCTTGGGCACCTTGATCGGCACACCGCCCAATATCATTCTGGCGGCCACCGTGTCGGAGCTGTTCGGGGTGCAGATTTCCTTTGCCGAATGGATGTTCTTCGCCTTTCCCGTGGTGGTGATTCTGCTATTCGCTGCCTGGCTGTTGCTCACCAAGGTGGTTTATCGCGTCAGGTTTGCCGATTTGCCAGGGGGCAAGGCGGTGATCGACAAGGAAAAGCAGGCCCTGGGCGCCACCCGCTTTGAAGAAAAAGCCGTGCTGGCGGTGTTTCTGTTCGCTGCCTTCATGTGGATCACTCGCTCGTTTTTGTGGGAAGGGCAACTGCTGACCATACCCGGCATCAACGACACCATGATCGCCATGGTCGCGGCGGTTTCGCTGTTTTTGATTCCCTCCAAGAATCAGGGCGGCTGCCTGCTGGACTGGGACGTGGCCAAGGACGTGCCCTGGGGCATCTTGCTGCTGTTCGGCGGCGGTCTGGCGATTGCCGCCGGCTTCAGCTCCTCGGGACTGGCCGAATGGATCGGTGAGCAGATGAGCGTGCTGGAAGGTGTCAACTTCCTGCTGGTGATTATGATGGCCAGCGCGATGGTGCTGTTCTTAACCGAAATTACCTCGAATACCGCGACCGCGACGATGATTCTGCCCGTCCTGGCGTCGCTGGCGCTGGCGCTTAATGTGCATCCGTTTGTGTTGATGGTGCCGGCGGCCATGGCGGCCAACTGCGCCTTTATGCTGCCGGTGGGCACGCCGCCGAATGCGATTATTTTCGCCACGGGCAAAATCAAAATCATCGAGATGGTACGCAACGGCTTTGGGCTTAATATTCTCGCGCTAATCCTGATCGTCGCTGCAGTCTACTTTTTGCTGCCGATGATGTGGGGCGTGGATTTAACCAGCTACCCTGACGCTTTCCGCCGCTAGTTCTAAACGCCAACCTAGACACTAAAACGCCTCGCCTTGAGCGGGGCGTTTTAGTGCCTAGGTTGTTATGATGCACGTACGTTTTTGCTGCTGAGTTTGCTATGCGTCTTTTACACACTGCCGACTGGCATTTAGGTCGGCTGTTTCACAACCTGTCGTTGCTGGACGATCAGCGTTATGTGCTCGATCAGCTGATCGATATTATCGATCGCGAGGCCGTCGATGCGGTGCTGGTTGCGGGCGATATCTACGACCGATCGGTGCCGCCTGCCACGGCGGTCGCGCTGCTGGACGACGTGCTGACAGAGCTTTGCAGTGTGCGCAATCTGCCGGTGGTGATGATTTCCGGCAACCACGATAGCGCCCAGCGGCTGGGCTTTGGTGCGCGCCATTTGCGCCAGGCCGGGCTGCATATCCTGTCGGATTTGACCGACTGCGACCGGCCGGTGACGCTGTCCGCCAACGGTGTGGAGGTGGATGTCTTCGGCATACCCTATGCCGACCCCGAGTATGTGCGCAGCCAGTTATCGGTGGACGTGCGCGACTTTGATAGCGCCCACCGCCACCTGGTCGAGCGGATCAATGCCCAGCGCCACCCAAGTCGGCCCACGGTGCTGATGAGCCACTGCTTTGTAGACGGCGGTAGCGCCTCGGATTCCGAGCGGCCGCTGACGCTAGGCGGCGCTGAAAGTGTCGCCTTGGAGCCGATGCAAAGCTTCGACTACGTAGCGCTGGGGCATTTGCACGGCCCTCAGTATAGCGGGGGGGAGCATATCCGCTATAGCGGCTCGTTACTCAAGTACAGCTTTTCCGAAGCAAGCCAGCGCAAGGGCGTAACCCTGGTGGATATTAACGACCAGGGCGTGCAGCATATTCAGCACCGGTCGCTTGAGCCGCGTCTGAACGTGCGGATTTTGGAAGGCGAGCTTGAGTCGTTGATCGCCGACGGCGTTAGCGATCCTCACGCCGAGGATTATCTGCTGGTGCGGCTGACCGATCGCCACGCCATCCTCGACCCCATGGGCAAGCTGCGCGAGGTGTATCCCAACGTACTGCATTTGGAGAAACCCGGCATGCTGGAAGCCCGTGGTCGCCAACAGCTGGATCGCGAGCGGCTGCAGTTTAGCGCGAAGGATATGTTCAGCGACTTTTTTGCCCAAACCAGCGGCGAGGCCATGACCGACGAGCAATCCACAGCGATCAGCGAATTGATTGGCGAACTTAGCCGCGACGAGGAGGCTCAGGGATGACGCCGCTTTGCTTAACCATGCAGGCCTTCGGCCCCTTTGCCGGGCGTGAAACCGTCGACTTCACTGCATTGGGTAAAAGCCCGCTGTTTTTGATTAACGGCCCCACGGGCGCGGGTAAAAGCTCGATTTTAGACGCGTTGTGTTTTGCCCTTTATGGCCAAACTACTGGCGCCGAACGCGATGCCAGTCAAATGCGCTGCGATCAGGCGCCAGCGGAGCTGCTCACCGAGGTGGCGCTGGATTTCCGACTGCGCGGCGAGGCCTATCGGATACGCCGTGTGCCCCAGCAAGAGCGCCCCAAGGCGCGCGGCGAGGGCACTACCACGCAAAACGCCGAAGCCCAGCTGTGGCGGCTGACCGCAGACGGCGAGCAAGGCGAGTGCCTGGTGGCTAAAAGCGTCAACGACGCTACCACCCAGGTGCAGGGCTTGATTGGCCTCGATGCCAGTCAGTTCCGCCAGGTGATGGTGCTGCCCCAGGGTAAATTCCGCGAACTGCTGTTGGCCGGGTCGAAAGACCGCGAAGTGATTTTTTCCCAGCTGTTTCAAACGCAGATCTTCCAGCGCATAGAAGAGCGCTTGCGCAGCCGGGCGAACCAGATCGAGCGCGAGGTCAACGACCATCGCCAGCGGGTGCAGGGTATTTTGCAGGCCAGCGAGGTGGAAAGCGACGCCGCGTTGGAGGAAGAGCGCAGCGCGCTAGAACCGCAGCGGCAAGCCGCCGAGCAAAGTTACCTTGAGGCGAAAGCGCGCCGCGAGGCGGCTGAGCATGCCGAGCGTCAGGGTAAGGAACTGCAGGCGCAGTTCGATCAACAAGCGTCGCTCAAAGCCGCTAAACACGAACTTCTACGCCATCAGGGCGACATAGACGACGCCCAAACGCGTCTGCATGCCCACGGGCAAACCCAGGCGTTGGCGCCGGCTTACCAAACCCTGCAAACGGCGCTGCAAACAGCGCACACCACTCACGACGAGCTTGCCCAAGCAGAGCAGGCCATGGCCAAGCAGCAAGCCGCCCAGGCCGAGGCCCAGCGCGCGCTGGAAGCGGCTAAGCCCGGCTTTGAGCAGTTGCCTGCCTGGCGCGAGCGGGCGTACCGGTTGCACCATGCCGTTGAGCAGTGCCAGGAACTGGCCGCGCTTGATGCCAAGCGTAGCCGACTCGCGGATCAGGTGGAGCAGGCCAGCGCTGAGATCGACCGTCAGCGGCCGGCCACCGAAGCGGCAGAGCAGCATGCCACCGCGCAGGAAATGCATTGGCACCAAGGCCAAGCGGCGTTACTCGCACAGCGCTTGGAAACTCAGGTGCCTTGCCCGGTTTGCGGCAGTCGCGACCATCCGGCGCCTGCCGTGGTCGAGCAAGCACCGGTCAGCCAAGCTGAGGTCAAAAAGGCTCGCGCGGCGTTTGAACAAGCTCGCCAGGCACTGGTGAACGCGCAGCAGCACCACGCGCAGCTTGCCCAGCAACTGGCCGACAAAGAAGAACACTGCCAGCGACTGCGCGGCGAGCTGGGCGAACACGCTTCGCTTGAAGCGCTTAAAGCTACCCAGGCCGAGCTCAACGCCGATATTCAGGCCGCTGACGCTGCCTGGCAAACTGCGCAGGAAAACGCTCAACGCGCCCAAACGGCGCTGGCCCGCGCCGACACTACATTAAAGGATACTCACCAGCGCCAAGCCCGCGCCGACAGTGCGCTTAACGACGCACAGCAGGCGTGGCAACGCGCTCTGGCCGATAGCGTCTTTGACGATGAAGACGCCTTTACCAGGGCTCGGCTGAGCGAAGCAGAATACCAGCGCTTGAGCCGTGAAGTGGCTGACTTCCAGCGTGAGCAAGCCAAGCTGGAGGGCCAACTGGAGGCGATTCAGGCCCGCCTTGAGGGGCAAACGCCGCCGAACCTGCCCGCCTTGGCAGAGCAAGTGGCGGAAACAAAAGCCCAGGAGCAGACCTACGAGCAGCGCTATCAACAGCTGGCCACGCGGGCGGCTCAACTCAAGGCGACCCGCGAAAAGCTCGACGCCGCCCACGCCGCCCAAGCATCGCTTGAGGCCCAATATCGTGTGTGGGGCACGCTCAGTGATGTCGCCAACGGTCGCACCGGCCACCGCATCAGCCTGCAGCGCTTTGTGTTGGGGGTGTTGTTGGACGACGTGCTGATCCAAGCGTCAACGCGGCTGGTACGCATGAGCCGCGGTCGCTATCAACTGGTGCGCCGCGATGACCCTTCCAAAGGCAATCGTGCCTCGGGGCTTGAGCTGGATGTGGCGGATACCTATACCGGCAAGAATCGCCCGGTGGCCACGCTGTCCGGCGGTGAGTCCTTTATGGCGGCGCTTTCGCTGGCGCTGGGGCTTTCCGACGTGGTGCAGGCTTACGCCGGCGGCATCCAGTTGGATACGCTGTTTATCGACGAAGGTTTTGGTAGTCTCGACCAGGACGCCTTGGATCAGGCGATTGCGATGCTTAGCGAGTTGCAAATGGGCGGGCGGATGATTGGGATTATTTCCCACGTAAGCGAACTCAAAGAACAAATGCCGGTTCGTGTGGACGTGCGCGCGAGCCGTCATGGAAGTACGGTGGTCATTGAAGGCGCGCGGTAGTGCAACGCCTCAAATGCCTCTTTAATAAGCGTTGTTCAGGCCCTTATACCCAAGGAGTACATCTATGAACGCGAGTAAAATTCTCCAGCAGTTAATGCAGCAAGCCGGCGGTGGCCAGAAAGGTGGTAGTGGTAGCGGCGTCGACGTAAAAGGCATGCTCGAGGGTCTCTCCAAGCAGTTCGGTGGCGGCAGCCAGGGCGCCAAAGGCGGCGGTTCCGGCGGGGTAGACATGAAAAGCCTGCTGGGTGGCGGCGCAATGGGTATGCTGGTTGGCTCCAAGCGTGGCCGTAAGTTGGGCGGTAAAGCGCTTAAATACGGCGCGATTGCCGGTGTGGGGGTGCTCGCCTGGAAGGCCTGGCAAAGCTCGCAGGCGGGTAAGAGCTCGCCCAGCGAGTCGCAAACAAGCGCTGAAGGCGAGCGTGTCGAAGTGCTCAATGGTGAATACCAGGAGCGGCGCAGCCTGGAATTATTGCAGGCGATGATCATGGCCGCCCGGGCCGATGGCCATATTGATAAGCAAGAGCAGGCGCTGATTGCCGAGCAGATCGATGCCTTAGGTGCCGATAACGAGATGCATCAATGGGTCGAGCAACAGCTCAACGCCCCGCTGAATGCCAAAGCGCTGGCGCAACAAGCCGATTCCCCGCAAGCCGCGCGGGAAATGTACCTGATTAGCGTCGCGGTCATCGATGAACAAAACCCCATGGAACGCGCCTGGTTGGATCAGTTGGCCAGTGCTCTAACGTTGACGCCGGATATGGCCCGTGAACTGGAACATCAAGCTCAGCAGGCCGGTTAATGCTCGAGACGCTTAATTTTTGGATTGCGACCGGCTTTGGGCTGGGGCTTGCGCCTATCGCTCCGGGCACCTTTGGTTCGCTACTGGGTATACTGCTGGCATGGTGGCTGCTTGACAAACCCACGGGCCAGCAAGCGGCGGTGATCGGCGTGTTGTTGGTAGCGGCGGTGCCGGTTTGCCACGTCGCCGCGTGGCATTATGCTGGGCTGGATCATGGCAGTATCGTCGCCGATGAATACGTGGCGTTTCCGCTGGCGGTCATCGGCCTGAGCGCCGCACGCCATCCGCTGATCATGGCGCTGGCGTTTGCGGCCTATCGCTTCTTCGATGGATTCAAGCCAGCGCCGATTCATCTGGCAGAGTATGTTAGCGGCGGCTTTGGCATCGTGTTGGACGATGTGATCGCCGCGCTGGTGACCTGGGTGGTTATCGCCAGCGGCCTGTTCGTCTGGCAGCGCTCCCAACGACGCAACGTTTAACGACGAGCACCACTGTCGGACGCATAAAAAACGCCGCAGGCCAAAAGCCTGCGGCGCTTGTCGTTGCGGCTCCGCTTGTCGCGAACCGAGACTTACTCTTGGACGACAATCACCGATTTCACATTGACGAATTCGTGCATGCCGAAGCCGCCGTGTTCACGCCCGTAGCCGGAATCCTTCACGCCGCCAAAGGGCATTTCCGGGGTGGCGACGCCAAAGCCGTTAATAAACACCATGCCGGTATCGAAATACTGGCTGGCCAGTTCGGTGGCGCGCTTGACGTCTTTAGAGATAATGCCACCGCCGAGGCCGTAGCGGCTATCGTTGGCGATGCGCATGGCATCGTCATCGTCCTTGGCGCGAATCAATGCAGCGACCGGGCCGAACAGCTCGTCGTCGTAGGCAGGCTGGCCTGGGGTGACGTTATCCAGCACGGTAACCGGGTAGAACGCGCCTTTGCCGTCGGGTTTCTCACCGCCGCATAGAATCTTCGCGCCTTTGCGTACGCTTTCTTCTACCTGCTCGTGTAGGTCGTCGCGTAAATCGACGCGCGCCATGGGGCCTACATCGATACCATTTTGTGTGGGGTCACCGACCTTCAGCGCACGCATCTTCTCGACGAAGCGCTCTTTAAAGGCCTCGTAGTTTGCTTCGGTGACCACAAAGCGTTTGGCGGCCACGCAGGTTTGCCCGGTGTTGTAGACGCGACCCATCACGCAGGTATCCACGGCGACGTCCAGGTCGGCATCGTCGAGCACCAGGTAGGCATCGTTGGAGCCTAGCTCAAGCACGGTCTTTTTCAGATGCTCGGCGGCTTTGCCGGCCACTTTGCGACCCGCGCCGTCGCTGCCGGTCAGCGTGACGCCGCGCACAGCTGGGTGAGCAATGACCTCATCGGATACATCATGAGAAATCACCAGCGTGCGGAAGACGTTTTCTGGTAGCCCCGCTTCGCGGTAGATTTTTTCAAGCAGTAGGCCGCTGCCGGTAACGCATTCAGCGTGCTTAAGCAGTACGGCATTGCCCGCCATAATATTGGCGATCGAATAACGCACGACCTGGTAGGCAGGGAAGTTCCAGGGCTGAATGCCGTAGATAACGCCTATTGGCGAGTAGGTGACAATGCCGCGTTCACCGTTGCTCGGGTTTCGTGTTTCATCGGCGAGCGATGTCGGGCCGTGCTCGGCGGTGTAATCGCAAATGCCCGCACACAGGTCGACTTCTTGATGCGCCTGTTCGGGGAGTTTGCCCATTTCTTTGACCATAAAGTCGGCCAGTTCGTCGCGGTTTGCTTTTAGTGCTTCGCCGATGGCTTTAACGACTTGAGCGCGTTGCTCGAGGGGTTTGAGCCGCCACTCGAGAAATGCTTGATGACTCGCCTCAACCACCTGCTTCGCTTGGCTGGCATCCATCAGCGCATAGGTTTCTAGCGTTTCGCCGGTGGTTGGGTTAACGGTCGTGATGCTGTTGCTCATAAGATCTCCTATCTATAGATCAACGCTTTTAAATCAAAACTATCTAAATCAACAATGCTCTAGATCAACGCGTCCTAGCCAATGGCTTCATTAGACGACTGGTCTACTATTGCTGGCATTCACTGTAGTAGAAAACTGGCAATGCTGCCAAATAGGCGATCCCTATGGCTAACGAGAGCTCTGGTCAATCGAAGGTTGGGCCGCCAGCTTCGTCGCCCCATACCTCGTCTAGGCGACCATCACGACCGCAGCTAAAGCGGTAAAACTTATAGCGCACTGGGTTTTTTTGGTAATAGTCCTGGTGGTATTCCTCGGCCTTCCAGAAGGTTTCAGCGGGTAAAATGTCGGTAGCGATGTCCTGCTCAAAGCGGTCTTCCAGTTCGGCTTTGGAGGCTTCGGCCAGTTCGCGCTGCTCATCATTCTGATAAAAGATCGCTGAGCGGTACTGGTCGCCAACGTCGCAAAATTGGCGGCCAACCGCGAACGGGTCGATATTGCGCCAGAAAATATCGAGTAGCTGTTCGTAGCTGATTTGCGCTTTATCGTATTCGACCTTGACCACCTCGATATGGCCGGTATCGCCACTGCTGACTTGGTCGTAGGTCGGGTCTTCCAGTTCGCCGCCGGTATAGCCGGAAATGGTCGCCGTTACGCCGGGCTGGCGGTCGTAAGGGGGTTCCATGCACCAGAAGCAGCCGCCAGCAAATACCGCTTCCGCGGGCGTCTCGGCCTGAAGCGACGTGCTGGTGATGCCGATAGCAGCGGTAGCGATCCCCAGCGCTAACGGGCGAAGTGGTAGGTGTTGCATCATGAGGTTGACTCCCGGAAGGTGAACCATGCTGTTGTGAGTTGTTTAGTCGCCAGGTGGTTCACTTTCCTTACAATCGATAGTTATCCCTTCGTTAAACCTGGCCATGGCGTGGGGGCCATACGTCGTCCAGGGTTGTTAACGCGGTAGCGATCGGTGGCTCGGCTGCCCGGTCGTGTCGCCAAATCAGGCCCAGAGCGCAGGGCAGACGAACATGGTCTGCCACGGCCAGGCCGCTTTCCTGACGTTCGGCCATGGCCAGGGCGTCGCGTGCCAGGCTCAGCCCGACGCCGGCGCGTACCAGATCGAGCATGCAGGCTTCCTGATCGACCTGGGCGACGCGGTTGGGCGTCACCTGACTGGCGGCAAAGCGACTTTGCAGCAACCGGTGATGCACCGAGTCGAGCGGGGTGACGATCCAAGGCAGGCGCGCCAGCGACGCCCAGCGTGTGTCCGTCAGCCGCGCCTCCCAGCCGGCGGGGGCAATCACGTGGTAGTCAAACTGGGTAAGCTCTCGCCAAGCAAGGGCTTGGTGGCCCGTGCCTTCTCCTGGTGGCGCGAGATAAAACCCAACGTCCAAATCGCCCTGTTCAATGCGCGCCAGCACGCGGCCACTCATGCCGTGGTGCAGTTCGGTTTCCAACTGCGGTGCCCTGAGCATTAAGCGGCTGAGAAACGCCCCTAGGCGAATAAATTCCGGATCCACGATGGTGCCGATGGTCAGCTTGCCGCGTAGCGTGCTGTGTAGCGCACTGGCGGTTTGTTCAAACGCGTTGGCGCCGGCCAACGCTGTTTCGGCGGCGGGCAGCAGGGCGAGCCCGTCGGCGGTCAGGGTGAGGCCCTGCGGGCGTCGGTTGAACAGGGTTAGCCCCAGGTTGGCCTGCAGCTGCTTCAACTTTAGGCTAACCGCGGGCTGGGTGAGGTGCAGTTGTTGGGCCGCGCGAGAGACGCTGCCTGCGCGGGCAACGGCCACAAAAGCCCTGAGTGTGGCGTATTCCTGCATGGGCGGCTTCCTTTTGGGGTAGTGATATTAGTTAAGCTTATATCGTGGTTAAAAATTACTCAATTGATTGCCCCTGTAAGGCCAGTAATCTGTTGCTATCGATATTTTAATAATCACGACACTTATAAAGGTTGCCCCCATGACCGCAACAACAACGACCACCGCCATTCAACATTACATTAATGGCCAAGTGAGCAGCGGCACCGGTGATGCTCAAAACGTATTTAATCCGGCGACGGGTGAGGTCACCGGGCAGGTGGCGTTAGCCGGTGAGCGCGAAGTAAATGCCGCCGTAGAGGCCGCCCAAGCCGCCTTTCCTGCCTGGGCCGACACGCCGCCGATTCGCCGGGCGCGGGTGATGTTCAAATTTCTTGAACTGCTCAATGCCAATAAGGACGCCTTGGCCGAGGCTATTACCAAAGAGCACGGCAAAGTATTTACCGATGCCCAGGGGGAAGTCGCCCGGGGGATCGATGTCGTCGAGTTCGCCTGCGGGATTCCCCAACTGATGAAGGGCGACTACACCGAACAGGTGAGCACCGGTATTGATAACTGGACAGTACGCCAGCCACTCGGTGTGGTGGCCGGCATTACGCCGTTTAACTTCCCGGTTATGGTGCCCATGTGGATGTTTCCGGTCGCCATCGCCACGGGGAACACCTTTATTCTGAAACCCAGCCCGTTGGATCCGAGTGCTTCGTTGATGATTGCTGATCTTCTGAAGCGAGCCGGGCTACCCGATGGCGTATTTAACGTGGTGCAGGGCGGCAAGGACGCGGTTGAATTGCTGCTTGATCATCCTGAGGTCAAAGCGTTGTCATTTGTTGGATCCACGCCCATCGCCAACCTGATTTATGAGCGCGGTGCCCGCCATGGCAAGCGCGTCCAGGCGCTTGGTGGTGCGAAAAACCACATGGTGGTAATGCCCGACGCGCATTTGGACAAGGCCGTTGATGCCTTGGTCGGTGCGGCTTATGGCTCAGCTGGCGAGCGCTGCATGGCGATTAGCGTTGCGGTGTTGGTCGGCGATGTCGCCGATAAAGTTGTCCCAGCATTGGCCGAGCGTGCCAAATCCCTCAAAGTGAAAAATGGCATGCAACCGGACGCCGAAATGGGCCCGATTGTGACCCGCGAGGCGCACCAACGGATTACCGGCTACATCGACAAAGGCGTGGCCGAAGGCGCCGAGCTGCTTGTCGACGGTCGCGAATTTAATGCGGCCCAGACCGGCGATGGCTGTGACGAAGGCTTCTGGATGGGCGGCACGCTGTTTGATCGCGTCACGCCGGACATGACCATTTACAAAGAAGAGATTTTCGGCCCGGTATTGGTTTGCGTTCGGGTGCCCGACGCGTCCACCGCGATTCAACTGATCAACGACCATGAATTCGGTAACGGCGTCAGCTGCTTTACCGAAAGCGGCAGCGTGGCGCGGGAGTTCGGCCGTCGTATTCAAGTGGGTATGGTCGGCATCAACGTGCCGATTCCTGTGCCGATGGCGTGGCATGGCTTCGGCGGCTGGAAGCGCTCGTTGTTCGGCGACACCCATGCCTACGGTGAAGAAGGCGTGCGTTTCTACACTAAGCAGAAGTCGATCATGCAGCGCTGGTCGGACTCGATTGACGGTGGGGCGGACTTTGTCATGCCCACGGCCAAGTAATCGCACTCGCGGCAGGAGTCAGCCCATGTCCGATACCCCTCATCAGTTTGACTACATCGTGGTCGGAGCAGGCACCGCCGGGTGCCTGCTGGCCAACCGCTTGAGCGCCAACCCGAATCACCGGGTATTGCTGATCGAGGCGGGCGGGCGCGACAACTACCACTGGATTCACATTCCGGTGGGCTACCTCTACTGCATCAATAATCCGCGCACCGACTGGATGTTTCGTACCGAGCCCGACGCCGGGCTCAACGGTCGCTCGCTGATCTATCCACGGGGCAAGACCTTGGGCGGCTGTTCCAGCATCAATGGCATGCTGTATATCCGTGGTCAAGCGAGGGATTATAACCACTGGGCCGAGGTGACCGGTGACGATGCCTGGCGCTGGGAAAATTGTCTGCCTGATTTTATCAAGCACGAACACCATCATCGCCTGGATGAAGGTGGCGATGCCGATGCTGAGCACTGCGATTTTCATGGTCACGGTGGTGAATGGCGGGTGGAAAAGCAGCGGCTAAGCTGGCAAGTGCTGGATGATTTTGCTGAAGCGGCGGCACAGTCAGGTATACCCCGGACGCGAGACTTTAATCGCGGCGACAACGAAGGGGTGGACTACTTTGAGGTCAATCAGCGCGCCGGCTGGCGTTGGAATACGTCAAAAGCGTTTTTGAAGCCGGTGCGACAGCGTCATAACCTTACCGTTTGGCACTCAACCCATGTCAACCAACTGGTATTTGCTAACGATGGCGCAATGCCACGATGTGTTGGCGCCGACGTGGTGCGCGAAGGTGAAACGCTGCGTGTGAATGCCAGCCAGGAAGTCATCCTGTCCGCTGGGTCGATTGGTTCGCCTCAGTTGTTACAGCTATCCGGCATTGGTCCCGCTGACTTGCTGGATGAACATGGTATCGAGGTGGTGAGCGCCTTGCCCGGCGTGGGCGAAAACCTGC
Organism: Vreelandella arcis; assembly: GCF_900103865.1. Classification (GTDB taxonomy): domain Bacteria; phylum Pseudomonadota; class Gammaproteobacteria; order Pseudomonadales; family Halomonadaceae; genus Vreelandella; species Vreelandella arcis. The sequence goes on from NZ_FNII01000007.1 coordinate 118,698, forward strand.
AGGATCACCTGCAAATTCGCTCGGTGTACAAGATCCAGGGAGGTAAAACGCTCAACACGATAGCCAACTCACTGATAGGCAAGGCCAAAATTGGCCTGGAGTATGCCCTTAAACGTACCGGGCCCATGAGTATGGCGCCGTCGCAGCTGTGTATATTTACGCACAGCGGCGAGGAGTATGACTATGCCAATATCCAGTACCACGTTCAGCCGTTAAGCCTGGAGGCTTTTGGCCAGCCGCTACACCCGTACTCCGCGATTACGGCGAGCGTGTGCAACCTGAATCCCAGTAGCCGAGGGTCGGTTAGGATTAAGAGCCGCGATCCGCGTCAGGCGCCCGCTATCATGCCGAATTACCTGAGTACGCCGGAAGATCGCAAGGTGGCCGCCGATTCGCTGCGGGTGACGCGTAGAATTGCCGAGCAGCCCGCCTTTGCCAAGTATCAGCCCGAAGAAGTGAAGCCCGGCCTCGAGTACCAGAGCGATGACGAGCTGGCGCGTCTGGCCGGGGATATCGGCACGACGATCTTTCATCCGGTGGGCACCGCGCGCATGGGGCGGGAAGACGATCCGATGGCCGTGGTTGACAGCCAGCTGCGCGTTCGCGGCGTCAGTGGGCTACGCGTGGCGGATGCCAGCGTGATGCCGACGATCACCAGCGGCAACACCAATTCGCCGACGTTAATGATCGCCGAAAAGGCCGCCTGCTGGATATTGTCAGCACGGTCATCGAACTGACATTTTTTTACGCCACAATGTTGACGTGCACCAAAACAAGGGGCATGATTCAAGCAGTTGGTTAGCAAGTTGAACGTTGTCAGCAGTATCGAAGCGCCGCAAGCGTTGAGTCTGGTGAAGGTTTCTTGTTCTACCCACTGCAACTCGGGTATTACCCGGCTCTAAATACGCTTGATCGAGGATTTCGATAATGGCAACTGGTACCGTTAAGTGGTTTAACGACACTAAAGGCTTCGGCTTTATTTCTCCTGACGACAATGGCGACGACCTGTTCGCGCATTTCTCTGAAATTCAAGCTGACGGCTTCAAAACTCTACAAGACGGCCAGAAGGTTTCCTTCGACGTCACTCAGGGTAAAAAAGGCCTTCAGGCTTCTAACATCAAAGTTCTGTAATTAGAGCTCACGATGTTTGCTGTTAGCGTTTAGCGCTGGCAAGCTAAAAAACCCCGCTTTCGCGGGGTTTTTTGTATGCGTATGAAAAATATCCATATTGCTCGCCCCCTGACGTCGCTTTGCGCTAGGGTGGCCTTTTTAAGCAAGGAATGAACGACCATGACAGCTCCTGGCGAACTAATCATCGAGCCGCAGAGCGGTCAACCCGCAGATGCGTGTGTGTTTATATTGCATGGCTTGGGTGCCGACGGCCATGATTTTGAGCCTCTAGTGCCGGCGCTGGGCTTGCCCGACGATGCCAACGTGCGGTTTATCATGCCCCACGCGCCCCGGCTGCCGGTGACCATCAACGGCGGGATGGTAATGCCTGCCTGGTACGATATCTTGGCGATGGACTTAGGCCGCCGGGTAGATGAGGCTCAGCTAAAGGTCTCCGCAGAACGTATCCAAATGCTCATCCAGGAGCAGATTGACCAAGGGATCGATAGCCAGCGGGTTATCGTGGCAGGCTTTTCCCAAGGGGGAGCCGTCGCCTACCACGCTGCGCTTTCATTCCCGCTGCCGCTGGGTGGGCTGTTGGCCATGTCGACCTATTTCGCCACTGCTGACAACATTTCGTTGGCCGAGGCGAATAAGCAGATTCCGATTGAGGTTCAGCACGGCAGTTTTGACCCCATCGTGCCGGAAAGCTTGGGCAAAAGTGGCGCTGATCGCTTAAAAAGCTTGGGCTATACGGTTAATTACCGTCAGTATTCAATGGCTCACTCGCTTTGCCCGCAGCAAGTAAGCGACATTGGCCGCTGGCTCAAGGAGCGTTTGAACGACTGAGCAGAGGTGCTCGCGTTGATAGCGCTATTACTGAGGTGGGAAGGCATGCGATGAGCAAAAAAGCGACCAATCGACCAACGCTGCGCGGCCGCCAAGCCGGCTTCCCTCGTGAAATCCCCAAAACGGGATGGCAGGATATCGTCTGGCGCGTGATGCGTTCAGCACGCCGCGACCGGATTATGCTATTGGCGGCGGGCGTGGCTTTCTACGCTTTGCTGGCGCTGTTTCCCACCATTGCGGCGGTTATCTCGCTTTGGGGCCTATTGTTCGACCCCTATGAAGCGAGCCAGCAACTCTACGAAATAAGCCGTTTGATGCCCCCCGAGGCGGCAGCACTGATTGATAATCAGGCCCAGGACGTGGTGGATAGCGTTGAGTCGAGCAATGAAATGGCCGCGTTGGTGGGGTTGTTGATCGCCATGTATATCGCCTCGAAGGGCGTCAGCGGCCTAATAGTGGGACTTAACGTCGTTTATGGTGAGCAAGAGCAGCGCAGCGTGTTTTGTTTAGGCTTATTGGTCACGGCCATGACCTTAGGCTTGATTTTGATGACCCTGCTGTCGTTGGGGTTTATCGCGCTCGTGCCGATGTTAGTTGATGCATTGGCGGTCGTTTCTCCCTTTGATCGCATGATCGACTTTATGCGCTGGCCCGCATTGCTCGTCATGATGAGCGCCGTGATTGCGCTGCTTTACCGCTTTGCGCCGTATCGCCGCGCGGCCCAATGGGAATGGTTGAGCGTGGGGACGGTGGTCGCCACGCTGCTATGGCTGCTGGGCTCAGGGGGCTTATCGCTTTACGTGCGCCATTTCGCCAGCTTTAGTGAGTTGTATGGCTCCTTGGGGGCCGTGGTGGTATTGATGCTGTGGTTTTTGCTCTCGGCTTTTGTGGTATTGCTGGGTGCGGAGATTAATTGTGAACTTGAGCGACAGACGCGCAAGGACACCACCGTTGGTCAGTATCGGCCACCGGGCCAGCGTGAAGCCTACGCCGCCGATACGCTAGGTCCTGAGCATCCGTGGCATGAGCAAGACGATATCCCGAGCCCACCAGATTCTCACCACCGTGACTAAGCGATGCTTGAGCTTGGCAGATGAGAGGGTAATGGGCTGTTAACCAATAATAATGGGGAAGCAGGACGTAGCCCCGTGCACCTGGTTAATAGGTCTTACTGCAAGCGTTGGAAGACGCCAACGCTTATATATTGCCGTCGGCGAAGCAGGGTCTATTAGTCACTTAACGGCTGGCTGCCTTCCGCTGTTGAGCGGGAGGCAGGCATTAGATACAAAAAAGGGTAAGGGGTTATAGGAGTTCTTCGGCGGCCAGCGCCAGGCGAGAACGTTCGACGCTTTTCAGCGTGATGTGACCCGCATGGGGCCAGTCGCGAAACCGTTCCACCACAGCGGCCATCCCGCAGGTGTTGGCGGTTAGGTAAGGCGTGTCGATCTGCCCGACGTTGCCCAAGCAGACGATTTTGGTATTGCGTCCGGCACGGGTCACCAACGATTTGAGCTGTTTCGGGGTAAAGTTTTGCGCCTCATCAATGATCAAGAAAGTGTCGTTGAGGGTGCGCCCGCGCATAAAGCTGGGCGCGCGGATCTGTACCCGTGAGCCAATCAGCTGGCGTGTGGCACCGTTATCCCAGGTAGTCTCGCCTTCGTCATTGCGCAGCAGGTTATCCATATTGTCGTGGAAAGCGCCCATCCACGGCGACATTTTCTCCTCTTCGCTACCGGGTAAAAAGCCAATGTCTTCGCCCATGGGTATTGGCGCGCGGGTAAACACAATGCGCTCGAACTGCTTTTGATCGAGGGTTTGCTGAAACGCAGCGGCCAGCGTCATAAAGGTTTTGCCGGTGCCTGCGTTACCGGCGATGGTCACCAGGTCAATCTCAGGATCCATCAGCAGGTTAAGGGTGAAGTTTTGCCGGCTGTCGTGGGCGTGGACGCCCCAGACTCCGGCGTGGTGGCGATAGTTGGTTAACAGCTGTAAGCGTGCTGACGACGGCGAGAGTTCGCGGATGATCGCCTCAAACTCAGCGCCGTTTTCGCTATCCGATACCAGCATGCCAACGTGCCAGTGGCGCGGCATGTTGCCTTTCAACTGATAGAAGGTGTGGTGGTCGACTCGCTCAACGGTGACCTCCACGTTGAGCGCTTCCCACAGCGACGCTCCGTGCTGGCCTGCTGCCGAGGTATATACTTGGGCACCTTCAATCATCGCGTCGCTATCATCAAACGCACGATCCGTTAAGTAATCCTCGACGGGGACTTTTAACGCCGCCGCCTTCACCCGCAGATTGATGTCCTTGGTAATTAGAATGACCGATGCATCGGGGCGTTCGTCACGCAGGCGGCAGGTTTCCGCCAAAATACGGTTGTCTGGACTGTCGTCCAGCGCGCTAAAGGGCTGAAGGTCGTTGTAGCAAAGAAAGCGTAAATGGCCGGACTCACCGGTGATGCGAGGGATCGGGATACCGCGCTGAATTTCGTCGAACGTGACTTGGCTGGTTAAATCCGAGAGCGTACGGCTGATCTGGCGTGCCGTGCGGGCGATTTCGCGAATACCGTTTTTATGCTTGTCCAACTCCTCCAAGACGGTCATGGGGATGACAACATCGTGCTCGTCAAAGTTGTAGAGCGCGGCGGGGTCATGAATCAGGACATTGGTGTCCAGAACGTAAAGCCTAGTTGCTTTCTTATCGAGTCGTACCATCGTGGCATTCACTCCGTAGTTGACGGCAACATCGACACTGGCAGGTACGTCTTACGTCCTAATGACACTTGCCTGTGTCGGTAAGGTGGCGTGTCCTGGTCTCTCCTTATTTAGCACTTTTTAATAGCGTGGAAGGCTTTGGTGTTTTTTTCCACAAAAATGATTTCAACGCTGCGCGAGCGCCTTTGGGTACCATCGTGACAAGCTATTCGAAAAACGGTAAGGCGTGGTGATTGCAAAGGTGGGCAGTTTCTTGATGGTGGGTATTGCAATCGATACGCAGCAAATCGATAACGCCGAAGAGATTGTTGAAAGCGTTGAGCAGCACTGAACAGAGTGCAACTGACAACCTGTGACCAGCATTACGCTGATCACCCGATCACAATAAAAGATGCGTTGCACGCTTCCTTAATCATCTTAATCATCTTAATCATCTTGATCGTCTTTCTTTTGCGGCTTGCCCTTGCGCTGAGTGCCCGCCATTTCCTCCAGTTCGTCCTCGCTCATTGAGTCGTACATTTCTTTGGAGGCGCCCACCAATTCGCTGGGTTTGGTTTCACCGCGTTTGGCGGAGAGTGCCGCACCCGCGGCTTTTTGCTGTGCTTTAGACGTGGCTTTCATGCAAGACTCCTGTCAGTTGACTTCCTTTGGCCTGCCGCGTTATTAAGCTTAGCAGCCAGTAAACTGCTTTCCAGACCACAGGCCGTTAACCAAGAGATTTTTCCATGACACCGGCGATTAATAGCGCAAAACGCGCGGGCATTGTTTATCACATACACGAATACTCTCACGATGCGGCAGCCGACTCCTATGGTCTGGAAGCGGCGGAAAAGCTGGGTGTGGCCGCTGCTCAGGTATTTAAAACGCTGGTGGTGAAACTCGATGGACAACAGCTGGCAGTCGGCATGGTGCCGGTGGATAAGCAGTTAGGTTTAAAGCAAATCGCCAAAGCGGCGGGGGCCAAGAAAGCTGCCATGGCCGTGCCGGCCGAGGTCGAGCGTGCCACTGGGTATGTGTTGGGCGGTGTTAGCCCGCTGGGGCAAAAAAAGCGCCTGCCGGGCTTTCTTGATGCCTCGGCTGAAAGCTTTGCTACGCTGTATGTCAGCGCAGGTCGGCGCGGGCTTGAAATTGAGCTATCGCCGAAGGATCTACTCGTGCTTAGTCAGGCGCAACTGGCCCCCATCGCAGTATGACAACAGCGCGTGATGAAGCACTTTCTGGTATGGTGCGCAGCATTAAGGCCGCTCATGCTTAGTCGGGCATATTCGCCCCTTCAGGAATTTTTTGTGTCAGACACTTCTTTTGCATCCCTGGCGCTGCCCAGCGCACTCGCCAGCAATCTAGACTCTCTTGGTTATCACCAGATGACGCCGGTTCAGGCGCAAAGCCTACCGCCGATGCTGGCAGGCCGCGACGTATTGGCACAGGCCAAAACCGGCTCGGGTAAAACGGCCGCTTTTGGCTTGGCGTTGCTGGCTGGGCTACGCATTGAGGCCTTTGCGGTTCAGGGGTTGGTGTTGTGCCCAACGCGGGAATTGGCCGATCAAGTCGCCGAGGAGCTGCGTCGTCTGGCCCGGGCCATGCCGAATGTGAAAATTCTCACGCTGTGTGGCGGGGCGCCGCTGGGGCCGCAGCTGTCATCCCTGGATCACGGCGCGCACCTTGTGGTGGGCACCCCGGGGCGTATTGAGGAGCACCTACGCAAAGGCTCGCTGACGCTGGGCTCGCTTACCACCCTGGTGCTGGATGAAGCCGACCGCATGCTGGATATGGGCTTTCAGGCGACCATTGATGCAATCATTGCCGAGACTCCGGCGGATCGCCAAACGCTGTTGTTTAGCGCAACATTCCCTGAGGAACAATCCTCAGGCGACCTAGCGGCGATGACGCGTGGCATCATGCACGAGCCGGTGACGGTAAAAGTCGCTGAGGTTCACGATGCCAGCACCATCGCGCAGCATTTCTATAGCGTGGCGGATGAAGCGTCGCGTTTTGCAGCGCTCAAGCAACTGTTATTGATTAACCGACCGACCACCAGCGTGGTGTTTTGTAACACCAAGCGGGAAACTCAGGCGGTAGCGGATCGGCTGGTGGATGCTGGTTTCAGCGCCGTGGCGCTCAATGGCGATTTAGAGCAGAAAGACCGCGACCGCATTCTGGTTCTGTTTGCCAACCGCAGCGCCTCGATCTTAGTGGCCACCGATGTGGCGGCCCGAGGCTTGGATATCGCCCAGTTAGATGCTGTTTTTAATTACCAGATCGCCCGAGAGCTGGATGTCCACGTGCACCGCGTTGGCCGTACCGGGCGAGCCGGGGCGAGCGGCATTGCCTGCACCCTGGTCTCGCCGCAGGAAACCTATCGCCTTGAACGGTTATCCGACGTGCTGGGTGAAACTCTGACGACCGAGCCGTTACCCAAGGCGTCTAACGCGGCACCGTTTGAACCGCCCATGGCCACGCTGCAACTGGCCGGCGGCAAAAAAGACAAGCTACGGCCAGGTGATATTCTCGGTGCGCTGACCAGCGAAGGCGGCGTGCAGGGGGATCAAGTCGGTAAAATCAACGTGTTGGCGCGAAGCGCTTACGTGGCGGTTGCGCGCGATGTGGTTCAACAGGCTCAGACCAAGCTTGAGCATGATAAATTAAAGGGGCGAGCCTTCCGTGTTCGCCGCATTCGCCATTAAGCGAGCATGATTAACGAGGAGCCAACGCAGCGATCCATGAAAATCCCTAAACGATTACAGCCCTTGGTCGATGACGGCATGATCGACGAAGTACTGATGCAGTTAATGAGCGGCAAGGAAGCACAGGTATACGTGGTGCGTTGCGGTGATGAGGAACGCTGCGCCAAAGTTTTCAAAGAGGCCAAACAACGTAGTTTTAAGCAGGCTGTGCAATACCAGGAAGGGCGCAAGGAACGTAACACCCGCCGCGCCAGGGCGATGGCCAAGAAAACCCGCTATGGTCAAAAAGAGCAGGAGCAGGCGTGGCTAAATGCCGAAGTCGATGCGCTTTATCGTCTTGCCTCAGCAGGCGTGCGCGTGCCCGAGCCCCACGGCTTTGTGGATGGCGTATTGCTGATGGAGATGATCAGCGACGCTGAGGGCAACGTGGCGCCGCGCTTGGACGAAGTAAAGCTCACGCCGGAGCAAGCCGAAACCTACTTCGCCAAAATCATCCAAGACGTGGTGCGTATGCTCTGCGCGGGTTTGATCCACGGTGATTTGTCGGAATTTAACGTGCTTGTCGATGCCTCCGGCCCGGTGATTATTGATTTACCCCAGGCCGTTGACGCCGCTGGCAATAACAGTGCAGCGGCAATGCTTTACCGCGATGTCGATAACATGCGCGACTATTTTGGTAAGTTCGCGCCAGCGCTTCTCGATACCCACTACGGCAAAGAAATGTGGGCGCTATACGAATCCGGCGAGCTGCATCCGGATAGCCAACTGACCGGCCACTTCAACTTTGATACCCATATTGCTGACGTTGATGAGCTCATGGAAGTGATCGACGACGCCAAAGAGGAAGAGGCCGATCGACTGGAGCGCATGCGTGATGATGAGGAGGATTATCCAGAACCGCCCCAGCCCTACTGACGTTCGTCGCCAGCGCCACCCTCGGCCCACAAGTAACGTAAGGAACTTTCATGCTTTCGCGTATGCTCACGCCTTTATTTCGTTACTTTGAAACGCGGGTAAACCCTTACCCCGAGGGCGACGTTACGACGCCGCCCCAGGGGCTTCCGCCGTTTATCTGGCATTTCTCGCGGCCTGTTTGGCCCCTGTTGCTGCTGATGTCGCTGTTTACCGGCCTGGTGTCCGCCGCCGAGGTGGTGTTTTTTAGCTACATGGGCGAGCTGGTGGACTGGCTAGGCAACGTCGAGCGGGCGAATTTCTGGGCCGAAAACGGCCCTTGGCTGGCCGGGGTAGGCGTGATGGTGCTGATTGGCCTGCCTCTGCTGGTATTGCTGCAGTCGCTGGTGACCCACCAGAGTATCTTCGGCAATTATCCGATGATTGGCCGCTGGCTATCGCACCGGCATATGCTCAGCCAGAGTCTGGCGTTTTATCAGGACGAGTTTGCCGGGCGGGTGTCGCAGAAGGTCATGCAGACCGCGCTGGCGATTCGTGAAACCGTCACCAAGGTGATGGATCTGCTGGTTTACGCGGTGGTGTATTTTACCGGCGCGGCGATTTTGCTGGGCCGTGCCGACCCTTGGCTGCTGCTGCCATTGGGGATCTGGCTGGCGGGCTATCTGGCGATTATGCGCTTTTTCGTGCCACGCCTGCGCGATGTCTCCATGGCCCAGGCGGATGCCCGGGCGCAGATGACCGGGCGCGTGGTGGATAGTTACAGCAATATCCAGACCATCAAGCTGTTTGCCGATACCCTGCGCGAACAGGACTACGCCAAGGACGCCATGGAAGGCTTTATGGGCACCGTGCATCGCCAAATGCGGCTAGTCACGATCATGAGCGTGTGCCTGACGCTGCTCAACACCGCGCTGCTGGTGGGCACCGCGGGCATGGCGATCAGTGCCTGGTACGTCGACGCCATTTCGTTGGGCGTGCTGGCTATTGCCATCGCGCTGGTGATGCGCATTCGCTTCATGTCCGACTGGATCTTGTGGGAGGTCGCCGGGCTGTTTGAAAACATCGGCACGGTACAGGATGGTATGAATACCATTGCCCAGGAGCCCACGATACGCGATGCGCCCAACGCCAACGCCTTGAATGTCCCTCGTGGTGCCATTGCGTTCGAGTCGTTGCGCTTTGGCTATGCTCAAGCCAAAGGCGAAAACAAAACCGTGTTTGATGGCTTGAGTTTGAACATCGCGTCGGGCGAGAAAATCGGTCTGATCGGCCGATCGGGGGCGGGCAAGTCGACCCTTGCGAATCTGCTACTGCGTTTCTACGACGTGCAGGGCGGGCGCATTCTCATCGATGGGCAGAACATCGCTGATGTCACCCAAACCTCGCTGCGCCATCAAATCGGCATGGTGACCCAGGACACCTCGCTACTCCACCGCTCGCTGCGCGATAACATTCGCTACGGCAGCCCCCACGCCAACGATGACGATGTCTGGGAGGCGGTGTGCCGCGCCCACGCGGACAGCTTCATTAACGATTTGGTCGACCCCAAGGGACGGCGCGGGTTGGATGCCCACGTGGGCGAGCGCGGCGTGAAGCTTTCCGGTGGCCAACGTCAGCGCATTGCTATTGCCCGGGTACTGCTCAAAAACGCGCCGATTTTGGTGCTGGACGAGGCCACCTCGGCACTGGATTCCGAAGTGGAAGCCGCCATCCAGGAGCAACTTGATACCTTGATGCAAGGCAAGACGGTGATTGCCATTGCCCACCGGCTGTCGACCATCGCCATGCTGGATCGACTGATCGTGGTGGATGAAGGGCAAATCGTGGAGAGCGGCACCCACGCCGAACTTTTGGCGCACGACGGTATTTACGCGCGCCTCTGGCGTCGCCAGTCGGGTGGATTTATTGGCCTTGATGTCGGTGCTGATCGCCCCAACGATTAATGTAACGATCATTCCACCCAAAGAGGTTTTCATGCAGGCGATTCAACTAAAAGCACCAGGCGGTCTCGATAACTTAACCGTTGTAGACCAAGCTGCACCCGGCGAACCGGGGGCAGGCCAAATTCGTGTGCGCTTGCACGCCAGCTCGCTGAATTTTCATGACTATGCCGTGGTGGCGGGGATGATTCCCACTGAAGACGGCCGTATTCCCATGTCGGATGGCGCGGGCGTTGTCGAAGCCGTGGGCGAGGGCGTGACGGAATTCGCTGTTGGCGACCCAGTAGTGTCGACGTTCTTTCCCGGCTGGCTGGAAGGCCCGGCGCGCGTCGGTGATTTCACGACCACCCCCGGCGATGGTGTGGATGGCTATGCGCGCGAGCAAGTCATCGCGCCTGCCCAGGCGTTTACCTACCAGCCGGCGGGTTACAGCCACGCGGAGTCGGCCACGCTGACCACCGCCGGGCTGACCGCCTGGCGTGCGCTGGTGGTTGACGGCGGCTTGAAAGCCGGCGATACCGTGTTGGTGCTGGGTACCGGCGGCGTGTCCATTTTTGCGCTGCAGTTTGCCAAGATGATGGGCGCGCGGGTGATTGCCACGTCGTCCTCTAATGAAAAACTGACGCGCTTGCGTGAGCTAGGGGCGGAGCACACCATTAACTACAAAGAGACGCCCGAGTGGGGCAAAGCCGTTCAAGCGCTGACCGAAGGCGAAGGCGTCGATCATGTTATCGAAGTGGGCGGCCCCGGCACGCTGCCGCAGTCTATCGATGCGGTCAAAATTGGCGGTCATATCGCGCTGATTGGCGTATTGACCGGGCGAGAAGGCGAGATCCCCACCGCCAAGCTGATGGCCAAGCAGGCCACGCTTAAAGGCTTGATCGTCGGCAGCCGTCGCGACCAAATCGAAATGACGCGGGCCCTCGAGGCTACCGGCACGCGGCCGATCATCGACCGAGAATTCGCGCTGTCCGAGATTGCCGATGCCTTCCGCCACCAGGAAGCCGGCAAGCACTTCGGCAAGATTTGCCTGACGTTCTAACGACGCCGTCGTTTAAACGCATTTGGGTGAACAGGAACGGCCATTCGCATAGGATGGCCGCTCTTTTATTTGCCAATGTCACCGTGACACGATGGCGTTAGAGCTACTCTAGATTATAACGTCGGCTAGTCCCGAGTGATTGCGTCAGGCATGCTAATCTTAATCTATTTAATTATTTTCGAGGCGGTATATGGCGCAGCGCTCTACGAAAGCCGATTTATCGCCATGGGACGTCGTGGCGCTTGAAACGTTTTGTACGCCCGAACGCACCCAATCTAGCCAGTGGCGGCGTAGTTGGCGCGCGGCAACTAGTTGGATGGGGGGCAAAGGGGCGTCCGAACGCCAGGCAAAGCAAGAGCACGAACTCCGCGCTTTACCCGAGGTGAAGCTGGCCCATTGGGCCCCTGAGATCGACTGGTCGCCTGCCGCTAGCGCTCTGGGCGAGATATTAGAGTGCCATGAGGAGGCCCCGGTGGTGCTGTTTATCTCACCACCTCACGGTGGCCACAGGGAAGTGGTGAGTCAATGGGCGGAGCACCAAGGGGTTGATTGCCTGCCGGCCCCTACCGTTGGCGAGCTTGCCGAGGGAAGCCTTGAATGGGTGGAGTGCTTAGCTCTTCAGCACCGCTGGGCAGTCCCCGCTCTGGAGCGGCATTTTTTACGTAACACGCAAGGATTGCAGGGCGTACGTGAGTTGTTAGAACGCGCCTTAAGCAGCCGTTTGGGGCAAGGGGTTATAGGTTGCGACAGCTGGACTTATGCGTACCTGAAGCACGCGGTTGGCTTGGAAGGCGTGCCGGTATTTGTCCTTCAGGCGTTGGAAGGTGAGCAGTTAGCGCACTATTTTGCTCATTTGCCCAAAGGGGGCGATTGCCCCACGGTATACAGCACCCGTACGGGTAAAAAGATTCTTTCTAACGGCGGCGAAAACCAACAAAAGGACGTCCATAAAGAGCTCCAGCGTCTGGCGGCGCATTGCCGAGGACATTTGGGCATTGCCTGGCACTACTGGCGGGAACGTCTGCGCGAGCCGACTGAAAGCGACGCCGCCGATCGTTCTTCAGAGCGTTCTCAAGCATCGCCTGAATCGCTGTGGCTGCTTGACGTATTGGCGGAGGCAGAACTACCCGAAGATACCGGGGATGTGGCAACGCTGCTGCTGCATACGCTGCTGATCCATGGGGGGCTTGAGGATCATGCGCTGGATCTTGTGCTGCCGTTTTCAAACCATGAAGCGCTAAACGCGCGGTTATCGCTGGCTCGCCAGGGAATTCTTAGCTGTCATCAACAGCGTTGGCAGGTGGCCCCGTTGAGCTACGCCAGCGTGCGCCAGTTGCTGGAATCACGACACTACCTTGTCGACCCACTTTAGGTACGCCTATGGACGAGCAAATGCAGTACGCCAAGTTGTTTAACGATATCGACAGCCAAGCGCTGATTACCCTTGGAGTGATTCTGGCAAGTACCATCTTATTGACGTTTGCCAGCCAGCATATGCTTACCTGGCTAGCCAATCGGCTTCATGGCCCCATTCGCTTTAGGGTGTTTGCGCTGGTGCCGCTCACGCGACTAGTGATTTTGATTACCGCGCTGGCGATTGCCGTGCCTATCGTTATTGAGCCTTCGCTGCGCAACATGGTAACGCTGCTTGGCGCGATTGGTCTGGCGATAGGCTTTGCCCTGAAAGAGTACGTTAGCAGCCTGATTGCAGGGGTGGTCTCGGCGGTTGAACTGCCCTATCGGCCGGGGGATTGGGTCAAGATTGACGACACCTATGGCGAAGTAAAGCATGTGGGGATGCGTACGGTCAGCGTTCAAACGCCGGATGATGACCTGGTGGCGGTTCCTCATCTTAAACTGTGGGATACCGCGATCTATAATGCCAACAATGGTGGGGTCAGCCTGCAATGTGTGGCCAGCTTCTATCTGCAGCCTGAACATGAGGCGGGCTGGGTGCGCAAAGCTTTGCGCGACGTAGCCCTGACCAGTGCCTACCTGAAATTTGATAAGCCGATCATCGTCATAGCGGAAGAGAAGCCTTGGGGTACCCATTACCGTATTCGCGCGTACCCGGTTGATCCGCGTCAGCAGTTTCTGTTCATCACCGACCTCACGGTGCGCGGCAAGCAGGTGTTAAGCGCGGCGGGCGTCATGCCCGCGCTGCTGCCTCCCGATGCGGCGCTGGATTCACAGGGTACAGCAGGTTAATGGCCGCAAATACCGACGCTCTATATTATTTGGGGCGTGGAATACCCCTGCCAACCGTAAATAAAGCGTTTTCTGTCGCTGTGTTTGCATAAGACCAAGGGCAATGAACGATTCAGCATGGCGATCGATAGGCTGCTGACACTGCCCCAGGCACTATTAGCATTGCGCGCGGCGCTGCGTTATTGCTCGCTTTCGGCAGGCAGCTCAGCGCTGTGGTAGACGTTTTGCACGTCGTCCAGGTCATTCAGCATGTTGAGCAGTTTTTCGAACATCGCCACGTCATCGCCTTCAACCGGTGTGGTGGTTTGTGGCAGAAACTGAATTTCGTCGGCCTCGAAGTCGACCTCGCCGAAGGTGTCCAGCAACGCCTGCTTGGCTTTGGCGTAGTCGGTGTGTGGCGCAAACACGGTGATGCGGCTGTCTTCCTGCTCGATGTCGGTGACGTCGACATCCGCTTCCATTAGCGCTTCCAGTACGGCTTCCTCGTCGCTTCCGGCAAACGAGAAAATCGCGCAGTGGTCAAACATATGGCTAACGCTGCCAGGAGTGCCGATTTTGCTCTTGGTCTTGGTGAAGCAACCGCGGACATCGCCAAAGGTGCGGTTCGGATTGTCAGTTAAGCACTCGACAATCACCATCGCATTGCCGGGGCCGAAGCCTTCGTAGCGTGCCGCTGAAAAGTCTTCGCCACCGGCGCCGCTGGCTTTATCCAGCGCCTTGTCGATGACGTGAGAAGGCACTTGGTCTTTTTTGGCACGCTCCATCAGGCCGCGCAATGCTAGGTTGCTGTTGGGGTCGGTGCCGCCTGACTTGGCGCAAACGTAAATCTCGCGACCATACTTACTGTAGACTTTCGTCTTCGCATCGGCCGTTTTGGCCATGGATTCTTTACGGTTCTGAAAAGCCCTACCCATGTTGACGTCCTGTAATTTGCCGTTGCCCCAGCTGATCAGGGGCATTATCAAAAGGCCAAAGTTTACCCAACAGCGTACCATGCTAACAGCGTTATTTGCGCTTGCCAGACGTCGCGTTAGTTGGTTTGGCGTACACTGGGTTGCTGATTATTGTCGATGTCTAGGGCATTAGGGACGATCAAGGAGGAAGCAATGCCGTTTTCATTATGGCTGTCGCTTGCGGCGGTATGCGCGATGGGCGCGATGTCGCCGGGGCCGAGTCTGGCGTTGGTGTTACGCCACACCCTGGGCGGGGGTAGGCTGGTGGGGATGACAGCCGCGCTATGCCATGCTGGAGGAGTCGGGATTTACGCGTTGCTTACCGTGCTGGGTTTGGGCGCGCTGATCGCTCAGTCGCCGACGCTTTTCCAACTGATTACCTGGGCGGGTGCGTTGTATCTGGCGTGGTTGGGCATCAAGGCATTGCGCGCAGGTAGTGCCGGGGCCATGCAGCAGCAGGGAATGGCCACCTCCAGTGCCCGCGCCGCTAAAGAAGGTGTGCTGGTAGCACTCGGTAACCCTAAGCTGATTATTTTCTTTATCGCGCTGTTGAGTCAGTTTGTAACCCCTGACATGAGCTTTCTTGCCAAAGCACTGATTGTGGTGACCGCCATGGTTATCGACGGCGGATGGTATGTGCTGGTGGCCGTTGCACTGTCGCATTCGCGGGTGTTGCCCTGGCTTCAACACCGTGCCCATTGGATCAATCGGATTACCGGCGTGTTGCTGCTAGCGTTGGCGCTTCGTGTGGTAGCCGGGCCGTTCAGCTAGACCGCTGGCCGAACTGGTGCGCAGTGCATAGACATGGCAAGGTAGGCGGTAAAATGAGGCATTTCAGGGGGGAGGCGGCACATGACATTTTATGATCAGGATTGTTATACCCACGTGGGCCAGCCTTTTAATCTGCGTGCGCTGCAAGGCCAGGTCTTGTTGGTCGTCAACGTCGCCAGTCGGTGTGGCTTTACCCCGCAGCTAAAAGAGCTGGAAATGCTCTACCAACGCTATCGCGACCGTGGTTTTACCGTGTTGGGTTTTCCTTGCGATCAATTTGCCCGGCAGTCACCGGAAAGCGCCGAAGCTTTTTGTGCGTTCGGCGAGCAGCAATATGGTGTGACGTTTCCGCTTATGGAGAAAGTGCGGGTTAACGGCTCTCAGGCCCACCCGCTTTTCGTGTTGCTTAAGCAGGAAGCGCCCGGCGTACTGGGAACGAAAGTGATTAAATGGAACTTCACCAAGTTTCTGGTTGGGCGTGACGGCAGGGCGATTGCCCGCTTTGGCCCCCGTGACCATGGCCGCTCCCTGCGGTTGCGTTTGGAACTCGCCCTCGACGAGGCTTAAGTCTCGCCGCGGGCGACCATGACTCGGTTCATTAGCTCGTTCCAGCGGTGGCGTACCATCATCGTCGTCAGGCCTGAAAACAGCGCCCAGCTTTTGCGTCGCCAACCTGTTAACCGTAGGTTGTGACCGACCAACTGCTGCATCAGTTTGCGGTCGTTAAACTGACGCCATTCGCTGGCGATAGATAATTGGTAGCGGGCCATCACTGGGGCCATTTCTAACCGGAACATCCACTCCAATTCGTTTAACGTCATTTGATAGCGCTGCACCACCTCTACCATTTGGGCGTAATCGCGTTCACTCGGTTCTCGATCCAGCCACAACGGGGCCAGCGCCAACCATAAATCGCCACGTTCATCGACTAGTTGCTGTGCGTTCATTTATAAAGCCTCGCGGGCGGACGTCATGGGTAAAGACAATATCCTGACGTGAAAGGTCAGTTAGCTCAATAGCGGACAGCGCCGCTTGAGACCGCTAGAATAACGCCACTGATGAACGGTGCGACGCCAACAAGTTATTTCGAAAAACGAGGTTCTCTGTGATTATTAAACCCAAAGTACGCGGCTTTATTTGCACGACTACCCATCCGATTGGCTGCGAGCAGAACGTTCGTGAGCAAATCGACGCCACCCGAGCGCGCGGTTTGGATAAAAGCGCCGGCCCTAAAAAGGTGCTGGTGATTGGTGCTTCCAGCGGTTATGGCTTGGCGGCTCGTATTACCGCAGCGTTTGGCTATGGCGCGGATACCTTGGGCGTGTTTTTTGAAAAGCCCGCTACCGAGAAAAAGCCCGGCACGGCGGGCTGGTACAACAGTGCCGCGTTCGACAAATTCGCCAAGCAAGAAGGGCTTTACAGCAAATCGATCAACGGCGATGCGTTCTCCCACGAAGCGCGGGAAAAAGCCATCGAACTGATCAAACAGGACATGGGAGAAGTCGATCTGGTGGTTTACTCGCTGGCGTCGCCGGTGCGCAAGCTGCCCGACAGCGGTGAACTCAAGCGCTCCAGCCTGAAGCCGATTGGCGAAACCTATCGCGCCACGGCGATCGACACCAACAAAGATGCCATTATTGAAGCCGAGGTAGAGCCTGCCACCCAGCAGGAAATCGACGACACCATTACCGTAATGGGCGGCGAAGATTGGGAGCTGTGGATGGAGGCGCTCGACGAGGCCGGTGTGCTGGCCAAGGGCGCGCGTAGCGTGGCGTTTAGCTATATCGGCACGGAAATTACTTGGCCGATTTATTGGCACGGGGCCCTGGGCAAAGCTAAGGAAGACCTGGACCGCGCTGCTGCGGCGATTGACAGCAAGCTGAAAACCACCGGCGGCGGCGCGAACGTAGCGGTGCTTAAATCCGTGGTGACCCAAGCCAGCGCGGCGATCCCGGTGATGCCGCTGTATATCGCCATGGTCTACCGCATCATGAAAGAGCAGGGCGTCCACGAAGGCACCATCGACCAGCTTAACCGTCTGTTCGGCGAGCGGCTTTATTCCGCGCAGAGCGGTGCGCTGATCACCGACGACGTGGGCCGCGTGCGCCTGGATGACTGGGAGTTGCGTGACGATATCCAAAAAGCCTGCCAGGATCTGTGGTCGGAAGCGACCACCGAGAACCTGTTCGAGATCACCGACTATGCGGGCTATAAGCACGATTTCTTGAAGCTGTTTGGCTTTGAGCGTGACGATGTCGATTACGATGCCGACGTTGACCCGCTGGTCGAGTTTGATGTGGTCAATCTATAAGCGCATGGCCTTGCCGCCATACGCGCGTTGCGTCATCGCAGGACGTCGGGCTTATGGCCCGGCGTTTTTGCATTTACACGGCGTATTTTTTTCCCCGCGACGCCGTCGCTGCCTTTACCCAAGCAATTGGTTAAGATGGCAGTTTGTTTTCGGCACGGCGGTTTCCCATGCAGCATAGCGCAGTCAATTCTCCCAATGCCGCCTCGCGAAGGCGGGTAGCGTTTGTCCTGCTGCCGGGGTTTTCGCTGCTGGCCCACGCCAGTGCGTTGGAGCCTTTGCAAATGGCCAACCAGCTCAGCGGGCAGATGCTTTATCACACCGTCACGCTGAGCATGGATAGCGAGCCGGTACGCAGTGGTGCGCAGCTTTCCGTACTTACTCAACACGCGTTGGAAAGCCCGCTTGGGCCGCTTGATTTGCTGTTGATCTGCGCCCCCACGCCACTACCTTATGCACTGCCCGCCAAGCTGAATGAGTGGCTGCGCGGGTATGTAGGGCGCGGCGTAATGTTGGGTGGGTTGGCTGGTGGCACCGAAGTACTGGCCCGCTGTGGTCTGCTGGAGGGCTACCGCGCCACGCTGCCCTGGCAACGTTTCGATGCTTTTGCCCAGGCGTATCCCCAAGTGACGCTTTCACAACAGCTGTTTGAAATCGATCGCGACCGGCTTTCCTGCGCGGGCGGAACGGCCGCCATGGACATGATGCTGACGTTGATTAGCCAGCATCACGGCGCGCGGTTGGCGGAGCAAGTCTCCGAGCAGTTTGTCTGCGATCGCATTCGCTTGGCGGACGAGCGCCAGCACGTACCGCTGCGCAGCCGCTTGGGCCACGCACCGCAGAGCCTGGTGGATGCCGTAACGCTGATGGAGGCCAATATCGAAGAGCCGCTTTCCACGCTGGAGTTGGCGGAGCACCTGGGGATTTCCCGCCGTCAGCTAGAGCGGCTGTTTAAGAAATATCTGCAGGCGGTGCCCAGCCGTTACTACCTTGATTTGCGTTTGCAAGAGGCGCGCAAACAACTGCGCGAGAGCGACCGGGCGGTAGGCGATATTGCGTTTGCCACGGGGTTCTCCTCGGGCGCACACTTTTCCACCGCCTACCGTCACCATTTCGGCATGACGCCGAGGGAAGAGCGCCTGGGTTAGAAGTATAAGATTAGAGGGCTTAGGTTAGCGTATCGACAATGCCGCCTTCCACGCGCAACGCGGCACCAGTGGTGGCGCTGGCTTGGGTCGATGCGGCATAGACGCTCATGCTAGCCACTTCTTCTGGCGTTGCCAGCCGCTGAATAATCGACGATGGGCGGTTCTCCTGTACAAAGCGGGCTTCAACCTCTTGCTGAGAGATACCTTCTTTTTCAGCGATTTCACCCAGCATATTAAGCACGCCTTCGGAACGCGTTGGGCCCGGCAAGATGGCATTGACGGTCACCTGGGTACCGCTCAATACCTTGGCAAGCCCCCGCGATACCGATAGCAGCGCCGATTTGGTCATGCCGTAATGAACCATTTCGCTGGGGATATTGATACCCGATTCGCTGGATAGGAACTGGATGCGGCCCCAATCCCGATCGCGCATACCTTGGGCATAGTGGCGAGAAAGACGCACTGCACTCATGATGTTAACGTCAAAAAACTGCTGCCAGGTCGCGTCGTCCACCTCGAAAAAATCCTGCGGGCCAAAGATACCCACGTTATTGATCAGTATATCGGTCTCCGGCTGCTGCTCGATCAGCGTCTGGCAGCCGTCGGCGGTGCCCAGGTCGGCGGCTACGCCCGTTGCCTTGGCGTTGGGAACGTCTTTCTTGATGGCCGCGATGGCTTCCTCAATTCGTGCCTGGGTGCGCCCGGTGATAACCACCTCGGCACCTGCATTGGCCAGGCCCTGGGCAATCGCAAAGCCGATACCTGCGGTCGAGCCGGTTATAATGGCGTGCTTGCCGTTAAGATCAATCTGCATGGGGTGTGCTCCTCTCTTCCTGAGTATCAGTACCTCACTACACAACTAATAACTTCATAGCTTGCTAATGAGTGTGGTGCTCTTTTAGGTTTCTTCAAGGGGGACTCAATATGATCTCTAGCCCAACACCCGTTTATGACTCGGCATTCGGCGGCATCACTACCCACTCCGGCTCCTCGAATTCGCCGATCAGGCGGATCTCGCAGCAGGCGGCCCCATGGCGGATGATCTCCTTTATCTCCGGGTTGGGCTGGGCTTCCATGGCGTCGCGGCTGGCCTTGCTGTCCCAGTGGGCAATGGCGATCAGGGTGTTAGGGTCGCCGATCTTGCGATGCAGTTCGGTGCCGCGTGCCCCTGGCGCCTGCTGGATGAGCTGGCTGGCGCGGAGCCAGGCGTCGGCGTAGTCCTCGGCACGGTAGCCGTCGCGGATATGCACTTCGAAGATATATTTCATGGCGCTTCTCCCTGTCGCTGCTGCTGAAACTTTCGATCCTGGGTCAGTGTATCCCGCCCACCGTCCTGATTCAGCTGCCTCTTTTCTCGCGCCGCTAGTCGAGCGCGATGCTCAGCGTCTGCCGGGCCTTGCAGGGGTAGCCGTGTCGCAGGTGCAGGGTGCGCTCGTCGAGGGCCATCACCACCGAAAACAGTGTCTCCATGCGTTCGGCATCGGGCAGATCGATGTCGGTGTGCTTGCAAATCGACATGGGCGCATTGTGGTGGTCGCTCAGTACGTCGAAAAGCGCGCTGACGCTGGCCCTGGGCGGTGGGTCGAGCAGCTCATCGAGGCGGCGTAGGCGCACATGGGAGTCGGGCTTGGGGAAGTCGGTGACACAGGCGGTCGCGGCGCAGAGGTGGTTGGTGTGGATCACCCTCCCGCCGCTGGGCTTGAGTACCCCCGGCGGCCCGGGGTGAACCTCGAAGCCGGCGGCCTGGCCTGCAGCGCTGGCGACCAGAAAGTGCGCCGGTGAGGCGACGCGATCCTCCGCGACGATGCGCTGGGCGCTGGTGAAACCGTCGCTCTCGAGAAGCTTGCGCAGGGCGACGTGGATCGGCAGACCGTCGCCACAGGTCTGCGAGCGGATGGCGTTGAGACAGACGCCGAGGCCGTGGGCGTTGAGGCCGATCTTGGCCAGCATCCCGGCCTCGCCGACGCTGACCAGCGGCGGGGCGTCGTCACCCTCTATGTGTAGTACCACCACGTTGTCGAGCTGGTCGAGGCGCCAGTCCCAGTTCTGGGCCAGCCACTGCCGACCCTGCTGGTAGAGCGAAAAGGCGGAACAGCCGCCGCTGGCCTGGGTTAGCGAGATCTCACTGCGGCAGTTGAGGGTGAGGATGTCGTCGCGCTGCAGGTCGGCGCCCTCGGCAATACCCTCGAGCTCATCCAGGATCGACGGAAAGCCGCGTTCGATAGCCGGTATAAAGCGCCGCGCCTCCTGTCGGGCTGCGGCCCAGTCGAGGCCTACAAAGTCTTGAAACAGCCGGTCATAGACCTCAATGCTGCGCTGAATCTGTGCGGCGTGGCGCTGGCCATGGGCCACGCCAATGGCATGGCGGCTACCACGCAGGTGGGTTACGTCGAGCATGCGGAGTGCTCCTCGGTGAGGGGAGTTACTCAAGCCTACCGCGAACAGCGTTGAAGTGCAGGTGGGGGCTTGGATATGCAGGCTCACGGATTTACTCGCCCTTGATGGCCGACACCGCTCGCCGATGCCTGGATCCCGCCCCTTATTCAACGTTGGGGGAGGTTCGACGCTGACAGCTCAGGCGTCCCCAAACGATAAGAAGCAGGCCTAAATACGCCACTGATACCGTGAGGTGAACAAGGATGGATGTAGAGTGGGGGTGCCAGTTAAATGCTGCTTTTCATAATTTGCCGTCCCATTGCTGAAAGCAGTTACCCTATTCGGCCCCTTATACTGTTTTCATTCCATTACTCCACCGGAGGTAGCGTCCCATGAGCCATACCCCAAGCCGTCAGGATTTCGATCACTACATGACGCCCAACTACGCCCCACAGCAGGTTATTCCGGTGCGTGGCGAAGGCAGCCGCTTGTGGGATCAGCAGGGAAGCGAATATATCGACTTCGCTGGGGGGATTGCTGTTAATTCTCTGGGTCACTGCCATCCGGTGCTGGTCAACGCGCTTAAAGAGCAGGGCGAAAAGCTATGGCATCTTTCCAACGTGTTCACCAACGAACCCGCGCTAAAGCTTGCCAAGACGCTGACGGAACGAACCTTCGCCGACAAAGTGTTTTTATGTTCTTCCGGCGGTGAAGCCAATGAGGCCGCGCTAAAGCTGGCGCGCCGTTGGGCGGTGGATCACCACGGCGAGCACAAAGATAAGATCATCTCGTTTCATCAATCCTTCCACGGCCGCACCTTCTTCACCGTGAGCGTGGGTGGCCAGCCGAAGTACTCCCAGGGTTTTGGCCCGGTGCCGGGTAGTATTCTGCATGCCAACTTTAACGACCTGGAAAGTGTGCGCGAGCTTGTCGGTGACGACACTTGCGCAATCATGGTTGAGCCTATGCAAGGCGAAGGTGGCATCGTTCCCGCTACCCAGGAATTCCTCCAAGGCCTGCGCGACCTTTGCGATGATCACAATGCGCTGCTGATTTTTGATGAAGTGCAAACTGGGGTTGGCCGTAGCGGCGAGCTCTACGCGTATAAGAACTTCGGCATTACCCCGGATATTCTCACCAGCGCCAAATCGTTGGGCGGTGGCTTCCCTGTCGGTGCCATGTTGACCACCGATGCAATTGCGAAATCCTTGGCAATTGGCACCCATGGCTCTACCTACGGCGGCAACGCCCTGGCGTCGGCGGTGGCGCTGGCAGCGGTCGAGTTTATTGATACCCCCGAGGTGCTTGGCGGCGTAAAAAAACGCCATGATTTATTCCGTGAGCACCTGGAGACCATCAACCGCAAATACGGCGTGTTTAAGGAGATCCGCGGCATGGGGCTGCTGATAGGTGCGCAAATGTCGGAGGCTTACGAGGGCCGCGCCAAAGACATCCTGCCGCTGGCCATAGAGGAAGGCTTAATGGCCTTGATCGCTGGGCCTAACGTGCTGCGTATGGCCCCGTCGCTGGTGATTCCGGAAGCCGATATTGCAGAAGGAATGGCTCGCCTTGAGCGCGCCATTGAGCGGTTAGTTGCGGCAGCATGAGTGAGCCAACCGCAGCCACACAAGAGGGGGCGTTGAGGATGCTGGTTATTCGACCGGTGACAATGGCAGACCTGCCGGCGCTGGAACAGTTGGCCGAGCACGCGGTACCCAGACTCACCAATCTACCCGCCAACCGCGAACGGCTCGAGGAGCGCATCGTGCGCTCTGAGGCTGCCTTCAACGGCGAGGTGGATTACCCCGGAGATGAGCACTATACCTTCGTGCTGGCGGACGATGCCCGCGGGGAAGTGTTGGGCACGGCGACCATTCGTGCCCAGGCGGGGGCCAACGAAGCCTACTACACCTACCGCCAGGAAACGCTGATTCATGCCTCGCAGCAGCTCAACGTGCGCCGCGAAGTGCAAACCCTGGCGCTTTCCCACGAAGTTTCGGATGCCACGCTGCTGTGTGCGTTTTCGCTTAATCCGCGCTACAAAGGAACCAGTGCGGAAAGCCTACTGCGTCGGGCGCGGCTGATGTTTATCGCCCAGTATCCGGAGCGCTTTTCACGCATTTTGGCGGTGGCGTTCCCGGGTTACCTGGACGCCCGCAGCGAATCGCCGTTCTGGGAGAGTGTGGGCCGCCACTTTTTTGCCCGCAGCTTTCAAGAGATAAACCACATTGCCGGGGTGCGCTCGAAAAGCTTTATCGCCGAAGTGATGCCCCAGTTTCCGCTTTATCTGCCGCTGTTGACGCCCCAGGCGCGGGCCGCAATTGGCCGTGAACACCCCGCCCACGAAGAGGCCCTGGAAGAGATGCTGGCGGAAGGTTTTGTGCGCTCCCGCCATGTGGATATTTTTGATGCCGGGCCGATCGTTAAAACCGAGCGCGAAAGGCTGGAGTCCTTCCGCAGTGCGGCGTGGCACCCCGTGCGACTTCGCCCTGAACATACCCTGCCTGATGCCGAACCGGCGATGATTGCCAACCAGAAGCTGGGCGGGTTCCGCTGCATTGTGGCGCGCTATGCGCTGTCGCCTACCGGCCAATTGATGCTGTCACCGGAACACGCCAAACAGCTGGGCGTCGAGGAGGGCCGCGCGGTGCTAGCCGCGCCGTTAACCCTGCCGAGTGCGGTGGACGCGCTCGATGAAGGAGAAATGTAATGCGCATTCGACCCATTGCTCGCGACGATTTGGATGGGCTCCAGGCGCTTGCGCAGCAGGCGGGGGTGGGGTTTACCTCGCTACCGGACAACCGTGAGTTTTTGGCGGGCAAGATTGAAGCCGCTGCACGTGCCTTTGAGGAGCGCACGCCGGTGGATGACCGGCTGTATTTCTTTGTGCTGGAAGACGAAGATAACAATGAGCTGGCGGGCTGCTGCGCCATCGAAGGTCAAGTAGGCCGTGAGGTGCCGTTCTACAACTATCGGCTGGGCACCTTGGCGCACTCGTCAATCCAACTCGATTTGCACCGCACCATCGACACGCTGTTTTTAAGCTCCGACCACACCGGCGACGCCGAAGTGTGCTCGCTGTTTGTGCGCCCGGAATATCGCGGTGAGGCCAACAAACATTTGCGCAATGGTGCGCTGCTCTCTAAAGCTCGCTGGCTGTTTATCGCCCAGTTTCGTGACCGCTTCCCCGATAAAGTACTGGCGGAAATGCGCGGTGTCTTCGACGAGAATAACGTCAGCCCGTTCTGGGAGAGCTTGGGAAAACACTTCTTTCCGATGGATTTCAACGAAGCGGATCGCCTCACCGGCCTGGGGCAGAAGAGTTTTATCGGCGAATTGATGCCCAAGTTCCCCATCTACACCACCTTTATGGCCGAGGAGGCGCGCGCCTGCATTGGTCAGGTGCACCGTCATACCCGCCCGGCGCTGGAAATGCTCAAAAAAGAAGGGTTACGCTGGGAAGGCTACATCGATATTTTCGACGGCGGGCCTACCGTGGAGGCCTACGTTGACGATGTGCGCGCGATACGCAATTCACGGCTCTGCCAGGTGGAAATTTCAACCCGTGCTGCGCAAGAGAGTGTCAGCCGTTGGCTGGCGGCCACGTCGAATATGCTCAGTTTTACCGCCAGTTGGATAGGCCGCGCGCCTACCCATGACAACACCATTGTGCTTAGCGAGCAGGAAGCAAACCGTCTGGGTGTCACTACCGGTGACCAGGTTCGCTTGCTCGAAACCTAAGCACGGCAATCGTTCGGCAACGTCGAGGAGACAACGATGCACGCCCAACAGCAGCAATTGATCAACGGCACCTGGGTCGCCGGCGAAGCAGACACCCTCACCAAGTACGATCCGGTTTCCGCGTCGTTGTTGTGGGAAGGGGGAGAGGCCTCCAGCGAACAGGTCGCCGCTGCGGTAGACGCCGCGCGGGGCGCCTTCCCCGGTTGGGCGCGCACGCCCTTTGACGAGCGCCAAGCGCTGGTCGAACGTTTTGTCGAAGTGCTTACCGCTCGGCGTGAAGACCTGGCCGTAGCGATCGCCTCTGAAACCGGTAAGCCGCTCTGGGAAGCACGCACCGAAGCGGGCGCGATGATTGGTAAAGTGGCGCTCTCTCTGAAGGCTTACCATGAGCGCACCGGCGAGCGCGAAAAAGAGGTCGGCAGTGCAAAGGCCGTGCTGCGCCATCGCCCCCACGGCGTGATGGCGGTGTTCGGTCCTTACAACTTCCCCGGCCACTTGCCCAACGGCCACATGGTGCCAGCACTGCTGGCGGGTAACACTATGGTGTTCAAACCCAGCGACCAGACCCCGCTGACCGCCGATTTAACCCTGCAGTGCTGGTTGGAAGCCGGGCTGCCCGCCGGGGTAATCAACCTGGTGCAAGGTGGCGTGCCGGTAGGACAAGCCTTGGCTGGGCACCCCGATATTGATGGCCTGCTGTTTACCGGTAGTGCCAAAGTGGGCGGCATGCTACACCAGCAGTTTGCCGGGCAGTTGGATAAGATCCTCGCCCTGGAGTTGGGCGGCAACAACCCGCTGGTAGTAAAAGATGTCGATGACGAGCGTGCCGCGGTACTGAGCATCCTGCAGTCGGCGTTTCTGTCCGGCGGCCAGCGCTGCACCTGCGCTCGCCGCTTGATGGTGCCCCAGGGCGAAGTCGGTGATCGCCTGATTGACGCGCTTTCCGACGCTATTGCCAAGCTGCACGTGGCCGGCCAGTTTGAGGAAGAACCCGCGCCCTTCTTTGGCGGCTTGGTCAGCGTAGCCGCCGCAGATGGTCTACTCAAGGCACAGGATGCGTTGGAAACCATGGGCGGCACGGTGATCAATCGCATGAAGCGCCTGCAAGACAACACCAGCCTGCTTAGCCCCGCGCTGATCGACGTGACCGGCCTGGACGTGCCCGACGAGGAGCATTTTGGCCCGCTGCTGAAAATCCATCGCTACGGCGATTGGGATGAAGCGCTACAGCTTGCCAATAATACCCGCTACGGGCTTTCCGCCGGGCTGATCGGCGGCGATCAAGCTGACTGGGAAGATTTCCTGCTGCGTATTCGCGCCGGGATTGTTAACTGGAACCGCCAAACCACCGGCGCTTCCGGCGATGCGCCGTTTGGCGGTGTGGGCGACAGCGGCAACCATCGGCCTAGTGCCTACTATGCAGCGGATTACTGCGCCTACCCGGTAGCGTCCATGGAAGCCGACAGCCTGGAAATGCCCGATACACTGCCCCCGGGAGTCAACCTATGAGCGCCACCAACATCAGCAACGTCAGGGAAGTCAATTTCGACGGTTTGGTCGGCCCAACCCATAACTACTCGGGGCTGGCTGTGGGCAATGTCGCGTCCATGAGCCACGGCGGCCTGGTCTCCAATCCCAAAGAGGGCGCTTTGCAGGGGCTTGCCAAAATGAAGTCGCTGATGGACGCGGGCTACGCCCAGGGCGTACTGCCTCCCCAGCAGCGTCCGGATATTGGCGCGCTGCGTGATTTGGGCTTTAGCGGCAGCAACCGCGAAGTACTGGCCCGTGCCGCCAAAGAGGCGCCGCAACTGCTGCGGGCGGTATGCTCTGCCTCCAGCATGTGGACGGCTAATGCGGGCACCATTACCCCCAGTTTGGACGCAGCGGATGGCCGGGCGCATTTCACCCCTGCCAATCTGCAGTCCAGCTTTCATCGCTACTTGGAACCGGGCACCACTGGGCGGGTGCTGCAGGCGATCTTCCGCGACGAGCAACATTTCGCCCACCACCCGGTGCTGCCCGCCACGCCAGCGTTTGCTGATGAAGGCGCGGCGAACCATACTCGCTTATGCGGTGAGTACGGCGAGCCGGGCGTTCATCTGTTCGTGTATGGCCGCCAGGCGTTTGGCGACGTGCATAGCGGCGCGCGCGAACCCAAGCGTTACCCTGCCCGCCAGACCTTGGAGGCCAGCCAAGCGGTGGCGCGCCAGCACGGGTTAACAGACGCGCAAACGGTGTTTGCCCAACAGCACCCGGACGCCATCGATGCGGGTGTATTCCATAACGACGTCATTGCGGTGGGCAACGGCCCCGTGCTGCTCTACCACGAAATGGCCTTTCTGGACGAAGAAGGCACCCTGGATGAGTTGCGCGGCAAAATGACCACGCCGCTGATACCGGTGCGAGTGCCCTTGGAGGCAGTAAGCATGGAAGATGCCGTCGCGTCGTATCTGTTCAATTCGCAGCTGCTCTCCAACCCGGACGGCACCATGACCCTGGTAGTGCCAGGCGAATGCCAGGAGCGCGAGGCGGTATGGCGCACCATTCAAGATCTCCTACTGGCGGGCCATAATCCCATCAGTGACGTGATCGTTAAAGACGTTAAGCAAAGCATGCGCAACGGCGGCGGCCCCGCTTGCCTGCGCCTGCGCGTGGTGCTAACGGAGGCCGAACGTGCAGCGCTCTCTGGCCGCGTGCTGCTCAACGATGCGCTTTATGATGACCTAATCGCCTGGGTCAACCGTCACTACCGCGACCGCCTCGCTCCCGATGATCTCGCCGACCCACAGCTGGCAGAAGAGTCCCTCACTGCACTGGATGAACTCACCCAATTACTCAAGATCGGGTCTGTTTACCCGTTTCAGTTGGGGTAGGAGCTCCCAGCAGTTGGTTTTTAGGGAAAAACCATAGGCTAGTCGTCTCCAGGCCATAGTCCTTGCAGGTGTATTCAAGGGTGCTATGATTTGTGTTAACTATTCACACAGGGGGTTGGCTATGCCCAGAACAACGAGCATTACTATCGGCGAACAACTAGACGATTTTGTGGGGAAATTGATTGCGTCTGGTCGCTACGGCTCAACCAGTGAGGTCGTGCGTTCAGCCTTGAGATTACTTGAGCGCCAGGAGCATCAAACGGCAGCGTTGAGAAATGCTGTTGCAGAGGGTGAGCGTAGCGGTGAAAGCAACTTGTCTCTGCACGATATAGCCGCCCAGGTAAAACAGAAACACGATGTATAAGCTGTCCAACCTGGCGGCAGAAGATTTTGCCTCCATTTACGAGTATACCCTGCTTAACTTCGGCGCTCTCCAGGCCGATGCTTACACTGATAATCTTGAGGGCACCTTGCGCCTACTGTCTGGTTCTCCGCTAATGGGTTGTGAGTGCCCAGAGATCGGCGATGGAGTACGCCGTCATGATCACCAACGACACGCCATTTTTTACCGGCAACGTGAGCAAGATATTTTTGTCATCAGGATACTCCATCAGCAGATGGAACCGTTGAAACATGTTTTTGAACTATGACGGTGAGCGTAAAAAGCCTGATAGCATCTTAACGACCGAGTCCTGTCCTAGAGGCATCGTGCTCTCAGGAAGTCGCATTGCGACATGCATGTTGACCTTAACGATAGGAGTGCTGTTTTCAATGCCGATCAGTACAAATGCAGGCGGTTTGAATTTCGAGGTGTTAGTTTCAGAGCAGGGCGCAGCGAGCCAAGTACCAGCACTTCAGCGCTTTGAAGCGCGAGATGGAACAGCATTAGCGTATCGGCATTATCCCAGTGAATCTCCTACTGCACTTATTGTTCTTCATGGATCAGGAACGGATAGCAAATATTTGGCCACTTTTGCCCAGGCGTTAGCTGATGCAGGCGCCGCAGCTGTGTATACCCCTGATATACGGGGTCATGGCCCCTCTCCGCAACGGCGCGGCGATATCGACTATATCCATCAGCTTGAGGACGATCTGGCTGATTTTATTTATCACATCAAAACGGAAAACTCAGCAATATCCAGATTAGTGGTAGGAGGCCATTCGTCAGGCGGAGGACTTGCTATACGCTTTGCTGGTGGGGAGTACGGGCACCTTGCCTCTGCATACCTCCTGCTGGCGCCCTATCTGGGGCACGATGCCCCTACCGTTCGTAATAACTCGGGGGGATGGGCTGAGCCGAGTGTGGCTAAAATTATTGCGCTATCTCTTCTCAACAGGCTCGGCGTAAAAGGCTTGAATGGCGTGACCGTGCTGCGATTTAACCTACCTCCTGAGTACCGGGATGGGTCAGAGACACTGGCTTATTCTTATCGGCTGATGACGGGGTTTAATCCCTCTAACTACCCGGATGACCTTCGTTCTATCAATGTGCCGAGCCTTTTCCTAACCGGCGCCGAGGATGAAGCCTTTTTCGCCGATCGCTTTGAGTCTACCGTTCGACCGCATGTCCCTGACGCCGAGGTCACCACTGTCCCCGGCACATCGCACTTGGGGCTGTTAGTGAATGAAGAAGGCACTGAAATAGTGCGTCAGTGGCTTCAAGCGCGAAGCAGGACATCATCGATGTGTACTTTTGAAAACAGCTAAAGTTTGATGGATGATAATCAGAAGAGAGCACTCAGTTAGGGGCATATGAAGTATCAGTTTTAAGTTAACCACCGTACTGGAGACCGGCGATTTGAGAAAAGTATTAATGAGCGCCTGTCTCTTGGGTAAAAAGGTTCGCTATGATGGTGGCGCCCTTTCCGTGGATGATCAGATCGTTGAGCAGTGGCGTTCTGAAGGACGAATCGTTTCTGTTTGCCCCGAAGTTGAGGCGGGGATGAGTATTCCCAGGCCGCCCGCGGAGATTTTCCAAGGCAGTGGTAAGGGTGTTTTAAACGGTGAGGTCGATGTTATCGAAAACGATGGAGGCAAGGTGACCAATGAATTTTTAGCAGGTGCCTCTATCGCTTTGAACCTGTGCCGTAAATTCGATATCGATATCGCAGTGCTTGCTGAGTTCAGTCCTTCATGCGGAAGCACCGCTATTTATGACGGCAGTTTCTCTGGTAAAAAAGTACCGGGTATGGGAGTAACAGCCGCACTGCTTCGGGAACATGGTGTGCACGTGTTTAGTCAGTATG
This sequence comes from Vreelandella arcis, assembly GCF_900103865.1. Lineage (GTDB taxonomy): Bacteria > Pseudomonadota > Gammaproteobacteria > Pseudomonadales > Halomonadaceae > Vreelandella > Vreelandella arcis. Next base: position 148,574 of record NZ_FNII01000007.1, read on the forward strand.
AAATAGCCCAAGCTAACACTGCACTTCTTGCTACAAGTTCGTGAAAGCAGCACTAGGATATCGAGATATGACGCCTATTATTCGGTCTACTAACGACAAGGCGTTCGCGGAAAAATTAATTCGCCAAAATATGTCTGCTTACTACGAACAGTTGGATATGCGCTGGAATACAGCCCTGTTTGATAAACAATGGGATGAGTTAGACAGTTACGAATTAGTTATTAACGCTAGCCCAGTAGGGTTGTTATGCATAAATCACGATGAAGCCGCTTACTATATTAGAGAGCTACAAATTGATCAGAAGTGGCAGCGCCAAGGCTTAGGCACAACGGCTATTCGCTACACGGAGGAAACTGCCCAACAGTCGGGCATCCGCTTACTTCGGCTGCGTGTGTTTTGCATCAACCCAGCAATAGCGCTATACGAGCGTATGGGGTTTCGCGTGCGTAAAACCGAGGGCGGGACTCACTATATGGAGAAAAGGATTGATTAGCTGCTCAAACTGAATCGTGTTGTACTCCCTGATGCCTTACTCCTTTACTGTCGCAATGATGTCTGTCATATCGGTCACTTCTAAACCATCCTCCCGTATTAGTTTCGTTTCAACACGCAGTCCATCCCTCGTTTGTAGCTGAAGGCGAAGCGGTGTATTGCCAGGTTCTAAGTGCTCTCCGCCCCACTCGCGAAGGGCGATAACCACGGGGAAGAGTGCGTGGCCTTTCGCTGTTAGCGCATAGCCTTTGCGGGCTCGTTGTCCTGAATCACGGTATTGGTAGCGCTCTAAAATACCTTCTTGAACCAATCTGGCAAGCCGGTTGGACAAAACTGAGCGAGTAATACCCAGGTCTTCTCTGATTTGATCGAAGCGCTCAGCACCACATATCACTTCTCGCAGAATCAGCAGCGACCACGTATCTCCCACAGCCCGGATCGCCTTGGCAAGCGAGCATTCTGAGACGGGAACACGTGTGTGGGAAGTGTGTGTTTCGGTGTGGTTTTTCATATTCCAATGATAGCAAAGTTTGAAAACAGAACTAAGCGCGACTACCCTGAGTCTTTATTAAAGACTCAGGTGGCCGATATGACACAATCTGACTTTCTCCACGAGCGCGATCCTACAGCGCTCACAACTGACCTTCGTACACTCGCTGCGCTGGCCTTGGTACCGGCAATCGGCCTAGGTATTGCACGATTTTCCTACGCATTACTTCTACCCTCTATGAGCTCAAGTCTTGGGTGGAGCTATGCCGATGCAGGCTGGATGACCTCGGTAAACGCAGCAGGGTATCTTATTGCCGCGCTGATTTCGGCCCGTTTTATTGGAGTTGTTGGGGCCAATCGAGTCATGCGTACGGGGATCTTCGCATGCGTGATCGCTTTGATCATGATGGGGGTATTTCGCCACACTGCATTACTCAACATCTCCTGGTTTTTGGCTGGACTAGGCGGCGCTAGTGCGTTTATTGCTGGTGGGGTTATCGCCGCCCAAGTATCCCAACGCCATCCGGCACGAGCGTCGTTTTTACTCGGCATCTTCTATGCGGGGCCAGGTTTAGGCATTGTGCTTTCGGGGGTTGGCGTTCCCTGGGTTCTGAGCCACTGGGGCACAACGGCTTGGCCTAATGCTTGGTTAGCATTGGCGGCCATATCAGTGGTACTCGCACTCGGCGTCGTATGGGGTGTTCGCGTCATGCCACAAAGCCGAGTTCAGGCACATGCATCGGCACCATTAGCTTCTATGCAGTGGATGCTGGTTGGCTATGGTTTTTTCGGGGCAGGCTATATTACTTACATGACGTTCATGATCGCCTGGATACAGTCCCACGGTGAGAGTGCCGCGTTTCAATCGCTATTCTGGATCGTGCTGGGCTTGGCTGTGACTGTCTTCCCTTGGCTTTGGGCTGGTGTGCTGCAAAATCAGCGCCACGGACGTGCATTTGCGATGCTTAATGGATTGACCCTGATTGGCGCTGCATTGCCGCTTATGTCAAGTGCTTGGCCTGTTTTACTGGCGTCGTCTGCGGTTTTCGGTTGTGCCTTTTTTGGTGTCGTGGCGTCTACGACGGCCTTCGTGCGGAGAAATTGCCATGCTTCGTCATTGGCGTCGGGTATTGGTGCGATGACGGTCGCGTTTAGTATTGGCCAGACATTGGGGCCAACGCTAAGTGGTTGGTTGAACGATCTAACTGGGGGGCTGACGGTAGGATTATTAACGTCAGCCGTCTTTTTAAGCGCCGCAGCGCTAATAGGTTTATTGCAAAAAGATTTCGGGGCAGGGCTGTCAGCACAATGAATATCAGGTATGGCTGGCTATCTGCTTGCACCATGCCAACGGCGCCCATACTGTCATGTTCGTTTAAGTCGCTCTTGGGTTAACTAGTTAAGTTGTTTGGCTTTGCCAATATTGAGCAGGGCAATACCTGCACCAATTAATAGAGCGCCTAGTAGTAAGCCCTCGGGGGCGGTTTCACCTTGTAGCAATATGGCGACCGGAACGCCCACCACGGCGCCGACGGAACCTAATAAACTCAGAAACACCGGGCCGCCGCTCTTCTGTAGCAGAAAGAGCAGTAAGAACTGGCCGGCGAAGACCAGCGCCTGTACACCAATCAGCATGATCGGCAGGAAGCGGTCTGTCGAAACACCCAGTGAGAATCCCGGCAGTAAACTCACGCAGAGTAAAATGACGGCCGCGGCGATGAGCATCCCGGGTGCCAGTGCATCGCTGGAAACGCCAACTGGCCAGCGCAAGGTTCGGTAGAGGTTGCCGATGGCCAGCAGTACGGGGCCAATCAAGGCGAGGAGAATCCAGAGGTAATTGGCATCAGGCGCGGAAAGCTTATGGAAGGCCAGGGTGATGGCGCCTGCTAGGGCTGATATAACCCCCGCTGCCCGGGTAACCTGGAAGCGTTCCATTTTTAACGTTAATGCGCCGACGTAGGTGAGTAGTGGTGGCAGGGTGATGATTAATGCCACGAACCCAGCACCCACATGGGGGATGGCTAAGAAAAATAGCAGGTTGGCGCCCGCCACGCCTAGCAAACCGGATACGGCGTAATACTCAAGGGTGCGAAGGTTAACCGGCGGTAGATTGCGGCGAAAGGCTGCGAGAACCAGCAGAATTAGCGCCGCCCCCGAAATGGACCAAAACAAAAAAGCGACCGCTGACAGCTGCATTTCACCAGCAAGTTTAGCCAAATTGGTCGATAGACCCAGCAAGGCGCCACAGGCTAACAGATACATCAGTGGGGCAAGCCAGGCTCGTTTAGGTGAGTGTGTGACGCTTGTGGTTGATAATGTCATTCGTCATGCTCTCGATAAGTATCTTGACGTCAAGGTATGCGCGATTAATCTTGACGTCAAGATAATTAGGCGCAAAATGCTCATATGGATCATGTAGACAACATTCTCAAACAGTGGCGGCAGGAGAGGCCCGACCTTGATGTTACGCCCATGGGCACCATCGGGCGGGTCAAACGGCTGAACCATACCTTAATGCGTGCAATGGAGAAGACCTGGGCGAAATACGGTCTTAGTGACGCAAGTTTTGACGTTCTAGCAACGCTACGCCGAGAGGGGGCGCCCTACGCCTTATCGCCTGGGGATTTGATGGCATCCACCATGGTCACCTCAGGCACCATGACCCACCGTATCAATCAACTGGAAAAGGCAGGGTTGATTGAGCGGGTCAAAAACCCAGACGATGGCCGTGGTTTTCTGATCTCTCTCTCGCAGCCTGGATTTGATTTGATCGACGAAGCAGTGGCCGCCCATGTGGAAACCCAGGCACAGCTGGTGAGCGGGCTGACCGAAGAGCAACGGGAGCAACTCGATGAGTTGCTTAAGCATTTCCTGGCGGGATTTGAGCAGCAGTGATGCGTGCGTGTTACGCGCTCCTTTACAGGATGGAATGACCGGGACGATGAAGGCGTTTACGCCAAACCAACCCGCTGCGGTGGCGGCTTGACTGAGCTCATGTAGACTGCTGTCCATCAACCTGAACAGCAAAAGGTCCAGCTTCAGCCATGACAACTCCGAACCAGCGTTTTTCCGATGCTGAGCGGCGTGGTCTTTACCGCGCCATACACGAGCGGCGCGACGTGCGCTCGCAGTTTCTGCCCGACCGGATTCCGGCAGACGTGCTGACTCGCCTTTTAGAGGCCGCGCATCACGCGCCGTCTGTGGGATTTATGCAGCCCTGGGATTTCATTGTGATTGAAAGTCGTGACGTCAGGGAAGCGGTGCTTGCGATGTTCGAGCAGGAGAATCAGAAAGCCGCCGAGCGCTTTGAAGGCGAGCGCCAGACGCATTATCGCAGTCTTAAGCTGCAAGGCATCATGGAAAGCCCGCTTAATCTCTGCATTACCTGCGATCGAAGCCGGGGCGGCCCCCATGTGCTGGGGCGCAACAGCATCGTGGATACCGACCTGTTCAGCACCTGTTTAGCCGTGCAAAACCTGTGGCTGGCGGCGCGGGCGGAAGGGATTGGCGTTGGCTGGGTGAGTATTCTCGACCAGGCGCAGCTAAGTGTGGCGTTGAATCTGCCCGAGCACGTTTATCCGCTGGCGTATCTTTGTCTTGGCTACGTGAGCGAGTTTTTAGAACAGCCGGAACTGGAAGCCAAGGGCTGGCGCTCCCGCCTGCCATTAAGCGAACTGGTGCACGGCGATAAGTGGGGACAGCCGCGAGGCAGCGGCGGGTGACTAGGGCATCTGGCTTGCCGTGCCCTGTCCATCTTTTCTTTGTCTGCGGCGCTGACTCTTGTCGAGGTACATGCGCTCATCCGCGAGCGCCAGTACCCGTTGGGCAGGGGCTTCGCTTGAGCTGGCGCACCCCTGGCTCACATGCAGCGCGAGGGCTTCGCGGGCGCCGTCAGCCGTTGTGATGATGCATTGCTGATCAGGCAGGTGTTCCCTGATCAAGTCAGCCAGACGCGTGGCGGCCGACATGCTCGCAGACGGGAACAGAACGACGAATTCGTCGCCGCCATAGCGCGCCAGAATGTCGCTGTCGCGGCAATGCAGCTGTAGGCTTTCGGCCACGGTGGTGATCAACTGGTCGCCCGCGATGTGCCCATAGTGGTCATTGACTTCCTTGAGTCCGTCGACATCCAGCATCAGTACGGCAAAATCCAGGCTTGGCGTTTGCGCCTTGCCCTGAATGCTTGCCTGTAGCGCGGATTCTAGAAAGCCTCGGTTGTAAAGGCCGGTGAGGCCGTCGCGCTCTGCGGTTTTCTTCAATTCCAGATGCAGTAGTTTGTTTTCGGTCGCCGCGGCTAGCTGATCGGCAAACAAGGGTAATATCGGCTCCAGCGTGCTGTTCGGCTTGGGCGCCTTCACGATCAGCCAGCCTTCGTAAAGGCTGAGACGGCCGCCCATGGACGTGGTATAAAGCATCTCACCGTCGCTTGTCTGGTGCGTTTTGAGCGTGTGGGGCGGGTTGGCGAACAAGTCCGTCAGTCGGCGCTCATCTTTTGAGCCAATGCCCGCGGTAGCTGCATAGCGGGTCACGTCGGGCCGTTGTCGTTCTTGCAGGTATACGGCAAAGCCGTAGTCAGGAAAATGGCTGTGCAGGTGGTTTAAGGAATCATTCAGCAGACGATGGATGTTGGTGGCGCTATTGGCGACCGTCCCCAGATCCAGCAAGGCGTGAAAAACCCGGTTCTGAAACTTTATTTCGCCAATGCTGCGGCCGATCTTACGATTCTGGCTGTAGGTGACGCGGCCGATGGTCAGAAAATAGACGACGGCGCCCGTCCACTGGTAAATGTCTAGCGAATTGCTGATAGTGGGGCGAAAATCGCCGCCGGTGAGGGCGCTTGCGCCTGCCGCCGCGATTGTGAAGAATGCTGCTGACACAAACATCTGTCGTAGACCGCCGACCACTAAGTTGTTCATCAAACAGGCAAGGCCAATGGTAACGGTGGCCAGAACGTAAAAGTCCAGCACGCTACACCAAGCCCCAAGCAGCAGGCTGTCGCAGAGCAGATTTCTGAACTCGGCACGCTTGGAATTCTGAGCGCTTGCCGCATGCAGATACGCGAGACCTGGCCAGATCAGCAGCAATACGCCCGGCAGAATAAGCGTCCAGCCGCTACCTTCGGCCACGGCGATCCAGACCGTTAGACCGAAGGTATGGCAGAAGGCAAAAACGCGCGGAGCAAGCGTCGCTAATGCAAGCCGGTGGGCATGTTTCACTGAAATAGGTATGTGCAAAATAGTGTGCACTCAACGTTATTTGACTACCAGACTACCAGACTAGCAGCTTAGGAGGTTAGGAAGGGCTTTTATAGGAGATGGTAAGGGTGTCAGTCTTTTTCATTATGTCTCGAAAAGCGCTCAGCTACGCCAAACGCCTACGAAAGCCGCGCCTGCTGGCTGTCACTTGTTTAGATGGCAGGCTCGAGCGCATGAGCTGATCGCCGATTATCGAACGCCGACGCGCCCCTGAGCCTCGGGCTGACTTAACCTCTTGACGTTTGTCTCCTATGCTTACAGCAGAGCATTTTTTGCACCAACAAAGGCATCGCGATGAGTCATACATTAACCGGTCACAATCGTCCTCAGCAGGTGATTGAGGCTATCCAGCAAACCAACCAGCCGCTGCCAACGGCGACACGCCAAGCTAAGCACGCCAAAATGGCTGCTTCGCCGTATCGTTTTTTTCGCGGTACCAATCACTTGTATTGGCAAGACGTTTGGCACGATTGGCGCTTTGCGCTGTTCGGCGGTTGGCCGAATACCCAGACCTGGCTGCAAGGCGACGCCCACGTTTATAATTTTGGTGCTTATGGTCATCACGATGACCAAGTGCGCTACGGCATGGATGATTTCGACGACGCACTGATAGGCGACTATCAGTACGATGTTTGGCGGCTGGCTATCAGCGTAGTATTGGATGGGCGTGAAAATGCCGAGCTAAGCGCCAACGCCATTGATAAAGCGCTTAAAAAGTTATTAGAGGGTTACTACCAGACGTTGGTGGAACATACCGACGACGATACCCCGATTAATGCGGTGACGCTGGACAATGCCAAAGGCCAACTGAAGCCTTTCTTGAACAAAGTGTCAGATAAGCAAAGCCGTGCGCGCATGCTTGAAAAATGGACCACCGTTGACGAGCAACAAGGCCGTCAGTTTGCCGAGCGTCCGGGTAAACTGGCTAACCTGCCCGCGAATGTGGCCAGCAAACTGCGCCGCTTGATTGAGCAGGATTATCAGCAAACCCTCCAAGATCCGATAAAAGAAGCTAATCCCCATCATTTTCGCGTAAAAGACACCGCGCGCAGGTTAGACGCGGGCACCGGTTCGTTGGGTGTCGAACGTTACTATGTGTTGATTGAAGGCGGCGTTGAGCAAGAGCACGACGACATCATTCTGGATGTGAAAGAGCAGGTAGCGCCGGAAGCCTTTCGTTTTATGACCAAAGCTCAGCAGCAAGCGTGGCGAAAGTTATTTCCCAACGAAGGCATTCGTCATGCGGCGGCATTTCATGCGATCGCAGAACACCCGGACGCCTATCTCGGCTGGCTAACCATGAACGACAAGGTGTTTTCGGTGCGCGAACGCTCGCCGTTCAAGAAAGATTTTCCTACTCATAAGCTGTCCGGCGCCAAGCCCTATCGTAAGCTGGCTAGTCAGTGGGGGCAGATTTTAGCGCGCGAGCACCTGCGCGGTGCGCAAGCATTGAATAATGGTGACCACCGGCCGTTTGCTAAGGCCGTTTGCCAGCGTCTGAAAGGGCGTGAAGCGCAGTTCGTTGACGTTGTGTCGACCTTGGCGGTGGCTTATGCCGACTGCGTCGAGCAGGATTACGGCGTGTTTATCGATCATTTTCTGGCCACCAACGCGCCCTGACAGTTAAGCGGCCACTACTGATGTTGCTGCCTGCCGAGCATAAAACCATGCTCTTCGAACGCTTCAGACCAAACCACGCAGCGGTTACGGCCGCTGCGTTTGGCGTGATAAAGCGCTTCATCAGCGAGTCGAAGGAGCTTATGTGGGTCATGAGTGTGGTCGGGGTAAGTGGCGATGCCGCAAGACAGCGTGACTCTTCTGAGTGGTATTCCTTGGTGGACACAGGCGCATTGGGCAACTGAGGCTAACAACGAATTGGCGCTGGACTCGGCTGTTTTGGCAGAGGAACCCGGGAGGAGGGCCACAAATTCTTCTCCCCCAATTCTGCAGACTATTCCCAAATCCATGAAGTGTTGAGTGAGTACAGAGGCCATTTTAACCAGTACGGCATCGCCTGCATCGTGGCCAAAGTAATCGTTGATGTCTTTGAAATGATCCAGATCCAGCATCAGGAGCGACAGCTGGCTGCCATGCTGTTGCGCCCGGCGACATTCGTGATCGAAGACCGTGTTGAAATGGCGACGATTATGGAGCCCGGTGAGCGGGTCTTCAAACGACAGGCCCTCTAGCTCTCGGACGAGCTGGTCGAGTTCAGCGGTACGTGTGGCCACTTGCTGTTCGAGAGTATCGTTCGCCATGGCCAGTTGCTGCTGAGTGCGCCGATAGTGCCACAGAAAAATCGCCGCAATCGCCAGGGAAAAGGCCAAACTACCGTAGCTTAACGGCACCGTGCGCCAAGCCACAAAGCCATGGGCGACGACCATATCGGCCAGTAACAGCGGGGCATAAAAGGTGAAGCTCAGCACCAGCAGGCGCTGTTCAAGGTTGAGCCGTCGGAAGCGGAACAGGGCGAGCAGCAACATGATCGGCATGGTCACGGCCAGCAGCACATCAAAGATGGGGAAGGTATTCGAAAGGCTGATAACCCCCAACTGCACAAGCCCAATGGCAATCGCCAAGTAGGCCAAGTGCAGCGCCCACAGCCGGGTAATCCAGCGTCTTGCCGTGCCTTCAAGCCAATGACTGAGCAGCATCCCCAGCGCGATTGGCAGGGTGTAATAACTGCCCGCTCTCAGCGTATCCCAGGCAAGCGCGCCGTCGGCGATCAGCTGCCGGGCGGGCGCTTCGGCCAGCAGCATAAGCCCAGAGGCATAGGCGAAGAGGGCGATGGCCATGAAGCCTCGCCGCTCCTGCCCGATAAGGGCGAAAATCGTCGCCAGGATCGCAAGTACCAGCACTAACGCGCTTATGCCAAGGTCCTGGGCCGAGTCATGGATAACTTGCTTGAGCACCTCAATGCGCTCCATCACCTGCACTTCGCCCCAAAGGCCAATGCTGGTGTAGTGGGAGTAGAGGCGGAACGTGAGCGTCTGGCCGGCCGCGTCGTCAGGCAGGTCAATCATGTGCCAGGGCCAGCCCGCAAAATCGCCACGCCCCTGTTCGTCAAATTCACCGTACTGGTAAATCAGTTCGTCGCCGAGGAACGCCTGGCTAATTAAATTGATACTGGTGATATAGAGAACGGGGTCGTTCCATTCGCCGTCAGGCAAGGTGGTACGTAACCACAGGTGCTGATGCCCCTCACGCCCTGGCGGGTTGGACGGCGACGTCACCGACTGCCAGTCACTGGTGTCACTGTCCAGCCATTGGGGCGCGCCGTTGGCATCGAGAGGTGAGTCCCCCCAGCGGTATTCCCAGCTATCCAGCGGATGAGGCGGGGCCTCCGCGTGCACGGCTCCCGACATCACCATCAGCAGCGCGAAGGCGATGAAAACGAGAGTGCGATGGCGTATGGCGAACCCACAGGGCAACATGGTGAGCGTCCTCATCAGCTGTTAGCGGTCATTCTACTCATCAATGCAGCCACTGGGATTATCAACGGCGTGAATGCGGTGTGAGGCCCATGCGCTTGAGCCACTATCAGTTTAACCAAAAACCTCGCCCAGGCGATGATGTTTACTTCAACGCAGGGTTGGTTTGTTAGCCACCAGGCCAATAACAAAGCCGGGCCCATTGGGCCCGGCTTAAAGCTAGAGAAAAGCGATGGGAAATCAATTAATTAGTTACCACTGGCGGCGCCGCCGACGATACCGCTCTGGAAGCCGCTGTCGCGACTGCCGTTGCGGTTTTTAAGGTGGCTGGCCACGGTGTCTTCCGGTGAGCCAGCCATTTCGCGGAACATGCCCATTGAGCCCAGCAGGGCAGACGACTCGTAGGGGACGAAGACCCGTTCACCGTCTTTGGCCATGTTGGGCAGTCCCTTGATGTAGCTTTGGCCGAGCAGGTAGCCCACTACGGTGCGCTTGTTCTCTTCGCTATCGCCAATCGCGCTGAGCACCAGTTTGATCGACTCCTGTTCACCTTGAGCGCGCAGAATCGCCGACTCTTTATCGCCTTCGGCGTTAAGGATGGACGATTCCCGCTGGCCCTGGGCCATGGCGATGGCGGCGGATTTCTCGCCTTCCGCCTCGGTGACGGTGGCGCGCCGCTTACGCTCAGCGGCCATCTGCAGGCGCATGGCGGACTCGACCTCGTCCGGCATGGCGATATCCTGCACCTCAACGCGGGAGATCTTGATGCCCCACTTGGAGGCCGGTTCTTCCATGGCGGCCTGGATTTCGTTGTTCACTTCCGCGCGGGATTCAAACAGTTTGTCCAACTCCATCTTGCCGACCACCGAACGCAGCGTGGTCTTGGCCAGCACTTCCACCGCTTGGCTCATGTTCTCGACTTCGTAGACCGCCCGCTTGGGGTCGATGATTTGGTAGTACAACGCGCCATTGATGCGCACGGTGACGTTATCGGTGGTCACCACCGGCTGACCAGGGAAATCCATCACCGTTTCGCGGCGATCGATACGGGTCTCGTCGGTGGTAAGCGCCGTGTAGTCATCGCCTACCTTGCGATAGCGAAGCATCGTGATGGCACGCGGTTGTTCGATAAACGGCACGATGATGTTGATGCCGCTTTCCAGCACGCGATGAAACGAGCCGAGTCGCTCGATGACCATCACCTCTGATTGGCGAACGATCACCAGGCCTTTCGAAATGATCAGTATGCCGATGACGACAATGATCAGGCTGATCAATAAGCCGGGGCTAATGGGTAAATCCATTTTTAAGGTTCCTTGTGTTGGGTCGTATCAGCCGAGGATGCTGTATTGGCTGACGGGAGGAGCTGAACAAGGGCCGTCGTGCCCTCGAAGCGTTTAAATACCACCGGGGTGCCCGGGGGTAATTCGGTCTGGTCACTCTCGATGACGCGCAGGCGATAGAAATCACCGTTGACCTTGATTCCGGTGGCATCATCGAAGTCGCGTTTTAACGTGGTGTAGTGGTTGCCTTTTTCCACGCCGGTGCCGGTGGTGCCGTAAGAAACGCCCTTGGGCGAAAAGCGTGGGCGAATCACCATCACCCCCAGTGGCACCAGCACCCCGGCAAATACTCCCATGCTGATCAACTGCCAAGGCAGAGTGAGACCAAGCGCCGCTACCGCTGCCGTCAGCGCCGCGGCGACCCCCAGGGCGAGCAATAGCATCGCGCCGGAGGTCAGCTCCGCCAAGCTGAGCAGCAGGGCGAGTACAAGCCAGCTATAAGCGGGGTTCCAGTCCATGCGTGCTCCGTTCCATAAAGGTTCATAACGCCAGCGTAACCTAATGGCTGGTCACACGCCTATCATTAGCGTACAGGTCGTTTTCTTCGTGTTAGTTTCGAAAGCGAATTACGATCTTATCTACCCAAACAATGGCGAATACAAAGGAGAAGCGCGTGTCGGGCGTGGTCTACTGGTTGGATATGGCGGGGGTTATTGTGTTTGCGCTGTCGGGGGTGATTTTGGCGTGCCGATCGCGTATGGATCCCATAGGAATGCTTGTGTTGGCGGCGGTGACCGGCATTGGCGGCGGTACACTGCGCGATTTAGTGCTGGGTGTCAGGCCGGTGTTCTGGGTAACTGATCCGACCTATTTATGGGTGATCTTAGCCACGGTGAGCGTGTCGCTGGTGGGGTTTCACTATATCCACCGCTTGTCGCGGGGGTTTTTGCCGGTGGCCGATGCGTTTGGGCTGGCGATTTTTACCGTGATTGGTACCCATAAAGCGCTGCTGCTGGGAAGCCCGGGCGTGGTCGCGGTACTGATGGGCATGATGACCGGTGTGGCGGGGGGTATGATCCGTGATGTATTGGCCCAGCGAGTGCCGATGGTACTGCGCGAAGAGGTATACGCCACGGCGGCAATGGCCGGGGGAATCGTTTACGTGGCCCTGCATGTCCTGAATGCACCGCTTGCCGTTAGCATTGCCGCGTCGCTGAGCGTGACGCTAGGGGTGCGCTTGGCGGCCATTCATTGGCACCTGGCGTTGCCGGTGTTTGCCTGGGTAAGCGTGCCGCGCAAAACAGCCGACGAGACAGCAGAGCCGCTGTCTACGCCGCAAAAAGCCAAGGAGCGGGTTAGGATGATTCGCCGGGAGCGAAAGCAACGCTAGGGCCTGGGGTAGCGGTTCGCTTCCCGCCAGCGCTCAAACCAGCGGCGCGGCTGAAACAGCCGCAACATTGGCTCACGATCCTGCAACTCAACCCCCAAGCCTAGCCGGCCCAAACGCGCATAAAGTGCGCCGTTAGCGCTCTGATCAGCCAGCGTGAGGTCGGCCAACAGCAGCAGCGGCCCGCCGCTCAACTGCAGGTCATAGAGAGCCAACTGACTGTCGTTTAGGCCAAGCTGGGCGCTGCCCGCGATATCGCGCACGCTGAGTAGCCGCCCCAACCAATCACTTTCCCGGGCGCGGGCCAGAAATAATCGCGCGAGTAAGCCGCTATCGCGAAGACGCAGCCCTAAGCTGGCATTAAGGTTGACGGGCGTCTCCCAGGTGAGCGTGGCCTCGTTCATATCCAACTGCGCCCACCAGCCCGCATCGCTAGTCGCCTCGCCGCCCAACCTTAAGACATTGTCCAGACGCAGAAAGGAGTCGTTGGCGACAAAACGCATGGCGTCCAGATCGCCTTCGCTGAGTTCAAGCTGCATGTGGATGTCGCCGCGCAGCCGCTGCTCTAGCAGTGCAAGCTCGGTGCCGAACGCCCTGAACGTCACGTCGCCTTCACCTTGCATACCGCGTAAAACAAGCTCGCTGGATAAACTCGCCTGGCCGTCCAGCAGCCTGACCCCAGCCCCTTCGGGCAAGTAGGCGTTATAGCGGGTAATGTCCGGCACATCGATGATCGGCAAGCTAATCCGGGTGGTGAAGAGCTCGGGCTGCGGGTCTTCGATGACGGCGGAAAAGGCATCGGTCGTGGTGGTGAGAGCCAGATGGCGGCCTTCCACATGGGGGCTGTCATCGCCCTGGCGGGCCAGCGAAAAGTGCGGGATGCCCAGGGAGAGCAGCGCCCGCTCGGCACTGTCCAACTGCGCGGTCAGCTCGCCACGCCCGCTGGCGCGGTAATCCAGAAAATCAACGCGCAGTGGATTGGCCACCACGCGAAGCCGGGTGGGCGCGGTCAGTCGGTCAGCCTTGAAGCCGCCCTGGGCCGACAGCTGCCCCTCACCGTCGAGGGCAAGCCCATGGGCATCGGGCAGAAAAGCGTTGAGAAAGCCCAGGTGCTGGACGCTGCCGGACAACGCGAACTGGCCACTTGGTTGGCCATTTTCGCGTTGAAAACGGCCTTCTTGGAGCGTTAGCGAGCTTGTCAGCGTGCTGTCATGACGCGCTTGCCGGGAGGCGTCGCTCACCTGCCACTCAAGGCGGCTGCCGCTGACGTCTAACGTGCTGGCATCCATCGCTGCCTGGTTGATGGTCAGGTCGAGCTGCATGTCGCTGGTGAGGCGGTGGGCGTTATTACCGGTTGACCAGTCGGTTACCCAGCGGCTGCCGGCGAGGGTGGCGTCGCCGCTCAGCTGGTCGGGCGTCAGGAGAAGCAGGCCTTGGCTACGCGCCTGGCCGCTGATCAGTCGCAGCGGCGCTGCATCGGGCAGGAAGGCGTCCACATAGCGTTGCAGCTCGCCAATGTCGGGCAGCGTCGCGTCCTCCCAGCGTAATGAACCCGTGGCATGACGGCGCGCGGCGTCAGGATCCAGCGGGCTGTTGGCGGTCAGCGTCAGCGAAGCGTCGGCCAGCAGGGGGCGGTCGTTGTGCTGCAGTCTTGCCTGGGTCAGGTTGAGCGTGGCGGCGAACGTCTCTGGTGTGGGCAAGTAGGCGTGAAGGGTGCCTTTCCCTTCCGCGGTAAAGGCCATTGCGCTAGCGCGCAGTGCATTTGCGGTGACGGTCACGTCTGCAGTATCTACGCGATTATCAGACAGCGTCATATCGACGGCGATCCGGCCATCACCGGCAAGGTTAATACCGCCGTCTAACTGGTCGGCGGCGGCCCGCTCAAGGTAGCGCTCCAGCATATCCAGCCGGCGTACCCGACCGTGCAGGCTGATGGCGGCTGAACCCGGCGCTTCGAGTTGATCGACGCGCTGGTTGTCGAGCACTGTGCTGAAATCAAGATGGGTCTCATCGGCATAGGGGATTGCCTGACGTGTGGTTTGGTGGTCAGCGATGACGACGTTTTCAAGCGTTGCGTCAAGGGTTAGCGTGTCGGGCGCGTCGGAGGGGACGCGCAACGCTATAACGCCATCTCCCTGGGCATTGTGTACCGGCGGCTGCTGCTCAGGACGCTGCCAGCTCGCTTCTTGTTGCTGCCCCAGGTAGGCTTCGTCGACCCGCAGGGCAAGCGCGGGGGCCGAGAGGGTCAACTGGCTGTTCGGTTGAAGATAGCCTTGCTCAAGGCGGATCTCGCCGTGTAGATCACCGCGGCCGTTGAGCGCCAGCCAGGGCAGGTCGCTAAGGTAGGGCATAAATACATCCCAGGCATCGGCATGGGCGCTTAGCGTAGCGTTGGCAGTGAGGGCTGAGACAAGGTCGGGGTTTAGCGTTCCTTCGGCGGTGGTCGGCGAAATACTGTCAAGCGTGGCGCTGGCGTCCAACTGGATATCACGGGCCAGGGTGGCGTCGTCCTGTTCGCGCATTAGCCGACCCTCTGTTAAGCGTAAATGCGCTTGGGGAATGGCCAGGGTGTCGCGGCTGAGGGTGGTGTTGCTGATGTTAAAACGCCCTTCACCCTGAAGGGTGATATCGCCAAGCTGCAGTTCACGGATGCCCTCGGCGTCCAGCGCGACAATGTGAATGTCGCCGCGCAACAAGGCCATTAACGAAAGTTCCAGCGTGGCGCGGTCTGCGTTGAGCGTCAGATTGAGGGCGCCGTCATCGCGACTTAGCGCTAACCCCTCGACCTCCCAACGACCCGGATGACGACTACTGCCCTGTTCCCAGCGGATATCCACACCGGGGGCTTGTGACAGCCGCTCGGGGAGCCATTGACTGTTGAGCAGCCAGTAGCTCCCCGCCAGCCAAATGAGCATAAGGCCGAACGCAATGCCCAAGATAATGACGAGCCAACGCGGTATGCGTCGCTGGTTGGCGAGGGCATGCGCTGGGTCTTTGGTGTCTGGCGGTCGCGATGGCATAAATCGATCCTTGAAGATGACTCCTGCTAGTCCATGTTTTATGGCATTATGCGCGACGTAAGCCCGCAATCGACTTTTGATTTCAACGCTAAGCAGACAGCCAACGTCATGTTCCAGGAATTTTACACGCAGCGCGGAGAGTATGTAGTTATCTCCGCTGAGCAGGCCAGCCACTTCGCCAAGGGTGTGGCGGGTGACTACAACCCGATTCATAATCCGGATGCGCGGCGTTTTTGCGTGCCGGGGGATCTTCTCTTTGCGCTGGTGTTGGCAAAGTTTGGTTTGTCTCGGCACATGGAGTTTCGTTTCACCAATATGGTGGGCGCCGATACGCCGCTGGTGTTCAGCGAAGCGGATAATGGCGAGCTACAGGTATGCGATGAAGGCGGTAAATGCTATTTGCAGGTCGTGCGGTGGGGTGAGTGGACCTACGATGCCTCGGTGATCGAGGCGTTTGCCCGCTGTTATGTGGCGTTTTCGGGCAAGAATTTCCCTCACTACCTGACACCGCTAATGGAGCAGCACGGCGTGATGTTTAACCCCAAGCGCCCGCTGGTGATTTACGACAGCATGGGGTTTTCGCTCGAGCGGTTAGACGGCGTATCGCCTGGACTAACGCTTAGCCACTCGTCGTTGGATGTGCAAGGTAAACGCGCCGATGCGCTGTTGGAATTTGCCATTCAATCCGAGGGTGAGCCGGTCGGTGTGGGCTCGAAAAAGCTCGTGGTCAGTGGGCTTTGCCCCTATGACGCGGATGAAATGGCGGCAATTGTGGATGAATTTTATCGACTTAAAGCCGCCTACCTGGCGTCGGTTGATTAAGCGAGCAAGCCAAGTGCGACGTTAGTGGAAGTGGCTGCCCTCAACGCTTAGTGTGCGGTACGCTTAGCCTCACTGACTTGAAGCAGGGAATTACCCTGCTAAACCCAAATGAGGCGCTGCATGAACCGACGCAAACTGTTAACACTCGCCGTTGCCGCCAGCTCACTGGCCGTGGTTTCTCTCAATGCTCAGGCCCGTGACTTCCGCTTGGGCTTGATTACGCCTGCCCAGCACCTGTGGTCGACCGAGGCGGAAGCCTTTGCGGAGACGCTCCACGAGCGCTCAGACGGCGAACATAGCGTGTCGGTATTTCCTGCGCAGCAGCTCGGTAATGAAGCGCAGATGGTTCAGCAGCTGCAAAGCGGTGCGCTGGACATGGCCTTTCTGACCATTGCCGAAATTTCCAACCGGATACCTGATTTTGGCGCGCTCTATGCGCCTTATCTGGTCGACGACGTCAACCACGCCGCGCGGCTATTACGTTCAGATGCCGCCGGCGAGCTACTCGACCTGATGCCGCAAGGCGTCGGGTTGGTGGGCGTTGGCTACGGCATGGTGGGCATGCGCCAAGTGCTCAGCCGAGACCCCATTGAGAGCGCTGACGACTTGCAAGGCCAGCGCCTGCGCATTACGCCGTTTGAGCCGATCCGCGATTTCTACACCGCAGCCGGTGCCGCCCCGGCGCCGATGCCGCTGCTCGAAGTCTACGACGCGCTGGCCAACGGCCAGGTCGACGCCATCGATATGGACTTCGACTCCATTTTGATCCTCAAATTCTACGAGCAAGCCGAAAACCTGCTGATTTCCAACCACATGATGTTCCCCATGGTGGGCGTGGTATCCGGGCGCGTATGGCGCGAGCTTTCCGATGAGGATCGCGAGCTGATCGATACCACCATGGCCGAGCACCTGGAAAATGTGCTGGTGGGCTTTGAGGAAAAAGACGCCGCGCAGGAAGAAGAGATTCGCGCTATGGATATCAATATTGTTGAGGCGGACGCTGAGTTTTTCGCCGAGGCGATTGCCGAGTGGGAAGACATCTGGGCACCCAAGGCGCCAATGTTAGATACCTTGCGCGCAGAAGCCGAACGCCTGCGCGAGTAAGCCGCTGGCAAAAGATTTCACGACCATTCACAAGAGTCATCCGCCCTCATGCTGCAACGCCTTTCTTCGGGGCTTGCCCGTGGAGAAGAAATCGCCGCCGCTGCGTTAGCCGCGGCGGTGACGTGCTTAATCCTGACCAATATTGCGTTTCGCGTCTTGGGTAGCCCGCTCTATTGGGTAAGCGAGCTGGCCATTTACGCGATGATTTGGATGACCTTTCTGATTGCCGGCGCGGTTTTCAAGCGTCGCCAAGGCGTCGCGGTGACCTTGCTAAGCGACCTGCTGCCGCGCACCGGCCGTAAACTGGTGGGCCTATGGGTTGATGCCATGGTGTTGCTGTTTGCGGTATTGCTTGTGTGGCTTTGCTGGCGTTGGTATCAGCCGCTTACGCTTGCTCAGATGGGGTTTGATACCGGCGCCTTTCAGGGGCAAACCTTCAATTTTATATACGCTGAGAACACGTCCACCTTAGGCATAAAAAAGTTCTGGGTGTGGTTAATTGTGCCCTGGTTTGCGCTTTCGCTGAGCCTGCACGGGCTTGCTAATCTTTGGCAGTCGGTGCGCCAGTGGCGAGACCCCGCCGAAGAACCGAACACCGAGAGGTTATAATGATACGGGCGGTGCGCTTATGACCATTGCGGTCTTTTTACTGCTTTTGCTGGGGGCCGTGCCCATTTCCCTGGTGCTGGCGCTTACCGCCATGTGGTACATCCAGGCATCCGACAATACGGTGCTGTTCGACTCCTATCCTCAGCAGCTGTTTAGCGCGATTGAAAGCTACGGTCTGCTGGCGATACCGCTATTTATGCTGGCGGGAGAGTTGATGAACGAAGGCGGCCTTACCCGGCGCTTGATTGCCCTGGCGCGTATTTTGGTGGGCGGCTTTCGGGGCGGGCTTGCCTATATCAACCTGGTCGCCAATATGATGATGGCGGCGATTATCGGCTCGGCTGCCTCGCAAATCGCGATTATGTCTCGCGCCATGGTGCCGGCCATGGAGCAGGAAGGCTACGACAAACCGTATAGTGCTGCGATCACCGCCGCGGGCGGGCTGCTGTCGCCGATTATTCCGCCCTCAATGCTGTTCGTGCTGTTTGGGGTGATGGCGCAAGTGCCGATTGCCGAGATGTTTATTGCCGGGCTTTTGCCGGGGTTACTCTTGGGGGCGAGTTTTTTCATCGTGATTGCCCTGGTGGGGCTGATTCAGCAATACCCTAAAGGCCAGTGGCCCAGCCGCCGCCAGGCAATGCACGATGCGCTGTGGGGGCTACCCGCGCTGTCGATTCCGGTGATTATTATCGGCGGCATTTTATGGGGCATCGCCACGCCCACCGAGTCGGCGGCGTTGGCCTCATTGGCGGCGTTACTTATGGGCCGTTTTGTGTATGGCGACCTGCGCTTGGGTCAAATGCCGCAGGTGCTCAAGCGCACGGCCGTCAACGCCGGGTTGGTCATCATGTTGATTGCCGCCGCCGGGGTGTTCGGCTGGGTGGTGATTTACGAGCAGCTGCCGCAAATGGCCGCCGAGTGGATTGCGGCCCTCACCGCTGATCCGTTTGTCTTTTTGCTGATGGTGATTGGCGCACTGCTGCTGGTGGGGATGGTGATTGACGGCATTGCCGCGCTGATTTTGGTGGTGCCGATTCTGATGCCCATCGCCGAAAACCAGTTTGCGATTAGCCCCTATCAGTTTGGCGTAGTGGTGTGCTTAACGCTGGTGATGGGGCTGTTAACGCCGCCCGTGGGGGCGGGGCTGTTCATCGCTTCTTCGATGACCGGCGCGCCACCGCTGAAAATCTTCCGCGCGCTGCTGCCCTTTCTGCTGGCAACGCTGGTGACTCTGGTGTTGCTCGCGTGGCTGCCGTGGTTAACCAACGGGTTAATCCAGCGTTAATTCGCTTGGCGGCCAGTTTTAAGCGGCGCCACCCGTCAGCGGCATCACATCCACTTCGACGTCCAACTGATGGTCGCCGCCGCCATTCATGACGCCTTTTAGCGGCGCCACATCGGCGTAGTCGCGCCCCCAACCCAGTACCGGGTGCTGCTCGCCGGCTACTGTGCCATTGGTCGGATCCAACGCCAGCCAGCCCCAGTCCGGAATCCAGGTGGCCAACCAGGCATGGGAGGCATCTGCGCCAATTAGACGTGGCTGGCCGGGAGGCGGCTGGGTTTCCAGGTAGCCGCTGACGTAACGCGCCGCTAATCCTACCGAGCGCAGCGCGCCAATGGCGAGGTGGGCGAAGTCTTGGCATACGCCTCGCTGATGGGCGAGGACGTCGCTTAGTGGCGTGGCCAGGGTCGTGACACTGGGATCGTACTCGAAGGTATGGTAAATCAGTTGATTAAGGGCCAAGGCGGCTTCCACCAGCGGTCTGCCCGGAGTAAAGCAGCGGCGGGCAAACGTCGCCAGTTCGTCGTTGCGACGAATAAACGGTGAATCCAGGCGGTAAAGCTGCGTATCAAAACGGCTATCGTTATCCAACTGCTGGGCCACGCTTTCCCACGCCGCTGAATTGACAGGCAGCGGGCTCAGCGGCTGAGTGTGGAGCGGGGTGACCACCGTGACCTCCAAGGTTTGGTGGATCTCTTCCAAGGCGAAGTAAAGTACCCGATTACCGAAGACATCGCGCCGCTCGGCTTGAACCTGCGGCACGGGACTGATGGTAAGTGCTGACGCCCCGCACTGTTGATGCGGGGTCTTGCGGGGTAGCACACGCGCTTCGCTGTGGCACAGGGTTACCGGCGCATCATAGTGGTAGCGAGTGGTGTGCCGCAGGGTGTAGTTCATGACTCGGGATCCATGCTGACCAACTGGCGTGGCCGCTCTACATGGCTAAAGTGGCTATGGCTAAGCGCTTCCGACAGCCCGCTCAGCGGTTCGATCAGCGCATCCAGCAGTTGGCCTAACGCGTCCTGTGCGTCGGGGGTATCGGCGAGGTGGCTCAAGCGCTCGATATCGGCTAGGTGGAGCGCTGCGTTGGCCTGAATCAACAGCCGTCGCTCGGCGTTGCGATACGGCGAGGCGCTGCCGGGTAGCCGGTCTATTTGCCGTTCCAGTCGCTTGAGCATGTAGCCCACCGAGCGAGGATTGGTTTCGTCAAATAGCAGCAGGTCGAGAATTGCTTCCGGGTGCAGCTCGCTACGGTAACGCCGGCGGTAGGCGGTGAAATTATCGGTGGTGGCAAGCACCACTTCCCAGAGGGCCAGACCCGGAGAGAGGGGCGCATTGAGGGTGAGTTTGAGTAACGCGAGTAAGCCTAATAGGCGGTCTAAAAAGCGTCCAATATCCATAAACCGCCAGCCGTAGTGGTGGGGCATGGTTTCGTTGCATAACCCGAAGAAGGCGGCCACTTGGGCGGAAATATCCTCGCAGGCACGCCGAGCAGCGCTGGTATCCAGGCGTGGGCTGAAGGTGCTTACCCGCTGGCGCAGTTGGTGTAGCACCCGCCAGGCGTCGTCCCCCAGGTGGTCGCGAATACTACGGGCGTTGCCCAGCAACTGGGAAAATAGCGACGGCAGCGCTTGAGGGGTCGACGCATCAAACTGGGCCAGCAATGCAGTGCGTTTTTGGCTAAAGCCGACGAGAGGCGTCTTGATGCGCTCGCCATCGTTATTCTGGGTACTGATATCAAGGGCTAACAGCAGCTCATCCAATAGCCGGTCGGCTATTTCGTCCTGGTCGTATTCCATCAGTCGTAATAATGCTTCACGCAGCAGGCGCGAGCGGGCGTCCAGACGTTCGCC
This sequence comes from Vreelandella arcis, assembly GCF_900103865.1. Classification (GTDB taxonomy): domain Bacteria; phylum Pseudomonadota; class Gammaproteobacteria; order Pseudomonadales; family Halomonadaceae; genus Vreelandella; species Vreelandella arcis. The sequence goes on from NZ_FNII01000007.1 coordinate 169,601, forward strand.
ATAGCGACCCAGCCAAAACAGACTCTCGGCCACGCGGCTGGGCAAGTCGGTTCCATCCCGCGTGGCCACCGCCGGGCCTCGCGCTTGGCGTAGCTGGCTAACGTGGGGCTGGGGGGTGTTGGCGGTTATCCAGACGTCTTTAACCACCGGACTTTTCAACGAAGGCGACCCTGGGGCGCCGACCCAAGCCAAGCCTCCCGGCATGACATGATAGTGGCTGGGCAGATGGCCAGGCGTTGTAACGCTGCCCGGCGTGCGGGAAACAAAGCAGCGCAGGTTCAGCGCTGTTGGGGTTAAACGCTGCATTTGGCGATCGAACACCGGTGCGGTGGCTGGCGTCGTACTCGCCGTGGCGTTGGGCAGCAGCAGCGTTTCGCCGAGCAAGTGTTCGCACAGGGCCGGCAGGTAATCGGCCAGGGCAGGGGTTTCCAGCACGCCGACGCCCAGTGCGTTTGAAAGTGCCACGCCGCTGGCGCGGCTGGCCTGAAGTAGCCCAGGCACGCCCAGTTGTGAATCACCCTTGAGTTCCAGCGGGTCGCAATAGGCATCGTCACAGTGGCGCAGCGCGACGTCCACAGCCTGCAAACCGCCCAGCGTACGCAGCCAAAGCTGGCTATCGCGCACCACCAAATCCTGGCCTTCAGCGAGGTTGATATTCAGATAGTTGGCCAGGTAAGCGTGCTCAACGTAACGGGGGCTGCCGGGCCCAGGCGTAAGCAGCACGACGTATGGGTTATCGCGATGCTGGTAGGCGAGGGATGTCAGCGTGCGATGGTACTTATCTAAAAAGCCCGCCAGCCGCTTTAACGGCGCGTTGCGATACATCTCGGGTAGGGCGCGGGCCATCAAAATACGGTTTTCCAAGGCAAAGCCGGTGCCGGCGGGCGCTTGTAAACGATCTCCCAAGACGCGCCATTGCCCCTTGGTATCCTGCATCACGTCGATACCGTGAAAATTAATCGCGGATCGGTCGCTGGGTTTTGCGTCGTGGCAGGGCAGCAAAAAGTGCGGCGATGCCAACAGCGTTTGCGTGGGCAACAGGCCTGCATCAAAGAGCGTGCGAGCACCGTAGATATCGTCGAACAGGGCGTTAAATAAACGGCTTCGCTGGATCATGCCAGCCTCAAGCGCCTGCCATTCGGCTTGATCGATTACCCAGGGCAGCGGATCAAGCCGCCACGAACGCCCTTGGGTCTCGTCGTGCCTATTGAAGATAACGCCGTTTTCCGCCAGCAGCCGTTGTATTTCTTCATGCCGCCGTTGGCGGCCGTCTGTCCCCAGGGCCTCTAGCCCGCTGATTAGGGCCTGCCAGCCCGGGCGCAACTGGCCGTGGCGATCGAGCATCGCATCAAAGGTGCCGGGCTGTCCCTCGCCTAGCTGGTTCAAGTAATCCTCAACGAGCCCGGCTGTGCCGAGTTCATGCAGTGAAGCAGAGACAGAGACCGACATAGTGCTTATTGTCCTAAGCAAAAAAGGCGCGAATTATCCCGCAGCCGGCGCCGTGAGGAAAGCATTAGCGTGGGCTCCAACGCAGATCCAGCGTATTGGGCAGCTCTTGGCTGGGCATTTCAACGGCTGGCGCCTGAAAACCATGGCGGTGACCGCCTTCGATAAACCTGCCCAAGCGCCGGGCTTCCGCCTCAAAGGCGTTAACCGGAAAAGTATCAAAATTACGTCCGGTTGGGTGCACCACATGGTACGTGCAACCGGCCACCGAGCGTTGGTTCCAGGTGTCGATGACATCAAACACGAGGGGCGCGTGGATGGGGATTTGCGGGTGCAGCGCCGAAGGGGGCTGCCATGCTCGGTAGCGCACACCGGCCACCGCTTCGCCGTTGCGGGCGGTGGCCGAAAGCGGAACCCGGCGACCGTTGCAGGTAACCACGTAGCGGTCGCCGCTCATACCATTGACTTTGACTTCAAGGCGTTCAACCGAGGAGTCGACATAACGCGCTGTGCCCCCCGCACTGGTTTCTTCGCCAAGCACGTGCCATGGCTCGATCGCCTGACGAAGTTCAATGTTCAGCATGGGCGTGTGCAGTCGCCCGTGGAGCGGAAAGCGGAATTCAAGAAAGGGTGCAAACCAGTCAAGCGCAAAATCAAAGCCGTGGTAGCGCAGGTCGCTCAACACATCGCTTAGGTCTTCCCAAAGGTAGTGGGGCAGCATCCAACGATCCTGCAGAGCGCTGCCCCAGCGAACCGGTTTGGCGCGGTAGGGCGTTTTCCAGCAGCGGGCCACCAGCGCGCGAATCAGCAGCATCTGCATCAGGCCCATGCGCGCATGGGGCGGCATCTCAAAGCCGCGCAGCTCGAGCAGCCCTAGGCGGCCGCTGTCGCTGTCCGGCGAATAGAGCTTGTCGATACAGAATTCGGCGCGGTGGGTGTTGCCGGTTAAGTCGGTGAGCAGATGGCGCAGCAGTCGATCCACCAGCCAGGGTTGTACGACCTCGCCTTGAGGCATTTGTTGAAGGGCAATTTCCAACTCATAAAGCGCCTCGTGGCGGGCTTCATCAACCCGCGGTGCCTGACTGGTGGGGCCGATGAAAAGGCCTGAAAACAGGTACGACAGGCTGGGGTGGTGCTGCCAGTAGGTGACCAGGCTCGCCAGCAGGTCCGGGCGGCGCAGGAACGGCGAATCCTCCGGCGTCACGCCGCCGAGGGTGACGTGGTTACCGCCGCCGGTGCCGGTGTGGCGACCGTCGAGCATGAATTTCTCAGTACCCAGGCGCGCCTCACGCGCTTCGTCATACAGCCGTTCGGTTTGTGCGACCAAGGTTTGCCAGCTAGCCGCCGGCATGATGTTGACCTCAATCACGCCGGGGTCGGGGGTGATCATGAACCTTTCCAGGCGCGGGTCGCGGGGCGGGGCATAGCCTTCAATCATCACCGGACAGGCCAGCTCGCGGGCGCACTCTTCAACGCTGCTGAGCAGATCCAGGTAATGCTCTAACTGGGTGAGGGGTGGCAGAAATACGTGCAAGCGGCCATCGCGAGGCTCGACGCAAAGACTGGTGTGGATCACTTTAGGAGCGCGCTCATCACCGGCGTTGGGCTGTGCAGCCTGTCGCCTGGCGACTTCGCCATGAATGTCGCCAATGTCGGGGCGTGGCGCAAACAGCGATTGGGGTTTCGGTTGCTCGTCGGGGTCTGCCCAAGGCAGTGACGAAAGGGGCAGGCGCAGTCCCATGGGCGAATCGCCGGGGACTAAAAAAAGCTGCTCGCGCTTGAGTGGCCAGTGCCCGCTTTCCCAGCGGTGCGACTGGACGATGGAGTGGCGAAGCGGCAGCGCATAGCCGACGACGGAGCCTAAATCCTGCTCAAGTAGCCGGGCCAGACGGCGACGCTCGGCGTCATCATTTAAATTGACATCGCGTGGGTCAAGGCCCACGGGCAGCGATTGCTCTTGCCATAAGTAGTAGTAGGCGTCTTCAAATGCCGGGATCCACTGGTGCTGCGCCACGCCCAGGTGCTCGCCAAGTGCGTGGGTAAAGCGCTGGGCCATGGCGTCGTCGGCGACTACCTTCGGCGCACCTTCCATGCAGGCAAGCCAATTGGGGTCGCGCCACAGCGGCACGCCATCCTTGCGCCAGTAACAGGCCAGCGACCAGCGGGGCAGGGGCTCACCGGGGTACCATTTGCCTTGCTGCTGTTGAATCACGCTGCCCGGCGCATAGGCCGCCTGTAGGCGCGTTAGCAGCACCTCGGCGCGCTCGCGTTTATGCTCGCCCAGGGCATCGGTGTTCCACTCGGGGCTTTCCATATCGTCGATGGAAACGAAAGTAGGCTCGCCCCCCATGGTCAGGCGCACATCGTGCTGATTGAGCTCGCTATCCACTTGGTCGCCGAGCGTTAAAATCTGCTGCCACTGGTCGTCGCTGTAAGGTTTGGTGACACGCGGGTCTTCATGAATACGCTCGACGCGCATTTCGACGTCAAAAGTGACCTCGCATTTTTCTGAAGACCCAGTGATGGCGGCGGCGCTCCCAGTGGTCGGCGTGGCGGCCAGCGGGATATGCCCTTCGCCGGCAAACAGGCCCGAGGTGGGGTCAAGGCCTACCCAGCCTGCGCCGGGGAGAAACACTTCCGTCCAGGCGTGCAGGTCGGTGAAATCCACCTCGGTGCCGCTTGGGCCATCCAGCGCTTTTACATCCGGGGTGAGCTGGATCAAATAGCCGGACACAAAGCGCGCCGCCAACCCCAAATGGCGCAGAATCTGCACCATCAGCCAGGCGCTGTCGCGGCAGGAGCCGCAGCCCAGGGTCAGTGTTTCCTCGCAGCTTTGCACGCCGGGCTCCATGCGCACCAGGTAGCTGATGTCGTGCTGGATCCGTTGGTTGATGGCGACCAAGAAATCGACGCTGGTGGTCGGCTCCATGGGCACCGCTTTGAGCCATTCCATCAAGCGCGGCCCGGCCTCGGTGACCTCAAGATATGGCCCTAGTTCTTTGCGCAACTCGCCGGGGTAGGTAAACGGAATTGCCTGGGCGATGTCGTCGAGGAAGAAATCAAACGGGTTAATCACCGTCATTGGGGCGATGAGTTCAACGGCAATGGTGAGTTCACGCCGCGGTTCGGGAAATACGATACGCGCATTGAAGTTACCGAATGGATCCTGCTGCCAGTTTACGAAGTGGTCATCGCCGGAGATGTTGAGCGAGTAGGCGTCGATTTGAGTGCGACAGTGGGGGGCAGGTCGAAGGCGAACGACATGGGGCGATAAACGTACCGGTCGGTCAAAGTGGTAGGTCGTGTGGTGGTACAAGGCAACGCGAATGGTCATAAGCCAGCCTCAAAAAGCCGATATCGACCGACAGCCGGTCAAAGGTGAAACATTACTCGCAAGTATCGTTCCAGTTTTACTTTTTTGCAGCTGTCATCGTTATTAGGCCGTTTAAGTCGGGTGTAAGAGTCTTTTTGCACCATAAAGAGTTGTTCTTTGCCCCCTTGAGGGGCATTTTTTACCCACAATAGGTTAATTAATCTTAGGCTTCGGCGAGGAAAGGAATCGAACGTTGAAAAAACGCTAGAGATGGTACGCATTTTGCTGGGTTTGTTTATTCGTTTTGCGCGCGGCCAGCCTAAACTCATTAGTAGTTAGGCAGCCGCCGACCTTCCCCAGCGCGAGGAGAGCGCCCATGAGCCAAGTGAATTGGAATAACTATGCGTGCAGCGATTATTACGATGAACTGTTGGCGGCTCCCGGCAAACCCCGCGCTTCGGCGGGAGAGCTTTGCAGTATGTTTGCGCGGTTCAACGCTGATGAGTTAGCCGAGCGTAAAACGGCCGCGGAAATCGCCATTCGCACCATGGGCATCACTTTTACCGTGTATTCCGAAGGGGCCATGATTGATCGCGCCTGGCCGTTTGATATTGTGCCAAGAATCATCCCGGCCACTGAGTGGCGCAAAACCGAGGCCGGTTTAAAACAACGCGTCCAAGCGCTTAATTTATTTATTGACGATCTTTACCACGAGCAAAAGGTGGTGAAAGACAAGGTACTGCCCGCTGAGGTGCTCGCCCAATCGGTTAACTTCCGCCCCCAATGCGTGGGCATTAATCCTCCCCACGGCGTCTGGGCACATATTTGTGGTTCGGATCTGGTGCGCGGTGGTGATGGCACGCTTTATGTGCTGGAGGACAACCTGCGCATTCCCTCCGGTGTTTCCTACATGCTTGAAAACCGTAACGTGACCAAGCGGGTTCTACCGGAGCTGTTTGCCACCGGCAAAATCCTTCCTGTGGACGATTACGTAGCCCAGCTATACGACATGTTGGCAGCCATGTCGCCGCGTCCCGGAGATGACCCACAGGTAGTGGTGCTTACCCCCGGCATCTACAACTCTGCCTATTTCGAACACGCCTACCTGGCTCAGCAAATGGGCGTTGAGCTCGTTCAAGGCAGCGACTTGCTGGTGGACGATGACGACGTGGTGTATATGCGCACTGTTGAGGGGTTACGGCGTGTCGATGTGATTTATCGCCGGGTCGACGACGAGTTTCTAGACCCCGAAGCGTTTAACCCCGACTCGATGTTGGGAGCGGCGGGGTTAATGCGCGCCTGGCGGTCGGGTAACGTTGCGTTAGCCAATGCGCCGGGGGCCGGGGTCGCCGACGATAAAGTGGTTTATGCCTTTGTCCCCGAGTTAATTCGCTACTATCTGGACGAAGAGCCGCTGCTGCCCAACGTGCCCAGTTACCTGTGCATGTTTGAGGACGATCGACAATATGTGCTGGAGCATTTGGACGAATTGGTCGTAAAACCGGCTAACGAGTCGGGCGGCTACGGCATGCTGATTGGGCCTCGCTCCACCAAAGAAACTCGTGATGAATTTGCCCGCTTGATCAAGGCCAATCCACGCAACTATATGGCCCAGCCTACGCTTGCGCTATCGACCACACCCACCCTGTCCAACGGTTTACCCCAGCCACGCCACGTTGATCTCCGGCCGTTTATTCTTTCCGGCCCTGAAACCCACGTGACTACCGGTGGCTTAACCCGCGTGGCGCTGGTGGAGGGCTCGCTGGTGGTCAATTCTTCCCAGGGAGGCGGCAGTAAAGACACCTGGATTGTTGAAACCGATGAGCCTGCGGCGGCTGCCGTTGAGTAGACAGGAGTCTAGCCCATGCTGTCACGCGTAGCAGAAAACCTCTATTGGATGGCACGTTATATCGAACGGGCCGAAGATACCGCACGGCTTTTGAGTGTGAATAGCCACCTGATGCTCGACCTGCCTCACCATTTGCCTCTGGGGTGGGGGCCGCTGATTGAAATGACCGGCACGCTTGAAGCGTTCAATGAGCGCCATGGCAATTTTGACGAGCGCAGCGTGGTGCATTTTTTGTGTGCTGATGCACAAAATGGCAGCTCGATATTGGCCGCTTTGGCCAGCGCCCGCGAAAACCTGCGTACCACCCGCGACGTGGTGCCCAGAGAGATCTGGGAAGAGGTCAATCAGTTGTATCTTAACGTGGCCGATCACGCCGAAAACGGCGTTAGCCCCCGCCGTCGGGATGCATTTTTGAAGAGCGTTATCCGTGGTTGCCAAACCTTGACCGGCTTAATCGAAGGCACGCTAAGCCATAGCCCGGCTCGTACGTTCATTGAGTTAGGCCGTCAGTTGGAACGAGCCGATATGACCACGCGCATTGTCGATGTGCGCTCGGCGAGCTTGCTACCGCAAAACCCGGAAGAGCTACTGCCGTTTGAAAACCTGCAGTGGATGAGCGTGCTGAAATCGCTCACGGCCTATCAAATGTATCGCCAGCAGGTGCGGCTGCGGGTACGCGGGCCGGATGTGCTGCGCTTTTTGCTTCAAGACCCTAACCTGCCGCGCTCTATCGCCTGTAGCTTGGAAACCCTCGGGCATGAGTTACAGCTCCTGCCCAGGCAGGATCGCGTAGCCGCCACCGTCTCGCTGGTACGGGCGGATGTCGTCGACGCCGATATTCAGGCTTTGGCCCATTCACCGAGCAAATTGCATGCCTTTGTCGATGAGCTACAGATCGGTTTCGCGGCGATTCACGACACGCTCAACACGACCTATTTTGTCAGCGGCGACAACGTACCCCATGTGACGCAGCGGCAAACACAAAGCCATGCAGGCGATCAGGATAATGATGATTAAGGGAGACTAGGTTAGGCGTTGGCGTTTTCAATCAAGGTGTGAATATACGCCAGCTTATCGCGCACTGCTGGGGCGATCGCCCTTGGTGCCAGATCCAATAGCCCCATCTCGCGGTTAAGTTCATTGACCGCCATGCCTACTTGATGGAAAGCACGCAACATATCGTCCAGTGAGCCATCGTGCTCGGCGCGGGAAAGCCCCATGTGCAGCGCGGTATCCAGCACCGCGACCATGTCCAAGTAAAACGCGAAGGTTTCGGCAAAATCCTCCCACGGATGCATGGTGGCGTAGGCGGAAATAAAGCGCATCGACCAGTCATTGGGTGCACCGTGATGATAGTACTGCTCTAACGCCTCGGCATAGGTGGGTGAGGTATGGTCGCCAAAAACCTGGCGGCAGGCCTGCTCATCGCGCTCTTTAACGAGTAAATCCCAATAGTAATGGCCAATTTCATGGCGGAAGTGGCCGATTAACGTTCGGTGGGACTCGTTCATGTCCACCCGCAACCGCTCGCGCTCAACATCGTCGGCTTCTTTTACGTTGATGGTGATATGACCGTTCGTGTGACCGGTATATACCTTCTCTTGGCTGGCGGTAGAGCGCCACAATCCCTGGTCAGGCAGGGCGTCGGCCATAAACGAAAAGCTTAACGGGACGCGGATGTTGTCCCCGTGGGTGCCGTGGGGCAGCGCCAGTAGATCAAGCGTATAAAATAGCCGACGTTTAGCCGCTTCAAGCGCAGCCCAACGCTCACGATTCCCGTTAATCGTTAAGTCCGGAATCATGGCGTTATAGCGGCAGCAGTCGCATAGCGTGTCGGCATAGCCGTCGTTCATCACCACCATGCGGTTGCAAACGTTACTTAATACATAGTTCTGGCATTTCATTAATGCGCTACCGCAGCTCGGGTGAGTGCAGCGGTAACCGCCCTTGGGTAGCGGTTCTAGTGCGACGATATGAGTGCAGACCGGGCACCAGCCCACCTCAGACTGGCAGGCAAGGCAGTGTGTGTTTTCAAAAAACAACGGGTTGCCGCAGCGACAGCTAAAGGTCTGCATAGAACCTCCTTGTGGGGGCATCACGTCGCGGACCATGGAGTCCGTTCACTGGCTTGGACGTATTTTTTAAGCATAGCGAGGCGCTGGCGTCTATGGAAAGGCTAATTGACGCCGTGGGAGAGATTCTGTTTACTCATGCAATAGCTCATTGACGTTAACGTCAACTTGCTGTGCTACTCTGAGATCCTGCTTAACAACTTATAACGCCAATCCCAACACAACGACAACAGGAGCAGTGCCATGTCCGTTCGCGACATCACCATGTATATAGATGGCCAACCCGTCGCCTCGCAAAGCCAGGAATGGCGCGATGTGGTCAACCCCGCCACCCAGGAAGTCGTCGCCCGTGTGCCTTTCTGTACCGCCGAGGAAGTTGAACGCGCCGTAGCGAGTGCCAAAACCGCCTTTAAAGAGTGGCGAAAGGTGCCGTTAGGCAAGCGCATGCGCATTATGCTCAAACTCCAGGCGCTGATTCGCGATCACGCCGGCGAACTGGCGGCGTTGATTACCGAAGAACACGGTAAAACGTTACCTGATGCCGAAGGCGAGGTAGGCCGTGGCTTGGAAGTCGTTGAACACGCCTGCTCAATCACGTCGCTACAGCTGGGTGAGCTGGCTGACAACGCCGCCAATGAGGTCGACGTCTATACCATGCACCAGCCGCTGGGCGTTGGGGCGGGCATTACCGCGTTCAACTTCCCGATTATGCTGCCCTGCTTTATGTTTCCGCTGGCCATTGCCACCGGTAATACCTTTGTTCTGAAGCCCTCCGAGCAAGACCCTAGCTCGACGATGCGGTTGGTGGAACTGGCACACGAGGCAGGCATTCCAGCGGGTGTGCTAAACGTGGTTCACGGCGGCCCCGACGTGGCGAATCAAATCGCCGATCACCAGGATATTAAAGCGCTGTCGTTTATTGGGTCGAGCCACGTGGGCTCGCTGCTTTACAACCGCTCTGCCGCAGCAGGCAAGCGCATGCAGGCCATGATGGGGGCTAAGAATCACTGCGTGGTAATGCCCGATGCCAACCGTAGTCAAGCGATTGATAGCCTGTTGGGGTCGGCCTTTGGGGCCGCCGGCCAGCGCTGCATGGCTAATTCGGTGGTGGTGCTGGTGGGGGAAGCCCGCGAATGGCTGAACGACATTGTCGAAGGCGCCCGCAGCATGAAAGTCGGCCCCGGTACCCAGCGCGATGCGGATCTTGGGCCATTGGTATCCCCCCAGGCCAAAGAGCGGGTCGAGCGGTTGATCACCGCGGGCGAAAAAGAAGGCGCCAAGCTGATGGTCGATGGCCGGGGTTGCACGGTTGATGGCTTCCCGAAGGGTAACTTTGTGGGGCCCACGCTGTTTGCTGACGTCACCGCCGAGATGACCGTCTACCGCGAAGAAATCTTTGGCCCGGTGCTCTGCGTGGTCAATGTGGAAACCTTGGACGACGCCATCGCGTTTATCAACGCCAACCCTAACGGCAACGGCACCTCGATCTTTACCAACTCTGGCTGGGTGGCCCGGCGTTTTGAAACCGATATCGATGTGGGCCAGATTGGCATTAACGTGCCGATCCCCGTTCCGGTTGCCTATTTCAGCTTTACTGGCTCGCGCGGGTCTAAGTTGGGGGATCTAGGGCCTAACGGTAAACAGGCTATTGCCTTCTGGACCCAAACCAAGACCGTGACCGCACGTTGGTTTGAGCCGGAAAACGTATCCAGCGGTATTAACAGCACCATCTCGCTGGGTTAACGCCTCACTGCATAATCTTGCTTACCCATTCGCCACCTTCCCCTTGGCCTGTATAGGCTGAGGGGAAGCGGTCAGGGTTAGAAATTGTGAAACAGCGGTATGCTTTCTTCTAACAGTTGTTCGATGGGATCCAACTGGCTTTCGTGCAAGACGAGCAAAGACGGCTCGCTGATAAAGTGCTTGCCGATGGGGATCAATAGCGCAAATTCACCCTCTTCGACGTGGAATTCGTGAATCTCACGCAGGCCAAAAGATGTGTAGCACTGAGTGCAGCGGTACGCTTCGTCTTCGCCGTACACCAGGCGATGGTACATTTTGAACAGCGTATAAAGGGCTAACCCGCCTTCAAATGCTGGCCATCGGGCGGGAATCGTGCGTGTCTCTTCGTTTAAGGGTTGCCCATCGGCCTCAGCATTGGCAATCGCGTCGTTGAGCGGAGACGCCAGCAGCGCGTCGTCATCGGCAGGAAACGCAATATTGTCTTTTGAGGCTTGGGTGAAGTCGTTTACCGCACGCTTGAAGTCGGCCACGTTATGAATGGCGTAATCGACATGCTGCAGATCCTGCGGTTCAAAACCGCCGTTTTCCCACCCATGGATGACCCTTAGTGTCATCAAGCCACGCTCCATTGGGCGCGCTAACAGCATATGCAGCATGATATGAATGTGCAGCTGCCGCTCGTCGGCATCGTTTTCAAACGCGTTGTAGGGGTCTGCAAACAGTTCGTGTAGCCTTCCCGGCGTATGTTCCCTGGCTTCTGTGTAGTGCATTAGCGTTTTCCCTTGTGGCGAACCGTTGCACGGTTTCTATAACATTATTAGGTTACTTACTGAGTATGGAGAGCGGCTGCCCAGATTGAAAGACCCGCCCCGTTAAACATAACCTGTCTGCTTAATTGAGCACAGACAGGCACTTTACGCCGAGGCGATTATCGTTGAAGATAATGTTAGCTTAAATAAACCTACTCACTAACTGTCGCCAGGGGAGCCCTAAGGGGCTGAGAGTGCGCTTCGCGCTAACCCTGGAACCTGATCCGGATTATACCGGCGGAGGAAGCGCGACATGCCTTACCTAACATCAGCCGTGCTCGCCGCGGCGCTCTGTGGTTTTATCCTGCTTGGCCTGCGTGCGCGTTGGGTCGACGGCACGGTCGATGACTACATCACTGCTCGTAACTCGCAGTCGGGGGCGACCCTCGGCCTTTCTTTTCTTGCCTCGGGCATGGGGGCGTGGATCCTGTTTGCCCCGCCGGAGATCGGCGCCTTTGTCGGGCCTGTGGCCCTGGCAGGCTATGCCATTGGCTCGGCGCTGCCGTTTATCGTGCTGGGCCTATATGGCCCGGCCATCCGCCGCGCGTTGCCCGAAGGCAGAAGCATCGCTGAGTTTGCCCAGGCGTGCTATGGCACTGGCGTGCGCCGTTGGGTGTCGCTGGTATCAGTGGCCTATATGGCGTGTTTTTTAGCGGCGGAATTGACCGCCATCGGCGCGATTACCGCGCTGCTTTCCGATGTGCCCCCTGCTGCGGTGGTGCTGGGCGTAGCTTTAAGCACGCTAGCGTATACCGTGCTTGGCGGGCTGCGGGCAAGCCTTGCCACCGACCGCTGGCAAGCTTGGCTATTGGTGGCCCTGCTGCTTATTGTCAGCAGCGTGGCGTTCACGCACCTGCCCACCATGCCTTCAGTGTCGTCGATGCCGAGCGCCCCGTTAAGCGAGGCGTTAAGTGTTGCGCTAACCTTGGTGATCGCGGTCACGGCGGCCAATCTTTTCCACCAAGGGTATTGGCAACGGGTGTGGGCCGCGCAGGACGCCGGCAGCCTGGGCCGTGGTGCTTGGCTGGGTGGTGGCCTGACGATCGTCGTGGTGATGGTGATTGGCGGCTTGGGGATACTCGCCGCGATGAGCGGCGTTGAATTGGGCAATCCTCCCATGCCGTTTTTTGCGCTGCTGGCTAACGCCCCTGCGTGGCTCGCCATGCTGGCCCTGGTGTTAGCCGTTACGCTGGTGGCGTCGAGTGTCGATACGTTGCAGAACGCGATTGCCTCTTTAATGGTGTCTCAGCATGAGCAGCAGGGGCGGTCATTAATCACCGCGCGCTGGTTGACCGTCGCGCTGATGTTGCCGGTGGTGATTATCGCCCTGCAGGGGCTATCGGTATTGCGACTTTTTCTGATTGCCGACCTGCTGTGTGCCGCCATTGTCGTTCCAGTGCTGCTGGGGTTGTGGCGGCATATGAGTGCCATGGCTGCGATTGGCGGCGGCCTTGCGGGGTTATTGGGGGCCGTATTGCCTGGCTGGTTTGCCAACGGCAGCCTTGAAGCGGGGCTTTTAGCGGCCACGTTCCCCGGTGGCATCCCTACGCTGGGCCCCTTTTTAGGCGCGTTGTGCGCCTCAACGCTGGTGAGTGTGGGCTTGGCGATGGCGAGACGTTTTCGCGCACATTGAGCAATGCTTCGCCGTTCGCGTTATGCTGGTCGACCACCGTCTATCAGCATGGGTGACAACATCATGAACTACCCAATTTTGCCCGACGAAGAAGCACGTCTGGCAGCGCTTTATGAACTGGCGCTGCTGGACACGCCCGATGAGCCTGCGTTTGATCGGGTTACGCGTCTGGTCACTCAGTTGCTGAACGTCCCTATGTCAACAGTAACGCTGATCGATGCGAAGCGTCAGTGGATCAAATCCCGTGTCGGAACCGATACCCGTGAAACCTCACGAGACGTGGCGTTTTGTGCCTACACGATTGCCGATACTGCTCCGCTGATCGTCGAAGATGCCCGCCATGACCCACGTTTTGCCAGTAATCCGTTGGTCACCGCTGAGGAGGGTATTCGCTTCTACGCCGGTATTCCGTTACGAACTTCCCAAGGGCTTGCTCTGGGGTCACTATGCGCCATTGACACCCAACCGCGCAGCATTAGTGCTGCCGAGCTCGCCGCGCTTGAAGATTTGGCGTCGATTCTCACCGATGAAATTCACCTCCGCGAACGGTTTTTGTTTGAAAAAAAGCGCCGGGAAGCTTCCCAGGCGTCACTTGATGCACTGCATCTCGATCTCGAAAACCAGATTGAACGGCGCACCCGAGAGTTGAACTTGGTGATCGAGTCGGCCTACGACGCCTACATCAGCATTGATGATCACTATGTAGTGCTGGATTGGAACCGCGCGGCGGGATCCATGTTTGGTTGGTCCCGCGAAGAAGCGCTTGGGCGGCCCATTCAGCAGCTAATTTTTCCCGATGGCGTGCCCGAAGGCGATCAGCAAACGCCAGTGACCTACTATGCGGCACGCCGTGACGGCAGCCAATTACCCGTGGAAATGCGCATCAAGGCGCTGGAAATTGAGGGCGAATACCGGCGTAGCCTTTTTCTACACGATGTTACCGAGCGCATACAGCTAGAACGACTCCTTGATCAGCAGGCTCGTGAAGACGCGCTTACCCAGTTGCCTAACCGGCGCGCGCTTGATGAGCGGTTGCCGGAGGCCATGGCGCGCACGCGACGCCTGCAAAGCGCTCTGGCCGTGTTGTTTATGGATCTTGATGGGTTCAAAGCCATTAATGATCTACATGGGCATGCTGCCGGAGATGAACTGCTGCGCGAAGTGGCTAAACGCCTTACCGCGGCCGTGCGTGAAACCGACTATGTGGCCCGCTGGGCGGGCGACGAATTTGTATTGTTGCTGGAAAATATTGTGCCCGACGCTGCCGAGCGGCTTGCCCAGCAACTCGTTGAGACAATAGAGCAGCCACTAAGTCTGGACGATGTCACCGCTCATATCAGCACGAGCATTGGGGTAGCCCTGTATTACCCTAATGTGGATGAAACCGCCCAAGAATTGCTTAAGCGAGCCGATGTGGCGATGTATGACGCCAAGCACGCAGGCAAAGCGCAGGTGAAAGTGGCCGACACACCCGCTTAACGCTGTGCTGCTAAGTCATTAAGCTCTACTAAGCCAAGGACGACCATGATTCGAACACTGTTAACCACCCCCGACGGCGAGGTGCACGAAGGTGACGAGCAGCTCATTGGCAGATGGCGGCAAACGCCGGGTAGTCATATCTGGGTGGACATGCAAGGCGAAAGCCAGGCCGATGAGCAACGCCTTCTAGAAGACTTTGAGTGCCATCCAATGGCCATTCAAGATGCCCACAGAGAGCGCCACCCGCCGAAAATTGAAGAGTTCAATAACCACACGCTGATCATCTACCGCGGGATTTCATCGTTTGACGCCCAGCTTAATTTTGTCCCCCAGCAGGTGTGTTTTTTCATTGGGGAGCGGTTTTTAGTCACGCTGCACCCCGGCGAGGCGCTGAGCATACAGCGTCTTTTCAACGACCAAGGCCGGGCGTTATTGGCGCATTCGCCGGAGCATGCGGCGCTTAGGGTCATGTACCTGTCGGCGGGGTTTTATATTGATAGTCTGTTGGAGTTCGAAGCGGAGCTTAGCGATCTGGAAGATGAACTGCTGGAAAATGGCAACGATGTGCTGATGCGGAAAATCATCGCCTACCGCTCGCGGCTGGTGAAAATGCGCCGCATATTCAGCTATCACAAGGGAATTACCCAGGAGCTAACCGCCTACGATTACGCTCACTTGCCTCGCGGCGAGAGCGAAACCCTGCACGCGATTACCGACGTAGAAGAGCGCTTTGAGCGGTTGTATACCCTCACGCAAATGTACTACGACATTTGTGGCGACCTGGTGGATGGCTATATTTCGATTTCATCGCACCAGCTCAACATCACCATGCGAGTGCTTACGGTCATCACCGCTATTTTTGTGCCGCTTACCTTTATCGCCGGTGTCTACGGCATGAATTTCGAATACATCCCCGAACTCGGCTATCGATACGGTTACTTTTTTGTCTGGGGGGTAATGTTGGGCATCGGCGGCGTGTTGATTTGGCTGTTTAAGCGAAAGCACTGGTTTTAGGGTTCGCACTAACCCTAGGCGTTATGAAAGGGTGGCCGTCTGCTTGAGACAATACGAAAGTTTGTTATGGTTCTAAATAGTCATATTGGTCTTTTAAACCACTCCTAGAGGAGCCCGCAAATGACTGACGTTGCAACGCCTCCTACCACCATGGCGGCCATGCTGCTAACCGGTCATGGCGGCATCGAAAAGCTGGAATATCGCCAGGATGTAGCGACCCCAAGGCCCCAGGCAGGCCAAGTGTTGGTGCAGGTTACCGCAACGGCGAAAAACAATACCGACCGTAAAGCCCGCGAAGGACTGTATCCCACCAAAGATAAAGGGGACGTCACCTCGTTTGCCATGGGGGGCGAACCGACGCTTACCTTCCCGCGCATTCAAGGCGCCGATGTGGCGGGCCGCATTGTGGCGGTGGGCGAGGGCGTCGATGCCGCGCGAATCGGCGAGCGGGGGTTGTTGGACTTTAATCTTTACGCCGATGATCGCCGCGATATCAATCTGACCCCGGACTACTACGGCCACGGCGCGGATGGCGGTTTTGCCGAGTACATCGCCGTTCCCGCCGATCAGTTTCATCACGTGCCCAACCCGGAGCTGCACGATGCCGAGTTGGCCGCCATGGGGATGTGCTCTTACCAAACGGCCTATCACATGATGACGTCGGCCAGCATTGCGGCCGGTGAGCGCGTGTTGGTCACCGGCGCCAGTGGTGGCGTAGGCACGGCGCTAATTCAGCTTTGTCGCGTGGTTGGCGCAATTCCTTATGCCGTCAGCCAGCCCGATAAAGCCGATGCACTCCTGGCGCTTGGCGCCGAAGCGGTGATCGACCGTGGCGATCTGCCCACCTTTGTGGATCGCGTATTGGCCACGACGAACGGTCAACCCATCGACGCAGTGATGGACTTGGTCGGCGGCGATATGACCAACCTGTTTATCGACACCATGATTGTTGATATGCAGCACCGCAAGCGCTATCCGCGGCTTTCCATTGCGGGCGCCAGCGGCGGCAATCTCAGCGAAATTATGTGGACGAAAATTTATCTGTACCAGGTGCAGATCTTTGGCGTCTCCCACGGCACTCGGGAAGAGGCCGAGCAGTTAATTGCCTGGATTCGCAGTGGCGATCTAAAGCCTGTTTTGCATGCTGCCTTCAAGCTGTCTGAACTCCATGAAGCCGAGCGCTATTTCGTCAATCGCGATAGCAACTATCTGGGTAAGATCGTGATCGTCCCGGACAGCCAGTGGCAAAACCACGGCGCGCCGTTTGCCCTAAACGCACCCTAATCGCAAAGAGACCGGCGAATGAATACTCAGCACACTATCCAGTTAATGGATACCCACGCGGGCGGTGACGTCAGCCGCATTGTCACAGGCGGCATTGACCATCTTCCCGGTAATAGCGTCCGCGAACAGATGGAATACCTGCGTGACGATGCCGATGGCCTGCGTCGACTGTTGCTTGAAGAGCCTTACGGTATCCCGGAAATGTCGGTGGATCTGTTGGTGCCGCCCTGCGACCCGGAAGCCGTTGCCGGCTACATTATTATGGAAGTGATGGGCTATCCGATTTACTCGGGCTCTAATACCTTGTGCACCGCCACGGCGGTACTGGAAAGCGGCATCGTGCCCAAGCAAGAAGGCATTCAGCGCTTCAAACTCGAAGCACCGGCCGGCTTGGTACAGGTCGAAGCCAGGGTACATAACGGCGTGGTGGAATCGGTCACCTGTGGCGGTTTGCCCAGTTACATTGATACCTACCGCGAAACGATCCAGGTGCCCGGCATCGGCCCCGTGACCTATTCGATTGCCTACAGCGGTGGCTTTTACGCGCTGGTGGATGCCGCCGAATTAGGTTTTAAGCTAACTCTGGAAGAAGAGGCGGCGCTGGCGCTTTGTGCACATAAAATCGTTGAAGCGATTAAAGCAGAACGCGGTTTTTCCCATTACACCCTGGGCGATGTGGGGCCGCTACCGTTTTTGCATTTCATGGGGCCGGAAGAGAAGGTCGCTGACGGCTACGTTCGCTCGCGCTCCACCACCTATGTTCATCCCGGCGTGATTTGCCGCAGCACAACGGGCACAGGTACCTCCGCTCGGCTGGCGTTGATGCATTACGAAGGGCGGCTTCATCAGGGCGACAAGCTGGAAACCGTGTCGCTGCGCAACACCGGCTTTATCGGTACATTCGTCGACTCGCATCAGGAAGGCGCGTATCAGGTGGTGGAAAATACCATCACCGGGCGCAGCTATGTGCTGGCACATTCGGATATTGTGATTAACTGCGACGATCAGATGGTGAACTGCGGCGAGTTACATCACATTTTAACCGATCGTCATCATCCGCCTCGCGCTGAGATTCCCTCAGAAACGACATAGCCCTCGGCCTCAATGCGTTCCCACACCGGGGCCTTATCGGCCTCGGTCATCTTTCCCCAGCCTGCGATTTCATCCAATGTACGGCCGCAGCCTTCACAGAGCGATTGGCTTGGCTCGATACGGCAGACTTTCCGACAGGGAGATAGCGGACGGGGAGAAGGGGGTGAAGTCACAGGTATCGTTAACCTCTTAGACGCAAAAAAGGGGCGCGCGGAAGCCGCGTTCAACGGCTAGCGTAACATGACCCGCTCGCCACGGGCTGTGATAGCGTAACGACTTCGTTCATGTGTTGATGAGGAAAGGCCATGCATTGTTTGCTCGATGAATCGCCGTTAGAAGCAGGCACCTTATATCGGCTATTGTCCGGCACGATTTGTCCGCGCCCAATCGCTTGGGTGGCTACCCAGGATCGCAACGGCAACGACAACCTTGCCCCGTTTTCGTTTTTTAATGTCGTCAGCGTTGATCCACCGGTGGTGGGGTTTTCGCCGCTTCAGAACGGGCAGGGGCGTAGCAAAGATACTGTGCGCAACCTAGAAGAAAACCCCGAATGCGTGGTGCATATCAGTAGCGAAGCGCTGGTCGATGCGCTCAATACGACCAGCGCCAGCCTGTCGCCCGGTGAGGATGAGTTTATGCTGGCGGGGCTGGAAAAAGCCGCCATGCCCGGGGTATCGGTGCCTCGCATCGCCAGCGCGCCGGTCGCGTTTGGCTGCCGTTTGCGCGATATTATTCACTTTGGCGACCAACCCATGGCAGGCAACCTGGTGCTTGCCAACGTGATTTCCCTGCATCTTGATGACGCTATTTGGGACGGCCGTCACGTCAACTTGGACGTGCTTAAACCGGTCGGCCGTTTGGCAGGCAGCGATTACATCCGCACCACAGACCGTTTCGCCTTGCAGCGCCCCCGTTAACCCTTCAACCCATCAGCCAACGGATGGGTTACAAGTCGTTACTATGTTTATTAGTAATTACGAATAGTCGTCCTTTAGTTCAGGATTTTGCGGCCGATAGTGCTTCTGTATGTTCGCCACACTGATATTCAGTGTGGCGAAAGCGTATCTTCACGGCACTGTTTTACAACACTTTTTACAAGTTGTTTTAAAACTAATTAAAAAAGTTATTACACAAGCCGTACTTGGCAAAAAGCTGGCAAGCAAATTGAGGAAGGGCAATGCGACGATTTTGGATAGCGTTACTGGTAAGCATGGTGTGGGTTCCGGTGGCCCAGGCAGAGCTTAATTTTGCCATTGTAGCCCCTGATACAGGCGCGGCTGCTTCGCTCGGGCAAGGCATGAAAAAAGGCATTGATACCTATTTTGCCGAGGTCAATGCGGCGGGTGGGGTGAATGGTGAAACACTTTCTCTCACCGCCTTTGATGACCGGTACGACCCGCTGAGTGCCGCTCGGCATACCCGCGAGGTGGTCAATAACGACGACATCCTAGCGGCGATTGGTAACGTGGGTACGCCCACCGCAACGGTTACCATACCGATCCACAATGAAGCGGAAACCCTCTTATACGGTGCCTTCACTGGTGCGGGGGTATTGCGCCAATCTCCCCCTGACCGTTATGTCATTAACTATCGTGCAAGCTATGTTCAAGAAACCGCGGCGATGGTCAATGGCCTGATGGAAGCCGGCATCGAGCCGGAGGAAATTGCCTTCTTCACCCAAAACGACAGCTTCGGCGACGCTGGCTACAACGGGGCGAAGCAAGCGCTTGAAGCACAGGGCTTTACCGGCATCCAAAACCTCGCCCACGGACGCTTTTCCCGCGGGACCCGCAACGTTCATCAGGGACTGGCCACCATCCTCCAGGCGGCTGAAACGCCCAAAGCGGTGATTATCGTTGGCACTTACGGCCCCGCCGCTGACTTTATTCGTGAAGCTCGCCAGGACATCCCTGATGCGGTGTTCCTCAACGTGTCCTTCGTGGGCAGCCAGGCGCTGTTGAATGAACTGGGTGATCAGGCAGACGGCGTGATCGTGACCCAGGTAGTGCCGCCATTGGACGCTGATCTGCCCGCCGTTGAAGCCTACCGCCAGGCCCTCGATGAACATGCCAACGGCAGTGAGCCTGACTTTGTTTCGCTGGAAGGCTATCTGGCCGCCAAGTTGTTTGTGGAAGGTGTAAAAGCCGCCGGCGACTCACCGGATCGCGAGGCAATTGTCGACGGCCTGCTGGGGTTGGGTGAGGTAGACATTGGCCTGGAAGAGCCGCTGCACCTGGGGCCTAACGACCACCAGGCGAGTGACAGCGTCTGGCCGACGATCATTGACGACGGAAAATTTGAGTTAGTCGAGTGGTCAACGCTGCTGCGCTAAAGCGTTCATCCGCTGCTGATGCGTAATTTACCTCTGACACAAGCGAAGTAAGCTAATGAAAAAAACTCTCAGTTTACGTGCCATGTTGATTGGCTTGTTTCTGGCTGCCGTTATCGGTGCCGTGGTGCTGGCGGCAACTGGTTGGATCACTAATCAGCGTTTGATCGATTCGCAGCGCTACATCACCGGTGAAGTAATGCCGCTGCAAAATGCCAGCCGCGAGATGGTGTCGACCATGGGCGCATTTGGACAGCGTCATGCCGACCTGCTGGCCGCCGAGAACGCCGCCGATCTGGAAGAGATCCCCACCCGGGAAACCCTGGATCAGCGCTTTAATCAGGCACGCGATGACCTGGCGGCCGACGATGCCGAAACCCAGTCAAGCCAGTTGGCCACGCTGGATGAGCACTACCAAACCCTGCTTGCAAGCGACACCTCGCTGGAAAACGTTCGCGAGGAAGAACTCGCCCTTCAGGCTCGCATGAACGAGCAACTGGCCGAGATGCAGGCGTTGATCAGCGAAGTGATGAGTAGCGCCGGCGATATCGCCGGGCGGACCGCGCTCGTTCAGGTGCGCGAACAGCGCGCGCTAGAGGACCAACTGAACGCCTGGCGTAGCGACGGCATGACCACCTTGCCGACGGGCCTGCTGGATAACCTGTTCAGCAATGAAGCGGACGTGACCCGACTGAGTAGTGAAGTGCGCATCGCCGTGGCCATGCTGGCCGACCTTGGGCGTCGCTTATTGCAGGTGGAGAGCGAAGACGAGCTGGTCAACCTGCGTCACAATCAGATCGGCCAGCAAATTGGTTTGGCTCGGCAGTCGCTGGCGGGGATCATGAGCGCGCCAAGCGCCGATACCGAACAGGTCGCGCTGGTTAACGAATTGGACGATATTATCGTCGAGCTGGAAAGCCTGATGCTCACTGATGAAAGCTCCGTCTACGCGCTGCGTCAGCAGCAGCTGGAGCGTCAGGAGCAGGTTCAGAATGAGCTGAATAACGTCGGCCAGGCAATGGCGCAGATGGGCGATGCCCTGACCGACGTTGAAGCCTATGCGGTGGCACAAGCCGATACCGCCGCCGAGCAGGCTGAAACCCTGGCCAACGCAGGGCGTACGCTATTGATCACGGTGACCCTGGTGGTGATTGCGCTGCTGGCGATCTTCGGCTGGCGCACCATGGTACGCGTGCTGGGGCCGCTGCTGACCATGCGTCAACAGATGGAAAATATCAGCGGTGCCGCCGGCGAAAATGCTGACCTGTCGATGCGCCTTGATTTGCAGCGTAATGATGAAGTCGGCCAGACCGCGCAGGCGTTCAACCGCATGATGGACACCTTTGAAGGCATGGTGGCGCAAATTCGTCAAAGCGCCGAGGCGATTGCTGCCAGCAGCCGCCAGATTGCCTCGGGTAACGAAAACCTCTCCCAGCGTACCGATCAGCAGGCCGCTTCGCTGGCGGAAACCGCGTCGAGCCTCGAGCAGATCACCGCCACGGTCAAGCAAACCGCCGACTACGCGGACCATGCCAAAGGCGCGAGCAACAGCGTTGATCAGCGCGCCCGTTCCGCCGGAGATGTCGCCCAGCGCACCACCCAGGCCATGGGCGATATTCGCGAGGCCAGCGAAAAAATCACCAGCATCATCAAGGCCATCGACGACATCGCCTTCCAGACCAATCTGCTGGCGCTCAACGCCTCGGTAGAGGCCGCCCGGGCCGGTGAGCAAGGACGTGGTTTTGCCGTGGTCGCCCAGGAAGTCCGCAAGCTGGCCGGTAGAAGTGCGGAAGAAGCCGCACAGATCCGCCATCTGGTCGATGACAGCGTGGTCAAGGTGAGCGAAGGCGAGCACCTGGTGAATGCCTCGAGCACTCACCTAAATGAAATCGTCGACAGCCTGACCGAAGTCACGCGCTACGTGACGGAAATTGCCCAGGCGACCCACGAGCAGTCCTCCGGTATTGAGCAGATCAACCAGGCGATTGCCCAGTTGGATCAGGTGACGCACCAGAACGCCCACCTGGTGCAGGAAGCCTCCACCGAAAGCCAGACCCTCGACGAGCGTGCCAGTGACATGAACCTGCTGGTAAGCCGCTTCAAGGTCGGCGAAGGTGCCGGACAGCGCCATCTATCCCTGCCGGAGCAGAAGCCAGCGCCCCGCCTCAGCTAGTCTGCCCATACACCCGCCGTCATCGCGCAAGGCTTGGCGGCGGGTGTAGTAACGGCCTACTACCCGTCTTTTAATGGCGCTTGCTAAGCTCAAATCACACGCGCTCCGCGTGGAACTCCAACGTGTGGATAACAAGGAGACTTGAGATGAGCAGCAAGCGGATTTTAATGATTACCGGCGACTTCACCGAAGATTACGAAACCATGGTGCCGTTTCAGGCGCTGATGGCGGTGGGTCACCAAGTGGACGCGGTATGCCCCGACAAGCAGGCGGGGGACAGCGTAGCGACCGCCATCCATGATTTCGAAGGCGACCAAACCTACACCGAAAAACCCGGGCATCGGTTTGCCCTCAACGCAACCTTTGCCGAGATAAACCCGGCGGATTACGACGCGTTGGTGGTGCCCGGCGGTCGTGCGCCGGAATATCTTCGCCTGAACAAACAGGTGCTCACCATGGTGCAGCACTTTTTCGAGGCCGATAAGCCGGTGGCGGCGATCTGCCACGGCGCGCAGTTGTTAGCCGCCGCCAAAGTGCTGGAAGGCAGGCAGTGCTCGGCTTACCCGGCCTGCCAGCCGGAGGTAGAGCTTGCCGGAGGTCGCTTTGCCAACCTGGACGTGACCGATGCAGTGACCGACGGCAATCTGGTCACCGCGCCGGCGTGGCCCGCACATCCGGCCTGGCTTGCCCAGTTCATGGCGGTGCTGGACCGCTAAGCGCACTTTCAATGGCCTGTGCACCGCGCTGATCGACTGGGCGCGGGGCAGTTTGGCCGCTATGCTGATGGCATAGCGGCCAATACTTCAAAGAGGCGTGTGATGTGCAAACTGTTTATTGATGCCGACCCCGCGCTGTGGCAAAGCGCGACCCATTCGCTGCGCATTGACGGCATGGTGACCAGCGTGCGGCTGGAAAACTACTTCTGGCAGATTCTTGAGGAAATCGCCCAGCGTGATGGCATGAATACCGCGCAAATGATCACCCGGCTCTACCATGAGTCGATCGCCGCCGGACACGACTTGGGCAACTTCACGTCGTTTCTGCGCGTCTGTGCGCTGCGTTATCAAGCCCTCCAGCTAAGCGGTGATATACCCACGAGCCTGGCGGTGCCGATTGGTTCGCTGGATAGCGAACCTCTGGTTGGCCAGCAGGGTGCGACTCGCGCCAACCAAGTGCACTGAACGGCTATTCGAGCCGTTCTTCCAGCCCGTCAAGAAACGCCTCGATACGGCGCGCGTTGGTGCCGACATCGCTGGCGCCCAACCGCGACGCCGAACGCATATCCACCTTGACGCCGTCTTCCTGTTCGCTCAGGCGAATCACCACGTCATCCTTGAAGCCGAACCAGCGAGTCTCGGCGGTGGCCTCGATCGTGTGGTCGCTAATCGCCGCTATCTGCCAGCCGGCCGACTCGACCTCTGACTGGGCGGCGCTAAGCACCCGCGATAGCGGTGCTGCTACCACGAGCGGCTGCACCTCGGGGTAAGCGTCCTGCTGCTGACGCGCCGTTTCATCGCCGGGGTAGTCAACGCCGTTGGGCGCGGCTTCCCGGGCGTCGCGCAGGGCGTCAAAGGTCGGCGGGTTCTGGGTGTCGGTAGTGATGTCGTGAATCACCGGGGCCTGCTGGGCCCGCTGCCATTGCTGCCACGGCATATACAGCAGCGCGGCAGTGCCCACGAGTACGATCACCGCGGTGACACCCGCGCCGGGACGGCGCGTAAAGATGCTGAGCACCAGCACAAGCAGCCCCAGCGTGGCTGCCGCGGCGGCGAGATAGGCGCCATAGCGCAGCAGGCTGAAGGCGTCGCCCAGGGCAAGCAGTTCAGTGCGGTAGGCGGGGCCTGCTCCGCCCATCAGCAACAAGGCCGCCAGTAGCGCTAAAACGCTCAGCCAGGCCAGGACGTTGGGCCAGCGGCCACCTTTGGGTTGCTGAGCGCTGGGTGGTTTTGTCATGCTTTTCTCCTGAGTGACGACGCGTTAATCCATTTATATGTCTTCAGCATAACCAGCCATGTCACGGTATGCTTGTTTTCCTGCAACGAGAACGCCAACCACAATGACGCAAACTGATACACACGCCGCACTTGCCGACCAGGTACGCACGCTGCTGACCGACAAGCCCAGCGCTGAACTACCCATGACTTACCAGCAGGTGGCAAAGACCCTGGGGCTTGAGCCGCCGCGCACAATTCAGCGCGTGGCCCAGGCGATCGAGCAACTGATGGAAGAGGATGTCGCCGCCGGGCGGCCGATGATCGCGGCCCTGGTGGTCAGCCGCCGGGACGACCTGCCCGCCGAGGGCTTCTTTGAACACGCAGTGGCGCTGGGGCGATTCCCCGCGGATCCCGACCAGTACAAGTCGTTGTACATCGTCGAGCGGGAGCGGGCGCTCAGCTTCAGAGGCGCGCCTTGCTGACATCAGCCCTGGCGGAGCGGCGCGAGCAGATCGCTCAGGCCGTTGTGGTCGATTTCATGCATCAGGTGGAGCAGCTGGCCTATTTCCCCGGCGGGAAACCCCTCCCGCGCAAACCAGTTAAGGTACGGCCCGGGCAGGTCGGCGATAAGCCGTCCTTCGTACTTGCCGAAGGGCATGGTGCGGGTCACCAGCTTTTCAAGGTCTTGCGGGTTCACGTGCGCGATCCTTTTATGTGCATTTATGCACCTTTTATCGTGTCAAAACGCTATCATCAAGCGATCGCTTTCAGATAACGCGATTAACCAGACAAACGCCACAGGAGACAACCATGAGCCTTTCCCCTTTTCATCTGGCGATCCCCGTCTATGACCTGAGTGCGGCGCGGGCTTTCTACAACGATGTGTTTGGCTTGAGCGAAGGGCGCTCCAGCGACCACTGGGTGGACTTCAACTTTTTCGGGCACCAGCTGGTCATTCACGAACACCCCAAAACCCCCGGACAGGAAGCCGTCCATACCAACCCGGTCGACGGGCATGATGTACCGGTTCCGCACTTTGGCGTGGTGCTTGGCTGGGGCGAGTGGGAGGCGCTGGCAGCGCGTTTGAAGGCCCGCGACACCCAGTTCGTGATTGAGCCCTACGTGCGCTTCAAGGGCGAAGTGGGTGAGCAGGCCACCATGTTCCTGCTCGACCCCTGCGGTAACGCGTTGGAATTCAAAGCCTTCAAAGACATGAACCAGCTATTTGCCAAGTAGCTGTCGCTTCAGGAGCGCATGGCCTGTTCTTGGCGACGATGCTGCAACGGCGCGTCGCCAAAATAGCGCTTATAGTCACGGCTGAACTGCGGCACGCTGCGGTAGCCCACCGCCTGCGCCGCTTGGCTTACGTTATGGTTATCTTGTAACAGCAATTGCTGGGCTTTAATCAGCCGTAGCTGCTTGATGTATTGCGTCGGCGATGCGCGAGTGATTTGTTTAAAGTGTTGGTGAAACGTCGAGGGGCTCATGTTGGCCTGCTGGGCCAACTGCTCAACGCTGTAATCGTCGGCGAAGTGGCGATGCAGCAACGACAGCACCTGGACAATACGCGCATAGTGGCCGTGGCCGCGCACCAGGGCTCTAAGTGCCGGGCCTTGATCTCCCTTCAATGCTTCAAACACGACATCGCGAATGCGCGCCTTACCCATCGTGGCAAGTTCCACCGGATTGTGGAGTGCGCTCACGAGTCGCCCTACCGCGGCATGCATGCCGTCATTCATCGCGACGGATGCCATCGGCAGCGTAGTGGGGTAATCGCTAGGCGCATCACCCATGGTAGTGACCATCTCGCTCAGCAGCGCTGGTTCCAATTGAATGGAAACCCCCAATAAAGGCGCTTCCGGAGAACCGTGGGTTTCACACTCAAACGGCAGCGGCAAGGTTTGTACCAAGTATTGACCAGGGTCGTAGTGAATTTCCCTATCGCCTAGATAGCCGATCTTCCGACCCTGGGCGATGATAATTAAGCTAGGCTGGTACAGCAGTGGCGTGCGCACTTGGTGGCGGTCAAGGCTGAGCAGGTTGACGCCGCTAAGTGCGGTAGGTGTCATGCCTTGTTGTTCCACCAGCGGTGTGATCAATTCAGCCAGTGTGCTGCCCACGCCGTCTATACGCATGCTAGGGGTGAATACTTCGCCCGCCATTGCTACCTCGTGATAAAATTTCCGGTAAGGAAGATGATTGTGACAGGTTTTCTACCATCTCTTGTTATTTTATAGCGATGATCCGGAGGATTGTGCAAAAATTTCGTAGCTTCATTCATCGCTATCCAGGCCTATTAGGTTAATAATGGGTGTTAATCCCCGTTGTTGAGGGGATCATTGAAAAAGGAGCTTCATTTGATGAGCCAAGCAAAAGCCTACGCGGCATTTTCCGCCGAAAAACCCCTAGCCCCGTTTACTTTTGACCGCCGCGAGCCCCGCCCGGACGATGTCGCCATCGACATCATGTACTGCGGCGTTTGCCATAGTGACCTGCATTTTGCTCACAATGACTGGGGCATGACGCAGTACCCTATTGTCCCTGGTCACGAAATCGTCGGCCGTGTGACCTCTGTAGGCGACAAGGTAACCCGTTTTAAAGAAGGCGATATTGTCGGCGTTGGCTGTATGGTAGATTCTTGCCGTACCTGCTCGGCTTGTAAAGATGGCGTAGAGCAGTACTGCCTGGAAGGGTTCACCATGACCTACGGCAGCGAAGATCGCCAAGACGGCACCATGACCCAGGGCGGTTACTCAAACAAAATTGTCGTGAGCGATCACTTTGTGCTGAAAATGCCCGATGGCATCGATTTAGCCTCTGCCGCGCCGATTCTATGCGCAGGGATCACGACCTATTCACCGCTCAAGCATCACGGCGTAGGCAAAGGCCACAAAGTCGGCGTGATTGGCATGGGCGGCCTGGGCCACATGGGCGTCAAACTGGCGAAAGCGCTGGGCGCTGAGGTAACTGTGTTTACCCGCTCGGATGCCAAAGTGGAAGAAGCCAAGCGT
Organism: Vreelandella arcis; assembly: GCF_900103865.1. Classification (GTDB taxonomy): domain Bacteria; phylum Pseudomonadota; class Gammaproteobacteria; order Pseudomonadales; family Halomonadaceae; genus Vreelandella; species Vreelandella arcis. The sequence goes on from NZ_FNII01000007.1 coordinate 196,782, forward strand.
AATGGGGCCGACCACGTCGTGGTATCTGGCGATCAAGCGCAAATGGATGCCGTGGCTGAAACCTTCGACTTTATGCTCGATACCGTGCCGGTTCAGCACGACCTTAACCCCTACCTAGCGTCCTTGAAGTACGACGGAACGCATATCTTAGTCGGTCTGCTCGAGCCGATTGAACCGGCCATCGAAGGCTTTAATCTGGTCTTCAAACGTCGCGTGGTAGCCGGCTCGCTGATCGGCGGCATCGCCGAAACCGAAGAAGTGCTGAAGCTGTGTGCCGACCAAGGCATCACCTGCGATGTTGAAATGCTGGATATCCAAAACATCAATGAAGGCTTCGAGCGTATGAAAAAAGGCGATGTGCGCTATCGCTTTGTGATCGACATGGCAACTATTTAACCCCACACCTTAGCTAGCTGTCTTTTAACGCCCGTTGGCGAGCGCCTGCTCGCCAACGGGCGTTTTTTTGTGGCATTGGTTTGCTAGCGTGAGCCTTATCAAAGGCCACATTATTCTGCTCTGCCTGGCGTCTTTTGCCGACGGATGTTGGGCGAATGCCTAATGTTTATTTGATTTCCTTAATATTGCGCGATATTGGCCGATATCATTTACCGATACTTAAAAAAGCCAAGGGATCAATAGGATGAAGCACCTCTCGATTAAATGGAGCCTAACCGCCGCACTGGTTATATTACTGTTAATCATTGGGTTGGTTAGCGGGCTGGGTTTTTACTCAAGCACCACCAGTGAAAAAGCGCTGCACGAATTGGCGATTAATAATGAGGAACTGGCGAACGCCGCCAACCGTACCCAAGTTAACGCCCTGCGGGCCCAAACCTTTTTAGACCGCTATGCTAGCTTCAGCACCCAGGGGAACCCTGACAAAGGCCAGGAGAGCCAGGAAATGGCCCGTGCTGCCGTTGAAGCCGCTGAGGAGCGCTTTGCGCAGTTCCGCCAGGTTGAGCTGGCCGAAGATGATCCCCGCGCCGAATACGTCGAGGATATGGTGGTGGCTTATGATGCTTTCGTCACCGAAGGAATCATCCCCTTACTCGACGCGGCGCCGTTTCAAGTCCAGTTCCGTCAAGAAGAGTTGAGCGAGCTGGGAGCTGATTTTGATGACGCCATGCAGGCGTTTACGAGTTACGCCAACCAGCGTAGCGATGCCATGCGGGACAATGTCTCCTCGTTGAATAATATCGTGGGGATGATCGCCATTACCCTGCTGGTCATTGCCGTACTGGCAACGCTCATCATGCGCATGGTGATTGTGCGCGGTTTGGTGACGCCACTGCGCGAGGCGGTTACCCACTTTGAACAGATTGCCAGCGGCGATTTAACCGCTAACATTGAAGACCGAGGCCGGAATGAAGTAGGGCAACTCTATAAAGGGTTAGCCTTTATGCAGACCAAACTCAAGTCGTTGGTGGTCTCGTTACGTGAAAGCAGCGACAGCGTGTTCAGTGGCACTGGCGATATTTCAGCGGGTAGCCAAGACCTCTCGGCGCGAACAGAGCAACAAGCTTCAGCGCTACAACAAACCGCTTCCAGCATGGAGCAAATGGCCTCCACGATTAGCCGCAATACTGAAACGGCCCAAGAGGCTGATCGATTGTCGGTTGGGGCTTCGCAGTCGGCCGAAGCTGGGGGCAAAGAGGTGTCTCACACGGTTCAGCTAATGCGAGATATCGCCTCAAGTGCTGAACGCGTCAGCGACATCATCGGTGTGATTGACTCCATTGCCTTTCAAACCAATATTCTCGCCTTAAATGCCTCGGTAGAGGCGGCACGGGCCGGTGAACAGGGTAGGGGATTTGCCGTTGTCGCCAGCGAGGTGCGCTTGCTGGCAAGCCGCAGCGCTGATTCGGCCAAAGAGATTCGGCAGTTAATTGAAGCGACCACCGGCCAAATCCATCAAGGCGCCGAACAGGCCGAAAGGAGTGGCGAGACGATCAACGGCACCGTGGATTCCATTCGTCAGGTCACCGCCCTGGTAAGCGAGATTTCCACCGCCACGCGGGAGCAAAACAGCGGTATAGAACAAATCAACGCTGCATTGACCGAAATGGACTCCGTCACCCAGCAAAACGCGGCGCTAGTACAGCAAACCAACGTGGCCGCTTCCTCGCTAGAGGGGCAAGCCAAACAGCTGTCTGCCCTGATGGCTACCTTCCGGTTGAAGCAGGGTGACGTAGCTCAAGGCAGTGCCGATGGGCAGGACATGCCGCAAGATACCTCGGCGCTGGCGGCGCCCCGTAAAGAAAGCCCACGTAACAAGCAGACAGCGCCCGCCCAGCATGATAACGACGAGTGGGACGAATTCTAAAAAACGCGGTGTTACCCCGCCTCATACGAGGCGGGGAAGGTATTAGATGCTGGCGCGGACGCGTAGACGAACATAATCCGCTGTCCAATTACCCTGAGAATCGCGCAGGCTATGGCTCAACAGCATCATTGTGTTGTCGACTACCGAGTCGCGCAAATCGTCTTCCAGGCCATGCAAAAACGGCCCAGCGAAGGTCTCTAGCCAGCCGCCCATGCCGTTAGGCAGCGGGGTCGGTTGGGGAATAAGCTCAATTGAATTCACTTTGAAACCGGCTGTTTCCAGCAGGTGGCGATAGTGCTCTGCCGTAGGGAAATACCACGGATAACGCCCGCGAGCGCTAATGCCGCGAAACTGCAATGCGGCAATCAATGCCGTGCAAATTGCCGCTACGTTGCCATGCCCGCCAAACTCGGCGACAAATCGGCCGCCGGGTTTTAAGGCGCGTTTAATGCTGGCCAGCACGGCTTGCGGGTCGAGCATCCAGTGTAGCGTTGCGTTGCTAAAGACAGCGTCGAATTCTTGGTCAAACGGCATTTGATAGGCATCTATCAACCGTGCGTTGAGACCGCGCGCCTTAGCGGCGCTGACCATCTCCTCTGAGGTATCGATTCCTAGCACCTCGGCCCCGCGTTTGGCGATGCGCTCGGTTAATTGGCCATCGCCGCAACCCAAGTCCAAAATCCGTTCGCCCTGTTTGGGCGCAAGCAGTCTTAATACCTCATCCCCCTGGTCGGGCGTGAGGTTTGTATGCCGGGCATAACCCTCAGGATTCCAGGACTGCCCGGTAGGCTGGCGTGACGAATCAGTCATAAATGCTTCCTAGCGTGGTGTTCCATTTAAATTATTAACTAAGTATAGCGTGATACACGGTTAACTGCGTTGTGCTACCGGCTTTTAAATGCAACCTAAAGGTTGGTTTTTGTATCTAAGTAATTGATGAATTAACCCCGATTGCGTACGCAGGCGGTGACTATCCAATTAGGTGAGTTGCCACTAAGCTTGAGAGCACACGTTTCCCTATTATCGTATCGTTGGCACAGGACGCACAGCATGAGTGAGGAAGTACATCACGCGGAAGATGATTTTGAAGGCGGCACAGACGCCGACTCGGACGGTGCGCAAAAAGGCTCAGACAAAAGCGTCGACGGTAAGCGCAACACAGGCAGTGAAGAAAAAGATGAAGCGCGTGAGCTACCCTCTCAGGCGGCGGAGGTTCACCAACGGCTACGCATGGATGGCCAAAAAGAATTAGCGCGCGGGTCGATGGCGCTGCTGCTCTCCGCGGTGGCCGCGGGTATATCGATGAGCTTTTCCATGGTGGCGCGCGGCATCATGCATGCAAAACTGCCCGATAGTGATGTGGGGTTCCTGGTGGAGTGCCTGGGCTATACGATTGGGTTTATTGCCGTGATTTTGGCCCGACAACAGCTGTTCACCGAAAATACCGTGACGGCCGTCTTGCCTGTTATGAGCCAGCCAACACGTAAGAACTTTGGGTCTCTAGGGCGGCTTTGGAGCGTGGTGCTATTCGGCAACTTGGCGGGCGCGGCGATATCTGCCGTTACGTTTTTGTACATGCCGATGTTCGACGACGCTACCCACAAAGCGTTTATTACCCTGGGCGAGCATATGATGGAGAATTCGCCCTATGAAATGTTCGCCAAAGCAATTCTTGCCGGTTGGTTGATTGCCACCCTGGTGTGGCTGATCCCCGCGGCAGGGGAAGCCAAGGTATGGATCATTATCATCATGACGTATGTCATGGCGATCGGTGGGTTCACCCATATTGTGGTCGGGGCCAGCGAGGCGGTTTACCTGCTGTTGGTGGGTAATATCAACTGGCATGAACTGCTTTTTCAGTTCGGCTTGCCAACCCTGGCGGGTAATGTGATTGGCGGCACGTTTATCTTTGCGCTAATTAGTCATGCGCAAATTCGCGGCGACAAAGACATATCGATTAAAGACCAAAGGTAGCTGACGTCAAGCGTGTGGCAGCCGTATAACGTTGATTTTCACCGGCGGGCACGCTCGGGCGAATTGGCTATACTCCGAGTAATAAGACGTCCACATAACAAAAACGATGCTCAGGAGAACTCCATGACCCTCAAGCGTGCCTACTGCCTACTGGCAGCATTTTACAGCCTGTTACTGGTGATCGGTATCGTCGCGGTGCTGATGGGGGGCGGCACACCACTGTCGGCGGTGTATCTGGTCGTCGGTTTTTTTGCCGTGTTGGGGCTGTGGGGGGCAAGTCTCCAGCGCAGCGTCATGAACCCGCGTATGTGGCGTCCACTAGCCGTCGCCCTGGCGGTAGGGGGCGTGGTACAGCTGGTGGCCATGGTATTGGTGCCGGTATCGAGCGTGGCCCTTACCTGGGTGCTGGTCAGCAGCATTTTTGCTTTGTTATTGGCCGTGATGCTCTACCACTACGGTAACCGCGATCAGCCATTATGGGCCACGGAAGATGAGCGAAGCGCCGCTAGCCGTTTGCGCGCTATGCTCCATCAACAAACGGCGCTCACTGCGATTCATAAAGAAGGCGAGCGCGAAAACCACGCCAATGTGTTTAAAGTGGGTAATGAGTACGAAGCCAATATTACCCGCCACTCGCCGGAAGGTCAGGAAGCCTTTAGCGAACGCTTCCGCCATCCCGAATCGCTAGTGTTTTTTCTGGAAAAATTTGCCAGTATCTCGGTTAACGATTTTCAGCAGTCAACTGCCCACTAGGCTTTGTCTGAAAAGTCGGCGAGCGAAGGCCAGACAAGGCAAAAATCGGCGAAAAGACGGAGTTTACGTAGTGTAAATGAGTACTTTGAGCCGATTTTTAACGCCGTATGGTCGAGCGCAGCCAGTTTTCAGAAAGAGCCTAGGGCTTGGCCGCGTTTATTTTAAGGATACGCAAATGTTTTCCGGCCTGAGCGCCTTTCCGCTAACCCCCATGAATGAGCAGGGGCTCCAAGAACGCGAGTTTATCCGGTTAGTCGAACACTTAGCTGAGGCAGAGGTGAATTCCATTGGGGCGCTCGGATCCACCGGCAGCTATGCCTATTTAAGCCAAGCGGAGCGCGCTCGCGTTACCCAGCTTGCTGTGGCGAGCGCCGACAAGGTGCCGGTTATCGTTGGCATTGGCGCACTGCGTACTCGGGATGTGTTAATCCACGCAGAAAACGCCCAACTGGCAGGCGCTAGTGGCGTGTTGTTGGCACCGGTTTCTTACCAAACGCTCACCGATGACGAAGTCTATGGCCTTTATGAGACGGTAGGCCAATCGCTCAGCGTGCCGCTCTGCGTTTATGACAACCCTGGCACCACGCATTTTACGTTCAGCGACGAACTGCATGGCCGCATCGCGCAGTTGCCGCAGGTTCACTCCATTAAGATACCCCCGGTCGCAGGCGACCAAGCCGCCGTGCGGGAGCGAGTTGAGCGGTTGCGCGCATTAATACCTGGGGATGTCACCATCGGCATCAGCGGTGATCCGATGGCCGCGGCAGGGCTCAGTGCCGGCTGCGATGCTTGGTACTCGGTCTTGGGTGGTTTGTTTCCCGAGACAGCGCTGGCGATCACCCGCGCGGCTCAGGCAGGAGAGCCAGACAAAGCGCAGGCAATCAACCATGAACTTGAACCACTTTGGGCGCTTTATCGCGACTACGGCGGCAGCCTTCGGGTAGTGGCCACCATGGCCGAAATAACCGGCAAGGTGAGCCAACCGTGTTTGCCACTACCGCTTAAAACGCTGCAGGGCAGCGACAGAGACAGGGTCGCCGAGGTGATTGAAAAGCTCCCTCTACATTAGGCTTTTCGACAAAGATGTTTAAGCTGAAAGTCCCATCCGTCCTATACTGAGACGCCGAGGTAGCGCCCTAGCGTTGCCTCGTCGGACATCGACTCGCCGTCGACAGTCTCATGAACAATCTTGCCCTCTGACATGAAGTAGGCGCGATCAGCCGCCATCACTGCGGCCTTGACGTTCTGTTCTATCAGCAGCACAGCGACACCCTCGCGGCTGAGTTCCTTCAGACTCAGCGCTACATCCTCGACCACTGCTGGCGCCAGGCCTTCCGTCGGTTCATCAAGTATCAGGCAGCCCGGGTTAGTGACCAGGGCGCGGCCAATGGCCAGCATTGAGCGCTCCCCCCCGGAAATTTGGTCGCCATAGGCCCTGCGGCGTTGGCCCAGCGAGGGAAACAACTCGAACACCCGGCTGGCCGACCACTGCTGCCCAGTGGGGCCCTTACGAGCATTTAATTGCAGGTGCTCGTCGACGCTGAGAGACGGAAAAAGGCGCCTCCCCTGGGGCACGTAGCCGACCCCCAGGTGGGCGATTCGGTGTGGTGGCAAGCCCAGCACCTGCTGTCCGAGCAGCTTTACCGAGCCACTTGCCTGAGGGGGGGCGAGCCCCATCAGCGCCCTCGCCAGGGTGGTTTTGCCTACACCGTTGCGGCCCATGATCGCCACGCATTCCTTGCCGACGCCGAAGTTGAGGTTCTGCAATGCCTGACCTAGGCCGTAGTGAGCTTTGAGGTTTTCAACGTCTATTATCATTTCAGTCATTGGCACGCCCCAGGTAGATGTCACGTACGCCCTGGTGGGCGGCAATCTCGTCAGGGCTGCCTTCGGCGAACATTTCTCCCTGGTGCAGAACGGAAATGCAGTCGCTGAGAGCCAGCACCATCTCCATGTCGTGTTCGATCATCAGTAGAGTCACCTCGCGGGGGAGTTCGTGCAGAATGTCCTGCAGCACCTGGCGCTCGGCATGGGAGAGTCCGGCCGCAGGTTCGTCGAGTAGCAGTAGCCGCGGCTTCTGGGCCATGACCATGGCAAGCTCCAACTGGCGCAGGGTGCCATACGACAGGTTGGCCACCGTTTCGTCGAGCACGGCCGTGAGGCCCAGCTGGTCGGCCGTCGTCATCAGGTCGCCGTCCAGTCGAGATTGCCAAGGCTGCCACAATGAAGGCAATCGACCGTCTCCCCGGGCTAGCGCCAGGTTTTCCCTGACCGTGACCGAGGGCACAAGCGTTGACACCTGATAGGTGCGACCGAGCCCTTTAAGAGTGCGCTGGATGACCGAATCTCGGGTGATATTGTCGCCAAAGAAGCCGATCGACCCGCGGTCGGGCTTGAGCTCGCCGGCGATCATATTGAACAGCGTGGTCTTGCCGGCGCCGTTGACGCCGATCAGCCCACGCCGCTCACCGGATTCCACTCGCAGATGAACGTCACTGGCCACCAACAGCGAGCCGAATGACTTGGCCAGGCCAGCGACCTCCAGCGCTGGCGCAGAGCTCGTAGCAGGTTGTGTCTCAGTCATAGTAGGGATCCGAACAGTCACTCGGAGGGAAGTCACGGCTGTCGGGCTCACCGGCCAGGTACTCCTCGGCCTCGAAGGGGCCGAACTGGCTGACATTTTCGTAGGTTCTGATCGGCACATTGACCAGTCGACCGTCGACCTCCTGAACTTCATTGATATAGATGTTCTGTACTGGGTTGCCGTACTCATCAAGGTGGAAAGGGCCGCGCGGCGCATCCGGCATCTCGGTCTCACGCAGCGCAGCGATCACCTCGTCACGGTCACCGCCGTTGGCGCTATCGAAGGCACTCACGGCCATCTTGAAGGCCACGTAGCCGTGCTCGGCGGGCGCCAGCGGCATGACCTCGTCGCCATGCATAGCCCAGAAGGCGTCGCGGAAGGAGAGGAAGCTATCGCTCTCCAGGCCTTCGGCATACTGAAGCGCCGAGAGGCCACCGATGGCCTGATCGCCCATCTCTGGCAGGTTACCTACGGCGAAGAAATTGGAGCCGCCGAGCAGTGGCATACGCGCGTCGATGCCAAAGTCATGGTACTGCTGGAAGAACGCCAGGCCGTCACTGCCCGCGCCGTTGTAGAGCACTGCATCACCGTCCGGCAGGGTCGCTAGTATCGAGCTGTAATCGGAGGTGCCGGTGGGGTGCCAAATTCGCTCGACGGATTCGCCGCCGGCTCGACAGAACGTCTTCATGAAGCCGCCTGCCTGGTTATAGGGGAAGGAATAGTCTTGCCCAACCATGACAATTCGTTTGTAACCGAGCTCCTTGGCCACGTACTCGCCGAAGGCGAACATCGGCTGTGCCCCAGTCCAACCGGCACGCACTACGTTCTCTGCGCGGTCGCGCATAGTGATGTCTTCGGGAGCCGAGTAGGAAATCACCGTCGGCATCCCTGAGCCCTTGGCCCATTCAAGGCCGGCCAGGCCGGTACCGCCCAGCACCGGGCCCACCACCAAATCGATGTCATCCCGCGACTCCATAGCGCGCAGCCGATCCACGGTGGTCTCGGCATCGCCCTGAGAGTCGTAGAACTCGACTTCGATATTGAGCGCCTCCAGCTGGTCGGCAAGCTCCTCCTGGGCAAGCTCTACGCCCATGCGCTGCTGCTCGCCGAAGAAGGAGAACACCCCGGTGGTGGGTCCGATCACGCCGATGCGCAGGGTGTCGTCGGCCTGCAGATGGGCGGCGGCACCTACCGCCAGGGCGGATACGCTGCTTACGATGAGTGTCTTGGTGTACTTCATGACTATTCTCCTCGGGTTGTTGTTGTTACTGAAGCCTGAGGCTTCGACTTGCGCTTGAAGCGCTGCTCAAGCACTTCTGCCAGCCCGCGCGGCATCAGCAGAATCGAGAGCAGCAGAACCAGACCGATCACCATCATGTGTCGGTCGGTGTACTGGGCTACCAGGGTTTCCAGGGTGATCAGGATAGCCACCCCAATCGCGGGGCCGAGCAGGCTGCGATAGCCGCCTAGAACCGCAGCGGTCAGCACCCATACGGCGTGGCCGAGCCCCAATGGTGACGGCGACATGATGCCCATGTCGTAGACTAGAAAGACGCCCGCCACGCCAGCGATGGCACCCGCCAGCACGAAGGCACTGAAGCGGGCCAGGGCGACGGGATGACCCAGTGCGCGCATGCGCTGTTCATTCTCCTGTATGCCCAGCAGCAGTAGCCCGAAGGGCGAGCGATAGAGTCGCCACATGGCAAGGAAGATCGCTACCGTCACCGTGGTGACCATCACATAAAAGATCCGGGTGTCGTTGAGGTCGACACCGCCATAGACCGGCATGCGCACCCCGGCGATGCCGTTGTAGCCGCCGGTGACATCGACCCATTGAAACGACAGCGCCCAGACCATCTGCCCCAGGGCCAGGGTCAGCATCAGGAAACTCACCTTGCGTGAGCGTACGGTCAGCAAGCCGAAGATCACCGCGCTGAACGTGGTCAACAGGAGTGCCAGCAGCACCACCAGCGGAAAGGGCAAGCCGTAGCGCACGCCAAGAATGGCGACGGTATAGCCGCTGATACCGGCGAAGGTGGTTTGGCAGAGCGAGAACCAGCCCAGCCGACCGGCCAGCAGCGAGAAACTCAGCGCCGCGAGGGCGTAGATCATCGCCCGGTTGGCCTGGGCCACCGCATAGTTGCCCATCAGCAGCGGCCACGCGACAAGCGCGGCAACAATCGCGAGAATAAGCAGGTGTTCGCGTTTCATGCAGCCCTCCCGAATAAACCCTGGGGGCGGAAGACCAGAATCAGTGTCATTGGCAAGAACAGGAAGAACAGCGCGAACTGAGGCAGATAGCCGGTAGCGAAGCTCGATACCATGCCGGTGATCAGCGCGCCTACCGCCGCCCCTTTCAGCGAGCCCATGCCGCCGATGATGATCACCACCAGCGAGAGCATCAGCACCCGAACGTCCAGGCCCTGGGTCAACGACATGTAGGACGTGCCGATTACCCCGGCGATGCCGGCCAGAAAACTTGCCACGGCGAAAACGCCACCAAACAGCAGCGGCACGTTGATGCCCTGAGACATGGCGGTTTCGCGATCGTCGACGCCGGCGCGAATGGCGGCGCCGAGACGGGTATAGGTCATCACCAGCCACAGCAGGATGCCGAGCAACAGGGCAAAGACCATAATCAGTACCCGGAAGTAGGGGTACATCATCACGCCGAGATCCACCGGTGCGCGCAGTTCGCGAGACAATGGCAGGCTCACTGGTTGCCCGCCGTAGACCACCAGCAGGGCGTCGGCGATGATCAGCCCCACGGCGATAGTCATCAGCGCTTCTGAGAGATCCAGGCCGCGTACCCGCTGTAGCAGGAAGCGCTCCATCAGCAGCCCGCCGACCAGGGCGATGCAGCCCCCGGCCAGCAGTCCCAGCGTCAGGCTGCCAGTGTCGTTGATTACCTGCACCCCGACATAACCGCCAAGCAGATAGAAAGCACCATGGGCCAGATTGACTACCCGCATCAGCCCGAAGGCCAGGGTCAGGCCGCTGGCCATGATGAATAGCAGCGCCGCCATGGTCAGACCGTTAAGGGTCAGAAAGTAGAGGGTGTTCATTGCCACACCTCCGTGTCGTTGTCGAAGCCCATGGCAACTCAGCCCCGCTGAATATTCTTGAAGGCCCGCGTCTGCTCGGTCAGGGCACGTTCGGTGGGCAAGCGTTCCATGCTTGAAGCACCATAGAAACCGTGGCAGCCGGGGCAACGCGCGAGCACGTATTCGGCATCCTCGGGGTCGGCAATCGGGCCACCATGGCAGAGCACGATGATGTCGTTGCGAACCTCTTGGGCAGCCGCTGCCCATTCGTTAATCGAAGCCACGCAGTCATCCAGGCTCATGGCGGTCTCAGCACCAATGCTGCCGCCGGTAGTGAGGCCCATATGGCAGACGATAATGTCCGCTCCGGCGTCGGTCATGGCGCGTGCGTCATCGGTGCTAAACACATAAGGTGTAGTGAGTAGCCCCTCCTCGCGCGCCTGGCGGATCATCTCCACTTCGAGCGCATAGCTCATGCCGGTCTCTTCCAAGTTGGCGCGGAAATTACCGTCAATCAGCCCCACGGTGGGAAAATTTTGCACCCCGGCGAACCCCATCGCCTTGAGCTCGGCCAGGAAGGGCTCCATGAACACGAATGGATCGGTGCCGCAGACGCCTGCCAGTACGGGAGTCTTCTGGGTAACCGGCAGCACCTCGCGGGCCATTTCTTTGACGATCTCATTGGCATTGCCATAGGGCATGATCCCGGCCAGGGAGCCGCGTCCGGCCATTCGGTAGCGACCGGAGTTGTAGATCACGATCAGGTCGATGCCGCCAGCTTCCTCGCATTTTGCCGACAGGCCAGTGCCGGCACCGCCGCCGACGATGGGTTCGCCTCGCGCCACCATGGCCTGGAAGTGCGTCATCAGTTCTTGTTTATTCCACTTTTTCAATGTTCTCTCCTCGCATCTAGCGTCATGATGTCGCGAAAGTGTTCGACCAGCAGTGCGGCGAAGGCCGGGTCGTTGATGTGATGGGGGCTGCGGATCAGCTGCCGTTGTGGGGTTTGCTCAACGGTCTGCTCTAACGCCTCGAACAGCGCGGCATCGGCCTCAGGGTCGTGGAAGGGCTGGCCCGGGGCGTCCAGCGCCGAGACGCCGCCTTCGGGAAGCAGGAAGCGAACCGGCCCACGGCTGCGATTGAGTTTCTCGCCGATCCAGCGGCCCATGCGCGCATTCTCCTCAGCTGTGGTGCGCATCAGCGTAATCTGCGGGTTGTGCTCGTAGAGCAGGCGCTGACGATAGGCCTCTGGCAAGGTGTCTGGTGCGCCGAAGTTGACCATGTCCAGCGCTCCCACCGAGCCGACGTAGGGCAGTTCAGTGCGGGCGATGACATCGAGGCGTTGCTCGCCGGCGCTGAACACGCCACCCATCATCAAATCGCAGATTTCAGTGGTGGTGACATCCAGCAAGCCTTCGATCATGCCGCTATCGGCGAGCTTCTCCAGCGAGCGCCCGCCGGTGCCAGTGGCGTGGAACACCAGGCAGTCATAGTCGTCACCGAGGCTGGCGCACAGCTGATTCACGCAGTCGGTGGTGACGCCAAACATGCTCATGCCAATGGCCGGTTTGTCTTCGGTGACATCGGGTACCTGGTTCTCCAACATACCTGCCAGCGCATGGGCGGCATTGCCCAGCACCCGCCGCGAGATGCGGTTGAGGCCAGCGACGTCGGTCACTGAGTAGAGCATGGCGATATCGCTGGGGCCGACGTAGGGTGCAACGTTGCCGGAGGCGATAGTCGAGACCAGCAGCTTGGGTACGCCGATATCCAGCTCTCGCAATGCCGGGGCAATTAGAGCGGTGCCGCCGGAGCCGCCGATGCCGAGCACTCCGCCGAGATCGTTGCGTGTGGGCAGCCAGCAGCGCAGCGCCTCGGCCATGGCGGCCACTGCGCGGCCACGGTCGTTGACGAATACTGCGGCAGCGCCATCGGGGTGGCAGGCCGCGATCTCAGCGGCACTTACATCGGCGGCGCCCTGGTCGTCTCCTTGGGTGCCCACATCGACGATGCGGCTGTGCACGCCAGCGGCCTGCAAGCGCTCGCGCAGGTAGAGCAGCTCGGTAGCCTTGGTATCGCAGGTGCCGATCAGATAAGCGATGGGTTGCATGGTGTGCCTCCTAGCGTCCGACCTCGGCAGCCCCTTCAAAGGCCAGCCGGAAGGTGTCAGTGACGCGCTGGATCACGTCGTCACGTTCGGCATCGTCGACCTCGAACTCTGCCCACCATTCTCCGAAGCAGTTGCCGCTGGTGGTAATCGGCTTCAAGCGCATCTCCGACACATAACCGCGCACCGGCAGCGCCGGGGCCTCGAGGATGCGGTAGCAGCACAGGTGCTCACGGTCAGAAAGTGACAGCAACTCCTCGCGGATGGCGTTGCCGTCATGGTCGTGGAAGTGTCGCACGCAGCCCACTTGGTCGGCTGGCTTGCCGTCCTCGATATAGCTCTTGGCGAAGAAGGGGTGGTAGTTAGGCAAGCCGTTGAAGTTGCGCAGTACGCGCCAGGCTTGCTCCAGGCTGATTGGCATCACGGCACTGACGTATACCCGGGTCATGGTGATCTCCTCTTCGTTGTTATTTTGGCGTAGTGATGGTGCCGAACATCATGAAATGGCTTTGAACTGGCGGATCTGTTCGGTGAGCGCGATTTCAGTTGGCAGACGCTCCATGCTCGAGGCGCCGTAGAAGCCATGGCAAAGCCGACTTTTGCGCATCACATAGGCGGCATCCTCGGGAGTGGCAATGGGCCCGCCGTGGCACAGCACCAGCACGTCGTCGCGAACCTCACGGGCGGCCGCCGCCCATTCGTCGATCAGCGCGACCGACTCGTCGAGGGTCTTGCCCGAGGTGGCGCCAATGGTGCCGCCTACCGTGACGCCCATGTGCGCGACGATGATGTCGGCACCCGCCTGGGTCATGGCCACCGCTTCTTCGGCGGAAAACACATAGGGCGTGGTCAGCATGTCCATTTCGTGTGCCAGGCGGATCATCTCCACCTCGTCGGCGTAGTTGATACCAGTTTCTTCCAGGCTGATGCGGAAGGTGCCGTCGATCAGGCCTACGGTGGGAAAGTTCTGAACCCCGGCGAAGCCCAGATCCTTCAGCTCGCGCAGCAGCTTAGGCATGATCACGAAGGGGTCGGTGCCGTTGACCCCGGCCAGTACCGGTGTGTGCTTGACCACCGGCAAGACCTCCAGGGCCATTTCCTGAACGATCTGGTTGGCGTTGCCATAGGCAAGCAGGCCGGCGGAAGAGGCGCGCCCCGCCATGCGGTAGCGCCCAGAGTTATAGATTACGATCAGGTCGATGCCGCCGGCCTCCTCACATTTGGCAGAGATGCCAGTGCCGGCACCGCCGCCAATGATCGGCTGGCCGCGATCGACCATCTCGCGGAAGTGGTTCATCAGGTTGGCTCTATCAAGGTGGCTCATGGTGATTCCCTTTAGTGATGTGAGATCAGGTTCAGTGATGGGCACGCGTGCGGCGGCCAGCGGGTTGGCGGAGTGGTGCAATACGCCGCCGATTCAACAGTCTGCTCAGCTCGCCTACCACGCCCTGGCGGAAAGTAAGCACACAGGCCATGAACACCACGCCGATGATCACCGTGACCCAGGCACCGAACGGATCCAGGTAGTGATTGAGAGCAGCGACAATGGCCGCGCCGACGGCGGGCCCAAACACGGTGTTCATGCCGCCCAGCAGGGTCATCAGGATGACGTCACCGGAGGTGTGCCAGTGCACGTCGTAGAGCGCCGCGAGTTGGAAGATGATGGCTTTCAGCGAGCCGGCGATGCCGGATAGTCCTGCGGAGAGGCTGAAAACCAGTACCTTGTAGCGCGCCACCGGGTAACCCAGAGAAATGGCTCTTGGTTCGTGTTCGCGGATCGCCCGCAATACGTGGCCAAAAGGCGAGTTGACGGTACGCCATACGACCCACAGCCCGCCGCCTACGATGCCCACTACCACGTAATACAGGGCGGTATCATTATTGAGGTCGAGTACACCAAGGAAGGTGCCGCGTGGAATTCGCTGTAGCCCGTCCTCCGCACCGGCGAAAGGCGCCTGCAGGAAAAAGAAGAACACCAACTGCGACATTGCTAAGGTGATCATGGCCAGATAGATGCCGCTGCGGCGAATTGCCAACGCGCCGATGACCGCGCCCAGCAGCGCCGCCACCAAGCCACCGGCGAGAATGCCAAGCTCGGTCGGTAGGCCATAAGTCTTGACCAAATGGCCGGTCACATAGGCGCCAGTGCCAAAGAAGGCAGCATGCCCGAAGGATAGTATCCCGGTATGCCCCAGCAGCAGGTTGAAGGCGCAGGCGAACAGCACGAAACAGAGCGCCTTCATGACAAAGACGATGTAGACCACTTGAGGAAAGAAAGGCACCGCCAGCAGTGCCAGTAAGCCGACGGCCAGCAACGGCCAAGTCAGGTAGCGCAGTTGCATGGCTAGCCCTCCTCTCGGCCGAATAGGCCAGCTGGACGCAGCAGCAGCACCAGCACCATGACCAGGAACACGATGGTTGAGGAAAACTCCGAATAAAACACCCGGGTGAACCCCTCTACCACGCCCAGTCCCAGGCCGGTGACAATGGCACCCATGATTGAGCCCAGACCGCCAATAACCACGACGGCAAAGATGATGATCACCAGGCTCGATCCCATTGAAGGATTAACGTGAAAGATCGGTGCGGCGAGGACGCCAGCAAACCCCGCAAGACCTACACCAACGCCATAGGTGAGCGTCACCAGTCGAGGAACGTTAATGCCGAAGGCCTGTGTCAACTCAGCACGCTCGGTGGCCGCGCGCAGGCTAGCGCCCAGCGCGGTGCGCTCGATCACAAACCAGGTCACCAAGCAGATCAACAGCGCGGCGACGATCACGAAACCGCGATACACCGGCAGATACATGAAACCTAGATTAATGGCGCCTTGTAGCGCCTCTGGAGTGGCAAAGGGCTGGCCGGAAGAACCGAAGGCAACCCGGAATCCGCCTTCCAGCACCAGCACCAGGCTAAAGGTCAGCAGCAAGCCGTAAATCGGGTCGAGTCCATACAGCCGGCGCAGGAACAACCACTCGAACAACATGCCGAACAGTGCCACCGCCAGCGGGGCCACGAGCAGGGTCGTCCAGTAGTTGGCGCCAAGGTGCTGGGCCAGCAGGAAGGCGGTGAAGGCCCCTAGCATGAAAAAGGCACCATGGGCGAAATTAACGATCTTGAGCACGCCGAAGATGATCGCCAGGCCGAGGCTCATGACGGCATAGAAGGAGCCGTTGACGATACCCAGCATGAGTTGCCCCATCAGGGCCTGAATAGGTATACCGAAGACATCCATAATTGACTGCTCGCTAGGCAAACGAAGGAGTTAAGTCTCGAAAACACCACTGCCCAGGCCGCCCTAGGCAGTGGTCGCAATCACTCGTCGTTATCGAGCAGGTGGCAGGTGCTGTCTTCCAACGGCTGGAAGGCCTCTTCACCGGGGATGGTGGTGACCAGGCGCAGATAGTCGTAGTCGTACTCGGACTCATCGGGTGCCTTGACTTCCCACAGGTACTGGTCGTGAACCATCCGGCCATTCGGGCGGATGTGGCCGCCTTTGGCGAAGAAGTCGTTGATTTCCAATTCGCGCATCTGCTTGGAAACGGCATCCGGGTCATCGCTGCCGGCGGCCTCTATAGCGTTGAGGTAGTGCATGGTGGAGGAATAGTTACCGGCCTGTGCCATGTTGGGCATACGTCCGGTGCGCTCGTAGAAGCGCTCTGAGAACTCACGTGTCTCCTCGTTGGCATCCCAGTAGAAGGCATTGGTCAGCAGCAGACCCTGGGCGGTCTCCAGGCCGAGGCTTTCAATGTCGTCGTACCACAGCAGCAGCGCGGCCGGACGTTGATCTGGTGAAACACCAAACTCGGATAGCGCATTGATAGCGTTGATGGCATCGGCGCCAGTGGAGGCAATGCCGATGATCTCAGCCCCCGAGGCTTGGGCCTGCAAGGCATAGGACGAGAAGTCGGTAGTATTCAACGGATGGCGAGCGGCACCCAGCACTTCGCCACCAGCTTCACGCACTACTTCTGAGACCTGCTCTTCCAAGCCAACGCCGAAAGCAAAATCAACGGTCAGGAAAAACCAGGTGTCGCCACCGTCCTCGACGATCGACTTGCCGGTGCCGTGGGCCAGCGAGTGGGCATCGTAGGTATAGTGGGTCACGTAGGGCGAGCAGTACTCGTTGGTTAGCCCAATATTGGAAGACGAGTTGACGATGGCATGGCGCTGGCGTTCATCAGCGACCGCGGCCACCGCCAAGGCGACCCCGGAATTGGACAGGTCATTGATCATGTCGACCCCTTCGCTGTCGTACCATTCCCGGGCGCGGCTGGCACCGGTATCGGCGCGATTGCGATGATCACCGTAGGTGACTTCAATAGGCACGCCACCGACCTCGCCGCCGAAATCTTCGACCGCCATGCGTACCGCCTCGACCGCCGCTTCGCCCGAGAGATCTGTATAGATACCGGACATATCGGTCAGCACGCCGATTCGCACTACGTCGTCGGAAAAACCATTGCTTGCCATGGCACTGCAAGCGGTACCCATGGCAAGTGCTGCGGACGATAAAGCGATGGCTTTGATGGGGGACTTGGCTGACATATTAATCTCCTATGCTCGTTTAGAGCTGTTGTTATAGTTGGAGTTGTAAGAACGCTTTGTTATGTGTTGTCGAGTGTTGCTGTTATAAGTAAGGGCTAAAAAGAGTGATTCCGCCATGTCGTCAGAACACGACTACCTGTCTGAAACCCACATTGTGGGCGACGATACTCAACAATGGATCGTGCGCGTAGACGATTGCCAAGCGCTGCGCGAACGACATATCTCCCACGTTGGCGTGGGGGATGCCGCTGTGCCCTATCGCATTGTGCGTACACGGCTCAGCGGTGCTTATATTCACGGCTCGTTGGGCGGCGAGGGGCGCATGCTGCTCGATGGAGGCTGGTGCACCATGCGCCGTAACATGACGTCCTTCGCTCCGGCGCATGGTCTGCACGCCTTTCATGCCGTGCCGGGCAGTCGTTGGCAATACTGCTGGGTGCGCTATCTGCCCAGTGCGCCGCGCTCGGTGGTGGGTACCATCGCGCCGATCATGCAACACTTCGACCCCGAGCCGTTGAAACACGCCATTCTGGGGCTCTACAGCGAGGTGTTTAGCGGTCAGGGCGATGCTGCCAGCTGCGCGATGTGGGGCGATACCATCGAGCGCTATATCGCGCGCTTCGCCGATCCCTGGCGTCGCGATACGCGTATCGTCGCGGTGTTTGACGCGGTGATTCCCACCTTGGAAAAGCACTGGACCATCGAGGAAATGGCCGAGATTGCCCACGTCAGTAGCGAGCATCTGCGCCGTATTAGCCGCAAGGTATTCGGCCGTAGCCCCATGCAGCAGTTGACCCAACTGCGCATGCAGCACGCTGCCCACCTATTGGCTACCAGCAGCCTGCCGGTGGAAGAGATTGCCGTGCGGGTCGGCTACCAGAGCCCGTTCGCTTTCTCCAAAACCTTCAAGCGTATGAAAGGCGTCTCGCCGTCGCACTTTCGCCATCATTCTCGTGAATAACACTAGGTTAGATGGCAGCTTAAACGCCGAGGCGAGCCAGTAAGGCATCGGCGTTCTGCTCGATGCTTTCCCGGTCATACCGGTCGACCACCTGGCCATGGTCGACCAGATAATGATGATCGGCCACTGACATCGCAAAGCGCAGGTTCTGCTCCACCAGCAGGATGGTATAACCCTGTGCTTTGAGGTGAAGAATAGTGTCGCCAATTTGCTCGACGATCGCCGGGGCCAGGCCCTCGGTGGGCTCATCGAGCAGCAGTAGCCGAGCGCCGGTGCGCAGGATGCGGCCAATCGCCAACATCTGCTGCTCACCGCCGGAGAGTTTGGAGCCGGGGCTGTGCAAACGTTCGCGTAGGTTGGGAAACAGCTCAAGAATTTGGTCGGTGGTAAGACCGTTTGAATTGATGCGCCGTGGCAGTTCAATGTTTTCTCGCACGTCCAGAGTGGCGTAGATGCCCCGATCCTCGGGGCAGAACGCCACGCCCTGGCGGGCAATCTGGAAGGGGCGTTGGGTGATAGTCTCAACGCCCTGCACGGTAATGCTGCCCTGGCGGCGTGGCACGATGCCCATTATCGACTTCAGAGTGGTGGATTTACCGGCACCATTGCGCCCCAGTAAGGTCACTACCTGGCCTTCGGGCACATCAAAATCAATACCGTGGAGCACGTGACTCTCGCCATACCAGGCGTTAAGGCCTTGAATACTAAGCATCGGTGATGCGTATTGTTCGAGGGCTTGCTCAGCCATGGGTAGCCCCTCCGATATAGGATTCGATGACCCGTGGATCGTTGGACACCGTGGCGTAGTCGCCTTCCACCAGTACCTCGCCGCGTGCTAGTACGGTGATGCGGTCGCACAGCTCAGCCACCACGCCAAGGTTATGTTCCACCATCAATACGGTGCGTCCGGCGGCAACGCGGCGAATTAAGTCAGCTGTCCGGCTGACGTCTTCGGTGCCCATCCCAGCGAGGGGTTCGTCAAGCAGCATCACTTGTGGGTCCAGCGCCAGGGTGGTGGCAAGTTCTAACGCGCGCTTGCGACCATAGGGTAGTTCTGCGGCGGGGGTGTCAATCGCATCGCTTAGGCCAACATCGTCGAGTAGTTGCTCAGCTCGCTGGCGCTGGTGGTCGAGGCGTCGATGCGAGGCCCAGAAGTCGTAAGACTCACCGCGCTGGCGCTGCAGGGCCAGTTTGACGTTCTCCAGTGCTGTTAGTCGGCCGAACACTGCCGAGATCTGGAACGAGCGCACCAGGCCCAGGCGGGCGATCTGATCCGATTTAAGAGAAGTGATATCGCGTCCCTTGAACAGGATGCGGCCGCTGGTGGGGCGCAAAAACTTGGTGAGTAGATTGAAGCAGGTGGTTTTGCCAGCGCCGTTGGCGCCGATCATGGCGTGAATAGTGCCTGGCAGCACCTGAAGTGATATGTCGTTGACCGCCCTGAACCCTTTGAAGCTTTTGGTCAGGCCGGTGGTCTCGATAATAGCCTCTGGCATCGCAGGCTTCTCCGTTTTTTTATCGTTATTGGTGCGTATCAGCAACCCGGCAGCATTACCGAGCCGTATTGCCGAGCTATTCAGTTATGGTGCATCAATACACTGAATGCCATGACCACAGCGCACGACAGGCTATCTGAAACCCACATTGATACTACCAGGTTGATTACTGATTAAGTTTTAACTTATTGAAAAATAGGCTGATTTTAACAAGCACTTGGCTGTAAGCAGACGCCGATATAATTGATTCAAGAAGCGGGCTAGGCTGTTGGGTATAGACTGGGTGGAGTAAAGGGGCAGAGGATCATTTGGAGGGATAAATACGCGATGGGCAAAGCAAGGGTAATGCCTAGTTAAGCCAACAGAAACACAACACCCGGCCGTGGCCGGGTGCGATCGAGCGTGAAGCCGTGATTAGTCGACAAGCTCCAGTAGGCGGTCGGGATAGTTGGTAAACAAACCGTTGGCGCCCATGTCCATCAAACGCTCCATTTCTTCGGTTTCGTTGATGGTATAAACATGCACCGGCAGGCCGTTTTCCTGTGCCTGACTGATAAAGTCGGCGTCAATGACCTGCCGACCGTCATAAATATAGTTGGTGCCAATGCCCACGGCGTAGTCGGCGACTGCCTGGAAGTCTTCATCGGTAATCTCAGAGGGCCCCGGCGTTACGTCCGTCCATTCCACCAGTTTCGAATTGTCTTCTTCGCTGGGGTAGTACCACACTAGCTGGATCAGCGGCACGTCGTCGTTAAGTTCCTGCACTTTCAACAGGCTATCCTGCTCGAAGGACTGCACCAGGACGCGACCGTTCTCGATCATGTCGTGCTCTTCCAGCTTTTCCACCAGGGCTTCTTCCAGGCCCGGGTTTAGCTGCGGCGACTTGGTCTCGATGTAGTAGCGGGCATCGTGACCAAAGTGCTCGAACAGCTCATCCAGGGTGAGCATCTGCGCCCCAGCAAAGTCATCGCTGGCGCTATCGGGGTTTGCCTCGTTGAACCAGGTGCCGGTATCCAGCGCTTTCAACTCTTCCAGGGTGTAGTCGTTGATCGCGCCTTCGCCGTCACTGGTGCGGTCGATGGTGTCATCATGAAACACCACCACTTCACCATCGGACGATAGCTGGGCGTCCAGCTCCAGGTAATCGACGTTCCACTCATGGGCCATCTCAAAGGCCGCCATGGTGCTCTCCGGCGCGTGGCCGCTGGCGCCCCGGTGGGCGATGACTTGAAATTCTTCAAGATCTTTTAGCTGCTGCTCCAGTGGTGACATCTCTGCCAGCGCAGTAGTGCTGGCAGCACCAGCGAAAAGACCCAGTGACATTGCTGTGAATAGAGAATGACGTTGCATGGTAACTCCTTTATTTGAATGTCCGTTTAATAACCCTACCCGGTTTGAGAGGGTATTCCAAATGACGAACAGACAGCATAGTCGTGGGTGAGCCGGTTAGCGCACTTACTTGGCTTATATTGTGAGCCTTTAGTGCTCTAGGCGATCCTGCAACTGCTAGTCTTGTGATGTTGTTAAGTCATCTAATCTACTGAGCAAATTGATATTCATTATGAGCAAAAATCCCCGTTGGCCAGCTACCATCACTTACTTTGTTGTTGCGCTTTTGATCGGCGTGGGGCTGGGTAGCGTGGTGCAAACACAGTTTAATCTTGCCGCGTTGCAAGCCATGGGCGTTGAGATACCGATTGAGGTGAGGTTGACCACAACGTTGCAAGACTTGGCTAACTTCGCGCCGCTTTATGCGGTGCTGTTCTCGGTGGGTTTTGTGGTATCGCAAACGGCGGCGGTGCTGCTTTCCCGCTGGCTTGGGGGCAGGTTTCAAGCGATGTTATGCACAGGCGGTGCGGTCGTGGGGCTGTGGGCGACGCTATGGCTGGTCAATACCTTGGCTCCACCACCTACCTTGATTGCTGCTACGCGCGGCATCGCCGGGCTTGCCGCCATGCTGGCAACGGCAGGGATAGCAGGCTGGTTGTTTGCGCGGCTGCGCCAGCGGGCCGCAAACGCTAAACGCCCGCGCGGGTTTTCCGGCATGGCGGTTGTGCTGGGCGTTGGGTGCCTGGCCGCCGCGCCGGCTGTCGTTACCCAGCCAGCGCAGGCCCAGGAAGCACAGGCCGAACGCGCTTATCAAGTCGATGCCCTCGCCGAGGGGCTGGAGCATCCCTGGTCGCTGGCCTTTCTGCCGGACGGGCGCATGCTGATCACCGAACGCCCCGGGCGGCTGCGGCTGTTAAGCGCCGAAGGCGACACGCTTGAGGCATCGCTCGGCGGCGTGCCCGAGGTGTTTGCCTCGGGCCAGGCGGGGCTTTTCGATGTGCTGCTCTCGCCCCAGTTTGAGGACGACCGGCAGCTGTATCTCAGCTATGCCTGCGGCAGCATTGACGCCAATCATACCTGCCTGGCGAAAGGCACGCTGGCGGACAACGGCCTGGAAGACGTCAGCGAAATCTTTCGCGCCCAGCCCGCCAAGCAGGGCGCTGCCCACTTCGGCGGGCGTTTGGCCTGGCTGCCGGACGACACCCTGATTCTTACCCTGGGCGATGGCTTTGACTACCGCGAACAGGCGCAACAGCTGGAAAGCCACATCGGCAGTATTATGCGCCTGAACCCCGACGGCAGCGTGCCGGATGACAACCCCTTTGTGGATCGCGACGACGCCCGGCCGGAAATCTACAGCTACGGCCACCGCAATGTTCAGGGGCTGGTCTTTGACGCCGACAATCAACGGCTGATCGCCCACGAACACGGCCCGCGCGGCGGCGATGAAATCAATATCATCGAAGCGGGCAATAACTACGGCTGGCCAATCGCCACCGGCGGTGTGGATTACACTGGCGCCCTGGTCACGCCATTCGAGGAGTACCCCGGCACTGAGCCGCCGCGACTGGAGTGGACGCCTTCCATTGCGCCCTCGGGCATGGCGCGCTACACCGGTGATCTGTTTCCAGCGTGGCAGGGCGACCTGCTCGTTGGCGCGCTGGTCAATAAAGAGGTTCGCCGCGTGCGCCTCTCGAGCGATGGCACCGCCGAGGACGTAGAAGGTCTGTTTGGGGAACTGGAAGAACGCATTCGGGATGTACGCGTAGGCCCGGACGGGGCGGTTTATCTACTCACCGATAGCGCTGATGGCAGGGTGCTGCGGGTAACGCCTGCCGAATAGGTAACCGCAGGCGTTATCCGTCCGAGTTCTATATTTTTGCCGGGGAGGCTAGTCTCTGCTGATCCTCCCACCCGTCGGCGAAATATACCTTCGCTTGTGAGGGGGGAAGGAGCTCCCGGCCCAGGATATGATCCGCCGCCTTTTCGGCGATCATGATCGTGGGGGCGTTGATATTGCCATTGGTGACCGTCGGCATGATGGACGAATCCACGACGCGCAGATGGTTCACGCCGCGCACACGGCACTCCGTGTCCACCACCGCCATGTCATCTTCCCCCATGCGGCACGTACCGCAGGGGTGGTAGGCGGTCTCGGCGGTTTTGGCGAGCCAATCGTCGATTTCGTCATCGGTCTGCACGTTCTTTCCCGGAGAGACTTCTTCGCCGCGGAAGGGATCGAAAGCGGATTGCTCGAAGAGCTCGCGGGTAAGGCGTAACCCGTCCCGGTAGGCCTGTTTGTCGGCTTCCTCGGCAAGATAATTGAACAGCATCCGAGGTGGGTCGGCCGGGTCTGCGGAACGCAGCCAGACACGGCCACGGCTTTGGGGTTTGTTGTGGCCCAGGTGCGCCTGGAAGCCGTGCCCCTTAACCGCGCTGGAGCCGTCATAGGCAATGGCGCCAGCGAGAAAATGATACTGCAGGTCAGGCCACTTCAGACCGGCCCGGCTGCGGATATAGCCGTTGGATTCGAACTGGTTGCTCGCTCCCAGCCCTGTTTTGGTGAGTAGCCACCGGGCACCGATCCAGCCCTGGGCGACGGGGTTAAGCCAGCCGTTGAGCGTGATCTTTTGCGTGCAGCGCCGCTGAACCCAGACTTCGAGATGGTCCTGGAGGTTCTCGCCGACACCGGGCAGATCCTGCACCACGTCAATACCGTGCTCACGCAGTTGCGCCGCCGGGCCGATGCCGGAGAGCATCAGCAGCTTAGGCGAGTTGAAGGCACTGGCCGAGACGATGACTTCCTTACGCGCGCGAACCCGCACTGTCTGGTCGCGTTGCTGATACTCCACGCCGACAGCGGTCTGGCCGTCCATGATCACGCGTTGGGTCAACGCATGCATTTCCAGGTGGAGGTTGTCGCGCTTGAGCGCGGGCTTGAGGTACGCATTCGCTGTCGATGCGCGCACGCCGTTGCGTACGGTCATGTCCATGCGGCAGAAACCTTCCTGACGGTAGCCATTGTAGTCATCGGTCTTGCCGTAACCTGCCTGTTCCCCCGCTTCGATAAACGCGCGGTAAAGCGGGTTGCGCATATTGTTGCCGTTGGAAATACCCACCGGGCCGCCGGTACTTCGGTAGTCATCGGCACCGTAGATGCAGTCCTCGGCCCGTTTGAAATAGGGCAAGACATCGGCGTAGCTCCAGCCTCGTGCGCCGAGCTCGGCCCATTCATCGAAATCGCCTGCGCAGCCGCGAACATACGCCATGCCGTTGATCGACGAGGAGCCGCCGATCACCTTACCCCGCGCCTGATGGAGAGAGCGGTGGTTCAGCCCAGGCTCCTCTTCGGTGTACAGGCCCCAGTCGAAGCGCGGCTTATTCAGTGGAATGGAAAAGGCGATTGGCATCTGGATAAAAACGGAATTGTCCTTGCCACCGTATTCCAGTACCAATACCTGATGATCACCGTCTTCGCTCAACCGGTCTGCCAGCACGGAGCCGGCTGAGCCGGCACCCACGATGACGTAATCGAATTCCCGATCGAAGTCTTGTGCGCTCATGGTCTGCTCCCTGCTTGGGTTTATTCACTGCTGCGGTTGTGCTGACCAGGCATGGAGACATCACCTGGCGCATCCCGGCACCGCTGCAGATAGACCAGATGACGTTCGTACTGGTCGAGGATGTCCTCAACGATCTGGGCCTGGGTATAGTCCATGAGGTCATAGCCCTGTCCACCTTCCTCGAGATGCACCTCAAGCTCGTAACAGGTTGTGTGCTCGGCATGGGGCCGAATGGCAAAGGCGGGCATGCTCGCTTTACGCGGCCAGACCTGATAGGTGAACACGCCTTCCTCGCTCAAATCTACGTTCAGTTCAAGATGTTGGGAGTCGTCGTCCCAGCCCTTGATATCGGCCTTCAAGCCTTGTTCGTGTAGTTCGTGCTCAATCTGAGCCATGGCTGGTTTCACGGTCTCCTCAAGAAAGCGCATGGCTTGTTTGTAGTTCGGGAAACTCATGGCCCGGCTCAGGCGCTGGCGCCAGGTTGGCGCGGTGGCATCTGTGCCAGCGAAGGCGCCTGCCGGGGCTAGTCGTGGGCTTTGCCGTTTGAGCGACTCCGTCTTCAGAGCCTTATAAAGCCCCACCATGATGAAGAAGAGCACTATCGAGAATGGCAGCCCCATGATCACCACTGTACTCTGAAGTGCAGTCAAGCCGCCCGCCATAAGCAGGGCCAAGGTGAGCAGGCCGATAATAGACGCCCAAAGAATGCGCATCCAGATCGGTGCATCATGGTTGACGTCGGTAAGAATGGAGGTGAAGTTTGACAGCACCAACGCACCCGAATCCCCCGAGGTAACGAAGAACACGAGCGCCAGGATGGAGACGACAATGGTGGTGATCCCCGCCAGCGGCAAACTTTCCATGAATAGATAGATGGAGGATGCCGGATTGTTCATGGCCTGTTCGCCGAAGGACTCAGCGCCATTCATGACCATTTCGATGGCGCTGTTACCCATGAGCGACATCCACACCATCATAAAGGTCATGGGTAGAATGAGCGTGCCCAGGGTGAATTCGCGGATGGTACGCCCACGCGAAATACGCGCCAGGAAAAGCCCCACGAAAGGCCCCCAGGCAATCCACCAGGCCCAGAAGAAGAGGGTCCAGCCATTGAGCCAGTCGGTGGGCTGATCATAGGCGTAAGTGTTGAACGACATGTCGATAAAATTAGTGAAGTAATCGCCAATGTTCATTACCAGCGCATTCAACAGAAATATGGTGGGGCCTGCGATCAATACGAAGATAACCAGGCAGGCAGCGAGCAGCATGTTGAATTCCGACAGGCGGCGGATGCCTTTTTCCACACCGCTCACCGCCGACAAGGTGGCGAATACCACAATCAGCACGACCAGAACCGCCTGCACCCAGGTGCTATCGGGCAGGCCGAACATGGTACTCAGACCATAGTTTAGCTGGATGACCCCGATGCCCAGGCTAGTGGCAATACCGAAGACCGTGCCCAGCACCGCGGCAATGTCCACCACGTGGCCGATAGGGCCGTGAATTCCCTTGCCGAAAATGGGGTACAGCGCAGAGCGAATGGTCAGCGGCAACTGGTGTCGGTAACTGAAGTAGGCAAGAGACATACCCACCAGGGTATAGATGCCCCAGCCGGAAATCCCCCAGTGCAGAAAGGTCAGCTCCATAGCGTGGCGGGCTGCTTCCACCGTGCTGCCTTCACCCTGGGGCGGCGCCAGAAACTGCGTGACCGGTTCCGCGATGCAGAAGAACAGCAGATCAATGCCGATACCTGCGGAAAAAAGCATGGAGGCCCAGGAGATGATGTTGAATTCCGGTTTTGAATGGTCGGGACCAAGCCGAATATCCCCAAAGCGAGAGGCGGCGATAATGATGACGAACGCCAGATAGGCCACTACGGTGAGAAAGTAATACCAGCCGAAGGTATTTGAAACCCATCCCAATACGCTGTTGATCGCGCCTTCCGCCTGATCAGTGAAGAACATAGTCCAGAGCGCAAAAATCACGATCCCAATAGCTGAACCGAAAAATACGGTTGGGTTTAGCCGGTCGCGGGTTTCTTCTTCTGGCGCCTGCTTGTCCATGGTAAAGCCTCCTTATTATCGGTGGTTGCCCGTGGTCGCCGTCAGTTCGCCATGCTCAGATTGGTTGATTCACATCATCTAAAGTAATTTCGATAGAGAGACGTCTGCAGTGACGTATGCAGTATAGGAAACCCTAAGCCTTTGCTTTCCACGCTAGTCAACGGGTAAATCACCTGTATCTGCCTTTTCCGGGGAAGGCAGGAACGGCTGATCCTCGCCGTTAGGTGTGCTATGGCGGATGGTATACCCTGAAGGTCACCCGTCTTTTTAGACGAATGCTAACTGGAAAAGCGAGGCCTCCATGGGGCTCATACAAGGTGATGGAATACGCAGGGCTTGTCTGCGAATGGCTGGTCTGGCGATGGTGATGACCTCATCGGTGTCTATCGCTGCACCGATCCCTTCGCCTTTGGTATTCGCAGGCTCCGACGACTATCCCCCTTTCCAGTGGCTCGACGACAGCGGCGAGCCTCGGGGCTTTGTGATCGATCTGCAAAATGCCATTGCCGATCAGCAGAACCTTGAAGCCGAGCACCGGCTGATGAACTGGGATCGGGCCATCAAGGCGGTGGAAACAGGCGAGGCAGATGTAGTGGCGCTTTTCGTCTCCGAAGAGCGAGAGGAGCGATTCGACTTCACTGCCCCGATCTATCACGTGGCACACGGCATCTATGCGTCCTCGCCTGAAACGATCCAGAAGAACCCGGATGACTTATCTGGCATGCGAGTGGCCATTGTGGAGGGTAGCTATGCGCAGAATCGTCTGATCGAGAACCAAACCCAGGGAGAGCTCATACCCCAGGAGGACATTATAAGCGCCTTGTTGGCCGTCGCCGAAGGCCATGCGGATATTGCCCTGGTTGCCTCCCACACAGCGCGTCATGTCATCGCCGAAGCAGGCCTTGATATCCATCAGGTCAGCCCACCCTTCTGGCCCAGGGCCTACGCATTCGCCGTCAGCCAAGGGCGTGATGACCTGCATGCGTGGCTTGAGGAACAGGTGGGGCTACTGCAAGCCAAGGGCACCTATTTTGAGATACACGCGGACTGGCTTTCCGAAATGGAGTGGCAGCCGTCAACCTGGCGCGACCACCTGCGAACCCTGGCCTTAATAGCGTTGCCGCTGGTGCTGCTGGGCATCGGCGGCTATCTCTGGTCCTGGTTGCTACGCCGCCAGGTAACCCGCAAGACCCGTCTGCTTTCGAGGGAGCTCGAATCTCGTCGATCCTTGCAAAACGAGCTTCAGTATCGGGTTGAGCACGACATGCTCACCGGGCTGCCTAATCGCAACGCTTTCATAAGTAAGCTCGACGGGCTGATCGACGCCGAGCCTGACTGGTCGCCAAGTGTCGCCCTGATCCAGTTGGTCAATCTCGAGCAGTTGATCACTGCCTTCAGCTACCAGGTCGCGCAGGCGTTACAAAAAGCCTTTGGCCGGCTGATGGCGTCTCAGGATGGCCTCCTGGTCGGCGATTTCGGTTCGGGGCTCTTCGCCATTGCCACGCGAAAGCCGCTGGAGGGCAGCGACGTCGTGGGGCGCCTAACCGAGCCGCTCAACCTCGGCGCCGTCGATCTCGATCCCATGTTCGTCGTCGGCATTGTCAACGAAGCAAACCTCGCAGAGGGTGACGGTGCCGACGAAGTGATACGTTGTGGTGTCTTGGCCGTGTCGGTGGCCCGAGAGTCGCATCGCCGTTGGGTAACCTATAGTACGGATCTTGAGCCGGATATCGACGACCTGCTCCTGCTGCAGGACTTCCGTCGTCATGGCACCCGCGACATGTTCCTTGAGTACCAGCCCAAGCTGGATATTGAAACCCGACAAGTGCGGGATGCCGAGGCGTTAATCCGCTGGCGCCATCCCACTTTAGGCATCGTGCCTCCGGGGCGCTTCATTCCCATGCTAGAGCAGGCCGGACTGACACACTGGATCACGCGCTGGGTGATCGAAGAGACCAGCAGCATGCTGGAGCGCACGGGTCTCGGTGCCAGGGGCTTTCGCGTCAGCCTTAACTTGGCGCCCCAGGATCTCATGGAACCTGAACTGGTCGACTTCATCATCCAGCGCCTGGCGTCGCCGATGCTGGCATGCAGTCTCTGGCTGGAAATCACCGAGACCGGCTTCATCCGCGATGCATCGCTCACCCGCGATGTGTTCGCCAAACTTCACGATGCCGGCGCCCGCTTCTCGGTGGATGATTTCGGCACCGGCTATTCATCGCTCTCTTACATGAGCGAGTTTCCCGTTGACGAGGCCAAGATAGACAAAAGCTTCGTGGGTGACATGCTGACCAATGAGCGCCACTTAATCATCGTGCGCTCCACCATCGCCCTTGCCCACGAGCTGGGGCTGACGGTGACCGCCGAAGGGGTAGAGGACAAAGAGACCCTTCAGGCCCTCATCGCCATGAACTGCGATACCGTCCAGGGCTTCTTCCTCTCCCGGCCGCTGGGCGAGGAGAGCCTGCTCACCTTTCTTGATAGAGACTTGGCAAACGAACTCTCGGGAGTGACCACCCGCCAGACGTGAACCGTCTAGCAGAGCGTGCTATTTGGCGGGGCTTGGACGCGGATCAGATTTTCGCACTACGCTAAATAATACGCTTTATACCGACACCCCCCGACAGGTCGAGCATCGCCTAACGCCGGACTTGTGGTCGATTACCGATGCCTTCTACCGTCAATTCGGGTAAACATGGCCGCTACGAGGCTCTTTCATAGCGAGGCACCCCATGGCCCATATCGTGGTATGCGCAGACGGCACTTGGAACCGGCCGGAAGAGGATATAGACAACGACTTTCCCACCAACGTGTTGAAGCTTGCCCGGTCGGTGACCCCGCAGGCGGAAGGCATCAAGCAGCACGTGTTTTACGACTGGGGGCTGGGCTCGTACCACAGCAGCCTCAGCGCGGGCGCCACCGGCGTGGGGCTGCACAAAAACATCCTTGATGGCTATCGTTACATCGTGCAGAACTACGCCCCCGGCGATCATATCTACCTGTTCGGGTTTAGTCGGGGTGCGTACACGGTGAGGGCACTAAGTGGGCTGATTAACAACTGCGGCATTCTCAAACGCTCCGATGCGCGGCTGATTACCGAGGCCTGGAAGATCTACAAGAGCACCAAAAAGACCCATCACCCACGAGGCGAGGCAGCCATTCGGTTTCGTGACAAGCACAGCTACGCGCAGCGCGACGTGCATTTTATCGGCGTGTGGGACACCGTGGGCGCGCTGGGTATTCCAATCAGCATCATGGGCCTGTTCAATGGCACCGACGAATTCTACGACACCAAAATGGGCGCCAATGTCGCCATTGCCCGCCACGCCATGGCCATCGATGAGCGCCGCGAAGACTTCACGCCCACCGTGTGGACGCCACGGCCCGGGGTGGACTTAAAGCAGGTCTGGTTTGCAGGCGTTCACGCCGATGTGGGAGGCGCCTACGAGCCGGATAAACACGGCCTGCAAGCCGCCGACACCCCCCTTGCCTGGATGCTCGACGAAGCCAACACCGCCGGTTTGCTTACCGAACCGCATATTCGCAACAACCTCACCGACGGCACCCACGCCCGGCTTCACCAGTCGCGCAAGCACGTCTACCGTTTCAAGAAGCCGCTGGATCGGCCGCTGGTCATCGATGACAAGCCCACCCTGATTCACCCAAGCGTAAAAGCCCGCTATGAACGCGACGACCGCTACCGCCCAAAGCAGTTAAAAACGCTGGTGGAGCAGTATGGGTGGCAGGGGCTTACTCTGGGCAAGTGATCAGCAATGGTTTGAATTCTGTCCAGCTGCCTGCACGTATAGGCTGTTCCCATAAAAATGTATTCATGAAGCCGTTTTATGCAGAGCAAGCAATTCACAAGGAGTCGTTATGACAACGTTAGTGATCGGCGCAAACGGACAGATTGGTAAATAGTTTTGTGAGCTAGCGCAGTAGGCGGGGACGGCTATCAAGATGATGAGAGGGTGAGCTTGAGCACACCTTTGGAGGCTGTGATCAAGTAGTTTTTATCGCTGGCTCCGGCCTCCACTCTTCGATTAAGTAGGAGAGTTCTTATTCATCTAGAGGTGGCTGTTGCCACCTCTAGATGCTGAGCATATTTTATTTCACAAATCAGGTGTTGGTCCCGAGGGCTTGAGCTGGCGAACGCGACGATGAGCTGCGCATTGCTAAACTCACGCTGATGAATACGGCCGTATTGACTACCAAGCCGCAGAATCCAGCATGCCAGCCGAATGGGGTGCTAACACCAAATTGAAACAATAGGGTCAGTGCAGCACCTATTGCCAAGCCAGAGAAAGCGCCAGCACGGGAAGCACGGCGCCAGAACAATGCACCGAGCAGCATGGGTAGTAACTGCACCACGATGCCATAGGCGCCGAGCAGCAGGTCAACTAATGAACCGGGATTGACTAGGGCAAGCAAGTAAGCCGCAAGTGAAATTAGCACCACGCCGTAGCGAGTCAATTTTAGCGCCTTATTGTCTGGCATGTTGCGAAGTGCTGGTAAGTGCTGGCCCACGTCGCGTACCAGAATAGTAGCGGAGGTATGAGCTAGGTTTGCAGCAGTGGACATGGCAGCGGCCAGGGCGCCGGAGAGAGCCACGCCGATCAGCCAAGCCGGGAAGTCAGCTAACTCGACTACTAGCGTCAGCAATACTCGATCAGCGGAGTCAAGCGGGCGATCCTCTAGCAGTAAAACTCCGGCAAAACCGATAATTAGTAATGGTATCAACAGATAGCTGTAGAGAGGGTAGAGCATGAATACCCGCTTGAGGGTTCGCTCACTGCGGGCGCTATAGAATTTCATGAAAATGTGTGGCCACATTACGCAGCCTAGAGCACTCACTAGAATAGCCGTGGAGAAAGCGCCCCAGCCCATGCCGCCTGCGCCAGGCATGGTTAGGTATTCTGGGGCTTCTCGCTGTAGTTCGCGGAACATCTCGCCGACCCCACCAAAGAACTGGTCAGCCGTCGCCAAGCCCAAAAACCACGCCACGCCCACCATCATCACGCCCTGGAGAAGGTTGGTCCAACCGATGCCTTGTAAGCCGCTTGCATAGACATAGGCAGCGACCACGCCACAGGCGAGTAAACTGCCGAGCCAGAAAGGAATTGTGCCAGAGGTAGCCGCCTCGAAGAGAAGCCCTGCACCGGCGATCTGAATGGTTAAATAGGGAATCATTGCTAGCACGCTCACCACGCCAATGAACAGGCCCAGCAGGTTCCCTCTGGTTGGGTAACAAGCAGAGAGGAACTCTGCTTGAGTTAGGAAGCCATGGCGGCGGCCGAGTCGTGAGATGTAGGGAGCGATCAACCACCACACGATTACGGCCAGTGCCAGATAGGCGATAATATAGAGGGCTGGAGCCCCCTTGCTGTAGGCCCATCCAGGGGCGCCAAGGAAGGCGAAGGCAGAGAATATCTCCGCACCGAGAATAAAGAACAGCACTAGCAAGCCCATGTGTCGGCCGCCAGCCACATACCCTTCCAGAGAGGAGCTCTGATTGTGGCGTGCGCTTAGTCCCACTGTCAGCACAATCAGTAGGTAAGCCAGGGTAATGGTGGTAATCAGCAGTGAATCACTCATCGTCCACCTCCTGTGCGGCATCATGGCGATAGGCAATGACCAGTCCCACGAACAGGGCAAACACCCAGGCTACATACCAGAACAGGAAAAAGGGCAAACCGATTATCATCGGTTCAATACGATTCGCAACCAGCGCGCCGGGCCAGATCATGGCCAGGGCACAGACAGTAAAGTAAATCAGCATTCCCCTAGAAGGAAGCGAGGGTTGAGATTTCATGTGCATACCTCGTTTTATGAAGTTATGTGGTTATTTAGTTATGCCTTTGTAGCGTTATGGGTAGTGGCGTTTGCCTCAGTTATTTCGTAGCGAGAGCGTTAAGGCCGATCGCTAAAAGCAGTCGGCACCCAGTTGGAATCACGTCGTCATTGAAATCATAACGAGCGTTGTGAAGTGGCGATGGGGTATCGCCCTTCGCCGTGCCAAGAAAGAAGTAGGCCCCTGGGCAGCGTTGCAGCATGAAGGAAAAGTCCTCACCACCGAGGCTGGGGTCAACGTCGCGTATTAGGGCCGACTCACCGAGTGTTTGCACAATGCAGGCTTCCACATGACGGGTTTCCGCCTCGGTATTGATCGTCGCCGGAAATATGCGTTGGTAATCGATCTCAATGTCACCGCCATGGGCGATTGCCACCCCTTCACAGACGCGGCGAACCGCATGCTCCATACGATCCTGAGTATCAGCATCAAGGCTTCTTGCTGTTCCGCTGATGCGCACTTCATCGGGAATGATGGCGAAACCGTCCAGGTCGCCGCCCTGCAAACCACATAGGCTCAAGGCGGCGGGCGAGAGTGGGTTGATATCACGTGCGACCACGGAGTGCAGGCTTTGAATAAGGGCGCCTGCCATGCGGACAGGATCCGTCGATAGATGGGGGTTGACGCCGCCGTGGCCTCCCTTGCCGCGTACTCGGATATCTAGACGGTCGGTGGCCGCCATGATCGCGCCGGGTCGAATAGCCACTTGGCCTGCAGGTAGCGAAGGCCAGTTATGTAGGGCATAAATCGCCTGCATAGGAAAACGCTCAAATAGGCCCTCTTCAACCATTGCTCGGCCCCCACCCAGGCCCTCTTCGGCTGGCTGGAAGACGAGATGAAGAGTGCCCGCGAAGTCACGATGTTCGGCTAGGTAGCGAGCCACGCCGAGTAGCAGAGTAGTGTGACCGTCATGGCCACAAGCATGCATCCGGCCGGGCACTGCTGAGGTATAGCTGTGCTCGCTTAGTTCTTGGATAGGCAGTGCGTCCATATCAGCACGTAGACCAATATGTCGTCCGTTGTCAGGTCGTTCACCAGTCACGGTCGCAACGATACCGGTCTTACCGATACCGGTTTCAAAGGGCAAGCCGAGACGTTCTAGCTCTGCAGCGATGCGCTTAGCCGTTTCGTGCTCCTGAAATCCTAGCTCCGGGTGGCGATGTAACTCGTGTCGTATCTGAGTCAGTTCGGCGTGGTGGCGCTCGAAAAAGTTTGGATCGATGAGTTCTGTCATAGTCGATTCGCATGGTTGTGAATGGCCTTTTTAATCTTGGTTGTTTCGATAGCATAGAGAAAATAGTTTTTTTATTAGCTTTCCATACTAATATTGGATGGATTGCGGTAGATGTTATGGCTAGGGGCACCAGATGGATTTCAAGCGTTTAAAATATTTTCAAGTAGTCGTCGAGGAAGGAGCTATATCATTGGCGGCACGGCAGATACCGCTTGCTCAGCCGGCGCTATCGCGTCAATTACAGTTGCTTGAAGACGAGGTCGGCACGACGTTACTAACCCGTTCGCGACATGGTGTTCGGCTTACCGCCGCTGGTGAAGCGTTCTACCGTGATACCCGGCGCTTGCTGGGCGAATTCGACCAGGCTAAGCGTAATGCATGCCGCATAGCAGATGGCCAGTTCGGTCAATTGCGACTGGGAGTAACCGTCATGCATTTATGGGTGCCGCAGATCATTGGCTTGCTCAATCGCTTTCGTGAGCGCTATCCAGAGGTCACGCTGAAGGTGGAGTCATTGCTCTCCGGGCCTCAAATTGAAGCCATTAGGCGTGGTCGGCTTGATGCGGGTATGCTGTTCTTTCCGCCAGAGGAAGATAGCAGCCTGTGTTGTCATTGCCTGTATGAAGATCATCTCGTACTGGTCACCAGTGCCTCCTCACACCTAGCGCATCACCCTCCGCGGTTTCTCGCTGAGCTTAACGACGAGAATTTTATTTGGTTTGACCGCAGTGCTACCCCTGTCTATCACGATAAACTTATTCATGCCTTTCAGCGAGAGGGCTTCACGCCCCATGTGGTGCAAGAGGGAACCGACAATGCGACGATGCTATGCTTGGTGGCTGCCGGTATGGGCTGCAGTATACTACCGGCAATGACCATGGCTGGAGCACCGGAAGGCGTAGTCAGCCATCGCTTAGAAGACCTCAATCTGGTTTTGCCTCTGATGCTGGTGTGGCGGCGAGACTCGGGTCTACCAGCAGTACGCCGCTTAATCGAAATTGCAGAAACTGAATCCTTAGCGACGCATGAAGTGAAGGAATGAGGTTTTATCCTTCAAAGGCGGCTTTGGCAGCAGCCAGGCTTTTTGCCCCACGTTTGGCGTGCTGGGTTAAAGCTGCATTAGCCGCGCCATTGGCTGGGTGCAACGATAGACGCTAGTTCACTCACGCATTCACCCCCTTCATGCCCTCCGGTGTATAACGCTCGCCGATGACCGGTAGGCGAGCAGTGGCCGCCTCAAGTTGTTGCTGCTCATCAGTGGTCAGGGTGATGGACGCCGCTGCTGCATTCTCTTCAAGGTAGCGCAACCGTTTGGTGCCCGGAATCGGTACGATGTTGTCGCCTTTGGATAGCAGCCAGGCCAGCGAGAGCTGCGCAGGGGTGCAGCCTTTGAGTGCTGCCATGTCACCAATCACCTCCGCGATTCGGCGGTTAGAGTCCATGGCCTGTTCAGAGAAGCGCGGCAGGTTAGAACGAAAATCGTCTTCGCCGAAATCAGAGTTTTCTTGAAACCTACCCGTTAAAAATCCTCGGCCGAGAGGAGAGTAGGGCACAAAGCCGATGCCGAGCTCCTTGCAGGTGGGCAGTACCGCTTGCTCCACGTCCCGTGTCCAGAGCGAGTATTCGGTTTGAACTGCCGTCACTGGGTGCACGGCGTGTGCGCGACGCAGGGTCTCGTCGCTAACCTCGCAAAGGCCAATGTGGGCAATTTTTCCCTCTTTAACCAGTTGTGCCAAGCCCTCCATGGTCTCTTCGATAGGGGTTTCCGAGTTAACGCGGTGCACGTAGTAGAGATCGATTTGTTCGATGCCCAGCCGCTTCAGAGACGCCTCGCAGGCCTGGCGGGCATAGCGAGCGCTGCTGTCTAGGCGGCGTTGATACTCACCCGGGTTGCGCACAATGCCAAACTTGGTTGCGATACGTACCTTGGGCTTGTGACTGGCGAGAAAGCGACCAATCAACGCCTCGTTATGGTGCGGCCCGTACATATCCGCCGTATCGAAAAAGTTGATGCCCAGCTCCACCGCTTGCGCCAATACCCGTAGCGACTCGCTATCGTCTCGGGGGCCGTAAAACTCGCTCATTCCCATGCAGCCTAAGCCAATGGCGGAAACGGATAGGTCGGTGCCCAGTGTGCGTGTTTGCATGGTGTCTCTCTCCTGGCGTTTTTTATCAATGCGATGCGCTAGAAACGTGCTCTAGCCGTTCTTGAATCGCGCAGTTACAGCGTGGCACTATCCAGAAATGAAAAAAATTGACGAGTTTCGTAAGCCGCTTTCCGGTTTTGAAAACCAGATGCCGCGTGGGTGGGTATGGGACGATACGCGCACCTTTCTGGCGGTGGCCCGCCATGGCACGCTGAGCGGTGCGGCAGCGGAACTCCACCTAGGCATTGCGACGCTCTCCAGACGTATTGAACGGCTGGAAAAAGCTTTAAAGCTACCGTTGTTTGTGCGTCAGCAGTCGGGCTATCAGCTGACCGAGGAGGGGGCGGGGCTAATCGAAAAAGCCGAGGCCTTGGAAGCCGCTGCCGCGGCTTTTTCCAGCGGAGTGTCGCGCGCCACACAGCTAAGCGGCCGGGTGCGGCTGGCCACCGCTGAAAACCTGGCCACAGCGCTGATTCTGCCTACGTTGCCGCAGTTTCAAGCGCAGTACCCTGGCATCAGGCTTGAGCTGGTGACTGATATCACCACCGTCAATCTGCACCGCCGCGACGCCGACGTAGCGCTTAGAATGGTCAAGCCCGAGCGGGGTAATGTCACCCTTCGTCGCCTTGGCACCCTGGGTTTCGGGCTTTACGCCAGCCCCGATTATGTAGCGCAGCGTGAGGCTCATGATGACGCGGGGGATTACGACTTGGATGCTTTTATCACCTGGGGCGAAACGCAAGCACATCTGCCTGCTGCCCAGTGGGTCGAGCGGGTTCTGCAAGGTCGCGAACCGGCGCTAACCACCACATCGCTGGCGACCCAGCTAGCGGCGGCGAAAGCGGGGTTGGGGATAGCGGTATTGCCACATTTCCTGGCCAGGGAGGCCGGGCTAGACTGTGTTGCTGAGGATATCGGCGTGGATCAACCCATCTACCTCGTCATCCAAACGGATCTCACCCAATCAGGCCGTACTCGGGCCGTGGCGGACTTTCTGGCTGAGTTGGTGGCTAGTAACCGCGAGCGCTTGAGTGGGTGGTATAGTCGCTAAAAGTACTAGAACAGGCCCTAAGCAGTGTGCAAACACCGGAGTACGATCAGCATCCTGAGCAGCTAAACTACTTGATTGTGATGAGGGGCATGTTGCTCTTTATCAAATAAATCTTATCAGGACTGGTCGTAATGCCCACCGATGGCAAAAATATAAATAGCTTTTTCATCGAACCGGTAGATCAGCCGGTCTTTCTGTGAAATGCGCCTTGACCACAAGCCAGAAAGATTGTGTCTGAGGGGCTCGGGTTTTCCGATACCAGCCGTTGGATCGTCAGAGCGGAGCATTTCTTTTAAGAGTTTGCAGAGCGCTTTATGCAGCTTCTTATCTGTTTCACGCATTTTTTCATAGGCTTCCCACGTACGGCCCTCAAATACCAGTGATCTCATCCATCTGCTCATTATCAGGTTGGTATCCTTGACCACGGCTATGGGTATCTAGAGAAGCCGCAATTTGTTGCATGAGGTCTCGGTTCTGAAGCACATGCAGCGTTTCTTGCTCTCTTTCCCAGTCCTCAGCGCTAATCACCACAAACGCCTCTCCGGCACGACGGGTTACCTTTAATGGTTCGTGCCGGCTAATTACTTGTTCTACTACGCTTTTGAGGTTGTCCCTGAATTTGTTAACACTAATAATATCCATAACGTCACCATGATGTACGGAAATGCCGTACAAGTTTACCTCACTTGTTCCTGCATTACCAAGGTCAATAACTGCTATTTATTTGTTCTCTAACTCCCGCTTAAGCCACTCTGCCAGCGGCTCGCTGCGGCGGCCATCGGCTTGGCTGGGCAACCACAGGCAGAGACGGGCGGGGGGCGATACTGCCCTGCCCCAGGGCGCAACAAGCCGCCCGCTCTTCAGATCGTCTTCCACCTCGGCGCTATTGCTAGGCCTAAACCTGCCATTAAACCACTTCACTCAAAACATGACCTGCACCTTTATCAAGGGCAATTCGCTATCGGTGTTCAGATAACAAGCCAAATTATGTCCTAAAACTTATGGGTATTGCTTGAGTCATAGCGTTATTTTTGCCTCCTTTAAATTTGGCTAGCTATGCACTCGGTCATCTTTTGCATAGATCGCTGTATGGAGTCGCCCGTCATCCCCTCGCCACGCCCGGTACATGCCTGGGGTATTGAAGCTCAGCCAAGTTTTTCCATCCGGAGAGACGGCGATAACTCCACCCTGTCCCCCTAACGTTTTTAACTCCTGATGGACGACTTCGTCGCAGGCATCATAAAGGCTACGTCCACCAAAGCGCATGCGGGCCGCAATATCATGCCCTACTACACAACGAATGAAATACTCTCCGTGCCCCGTCGCCGAAATCGCCGCACTGCGATCATCAGCCCAGGTTCCGGCGCCAATGATCGGCGTGTCGCCAATACGTGAGTAGCGCTTATTGGTGATCCCGCCGGTAGAGGTGGCGGCCGAGACATGGCCATGCCTATCGAGAGCAACTGCCCCCACCGTGCCAAATTTATGTCCCGGCTTGTCACTCGCTACTGTCTCTTCAGCGTGGTGATTGGCACGGTTTGGTTCGAGGCTTGGGGCTTCTTGGCTGGAGCGGTTATCCTGCCACTGGCGACGACGCAACTCGGTATCAAACCAATCATTGGCCACCTGGGGCTGATTCTGTGTGCGCAAGAAGTGATCAGCCCCAGCTCCAGCCAACATGACATGATCACTGTGCTCCATGACGGAGCGAGCACCACGGATCGGATTACGGACATAATGGGCACCAGCAATGGCCCCGGCACTTCTATCAGCACCATTCATTATGGCAGCATCCATCTCATGGGTGCCGTCCTCGGTGAATACGGCGCCTTTTCCGGCGTTGAACCAAGGACACTCTTCCAGAGCCACGACACAAGATTCCACAGCATCCAGGCTGGTACCGCCTGCTGCCAACACTCGATAACCAGCATCAATGGATTGTCGTAAGGCCTCATGAATTGCATCTTCATCCTGAGGCGTCAGTAAGCCGGGGGTTAGCACTCCGGCGCCGCCGTGAATTGCAATAGCGATAGGGGCCTGGTTCATGCTGTCGTTACTCCATGATCGAGAATCTGGGTCAAAAACTGTTTCGTGCGAGGGGACTGAGGGGTGTCAAAGAACTGTTGCGGAGGGGCTTCTTCGACGATCTCGCCTCGATCCATGAAGACCACCCGGTCGGCAACGCGCCGAGCAAATCCCATTTCATGAGTGACACAGAGCATGGTCATACCATCGTTAGCGAGATCGACCATCACCTCGAGCACTTCGGCAATCATTTCCGGATCTAGTGCCGAGGTGGGTTCATCGAAGAGCATGACCTGTGGCCGCATGCACAAGGCCCGAGCGATAGCGATACGCTGCTGCTGGCCACCTGAAAGTTGCCCTGGGTATTTATTGGCATGTTCGCGCATTTGCACGCGATCCAGCAGAGTAAGCGCATACTCAATAGCTTCCGCTTGAGAAAGCCCCAGGTTTGCCGTCTGAGGCAAGGTGCAGTTCTTGAGTACACTCAAGTGAGGAAACAGGTTGAAGTGTTGGAAACACATTCCCACATTGCGTCGAATTCGTTGCAGGCGCTTTCGGTCCTCATCCAGCGTTTCTTCAAGAACAGTCAGTGAACCTTGCTGATGCCGCTCCAATTGGTTGATGCAGCGGATCAGGGTCGACTTCCCGGATCCTGATGGACCACAAATGACAATGCGTTCGCCGCTGGTAACTTTGAGCGAAATGTTCTTAAGCGCATGGAAGTTGCCATACCACTTGTTGAGGTTGTTAATGCTGACCGCTGTGGCGTCGCGGTCGACCGGCTCTGTACTAGTGAGTTGGGATGCGGTACTCATAAACGACTCTTTTCCATTTGTTTTTCCAAGTGGCGCGCATAGTGAGACAGGGTGAAGCAGATAATGAAGAAGAATAGGGCCAAGAATAGGTAGACTTCATGCTCAAGCCCCAGCCATTCAGGAGCAGATGTGGTACTCATAGCGATGCCCACCACATCGAGTACGCCTACCACCACGACCAACGTGGTTTCCTTGAACAAGCCGATGAACTGGGTAAGTAACGGCGGGATGGTGTTACGCAGAACCTGCGGCAAGATAATCAGACCCATCGTTTTCCAATAGGAGAAACCGAGGGCCTCGGCGGCTTCGAATTGCCCGCTAGATATACCTTGTAGGCCGCCACGGATGGTTTCTGCCATATACGCCGCAGTGAACATGATCAATACGATCAGTACGCGTAAGAAGATGTCGATGGTCATCCCTTCTGGGAAGAACAGCTGGATCATCAGCGATGCCATGAACAGCAGCGTGATCACGGGTACTGAGCGTACGAGTTCGATGTAAAGCACCGAGAGTAGCTTAATGGCCGGCTTCTTCGAGCGCCGTCCGAGGGCGAGCAAAATGCCAATTGGTAGGGCAAATAGCATGCCAATCACGCCGAGAAAGATAGTGACCAAAATCCCGGCAAACTTCGTTGAAGAAACCTCAGAAAGACCAGCGCCGCCTTTGAGGAGCCACCACATCAAGAACGGCAGAACGATGAGGTATCCCAGCACCCAGCGGCGATCAACTTGCTTGAGGTAAAGCACAGGCAAAATAGACGCTGCCAGCCCAAAAGCGATATTAACGCGCCAGATTTCCGTGTCGGGATAAAAACCGTAGACAAATAGTTCGATGCGTTGTGTCACTGGCAGCCAGCAGGCTCCGTCGCCGACGCAGTCAGCCTTACTGTCGCCAACGAAGGTGGCAGAGAACAACAGCCAATCCAGAGCGAACGGGATGAACCATAGCAATAGCACCAGTGTCGTTAAGCTCAGGCAAGACTGAAATGGCGTTGGGAAAAGCTGCTTTTTGATCCAGCGCGTCGCTAGGTGCTTCCAGGGGTGACGAGGCGGCGCTTGTCGATCGCTGTGAAGCTGTTTAGTCAAAACGGTCATCATAGCTCCTTAACCGTGCGTGCGCAGGCTGATGCGATAGTTATAAATGTTCATCAGTAGTGACGTGATAAGGCTGATAACGCAGTAGGTCGCCATCACCAAGGCAATACACTCGATGGCTTGGCCGGTTTGGTTCAGCGTTGTGCCTCCTGTGGCTGATACCAACTCCATGTAACCGACGACAACGCCTAGGGAAGAGTTCTTGGTGATATTGAGATAAGTACTGGTAACTTGGGGAACCATCGGATAGATAGCTTGAGGCACAATTAAGCGCAGCATGGTGGGCATTTCAGAGAAGCCCAAGGCGCTGGCTGCTTCGTACTGGCCGCGCGAAACGGACTGAATAGAACCACGTACGATTTCAGCAATATAGCTCGCGCTGTAGAAGGAGAGAGCTAACCACAGCGCGAGTAACTCAGGAGTCAGAGTTATTCCCCCTTTTAAGCCAAAACCCCGCAAGACCGGCACATCCCATTGCCAGGAAGTTCCCGTGATGAGATAGACAACCAGGGGGATCGCGATGGCGCCGGTTAGCATTGCCGGCCAAATGGGAGGGCCGAACCCCTTCCAAGGTAAATGTGCCCGATGGCGCGCCATCAACGCGTAACCTAGGACAGCTCCCCCTATGACACACACCAGTCCCCAGCCAACTAGAGAACCATCAGATGCCCATGCGAGTGTCAGGCCGCGGTTGCTGAGATAGCCAACATCGTTAAATGAGATGGCCTGGCGAACATTGGGGAGGGCCAGCATAAGGCCGTACCACCAAATCAAATGTACTATCAGTGGCACGTTTCGCAGGAACTCGACCGCGAGGTGACTTAGCCGCCCCAGCAGCCAGTTCTCAGAAACTCGACAAACGCCAAGAAAGACGCCAATGATCGTCGCCAGAACAATACTTAAAACGGATACTAGCAATGTGTTGAGAAGCCCAACTGCATAAGCTCGCAGATAGGTATCGTCCGGGCTGTAGTCGATTAGCTGGAAACTGATCGCATAACCGGCACGCTCATGCAGAAAATCGAATCCCGAGGCAATGCCCAAGGCATCAAGATTGGCACTGGCATTCGTGACCAGCATATAGAAAGCAATAGCGACAACAGCCAGCACAGCACACTGTTGTAATGTGCTCAGCACGCGTGCGTTATGAAAGATCTTGTTCCACATGAGTGTTACCTGTTGTCAGACCGTACGACGGTGACATAGCAGTTGAGACATGAGAAAAAATACGAGAGCGTCCGGAAGAAGTGACCGTCTGGGCGCTCTAGCTTGGGTAGATACTGACTTATCGAATGGGAGCAGCGTAGAGGATGCCACCCTCGTTCCACAGGCGATTAAGTCCACGCTCGAAATTCAGCGGAGTGTCGGGGCCGACATTGCGATTGAAGATTTCTTTGTAGTTACCGACCTGCTTGATGGCCTGGTAAGCCCACGCATCGTCTAGCCCGAATCGTTCACCAATGTGCCCTTCGGTGCCAAGTAGCCGCGCAACATTGGGGTTTTCAGTATCGTCGCGCATTTCGTCGACATTCTCAGACGTAACGTTGAGTTCTTCTGCGTTCATGAGTGAGAAAGCTGTCCAAGTGACGATGTCTCGCCATTGTGCATCGCCCTGTGGGACATAAGCGCCTAGAGGCTCCTTCGAGATGGCCTCGGGGAGAAGGGTGAAAGCATCCGGGTCAGCAAACTGCGTGCGTCGTGACGCAAGGCCGCTCATGTCGTTAGTGATGGCATCGCAGCGGCCACGTTGAAAGGCATTATACAGTTCGGTACTTTTTTCGATCACCACGGTGCTATAGTTCATATTGCGTCGACCGAAGTAGTCTTCGAGGTTTTGCTCGGAGGTAGTGCCGGGGGAGAGGCAGAAGACGGCACCATCGAGATCCTCGATAGAGCTAACACCGAAGTTGGCATGGGTCATGACACCTTGGCCGTCGTAGAACCAAGGAGTTGTGAAATCAGCCCCTAGATTGGCATCACGCGACGCGGTCCATGTGGTCGCGCGCGACAGTACATCAATCTCGCCAGATGCAAGTGCGGTGAATCTGTTCTTAGCTGTGGTAACCACGAAATCGACCTTACTGGCTTCACCGAGGACTGCTGCAGCCACGCTGCGGCAAAGATCGACATCCATGCCACTCCATTCGCCGTTATCGGTCAGGTAAGAAAATCCGGCTTTATCACTGCTAACGCCGCAACGCAGCGTGTCGCGGGTCTTCACATCTTCTAAGAGACCAGCCTGGGCGGTGCCAATGAGAGCGATACCAATACCAACGCTAAGGACGCTGAAGGTGGCACACTTCTTTATTAAACTAATGTTATTCATGTTTTTCCCTTTTTTATCAAGTTTTTGATCTAATTCTGCACAATATGAAGCGAAGCATCAGGGCACGTTGTGGATTTGCCCTTCGACTCATCAATGAATGTTGAGCGGTATGCATTGCGCCTTAACCCTTCCTAGAAACTCTATCGACCCTGGCAGACAGCTGCCAGCGCTGATTGATCGCTAGATTTGCACTAACTATCGAATATGCAAATAATCTGATATTTTAAAGGTTGCTTTTTCAGCATGGCGGCCATGAGTTCTGTGGTAAAAGAAACAGGGTGCTAGGGTGGTCTTAAAGCTTGTCTGGAGACAACATGGACATTACTTGGTACAGAGACTTTCTAGCGCTTGCCGAAACGGGCAAGTTCACAGCTGCGGCGCGCTTGAGAAAATGCTCGCAATCGACATTGAGCCGCCGGATTCGGTTGCTGGAAACTCACCTGACCACGCAGTTGCTTGATCGACGCACCACGCCTATCCGGCTAACTCCCTCCGGCGATGCGCTCATTCCGGTAGCGTCTGAGTTGGTGAGGCTGTCCCAAGAATGCGAACAGAGTGTAAGGGTCATTAACCGCCCTTTGACCTTCGCTTCGTTGCACACGCTTGCTTGTAACTTCTTCCCTCAATGGATCTCTAAATATTCCTCTTTGGACGAACCGTTATTTACGCGGATCGATACCGGCCATAAGAGTACCGAAAATTATTACATGTCGTTAATGTCGGGGCGGAGCGATTTCATTCTGTTCTACCGTGATACAGAGTCGGAGCGATATTTTCAACGCGATGATTTCGAGGTGCTATCGTTAGGACAAGAAGAGTTGTATTGGGTGGGAACACAAGAGATGGCCGAGCTG
Source organism: Vreelandella arcis (assembly GCF_900103865.1). Lineage (GTDB taxonomy): Bacteria > Pseudomonadota > Gammaproteobacteria > Pseudomonadales > Halomonadaceae > Vreelandella > Vreelandella arcis. The sequence goes on from NZ_FNII01000007.1 coordinate 240,924, forward strand.
TGCGAAAGCTCACAAAAGACTATCCCTTGGCTTACCTATGCACGTTCGGCGCAACTACATGAGTTATCGCGTTCCCAGGTGGCGCGCCATCCTGAGCCGAGCCGTTTAAAGCGGGTTTTCGAAGCCACGGTGTCGGAAGCACTCAAACCTATGGTCGCGTTAGGGCAGGGTATCGCCTGCATGCCCCATAGCATGATTGCTTCGATGATTGATGAAGGCCACTTGGTTAGACTATATCCCGAGATGCCCTCAGAACATGTGGAGATAATTCTGGTCAGGTGGCTAGGAAATAGAAACGCTGCAGCCGATGCTTTCTGGAAATGCCTTGCCAGTGAGCAATCTTAATGTGGAATGTGGCCGGTTAGCTCGATTATGTTCTCTTCTGAAGGTATCCCTTAGAGCAAACTGTGCAGCCTGTTTTTAGGGGTAAAGGGGCGGATGATAGCTGATCAGCCCTACACGAAATCCATTCATGCTTTCGGGAGCAACAGATGGAGAGTGAACTAATTGCTATACCTAGCGTGAAGCCTATCTCTTAAATAGCGTATTGGAGCAGCTTTAAGTGACTTCAAAACACCCCGCCATCCAACTCCCGCTTAAGCCATTCCGCCAGCGGTTCGCTGCGGCGCATATCTGCCTGGCTGGGTAGCCACAGGCACAACTGGGCAGGTGTTTCGATGCTGCCCCAGGGGGCGACCAGTCGACCGCTCTTCAGGTCGTCTTCGATCAATAGCTTGGGCGCAATCGCCACGCCCAAGCCCGCCACCGCTGCTTCTATCAAATAATAAAGATGCTCGAACCCCTGGCCGTTGCTGAGCGCCTCTTCCAGTTGGGTCAGCTCAAGCCCTTGGGCGTTAGCCCACTGCGGCCACGCCTGGGGGCGCGAGGCGGTGTATAGCAGCGTGTTGGTAAACAGCGTTGCCGGCCGGGCGGAGTAGCACTGGGCCGCCAAGCGCGGGCTCGCTACCGCGCAGATGCGTTCCGGGGTTAGTTCGATCACCTGCTTGTCGGCGGGCCAGGGAGGTGCCGAAAACGCCAGACTGGCGCTGGCCTCCGTCTGCTTTTCGGGATGCTCGCTTTCGCTGACCACGACTTTCAGCTTGAGCTCGGGCAGGTCGCGGTGCAGGCGATCCAGGCGGGGGATTAACCAGCGCGCCAACAGGCTGCCCGGGCAGGCGAGGGTGAACGGCGCTTCCTCTACTTCATGCTTGAGGGAGGCGCAACTATCGCGCAGCCGCGTGAAAGCCTCGCCCACACCGTTTTGCAACCGCTCCCCGTAGGGGGTAAGCACGATCCCACGGCCAGCCTTGGCAAACAGCGCGACGCCAAAGTGTTCATCCAGGCTACGCAGCTGGCGACTAACCGCGCCGTGGGTCACGCTTAGTTCATCGGCGGCGGCAGTCACGCTGCCCAGCCGTGCGGTGGCTTCAAAGGCGCGCAAGGCGCTGAGTGGCGGCATGCTGTGTTGCATTGATAGTTGATCCTAGCTCACATGTTGCTGCCATCTTATCGATTTTTATCCCCGCCTGCCTGCGCTACTTTCATTGCATTGTTTGATAACGCATGCCGAGGTCGTGATGAATAAACCCATGGATTTATCTTCCAGCTTGCCCGATGCCAACGGGCTGTTTGGCAGCTTCGGTGGCCGCTTCGTCGCCGAAACGCTGATGCCGTTGATCTTAGAGCTTCAAGACGAATACGCCACCGCCAAAAACGATCCCGAATTCCAGCGCCAATTGGCTTATTTTCAAGGCGACTATGTAGGGCGGCCAAGCCCGCTCTACTTTGCCGAGCGGCTGACCGAGCATTTCGGCGGGGCGAGCATCTACCTCAAGCGCGAAGAGCTGAACCACACCGGCGCGCACAAAATAAACAACTGCATCGGCCAGGTGTTGCTTGCCAAGCAAATGGGTAAAAAGCGCATAATCGCCGAAACCGGTGCGGGCATGCACGGCGTGGCCACGGCCACGGTGGCGGCACGCTTTGGCCTACCGTGCGTGATCTACATGGGCACCACGGACATCGAGCGCCAGCAGACCAACGTGTTTCGCATGAAGCTGCTGGGCGCGGAAGTCATCCCCGTTACCTCGGGCACAGGCACGCTAAAAGATGCCATGAACGAAGCGTTGCGCGACTGGGTAACGAATGTCGACGACACCTTCTACATCATTGGCACCGTAGCGGGGCCACACCCGTACCCGGCCATGGTACGTGATTTTCAGGCCGTGATCGGTCATGAAACCCGAACCCAGATGCTCGAAAAGCACGGTCGCCTGCCGGACTCGTTAGTGGCCTGTATTGGCGGCGGCTCCAACGCCATGGGGCTGTTCCATCCCTTCCTGAACGATTCAGCGGTGCAGATGATTGGCGTGGAAGCGGGCGGCAAGGGCGTGAAAAGCGGCCTGCACGCGGCCAGCCTGAACGGCGGCACCCCAGGGGTTCTACACGGCAACCGCACCTACCTGCTGCAAAACGCAGACGGCCAGATCAGCGACGCCCATTCGATTTCCGCGGGGCTGGACTACCCCGGCATCGGGCCCGAACACGCCTGGCTGCACGAACAAAAACGGGTTGAGTACGTCTCCGCCACCGACGCCGAAGCGCTGGAAGCTTTCCAGATCTGCTGCCGCCAGGAGGGCATCATTCCCGCGCTGGAAACCGCCCACGCCCTGGCGGAAGTCGCCAAACGCGCGCCCACGCTGCCCCGCGAGCATCTGATGGTAGTCAACCTCAGCGGTCGCGGCGACAAGGACATGATGAGCGTCGCCCACCATCTGGGTGAACAACTCGACGAGGCATGCTAATGATCGCCATCCAGGACAACACCATGAACGATACCGTCAATCAGGCCGTGACCCACTCATCGCGTCTTGAGCAGTGCTTTGCCACACTCAAGCAGCAAAACCGCCCGGCGCTGGTCAGCTACCTCACCGCCGGCGACCCGGACGCTGATGCCTCCCGCCGCCTGCTGCACGGTTTGCCGGAAGCCGGGGTAGATATCATCGAACTCGGCATGCCGTTCAGCGACCCCATGGCCGATGGCCCTGCTATACAGAAAGCCGCACTGCGTGCACTGGAAAGTGGCCAGACCCAAGCCAAGACCCTGGAAATGGTGCGTCGTTTCCGTGAGGAAAACAGCTCTACACCAATTGTGCTAATGGGCTATTACAACCCCATTTTCTGCTACGGCGTAGAGCGCTTTTTAACCGATGCGGCAAACGCCGGGGTAGACGGTCTGATCGTGGTCGACCTGCCGCCGGAACATGACGAAGAACTCTGCCAGCCAGCGGCCCGGCACGGCATTGATTTTATTCGCCTGGCGACCCCGACCACTGATGCCAGGCGCCTGCCCAAGGTGCTGGCGAACGCCTCCGGGTTTATCTACTACGTCTCGGTGGCCGGGGTGACCGGCGGCAGCGCGCCCACGCCGGAAAGGCTGGAAAGCTCGGTGGCGCAACTGCGCGAACATACCGACCTGCCCATTGCCGTCGGCTTCGGTATTCGCACTGCCGAACAAGCCGCCACCATCGGCCGCTTCAGCGACGCCGTGGTGGTGGGCTCGGCGCTGGTCGACTGCATTGAACACGCCGCCAGCGCGGATGATGCCGTCGAGCAGGTGCACGGCCTCGTCAGTGAACTGGCGGAAAGCGTCAGGGCGTGCCGGCAGTAGATAGAAAGTGATCTTATTGGGCAGCATCACATAGCAAAAAAGAGCTAATATGGCGAAAAGATAATAGTTGAGATACCTTCAGTCTGAACCATTCATGAGGTGAGACTATGAACATCCAAGAGCTTGTCAGTGAAGCAGAGTCATTACCCGTTGAAGAGCGTGCAAGAGTTGTCGATGTGTTGTTGCGTAGCCTCAACTCCCCTGAGGCTGATATCGACAAGCAATGGGTCGATGTTGCCCGCAGCCGCTTAGACGATATACGGGCGGGTAAAGTGGCTACGGTTTCAGGCGAGCAAGTATTCGCTAACCTTCGGGCAAGGCTTGAGAGATGAGTGTTCGCTTTCACCCTGAAGCGGAAGCAGAGGACACAAGCGGCCTCCAGACATTCTCAACGCCAATTGACAACGTCACGGCGACCACAATAACCCCGCCATTACCCAGTTGAACCCCTTCACGACCCTGGTGTGTTGAATACGCTTGCCGACGAGGTTGCCGATCATCACATAACTGCCGGCCGCGCCCGCCGCCATGGCGGATAGCCCTAGCTTATGCCGGTAGCACTATGGGTGCTTGTACATAATTGCTCATCAACTGTGCAATGATGGCCTATCGTTAGTGAACACCACCGAGGGGGCGTTATGAAAAAGCTCTTTTCACTGATAATGGTGCTGGCGTTGGCCGGCTGCGCTGCCATGGAGCCGCATGCGGAGCGTGACGTCCAGCGCGACGCCGGTCTGGCCATCCAGGAGATCTACGAGCAGGCGCTGCCGACGCTGTCCGAGAACAAGCAGCGCCACTTTGCCCAGCGGCTCTACCGCCTGACGGGCGAGCAGCGCTGGCGGGCCCTCAATCGTGCCTACGGCGAGCGTCTAATTGTGCAACTCGAGGAGGACATCGTCGGCCTCGCCGAGCCCGGGTACGCGGCTGCCCGCAGCCGGACGATCGTTGCCGACTACTCCCAGAGCACGGCCAAGCAGCGCGCCCGGCGCGCCATGCTGGGTGAGTGGGGGGAGATCGCCTTCGCCCGTTCGCTGTTGTTCCGGCTGGTCCAGGCCGAGTACCACGACCTGCTGCCGGCCATTGAGAATCACGAACGGGCGCTGGGCTACCAGGCAGAGGTCGACTGGTCGACCTTCCTGACCGACCCCTCGGTGATCGGGGTCTATGCCGCTCAGGTGGCCAACTATACGTACTTCCTGCACCAGCTCGGCGTGATGGATCTGCGCCGGGAGGTGGAGGAAGCCTTCCGACGCCACTACCCGCCTGATCGAGTCGCCGAGCTCGACGACGCCGAGTACCGTAACTGGCTCTATGGCCTGACCCACTTCGTCATCGCCGACAGCCACTACTACCAACGGAAGGTGGATCCGGAGGTACACGCCTGGGTGCTTGAAGCGCTGGAGCGGGAGACGGCCGGCATCCTGGCCCGGGCCACGGCCGACATCCAAGCCGAGGTGGCATTGGCCTTCCTGCTTGCCGGCCGCGAGAACCACCCGCTGGTGGGCCGGGTGCGCGAGTCGCTGGTGGCGGCGGTGGATCCGGCCAGCGGCATCATCCCCTCGCCCTCGGGGGAAAAGGGGCTGGCGGGTGGTGAACACCGCAATGTTCTGGCGATCATGGTGTTACGCTGGCCGGGCCGCCTGCATCCCGGCCCCGACCTCTCGGACTCGCTTGGCTTACGCTCAGCTGAATAGATTGGAATTGCCCCTGTGTTGGAGGCGCACGGTTGAATTACCTCAATGTGCCTACACTGATGGGGTATCAGTTCACCATAAGGAGGTGCTATGACCACGCTAGTGATTGGCGCGAACGGACAGATTGGCAAACAGTTCTGCGAGCTGGCCCAGCAGGCGGGCACGCCCATCAAGGCGATGCTGCGCAGCGACGAGCAGGTACCATGGTTCAAGGAGCGCGGCATCGACACCGTGGTTGCCGACCTGGAAGGCGACTTTGCCCACGCCTTTGAAGGCTGCGACCAGGTGGTCTTCACCGCCGGTTCAGGCCCCCACACCGGGCCGGATAAAACGCTGCTGATTGATCTTTACGGGGCCATTCGCGCGGCGGATATCGCAAGCGAGCAGGGCCTATCGCGCTACGTGATGATCAGCGCCATGCGCGCGGAAGACCCCATGCAAGCGCCGGAAAAACTGCGCCCCTACATGGCCGCGAAGTTTGCCGCCGACGCCCACCTGCGCACCAGCGGCGTGCCCTACGCCATCCTCAAGCCCGGCCGCCTGACGGACGAACCCGCCAGCCAGCAGTTTGCGGATTCCCTGGATGAAGCGGGCGATAACCAGATATCCCGCGCCAACGTCGCCCACGCGCTGCTGCATACCGTGCAAAACGCCAACATCACCAACCAGGAATTCATGCTGCTGGACGGTAAGCGACCGATAGGTGAGATCATCAAATAACCATCGCCGCAGGCATTGCCCGTCTAATAACCAACACGCCGCCGCCCTGAGTCGCTTTCTCGATACAAGGGTGGCGGCGTTGCGTTATGGTCTCTGTTACCGCAGGAAGCCACCATCCAAGTTCTGACAACTCGAGAAACTCGATGAAAAAGCTATTATCACTGTTAGTCGTGCTCGCGCTGGGCTATGCCGGGCTCTATGTTTATTACGGCGTGACTGTGAAGCAGGAAGCGCAAAAGCAGCTGGATGACCGTGGCCTTTCCTCCATCAGCGTGGATAACGTCGAGTATGGCCTGCTGGCGCCCATCAGCACCTCCGCGAACATCACCATGACCGTCGCGTACCGCGGCGCTGAGGTGGCACTGGATTTAGCAGTGCAAGGGCACCCGGTATTTTCAGACGAGGTAAGCGTCGAATTCGACGGCCTTCAGGCGCTGCGCCTGGGCATCGGCTTCGGACAGGGCGACGATTAAAAAAGCCGTATTAAAAAGCACAACAAAAACAAAGGAGCAGGGCATGAACCAACATGAAACGCTCAACTACGTCGAGTTCGCCGCCAAGGACTTGAACGCCACCAAAGCCTTCTTCTCAGCCGTGTTTGGCTGGGAGTTTACCGATTACGGCCCCGAATACACCGCGTTTGCCAGTCAGGGGCTGGACGGCGGCTTCTACCAGGGGGACGCCTGCAGTCGCACCGCCAACGGCGCTGCCCTGCTGGTGTTCTACAGCGAACACCTGGAAGCCACCTACAACAAGGTGGTGGACCACGGCGGCGAGGTCATAAAGCCGATTTTCGAGTTCCCCGGAGGCTTTCGCTTTCACTTCATCGAACCCAGCGGCAATGAGTTTGCCGTTTGGTCAGAGACGCGCGCCTAACGCCTACCTTCGGGCTGATTGATATTGAGCCGGTTGATAATGAACAGTAGGAACGCGTTATCAAACAATCAAGCTAGGCAGTAGACGTGAGCGGTAACCAAACGTGCTCATAACCAATCGATAACGCCACGGCGACAAGCAACCCTGCCATCAGCCAATTGAAGCCCTTAACGATTCCTGGGTTTTTAATACGATTGCCTACCACGCTGCCGATCATCACATAACTGCCGGGTGCGCCTGCGGCTAGCATCGCCAGCCCGAACGCCCAAACCACTAAGCTAAGCCCATGAATGTCAGCGGCAGGAAACTGCAGTGTGGCGATGGGCAGGGTGGCCACAATGGCTTTGGGGTTAAGCAACTGCATGATGAGCCCGTCTCGAAAACTTAACAGCCGAGGGACGTTATCCGGCTTGTTTAAATCAATGTTTGAACGGGCAATTTTGCTCGCGAGATAAACAATATAGCCACAGCCCAAAGCACTCACCACAAGCAGTGCTTCATCGTTAATCCAAGCAGCCCCCACCCAGCCCAATACCAATAAGTAAACCAGCATGGCGGTGCCCACGCCCAGGCAAAATCCTACCGATTGTTTGGCGCGACCATTGATGCCAATATTCAGGCCAAGCAGATTCACAGGCCCAGGCGAATACATAGCGCCTAGGGCATAGGCGACGATTGCTAACATGGTGAAGCCTCTATTCTGGTACTTAGGTGTAAGGGTCTGTCCGAAAAGTCGGCGAGCGCAGCCAGTTTTCGTTCAGAGCCTAGCGTGCGATATCACGCTGGTACTTATGGGGCGTCATGCCATAAATGCGCTTAAAGCGACGATTGAAATGGCTGAGATCGGCAAACCCATAACGCAAAGCGACCTCGGTCAGGGAAGCGCCTTGATCTAGCGCGGAGCGGGCTGCATTGATCCGACAATTAATCACATACTGATGCGGCGTGATGCCGTAATGCTGACGAAACAGACGCAAGAAATGGTATTTAGATAGATGCGCCGCTTGGCTGATGTCATCAAGAGAGAGATCGACGTCCAGATGGGCGTGGATATACTCTTTCGCCAAGCCCAGCAGTGCATCGGGCCGAGTGGGCACTTGATTGGGTTGAGAGACTCCGCCGAGTTGCACTGTGCGCTCGATCACCTGATAAAGCGCGTTCTCCTGATCAATACAGCTACCGGAGTGAGAAGTGACCAAGCGCGCCAGTTCCAGAATGGCATTGCGCAGCCGTACATCCTGAACAAGGGTGTTATTTGAGTGAAAGTCAGTCGTATGCTCGTGCCCCAGGGCATCAGCAAACAAGGGTTTAACCTGCTCGGGGTGTGCATACACCATCAGGTAATCCAGCACGCGCTCACCGCCCGGTTGGCCGTCGTGGACTTCCTCTGGATTGAACAAAATAACGTTGCCCGGTGGGCTACGATGAAACTGCCCACCGCTGAAGAAATCCTGCCGTCCCGCCAGCGTTACGCCGAAGGCATACTCCTCGTGGGCATGGCGGTCGTAGCTGAAATCCTCAATAGCCGCGTGAAGCACCGTCAGTGTTGGCACGTGCTGGCTTTTGATGAATTGAAACCGGCTTACGTTACTCATGCCGCCCCCTCCTGATTAGTCACACCACCTAGCTTATGCCAACCCCGCGCCCGAATGCTTGTACATAATTGCTAATCGGCTGCGGGGGAAGGAGGCGAGATAACCGACAACGATGCATTGGCATCTATCGCGCTATCGAAAGGTAGCCATGCGAAGGGATTTAGCAGTTGAACCTTCAGCCATCGGTCGAGCGCGTGAGTGTCTCCCATTCACTGATTTCGTCGGCAAGCGCCGACAATTTGCCGCGCACCAGCGCTAGTGCATCGCTTCCCAGCAGCAGATGCTCCGGCGGCGTGTCGCTGGCTATTGCGTCCAGCATTGCGCGAGCTGCCTTTGCCGGATCGCCAAGTTGCTGACCGCTTTTCTCGACGCGGGCATTACGAATCGGATCAAACAGCGCATCGTATTCGGGGATCGAGCGCGGCGAGCGGGACATCGAACGACCAGCCCAATCGGTGCGAAACGAGCCGGGCGCCACGGCAGTGACATGAACATTGAACGATTTCACTTCCTTACCGAGCACCTCCGAAATACCTTCAAGTGCAAATTTACTACCACAGTAATAAGCGATGCCTGGCATCGTGATGAAACCACCCATAGACGTGATGTTGAGGATATGTCCGCGCCGACGTGCGCGCATGTATGGCAACACAGCCTTTGTGACGGCAACGGCTCCGAATACGTTCACGTCAAACTGCCGACGCATTTCGGCCAATGAGGACTCCTCCAGGATACCTTCATGGCCGTAACCGGCGTTGTTGACGAGAACATCGATTTCTCCGACGTTTGCCTCTATCTCGGCCACGACCCCGTCGATGGCATCGAAGTCGGTCACATCGAGCACACGGCCCACTGCTTTCTCCGGATTGAGTGCCTCAAATGCCTGCCTGGCCCGTTCGCTGCGTACCGTGCCGACCACCTGATGGCCGGTAGCAAGTGCTTCTTGAGCCAGCGCCCGGCCAAAGCCGCTACTGACGCCTGTGATGAGTAAAAGTTTGCTGGTAGACATGCAAATAGCTCCTGTGTATCAGTGAAAGATGCACATTACCCCTTTGCATTGCCTGCTTTCAGGCATAAAATTCTTATATTATTGCCTATTCTGATAATTCCAGTCGGTATCGCGTGAAAAAAGCACTTTCCACTCCGCAGACGGCTGAACAGCGGCACATGGTGACGCTGCTTCAGGCGCTGGCGCCGGAAGAAGGATACAACCTCACGGCCCTGCCCGACGTGCGCATCCTGCGTTCGGATCGTCCCTTGTCTCGTACCCCCGTGCTGTACGACCCCGGTATCGTGATTGTTTGCCAGGGGCGAAAGCGGGGTTATTTCGGCCATCAGGTTTATCTTTACGACGAGCAGCACTATCTGGCGGTCGCGGTGCCGGTACCCTTCACGATGGAAACCGAGGCGACGCCAGAACACCCACTGCTAGCCATATATATGCATCTGGACTTTCAGCTCGCCGCGGAGCTGATGATCCAGATCGACCGCCATCAGTCTCCTGCCCAGGAAAACGTGGCCCAAAGCCTAATGTCCAGCCCCATGGATGCTGCGTTGCGGGTGTCCGTGACACGTTTTCTCGAAACGATGAGTCAGCCGCTTGAGGCGGAGATTCTTGGCCCCGCGCTGGTGAGAGAACTGTATTTTCGCGTGCTCACCGGTGCGCAGGGCAATGCCATGCGTGCGGCGCTGGCAATGCAGGGGCAGTTCGGGAAAATCGGCAAGGCGTTACGCCACATCCACGCGACCTACGCTCAGCCGCTTAACCTGTCGCAACTGGCTAGCGAGGCTGGTATGAGCGTTCCGACGTTTCTTAATCACTTCAAAGCCATTACGCACACTTCACCCATGCAGTACGTTAAATCCACGCGACTGCATCAAGCACGACTGCTGATGGTTCGTCAGAGCATGACGGCAGAGGCCGCTTGCCACGCCGTCGGCTACCTGAGTGCTTCGCAATTCAATCGGGAGTTCAAACGGCTTTTCGGATTGACGCCAGCTGCCGAAACGAAGCGAATGCGGGAGAACTTCGCGCTACCGCCTGCTTTCACCAAGTCGGATTACGTCTCGTCGCATTGAGGCTGACCTGAGTTTAGTCACAACGCCGCCATGCGCAGGCTAATGAGCTGCGCTACCAAGGCGGATAGCACCGTCTTGATAAATTGAAACCGGCCTGCGTTGGTTATGCCGCCCCTCCTGATTAGTCACACCACCTAGCTTATGCAGGCCCGCCTCCTAATGCTTGTACATAATTGCTAATCGGCTGTGGGACAATAAGCGTACAAATTAGCCTGAAATAAGAAAGATAAACGAACAGAGCTTCAACTTAACCACCACCCAGTGAGAATCCATTAATGCACTACCGTACGATGACCATTAACGACTATGAGGCCGCCATCGCTCTATGGAGCGAGAGTGAAGGCGTTCGCCTGCGCGATGCCGATTCACGGGAAGGCATCGAGAAATACCTGCTGCGCAACCCCGGCTTGAGCTTTGTGGCCGAAGTAGAGAAAGGAGCAGAGGGAAAACTGGTGGGTACGTTAATGGCGGGCCACGATGGCAAGCGGGGCTATATCCAGCACTTATCAGTTGCGGACGCCCACCGCCGAAAAGGCATTGCGACACAGTTGGTAAGCCTATGCCTGGAAGCGCTGAAAAACGAAGGGATACTGAAATCGCACCTAATGATTATGGCCGAGAACGAAACCGCCAGACAATTCTGGGCCAGCCAGGGCTGGGCGTGTCGTTCAGATATTCAGCTGTATTCGTTTATTAATGGGAATAATCAGAACGTTTAGCCAAGTTGAGCTTCAATCGCGGCCTTATCGATCACCGACCAGACGTCTCGAATCTTTTTGTCGTGGAAGAGATAGAACGCGTTCTCGCAAAACGTCACTTTCTGGCCATTGATAGGTAAGCCCAGGAAGTTGCCTTTGGGCGTGACGTCGAACCGAAGCCTGCACGCGATAGTCAGCGGTTCAGCGATCAACAGCTGAATGTTGAAGTGAAGGTCAGGTATCTGCTCGTAGTCGGCTTCCAGCATGGCGCGATAGCCATCGAGCCCCAGCGGCTTGCCGTTGTGGCGAACATCGTCATGCACGAACTGGCCAAGGTTCGTCCACGCCTGCTTATTGAGGCAGGCGATGTAGCCGCGATAGGTCGCTTTTAGATCAAACTTGCTCATCTTTGCTTCTCCTTTCCTGGGCAGGCGTGAAGGCATTCGCCAAGGGTACACAGGCCCAGTATCATAAGCAGCAAATCAAACCACAGAAGCCATCATTTATGTCGTGCCCACCTTGCCCAAGTTGCCAATCTGAATTCGTCTATCAGGATCAAAGCCTGCTCATCTGCCCGGAATGCGGCCACGAATGGAACCCCGCTGAGCCAGAGGCGGAAGACACCTTAACTGTAAAAGATGCCCACGGCACCCTGTTATCGGAAGGCGACAAGGTAACGATGATCAAAGACCTCAAGGTCAAAGGCAGCTCACTGGTACTCAAGGTAGGCACCAAAGCCGTTATCAAGCGGCTCGTGGATAGCAAGGATCACCAACTGGACTGCAAGGTCGACGGCGTCGGCGACATGATGGTGACCGCCCATTTTGTGAAAAAGGCCTGAATAAGATCCGGAATTCTTCGATCCACCTCACGACGCCGTGAGCTGAGGTTCATCCACCACCGCGTCACTCAGCGTTTAAGCGAAGCGGGTGTCCGGGTATCTGGTCGGGTGCGACAAAATTAGCTTTAAGGCCTTTGACAGCGGGATTGGAAAGTATTCAAAAGCGCTATTTCCTTTCGGTTGATTTAGCTAAAGTAAGACTAAAGCTTATCTGCCGGAAGGCCTTCAATGACTGATTTGATAATCCTGAGAGATTTCCTGGCCCTTTGTGAAACCAAGAGTTTTAGCCGCACGGCTGAGCAGCGGCATGTTTCGGTGTCAGGGTTGAGCCGTCGTATTCAAGGTCTTGAAGAGTGGGCAGGCACCGCGCTGTTTGAGCGGCGTAAAGGGGAGCTAGTGCTGACGGAAGCAGGGCAAAGCCTGCAAATGGTAGCTTCACAAGCGCTTAGCGCTTTTGATCGATTTCGCCACTCCGTTGCTGATGATATTAACGATCAGAAAAGGCGGATACGATTTTGCTCACCACACATTATGGCTGCGATATTTTTTCCCCACTGGATGCCGCGCTTACAAGAGCAGTTCACACAGGCAAAATTTAGCATTGATGCTAATACATTGCCGGAATGCCTGGCCGCTCTGGATCAGGGAGAAGCCGACTATGTAACGGCGCTATTCGATGATGAATACCTTATTGCAAGTCGTTTGGGAGTAGAGAGTGGTAGTTACACTTCAATTGAGCTCGATACCGAGTCTCTCATCCCTGTTAGCGCGCCAAATGCCGCAGGTCAGCCACTGTTTAATTTACATGCTGCAGATGGCTCCCCTCTCTCATTTTTGAATTATTCCCAAGAATGCCATTTGGGCTGGTCGCTGAGTGCCATGCTTGTGAATCAGGGTTTGAATTTACAGCAACACCATGATGCTGGTCTTGCGGATAGTTTGCGTCATATGACGTTATCAAAATTGGGAGTTTCGTGGCTTCCCTATTCGCTAGTGCGAGAAGACCTTGGGGCTAAGCGGCTTGTTCGAGCGGGAGGTGCCGCTTTCGATGTGCCATTAAAAATTATCCTGCTGAGACGAACAGCGCCCCTAGCAATAGAAGCCCAGCGGCTATGGGATGGGCTGCTGGAAATGAAGAATGTAAGAACGTTCTTTGACGTTGTTTGAACGGTATCCGAGCTTGCGTTGCAACGTTGGCAACTTTTTCGTCTCTTTTATCCGGTATCGCAATCTAGCCAGAAAAGTCGCGGTGCTTGCTGATTTGGCAATAGGCGTTGCGATATCGTCGTGGCTTAACGCCCAAAAAGGGTTAATGCTTGGGAAAAGCCCAATGCGCTGAGAACCCTTATGACGATACTGCTGCCGATAACTTCTGCTCAAAACTACCGCTGGATCATTCTTCTGATAGCCACCCTGGCTCAAGCAGCAGCATGCTTTTTTGTTCAAGGTATCGGTGCCATCAGCGTTTATATACAAGCAGATATGGCGCTCTCTGCATTTCAGATTGGGACGCTGGTCTCTGCTGCTCAACTGGTGCCTTTAGTCGGGCTGTTAGTTGCCGGGGAACTGCTGGACAGGTTCAGTGAGCGTTTGGTGGTGGGAGTGGGAACCCTCGTTGTGGGCATTGCGCTTAGCGCTGCCGTGCTGGCGGAGAGTTACTGGGCCATGCTGCTGTTTTTGGTCATTGTAGGGGCAGGCTACAGTACCGCTCAGCCTGGCGGTAGCAAATCGGTAGCCGCTTGGTTTGACAAATCCCAGCGTGGTTTTGCCATGGGGATTCGCCAGGCAGGCTTGCCGCTGGGTGGGGCGCTGGCCGCGATCATACTACCAACCGTCGCGATCAACTGGGGGTGGCGTGCCTCTTTTCTGGTGGGTGGGCTGATTGCGATCTTCGGGGCGTTGGTCTTTATGCTTTTTTACCGTACCCCTGGTGGGGTAGTGCCGGTCGCAAGAGCCTCTGAAGGTAGTGTAACAAACGTCGTCTTATCTCGACTGGCGATGATTCGCGAACCGGCCATGAAGCAGATTATGGCGTCCGGTATTAGTTTAATCTCGGTTCAATACGGCATTTTGATTTTTACCGTGCTCTATCTGCATAGCCGCTTGCAGATGGAGGTACTGCAGGCGGCGACGTTGCTATTCGTAGCCCAGGGGGCCGGGGTTGCCGGGCGTATTTTGCTGGCGGCCTGGAGCGACCGCTGTCGCTCGCGCTATTTTCCGGTCATGGTGTGCATGGTGGCGGTAATCGTAGGGCTGCTGGTATTGGTTTGGCTGCCGCTACCCTCAACGCTCATGCTGAGCGGTTTGATGGCCTGGCTGGGCTTTTTTGGTTTTGGCTGGTACGGCCCTTGGGTAGCTTATGTGGCTGAGTCTGCACCTGCTGATAAAACCGGTTTTGTGCTAGGCCTGGCCATGGCGATTAACCAACTGGCGATTGTATCGATACCACCACTCCTTGGGTGGCTGTTAGATATAAGTGGCAGTTTTATGCTCGGCTGGAGTCTGCTGATCGCCATGACGTTATTGGGGCTATTAATGACCATCCAGCGGCAAGGAGAAAATAATGAAAGCGATCGTGTTTGACGTATTTGGCACTATTGTTGATTGGCGCTCCAGTTTGATTCATCAGTTCAATGAGCTAGAGAAAGAGTTGGGGATTGAACTGCCTAGTGACGTGCTGGCTGATCAATGGCGTCAGCTTTATGCGCCTTCCATGGACAGGGTACGCAGAGGGGAAATCCCCTGGACGGTATTAGATGATCTGCATCGAGAAAGCTTAGTCAAACTACTCAATCAACATGGGATTGCGCTAGACGAAGCGACCATTGATCGCGTCAATTACTTTTGGCACCAATTAGAGCCCTGGCCGGATGTCCCACATGGCCTACAACGCTTAAAAGAGCACACCATCATCGCAACGCTGACCAACGGTAATGTCTCATTAATGGTCGATGTTGCCCGTCATGCCAAGCTACCGTGGGATATGATTTTTTGCGCCGAGTTATTCGAACACTACAAGCCTGATTCGGAGGTTTATTTAGGAGCTTGCCGTCTGCTACGCCTACCGCCTGAAGAGGTAATGCTGTGTGCGGCGCATAATGCGGATCTGCGTGCTGCCCGTGCATTAGGAATGAAAACGGCGTTCATACCCCGTCGTACAGAGTATGGCCCTCAACAGAGCAAAGATTTAGAAGCCGAAGAAGCATGGGATTTTGTGGCTGAAGACCTCGTCGCGTTGAGCGAGCGGCTAATAAGAGATAGAAGGCGAGCTTAGTGCTGCGTCTCGGCCCGCAAGTTTTCTACTTCTTCGACGCTCAGCTCTTCGATGTCGGCAATCATCTGGTCATCCATTTCGGTGCGAGCGATTAGCTTACGGGCTGCATTACGCTTGCTTTCCAATGCGCGCTGCTCAGCTTCTTGTTGCGCTTCTTGACGTCCTTCTTGACGTCCTTTCTCAATACCCAGTCGCTCAATCGTGTTGACGTAAGGCATGTGCTTCTCCTCCTGTATGGCGTAGACCGCCTGTGCAAAGTCAGGATCTAAACTTCTAGGTAATTGGATCATCCAATCGATGATATTGAACAGTCGTAAAACCTGATCGCGGCTGTAGCCTCGCTCGTAGAGCAGCCGGATCAGGGCCACTTTGGTATCCTTTCGCGATGCGTTCTCCTTCACGCGCTTGGCCTGTATCTGGGCCATTACCACTAAAGCAAAGACATTGTCGCTGGCTTCCAGTTCTGCCCAGTGCGCTTCCCAATCAATTAGTTTAGCCGTGGGGAAGGTAAAGGATAGCGCACATCCCCAGCGTTGATAGTGAAAGGTCGTGGGCCGGAAGCTCTCGCGGGTATCTGCGAGTACGGCAAGGCTGACCACATCAATATTATAGCGGTCACGCAACCGGTACTGGTAGGTAAACATACGCTTGGCAAAGCTATCTTCAGGCTCGCCCTGTACTTCAACATGGATCAATACCCAGGTCTCAATGCCATCCAGGGCAGCCACCTTGATCAACTTGTCGGCATAGCGCCTACCGCTTTCCGCATCAGCAGTGATCTGCTGGAGTTCTTTGTCAAGAAAGCTGTAGCCCTGTGACCAATCCACCTGCTTATGAATAGCCGGGAACAGCAGCCCTAGAAACTCCTGAAAATACGCTTCCAGCGCCATCTTCCATGGGCTGTCGTGATCACCGCGGCGACTATCCTCCGGATCGCTCATGCATTCCCCCCGTATCAATGCGATACGCTACCGCTTCGCAAAAAAAGATATCTAAGAATAAATAGCGGGTCTTCGGGAAGCAACTATTGGTCATGAGCAAGAGAGGAGATAACCATGTTAGGGCTGGGTGCTGCCCATTTTGTAAATAAGGCCTGAATAAGACCCGGAATTCTTCTACCCACCTCACGACGCAGTCAGCTGAGGCTCATCCACCACCACCGCGTCACGCAACGTTTCAGCGAAGCTTGCCAGGGCGGGTGTCCAGGACTCTGGTTCGCAAAGTAGGTAGCGATCATGGCGATGGACGTGGACAACTCCAGTGTGGGAATCCCGCCCTGGAGTTGGTGGGCTTCGACTGCCCTATACCAATGGATATGATTAGACTGTTTAGTCGTGGCACTTTCAAGGAATAGGCCATCAATCATAAGTGCAGCGAGATACTGGTGCTTGTTGGCCGTGATGCAAATTATCGCCACTCCCAGCTTTTCACCTCTGCTGCTCTGCTTTCTGAGCAGCCTGAACCGACGGTCGCTCACCCACACGTGATACATAATTTGTCAGCGTCGGCCAATGCCCCAGGTCAATGTCGAAAAACCGACACCAACCTAACACTGTGAATAGATAGGCATCCGCGACAGAAAAGTTTTTGCCCATCAGGTAAGCGTTACACTCAAGAACACTGCCGAGATAGTCAAAGCGCTTGAAGGTCTTATCGCGAAACACATGCTTGGCCTCTTCGGGTAGGCTGGAGTTAAACAGTGGCGCTAATCCAGCGTGAATCTCGCTATTAATGAAAGCCAGCCACTCTTGAAGACGAACTCTCCCCCAGCTTCCTAGTGGTGGAGCAAGGTTCGCCTCCGGCGATAGATCAGCTAGGTACTGGAGTATGGCAGGCCCCTCGGTCAGGATCTGCCCATCCTTTAGCTCCAAAGCCGCTACATAGCCCTTGGGATTGATGGTGAGGAAGTCTCGGCCATCCTCTGTTGTTTTTGTTTGGTTGTCGACACGCACTAACGTGAAAGACAGCGCCAATTCACGCAGGACAATATGAGGCGATAACGAACAGGTATCGGGGGCGTAATACAGCTTCATGGGATTCCTTTATAGTGATAAAAAAGAGATTAGCTACCGCTAACAATTCAAAAGTGTGCGGATCCTTTTAATCACCGTAAAATTAATATCTCACGAGTTAGCCATTAGCTGAGCTACTGACATGATGAATCTCTCCCATTGGCGCTTGATTGTCGCCATCGCGGACACTGGCACTATCACACGAGGTGCCGAGCGTGTTGGCATGACTCAATCCGGCGCCAGCCAGGCGCTCGCACAAATGGAGGAAACGCTGGGAGCACCGCTATTTGCCCGTTCGCGACGAGACGTCAGCATGACGGCCTTTGGAGATGCGGTTGTCGAGCACGCGCGTGGTATGTTGGCGAGCCTCAACGCGATTGGTGGTTTGGCCGATGAGCAGAAAGGTATAGGGAGTGGCCGTCTTCGATTAGCTAGTTTCCCGTCTGTAATCTCGACTCGTCTCCCTGCACTGCTTGGCTCCTTTCGACAGCGCCATCCCGGTATCGACATCGTCGCTCTGGAAGGTACCGATGAAGAAGTCGAGACATGGTTAGCTAGTGGCGCCATCGACCTTGGCGTGGTGCTGAATCCTACGCCGGAACGCCAAGCCTTGATACTCGGCTGCGATGCTTGGGTAGCCGTGGTGCCAACGGCTCACCCCATGGCGCGCCGTGCATCCGCACGAGGTGTCGACTTTGCAGAACTCGCTACCCAGCCGTTCATTCTCGCAACGGGGGGCTGCGCGGTGAACGCCCAGCATTTGGCTCAAGAGAGGGGAGTAGCGTTGAGCAATATCCGTGTGACGGTACGTGACTGGGTCAGTGCCTGTGTACTGGTTCGTGAAGGAATGGGAGTCGCCATCGTGCCGGAATCAACACTACCCGAAGATCAGCGTGGTTTACGCGTGTTATCGCTAACACAGCCGATTTATCGAAGGTTTGGGCTCGTCCCTGCAACGGCCACACCGGTCTTGAAACTTGTCGAGACTTTCTGGCAACACGTAGCAAATCACAAAACGCCACCATAGGATACCCACCTCACGACGCAGTCAACTGAGGCTCATCCACCACCACCGCGTCACGCAACGTCTCAGCGAAGCTTGCCAAGGCTGGCGTCCAGGATTCCTGTTCGGGGGCGACAAAATAAGTGTCGATATTAGCGATGGACGTGGGCAATTCCAGGTAGTGAACTTCGAAACGGTGTTGGTGAGCTTCGACCGTCCCACGGGGTAGTACCGTGTAACCCATCCCGGCAGCAACGCAGCCAAGCATCGCGTCCAGTGAACCGAACTCAAAAATTCGGCCTGCATTGACGCCATAGGATGCCAGCAATAACTCGATACGCTGACGATAGCTACACCCTTGGCGAAACGCTAGAAAGGCCGACGTCAGCAGTTCTTGTGAAGAGGGCATCGTCGTCATAGGCGTTGAGCCCACTAACACAAGTTGCTCGCTAAACGCTTTGAGCAAGTGATAGCGGGGATGCTCGATACGCCCGGCCACAAATATGCAGTCCACCTGCCCGTTTAGCAACCATTCGACCAGTTCAGCCGTTGGGCCTGTCTTGAGTTTGATATCAACCTCAGGCTGCGCTGCGTGGTACGCCGCCAGTATCGGCGGAAGGCGCAGCGCGGTCGTGGTTTCCATGGCGCCTATGCGTAGCTGGCCGCAGGTCTTATCTTGGCCCTTAAACAGCGATACCGCTTCATCATGGGCAGTCACCATGCGCTCAGCATATTCCAACAGCGCTAAACCAGCACTCGTCGGGCGGACTAACCCCGCACGGTGAATGAGCTGTACACCTAACTCCTCCTCGAGTTTCTTGATGTGGGCCGTCACGTTGGATTGCACGGTGTGTAGCTGTTTTGCGGCCGCCACGAAGCTGCCTGTTTCGGCCACCGCCATGAATAGTCGCAGCGATTTAAGTTGCACGCGCCATCTCCCTGTCAGGCTATCTCTAAACAAGATAGTAGCTATCAAAACTAATCGTTTCTAGAAAACCCTCTCTCGCACGTAGTCTGTCTGTGTACCAACGCGCTGCCCACCTTGTTCGAATGGCGGCACGAAAAGGACGCGACATGATGAATAGCAAACTTAATAGCCAAGACTTGCCCGCGCTGTTAACCGGGATAATGGCGACGTTGGCTGGAATCGGCATTGCTCGCTTTGCCTATACGCCATTATTGCCCGCGATTATTCAACAGGGATGGTTCACCGCAAGCCAAGGAGCCTACCTGGGGGCTGCCAACCTGCTGGGTTACTTTATCGGCGCACTCGCAGCCCACTCGCTGAGCGAGCGTTTTTCTCCTCGCAAGGTGGTCTGCGCAAGTTTCGCGGGTATCGCGCTAAGCTTTATGCTCTGCGCCGGGGAGGGCGGTTTCACCTGGTTTTTCTTCTGGCGGTTAGTATCTGGCATTGCCGGAGCCATCTTAATGGTCGTTGGCCCCTCGCTGGCGCTGGCGGCCACCCCGCCTGAAGGGCGAACCCGTGTCGGTGCCATGGTGTTTACCGGTATTGGTCTAGGGGCACTACTTTCGGCCTTCATCGTGCCGTTACTCATTGAGTTAAGCCTAGCGTTCACTTGGGGCACGCTGGGGCTGCTCTGCATTGTTGCGGGTTTTATATGCGACCGAGGCATCACTCGCTTAGCTTCACCTGTAATGGCTAACCCAGGGGGCAATGGTCGCAAGGGTTATGCGGGTATAAAGGTGGTCGTGCTGCTTGTCATCGGTGCTTATGCCCTGGATGCGGTTGGGTTTGTGCCTCATACCGTGTTCTGGGTGGACTATCTCGCCAGGGAAAATGCACTGGGTAATCAAGCCGCTTCCCTACAGTGGGGCATCTTTGGTTTGGGGGCATTGTGTGGGCCGTTCATGGTAGGCGCACTGGCGCAGCGAATAGGCTGGCATCGTGGTTTAGCGATCGCCTTTGTGGCGAAGGCCGCTGCCGTCTCGCTGCCGGTGTTTTCGCTAGCACTCCTCAGTCAATCAGTTTCCTCTTTCATGGTGGGGGCGATGATCCCCGGCATTGTTGCACTCACCTCTGGTCGCCTTGCTGAGCTGGTAGGGCCGACCGCCCACAAAAAGCTCTGGGGGCAGGCCACCGCCGCCTTCGCTGCCGCCCAAGCGGTGGCGGGTTATGCCATGTCAGCGCTCTACGAGCTCTGGGGTACCTACGCGCCACTGTTTGCCATCGGCGGCCTCATGCTAGCCGGAGGCTTTTTGCTGGTGCTTCTAAGCCGTGGTGTGCAACAGCGCCACAGCCATCTCACTGTTCAAAACAGGAAGCAATAATGGAACTCTACCTGAACGCAACGTCGCCTTATGCGCGCCTGGCGCGAATCGTTTTAATTGAAAAAGGTTTAGCGGAAGCCGTTACGCTGAAATGGTGCGACCCCTGGGCAGACGATGCCGCTCTATTAAAGGCCAACCCCGCTGGGCGTATTCCGGCGCTGATAACGGAGGACGGCACCACGCTAAGCGAGTCGATGCTGATTGCCGTTTATCTGGATGGCGTTAGTCCCAACAAGCCAATGATTCCCTCAACGTGTTTGGGTGATGTGTTGCACCTGGCTGGGTTGGGTCAAAACCTGATGGATGCCGCTTTCACGACCGTGATTGCAAGAAAGCATTATGGCAACGAGATTGAAGAGAGCGAACTCGGGCTAAGACGCCAACGAGCCATACAGCGAATCTTAAAACAACTGGACGGCGAGCTTAAAAAAACCTTTGCCTCGTCAGTTAATCTCGGTGAAATCGCTATAGCCGTTGCGCTCGATTACTTAGCTTTCAGGTTGCCAGAGGTGCGCTGGAAAGAAGCGTATCCACAACTTCAGGTTTGGCACGCTGGCATGGTCGCAACAAAGAGCTTCCAGCAGACGGCATTCTGTTAGTAGAGGCTGACCACATCAAAGCAACCATCCCAAGCCCGCAATCCATAGACCAAAACCGAAGCTGGAATGTGCCACAAGGCTGCGAAGCCTAGCGGTGTTTGGCTGAGGTGCCTTACGGGCGGTGATCCCTGCGCCCAAGCAAGGTTGCAGGACAAGAAAAGGCGCAAGCACCGTCATCGCACCGAAACCTAACGCAGGCATGAGCGTAGGTCGGGCGAGCCAGTCCGGCCCAACAAGTACCAGGAACGTCATCGCGAAAGCGATCCCAATCAGATAATGCGCAAACCACCCTAGAGGCGCTTCTGCTTGGATCTGTGCGCTATTGCCGATAGGTCGATGGATAAATCTGCCGTTCGGCAAGTGACCCAGCCAGCGACCGACCATCGCGTAATTCAGTGAGGGGATACCCAACAGGCGTTTTTGCAACAGCGCTACGATATCCATGAAAGCGGTCGCCCCAACGCCGAGCAATAGAGCATCGATCAGCAGCCCGTTCATTTCGGGGCAACCAAGGTGATGGTGATAATCAGTGTGGCCTGAACGACTGCCAATAGCGTAAACGCAGGGCTGACCCTGTGGGTGAAACGAACCTGATTATTGAAAAGAGGCATCTTCCTCAATCTCCTTGAAGGCGAGGGTGAGGCGAAGTAGCTTATTACTTCAAGTCAACTTGAAGTCAAGTGCCATGCTCGATATTGCCGAACTCTCCCGCAAAAGCGGCATTCCCGCCTCGAAACTGCGCTATTACGAAGAAGTGGGGCTGATCAGATCAGTTGGGCGCAATGGGTTGCGTCGCGTTTTCGAAACGGACGTATTGACGCGCTTGTCGCTGATTGCGCTGGGGCAGGTCGCGGGGTTTTCGCTGGCTGAGATACGCGAAATGCTGGGTTCTGAAAGACAGCCGGAAATAGACCGTGAGATGGTGAGTGCCAAGGCGGATCTCCTGGATCGCCGCATCAAAGAACTGACAGCACTACGTGATGGTTTGCGTCATGTGGTGACTTGTACGGCGCCAAGTCATCTGGAATGCCCCACCTTTCAACGTCTGATGCGGATTGCACAAACGCGCCAGGCGATGCGAGGGCGTGAGCAGAAAAAGGCCCGCACGAAGCGGAAGGGTGGAGGGGGTAATCGCAAGGCATCATCGTTTGGTAGAGACTGAAAATACTCCTGACGGAGTGATCGCCTAGCAGTGGGTGGTGACGCGCTGGTTCCAGCACTTATCACCCGTGCCCGGCTTATGTATTCAAAATAAGAATATATAAGCTTTCTTTTATACTTTTTTGAAATGGCGAGATGCACTAAAATGGTGCTCCTTTAAGTCAGGCCGCTGGGCGTCTGCTGCCGCGTTAAGCCAAAGATAGGGATATCACCATGCACACAACCCCGTTGAGGAACAGCCCCCTATGAGTGAGTCGAATCCGATCAAAGCCCTGTTGGCAGACGTGCCTTTTATGGTTATCGACGGTGCCTTGGCCACCGAGCTGGAAGCGCTAGGCTGCGACCTCAATGACGCTCTCTGGTCGGCGCGTTTGTTGACTCAGGCCCCGGAGAAGATCCGTCAGGTTCATCAGGCTTACTTTGAAGCCGGTGCCGATTGTGCGATTACCGCCAGCTATCAGGCCACCGTGCCGGGCTTTATGCAGGCGGGGCTGACGGCAGAAGAGGCACGGGCGTTGATTCAGTTATCGGTTACGCTCGCGCAACAGGCGCGGGATGCGGTCTGGCAGCCCGGTCAAAGCGACCGCCCCAAACCGCTGGTGGCCGCATCCGTCGGCCCTTATGGCGCTTATCTAGCGGATGGCAGTGAATACCGGGGCGGCTATGATCTGGATCGCGCCGGGTTGGTTGAATTTCACCGCGAGCGTTTTGAACTCTTGCTGGCGGCGGGGGCGGATCTATTAGCCGCTGAAACCTTGCCTTCATTAGAGGAAGCAATGGCGATCACCGATTTGCTGGCCGAGCATCCGGGCGCGCAGGCCTGGATCACCTTCTCAGCGAAGGATGGCCAACACATCAGCGATGGCACGCCGATCGAGGAATGTGCGGCAGCCCTGGCCAACTGCCCAGGCGTGGCGGCGATCGGCGTGAACTGCACGGCGTTGCCCCACATTGAATCGCTGATTCAGGCGATCCGGCGTCAGTGCGATCTGCCGGTGTTGGTCTACCCCAACTCGGGGGAAGTGTACGACCCGGTGACCAAAACCTGGCACCCGGCCCAATGCGATCATACCGCTGCCGATCTTTCCGGGCTGGCACAAGGGGTGGAGCATTGGCTG
Source organism: Vreelandella arcis (assembly GCF_900103865.1). Classification (GTDB taxonomy): domain Bacteria; phylum Pseudomonadota; class Gammaproteobacteria; order Pseudomonadales; family Halomonadaceae; genus Vreelandella; species Vreelandella arcis. The sequence continues at coordinate 264,553 of NZ_FNII01000007.1, forward strand.
GCGGCAGGCGCGTCAGGCATTGGCGGTTGCTGCCGGACGACACCGGAGGATATTCAAGCACTGGCCGAGTGGCGGCGGTCACGCCAGCTTGCTTAGGCATTAATGCTGAGTCTCTGCCCGTCACTACTCCACCTCTTCGACGGGCAACTCTTCGATGCCCGCGATCATCTGATCATCCATTTCAGTGCGAGCGATCAGCTTACGAGCCGCGTTGCGTTGGCTTTCCAAAGCGCACTGCTTGCCTTCCTGAATCCCTTCCAAACGTCCTTTCTCAATACCCAAGCATTTATTACTCCAGCCAAAGACATTGGTAGGGCGGTAGCACTGGCATCAACATGAACCAGGTCATGTCCGTATCCTAAAGTTTAATGAGGCAAGCGTGGGATTCAACGGAGCCAACTGCTAGGCTCATTTTACTAAAGCGAAAAAACGCCGCAGGGAACAACCTAATGCCACAGGCACCTCGCATCGAGCTTCACCCCGTTAACCAGCGCGTGCAGGTGCATGGCAAGCTGCTTGTGGAAGTTATAAAGAGTACCCAAACCCTCGAACTCCGCGAAACCGGCTACCCGCCGCGCCATTATTTCCCGCGTGAAGATGTCCGGATGAATTTACTCACCCTCTCAGAAAAGACCACCCACTGCCCGTTTAAAGGCAACACGGTGTATTTCTCGCTGGGTGACAAAAAAGACATTGCCTGGAGCTACGAGCAGCCGATTGAATGGATGGAAGCGATAGCGGGTAGGGTGGCGTTTGGTGAGGAAGAGAAAGAATGATGTCTTTCGAACCTGAGCGGACGTGCCGGGAAATGCAGCAGGCGCGCGAATTTTGGATATGCAGCTTAATTAAAGCTAATAGCCAAAATAATCATAGGGTTGGGAAAATCTGGCAGGCTGCATTTATCGGAAAAAAGTGCCAGCACGTTCATTCAAGCATAGAGCGCGCCGTCTAATACGCTGTTAAGTTTAGGAATTAGCTTTTATGAGTCGAATCGAAATAAAGACAGAGGATGTTGAGCTGGCGAAAGACTTGCAGTCACTGGATATAGACGGACTGCAAGTTGGGCGCAGAGTCGTCGCTTTTGATGGTGCGGATCCCGAATTGATGGCCGCAGCGAATCAAGTCGCCACATTCGTTATTAGCTCGGGTAGCACCATCGCGCTAAGCCTATTTTCGTCTTGGCTGTACGATCGATTAAAGAGAGGTAAGCAAGAAAAAAACATCAAAATTAACCCTGGGATATTCATGAGGGAGTGCTGAAAACGAAGATAGCGAATGGTAAACTCCAATAGAATCATACAGTTCCTGCAAGAACACGATTCCAAGAGGCCATTCGCTATGGGTGAAATCTTATCTCCCTGGACTCCCTCCTGCAACGGGTCTATCCGCGTCGAAATGAGCGGTGAGCGCACCACCAGTGATAGCGGTGCTCTGCTGCTCCGCGAAGCGCTCGACAACAGCGGTGTCATTGACGCACTGGAGGATAATCTGGTCGATCAGCGCGACCCGCAGCGTATCCGTCACTCTCTGGCCAGCCAAGTTCGTACCGTGGTGCTGCAACGGGCCATGGGCTG
>NZ_FNII01000033.1 GCF_900103865.1 Vreelandella arcis
GTGTGTAAAACCACGTGCCTATTCACAGGCAAAACGTGTGTGAAACCACGATAAATCATAGGTGAAAACACCTAAAAAACGGCCAGCATGAGGCGGTGCTGGCCGTTTACTTTTAAGGTTACCTAAATATTGCTGGTTCAGCGTGGGTGAAACGTGACCATGTCATCGCTCGTATCAAACGCAACTTGGTATCCTGGTAAAAGATTGCTCTCAGCGAGTAATTTAACTGATCGGCGAAATTCTCTAAGAGAAGCACTGCTACCGCTTTTCTTATACATTTTTTCTAATGAAATCATCCATTTCTTTTGGATTCCGCAATGCTTTCTGGCCAGCTCATAGATACGTCTATCCAGCGGTTTCCGCAGCCGAAAGTAGTCACGATCTAGAGTCAAAACCTGCTTTGCTTTTACTGACCGATATAACCAGTCAGGCAGTGTGACTTCGACTGATACCATACGGTTATCGCCATTTCGCTCAATTACACGCCAAGAGTCTATCAGCCCAAAACCTGAGCGCTCTCGCTTCCCGGCTGTTGCAATATTGGTAACAACGCGGGACTCCGAAAGGCGCTCCAACGCCTCCCCCATACGCTTATAGCTGTCCCCATCGGTACGGCGATTAGTCGTGACCATGAAGTCATAGGCTGTGAAACGTACCGTTCGGCTAATTTCTTCTCTACCACGGTTCATCGCTTCCACTAGTTGACTGATGCAATAGATCCATACGTCTTTGTCATGGATTGTCGCCAGACCTCTCCCTCCTGGGCGCACTTCAATTCGCGTGTCGTTGTGCTGATAGACCCGAACCCTCCTATCGCCAGCCCTAAGAGCAAAAAGAGGGTGCTCCATACTGGAAGCATCATCCTTGATACTGGCATCCATAATATCGGCAACAAAGAAATCTCCTTGTGCATGCCGTTTGGGTGCCAAAGGTGCTCGAAAACTCTGAAAGCTTGAATCCTCTTTAGGAACGAGCAAGCGCTTGCACGCCTCCTCATAACTCTCTCCCGGCTTGGCATGCTGGTGTATGTACTCGCGCTGGGACTGGTTCATGCTACTGGCTCTCCGACCAAGCTCGAGGAGGGGATGGACACTTTTTGAAGTCGGGGTATACTGCTCATACAGATTATCGCCTCCTAGGCGTTTCTGGCCCCCGGATCTTCGTCGCCTGCACAGCATGGAAGATCCGGGGGTTTGTCTTTTTAAGGTGCTGAGTCAAACTCTTCACCCATTCCTTGATTGTACTCAGATTACCGCATTTGGATTATGGCAGGCAGCCACACAAGCGTATGACGCCTATGGTTGGCTTTATTAGCACTGCAGCACCAAAAAACGGCCGACCTCTGATGCCTGTATTTTTCTTTATTTCTTTAAAAGCGTAAATACAGAACGCATGCTCTACCGATAAACCTTGCTACGGTGTCCGATCAGTACCACTAAGACACAAATCTCCTGATCCTCGATGCTAGCGATGATTCGATAGTTGCCCACCCGATACCGCCATAGCTCACCCAGCTGGCCAGCCAGTGGCTTACCAAGTTGCCGAGGATCGTCCAGTGGCTGGATGCGTCCACGGAGGTAATCACGGATGCGTTTGGCGTCCGTATGGCCGATCTTACTTAATTGCTTGACCGCTTCGTCCGTGAGTTCAATCCGCCAGGCCAAGGTTACGCTCCACGTCATCTAAGCTGTGGGTCGTCATCTCACTGCGACGCACTTGTTCTAAGGTCTTCTCGGCAAGATAAACATCCTCGAGGTCTTCAAGGTGCTCCAGAATGGCCTCACGAGCATAGAAACTCTTAGTGCGACCAGTCGCCTTGGCCAGCGCCTCAAGGCGCTCTTCAATCTCGGTTGGTAGACGCAACGCCAACATATTTAAGCTCTCCATTAGGCACTTTGCTATACAAGTATAGCACAGGATATAAAACTCAGAAGTCCCAAAGACGAACCACAGGCGATATGGTTGACTTGTCTCTTATTTACGATTTTACTGAAAGACGTATTTACAGTTTTGAGGAACGCCTGTGATTATCGGAGTGCTCAACCAAAAAGGAGGTGTCGGTAAAACGACTCTTTCCGTCAACATCGCCGCCGCCCTGGCAAGGACCGGACAAAGAGTGCTGTTGATCGATGCAGACCCGCAGGGTAGTGCCCTAGACTGGGCTGCAGCTCGAGAAGGGGATCCTTTGTTTGCAGTGGTTGGCTTACCAAAGCCCAGCATCCATAAGGAACTTTCTGTCGTAGGGGAAGGATATGACCACATCGTGATTGATGGCCCGCCTCGCGTCACAGATCTCGCCCGATCCGCCATCATGGCGAGTGACGTAGTGCTGGTTCCTGTACAACCATCCCCCTACGACATCTGGGCAGCTGACGAGGTAGTAAAGCTCATCCAGGAAGCTTCTGTATTTAAAGAAAACATTAAATCTTTTTTTGTAATTAACCGTAAAATTGCGAACACCGCCATCGGGCGTGATGTTCGTGAGGCTCTGGAGGCTTATAACTTGCCGACGCTCGAAGCCAGCGTCGTACAGCGTGTAGTCTTTGCTGAAGCCGCAGCCGTTGGCAAGGCCGTCTATGAACAAGATAGAGACGGAGTGGCCTCGCAGGAGATCGAAGCAGTTGTGTCAGAACTGCAGGAGCATTTCAAATGAGCAACAAAAAAGTGTCTATCGGCGGGAAGCCCTCTGCCAAGAAAGCAGCTGAAGATACAGCGATGGATGCATGGGTTGGCTCCAGAAAACAGGAGCCACCTAAGGAACCTATGAAGCGACTCACTATCGACATCCCGACGGAGTTGCATGCCAAACTCAAAGCTGACTGCGCCATGCGAGGGCGCAAGATGACCGATGAGATAAGAGACTTACTTATGGAAAAATACGGAAATCAGTAAATAAGGTTTTCTCTAAGGCTTTGTCTGAACAACGCTTTGACGCAATCAGTATGGGCTGGGCTCGGGGAAAAATAAGGTGACAGCTAAAATTTCTTGTCTAACTGCGAAGCAGATTCGTCTGATTGAGAGCAAAGCCTTTAGCTCTTAGGTCGTAAGATCTTGCTGTACTATAACGCGCCCGTGTTGGGCGTTTTTTGTGTCGAAAATAATAATGAAATACTACTACCAAATTGATCAACAGGGGATGGGCCTATGAAGGCGTCCAAGGCTTATAAAACCGCATCAGCGCTAACTGCAATCGTTACGTTAGCGGGCTGTTCTAACCACGAAGACCGCCCATTTGTGATGGCGTGTATGCCGGAAGTTGTATTTGAAAATTATGACCGCCACTGGGACGTCTTGCGCAAGGAAACGTCATCCTTTGATTTCTCTGCTGGGGGGATACCGCTGCCGTCTCCGGAAGAGATGGATAAACGGTCTCGTGAAACGTTCGAAGGCTACCATTCTAACAAATCGATGAAGCCTTCATATGAAGCCGGCTATTTTGGTCAGGGCCTGCTATCCGATAACCAGGGCCAGCTACCGAAAGGTCATCAAACTATCGCGCCGTTCAGTGAAAAAAGTAATTTACTGGCAAGCTACGATGGTAGCGATCAGATTGTTCAGTATTCACCCCGGGGTGAAGGCGACGCTTCCTATTTAATTGATCCAACCGGAACCGTGGAGATGGAGCATTATTATCTTGATGGTAACGGTGAGCTTCACCCAATCAACTTCCAGTTGGCCGCTCTAAACGTGGGTCGTGTGAGTACGAATCGTCGGCCTTTAACAGCGACGCACCGTCAGATACACGTGGGCGCAATGATTCCTGCCGATGCTAAGTATGTGGTCTACAAAGCGACGTGGCATATAGATAACCATGAGAATCATAATCAAGACAACACCTTCATCGGATTTTGGGCACATGCTTTAACAGACTCGACTCGCTATCAACCGGGTGACTACGAAACGGCTAAAGACAGCCGATGGGGCTTTGCAGAGTACATCAGTTGGATGAATGTCCGCGATGGTGGCAAACACATTATGCAGCCAACCGAAGGCGGGCCTGGAAAACTCGCACCCGATGTCGACAGTAACGGAAATGTCAAAGGGGGGACGGTTCCTTGCTACGGATTGGCGGGTCAGCCCGTTCCATCTGATCATTTTATGGAAATAGGGATAACTTATAAGGATAAAAATGCGATATTTACTTGGGGTAGAGGATCAAATGGGGGCTTTATTGGTACTGCAAAAGAAGATTTAGAAAAATTGCCCAGCAATCCAGAGGATTGGAGCGACGAAAAGTCGACATATAATTATATTCGCTACGATTTGTGATTAACCATGACGAAAGCCGCCTCACGAGGCGGCTTTTTTGTGGGTGGATTACATGGAGAGGTCTTGCTCCTGCTGTGGGCCGCTGGGTGTTAAAGGCTCATGCCTTTTCACGCGTTGCACCGTGCTAGTCGAGCACTGGGCGTGTTGAGCGACCTTGCGGATGCTGAGACCCGCATTGAGCAGTTCGCTGACGCGTTGATGAAGCTCCGGATCCATCGGACGCCCGCGATAACGCCCTTCTGTCTTGGCCTTTTCAATCCCCTGTGCTTGGCGCTCACGACGCTGTTCGTAGTCTTTGCGCGCGATCGCCGCCATCATATCAAGCATCATCGCGTTGATAGCATCGAGCATCCTAGCGGTGAAGTCATCCTCTAGTGCTTCCTGCATTGCTACATGACTCGTGGGTAAGTCCAGTGCCACCACACGAAGCCCCTTAGCATCGATCTCGGTACGTAGACGCTTCCAGTCGTCAGTGGGTAAGCGTGAAAGTCGATCAATCGATTCGACCAGCAGCACGTCACCAACATGGGCATCAGTCAGTAAGCGACGTAGTTCCGCGCGGTCGGGACTAGCCCCGCTGGCGTTTTCAGCATAGAAGCTGGCGATTTTCTGGTGATGCTGTGTCGCAAAGGCGTTAAGCGTTTGGCGAGCACGATTGGCATCTTGGGCAGAAGTGCTGGCACGGAGGTAGGCACGAACAAACATCGCAATATCCTTTTTGGTATATCTGTGTCGCTTTGGGTATTTATCAACACAGCGTGTCGTTTTGAGTTATTTTTGGCAAATAACGACACGCAATAAAGCGATGTTTTAATGTATCGGTTTGGGCATACCTAAAAAAACTTAAATCGTTGCACCTACCCTAGCAAAAATTGTTGGAACATATGGCAATTGAAAATTATTTTTATTTGTAAAGTCGATACATGAGTTAAATTTTTTGCTCAAGCATACTGACTGGTATTCAGCACACTTCTGACTTTGATCAGTATGTGAAAAATTTTATTGACCAACACGCACAAAGTGCCGCACAATGTGCGCAAATGCACAATAGGAATTTTTATGAACTGGATCTATGAGTATCCATCAGATAAGGCGGTACATCGCCCCACACAACTTACATTTTCAATTACCTATGACCCGGTCACACCTGATAGAAAGATTAAGCTTGCGGATGACAAACCAGAAAATCTACAAAATGTAGACATTGATAATTTGATTAAGGAGTTAGGCCAAGTTATACACGGAAAATTTCTTCAACGCAGAATGGAGACTTTGCTGTACAACAACTTTAATGGTGAGTTTGCAAGGGCTGCACATGTCCTTGAGCAAGAAACCAAAAAAAAGGTTTCGACACGCACATTGCAAGCCTGGATAATCCCACAAGACCGTCCAAGTAGTCGGCGTTGTCCTGAATGGGCAGTTGTAGCACTTGAAGAATACGCGGATCGCAATTCAGACAGTCTTAAATGTTTTAAAGATCAAAAAAATGAGTTTCAAAAAACTCGACAAGGACGGTTGCATGAAAATCGGAAATTGATGCGTGACCGTGAGCTATTAAAAAATGCTGAGAGCTATATTGCTAGAAAACAAAGTATTACTAATAAATGGAAAAATATACCTGTAAGCGATTTTCCAGAACAACTAGCCAAACTAGAAACATCGATTGTAGACCAACTTGATAGTCAATCGCAGTTGCTTATCGAGTTAATAAATGGGCTGAGAGAGCATGACACATATGAAGAGTTTAAACGCGAATATATTGAGCAGATAGAAAATAGTATGGCCTTAGAAAGACAGATTAAAGACACTGCTCTAGACATTCAGGATCGTAGAAAAGAGTTTGCTTCAGATGATGGAGTTTATAAAGAATATTAAAAAAAATCATACTATTCTACTAATTTACTTTTTTAGTTTAAAAACAGACTCTGCGTTCTTGGTAACATATTCCGTCTGTAACCTTCTCCGCTCATCCATTGTCAGCCGTGGGTCTTTCCATGGCTTATCTCGAAGCTCTTCTTCTTTTCTTTGTTCTTCCCGCAGCTTCTTTTGCTCCTGATCAATAACCCACTGAGGCCGCGAATCCGTGTCATTTTTAATACTAGATTTATTTTCATTGGGTATAGTTTCGCCACCACTAGAAGCCGACTCCAATTCATTATTACCAATAAGTTCTGGTGTTGATTTAGTGTGGCTTCTCTCTGCTGGAACCTCATGATTAATCGAATTCTGTGACAGCGTTTCATCTTTAATTGATTTAGTATTGTCTCTAATAACACCGCGATCAACAAGGATAGCTTTTACGTAACGTCGCAAGGACGAAATAGACAAATCAACACCATGCTTTCTAATAGCTATTGCCATCGAGCGAATACTAAGACCTGGATACTCATCAACAATCCAATCGTCATACTTTTTGAGCTTCTTACGCTCTTCCGGCTTGCCTTTGAATGAGTGGGTGTTCTGGCTCGCCCTCAATGCAGCATTTTTTAAGCTTTTCAGTTCTGAGGATTCCACCTGACCACTCCATTACCGTTTCCCTCATCCCCCCTCATTCATCAGGGTGCCGAATGCGGGGTTTAAACCGAGTGGCTGCCGGTTCCGATCCACTTCAACGTCATCGAGTCGTTTGATCGCC
>NZ_FNII01000002.1 GCF_900103865.1 Vreelandella arcis
CCACAAAGGGCTTTGCATCGCTGAGCGCGGTACGGGAATGGATGCTGACGTTCGAACGGGCTTACAACGAGCAGCATCTTCACAGTGGTATCCAGTATGTCACGCCGGCGGATCGGCACCGTGGGATAGACCGAGAACGTCTTGAGCACCGGAAAGCGGTTTATGAAAGGGCGAAGCGCCGACAGCCTCAACGCTGGTCGGGCCGCACTCGGAACTGGGAGGTTCCTGGTTCGGTGTCGCTCAACCCGGGAAAAGAGCAGGAAATCGAGCGTAATAAACAGGCTGCTTAAGCGCAGCCATTTGGACAACTGGGTTGAAAATCACCGTTAAGGGCCGAGGAAAGACTAACTCCATCCCCGGACGTTCAAATGAAAGATCTCCCAACTGGAGAAGACTTGCACAAGAACGAAGAAGAAATACTGGAGAAGGATGGGTATAGCTTTGCGCGGGGTGAAACCATGCCCGGTAGGCACTTAGCCAGCATACGCATACAGGTTTTAATGGATAGACTGTGTGCGCCAGAAACAACTTGGGCAGCTGTCTATTCAAGAGACATCGAGTTTATTGCACCTGACAGCTTCTTCGAGATTGGCATCGTTCCTTTGTCGCCGAGTTGCTGCCTTGTAGCCAATCAAGAAGGAGGAGAAGTCTCATCTAATAATGCAATTACAATTAATCGCAAAGCAATTGAGCAGTCGTCTAAGTATTACTTTGCACGCGACTTTTCGAAGTGTGGCATATAACGATGCAACCTAACTTTGCGCTCAAAGCATACTCCCTATATGCCGCTGCGTGGCATTCTGCTCAATGGTTAGCTCTACGTTATACTAGGGGCCTCTGAACGTCCGCTCTTGGCCGTTACCAGCAGGCATATAAAACGGTGGTTTTTTCGCCTTAAATTAAAGCATCAAGCACCTCTGCCGAAATAGGAGATAGGATAGTACACATTAAAAAAGAAAGTGGTGGTTGCTCATGAACTATTCGTGTTTCACTTCTATTCTGGTCGCATCCATTGGATCAATTGTATTGCAGGGTTGTGCGTCCCTTTCTGCACCTTATCAGCATACGAACGATGATGATCATTCGCTCGCAAGAAACATTGTCGACTCCAACTCCAGCCGGGATATCAACTTTCGTGAAGCTGAGGATGGAACCCAGGCGCCTTACTACCCGGGTGGAGGCCTAGGCACATTGCTGGCGATTGGTATGGCCGCCAATGGCGCGATCGACCCGGTTCAGGGCCTATCTCCGGCATTGAGTGCGGCCGCCAGCTATGCCACGTTCAAGCCGGACGAGAGCTCCATTGAGACAAAACCGCTCGTTTTCGGATTTTTCCCTTGGAATCAGGGGGATGGCGCGCATGCAGGTGGTCGCCAGTTCATGGCCTATCTCGATTACAGCTTGGAAAAGATGGCTGTCGAGCTGGGTGGGCGGGTTGAGCCGGTGTTTTCGACCGTGACAGGTGACCATACGCTGAACACATGGAAGTTTGTGGCACCAGAACATGGTTGCAGCGTTGACAATGCTTGTGTGGTCCGCGCGTATTTCACTGCGAACACTGCTGAGGGGCTTTACCCGGCTGAATGGGTGCTTGATCTAGCCCGGAAGGACTACGAATCTATGGCCCTAGAACTAGGTTCACCGAACTACTTTGAGCCAGAATCACCTGCGACGGCGTGGAAGCTGGTGAATAATGGGGGTAGTAATTACAGCCAGGTTCAGTTCCTTCGGGAGGACATGGAAGATGATCCATCTTTGCTCCCACTTTATAAGTCTCTGAGTAATCATCTTCCGCGCACTTTTGCGTTATATTTACCACCTGATCAGCGCCACGGGATCAACCTAGGATATCCTGTCATGCTCCATGATGGAGAAGAGCTGCTGTTTGAAGAGCCCTAGTGTTTTGGCTGCCAATTATTAATATAATTGGCAGCCGACTTGCATGTCCTGTAAGGATATGACTCCTGTGGAAATGTAGAAGGGTCAAATTTTCCAGCAAGTCCCTATTTCCATAAAGGGGGATGAGCCGCTGTGTCCTGTAACATACCCAACTTTAGAAACATTGGTGTACCGTAAACTTTCCTTGTTAAGCGTGAAGGTTTCATCAAGACTTCTTCCCCCAAATGTAATATATAAAGGGTTTGATCTTTCGGCGTTTTCCATGATGAACGTAGCTGATGGTGTTGTTGTATTATAAAGAACGTAACTTTCAACCCCATTAAACAGACGCTTCCCAATGGTGTAAGTTTTTTTGTTGGAGAAATTGGTTGGAGCCCATGACCCGTTAGAGTTTATAAATCCAGATATAGACTGTGTTTTGCAGGAATATAATGCTCCAGAAATTTCTTGCGCTTGGGAAGGAGATGTAAAATATGCTGAGGCAATAAAAATAGCTAAAACCATCTTGCTCTTTGTAGAGAACGTGTTGAATAAAATCATTTGATCATACCTTTCTTGGAAAGCATGGGGTGCTTATTATCAATTCATCGAGTGTTATTTTATATTTTTTTGTTGGCTTTAATTATCGGCATGTATTTTATTTTCTTTAGCGTTATGGTTTCGGTGGGAATGCTGTGCCGTTTGTCGCCCTGGGCGTGCGACTGCCGGCTCTGCCGGTAGGTGGGAGCGCTGTATCGGTGGCCCCCAGGGAGGGCAGGTTCTGGGAAACGAAACCCCAAGAGGGGGCCCAACCTTTGCCTAAGCCTTACTAGGGGTGTCCTCCGACCACAGCTGATTTTAGAGAGGCGATATCAGAGTTGCTTCTGCAGAGGGAAAATCTTCGATATCAATCGAGGCAAGTGAGCTGCATCGGCTAGTTGGAGGCTACCCAAAACCGTATAATCGCATGCCCATGTGCTGCGCGGCGATGCTCTCCGCGATGGAGGATAATGACCGGTTTATCCTCCAGCCGCCTAAAGGTAATGGGGCGAGTCTCAAGATCGAATACCGATTTCCTCGATCAGGATCGCAGATCCCAAATTTATGATCGTATGAGTATTTTATTAATGGCTGCTCCTGACCGCTAGCTGTCTTTCCCTAGCACCTTGCAAAAAGGCGCTCTACTCAGCGCTAGGTGAGCAATCATGTAGGGGCGATAACGACTGGGTAAATGACCTTCCAAAGGTGATACCCAGTCCGCCGATATTTTCTTTCTGTTGTACCTGTTTGTCGAAAGCCAAGCTGGCCTGGTGTCAAATGCGGCTCGAAAGACCCTTCCTGATGGCGCTCAGTAAGAATTCACGCAACTGCTTGATAATACGCATCAGCCATAACCTATGTTAAGTGGGTGATGTAGGCATATGTTTTAGAATAACGCCAAGAAATCATTTGCCTGAGAGGTAATAGCGTGGCTCTCCTCGATACAGTCGTTATGCGGGGCCTTAGTAGCCAAGGTGCGTTGTCTCCTGAAGACAAGGCGTTGTTGCTGGGACTTGAGCTTAGCCCCCGGCAAATGTCAGCCAGCGAGGTACTATGGCTGGAGAGCGCGGATGCTGATCTGTTCTGCGTGGTCAAGGAGGGCTGGGCATACTCCTATCGCAACTTGAAAAATGGTTCGAAGCAGATCCTCAAGTTCTACCTCCCCGGCGATATCATCGGCATTCGCGATTTTGGCTTCACCCGCCGACTGGCAAGTGCGGTGATGATTAATGAAGGTGTGATCTATCCGTTCTCGTATCAGCAGCTTTTTGAACTCTTTGGGCGTTCGAACCTGGCTGTCGGGATCATGGCCACAGCAATACGTCAGCAAGCGCTACTCTCCGAGCGGTTGATCTACCTCGGCAAGTATGCCGCCCACGAGCAGCTGGCACATTTCCTCTACGAAATCTATCTGCGACTTAAGCGGATTGGGGCCGTGGAAGACAATAGCTTTCTCATGCCGCTCACTCAGGAGCTGATTAGCGACGCGCTGGGGATGAGCCCGGTACACGTGAGCCGGACTTTCTCGATGCTGCGTGAAGAGGGACTCGTAATCCGAGACCGCCAGCACGTGCAGTTGCCAGACCCCGAAGCGTTGGCGCGGCTAGTCGAGTTCAATGACAGCTATATCGATGAATTCCTCCCGCCCACGTTCTCTGAACTGCTAAGAGCTACCCCATAAAGCGCCAATCGGAAAAGCGCGGGTCGCTTCTGTTGATACGGCTTGGAAACAGGAAGTCTCCGCTGCGCAGCTTAGCAAGCTGTATCCAGTCCATAACAGCGATTCGTGTCAGTTACCTGCTGACAGCGGCTGGGTAGGCTTGCCGGCCCTTGTGGGCCGGCTTTGTCGGGGAAGGCTAAGATCAGGGGGCGATGCGGGTACTGGCGTCGGTAAAGCCGATCAGCGAAATATCTAGATCCATGCGTTCACCGCGTGGATCAATCATGCTGAGGGTTGCCGTAGTGCCACTACGGAGTTGCTGCAACATCGACGGCTCAATGGGAGCGTCAGCACGGCACCCTTGCGCCTGGCAGACCTGATAGGGGAACTGAATTGGCTCACCGTCATCCACACTCAACTGCATGCCCGCGGACAGACGTACCCCCAGCGGCACGAAGAAGCTCATCACCGGGCCATCGATCTGGGGCGGGTAGTCGAGAACTACCTGCATCAAGGGCTGGTCGCTGCCAGGTTGAGTGACCAATTGCACCATCGCACAAGGAGTCGGGCTCTCGGCATTACGTTGGCAACGAACCTCCCAGTCCTGGAACGACTCGGTGGTGACATTATCACCGGAAGCTGTCCCCGGTTGTTGTTGGCTGAAGGCGCTGGGTGAAAACACCAAGATCGATAATAGCCCCATCATGCGTAGGGTTTGAGTAAGATAGTGCGGCATTGGCGTAACCTCCCGTTGGTTCGCTAATGGTGAATAATAATACCCACCATGCCTGCTTGCTCGCTTGATATCCAGCATAGAAGCCATATGTAAACCAAACGGGGCGACCCAGGGCAGACGCGGCAGTGTTGAAAGGGCAGGCCACTGTTCGACGCTTGACGCTAAGTTCTAGTAAGCTTCGTTTTACTTAGGCAGTCGTGAGGGTCTACCACCATCACGTTCGCGACTGCAGCTAGGCACGCTCCACGTCTCCTGAGCCGGGTGAAACCCGATTTCTGCTACCTCTTTTCCTTCTGGGGCTGGTGGCTTCTTTGGCGTGCACACTGGCCTGCTGCAAGTGGCGGAAACCCCCGCCCAGCTAGCGGCGGTGATGGGGCACGAGGTGGCCCATGTGCTGGCAGATCATAACAACGAGCGGCTCACTCAACCGCTGGGCATTAAAGCCGCCCTATTGGTGGTAGGCTTGCTGGGCGAAGCCGATTTTATAGGCCTTACGGTGATGGCTTATCCGGTCACACCAAAACACGATGCAGCCATCGCCTGGGCCTTGCGTGCCGTTGATGGCGAGATTCAGGAGGGAATCAATGCCGCTTGATACGTGGGTCATCTATTTCGTTAGCTGTGTGGGCTTGTCATTATCACCCGGCCCCAACGGGCTTCTGGCACTGACCCATGGCGTACTTCATGGAAGCCGTAGGGCGTTGTTTACCATTTCGGGCGGTGCGCTGGGGTTTGTCATCGTCATTGCGCTTTGCATGTTTGGCATCGGGGCGCTCATCAAATCCTCGGTTGTTTGGCTCTCGGTACTCAAGTGGGTGGGGGGTGCGTACCTCGTCTGGCTGGGTATTCAGGTATGGCGCTCCCCGCCAATGGCTACCTCGGCGCATACAGGCGGTGTGGTTGCCAGCAGTTGGTCGCTTTTTCGCCAAGGCACGCTGGCATCAATAACCAACCCCAAAGTCCTGTTGTTTTTCAGCGCCTTTTTGCCGCAATTTCTTGATCCCCAGAATAGCTTGATGCATCAGTTCGTCATCATGGCAGCGACCTTTGTGATCACTGAGTTCTTTGCCGAGTTTATACTGGCAAGCGCGGCTAGCCGTATCCGGCCTTGGCTAGAGCGTGCCGGCCGAGGGTTTAACAGGGCCTGCGGCGGTATTTTCATGGCCATTGGTGTCGCGCTTCCTATACGCGCTTGAAGCGTTGGCTATGTGGTAGGGCAAGTTTGGTTGGGCGTTGCCTGCCGTTTAACCACCTGGGAAATGGCGCTAAGGGCTGGGACGGGCGCTGCGACCTATGTGGAGTCGTTTATTCAGCATTGGCTGCAGAGTTTGCTCTATTACAGCGCCCCTGACTGGTTTTTTATAGTGGTGTATACCGTCTTTGGCGGCTTGGTGTTGGCGAGTTGGTTTGTGTGTGGTGCGGCCCTCGCCAGCACTGAGCATCGTTGGATTGTCTCATGGCAAAATCCTTTATCTTGAAATGAATGGATCTAGTGTTCTAGGACAACAACTATGAATCTTGGTTATCCCGATCCATCATAGGAATTGATAAGTGGCCACAGGTTGCGTTCAGGGCGAAGGCAGGAGCGCTCCTTATCTACAATCTGGGTACCGCCATCTGCCGATCAAATCTGTTTCGGCAATGACTCACCGGTGTGGCTTATCGTTAGCGGATTAGCACCAGTGCAACGCCAAGTGCATAAAGTAGGATAATGGCGGCGCTCTCAGTGCCGATCCGAGCAATACCCTGCTCCTGTCGCCGAATCAGCCCCATCATAAGGGCGCTGGTCATTAACAGTGACAGGCTGATCCAGATAATCGTATCCTCGGATACCGCGTGGTAGATAGAGCCCTCACGGTAGGCAATGTCAGACGTAGCAGTGAAGAGAGTATCAAATGCATTTCCACCAATAATCCCCCAACGGCCAGGGTAAGAGCGCCGCGTCGGACGGCAGCCACGGATGTCACTAGTTCGGGCAGGGAGGTGCTGGTTGCGGTCAGCAATACCCCTACGGCTGTTTGCCCCAAGCCGGTTTGAGCCGCAATGTTGGTCGCTGCAGGCTCTAAGGTCCAACCTGCCAGCCCCATGACAGACATCAACACCACGAACTCAATCACGAGCCTAGATAGGGCAGGGGTATCGGCATCATCCTCAGGAACATCGTTGCGGGTCTCTTTGGTAACAGACGGTTTCCACATCGGTGTTTGACGCGCCCCTTTCACCAGGAATATCCCATAGACATAGAGCCCGAAGAGAACAGGCGTCACCGGACTAATGCCCCAGAAAGTGAAATCGGGGAGAGATGGCGCTAAAAGAATGACGGCAAGGAGCGAAATAAGCAGGGCATTCTGCAACAAGTTCGGGGCGGAGGCGGCGGCATGTTCGAGATTCGCTCTTCTGTAAAACAGATCCGCTACCGCAAGGAAGAGAGTCTGTACCGCTATTCCCCCGAGTGCGTTACTGACGGCCAACTCGGGATGGCCTTTCCACGCTGCGGTGACCGAGAGAACGATACCGGAAAGTGATGTGGCCGCGCCTAACAGAAGAGCACCGGCTATGGCTTCGCCCAGCCCCGTTTTGTCTGCGAGCTGATCCACCACCCGCGTCAGGCGCGTCCCGGCCAGCGCAATCGTGACGGCGCAGGCAGCAAACACACCGACACTTTGCAGGAATGACCACTCATCCGGACTGAAAATAGGCATTTTCCTCCCATTTCACGCCTTTTGCGGGATATGGTGATTGTACAGCCATTGTAGTAGCGCTTCAGTGTCTGCTCCACATCGTCGAAGGCTGCTAGCGCGGCGGGCAGCAACCAGACACATATCTGCTTACATTGTCACAATGTTTGCGGCAACCTAAGCAAGTATGCTCCGGGTTACTCTGGTCAACTGCCGCACGGATTTCATCTGATCGACCTCGACCGAGTGAAAGTACAAGGCGCTGAACACTTTGGCATTATCAGGAAAGCGGCATTCAGGCTGGGAGAATATTCTGGTTGATACAAAAGAAGTTTGTCGGATCGAGCTTCTTCTTGAGCTTCACCAGTTGCTCATAGCTCGCACCATAGGTGAAGGCTACGCGTTCCGTCTCATCCCCGGTCAGGAAATTGACATAGGCGCCACCGCTGGCAAAGGGCTGTGATCGGGTAAAGAATTCACGTGCCCAGCAATGCAGCATTGTCTCTCCATCTGCTCTTGGCCGTTAGGTGTCTCCATGCAGGCTGATGAAGTCCATTTGACGCCCCCTGAACGGGTAACTAGCTTCAGTTGGTACCCCCCAGATAACAGCAAGAACAACCCCGATGGAGGCATGCAATGAATATTTCTCCTTGTCGGTATGACCAGTACCGTGGGCGGTTTCTGACAGGTGCCATTTCCCTTGCCTTGCTCACCGCGCATTCATTCGCTTATGCGCAATCCACAGATTCGGACACGATACCGCGGCTGGAGTCCACGGAGTGCGTGACCGAGGCGCTCACGGAGCTTGGCGCCGACTGCTACACCTTTCATGGTCACGAGAACTGGGATGAACCCGGCGACAACCGGATTCAGATGCCAGTGGCGGTGATCGAGCCGGAAAACGGCGAGGCGGACGATGTGCCGGTCTTCTTCTTCCCGGGCGGGCCGGGCTACTCCTCGCTGGGCTTGCGCGACTACATGGAACAGCTGCGCAAGGATATCGGCAACCGCACGCTTGTTACGATGGATCACCGTGGTTTCATTCATAGCGAGCCGGCGCTTGAGTGTCCCGATTACGCGGCTGTGTCGCCGTACCACAACATCATCCACACCCCGGCGATAGCCTCGTCGCTGGATCCGATGAAGCGCCTGGAGGCGATCACCAGCGAGGTGGAGGCGTGCTACCAGAAGCTCTCCGATGAGGGCATCGACGTCGCCCAATACAATCAATATGCCGTGGCGCGTGATGTCGACGAGATACGCCAGCTGCTGGAATACGACGTCATCGACGCCTTCGGCTCCTCGACAGGGAGCGGCACCGTGCTCTCTTTTATTCAGTACCATCCAGACAGCATTCGCGCCGCCATCCTCGGTTGGCCATGGTTCAACCACCTGCGCAACCGGGCGCCCGTGGATGAGTTCTATACCGCCAAGCAGACCTTCACTGATACGCTGGCGCTGTGTGCCGCCGAGGATGAGGCATGCCGCGAGATGCTGCCCAACTGGATGTTGGCAGTCGATAGGGCACGCCGCACCCTGGACAGCAGGCCCTACATTGTCGATGTCGGCGGCGACGACGGCGATGGCGAAACGCTGTACTTCGACGGGGCTGCCTTCCTCGACACGCTCTACCTGATGCTGCCTGGGGCCTATGCCGAACTGCCCAGCCTGCTCGCCGATATTCAGGCGGGCGACTACACGCGGTTGAGGGAGTTCTTCCTCATCGATGCATACGACCCCGAGCCTGAAGCTCCTAACTATGCACTGGGTTACTTCCTAGCCCATGTCTGCAGCGACATGGGCACGAACCGGCCAACACGGGAAGACTCGATCGCCGCGGTGCAGACCGAGCCGGCGATCCTGGGCTTCGAGCCTCCGTGGGTATGCGGCTGGTGGGGTGAAGACGGCGACTTGCCCGCTGAACACAACGATCCGCCGGTATCGGATACGCCGGCTCTGGCCATCCATGGCCAGATGGATCCCTGCTGTGGGACACGTTGGAGTGAGCATGTCCGCCAGACCATGCCCAACCTGCAGTTCGTCGAGTATCAGGGGTTAGGCCATAACCCTGTCAACGAGTGCCGCTCAACCATGATTAGTGCATTTCTCGATGATCCATACGAGCCCGTGGACGATAGTTGTAAGAATGAAGTGGCGTTGGATCCTTGGGTGATCGAGCCGCCGCAATAGTGGAGTCCGAGAGGCATTTTATTTCACGTAGACCACTGCGTTGTACGCAGAAGCAAGGCCTTCGGTCAGTGTCGCTGGTGCAACCGAAGGCCTTGGCCACTTTCCTGTGCTCGGCGAATTCCGACCCGTTAACCAAGGTGATGGTATGCATGCCCCCTCGGCGTGGTGCCAATAACCGCGTCATCGCCTGAGCCGTTCTAGTGGCGGTGATCGTTGGCAGTCGGAGCCGTTGTTTCTTGTCGCCCCAGATGAGCGCGTAGATCCACTGATGGCTCACGCAAACCCCGTTGGCATTGGCCATGAAACCACTGATTTGCTGAGGACTCTATTCGTCCATCAATTGGCCAGTGACCCAGCGAATTTAGCGACAATGATTAGCTTTTTGTCGTCAAGTGGGCATGCCACTGACGAATACCAAAAGTCCAGGGTGACAGTCGATCCGAGCGATCAACCCGGTTGACTAGCGCCCCTAGCGCTGGTGTGGCGATGGTCACTTTATCACCCAGATGATGAGTAAAGCCTTGGCCATGGCCGTCGCGGTCCAGAATCGGTGAGAACATGGTGCCAAGGAACAGCATGAAGCCATCAGGATATTGATGATGCGGGCCGATCGTCTGATGCACCAGATTTAGCGGATCACGACTGATCTGGCGCATGTCGCTTGTATCATCGAGCATGAAGCCGTCATCGGCCCCTTCGATGCGCAGCGACACCCGCGCTTCGCGTACCGTATCGAGGCTAAAGTGGTCGTCAAAGAGACGAATGAAGGGGCCGATGGAACAAGAGGCGTTGTTGTCCTTGGCCTTGCCCAGCAGCAATGCACTGCGCCCCTCGACGTCGCGCAGGTTGACATCATTACCGAGTGTCGCGCCCTTGGGCTGTCCGGCCGCGTCAACCGCCAGTACGATTTCGGGTTCAGGGTTGTTCCACTGAGAAGATGGGTGCAGTCCTACAGGACTGCCAAAGCCCACCGATGATAACGGCTGTGACTTGGTGAAAACCTCAGCATCGGGGCCAATGCCAACCTCCATGTACTGGGACCAGGCCCCCCGTGCTTGCAGCTCCTTCTTGAGTGCCATCGCTTCGTCGGAACCGGGAACGATCTGCGATAGATCACTACCGATCAATGCTTGAAGTTCCTGTCGCAACTCAGCAGCACGAGTGGCGTCACCGGCAGCCTGCTCCTCGATTACCCGTTCCATTAGGCTGACGGCGAAGGTCACGCCGCAGGCCTTGATCGCCTGGACATCGCAGGGGGCGAGCAGGTAGGGGGCACGCTGGGGATCGGCAAGTGAGTTGTCTATCAGCGTATCGACCGGCCCGAGAGACTCGCCCTCAACTTGTGAGACAAGGGCAATAGCATCATCGCGATCCAGCAGATCGGCCATGCAGGAACAGGTTGCCGTGATATCGATGACTTGCCCCTGGCGAACCACCACCAAGGCAGGGCCAGGGTTGGGTGCATCGCGCCATACCCGTCCCACCAGCAGGGCTCTATCGTGATCGTCGGGAAGAAAAGTTGTGGTGTTCAAGTGACTACCTCGAAAGCTTATCTTGTTTGATGGGTTGGCGTTCACGCCTCACGCTTACCGTCCACCAAGCGGCTTACGCCCTCGGGGTTGGCATCTTTAAGCGCTCCTGGCAACAGTGCTTCCGGTAGTGCCTGGTAGCAAACTGGACGCAGGAAGCGATGGATAGCGGCGCTGCCTACCGAGGTGGTGCGGCTATCCGACGTTGCCGGATAAGGGCCACCGTGAACCATGGCATGGCACACTTCGACACCGGTCGGCCAACCGTTAGCCAGGATACGTCCCGCCTTACGCTCGAGAGTCGGCAGCAGCGCTTTGGCCGCTTCCACGTCTCCATCATCCATTTGCAAGGTGATCGTCAACTGCCCCTCAAGATCGGCGGCGACGCGTTTCACTTCTGCTTGATCGGCGCACTCAACCACCAGTGAGCTGGCACCGAATATTTCGGCCTGAAGCGCCTCATCGGCGAGGAAGTCGGCAGCCGAGGCAACAAACAAGCCCGCACAGCACTGGTTAGCGCCTTCGCCAACCTGACCGCGCGCCACTTCGCGCACCTTAGCGTGGGAGGAGAGTGCCTCTATGCCTTGCTTATAGGCGTGATGAATGCCAGGAGAGAGCATAGTCTGGCTGGCGCTGGCTTTAACACCCTCGCCGGCGGCGTCGATAAAGGCGTTCAGTTCCTGGCCTTTGACAGCGATCACTAGCCCTGGGTTGGTACAGAACTGACCGGCCCCCATATTGAGTGAGCCCACAAAGCCTTCGGCAATCTTATCGCCACGGGCTTTAAGCGCTTCCGGGAGCAGGAATACGGGGTTGATGCTGCTCATTTCGGCGTAAACCGGGATGGGCTGCGGGCGTGCCTGGGCCGTCGCCATCAGCGCCGTGCCGCCACCGCGAGAACCGGTGAAGCCAACGGCCTGAATGCGCGGGTCGTTGACCAGCGCCTGGCCGATCTCATTGCCTGCGCCGAATAGCAGCGAGAAGACACCGTCAGCCAGGTTGCATTTAGTCACTGCGCGTTGCACGGCACGGCCCACCAGCTCAGACGTACCGGGGTGGGCGGAGTGCCCCTTGATCACCACCGGGCAACCGGCGGCGAGTGCCGAGGCGGTATCCCCACCGGCCACGGAGAATGCCAATGGGAAATTCGAAGCGCCGAACACGGCGACTGGGCCAAGGCCGATATGGCGCTGGCGAAGATCGGTGCGCGGCATGGGTGAGCGATCCGGCAGTGCCGGGTCGATGCGCACATCGAGCCACTCACCGGCGCGTACAACGGAAGCGAACAGTCGCAACTGGCCGCAAGTACGACCACGCTCGCCTTCCAGGCGTGGGCGTGGCAGGCCTGTCTCGGCCATGGCGCGCTCGATAAGTTCATCACCGATGCCTTCAATTTCAGAGGCGATGGTGTCGAGGAAGGTGGCGCGCGCTTCAAGACCGGTCTCGCGGTAGCTGGCGAAAGCTTTTTCAGCGAGCTCACAGGCACGCTCGACCTCGGCTTTGCCACCGCCTGCATAGGTCGGCTCCATCGTCTCGCCAGTGGCGGGGTTAACCGCATGAATGTCGTCTTGATTGCCGCTAACGGCTTGCTGACCGATTAATAACTTGCCTTCAAGGGACATAGTGCCTCCTGTGCTTATCAATAGAGAGTCCGGGGGCATGCCCGGGGACATTGGTTATCTATACTGAAAGACCAGGAGAGTATGTTCAAGCTGTTTACTTAGTCGTGTGCGCCAACTTTAGTCGCGCTTGGTATTTTTGTATTCGCAAGCCATTGATGAATGAGCACTGCCGTTTGGGCAATTTTGTCCAAGAGTGTTGGGTATGAAAATGTGCCTTATGGGCCGTCAGGATAGCTCAGGGCCATGTATCGCTCTGGCCAGAACCTGTGCCGCGGCACCGCGCGCCGCCACGAAAGTGCTGTCCTCGACGACGCGCAACGGCACACGTTGCGTTGTGCCTAATAAACGATGCTGGTTGGCTTCAAAATAGGTCAGTGCGGGCTCAAGAAATGTGTTGCCTAGTTGTGTAAGTGAGCCGCCCAATACAATCTCGGCAGGGTTCTGAGTGTGGTGAAGGTTCAGAAGTAGCATGCCCAGCGCTTCACCGGCTCGGCGCAATGTGAGTGTTACCTCTGGCTCCTGTAAACGTGGCTCAAGCGTCTGGATAAGGTCATCTTTCTCATCAATGCCTAAGGTGGCTCGGATGGACCAGCCGCTGACCAAGGTTTCAGCGCATCCACGGTTGCCGCAATGGCAGTAGTGCCCGCCTGGCTGCAAGATGGTATGGCCAATTTCGCCGGCCAAGCCCTGTACGCCACGCGTTAGCAACGGAGAGTGACTACCTTCGGCCAAGCCGCTGCCTATCCCCGTTCCAGCACTAACGTATAAAAGCGATTCGGGAATCTTGCCGGTGCGGAAGTAAAGCTCACCGAAGGCCGCTGATTTGGCCTCATTGTCCATCAGCCAGACACCCTTCAACTCGGGGAGGTGGGGGTGTAGCAAGTCCAAAAAGCGCACATCCTGCCAGCCTAGGTTGGGGGCTCGCCGTAGCACGGCATCGCCAGTGGCGATGGGCCCTGGTAGCGCAACACCAATGCCTAAGTTTTCACGCTGGGCTACTGCTGGGCTTCTCATTAGTTGCTGTAACAACTCGGCTAGCAGTGCAGCTGTGGATTCGGGAGTGGTGGGGACAAAAGGTTCGTGAAGCGCTTCAAGTACCTTGCCGGATGGGGCACAAGCGACAAGCCGTAGCCGATGGACTCCCACTTCAGCACCGAGAAGGTAATGACGGTCGTCGTTGAGATGCAGCGCTCTCCCTGGGCGGCCGCCACTGCTTTTCTGCAGATCACCTTCTTTGAGCCATCCTTGATTCAGCAAGGACTGAACTCCTGAGCCCACGGTGGCCTTAGTCAATTGCGCCTGGGTGGCAATGTCGGCGCGGGTTAATCCAGGAACCCGCCGCACCATTTCTAGGATAGCGCTGCGATTCAAGCGCTTGAGGAAGTTGAGGTCGCCTGCTTTCTGATGCTGGTAACTGGTTGCCATGAATTAAATGAAGCCTCTCCGACCTAGTCTGGTGCTAAACGATAATTTTATCTGGTTTCACTGGGAATTTCTGTGCTTATACCCAGGTCGCGTTGAAGAAAGGTAAACCGGTACTTCACCTTCGCCGATCCGCTGGCCCATGGGCTTCACGAGCTTCAGCCTGGCCAGACCCTAAAGCAATGCTGCCGGTTTCGCGCTCTGTTGAGTTAAACCTATGTCGTATGGATATGCCGTGGCAATGGATTGATAATCGCCACTTAGTAAACAGTACATACTAAGTAGTCCGTACTAAGTGCTGGGTTTCGATGGCCTCTCCTCGAAAGGAAGGCTCTTGCAGGACAGCGTTTTATTTTTTACAGACCATGGATATTTCTTATGGGTACAGCAATCTATCCCGGCCTTGCAGGTAAGCGTGTCGTGATCACGGGAGGAGGTTCCGGCATCGGTGCCGCCCTGGTCGAGGCGTTTGCCGAGCAAAAGGCCGACGTACATTTTCTGGATATCTGTGCAGAGGAGTCACGAACCCTGGCCGAACGACTGGGGAGTCACGTGACCTTTTATCACTGCGACCTTACCGATCTCGATGCCCTGGAGGCGACGTTCAAACGCATCGGCGCTGTCGATGTACTGGTCAACAACGCGGCTAACGATGATCGCCATACCTTAGGCGATATCACACCGAGCTATTGGGATGAGCGGATCGCCGTCAACCTGCGTCATGTCATGTTCGCCATGCAAGCGGTGGCGCCGGGCATGAAGGCGCTGGGGGGTGGGGCGGTGATTAATCTCGGGTCGATCAGCTGGCATCTCGGCCAAGAACACCTGGCGATCTATGAGACGGCTAAGGCCGGTATTGAGGGCATGACCCGGGCCATGGCTCAGGAGCTGGGTAAAGACAACATTCGCGTGAATTGTGTCATTCCTGGCAACGTCAAGACGCCTCGCCAGTCTCGATGGTACAGCCCCGCCGACGAGCAGAAGATCGTCGATGAACAGAAACTCAAAGTCCGCATTCATCCACATCACGTTGCCAGCATGGTGACGTTCCTGGCTTCCGACGCAGCTGCCGCTTGCACCGCTCACAACTACTGGGTCGATGCAGGCTGGCTGTAAATCGTCATCTTGAGATGACAATTCCACAAGATAAATACAACTTCATTGGGATTTAACCATGACGAATGATATGACTCGCAGGCGAAGCCTGTATGTGTTTGCCATTTCCTGTGTAGCCGCCATTGGTGGTTTTTTGTTCGGTTTCGACAGTGGGGTAATCAACGGCACTGTCGATGGGCTCCAGCGTGCCTTCAACTCCGAGAGTGTGGGCACCGGCTTTAATGTGGCCTCGATGTTGCTGGGTTGCGCCGTGGGTGCATTTTTTGCCGGTCGACTGGCGGATCACTTTGGTCGCCGTACGCTCTTGATTGTCGCCGCTGTCTTCTTTTTGGTCAGTGCTTGGGGATCCGGTATTGCCGGGAGCTCCCTGGAGTTTGTGATTTATCGTATTTTGGGCGGGATGGCCGTCGGTGCCGCCAGCGTGATGGCACCTGCCTACATCAGTGAGGTGGCGCCCTCAGCCTATCGCGGGCGCCTGGCGACTATTCAGCAGGTGGCCATCATCTTGGGGTTATTCGTGGCTTTCCTGAGCAACTATCTGCTGGCCAATATGGCCGGTTCATCGGTTGCGGAACTGTGGTTGGGTTTTGCTACATGGCGTTGGATGTTCTGGGTCGAACTGTTTCCAGCCGCTATCTTTCTGATTGCACTTATGTTTATTCCGGAAAGTCCTCGCTTCCTGATGACGGCAGGCAAGGAAGACAAAGCTCGGCGTGTATTAAGCAAGCTACTGTCAGATGACGAAGTTAAGACCAAGATATCCGAGATTAAGGAATCCTTGGCAGACGATCATCAACCTAGCCTGCGTGATGTCATCAATAAGCAGACAGGCAAGGTTCATGGCATCGTCTGGGTCGGCATCGGACTGGCGGTATTCCAACAGCTTGTTGGGATTAATGTGGTCTTCTACTACGGGGCTGTCTTGTGGCAATCCGTCGGGTTTTCCGAAAACGATGCACTGCTGATCAACGTCATTTCGGGCGCAGTAAGTCTTGGCGCCTTGGTGATTGCTATCTCGTTGGTTGATCGTATTGGACGCAAGCCGTTGCTATGGGTTGGGTCAACAGGTATGGCCGTGACGCTGATTGCCATGGCCTATGCCTTTTCGACCGCCAGTATGGTCGATGGATCATTGAGTTTATCTGACAACATGGGGGTGATCGCACTACTGGCGGCTAATGCCTATGTTCTATTCTTTAATGTGTCCTGGGGGCCGATCATGTGGGTCATGCTTGGAGAGATGTTCCCGAACCAGATGCGTGGTTCAGGGCTTGCCATCTCGGGTCTATTCCAGTGGGTCTCCAACTTTGCCATTACCATGAGCTTCCCGATCATGCTCGCCGCCATTGGTTTGGCGGGCGCCTACAGCATCTACGCCTTCTTTGCGGTGATATCGATCTTCTTCGTGTTGAAGGTTGTCAAGGAAACCAAAGGCAAGGAACTGGAAGAAATGTCTTACGAGTGAGACCGATGTTGAAGCACCAGTCTAAATGGCTGGTGCTTTTTGCTTTCTGATTTTCAACTAGCGGCATTGGCCGCGGCAGGTGACGCTTTTCTTGGTGGTGACTGCCAAACGTATCCCACCTGTCATCATTTTCTTGCTTCTGCTTTGGTAGGTTTCACATATGCCCGATTCATCACACACGATCACCCCCGATCAACTTCGCTCGCGGTGGTGGTTCGATAACCCTGAGAACCCTGGGACGACGGCACTGTGCATTGAGCGCTACATGAATTACGGCATCACGCTCGATGAACTCACCAGTGGCAAGCCGATCATCGGCATCTGCCAGTCGGGTTCCGACCTGACGCCTTGCAATCGTCATCACATCGAATTGGTTAAGCGAGTGAAGGATGGTATTCGCGCTGCCGGTGGGGTGCCCTTCGAGTTTCCGCTGCACCCGATTCACGAGAATGCGCGCCGACCAACGGCGGCACTCGATCGCAACCTGGCTTACCTGGGGCTGGTTGAGGTGCTTCACGGTTACCCATTGGACGGGGTGGTGCTCACGACGGGCTGCGACAAGACCACCCCGGCAAGCCTGATGGCTGCCGCGACGGTGAATATTCCAGCGATTGTGCTCTCCGGCGGCCCTATGCTTAACGGCTGGCACGGCGCCGAACGGGTGGGCTCGGGCACCGTCGTTTGGGAAATGCGCAAGCGCCTCGCCGCGGGTGACATCGACTACCCGGAATTTTTAGCGAGAATTACCGAATCGGCTCCCTCGGTGGGTCATTGCAACACCATGGGTACTGCCTCCACCATGAACTCCATGGCGGAGGCGCTGGGTATGAGTCTGCCCGGCTCGGCAATGATTCCCGCACCTTATAAGGAACGCGCGATGGTTGCCTACGATACGGGGGAGCGTATCGTCGACATGGTTTGGGAAGACCTGCGACCCAGCAGAATCCTTACTCGTGAGGCCTTCGAGAATGCCATCCGGGTGTGTTCGGCGATTGGCGGGTCGAGCAATGCGCCGATCCATATCAACGCCATCGCCCGTCATAGCGGCATTGAGCTCACCAATGATGATTGGCAAGCGTTTGGCTACGAAATCCCGTTACTTGCCAACGTGATGCCGGCAGGGGCTTATCTCAGCGAAGAGTTTCACCGTGCTGGCGGCGTGCCTGCCATCCTTCACGAGCTGCTCAACGCCGGCAAGCTCCACGGCGAGGTACTCACCGTCAATGGAAAAACGCTGGCGACTAATACACAGGGCCGCGAAACCCTCGATCCGGAAGTGATAAGGCGCTACGACAATCCTTTGGTCGAGCACGCAGGCTTTTTGAATCTCAAGGGCAACCTGTTCGACTCGGCGTTGATGAAAACGAGTGTTATCTCACAAGGCTTCCGTCAGCGCTTTCTGAGTGATCCTGATGACCTGAACGCCTTCGAAGGTTCGGTGGTGGTTTTTGACGGCTCCGAGGATTACCACGCGCGTATTGATGATCCACAGCTCGGCATTGACGAACGCACCATCCTTGTGATGCGTGGTGCGGGCCCAGTGGGTCATCCGGGCGGTGCCGAGGTGGTTAACATGCAGCCGCCTGAGGTACTGATCAAGCGTGGCATCGAGTCGCTCCCATGTCTGGGTGACGGTCGTCAGTCGGGCACGTCGGGTTCGCCCTCGATCCTTAACGCCTCACCAGAGGCCGCTACCGGTGGTGGACTGGCGTTGCTTGAGAATGGTGATTGGCTACGTGTCGATCTTGCCAAGGGTGAGGTAAGGCTTCTTATCGATGGGGCTGAGTTGGATACGCGGCGAACCCAATTGGAGCAGCAGGGTGGCTACCGCTATCCGGCTCACCAGACACCCTGGCAGGAAATCCAGCGTACCTTGGTCGAGCCTCTTGACCAGGGAATGACCTTGAAAGGGGCGGCCCGCTATCGTGACGTCGCAAGGCTAAACCCGCCCCGGGACAATCATTGATGGCCGGTAAAGGGAGTGGAGAGATGGAGAATTGCACAGTCGAAGTGGCGCTCGAACTGGACATGAGCCTGGGGGAGAGCCCTTTGTGGTCGGTGGAGCGTCAGATGCTCTACTGGGTGGATATCAACAACGGCTGCCTCTACAGCTGGCGGCCGACCAGTGACGAGAAGCCATCTGTCATCGAACTCGATGAAAAGGTGGGCTGCATCGCTCTGTGCGAGAACGGACTATTGGCGGCAACCGCTTCGGGTATTGAGCGGCTCGAATTTCCGTTGGGCAACCAGCGCGAGCGCGTTGCTGACAATCTTGAATGGCATCAGTCAGGTAATCGCTTCAACGATGGTCGTTGCGATGCGGCTGGCCGATTCTGGGTGGGCACCATAGCCGCCGATGAAGCGAGCCCCACCGCTGGGCTTTATTGCCTCGACCAGGGTGACTTTGTGTGTCGGCAATCGAGTCTCAGTATTTCAAACGGCCTAGCCTTCAGCCCGGATAAGCGCTGGCTTTATCATACGGATTCATTGACACGACAAATCCTGCGCTACCCCTTCGACGTGGAAACCGGCGCCACTGGTGAACCCGAGAACTGGGTCGATTTAGAGGCGCTGGGGCTTCCCGGCGTGCCAGACGGAGCCGCCATTGACAGTGAAGGCCACTATTGGAGTGCTCTCTATGGAGGTGGTCGTATTGTGCGCTTTTCGCCTCAAGGAGAGTTAATGGCGAATATAGAACTGCCGTGTCCTCATCCCACCATGGTGGCCTTCGGTGGCCCCGACCTTCAGTCTCTTTATATCACGACTGCCACGCAGCACCTTGATGCCGAAGGCAAGGAACGTTGGCCGGCAGCCGGCAGTCTACTGCGTACTCAGGTGCCCATTGCTGGTCTGAGAGAGCCCACAGCCATAACCGTTTTAAAGTGTTCGAGGTGACGGGAGTAAGCCGCCACGTTGGCTAAGAGTCTATCGAGTCGCTATCCGAGATAAACTCAATTTTGCATTGCTTTATTGGTCTTTTAAGTATGATGAGATATTTGGAATGAAGGACGAGGTGACCATAGACTGAGCAGGAAAAGCTATTGCCACATATACGATTAGTACAAATAAGGATGCCGATTATTTGTTGAAAATACTGGTGAATAACAATTTTTCGACTTGCTGTGACTGAAGGCGTTGCGGTCAAGGGGAGAAAATTTCTGAGTTCGAAATCAATGCTCGTGGCCTAACAAAGCCAGTCACGGCTAGAGTTGGGGCTATGATTTCTGTTTCATAATGCCGTTAACACCCTGGCATAAAGCGCGCAATCTTCCGTATAGCATTCGCAAGACGCTTCGATCAGGCCCGGCCGGTTAAGCACATCGATTTCGCCACGATGATAAACAATCAAACCACGGGTTTGCAGGGCTATTGCGGCAAGCGTAACGCCTGCCCGGCGAACGCCTAACATCATGGCGAGAAACTCATGGGTTAGGTACAGTTGATCAGAGCCAGCGCGATCTTGTGTCATCAGTAGCCAGCGGGCGAGACGCGCCTCAATCGCGTGAAAGTGATTACAAGCAGCCGTTTTCGCCATTTGGTTCATCACGACATAGACATATCCCTTCATCCGCTGATTCAGTACAGGGCACTGCTCCAGTAGCCGCTTGAAGCGGGCTGCATTGATGCGCAGAGCAGACCCTGCACCTTGAACGAGCGATAGCAGTGGGGTGTCTTCAATACCGAGCACTAATGAGGTGCCCAGCATGCCTTCTCGGCCCGCCATGGAGACTTCCAGGCGGTCATCAGTGTCGACGACGGTAATGAGTGAAATAAAGCAATCGATAGGGAAATAAACGTAGGTAATCGTATCGTCGGGCTGGAGTAGCACCTCGTTAAAAGCAAGCTCCACGGTTTCGCAGTCAGCCATCACCGCATTACGCTCAATGTCTGGTAGCGCAGCAAGTAGCTGATTGGTAGTGGGGACGTGCAATGTAGACGTCATTTGCCCTCCGGTTATAAAAACCTGGCAAACGGCACAATGAGGTAATCATCATTTCGGTGTCGGTTGCAGGCTACCGTCAGAAAACTAGCAAACGGTCGTTCTGCATGTTGCTACTGGGGTCAATCACGCGTCGGTACGATAGCGCACATAAATGGCTAATACGTTTTGCGGCTATGTTTGACACCTTGGTTTGTTGTCCATATTACGCTGCTGCCACGTGGTCATGACTGAGCAATCGGTCGTACTCTTCCTTGACGACTGCATAGCACTCACAGACACGCTCCTCAAGCCCCGCCCTGTCTGTCACCGTGATACGTCCACGTTTGTAGGATATCAAGCCGGCTTTCTGAAGCTTTCCCGCTGATGCGGTCACCCCCTCACGTCGAACGCCGAGCATATTGGCGATCAATTCCTGGGTCATGTTTACTTTATCGCCCGGTAACCGGTCCAGGCTGAGCAGCAGCCAGCGACATAGCTGCTGATCGACGCAGTGATGACGGTTACATACCACCCTGAACCCCTTCATGGCTTACTACGGCAATCTCCGTTGCCACCCTGTCAGCGCTGCGAAAGTGTGTTTGATCCAGAAACTTGTTTTGGTGGCGAGAGTAAACGAGCTGGGCGAAGCGCTAAAGCAATATCAGCCAAGGCTCTTTGGGAGACGCTAATGTCATAAGTGCGGACAGTTACAGAGATTTATCAAAGGCGCTGGGTGACTGTATGGCCTTTCCAAGCCGTATATTTTAGGTTGTTCGGGGTGGAGCCACCATCGATAAGGAAAGTGCAATGCTGAAAACTTTGGAAGCGGGTTTACAGGCTTGGATGTTGCCGGGCATTTCGGCGTTGCTTGCCGTGATAGCCAGTTACATCCTCTACCGGCTGACGCTAGCAGTGTTCCGGCATTTTTCGAAGCGGCGAACCGTCCTTCGGCTGTTTCTGGACGCGGCTGCCAAGGCGCTGGGCTTGGTCACCAGCCTGCTGGTACTCAGGGCTATGCTCAATGGCGCTCCGGATGACCTGCTGCTCTTGGACCCGGTGAAACAGGTGGTCACATTGCTACTGATTCTGTCCCTGACGTGGGCAGCGGTTCGCCTGACTTCCGTCATTGGCGACGTTATCGTGTTGCTGAATCCGGTATTGGAAGGACAGTGGAAACGGGCCCGAAAAGTAGAGACACAGACACGCTTCCTGGTTCGTTGTCTGAATGTCCTCGTTATCATCGTGGGCAGTGGTTCCGCGCTGATGACCTTCGAGTCGGTACAGAAAGTGGGCGCCAGTCTGCTGGCGTCCGCAGGTATTGGCGGCATTGTTCTGGGTTTTGCTGCACGGCCGGTACTCAGTAACCTGTTGGCGGGCATTCAGATTGCGCTCACCCAGCCGTTCCGCATTGATGATGTGCTGAACGTACAGGGCGAGTGGTGCTGGGTCGAGGAAGTGACCGCCACCTATGTTGTCCTCCGGGTGTGGGATCAGCGCCGGCTTATAGTGCCCTTGCAGTGGTTTATCGAGAGCCCTTTTCAGAACTGGTCGCGGAATACGGCGGATTTGCTGGGCACGGTCTTTATCTGGGTTGATTACACCATGCCCATCGAGCCACTGCGCCAGGAGTTCGCGCGCTTGCTGGATACGATGAAGCAGTGGGATGGCAAGGTGGCGACTGTTCAGGTTACCGACTCCAATGATCAGGCGCTACAGATTCGCTTCCTTATGAGTGCACCTAACTCTAGCCAGAACTGGGATCTGCGATGCGCTATCCGTGAGGGGCTGGTGACGTTTATACAGCAGCATTACCCCTCGCAACTGCCACGCCTTCGTGCGCGATTGGTGGATACTTCTCCGGAGTTTGAGGGCAACGCCAATCAAACTGGCTGACTTCCAAAGAGAATCGCCTGAGGTATCTGGGCTTGGACGCCGATTGCCAATCTGGCAACCGAAAAAAGCCGTAGGGCTGTCGCCGGACTTTTCCAATTCTGGCTAGATCTAAAACGGGATCAGAGTCACGAATCTCATAGGCAGGTGACTCATTGCCTCGTATATGGCCGCAGCATTGACCCGATCATTCTTGTTGCTCTTCACATAAGGCTTAACAAACAATGATGGTCGATAGTGGGGCAGGAAACGATGGCAGTGGCTAACTATCTTGACCGATTGGTAAGATATGTAATCAAGCCTCAAGCGCATTCGGCTTTTGCAATGTATTGTATGCAGAAATGAGGGGGCGTGACATGGTCACCAGCGCCGTTACCTCGGCGAACGATTCAGGTTAGCGGCGCACTCTGCTTGCAGAACAATAAAAAATTGCCGCGTTACTCAGGGAGTTTGTGGCTTTGTCATCAAAAAAAGAGCAGTACCAAGTGCATTGGTTAACGGGCCAATTTTGCGACGCTAGCCACGAGTTGATGTACCGCCGGTCTATCCAGGAAAGCATGAGGTTGGAGTACAGCTTTGCCTTGAGCGTTGCGGCGTTAGTCTTTGGCATGTTTGCGATTTCAGATTATTACTTGCTGGGCCTCACCAGTCAGTTTTATCTGCTGCTAATCATGCGCATTGTGGTGGTAAGCATTTGCCTGCTGGTGGCCTTTGGGGTTAGGCGCTGGGGAGGGCATGGTTACAGAGTCTGGTTGCACGCCTTACCGCTATGGATTTTGGCAACCGGCATTATCTTGATTGTTCCCTTGCGCCCTGACAGCCTCTCTACGCAAATCACCGCGGTGGTGGTCGCCACCATGGCATTTTACCTTCTGATCCCCAATCTGCTCACCGTGGTGACGGTTGCGAGCCTCTATTTGAATATTGGCTTTTTAGCCGTTGCCTTGCAGTTTACGGATATTGCCCCGATGGCGGCGCTGCGCATCGCACTTTTGTTGATTATGGCTAATGTAGTGGGGTTCTTCGCCTTACTGCGTTTGGAGAGTCTACAGCGCAAGCAGTTTGCGTTGCTTCATGAAGAGCGGGATCAAAATCACCAGTTGCACAAGGAAATCGCGCACCGGAAATCGCTGGAAGAGCAGCTTCGGGTGGTCGCCGAGCGGGATGCGCTGACGAATCTCAATAATCGCGGCCATTTTATGAAACTGGCCCAAGGGCTGTTGCAGCGTTCCCAATCCGACAGGGCACCGTTTAGCTTGTTTATGATCGATGTGGATCATTTCAAGCACATTAATGACACCTGGGGGCATAGCCACGGGGATAGAGTGCTGATGAGGATTGCCGAGGTCTGCGCAGCGTCGCTGCGCCCAACGGATGTCATTGGGCGTTTTGGGGGGGAAGAGTTTGTGGCGGCCCTACCAAACACCAGCCCAAGCGATGCGCAAATGGTTGCAGAACGGCTGAAAAAGAAGGTTGCTGAGCTGTCGTTAACAGAAGAGATGAGCAAGCATTGCCCTAGTGTCACCATCGGTGTGGCTGCTGTGAACACTGAAGAAGATAATCTTGAGTCCTTGATTAAGCGAGCGGATCAGATGCTTTACGTTGGCAAGCGCGGTGGCAGGAACCAAGTCGTGGTATGCCACGATGATGTGGAAGAGGGCAGATGTACAGGCTCTTAACCATTCTCGCTAGGTGATGCGCGTGTACTTAACGTCGTTCAAGAAACGTTGCTTGGGAGCACTCCAACCGTCGTGAAGCTTATGCTAACTTAGCATTAACGACTTTTGAGGGGTTGCCCTATGTCTATCGAAATTTGGTTTGCCTTTGCTCTCGCATCCGTGGCGTTGTTGGCCATCCCTGGCCCGACGATCTTGACCGTTGTCAGTTACTCCATTGCCCAGGGCAAGCGTGCCAATATCCCGCTTGTCGCTGCCGTTGCCCTGGGTGATTCAACGGCGCTGGTCTTTTCACTACTTGGCCTGGGGGCCGTTTTAGCAGCCTCGGCCTTTTGGTTCACCGTCATCAAGTGGATAGGCGGCTTGTACCTACTGTATATGGGCATAAAGCTTTTACGTGCCGGTATATCATCGGCACAGCCTGTGACGCCGACCGTTTCAGGTTCGCGCTGGAAGCTCTTCACCAATACCTACCTCGTGACGGCACTCAACCCGAAGGGCATCATCTTTTTTGTCGCCTTCTTACCGCAATTCGTCAGCCCGAATGCCGACGCCGGGCAGCAGCTCTGGATTCTTGCGGTCACGTTCGTGGTGTTGGCAACGCTCAATGCCACGCTCTATGCGGTGTTTGCCACATCAGTGCGCAAGATGCTTGCATCGCGTCGCGCGCAGCGCCGCTTTAACGTATTGGGTGGAACCTTACTCTCTTCGGCGGGTGTATGGGCGTTGCTTGCCAAGCGGCCCGCTTAATAGGCGTCCGGTGACGTTAAACCATCAGAAATTACCTGGATTGAGTATGATCAGAGATGCCGTTAAGGGGGACTTGGAAGCAATAGCGCACATTTATAAGTGCTACATTGAAAACCTGAATTCAAACATTAAGCGCATCACCTGCGGTTTTTAGCGCCCCTGAATACTCTCCCAGGAACACTTATGCCGGTGCCCGATACCCCAAGCTCAGCTCGACAGCCCTTCGTGACCAGGCACGAAACCGCCCAGCAGGCGGTCGATTTCCTTGGCAGGCATCGGACGGTAGAAGAAGAACCCCTGGATAAGGTCGCAATGCATTTCGCGAAGCAATGACAACTGTTCTGCGTTCTCGACGCCCTCGGCCACCACCTCCAATCCCAACCGATGACCGATGAAGATGGCACCCTCCATGATGGCCCTATCCTTCGGCTGTATGGGAGCGTCGTGGATGAAGGAGCGATCGATCTTCAGGGCGGTGACTGGAAAGTGCTTGAGATAGCTCAGGGAGGAATAACCGGTCCCGAAGTCGTCGATAGCAATGCGAATACCGCGATGATAGAGGCGCCACAGATCCTCGAGGACGGTCTCGTCGGCTTCGATCAGGACATTTTCGGTCAATTCGATGCCGATATCCCGCGGACCTAAGCCGTGACGTTGCAGCGTGTCCTCGAA
The DNA here is from genome assembly GCF_900103865.1 of Vreelandella arcis. Taxonomy (GTDB): domain Bacteria; phylum Pseudomonadota; class Gammaproteobacteria; order Pseudomonadales; family Halomonadaceae; genus Vreelandella; species Vreelandella arcis. The sequence continues at coordinate 25,747 of NZ_FNII01000002.1, forward strand.
GCTCTTGAGGGCATCGGGACGCACCAGTTGACGACCCGAGACATTGATGTCGATGCGGTGCTGATGAAATCCCTTGGCACGCCATTCCACCTGCTGGCGGCAAGCCTCTTCGATGACCCAGTCGCCCAGACGATGGATCACACCGGAACGCTCGGCCAGCGGGATAAACTCGGCAGGCGAGATCGGCGGGCCCTCGGCAGGCTCCCAGCGTATCAAGGCCTCGAGATTCTCTATTCGCCCACTGGCCGCCGAGACCTGGGGCTGGTAGTGGAGGGAGAATTCACCGTTATCCAGGGCTTCCTCGAGTCGCGCCGAGAGATAGTGTTGGCGAACCAGCTCATCATGGAGCTTCTGTTGGAAGAAACGTACAACACCCTGACCATCCAGTTTGGCACGATTCTTGGCAACATCGGCATTACGGATCAATTCGCGTGACGATTCACCATTCTCGGGAAAGAGCGCCACACCCAGGCAGGCCGTGACCTGACACTCCCGACCATCCAGGACGAAAGGTTCCCGAAAGACATTCTGGACATGACGAACGACCCGTCTGACATCGGGGGCCAAGTGGACGCCGGGGAAGGCCAGCACGAATTCATCGCTAGAGACACGGGACACCAGGTCAGTGACTCGCTGGCACTCTCTCAGTCGCCGAGTCAGCTCAATGAGCAGGCGATCGCCCTGATCATAGCCAAGGGCATCATTGATCTCGACGAAGTGATCGATGTCCAGGTAGATGGTTGCCAGGCCATTGCCCTGGCGTCGACAGGAATCCAACAGACTGTCCAGGTCGACCTCAAAGGTCTGGCGATTAGGGAGATGGGTGAGCCTGTCGAAATGGGTGGCGAATTCCAGGTCACGGTGGGCGCGCTTTTGGTCGGAAAGATCGACATCTACGCAGAACATCAAGGGTGAGTCGGTATGCTCATTGAGCATCAGATGCTGCGAAAAGACCGATACCAGCTCACCGGTTTTGTGCTTGAGCTCGAGTTCCTCGGCGGGTATCTCGACCCCTTCTTTGATCCAGGCACCATGCGCCTGGATCACCTCGTCACGCATGAAGGCAGGAATGATCAGATCTTCCAGTAACTGTCCCTGGGCTTCCTCAGCGGTATAGCCATAGAGACGAGTGCTACCCTCATTCCAGTAAATCACCCGCCGATCGCGATCATAACCCTGAACCGCCACCTTCGGCAGACTCTCCAGCAGGGCGCGGAATCGCTGCTCACTCTCCAGATATTGTCGGCGTACTAACTCGACTTCTTCCCTGCCGGCATCATGCGAATCGATGCCATCAGTTGAAGGTGTCTTTGACATCTTCAACACGAGCGCACCGGAAAACTCCCTGCGGTTCTCCTTCAGGCGTTCCGGATCTCTGTGATGGCGGGAATCGCTGGCAGTCATGGGATCCACTTAAAAAAACACTGTCAAGAGCCATCAAAATGGTAACAAAATGGGCACTTTGTTGTGATTATCCTACACCTATTTGTAGGAGATAACCTACACATACGTCATCAACGGTCTGATCCTGTTTTCAAAAAAATCACTCTTTTTTTAGTACATTTCTTTGACATATCGTTGCAAATCTTTTCATTTTCCTCCTGTTGACCGTTGTGTTTACACCGGCAACACCGGGCAATTCCGCCCAGTTAACAGGAGAATACCAACATGAAACTCGATACTCTGAAACACGGTTTCGACCCCACCTCCATGCCTGCCGATTCACTCGCCGATTATTGGAATCCGGGAGTGACCGAGGCGCTGAGGCATCAGGATTGGGCGAAAACCGATATTCGGGAGCGAATCGATCTGAGCGCCTGGCAGGGGTTTACCGCTGACCTGCCGCGCGATCCCTACGTTAACCAGCGATGGAAGCGGATGTCATGGCTCGCCCTGAATGATCAGGGAGATGTCGAGGATATGGGCCAGTGCCCCATGGCCCAGGGGGGTGCCTTCAACGACGCGGATAGCATGGCCGACCGCCTGCGTTACTATGATCCGCTGACAAGTGAATTCATGGCACGCCCGGATGTGAAGGCCTTCGTTCGCGCCTGGGCAAGGCTGTGGAATATCGGTGCGCGTGAACCCATCCTGATGCAGATCACCGGGGTTCGCGGGGAAGGCAGCATCGACCCCCTTCAGGGGCAGGGGATTCATGCCGATGGCTGCAAGGCCCTAAGCATTCTGGTCGTCAATCGGGAAAACGTGGCGGGTGCCGAAAACCACCTCTACGCAGACAAGGCTGGCACGCAACCCTTGGTCGATATCACCCTGGATCCCGGTGATATCCTTCATCTGAATGATGATCGGATATTCCACAGTGTCGACGGGATCGAACAGCTCGACAGCGAGGCACCCTTCGAGCGGTTCATCATTATCATCAATAGCCGCTTCGTGGACGACTTTCAGAACCGGATGTTGCGTCGCCACTTCCCTGAAGCGGTACTCAATGAGAGCCACTGACACTCTCGGTAAACTGAGAACCTAGCAACACCCACGCCCCCGGAACTCCGGGGGCGTCTTGGTTGTGGGGCAGGCATGGCGCGCAGCGCCTGATGCAGCGTATCTGCGAGTCCTCAAGCGTGGCAGAGGGCGCCACATCCGACGAGTGCTCGAAGAACTGGTTCAGATCCTGCGTGGCTGGGCCAGCTACTTCAGCCTCGTGGATGTGAAACATCCCTTGGAAGCACTGGACGGCTGGTCTGGCCAACGCAGCGCTCCGCATTATATCAGGATCGCCTAAAAGACCGCTCTTGGCTGCAAGTTGCCAACGGCTAATAAATTAAATCCCTGTATATAATTTCTCTTTAAACGTTCAGAAATGCGCTGGTGCTTTAGGGTTGTCGCTGCCAGCTTTCTTTTTTTCAGCAGTCGCCGGGAGCGCTACTCTCTGAACGCCCCACCAACCCTTGCTGTCGAATCCCAAGTCCACGCTCCAACTGTAGGGAGCCATTTCCCTATGCCTCCATCACTGCTGCTCCTGCTAGCCGACGCCCTCCTAATTATCCACGTGCTGTTTGTGGCCTTTGTGGTTCTTGGCCTTTTCGCCGTGTACGCAGGCTATTTTCTTGAATGGCACTGGGTGCGCAATAGAGTGTTCCGCATCGTGCATCTATGCGCCATCGGCTATGTGGTGGGGCAATCCTGGTTGGGGGCGGTCTGCCCGTTAACGACCTGGGAAATGGCATTAAGGGCTGAGGCGGGCGCCGCTACCTATGCGGGGTCGTTTATTCAGCATTGGCTGCAGAGCTTGCTCTATTACAACGCCCCTGACTGGGTCTTCATGGTGGTGTACAGCGTGTTTGGCGGCTTGGTGCTGGCGAGCTGGTTTGTGGTGCGGCCTCGTCAGCGTCAGCGCTTTTGATAATAAACCTCTGATTATGCGTGTGTACTAAACTTTGCCTAGCATAGCGTGATTAGGAGTTAACCCATGCGGCATCTTTACCTAATGCGCCACGCTAAGGCCAAACAGCCCCGTGGCGATATGACCGATCACCAACGACCGCTACGCAAGCGGGGCAAACGTCAGGCAGCGGCAATGGCGCCTGTGCTGCGGCGCTGGCAAGCGTTGGAAGGGAAGACTTACGTCAGTACGGCGGCGCGCACGCGGGAGACATTCGACGAGATCGCGGCGCAACTGCCTGACCGTACTTTGGCGAATCCGGTTCACTTCGATGAAGCCCTTTACACGTTCGATGTTGAAGCGCTATTGGCATGGCTGACAGCGTTGCCTGACGGGGCCGAGAGGGTGCTGGTTATCGGCCATAATCCGGCCCTGATTGAGTTCGCTTGCTGGCTCAATGACGAAGTGCCGCCTTCGCTGCCCACCGCTAGCGTGCTGCACTTCACTCTGCCAGATACGCCCTGGTCATCCATGAACCAGGGCTGTGCCGAGTTAGTGGGGCACCTGAGCCCGGAAGAGGCCAGCTATGCGCTTTTCAAGCGCCGGGCACCCAAGCCACCCGCCCATAAAGACGACACGGCTAGCCGTATCCATGCCATGCTCGAGCACCAGTATCGGATGATCAGGGCGTTAGAACCGGGTGTGATCGCGGGCGTAGATCCTGAGTTTCTGCATCAGTATCGGGTTAACCTGCGTCGCAGTCGGGCTGTCGGCGAATCCTTGCGTTCTGTTGTTAAGGTGCCTGGCCTGAAGAAGCAACTTAAGTGGCTCAAACATTGTGCCAGAGCCACCAGCGATCTTCGCGACCTTGACGTCTTTGTGGAGGATCTGAGCAATACCTCACCGCCACTTTCCCCTGGCACTCGCGAGGGCTTAAAACAATGGCTGCAGGGTTGCCAGCGGGAGCACCATCAAGCCCTATGCCAACAACTAAGCACGTCGGAGTATGTCGAGCAACTCCAGGGTTGGCAGCGCTTTATCGTTTCCGATGAGGTGGTAAAGGCGCTCTCCAAGTTCACGCCAAAGCGCAGCAAGGCAGTACTGGACGAGCGTATCGCCCGCCATGACGAGGATTTGGCAGCACTTGCGTTAGACGCCCCTGATACCACCTTGCATGAACTTCGCAAGGGCTTGAAGCGCATCCGCTACCTGGCCGACCTGATGCCAGAGACCCCCAAACCGTTTGTATCTGAATTGAAGCACCGCCAGCGTCTGCTCGGTGACTTTCAAGATTTGTGCACTCGCCAAGTTTGGCTGGATGCCTTCTGTGCTAGTGCCGATAACGACACACGGCAGAAGCAGGAGTGCAGTCAATGGCGCGCTGCTCTGGAAAAACCAAAACGCAACCTGCGCAAAGACGTGTTAGCGTTAGCGCCATTGGCCGAGGTTCAGACGTAGCCTTGCCGTTCCACCTGGCAGGAACACACCGCCGGCGGTTGTGACGTTCTGACACTGCGAGCTGAAGTGATCTGCACCACCAATAGTGGACACTGAGTTAAGCACTGATTGCCTGCTCATAATCTATGGCTTGCTGTCTAAGCCCCAAGTCCCCGCTCCGGCAGTAGGGAGCCATTTCCCTATGCCTCCATCACAGATGCTCCTGTTAGCCGTTTATACTCTGTTCGGCGGCTTGGTGTTGGCCAGCTGGTTCGTGGTACGGCCTAACAAGCGCGCTCGCTAATACGCCCTCCAATGCCTTGTCACTTCTCCGAGCTCAGCTCGCCGGTCGCGCTCTGCCGTGGCTGGCTTCCTCCAGCGCCTAGACAGCAATCTTGTCGCCTTATGAGATGTGATATATGGTTTATCTACGTTTCGTATACCATAGGTGATTTATGGGCATCGTTAAGATAGATGATGAGCTACACGAAGAAATTCGCAAAGCTAGCTCGGTGATGGTGCGCTCTATCAATGCGCAGGCTGAATATTGGATAAAAATAGGCATGCTCGCTGAGGCCAATCCGAGCATGACCTTCTCTGAGATTATGCGTGAGCAAATGAAGCAAGCCGAGGTCGATCTAGGGAAGGTGATCGGTGGCTGAGGTAACGCTGAAAAGTGAAGAGGAGCTGCGCGTACTGCGTGAGGCCGGACGGCTACTCGCATTGGTGTATAGCCATCTTGATAAGCTAATTGTGCCGGGTATATCCACCATGGATATCAATAATTGGGCCGAGCGCTATATCGTTGATGATTTGCAGGCTCGCCCCGCCAGCAAGGGGCAATACGATTATCCATATGTGCTGAATGCGTCAGTTAACCATGTGGTTTGTCATGGTATTCCATCGGAAAAGCAAAAGCTCAAGTCAGGCGATATCGTTAATGTCGATATTACCCTTGAGAAGGGCGGATTTATCGCCGATTCAAGCAAAATGTACCTTCTTGGCGATGTAAAACCCTATGCCAAGCGGCTGGTCGATAAAACCTACGAGGCCATGTGGCAAGGGATACAAGCGGTTAAGCCCGGCGCAACATTAGGTGATGTCGGCCACGCGATTCAGCTACATGCCGAAAAGAACGGCTACTCTGTTGTTCGTGAGTATTGCGGCCATGGGATTGGTCGAGACATGCACGAAGAGCCGCAGGTGCTGCACTATGGCAAGAAGGGCGCAGGGCTGGTATTGAAAGAAGGCATGGTGTTTACCATCGAGCCCATGATTAATCAGGGAAAGGCCAAGACTAAAACGAAGAAAGATGGATGGACGGTGGTGACCAGCGATAAGCAACTGTCCGCCCAGTGGGAGCACACCGTGGCGGTCACTTCCAGCGGTTTCGATGTGCTGACGCTTCGGGATGAAGAGCGTATCGCCGGCAGTTAACCACGATGCTTTGAAAACCGATTTGGATACCTGGGGATTAACGTGAGCGAATCATTACAGGCGTTGCTAAGTGAGTTAGAGCAATTTGGTCAGGAAAACGATGCCGCCATTACTGACCGCCCGCGCCGTATGCTGAATATCACCCGGGACACCGGGGAATTTCTGTCGGTGCTTATTAAGGCGACCAATGCGCGGCGTGTGCTTGAGATTGGCACCTCAAACGGCTATTCGACGCTGTGGCTTGCTCAGGCGGAAAGCAAGATTGGCGGGCATGTTACTACGATTGAGCAATCTGAGTTCAAGCTTGAACTAGCCGCCAACAATTTTGAACGCTCAGGTCTCGCTGAATGTATCACCCAGCTTCAAGGGGAGGCGGGTGCTCACCTGGACGGTATGCCGGATGCCAGTTTTGACCTTATCTTTCTTGATTCGAAACGCTCTGAATACGAGCAGTGGTGGCCGCGTATCCAGCGCGTTTTGAGCATGGGTGGGCTTGTCGTCGTCGATAACGCCATTTCCCACGCCGACGAAATGGCGCCTTTTATGGCGCTGGTGTCGGCAGACCCTGGTTTCAGCACCTGCACCGTACCCGTTGGAAACGGCGAGTTCTTAGCCACTCGATCTTCCCGCTAGCAGCACGCCAGGCATTTCCCGACTAGAGTGAACATGAGGTGTCACCCTGGGCTTCAGGGAAATGCTTACGCACGAAGTTCCCTGACCCTCGCTAAGCCTTTCAAGCGCCACACGCAAAGGGATCTACGATGGCTAAAAAACCTAAAGGTAATGGCAGCGACGGTCAGTTTTCTGATGCGAGCGAGTCACTCACCTCGGTTTCGTGCGGGGCCGAAAAACTCCTGCTGGCAGCACTGGAGCGTGGTGGTAGCTGCCTTGAAACAGGCCGCTTTCTCATCAGTTATCGTGATGGCATGCTTGAAGAGGGCATCAAAGCTCTGAAGGCACAGAACTTTCGGGTGGCCGATGCGCGTGACTTTGCGGATCAGGCGGTCAGCCTGGAAGACGCCGGGGATGCCGAGGCGATGGTGTTCCCTGAGCTGGGTGTCGCGCTGGTGGGGGGTGATGCGCTCACCCTGCATGGAATGAGCGTTAACGACACCATCCCCGCTGAGAGTCCGATAGAAATCATTGAGCCGGAGTATTTTGCGTTCTCGGAAAGCTCGGAGTACCTGCGCGGCTTTTTGAGGGCGGCGAGCGCCATCGCTCAGGATCTTGGTGCTGTCGGCGATATTGATGAAGAAGAAGAGGATCTTGAGGCTGACTTTCTAGGCGCTACCTGGGGATTGAGGCGATGCAAGGTGCCGCAAAGCACTGCAAGTGGGGCTGGTATCAAAGTGGCCGTGCTGGATACGGGGATGGATCTGGGGCACCCTGATTTCGAAGACCGGCCGTTCGAGACGCGGTCCTTCGTCGGGGAGCCGGTTCAGGATATCAACGGCCACGGAACACATTGTATTGGTACGGCTTGCGGGCCAAAGGTGCCTGCTGGGAGTGCCTCGCGTTACGGCATCGCTTTTGAGTCTCAGGTGTTTGCTGGAAAGGTGCTCACCAACGCAGGGAACAGCACGGGGGCGGGTGTACTCGCCGGAATGAACTGTGCCATCGCTAACCGATGCGAGATTATCTCCATGTCTCTGGGCAGTCAGAGCCCGATCCAGGCCGCCTACACCCACGCGGGTTCTGCGGCCCTGGGCAAGGGTTGCCTGATCATTGCCGCGGCGGGAAATGCGTCGCTGAGCACCGGTGCCCCGGCCAACTCGCCCACCATCATGTCTGTGGCGTCGCTGGATGCCAACCTGAAGCCTTCCCGGTTTTCAAACGTTGGCAAGATCGATATTGCAGCGCCCGGTCGCGACGTTTTTTCGTCGTGGCCTCGGCCGATTCACTACAAAACGATCAGTGGCACGAGCATGGCGGCACCCCACGTGGCGGGTTGCGCGGCGTTGTGGGCTCAGACGGACGCCTCGCTGCGAGGAATGAAACTCTGGCGACAGCTGCTGGCGTCAGCCCAGCGCCTGCCGTCTGCCGAATCCCGCGTTGGGGCGGGGCTGGTACAGGCGCCTTGAGTGAAGCGCTCATCGCCGGGTATAGAGGACTAGATTCGATGGCAACGACAGCACTATGGATCATCACGGTTTCAAGCGACCAATCGATCAATGACATCGCCACATGCCTGAGTGACGAAGGGTTGACGATCAGAGAGGTGCTTGAAGATATCGGCTGCATTACCGGGTCGGCCGATAACGTCACGGCGGAACGGCTGAAAAAGGTCGAGGGCGTCGTGGATATCGCCCCGGACATGCCGGTCGATGTGGGGCCGCCAGGCGTCGACCAGACCTGGTGAGAGCCACACCCGGCCACCATCATCTTCGTGACCGGGCGGCCCCTATGCATCACACTGCCATTCTATTCCCTTCGGATGCACACCCTTGACCACCGCCGCCTGGTTTGTATTGATCGGAATCCTGTTGATCATGATGGGATTGCGTTCCTCCTTTCTTCAACGTATGCGGCTCACACCGTCGATTGTCTATTTGGCCATTGGCGTCATCCTGGGGCCGTCGGTGTTGGGCGCCTTTCATTTCAATCCGCTCGAGCAGGCACACCTGCTGGAAGTGCTCGCCGAGATTGCGGTGTTGGTGTCGTTGTTTATCGCGGGCATGAAAATGCCGTTGCCCTTCAGATGGCGCGAATGGCGTGTTCCGGTGCGGCTTGCGTTTGTCTCCATGTCGATCAGCGTCGCCCTGACCGCCGCCTTCGGTTACTACGTGCTGGCGCTTCCGCTGGGGGCGGCGGTTGTGCTGGGCGCCATACTGGCGCCTACCGATCCGGTGCTGGCCACCGAAGTGCAGGTTCGCCACATGGGTGATAAAGACCCGCTGCGCTTCACATTGACCAGTGAAGCGGGCATGAATGATGGCAGTGCCTTTCCGTTTGTGATGCTCGGGCTTGCCATGCTCAGTGAGCCGTTCAGCGTTGAGCTGATAGAGGGCTGGCTGCTGAAGGATGTTCTGTGGTCCACGCTGGTGGCGTTGGTGGTGGGCGTGCTCATGGCGCGTTTATTGGCCCAGCTGGTGTGGAAGCAACGTTTCTTGATCAGCGAGGGCCCTTTGCTGGATGACTTCCTCGGCCTGGGCTTGATCGGTGTGGTCTATGGCATCTGCCTGCTGCTGGATGCCTGGGGCTTTCTGGCGGTGTTTGCCGCGGCCATTTCACTGCGCCAGTCGGAGCGCAAGCTGGCGAATGTTCATGCACCCGCCAAAGATGAACAGGCCACGCCTGTTGTGGCGGCCCACGACGAAAAGGCGACGTTTCAACACAGCACGCAGGTGGCAGAAGGCTCGCTGGCGTTCAAGGAGTCCCTCGAGCGGCTGTCCGAGCTGGTGCTTGTCATGCTGCTGGGAGGGATGCTGTTCCTTGATTCGTGGAGTGTGCGGGCGGTTGGCCTGGCGCTATTTCTGTTTGTTATCGTGCGCCCTATCAGCGTATTTATCGGCCTGCTTGGCTCGGGTACGCCGGTGCGGCTGCAAATGCTGGTGGGCTGGTTCGGCGTGCGTGGTATCGGCTCGATCTATTACCTGATGTTCGCAATTGTGTTCGGTCTGCCGGAAGCGCTGGCGGTGGAGTTCATCCATATTACGCTGGTGGTGATCGTGCTTTCGATCATCATCCACGGACTCTCCGTCAAGCCGATGATGTCAAAGTGGTGGCCTTAGATCGAGAAGGCCGCCTGACCATTATTGCCAGTGACCCCCTTTGGTTAGTACAGCGACAGGAACAACACAATGGAAGTGATTGGCGATATCGTTGTCTCCGAGTTTTCGGATTTTAACGATCTAAGTGAATTTGTCGTGGTGGTGCTGCGGCTGTTGATGGCGGCGCTCTTGGGTGGCCTGCTGGGGCTGGAACGCGAACAGAGCGGTAAGCCAGCGGGCATACGTACCCATATGCTGGTATGCATGGGGGCTGCGCTATTTATCTTGATTCCTGCGCAGGCGGGCATCTCCGATTCAGAGATGAGCCGCGTCATTCAGGGGGTCATTTCCGGGATCGGTTTTCTTTGTGCCGGTACCATCATCACCCGTAAAGATGAACAAGGCACATCAGGGCTGACCACGGCGGCGGGCATTTGGTTTACGGCCGCCATCGGCATCGCCGTGGGCCTGGGGCGCGAGCAGACGGCCGTCCTGTGTACGCTACTGGCCTGGGTGGTGCTTTACGTAGTGCCATTCTTCTCGCGTTCCATCAGCAGGAAAAGAGCGGAGCGTGGCGAGGACACTGACGATGATCCCGAGACTTGATGATACTTAAACGACTGCTGATAAAATTAAGACGCTCAGTTTCGGCACGAGTACTCTTTGGGTCGCTAGAGATTACTGACCTTATTGTTTCGAGAGCTTTAAGCGACCCATTTTCGTCCACTCGCCGCGAATTCAACGACCAGTTCGAACACGTTATCGCACTTCTCTTTAAACGCCACCCGGTCATAGCTCTCCGGTAAATCTTTATCGAGAACTTCTTCAATTGCTGCTTTTACTGCTCGTTGTGTTTGGCCGTCCTTCCACCAATCCTGAACCAAGACTTTGGGGTAGCCTTCAAGCAGCCGGATGATCAAATCTTTGGCTGCCAACTTGACTTTCTGCTCCTCGGCTTTGGTCAGTTTGTCTTTCTTCAAAAGATCGTAGAGTTCTAATTCTTCTTCCGTCAGCCCTTCACGAGTGTGGCGCTCTGATTCATCTGTCAAGTTACTGACGTACTTCACTAAGTCTTCATAATATGCATCTGCTGAAGAGCTACCGGCGTTGTATTGGTCGATGATTTCCTGAAGACGCTGTGCGAAATCCGTACGTGTGTGATTTTGCTCAAGCAACTGCTGCAACTTGTCTTCAATGAAGGCACGGAGCTCTGCAATCTCAATGTGCTTGTATTCTGCCTTTTTGAAATCTTCCCGGAGCTTGTCGTAGTTAATCTTGCTCAGATCCCAACCTTGGCCCTTCTGGACAATTTCGTACTCAGCCCGGTGCTCCTTGATGTTGAACGCTTCTGCGTTATCAACTACCACACTCTCATCTAACAACTCGGAAATCTTCTGGCTGATCTCGTCAATATCCGCCTTTTCCACCAAGGCATCAACCACACCACGAAGATATTGGATAGCCGCAATCCGCTGGTTATCGTGCTGTTGGAAAATCTCCGGTTTGCACGCCTCATAAAGGGCGGTCACCGTGTTCTCATAGACATTGAACTGCTTGCGCCATTCTTCATTGCTCAGCAACGTATCTGCCGCTTGATAGAAGAAGTTTATATTTTTAAAGGTATCCTGTTTCTCAAATACTGAGGTCAGCTCAATATCTCGCTCCCTGCAGAATTCCAGCGTTTGGGCAACGGCTTCATCCAGCAATTCAAAGAGCTCTGACTTTTCCTGAACCGGCTGCTCGTCGCCATCCGCTCCCTGCGCATAGTCTTTCAGTGCTTTGCGCATGTTCCGGAAAACATTGTAGTAATCGACGATTTCGCCACTTTTCTTTTCTACTAAATCACCGCTGTGGCCTTTAATTCGGTAGGATGCCACTCGGTTGGCCCGGGCAATCGTCTGCATCAGACTATGACCCTTCATGGGTTTGTCCAGATAGAGGGTTGAGACGGTAGGTGCGTCGAACCCGGTTAGCCACATGGCACACACAAACGCCAGTTGAAGGGGATGTTCCGGATCTTTAAAGTTATACTCCACATCGTGCATATGTGCATCAAGCTGATCTAGCCGCTTGATGTGAGGCTTGATATTTAGTCCCTGTTTCTCGAATTTTTCTTCGTCTGCTTTTGGGTCACTGATCACCACGGCCATTTCGACAGTTTTCATGTAATCCCGGATCTTTTTGAAGCGGGCTTTCTCCACTTCGTTGGTCGATTCTTTGATCAGTTTCAGCAGGCGCTTTTGTTCATCCTTCCAGTGCTGCTGCACTTTGTCGTACATACGCACGGCGGTGAATTTGTCCAGAGTGACCACCATACCTTTGCCGAGATAACCCCGGCGGGGGAAGTGATAAACGATATCCTTGGCGATGGTATCTAGACGATCGTTCCGTTTGATGACTTCCAGTTCGCGGGCATACTTTTTCTCCAGCTTTTCCTGCTGGGCTTCGTCCAGGTTCTCGTCTTCCAGCAATTCATAGAACTCGTCGCCCAGATCGTCGTTCTGGATGAGCACCTTCGGTACGCGTTTTTCGTAGAACAACGGCACCGTGGCGTTATCCTCCATAGCCTGCTGGAAGTTATACTCGGATACATAATCGCCGAACCAGCTATTAGTCTTGCGATCACGCCCCAGCAACGGTGTACCGGTAAAGGCCAGGAAGTGGGCACCTCTCAGGCCCGCACGCATATTCTCCGCCAAGTTCTTGTATTGGGTACGGTGGGCTTCATCCACCATCACGATGATTTCCCGATTCTCCTTTTCCGGATCGAACAGCCGAGGGTATTTGCGCCCCTTGTCGTACCTGAACTTCTGAATCAGGGTGAAAACCACCTTCTTGTTCTGCCCCAGGAACTTACGCATTTCCTCGGCATTGGCCGGTTGCGCGGCATCCTCTTTGCGAACCGTTTCAGTATTGAGAAAATTCCGATAGATCTGTCCATCCAGGTCTTGTCGATCGGTAACCACCACAAAGCTGAAGTTGCCTGTGGCCTTGCGGAAAATCTTGCGGGCATAGAAGATCATTGAAAAGCTCTTGCCTGAGCCCTGGGTATGCCAGAAGACGCCCAGTTTGCCGTCATGCTCCCGGCGGTTTTGGAACCGCTCAAAGGCGTTATTGACGCCCAAAAACTGATGGTTTTGGGCGATAATCTTGGTTTCGCCCTTATGAAACAAGATGAAGTTCTCGATATAGTCCAGCATCCGAGACGGCTCGCAAAGACCATTCACCGCTTGCTCCAGGCTGGTGGCCTGCTCGGTAATTTTCTTGCGATCTATTGCTTCATTCTCGCTTTTAACCCGGAACCAGTTGAAAAAGTGCTCCCAGCCGGCCGTGAAGCTACCCATCCGGGTTTCCAGTGCATTGGAAAGAATACAAAAAGCGTTGCAGTGAAAGAGCTGGGGGATATCGTGGCGATAGCTGCGAAGGTTATCTTCGAAAGCATTGCGGAGCTTTACGTTAGAGTTTTTCAGCTCCACAAACACCAACGGCAAGCCATTGATATAAAGAATTACGTCCGGGCGCCGGTATGCAGATTTTGGTGCTTGACCTACCGATTTAACCCATAGCTGGGAGACCGCCAACCAATGGTTCTGCTTTGGGTCATCAAAGTGAACAAGGCGAACCTTTTCGTACTGCTTAATACCTTGCTCATTATCAAACTGTACGGGGACGCCATCACGAATCAGGTCGTATAACTCACGGTTTGCAGCAATCGGCGACATGGCCGTGCGTCGATTCATCACCCGTTCAATGGCGTCATCAATGTTGCGTTCTGGAATAGTTGGGTTCAGTGCCACGCAGGCTTCTTTCAGTTGCACTGGGAGTATCACATCCCGTTTATCAGTGCGCTGGGAGCCATCGTTCAGGTTTTCCGGCTTTGCGGTATAGCAATCCAGTACATCAAAACCGTGGATATGCTGAAGGCGCTGTAATAATGCCTGTTCAAGATTATCTTCTGATATAAAGCTAGCCATCGACCTGCCGACTCCATGGTCCGGGTGGGTGCCAGAATTTCTGCACGGGGTCGGCGGCTGTTTTCTCTATCACGGGAGCAAGAAATTCCAACACCGCTGCTACAACCTCCGAAAACGCCTCCGGCACATGGGGTTGGCCAAGACGCTTACGGAAAGCCTGCCATTGTGGCTGCTTGCTGTCCACAAAAGCGGTAGAAAAAGGATTGGTTTCAGGGAGTTCCGTATGCCGGTTGGTAAAGGTTCTTGTTATTGCGCCAGCTAGGTTTGAGAGTGTGAAAGAGTGCTGCCGCGAGAGTGACCAAATATCGTAAAAGTCTTTCATGCGGCTGTTTAGTTCGCCCAACTTAATCATCGCCTGAAATTTCTCAGCAATGGATGATTCTGGTGAGTAACAAAGAATTCTGTCGGTGGGGAAGTCCAGCAAGGCAGGAAACGTCTGCCAGGAAGGCAGCGGGAAAATAATGTCGCCAAAGCCAATATCCAATTGCATGGGAATTGTGGCGTTTCCGAGCAACCCTGTAAACGTCACCCTAATCCCTTGATAGTCAGCGTCTTCGGTAATGGCTTCGGCTTTTAAAGTGTTTGAATCAAAAGATAAACCATCATCCACAACGCCCGTGGCTATCACATCGCTCACTTGGGCCAGAATAGCCTCTGGGCGATTGCTTGTTTGGCCCAGCATATCGATATCACGCGTCGGTCGAATATCCGGCCCCTGCATAACCCATAGCAGCAGGGCGCCCTTAAGGGTAAAACTGCGTTTATGAGTCGATTGGCTAAGCCGGTAAAGAAAACGCTCCATGGCGTAGTACTGCAGTAACTCCTGAAAGGGGCGTTTTTCTTCTCGGGATTTGTTCAGCAATTTCTGACGAACAGAGGCGGTGATGTTTTGGGCCACGATCATCTCCTTTCACTTTGCGTGGGCTTTCTTCACAGCTTGGCTTCCACATAAGGCGCCATGACCTTAGCGACGCGACAGATATTGGCGTATTTCATCAGCTTTCCAGGCAGGAAGGTTTTGCGGGTGCGGTAAAGCTCCAGAGCCTCCAGCACGACATCCATGCCGATGCGATTACGGAACTTGAAGCAGTCCGCCAGGGTTTTTTCCGGGTTGTAGACCAGTAGCGTGATGCCATCCACCTCGACCTGTTCAATGCCTTCGCTAAAGGCTTGCCCGGAGAATCGGTACCCGGCCACTGGTGGATAATCCAAAACCGGCAGGCGCGCATCCCGCTCCACCGCCAGATGCACCTGGTGGGGAATCTGAGTGGTAATGCCGTGCCAATCCAGCGCTGAAATGAGGCATAGCACGGCATGGGGAAAGCGGGTGGCGGCAGCCACTAGATCCGGGTTTTCAATCAGCGGCAGGTCCACTAGCCTGTACAGGCCACGGCTGAGCGGCTCGATAAGTCCTTCATCGCGGAGCTGATAGAACTGGTACCGGCTAATGCCCCGGGCTAGCGCCTCGCTCAGGCGAAGCTGTCCGCCGTGCTGACGAAACAGGGTTTGGAGTTGCGCCCGGGAGGATCGGGAGGAGCCAGAGTCAGACAAACCGTCACCACTTATTGATATCTGGTGACAGTTTGTCTGATTGCCATTGAAGGTTCAAGCCGCGGCTTCGTCCGCGCGGTCCGACTGATCGTTATGCATGGAGGGCGGGAATTCGATATCCAGGTTTTCCACGGAAAGTTTGCCGGAGATCAGGCGGGGGAGGAGCTGGTTTTTAGTTTTCTCCAAAACCTCATTTTGCCGAATAAGACCGGCTATCTGTTCGTCTATGGACTTCACCAGTTTTTCAAACGCATCAACCAGCTCATCGGGTGGCGAAAGCACCTTAAAACTCCGAAGCTCATTTTTACCAACTGCATTAAAAATCGCACCGTTCCCGATGATATCTTCATTAGTGAATGCCGTTGATAAGAGGTAGTAAAGATATGATTGACAACCACGATGGTGACGTACTGCAGCCAAGCCTCGGCCAATCACCATAGGCTCCAAAGCGAGATTCAACCGTCCAACAGGCGCTCGCACACTGAACAGCACATCGCCAGCTTTGGCCTCCCTTCCCGTGACCGAGCAATAAACCTCATGTGCAGGGAAACGCTTACCAAAAGTCCCCACACCCTGATGGAATGGCAAACCATCTCTATTCCGATTATAAAACTCAGATTTCGGTGACTGGCCCATCACGAATGTAGCGATTTGGCCCAAGCCAGATGTTTGCCAGTTAACCGGAAGCCCCTTCTCAAACTCCGCCTCCTGCCATCCCGGAAACCGGAAGCGCACAAACCACTCGCGATAGATTTCCTCGGCCATGTTTTCCAGCAGGGTGATGCGGCGTTTGTTGTTTTCGATCAGGTCGTCGTAGGCAGAGAGCAATCCCACGATCTTATTTTGAATATCCAGTGGCGGAACCGGGACGTTTATTAGTTTCACAATGTCCTGATTCAAGGAGGCCATGGTCGCCCCGAATGCACACACGGCCATCATCCAATCCTGATGAGCTTGCGTTCGGAAAAAATAAGAAATAAATTTAGGATTTATCCTGGATGAGTTGAATCTCAACCTCAGACAGTCAGAGCCCTGATACCAGCCTTCCTGTGCTTCAGTGATTAACCCATGCCTTTCTACAGCCCCTTTCCGACCGAACACAATGTCGTTATGTAGCAACCTATGGGAAGCCAACTTCTCCGCAATCCTGTCGTCAATGAACTCCAGGTTTTCTGAGCGGATATCGCCAAAGCCTACATTTCTAACATTGATTACCGGGTACCCGTGAGCAGAGTAATCACTGGCTTTTAACTGGGTGCCAAAAGGGCCGGTTTGAATTTTAGCTTCACCGGAATTGATCAATTCACCTATTTTGACTATGGGAAAATCAATCATTTGCTCTCAACCAATGTCGACAAATTTTTACTGATTAAAGAGGCGAGAGCCTCTGCATAGGAATTTAATGACGTAAGTTCATCATTCAAGTCTTCTATTCCTGTCAGAAACTCTTCCTCAGTCTTCCCATCCTCCTCAATCACAACCCCCACATACCGCCCCGGATTCAGCGAATAATCCTGTTCTTTCACTTCCTTTGGGGTCGCCAGCTTGCACAGCCCCGTCACATCTTCGTACTCGGCCTTCGGGAAGCGCTCTTGTAGCCAGTGGATATGCTGGTAGTAAGCCTCCGCACTGCGAACTTCCTTATGTAGCTCTTCCAGCGCTTCTTTCAAGCGGCGGGCGTTGCGGTCGGTGGTGGTTCGCTTACCAGCTTGTCTGGCTTCTTCGACTCTGGACTTTTCATGCTGGCGCACCACTTTGTCGAGCTGCTTGAGACCGGTATGCAGTTGCTGAAAGAAGGGGGCAAACGTTGCTCTCAGCGCATGTTGGGCGCGGTTGGCGGCTTCAATATCTCGCGCCGAATTCAATTGCAGGTTGGTCGATTGGATGTACGCCTCGCTGGCCTGCTGCAGGGGTTTTAGGCCCTGCCACTGGCTGATCAGTTCACCCACGGCCTGTTTGCCCTGAGTGTCATCCAGCACATCGAGCAGTTGCCCGCAAACAGGCTCAACCTTTTCTTGGTTGGTTTTAAGCTGTTTCATGCCGTCGAGGAAATAGCTATGCACTAGCCGGATAAACTCGGCCCGTTTGCCCTTGTGCAGTTTGCTGATAATGGCGATGTTCTGAACCTGCTCCTCACTGAATGCACGGTGGGCACGGTCGATTTGGGTGAAGATATTGCGGGCGTCAATAAACAAGATGCGGTCATCCTGCTTGTTCTTATCGAAGAACCAGAGGGTGGCAGGCAGGGTGACCGTGTAGAACATATTGGACGGTAGGGTAAGCATACCGTAGATAAGGTTGTTTTCGATCAGAGTCCGGCGAATGTCTGCCTCGCTGTGGCGGGCATCGGAGGCGGAATTAGCCATGACTAGCGCCGCCCGGCCGCTATCCGTGGTGTTCATCTTCAGGGAAGTGACGAACAGGTTGATCCACAAGTAGTTGGCGTTAGGGACAGTTTCCTTACCCTTTTCACTGGCTTTGATCTTGGTTTTCTTGCGCGGCAGGCCGTAGATGTTGAAGCGTGAATCATCTTCTACCGTGGCAAGAGGCACGTCGTCCACATTGAATGGCGGATTGGCCATCACAAAATCAAACTTGCTGAAGCCACCAAAGGGGTCTTCCGAATAACTGTTAGCTTGGCGGATCTCGCCTCGCAGGCCGTTGACTGCCAGGTTCATCTTGGCCAGCTTGACGGTATCCAAGGTCTTTTCCTGGCCGTACACATAGAGCTGGTCGTCATCGTGGGCTTCGCCTCGTTCCTCCAGATCTTTACGGCGGCGCTCTACAAACTGCTGGGACTGCACAAACATCCCGGCGGATCCGCAGGCTGGATCGTATACCGTGCCATGGTGGGGCTCGATGATTTCCACCATCAGCTTGACCACCGAGGTGGGCGTGAAAAACTCACCGCCTTTCTGGCCTTCGCTCAAGGCGAATCTACCCAGGAAAAACTCGTAGATTTTGCCGAAGATATCGCCGCTGGCATCCTGCGGTATATCTGAAAAACTCTTCAGTAGCTCACCCAGCAAACTATTGCTGGTACGGGTAAGAGCAACGTACTCGTCCTTCGGGAGAATGCCATCCAACTCGGGCTTATACTCTTCGATCGCCTCCATTGCCTGTTTGATCTTTTTGGCAATATCTTCGCTCTCCGGGAGACCAAGCAAATAGCTGTACCGCGCATGGTCCGGTAGGTAAAAACCGCATTTTTGAATCGCTATATCGGAAATCGATTTCTCACGACGGGTACCCAGGAGCGCCGCATGCTCTTTGGCAATGGCCTTTACCGCCTGTTCGTATTTGTTATCGGCAAATTTCAGAAAGATCAACCCGAGCACCGGCGTGGCGTATTCGCTCGACTTGAGATCCGAGTTGGCGCGCAAATTGTCGGCGGCGGACCAGAGGTCATCTTCAAGTTGTTTGAGTTGATCAGCATTCATGGCGTGCGTGAACTTCCTATACGGGCGATGGCAAAAGTGGGGCCTGACTCTAATAAAAAAAACAGAGGGATGACAGGCTTTATTGAAAGAAGGTCTCTTGTAAATATGTTGCGGGCGATGCTTGGCTTACGTCCTGTAGTTGCAGTAGCTACAAGCACCATCAGCGTTGTTTGGCCGGTTTGCGTTTCACATAGCGCCCGCGTTTGGTTTTAGTACTTTTGCGCTTGGCGGTTCCGCTGGCTTCTCCCTGTGCGGTCTGCAAGCTCTGCCTTAGCTTGGCCGCGTCGCTATGAGTAAGCAGGCCGCGTAAATCATCCAGTAACGCCTGCTGAAAGGCGTTCGCATTATCCTGCTGTTCGGCAATCGCGCGCAAGCGCTGCTCCCATAGCGCGGTGCGCTCCGGCGTGCTGACGGCGCTGGGCAGGGCGGCAATGAGTGCACTGCCGAGTTGCGTGGCGCGCAGGGCTTTTTGCTTGCGTACCAGGTAGCCGCGCTGTACCAGGGTTTCGATAATGCCGGCGCGGGTGGCTTCAGTGCCCAGGCCGTCGGTGTCGCGCAGGGTGCGGCGTACTTCTGGGTCATCCACGTAGCGGCCGATGTTCATCATCGCCTTGATCAGGCTGGCGTCGGTGAAGGGCTCAGGCGGGCGGGTTTCTTTCTCCTCGACGCCTGCGCCGAGCGCCTGGCAGGCTTCTCCTTGCGTCAACGGCGGCAGGGGTGGCGTCTCTTCGCGGGTGGTGAACAGCGGCTTCCAGCCGGGGTCGAGAATGCTCTGACCGCGGGCGCGGAAGGCCTCGTCCATCAGGGTGAATTCTGCCTTCACTTCAAAGGTGCGCAGCGGGCGGTAAAACTGTGCCATCACGTTGCGCACGATCAGTCGAAACACATGCCCTTCGGTGGTGGACAGCTGGCCGAAATCCGCAGGTTTGCCGCTGGGGGCAATGGCGTGGTGCGCGCCCACCTGCTTGTCGTTCCACGCCTTGGAGCGCAGGGAGAAGTCTGCCCCGTTGAGCCACTGGCGCAGGGTGTCGTCGTTCTGGCAGGCGCCGGTCAAGCTGCGCTGTGCAAGCGGGAGGTGTTCCTCGGGCAGGTAGCGGCAGTCGGAGCGCGGATAGGTAATCAGCTTGTGTTGCTCGTAAAGGCGCTGGCAAATATCCAGCACTATCTGCGCGGAAAGCCCATGGCGGCGGGCGGCGTCTACCTGCAGGGCAGAAAGCGAGTAGGGCAGCGGCGGTGCCTGGCGCTTCTCTTGTTGATCAAGCTTGGTCAACTGACCTGAAGCGCCGGGTAGCTGAGACGCCAATTCGTCCGCAGGGGTACGGTCGATCAAACGGCCTTGATCATCCAGCGGCTGATGTTCCTTGGGTGCCCACCAGGCGCGCAATTGGCCTTGGGCAACCTTTAGATCTACCCACAGCGGGTAAAACGGATGGGGCACAAAGTCGCGGATGGCGTTGTCGCGGCGCACGATCAGACCCAGCACCGGGGTTTGCACGCGGCCAACGGAAAGCACGCCATCGTGGCCTGCCTGGCGGCCGGTGAGTGTCCAGGCGCGGGTCAGGTTAATACCGTAAAGCCAATCGGCGCGGGCGCGGGCCTGAGCTGCTTGGTACAGCGGCTGAAAATCCGCGTTGGAGCGTAGGGCGGCAAGTGCTCGGCTTACCGCCGGGCGGTTAAGGTCGCTAATTAATAGCCGCTGCACCGGGCCACGGTATTTGAGGTGCTCAATCACTTCCTGCACCAGCAGTTGGCCTTCTCGATCAGGGTCGCCCGCGTGTACAACGTCCGTGGCTTGTTTGATCAGCTTACGAATCACGGCTAGCTGGCCCCGCGCTTTGGGTCGCGGCATCAGTTTCCACTGTTGGGGCACAATGGGTAGCCGATCCAGCCGCCATTGTTTATCGGCGGGGTCGTAGGCTTCCGGTGCGGCCTGTTCTAATAGGTGGCCCAAACACCAGGTTACTGTGGTGTCGCCGCAGATAATCGCGCCGTCCTGGCGTTTGGCGCTGCCGGGGAGTGCCTCGGCGATCGCCCGGGCAAGACTGGGTTTTTCGGCAATAATCAAGCGCATGCGGGCTTTGCCTGGGTCGTTAAAGGTGGGCGATATAGTACCAGACACGATGTGGGGTTGAGCATCCTGAAAGGCTATCGATTAAGTGACGCTTGAAGGTTGTGCGTATAGCTTTTGTATAAATATGATTGATTGCGTAAGCTGTCTACCAGACGCTTAACGAGGCAGTTTCCATGCGAGATCGCGGTAGAACACGACGTTTAATGGGCTTGGGCGCCCGCACCGGTGGTGCGCTGCTCAAAACGCGCTTGGGCGGGCAAGCCGACTGGCGCTCGCTAGGCGAGGCACTATTTGAAGGGCTTTCCGAGCTTAAAGGCCCAGCGATGAAGCTTGCCCAAATTATGTCCCAGTGGGACGACCTGTTGCCGGCTGATTTGGCCGAAGAGCTGGCTCGCCTGCAACGCCAGGCAGAGCCAATGCCCTGGCCGCGCATTCGCGAAGCCTTGGTGATGCAATACGGTGATGTGGAGGCCTATTTTCGTGAGATTGAAGAGCGGCCCTTTGCCAGCGCCTCGATGGGGCAGGTGCACAAGGCGGTGACCCACGAAGGCGAAACGGTGGTGTTAAAAGTACAGTACCCCGGTTTGGCTGACGTGTTGGAAAGCGACTTAAAGCAGGTGCGGCGCATGATGGGCTTGGGCCGCTGGTTCAAAGTCCCCCAGGCACGGCTGGATGCGCTGTTTGAAGAATTGGCGGCAGGGCTGCGTGACGAGTTGGACTACCGTGCCGAAGCCGAGGCGATGGCGCGCTACCGCGAGCGCTACCAGCACGATACGCGGTTGGTGATTCCCGAACCGCTGTTCGAGCTTTCCGGCCCGCACGTGCTGGCCATGCGCTATGTGGATGGCACGCCGATGCGCGAGTTGGAAAGCGCCGACGATGACACCCGCCAGAAAATCGCCGTGGCGTTGGCGGACTGGATCACCGAGGAGCTGTTTACCTACGGAGAGCTTCACGCCGACCCTCATGCGGGTAATTTCGCGGCGGATGAACAAGGACGGCTGGTGATTTACGATTTCGGCGCGGTGATCCCCGTGCCTGCAGCGCGTTTAAAAGCCATGATGCAATTGCTCAACGCGACCCTTGAACAAGAGCCGATGGCGATGGACGAGGCGCTGATGAAGATGGGCGGTCGCCAGGGGCAGGGCGCGCCGCTATCGCTTTACCGCGAATCCGCCGAGTGCGTCGCCCCGCTGTTTGCCCCCGGCGAGCAGGATTTCAGCGACGTGCGCGTTCACCGCCGCCTGCGTGAATTGACCCCCAAGGTGTGGGCCGCTATGGATCGCCTCCAGCCGCCCGCCGATACGCTGCTGCTTTCCCGCGCCTTGAACGGTCACTACTGGAACCTGGTGCGCCTCAAGGCACGGCTGGACATGCACACGCGTACCCAGCCGTTGTTGGAGTGGGCACGCAAGGTCTAGCCAAGGTTTTTCAGCCAGAACACCATCGTCTTGTGGGTTTCGTCCGCCTCGCCTATGTCTTTCCAGGCGAAGGTAGTGGCTAACTCACCGTGTCGCTGGTAGCCCTGGGCATTCCAGAAGTCATGAAGCGGTCGGTAGCCTGTTGGCTCCAGCGGGTGGCCGCTTGGCCGTTCGACGGCGCAGAAGGCGGCTATATCAAACCCTTGGTGAAGGGTGTGAGCTTCCCGCGCTGCCATAAAGCGCTTGCCAACGCCACGGCCGCGGTAGTCGTGAAGCAGTACCGATTCGCCATAATAAAACACGCGCTTGGGCGAGATGCCGTTAGCCTCAAACGGTCGGCGAAATTCGTCGACTTCATCTGCCAACGGCTGACCGGTGGCGGCCCCTACCAGCGTGTCACCATCGAATGCCAGTACGAAAAGGCTAGCGGGGTTATCCGCATAGCGACCTAAATACTCCGCTTCGTAGCTTAGATCGCCGTCGTAAAGGTAGGGGAAATCACGAAACACCCTAATGCGTAGCCGGGCGAGTGCCTGCAAATGAGGCGCTATCGCTTGTCCTTGGCAGGTGGTAATTGTCAGTTCGTTCATCGCCTCGCTCTAGCTGATTGAAACACTGCGCGGTTTGTTAACACGCTGAACCCTAGCAGTCTGTGACGATGTCGCCAATCCTCTCTGCGTACACCCTGTTGATCATGCTAAACTATGGCGCTTTTGAATACGGTCATTAATACAGTGGAGACGGCAATGCTGGCGGTATGGGTCGATCAGCTGCTGGGATTTGCCTCCGGGGCACTCTCGGCAATTAGGCAACAAGAACACTATCCCGATTTTATGACCTGGGTGCGTGCCGAGGGCGCTAGTTTTTTTAACGACGACCTCGCAACGGCTCAGGCGCTCGCTCCCATTTTGTGGTCGCAAACGCCGTTAGAACGGCTGGATTTCGACTGCGAACCGCTCGCCACACCAGGGCGCAACGAACCTTGCTGGTGCGATTCCGGTCGCAAGTTCAAGCAGTGTTGCGCGCGGGTCGAGTTTCCGACGGAAATTCCCGAGCAGATGATGTGGATGCTCTCGTTACGCGAGTGGAAGGGCGCAACGCTGAAAGCCGCACTGGATAGCCAGCGAGCACTTCCC
Organism: Vreelandella arcis; assembly: GCF_900103865.1. GTDB lineage: Bacteria > Pseudomonadota > Gammaproteobacteria > Pseudomonadales > Halomonadaceae > Vreelandella > Vreelandella arcis. The sequence continues at coordinate 49,267 of NZ_FNII01000002.1, forward strand.
CAGGCGTTGTTGGAAGCCGGGCTAATCGCCGCTGAAAGCGGTCAAAGTGGCCGCGCCATGCAAATTCTGGAATCGCTGTTCGACGGCAGCGATTGGACAAGGCTACCGGAGCAGGCCGAACCTGCCTTTGAAATTCTGCTGGATATTTACCAGGAGCGGGGGTTTACCCGCAAACGCGCCGACTTGCTGGATGAGGTGTTGGATCGCGGGCCGCTGTTTTTACGCGGTGTGGCGCTTGAACGACTATGTCTGATGCACCTGGATAATGACGACCTGGACAGCGCTCGGGCGGCGTTCGTTAAAGCCCAGCAGGCGCTGCCGGATTCGCCGACGCTTGCGTATATCGAAGCCATGCTGCTGCTGCACGAAGGCCACGAGCGGGAAGCCAAAGAGCGCGCTAATTTTTGGTATCGCCGCCTGGTGCGCCAGGGCGATCTTGACGACGAACAGCTAGATTTTCTCGCCGCGTTGGCCGATAACCCTGGGGCTACGTTGGCCGATCAGCTACTCAGCGCCGAGGAGGATTTGGCAACGCCGTTAATTTCGTTACAGGCGTTGCTTGCCGCGCTGCCCACTGCACCCAAGATTGATATCCATAAAGACCCAGAGACGGGCCATTTGACGTATCACACCAGTGCTCGCGAAGCGACGCTATTTGCCGCTTGGCACGAGCAGTTCCAAGTGATGGTCGATGACGATGTAGCGCTCGGCTTTCGCGGTGACCCCTGGGGCAATGCCGTCGAGTGGATGTCGGCACTTTGCTCCCACCCCGAATGGTTGGATTCGCCTCAGGTGGTTCAGGATTTAACCTTAGCCTTAACCAGCCGGTTTGGCAGCCTGCCGTGGATGGCACCCAGTCTACTGGCGCCGCTGGCCAAGCGTCTCTCGCGCTGGCTGTCTCAAGCACGGGCCGAAGGCGATGGAAGCCTGCGCTGGGATGATGCCGATAACGCCATGCTGCTGCGCATCGGATTGGCTCTGGTAGTAGGTATGGAGCGTGGGTCTCGCCAGCACTCACGGGAACTCGCCGAAGAACTCTTGGCGATTGATCAGGAAGACAGTCTGGGTCTCAAAGAGCTGGTGTTGGATCAGTTGCTTCGCGATGATCGCAACGAGGAAGCGCTGGCGCTTACCGAGCACGCCAACGACGACGGCTCATTGGAGCTGGGGCTGTTAATGGGCCGCACCTTAGCGTTCTATCGCTTGGCGCAACACGAGGCGGCAGAGCGCTCCCTCGACGAGGTCATCGCCCACAATCGGTATATTCTGGAGATGATTTGCGCCGAGAATCCGCGCCCGGTAATGCCCTACGCCGATGGGCAAGTCGACCCCGGCACGCGGGCAGAGGCCTGGCAGTACCGCACGCTAATGCGCGATCAATGGCGTACGACGCCGGGGGCGCTAGACTGGCTAGAAGCCCATCGCTAGGCCCCTAGTCTAATGGGTGTTAAATGCAGGCTTAGGAACCAGCTGGCGGTCGCGGTTGATCCATACCGCCAGCGCAATGGCCGGCAAGCCGAGCAGCGTAGCCAGGACAAAAAAGCTAGCGTAACCCTGACTGGTGACGACTAATCCGCCAAAGCCGCTCAGAAACTTACCCGGCAGTGTCATAAGCGAAGAAAACAGTGCGTACTGGGTGGCGGTGTAGGCCCGCGAGGTCAGGCTGGATAAGAAGGCGATAAACACCGCGCTGGCCAGGCCATTGGCCAAATTATCGCCGACAATGGTCACCACCAACATGGGTAATTGGTTGCCTATCAACGCCAAAACCGCGAACAGTAAATTGGTGACCATCACAATGCCGGCCCCGAAGATCAGCAGCGGCCCGATGCCGTAGCGGGCCACCAGTAAGCCGCCCAGAATCCCCCCTGTAATGCTCATCGCGATGCCAAACACATTGGTCACGTTGGCGATGGTTTCCAGCGAAAATCCCAAATCGATGTACAGCGGGTTGGCCATCGACGCCATCGCCAAATCGCTGATGCGAAACACGCCGATAAACACCAACAGCCAAAGCGCCTTGACCCCGTAGCGGGTAAAGAAGTCGGTGAATGGGCACACAATGGCGCCAATCACCCAGGCGCCTATCCGGCGGAGGGGTTTAGGTCTGCCGCGGCTGGCGCGGATAAACGCGCGGACTTTGGGCTCGTGAATTAACTGTACTGTTAACGAGGCTCGTTTGGGTTCTGGGCGGGCCAGTACCGTGAGCACGCCGACCCCAACCAATGCCGCCATGGTCAGGTAGGCTACCTGCCACGACACGGCTGAGGCGACATAAAGCGCCAATGCCCCAGCGGCAATCAGTCCTCCTCGATAACCAATAATGTACGTAGAGGCCATGGCCGCTTGTACGTCGTCCTCGGCGGACTCAATGCGAAAGGCGTCAATGGCAATGTCCTGAGTGGCTGAGCCGAAGGCGACCAGTAGTGCAAAGGCGGCTACCCAGCCTAGATTACCCACCGGGCTTAACCCCGCCAAGCCTACTAACCCGCCGGCAATCATCGCTTGGGCGAGCAGCATCCAGCCGCGCCGCTGGCCGAAATGGCGGGTGAGTACCGGCAGTGCCAGGCGGTCAACCACCGGTGCCCAGAAGAACTTGATCGAGTAGAGCATGCCGATCCAGGCGAAAAAACCAATCGCCGCGACTTCGACGCCGTCGCTACGCAGCCAGGCGGAGAGCGTCGAGAACACCAGCAAAAAGGGCAGCCCGGCAGAAAACCCTAAAAACAGCATGGTAATGACCGGGGCACGCAGGTAAATCGCCAGTGCAGCGCGCCAGCTGCGCTGGGGAGTGGGGGTGGGCATTCAGTGTGCCTCCTGGGTAAGACGGTGACAATGACCTAATGATAAGCTATGCCCACGCTTGGACACACAGGCGACAGCTTACCGGAGAGGAGTTTTATATGTCGATTTCAGCGCATCGCGTGGTGACCCTGCACTATGTCTTGAAAGACGTGTTGAGCGACGGCGGCGAGCAGGTGCTCGATGACTCCCAGGCGCGGGATAAACCGCTCGAGTATCTGCATGGCCACGACAATATCTTGCCGGGGCTTGAAAACGCCCTTGAAGGCCAGGAGGAGGGCGCTGAACTTAGCGTGACCCTCGCCCCGGCCGAGGCCTATGGCCTGTACAACGATGCGCTGGTACAAACGGTCACTCGCGCATCGTTTGGCAACGCCGAGCTTACCATCGGCAGCCGTTTTCAGACCGAAGGTGAGGCCGGGCCTCAGATTGTCACTGTACTCGACATAGACGGAGACCAGGTAACGGTGGATACCAACCATCCCCTGGCGGGGCATACGCTGCGCTATCAGGTCAGCGTGCTGACCATCCGCGAGGCGACGCGAGCGGAATTGGCCAAGGGCCATCCATTGCCCCCAGGGACTGAGCACACCAAGGTGGAAGATCGTAAGGTGCTGTAACTCCGTTGATCCGTTGACTAGCAAGCCAGCGCGGACTGGTTTACAGTTTTTATCGTGAACCTGGGTCGATAACACAGGAGATACCGCTGGATGCAACTTGCCGTATTGATGGGATTTTTGCTAGCGGCGGTAGCCCCGCTGTTGCATCACTGGTTCGGTGGGCACACGGCACGCGTCATTGCAGCGTATCCCGCCCTGGTGGCCGTCTGGTTGCTGGGCCTGGCGCCGGAGATACTGGCCGGCGAGACGCTGCTGCTGGAGTGGGCATGGGTGCCGGGGCTCGATATCAGTTTGACCTTCTTTATAGACGGGCTGTCTTGGCTGTTCGCGATGCTGATCACGGTGATCGGCGCTATGGTGCTGGTCTACGCGGGCGAGTACCTGCGCGGCCATCGCGATCTGGCACGTTTCCTGGTGATTATCACCGCCTTTATGATGTCGATGCTGGGATTGGTGCTGGCCGATAACCTGGTGACGCTGTTCGTCTTCTGGGAGCTCACCAGCATTACCTCTTACCTGCTGATCGGGTTCAACCACACCGACCCGGAAGCCAGAAAGTCGGCGTTGCAGGGGCTTTTCGTCACCGCGGGCGGGGGCCTGGCGCTGCTCGCTGGTTTCGCCATGCTGGGGGTGGCCGGCGATAGCTGGTCGCTCGTCGAGCTCAATGCTCAGGGGGAGGCACTGCGCGAGCATGCCCTCTACGCGCCGCTGCTGGTTTGTGTATTGCTCGGTGCTTTCACCAAGTCGGCCCAGTTTCCTTTCCATTTCTGGTTGCCCAACGCCATGGCGGCGCCCACGCCGGTCTCCGCCTATCTGCACTCGGCGACCATGGTCAAGGCGGGCGTTTACCTGCTGGCGCGCCTGCATCCATCGCTGGGCGGAACCGAACTTTGGGTGATCACCCTGTCGCTGGTGGGCGCTCTGACCATGGCCACTGGGGCCTTCCTGGCCATCCAGCACACCAACATCAAGAAGCTGTTGGCCTATTCTACGGTGATGGCGCTGGGCACCCTGACCATGCTGCTGGGCATCGGCACCGACGGGGCATTGACCGCCTTTGTGGTATTCCTGCTTGCCCACTCGCTCTATAAGGGCGCGCTGTTCATGGTCGCCGGCATTCTTGACCACGAGACCGGCACCAAGGATGTCACCGCCATGGGTGGCTTGCGATCACTAATGCCGCGCACTGCCGTCGTCGCCGCGGTGGCCGCGGTGTCCCTGGCCGGTCTGCCGCCGTTGCTGGGCTTCCTGGGCAAGGAGTTGATGTTCAAGGCGGTGCTTGAGGCCGAGGCCTGGCGTTGGTTGATTCTGCTGTTGGCCTTCACGGCGGCCTTCCTGACGCTGGCGGTAGCGGCCGTCGTGGTGCTGCGGCCCTTCGCCGGGAAGCGTCGCGAGACGCCCAACACACCTCACGACCCGCCCGGGGACATGCTTGTCGGGCCGGCGCTGCTGGCCGGGTTGTCGCTGATCTTCGGCCTGGCGCCGGGCTTGCTGGACGGCCTGGTATCGGTTACCGCGTCGGGCATCGGCGCCAGTGAGGTGTCGGCGCACCTGACGTTGTGGCACGGGGTTAATCTTCCGCTGATACTGTCGCTAGCGAGCCTCGCCCTAGGCATCCTGGTATTCCGCCACTGGGATGGGGTGCGCTCCGCTCTGGGGCGGCTGGAACCGCTCATGGCCCGGGGCCCGGAGGCTTGCTACGAGGGAATGATGCGCGGCCTGGTGACGGTCGCAGAGTGGCAGACGCGGATGCTGCAGAACGGCTACATCCGCAACTACCTGGTGATGACCCTGCTGGTACTGTTGGGCTTGGTGGGCCATGCGTTGTTCTTCCGGCACTCGCCGAGCTTTCCCTTCTCGCTGGATGCCTATTTCCATGAAGTGGTGACGGCGGGTCTGATGGTGGCCGGGGCGGTGACGGCCTGCGTGATGCGCTCACGTCTGGCCGCGGTGGCCGCGGTGGGCATCATGGGCTTCTCCATTGCCCTGACCTTCGTGCTGTTCAGCGCGCCTGACCTGGCCATCACTCAACTGCTGGTGGAGACCCTGACGGTGATCCTGCTGGTGCTGGTGCTATTTCGCCTGCCGCGCTTCGCCACCCTTTCCACCACAATGGAGCGCCTGCGTGACCTGGTGGTGGCCTGCCTGGTGGGCACCATGGTCACGCTACTGATGCTCTCGGTGCTGGGTGGCGAGCGGCTGCCAAGAATCTCCGACTACATGGTCGAGAACAGCCAGCCGCTGGGTCATGGCCACAATATCGTCAACGTCATCCTGGTCGACTTCCGGGCGCTGGACACCCTGGGGGAGATGTTCGTGTTGGCCCTGGCGGCCATCGGGGTTCATGCCATGATGCGCTTCCACGCCGAGGAGTACGACGCCAAGCCCTCGGCCCCGTCGGAGAGATACGATGGTTAAACCGGGCACCCTGATTCTCACCGTCGCCGCGCGGCTTCTGCTGCCGTTGCAGTTGCTGTTCTCGCTGTTTTTGTTGCTGCGCGGCCATGACGAGCCGGGCGGCGGGTTCATCGCGGGCCTGGTGGCGGCGGGGGCCTTCGCGCTTTACCTCTTCGCCTTCGGGCTGCGGGCCATGCAAGCCATGCTCAAGGTCTCGCCGCGAGACTTGATTGGCATGGGCCTGCTGCTGGGGGTGCTCTCGACGGTGCCTGCCTGGTGGGTCGGCGACCCCTTCTTCACCGCCCAGTGGTGGACTATCCCGATCATCGACTTCAAGGCCTCGACGCCGCTGATCTTCGACATCGGCGTCTACCTGGTGGTGCTGGGCTCTGTGCTCACCGCCATCAGCGCCCTGATCAAGACCGACCACGAGAACCAACCCGACCCCGAGGAGGCCACATGGAACCCTTGATGGCTGTGACCATCGGCATCCTGTTCGCCACCGCCATCTACATGATGCTGCGCCGCTCCATCGTCAAGTTGGTGATCGGCCTGATGCTGCTTTCCAACGCCGCCAACCTGTTGATCTTCGTCACCGCAGGGTTGACTCGCGGGGCGCCGCCACTGGTGCCACCCGGCATGAGTGCCCCCGAGGGGGCCGTCGCCGACCCGCTGCCTCAGGCCTTGGTGCTCACCGCCATCGTCATCGCGTTTGGCGTGCTGTCTTTCGCGGTGGTACTGGTGCGGCGTGCCTGGGAGATCGTTCGCGCCGATGACCTCGACAAGATGAAGGATACCGACACGTGATGCCCCAGATCGCGCTGCCCATCCTGATCCCGCTGTTCGCCGGGGCCGTGTCTCTGGTGTTCTGGCGTTCCAGGGGCATGCAACGCTTCGTCGCCGTGGCCGGCACCGGTAGCCTGCTGATGACGGCCTTCTGGTTGCTCGCCACAGTGAATCGCGAAGGCATCCTGGTGATGCACATGGGCGACTGGCAGGCGCCCTTCGGTATCAGCCTGGTGGCCGACCTGTTGGGTGCCATCATGGTGGTGCTCACCGGCATCATCGGTTTTGCCGTGGCGCTTTACTCCCTGGCCACCACCAGCCGAGGCCACGAGGCTTTCGGTTACTTTCCGCTGATGCATCTACTGCTGGCCGGGGTGGCCGGCGCCTTCCTCACTGGCGACATCTTCAACCTCTACGTCTGGTTCGAGGTGATGCTGGTGGCTTCCTTCGCGTTGCTGATCCTCGGCAGCGAGAAGGCGCAGATGGAAGGCGCAATCAAGTACGTGACCCTGAACCTGGTGTCTTCGGTGATTTTTCTGGTGGCCGTGGGCCTGCTTTACGGCATGGTCGGCACCCTCAATATGGCCGACATCGCCCAGCGTATCGCCACTTTGGAAGACACCGGTATGGTCGATGTCCTGGCGATGATGTTCATGGTCGCCTTCGGCATCAAGGCGGCGGCCTTCCCGCTGTTCTTCTGGCTGCCGGCCTCCTACCACACGCCGCCGGTGGCGGTGTCGGCGCTGTTCGCCGGGCTACTCACCAAGGTGGGGGTCTACGCGCTGTACCGGGTGTTCACGCTGATCTTCAACCAGAGCCCCGGCTATACCCATGAGATCCTGCTGTGGGGGGCTGGGCTGACCATGCTTTCCGGGGTGCTGGGCGCGGCGGCTCAGTACGAGTTCCGGCGCATTCTGTCATTCCACATCGTCAGCCAGATCGGCTACATGATCCTGGGCCTTGCGCTGTTCACGCCCTTGGCGATCATCGGCGGGATCTTCTACATCATGCACCACATCATCGTGAAGACGAACCTCTTCCTGGTCAGCGGCATCGTGCGTCGCCTGCGGGGAACCTACCAGCTCAAGCAGTTGGGCGGGCTGTATCGCAGCCATCCCTGGCTGGCTGTGCTGTTTCTGATCCCGGCGCTATCGCTGGCAGGGGTGCCGCCGTTGTCCGGCTTCTTCGCCAAGTTCATTGTGATCCGTGCAGGCGTTGAGGCCGAGGCCTGGGGCGTGACCTTTATCGCCTTGCTGGTCGGCTTGCTGACCCTCTATTCGATGATCAAGATTTGGGCCGAGGTGTTTTGGAAGGCCGCCCCGGAGGAAGGCGACGTTGATCCCTATCCGGCAGTGGGTCAGCGTGAGATGTGGCTGATGACCACGCCCGTGGTGGGGCTGGCGCTGTGTACCCTGTTCATTGGTCTCAACGCCGAGCCCATCTACGCCCTGGCGGAGGCCTCGGCGACCGAGCTGCTCGATCCGTCTCGCTATATCGAGGCAGTGCTGGGCGAAGGCGAGGAGGTGATGCCATGATCGGTGCCGCCTGGAACCTGTTGCTGGGGTTCGCCTGGGTGGTGCTCACCGGCGACTTCAGCGGACGCAACCTGCTCGCCGGCCTGCTGTTCGGCTACTTGGTGCTGGCGTTGATGCAGCCCCAGGTGCCGGCCCTGGCCGGCCATGCCCAGCGCCTGCCGCGGCTGATCCTGTTCATTGGTTTCTTCCTCAAGGAACTGGTGCTGGCCAACCTCAAGGTGGCGTTCGACATCATCACGCCGCCCTGGTATATGAAACCGGGTGTGATTGCGATGCCGCTCAAGGCGAGCAACGAGTTCGAGATCGCCTTCGTCGCCAACCTCATCTCGTTGACGCCGGGCACCTTGACGCTGGACGTCTCCGACGACCGCCGGGTGCTTTACATCCACGCCATGTTTCTCGATGACGAGGACGAGCTGCGCCGGGGGCTGGCCGAGCTCGAGCGCCGTGCCTTGGAGCTGTTCCATTGAGAATGTCATTGAGAGGAGGGGAGCTATGTCGACTGTCATTCTGTTGAGTCTGGCGCTCATGTGCCTGGCCTTGTGTCTATCCTTCGTACGCCTTTTCAAGGGCCCCAGCCTGCCCGACCGGGTGGTGGCCCTGGAGCTCTTTTCGTCGATCCTGGTCGGCACCATTGGCCTGATAGCCATCGCCACCGACGTAGCCAGCCTGCTGGATGTGGCCATCGTCATGGCGCTGATGGCCTTCATGGCGGCCATCGGCTTCGCGCGCTTCCTGGAACGAGGAGGGGCCCGGGATGATTGAGCTGATCAAGGGGGGGCTGATCCTGGTCGGCGCCATCTTCATGTTCCTGGCCGCCCTGGGGCTGGTGCGCATGCCCGACCTGCTGACGCGTATGCATGCCACCACCAAGGCAGCGACCCTCGGCGCTACCCTGATCATGCTGGCGGTGGCCCTGCACTTTGGCGAGGTGGCGGTGGTCGCGCGGGCTTTCGGGGTGATCCTCTTCATCATGATGACCGCGCCGGTAGCGGCCCACGTGATTGGCCGGGCAGGCTACTTTGTGGGGTCGCGGCTGTGGAGTGGCACGGTCAAGGATGAGTTAAGACCCAATTACGATCCTTTGACTCATGAGCTTAAAAGCGGTCTCGAAACCCAGGAGAACGCCAAGCGCCACCCGCGGGACACAGATCCTGACTGATCTCTATTACTACGCCTCTCTTTAATTATCCCCATTGATAAAGAGTTAGTAGGTGTTGAAAGGAAAAGTAACTTAGGGAATGGTACAGTCGGCCTATCGTCAACTATTGGGATGTTATTGCCATGGCTGCAGCCACTTCCAAGCGTTGCTTGCGCCGCTATCCCACTGCTCGCTGGGCACTAGGGGCGTTTGTATGCGCGCTGCTCCTTCCGATGGTTAGCGAGGCGCAAACACTGCGTCTTATTGATGGCGATGAGGTGCACGAAGTTGACGTTGAACAACTGCGTCAGCATTCAACCAGTCGATTCCAACTGTTTGATCCTTACCAGGGCGAAACGGTCGAAATGCAGGGCATGCCGTTTGCGGATTTTCTTGTCCGTCAGTTTGGCCGCGTTCCTCCAACGCTGCGTTTTACGGCGTGGGACGGCTACGAGGTGACGCTAGGCGGCTGGGGAAACCCCAACTGGTATTTGGTCACCAGCGAAAACGGTCAGCCGCTTAGCCTTCGCTCAAGGGGCCCGGTGCGTCTGGTCGAGCGCGATTACGGCAATCGAGATGTAACGGCTTTACGCGAGTTTAATGACTGGATATGGATGATTCGTAGTATCGAAGCCGTTGATAAGCTATGAAGCAGCCGTTTGTATCATCAAGCGATAGCTGCGCTTCATCAGCGAAGCGCAAGCGACCTGGCCGCTATGTGACATGGCTATCGCTTAGCCTGATGAGCTTTATGGCGCTGATGATTTTGATCATCTATGAAGCCCGCTGGGTGTTTCCCGAGATTCAAGCCTACTTTAGCCAGTCGGGCAATTTGACCGGCCAGCAACTGGCTACACGCTCGCGGTTGTATTTGCAGGATGCCCAGGTCCGACTTTTGGAAATGCCTAATCAGGACGCCAGTAGTGACGCGATAGTCGACATTGAGTTGGCTTACGGGCTATTCGACGTTGATATTTACCATCAGCATTACGACTGCACGTCGGCAAGTTTAAGCGTGCTGGACGAGACCGTCACCGCCCTTGAAAGCAACAGCGTGCCGCCGGTGGTGCTTGCCCGGGAATTGCTCGACCCAATTAATTGTTTAACGCGTATTGAGATGGGCCAGTTGGATCGACGCGGGGAAGCCATCAATACTTTCGCCGAGAGAACCCGCTGGCACCATCAGGTGCTGATCTACACTGGCGTGTTGATTTTCTTGCTGGGGCTGCTGTTTTGGTGGTTGCATGAGCGTCAGCTGCGCCGAGCAGAGAAGGCAACCCAGGATACGTTGCGGTGGATGAAACGCGCCATGCGGGATCCGTTAACCGACATTGGTAATCGCAGCGCCTTGCAGCAGGACGTCATGCGTCAACAGCAGCAATCACTGGGTTTAGTGATAGTGGATATCGATTTTTTTAAACAGTATAACGATGCCCTGGGGCATCCAGCGGGAGATACTTTGTTATGTCGTCTGGCGCGGGTCATTGCGGATGCCTTACCCGAAGAGGCAACGCTATACCGTTTGGGGGGCGACGAATTTGCCGCGCTAATGCCCTGTGAGAACCACGCTACGCTGCAATACTATTGCCAACAGCTTCGCAAGCGAGTGCAAGAGGCACAATTTCCTCACCTGACCCATCCGAATAACGATCAGGTGACGCTGAGTATTGGCGCTACCTGGTTCATGCCTAAACAAGCGGGTTTCCCCCAAGCCTATGAAGCCGCTGATAAAGCGCTTTATCAGGTGAAAACAGCCGGCCGGGATGACTGGCGGATTATTGCCGTCGCATAACGTCGGCATGTAACGGAGCCAGGCGTCCCAACAGCTCGTTTTGTGCCGCCAAAGGTACCCCTTCTTCCCCTAGGGCGTCGGTTAAGTATTCAACCACTCGATTGAAATGCGCATCATTGATGCCCATGTGCTGGTGGGCACGATCCATGGGCGGCCCTTTATATTGGCAAGGACCGTCGCTGATATCGCATAGCTGGGTGGCAAAGGCATCGGCGAAGTGATCGATATTGGTGTTGGCAAAAAATACGACCACGTTAGGGTCGTCAGCCACGCGGTACAGCATGTTTTCGACCACGGCTTCAATGGTGTCCATGCCGCCGAGGCGTGAGTAAAGCGATGGCTGGGTCGTATCCTGGGCCGCACAGCCCGTCAGCCAGAGTGCCATCAGCAGCGCGGCAGGGTAGCGGGGAAAGCGCATGGTGGAATCTCCTTGACCGGTCAAAAAGCCGCCTGAAGCGACACGTAAGCGCCGTCCTGCGAGGCAAGTCCGGCGATATTGCCAAGTGACAGCCAGGCGGTGGTGAGCGAAACGTGCTTGTTGAAGAAATAAGCGCTGTAAACGCTTTGCCAGTCGTCTTCTTCGGCAGCACCGAGCAGGTCGGGTTTTTGTCGGTACTCCATGCCCACCACCCATTGCGGCGTCACAAACACGCCGAGGCTACCTTCGGCAACCCATTGGCGCCCGTCGTTATCGCCGCCAAACCCCAGCAGCCCGCCCTGGTTGGCCTCGGTGTTACGCAGGGTGGCGTTAAGCAGCAGGTTGCGCCCGGCAACGGCGCCGAATACCAGCTTGCTGGCGCTCAGGTACACATCGTTACCCTGACCGTCCTGGGCGCCCAGTGCTTTGGGAATACTGTCGTCGGCCACGCGCTTGTGCTGAAAACCTGCGCTCCAGATGCCCCAAGGGTTGTATAGCACATCGCCGAACAAGCGCACCTTGCCGCCTACAATCGTTTGCTCCAGCTCGCCGCCCAGCGTGACGAGGTCAAGGGTTTGGCGCGCCACCGAGACCTCAACGCGGTCATAGAGGTTGGCGCTTGCCGCCTTCACCGTTAAACGGTAGTCGTCCAGCCAGGCGCGCGAAAGAGACGCTGTCGCGCCGAATTCTTGCTCGCTGGCGGTGCTGGTGAGCACGGCCCAGGGGGAGAGACCACCGCCTGCGGCGCCCTCAATCGCGCTGACGCCCCCGGTGCCGATAATCCGACTCCCGGCAAAGGCCGTGCCACTGATTAATAGCGCGTGGGTGATGGCCAGGGCGGCAATACCCTTGCCTAACGCTGGCGGGAAAGGGGCGAGCATACAATGTCCTTTTTATTCGTTGTGCGATTAGCGCGTAAAGGTGAATACCTCGACGGCATCTAGCCAGCTAAGCACGTCGTCGCTTGGCATGGGTTTGGCGAACCAGTAGCCCTGTAAATAGTCACAGCCGAGGCGGTTGAGTAGGGAAGCGCTCGCCGCGTTTTCGACCCCTTCGGCAACGATACTCAAGCCCAGGCTGTGGCCCATCTCGATCGTTGACCGCACGATCGTCAGATCATCTTCTTGGGTGTCGATCTTGAGCACGAAGGATTTATCGATTTTGAGCTCGTTGACCGGGAGCCGCTTGATTTGCGCCAGCGACGAATAGCCGGTGCCGTAGTCGTCAATGGCGATCGACATACCCAGGCGGCTGAGTTCATTCAGCGTTCTGGTGGCAGCCTCGATGTCCTGCATGACCGCGCTTTCGGTAACCTCCAGGCTGACTTGATCTGCTGCGAGATGGTAACGCGCTAATAACTCGGCTAGCTGCCTGGGGAGTTCGGCATCGGTGACGTCGCTGGCGGATAAGTTGACCGCTACGCTGACTCGGTGGCCTTGCTGTTGCCACTCATGGAGTTGGGCTGTGACGTGCTCAAGCATCCACTGGCTGAGCTGGCGAATATTGCCCGAGCGCTCGGCTAGGCTAATAAATTCATCCGGGGGGACAAAACCAAGCGAGGGATGCCGCCAGCGCATCAGTGCTTCGAACTGGCAAACTTGGCCGTTATGCGTGGCTATTTTGGGCTGATAGGCCATCCATAGTTCGTTATTGCTCACGGCATCACGAAGGTCGTGAATCAGCGTCAACTGGCGCAGGTGGCGTTCGTCCTGTCCCTCAACGTAACGCTGGTGGGCATCTTGATGATGACGCGCCGAGTCCAGCGCGATATCGGCGCGCCGCAGCAGTAACTGAGCGCTGTCACCGTGGTCGGGGTAGCTCACTTCTCCAACGGCCAGGGAAAGGCTTATCAATGATTTATCCAGGTCGATGGGCTGAGATAGCGCTTGGCGTGTCCGGGTATGCCAATCGAGGGGCGCATTAGGCATATCCAAGAGCAATAAAAACTCATCACTTGCCAGGCGGTAGGCGGATTGAACGGGCGGTTTAAGCCCCTGCAGGCGCTGGGCCAGCCTCACCAGTACGTGATCGCCCAGCGCATAGCCGAAGGTGTCGTTAATGCTGCGAAAGTCTTTAATTGCCAGGCGCAGCAAGGTAAACGGGTGGCGGGCTTGGATGCGCCGGTTGATGTCTTCCAGTGCGCTGATCCGGTTGGGTAGGTCGGTCAATAGGTCGTGGCGCGACTGATGGCGCAGGGTTGCCTCGCGTTGCGCAATATCGTCTTGCATTGAGCGCAGCGTATTGGCGAGCAGGCCCGTCTCGCTGCGGGGCGACTCTGAGGGTAAGGCTGTGACGTGCTCGCCCTGACCAATCCGTTTAGCGGCGTCGGCCAGCGCGACAAGCGGGCGGCTGATGCTCCGGGCACTCCAGGCGGCCAGGGCAAGCGTAAACAGTAAAATAAGTGCCACGATACCTAGCAGCTGCCATTGTAGATCGTCGTAGGCGGCCAATAATTCGTTGCGCGACAGCTGAATGAGCGCAAAGGTCTGGTTTTGTGAGTCGCGATACAGCGTGCTGGCGTAGGTTAGATAGCGATCGTCAGGGGTCATCTGGCTGGTTTGCGAGTAAGCCCCTCCCATGACGGCGTTGCCAAGCTGGCTAAGCTCCTGGGCTTCGGTTTGCAGGTATGAACTGGTGAGGTAGGTCAGTGTTTGTGGCGTTGCGTAATTGACCACGCTTATTTCAAGGCCGGTAAGCGAATGGATTTCTTCGACCACGGCGTCGTCGATCAAAAAGCCCATGCCCACCCAGCCAATCACGTTAGGTGCATAAACGGGCAACAAGACGAACTCGTAGGGCTGACCATCAGCGATCACCACGCTGACCGCAGAGCCCTGTTGGCGGGCTGTCTCAAACAAAGCGGGGAAGGGCATGGGTGTTTGCGCAGGATGGTGGCTGCTAGCCAGCAGTTGGCCGTCTAGATCACTCAGCAGCACGATATCAGCATCAGCCCGGTCGCCGTGGTTGGCTAATACCGATTGAAGCGTCACGTTATCCTGCGATGACACGGCACTTTTAAAACCAAAATCATCCGCCAGAATCGCCACGTTGTCGCGTAACTGATCGCCGCGGTTTTCGAGCAGTTGGTTGAGCACGCGGGCACCAACCTCAAGACGCTGGTTGCCTTTGGCTAGCGCGTCTTGCTGGGTGGCGTGTAAAAACGCGAGGCCGGTGGCCAGTTGTGAGACCACCACTACGGTTAACAGCACGAGCATCAGGCGGGTACGAAAGCGCATGTTCTTGTTACCGGATCCTTAGCCTGTCGCTAGGCACTAGGTGGCCTCTTGAAAACGTTGTTGTAGCGGAGATGGTTCTTGGGGTGGCTGCGGCGTTGCGTTCAATTCCAAAGGCACCGATAAGTGCTGCGACGACTCTATTTGGCCTTCCCACCAGCGCTGATGACTATCGTGAAGCCCCTTGTGCCATACTTTTACCTGATGTTGGCCGGCAGGCAGCGACGGCAGGGTAACTTGCCCAGTGCTATCGGTCAGGGCAAAGAAGGGCGCGTCGCTGACCACAATAAACGCCTGCATATGGTCGTGGATATTGCACCCCAACACCACGACACCCGCCTGATCAAACATGACCGGGGGAGGGGTTTCCTGCAGATAGAGGTTGAGGTCAAAGGTTTTGGCCGGTGAAAACGAATATACGTGATGGCGGGTAATGTCCTCATTGGGAAAAGCGACCTGGCTATTAACTGGCACCGCTAAGACATTGGGATGAAACGCCGCGTCACGTTGGGAAATACGTTTCACGGTAGTATTCGGTGAATCGGTACGCGGGAAATAGACCTCAACGACGGCATTGGATAGCGGGTGGCCATCGGCGTTAGACACGCTAATACGGGTATTACTGGCTAAAGAGTCAGCGCTGACGCCAAGCAGTGCTAGCGGCATGGCGCAGCACAATACAACCAGTATTCCACGTTTAAAAAACGCCATAGGCCACCTTTATCACTAAAGCCAGATGCTGAGGTCACCATCATGCGAGTTTATGCCAGGAAAGTCATGCGCCTTCATTAACGCTAGACTCACAGATTTGTCTTATGCGGGGATCAGGCTTATCGCCAGTGATCACGCCAAGCGTGCATTACCCGCTCAGGATACCAAGTGTCGCCTAAGCTGCCGTTATAACGCGCCAAGGCACGGGTAAAGTCGCCTTGTTCCATGGCGAGGTAGTGGGCAAGGATAGTGCAGCCGTAGCGCAGATTACGGGTTGGATCGCTTAAGTCGTCCGTCGGCAAGCCCAGTTCTTCCATCCAAAACGGCATGATCTGCATGAGACCCACGGCACCAGCCGATGACACCGCATCGGCATCAAACGCGCTTTCCACATGAATTAATGCCAGCACCACATCCGGCGGAAGACCTGCAAGCTGCGCCTCTTGATGCACCTGGGTTAACAGCGCGCGGCGCTTGTCAGGGTCTGGGATAAAGGCAGCTAACGGCGTATCCATGCGCTGTCGCCACTGGCGGGCGAGCCACTGCTGCTGGGGTGTTTGTTGTTGCTGATAGGTGTCGGCCAAGGTCTGACGCAGCGACGAAGGCAAAGACGCCGCCAACGTCACCGGACTGATGCAAAGTGCACTGACGACCAGGTAGGCCGTCAGCGCCTTGGCGATAGTGCCTTTAGCACGGCACACCCCGCTGTTATACGGCGGTAGAGGAAAGACCGGCTTTCTCACGCAAAAAATTAATAATTTGCTCGGCGGGTACCATGGTGGCGTCGCTGTCACGACGTCCCTTGTATTCCAACTCGCCGTTATCCAAACCGCGGTCGCCAATCACGAGCCGGTGCGGTACGCCCATGAGTTCGAGGTCGGCAAACTTAACGCCGGGGCGGGTGTCTCGGTCATCCAACAGCACATCAAGCCCCGCGTTGCTCAGTGCTTGGTAGAGGCGTTCAGACTCCTCCCGAACGCGCTGGGATTTATGCGCGTTCATAGGCACTAGTGCGACGTGGAAAGGCGCCAGGGCGTTAGGCCAGATAATGCCCGCGTCGTCGTGGTTCTGCTCAATGGCGGCGGCGACCACGCGGGTCACGCCAATACCGTAGCAGCCCATCCACGGGTGGCTGGTTTTGCCGTTATCGCCAAGTACCGTGGCGTTCATCGATTCAGAGTATTTTTGACCCAACTGGAAAACGTGGCCCACTTCAATGCCGCGTTTAATCGCAAGCGTGCCTTTGCCGTCGGGCGAGGGGTCACCTTCGACCACGTTGCGAAGATCCGCCACTTCCGGCAGCGCGGCGTCGCGCTCCCAGTTGATGCCGAAGTAGTGCTTGCCATCGGTATTAGCGCCTGCGCCAAAGTCGCTCATTAGTGCCACGCTGCGATCGACGATAATTGGCATGTCTAGGTTCACTGGGCCTAGCGAACCTGGGCCTGCGCCTACCGCGGCGCGAATTTCTTCTTCGGAGGCCATGGTCAGCGGGGCCGCTACTTGGGCAAGGTTTTCTGCTTTGACGTCGTTAAGCTCGTGATCGCCACGTACCAATAGCGCAATTAAACCGCCTTCCGCGGCGTGAACCATCAGCGTTTTGACGGTTTTTTCAATCGGCAGCTTGAATTGCTCAACCAACGTGGCGATGGTTTTGGCATTCGGTGTATCGACAAGGCGAAGTTCTTCGCTTGGTGCCGCGCGCTCGGTGTTGCTGCCCAGAGGGGCGGCAAGTGCCTCGGCTTTCTCGATGTTAGCGGCGTAGTCTGACTCGGTGGAGAAGACCACCGCGTCCTCGCCTGAATCGGCCAGCACCTGAAACTCATGGGAGCCGGTTCCGCCGATGTCGCCGTTGTCAGCTTCGACGGCGCGAAAGTCGAGCCCCAACCGGGTGAAGATCCGCATGTAGGCGTCATACATCAACTGGTACGAACGCTTAAGCCCAGCCTGGTCGACATCGAATGAGTAGGCGTCCTTCATGATGAATTCACGCGAGCGCATCACGCCGAAACGTGGACGGGTCTCATCGCGGAACTTGGTCTGGATCTGGTAGAAGTTGGCCGGCAACTGCTTGTAGCTGGCGATCTCCTTACGCACCAGGTCGGTGATCACTTCCTCGTGGGTGGGGCCGACGCAGTAGTCGCGGTCATGACGATCCTTGAGGCGCAGCAGCAGGTCGCCGTACTTGTCCCAGCGGCCGGACTCCTGCCACAGCTCGGCGGGTTGCACTGCCGGCATCAGTACCTCCTGGGCACCGGCGCGATCCATCTCCTCGCGTACGATGCGCTCCACCTTGCGCAGGGTCTTCAGGCCTATCGGTAGCCAGGTATAGAGCCCGGAGGTGAGGCGGCGAATCATCCCGGCGCGCAGCATCAGCTGGTGGCTGATGATCTCGGCGTCGGCCGGGGTTTCTTTTAAAGTGGCAATGAGTAGTTGGCTGGCGCGCATGGGCGATAGCATTCCTTGGTGAAGGGGACGGACCCGTTATCGTTCGTTTGGGCATTGTAAGGCCAAGCGGGTAAGGCGGCAAAATTGCGCCTTGAATAGCCGCGCTGACTTGATCGTGCGGTGTGCTAGAATCATCGCGTTTTGACCCTAGATAACATAGATTAATAACGGGGAGACCCTGCATGCAACGGACAGTCAAACGGTGGTTGAAAGGCGTTGTCATCGGCGTCACGGTTATTGCCATTAGCGGCTGCGGGACGATTTTTCATCCAGAACGCAAAGGCCAGATGAGCGGTGATATTGATCCTGCTGTCGCGGCCGCTAATGGCGTTGGATTGCTGTTCTTTATTGTGCCGGGGGTGATTGCCTACGCGGTGGATTTTTCTAATGGCACGATCTACCTGCCCAGCCGCACCAGCAGTGAGATCGAGACAAAGCCATGGGACGACAACATGGACGTTGCTGCGTTGGAAAAGCTATTGTCTGAGCAGGCAGGACAGCCGGTAACCGTGGAAAGTGAGCTATTGATGGTTGAGGAGGTCGATAGTCTAGACGAGGCGCTGGCCATGGTGCGTATGTCAGGGGTTAGGGATGTCGACCGTTTAGCGACCATGTAAGCATTGCACAATATTCAATTAAACCCGCCGTCATTGTGCGCATATCACGCAGTGACGGCGCCCCCTTTTAGCCAGATTGTTATGTGTATTGTGAGGGATTAGGTTCCGTGGGGAAGCGTGGCGGATGGGCTTCCATAAAGGCGTGGCAGGCACGTAGCACCCTAACGTCGTCGTACTTACCGCCCGCCAGCTGAAAACCTACCGGTAATCCGTTATCGGTAAATCCGCAGGGTACCGAGGCAGCGGGTTGCTGGCTTAGATTAAAAGGGTATGAGAAAGGTGCCCATTCCTCCCAATCGCGCATGCCGCTACCCGGCGGGACTTCTTGGTTCACCTCGAAGGGTAAAACGCTTACTGCAGGCGTCATGATCAGATGATACTGCTGATTGAAATGCTCAAGCTGTCTGGTGAGCAAGGCCCTTTCCGATAGCGCACGGAATAGGTCAAGTGCGCTCCATGCTTCGGCCTTTCGGGCATTGGTGGCCATTCCGGGATCCAGTTGCTCGCGCTGGGATTGATCCAATTGCTGCCATTGGTAGAGCGAGGCGGTAAACCAGATTTTACGAAAGATATCTAGCGGCGATGAGAATCCTGGGTCTATCTCGACAATCTCGGCACCCAAGGCTTCCATTTTAAGAGCCGCTTCTTTGACCCGTCTGGCGATTTGCGGGTCAACACTGGCGTAGCCTAAGTCTTTTGAGTAGGCGATGCGCAGCCCTTTGATACCTTTGTCTAAGTCGACCCCCCAGCAATCGGGCTGACCGCGAGTGGCGTAGGGGTCGCGGTAGTTATATCGCCCCATGACATTGAGCATGCTTACCGCGTCACGGACCGAGCGTGTTAACGGGCCAAGGTGCGAAAGGGTAGGCTCTTGGGCTGGCGGCCACTGGGGAGTCCAGCCAAAGGTCGGTTTGAAGCCAAATACCCCGGTAAAAGCAGCGGGGATGCGGATCGAGCCCCCCGAATCGCCGCCTTGGTGGAGCACCCCCATGTTAAGCGCGGCTGCCACCGCTGCGCCGCCGGATGAGCCCCCAGGGGTAAGTTGCGTATTCCAAGGGTTGTAGGTGGCCCCGAAAACGCGATTGTCGGTGACAGCCTTCCAGCCAAACTCAGGTGTGTTGGTTTTGCCTAGAAAAATCGCGCCTGCATCGCGAAGCATTTGGGCAGGCGGCGCGTCCGTGTCACAGGACGCTATTGGGGACGTTAATGAACCCGAGTGGCAGGGCATGCCGGCTACCTGGGTCAGATCCTTCATCGACACCGGGATGCCGTCGATAGCGCTGAGCGGTTTGCCTTGCTCCCAACGCTTTGCCGATGCTTTCGCCGCTTCTTCAGCGCCTTCCGCATCAACGTAAACATAGGCGTTGACTGCTTCGTTAAAACGGTCGATGCGAGCCAAAGCAGCACGGGTGGCGTCCAGGGGGGACGCTTGGCGCGATTCGAAAAGCCGTCTCAGGGTTTGCGCATCCATGATCCCCAGATCCGTATCGCTCATTCCACTCCCCTTGTTGATGATCGCCCTTGTTGATAATCGCATTTATCTAGCGAGATAACCCGCTGAGAGTTAATAGCTCAAGCGATCACTCTCTAAGCGTAGGCAAGCTAGCCAGGCTTGCCAAATGGATGCGATGGAAGGGACGCCGTGACAGTGGATGTCGCTAAATAACGCCGAAATAGTTCCGGTTCATCGGTGATGGCGCTGGCAGCCCCCCACGACCAAAGCGGATGGAAGGCGTTGGGATCGTTGGGCGTATAGCACAGTAGTGCATAGCCCGCCTGCCGAATGGCCGCCGCTTGGGCAGGCTTTAAACGTCCCCAATGGGCATGAATGCTGAAAGCATCGATTTCACGACCTTGGGCTTGCCAGTCTTTGGGCAGCCGGTTGAACAGCATGCCCAGCGCTAGGCGCTCCGGCTTGGCAAACGTGCGGCTATGGCGCAGCGCCAATCTATCAAAAGATGACAGCACAAGCCGTTCGGTGGGCAGTGCTTCCAGCACGATTGGCACGACACGTTCCACCAGTGCGATGGGATCATGGCCGCGACTGACTTTAAGTTCAAGGTTGACGCCCATCTCCAGTTCGTTAAGCAGCGCAAGCATGGCGTCCAGGCTGGGCATCTTTTCGCCTGCGAATGCACTACCAAACCAGCGGCCAACGTCCAACGTTTGTGACTGGGGCCAGTCCATGCGCCGCAGTTTTCCACGTCCGTCAGAGCAGCGGGCTACATCCGCGTCGTGCCAAATAACGGGGGTGCCGTCTCCCAATAGTTGCACATCGAGCTCGACCCACCGAGCGCCCGCGCGATGGGCGGCGCGCACGGCCGAAAGCGTGTTTTCCGGAGCCGCGGACGAATAACCGCGATGGGCAATTAAGGTGGGCAGCAAGATTTGTGGGTGCATCATGAACGTTCCGTTAGCCGTCGGCGATCAATATTGCCTGAGTTTATCATGCGCGTTGTGACAGCCGCGTTGCGCAGCCGTCCCGATAGCGTTAGCGTGCTAGATTCCCCTATAAAAAGGAGCTCCCCCGCATGTCTCAACGGATTCAGTTTTCTCAAACCGGTGGTTCAGAAGTGCTTGAGCTAGAGGATGTGACCCTGGATGCGCCAGCGGCTGGCGAAGTCCGCATTGCCAACCAGGCGATTGGCCTTAATTTTATCGATATCTATTTTCGTACCGGGCTTTATCCGGCTCCCTCATTGCCCTCTGGTTTGGGCACCGAAGGCGCGGGCATTGTCGATGCAGTTGGGGAGGGCGTCACCCACCTGAAAGAAGGTGACCGGGTGGCTTACGCCCAAGGCCCGCTAGGGGCTTACGCCGAGCACCATACGCTCCCCGCTGCTAAAGTCGTTAAGCTGCCGGACTTTATCGATTTTGAAACTGCCGCGGCCAGTATGCTTAAAGGGCTTACGGTGCAGTATTTGCTGCGCCAAACCTACGAGCTGAAGGGCGGTGAAACGATTTTATTCCACGCGGCAGCCGGTGGTGTCGGCTCGATTGCCTGTCAGTGGGCCAAGGCGTTAGGCGTAAAGCTGATTGGCACTGTCAGTTCACAAGAAAAAGCCGATTTAGCCATGGCCAACGGTGCCTGGGCGACCATCAACTACACCGAAGAAAATGTGGTGGAGCGCGTACGTGAGCTAACCAACGGTGAGATGTGCGATGTAGTTTACGACTCGGTGGGTAAAGATACCTGGGAGATGTCGCTGGACTGCCTGAAGCCGCGTTCCTTGATGGTCAGCTTCGGTAACGCATCCGGCCCGGTCGATGGCGTGAATATCGGCATTCTCAATAAGAAAGGTTCGCTGTTTGTTACCCGCCCAAGTTTGAATGGCTACGCGGATACCCGTGAGCGCCTCGAAATGATGTGCGAGGACTTCTTTGCCATGCTGGAAAGCGGCAAGATCCATATCGATGTGGCCAACCGCTACCCGCTTAAAGAGGTAGGCAAAGCCCAGGACGCGCTGCAACGTCGTCAGACGACCGGCTCCACAGTGTTATTGCCCTAATAGAGTACGTCCTAAACGAAAACCGCCCTCGCAAGACGAGGGCGGTAAAGGGTGCAAACAGTACTCAGTGGCTAGCCGTAGGCCAGGTTAGGCAGCCAAGTGACCAACGCCGGGAAGAGTATCACCAGCAGCAGCCCCAGCGCCTGAATGCCCAGGAAGGGGAAGGATGAGCGGAAAATCTGCGCCATGGTGATATGCGGCGGACAAACCCCCTTGATATAGAACAGCGCATAGCCAAACGGCGGACTGAGAAACGACATTTGCATATTGACCAGATAGATAACGCCGAACCACAGCGATACATCAGTCGGGTCTACGCCGGGTAACCCAAGCACGCCGTCAAAGGTCATTCCCTTGATCAGCGGAACAAAGATAGGCACCGCCAGCAGTAGGATACCCACCCAGTCGAGGAACATCCCCAACGCCACCAGTAGTACCATCATCAGCAACAGCACCGCGTAGGGGCCAAGGCCCGCGCCGGAGATTAGCTCCTGCACGAAGGTCTGACCGCCCTGCAGGATATAGAAGCCGACGAAGATGCTGGCGCCGAAGATAATCCACATCACCATCGCCGAGGCGACCAGCGTGGTCATGCAGGCCGCGTGCAGGTTGGGCCAGGTCAGACGCTTGTGCATGGCCGCGACCACCAAGGCACCAAAGGTACCGATACCCGCCGCTTCCACCGGGGTGGCGATGCCGGTGAAGATGATGCCGAGTACCAGTATTACCAGCACGATGGGCGCCAGCATGTTACGCAGTAAGCGCAGCTTTTCCTTAGTACTAACGCGGTCTTCGACCGGCATTGGCGGCGCCATTTTGATGTTTAAGGTGCCTCGCATCCAGCAGTAAAAGCCGTACATGAAGGCCAACATCAAACCGGGGATCAACGACCCGAGGTACAATTCGCCCACCGATTGCTGAGCGATGACGCCGTAGATGATCGCCAGGATGGAGGGGGGGATGAGAATGCCCAAGGTGCCGCCGGCCATGATCGAGCCGATAGCAATTTCCGGGTCATAGTTGCGCTTAAGCATTGCCGGCAGGGCGATCAGGCCCATGGTCACCACCGCCGCGCCAATCACACCAACCATGGCGGCGAGTAGCGTTGAGGCTATAATCGTGGCAATGGCCAAACCTGCTTTAAGACCGCCCATCCACTTGTAGACGACGTCGAACAGCTCTTCGATGATCCCGGCTTTTTCCAGCACCGAGGCCATGAAAATGAACAGCGGTATGGCCGAGAGTTGATAGTTGGTCATCATCGGGAAGATGCGCGACGGCATCAGGTTGAGCATGGCCTGGTCGCCGACCGTATAGAGGAATACCACCCCCAGGCCGCCGGTGACGAAAGCTAGCGGTAGGCCCGCCACCAGCACTACCATCAGCGAGCCGAACATCACCAGCGTCAGGGCTCCGATGCCGAATGAGCCAAGGCTGCCCGAGATGCTACCCGCCAGGCTCTCGTAGTCGGTGACCGCGATATTGACCATCTCGAACAATAGCCAGGCTGCGAGGAAGGCGGCGATAACCAGCATCACGCGGGCGAAGGTTCTACTACCCTCATGTAAGCGCCAATGGTAACGATATGCCTGAATATCCCGAATCAGTTGGCCGAACCCCTGCAGCAGCAATAGCAGCGCGCCAAAGAAGAGCATGAACTTCACCGGATAGAACTGGATGGCCCATTCGGTGAAGGAGGTCTCGTTGGAATAGCTGGAGCCAAAGAAGTACGCGTCGCTCACCGACTGTGAGAAGAACTTCCAGCCGGTTGCTAGTAGAGCGAGGGTGAAGATGAAGAAGAATATTGAGGTGACAATGTCCAGAGCCGCTCTGTTAAGTGGCTTGGCCCGACTGTACAGAATATCGACGCGGACATGTCCCCCTTCGCGAAGCGCATAAGCACCGGCAATCAGATACTGCATGCCGAACATCAACGTCATCGACTCATGTGCCCAGTTAGTCGGCGAGTTGAAGGCATAGCGTACAAGCACTTCGTAGGCGAAGATGAAAGGAGCAATTAGCGCCCAGTAGGCCACGTAGCGGCCGGAAAAGCCGGAAAGGCGGTCGACAATGGTTGTAAATAAATTGCCAGGTGGCTGGTAAGCGGCCTCGACCTCTTCGCCGGGGGGCACTTCGGCAATTTCCCCGCCGTCGACGGTAGCGCCACGTCGGAAGCTACGATCGACGAAAAACATTACCACCAGTGGCAAAAGCAACAACACCGACCAGTAAAGCCAATGCGGGAGAACGAATTCGATATCAAGATTCATGGACACTCCTCCGTGACACCATCGCCTCCTGGCGATGGTTCCGGATCATCAAGCCGACGGGATGCGGAACAAAAAGTGGTTACTCTAGCCAAATCGGATGTTGCGATGTCGATCGCAACATCCGCTGTTGTCGAGCAAATAAGTCAGACATTGAACATCAGGCGTTAAGCTCGTAGCCCTGAATGTCTTCGTCGGTGATCAGTCCCACTGCAGGATCCATCATGGTGTTGAGGTGCGCTCTAAACAGGCGAGCAGCGTCGGGATCCTTGTTGGCCCACTTGAACCACAGCGGGATGGCGGCATCACGGAAGCGGCTGGCATCGTTTTCGGAGAGGTGGATGATTTCTACACCTTTCTCACGGTACTTGGGCCACGCTTCGGCGTTGGCTTTTTGGATCGCCGCATAATGCTCGCGGGAATAGGCTGCTACCAGGTCGTGCATTAGATCCTGAGTCTGGGGCGACATGCGCTCAAAGACCCGGCGGTTGACAGAAATGTCCATTAAGTCAACAGCTTGGTGGAGGCAGGGCGTTGAGGGCGGCCCCATGATGATGTAGTCGGCGACCTGCCAGAAGCCTAACTCGAAGTTGACCGCGGCGCCGGTGTAATCGGCAGCATCAATGGTGCCTTTCTCGAGCGCGGGATAGACTTCGGAGCCCGGTAGCAGAGTCGTCTGCGCACCGATAGAGGCGAAGGTTTCCGCCACAATGCCCCCGGGCATGCGGATTTTAACGCCTTTAAAGTCGTCGAAACTGCGTAGCGGAATCTTAGAGTGGATCAGGTTGAGGTCGTGGTGTACGTAGCCAAGCAGCTCCTGGCCCTGCTTACGGTACAAATCCTTGGCAATGCCGAAGCCGCCATAGGCGCCAAACATCATGTCCCACTGGTGAGGGACGGAAAGGCCCATTGGATACGCGGTAAGGAACACACCGGCGGGCATTTTACCTGGCCAGTAGACGGTGAACCAGTTCTGCCCGTCGAGTACGCCGTTGCGCACCGCATCGGCAACCTCGAAAGCACCCGCTACGGCACCGGCGGGGAAGGGCTCAATGCGTACTTCGCCACCTGTCGCCTCGGCGACACCGGCAGCCCACTCCTCGAAAATACGGTAGCCCGTCGTACCCGGCTGCCAGGAAGACTGCATGCGAATACGAATGCCTTCCTGAGCCTGGACGTTGCCGATCCAAGGCGCGGCAACGGCAGCAGCAGAGCCTACCGCGGCGGTTTTAAGGAAGTTGCGTCGCGTTGACGAGGCATTCGTAATAGAGGAAGGCAGTTCAGTTGATGTAGAAATTGAAGGTTCTGCATTCACGTTTTGCTTGTTATTTGGCATGTTGGAAGCTCCAGCAGTGGTCAGTACCACAGATTATTGTTTTGTCGTCCCGTACATAAAAATTGCACCACCTTGGGTTTCCCTGTGGCACAAGTAAGGCAATGCTTAACGTAAAAGCATCACTTCACGTAAACAGAATTTAGCGAGTCCTGAGCTAAGCGCCAATTAATATTTTCAACGTTTTCCATAGTACAGCGAATGTCTAAGACCAAAATGCCTGGATTAGCGGTGGCGTACATACTTCATTAGTCGACATCGACATAAGCCCCCATCTGGCGCATGCGTTGCTCAAACTGGGACACGTTATCGACCAAAGCGTTGGGGCCGAAGGCGACACACTCCGCCAAAATTGCTTCGCTTAACGTGATGGCAGAAAGGATCGAGGGGAAAAAGTGAGGCGTCGCGTTGGCGACGGTAAAAGACAGCCTCGCGCCCGGCACTAGCGGCGAGCGCATCGTGTCGGTCACCACAATGGCGTTAACCCCGTTCGCACGGGTGACATCCAGTGCTTTAACGGTTTCGGCGCAGTAAGGCTCAAAGCCGAAGGCGACCACTAAATCGTTTTCATCGAAGCGGTCCAGCTCGGTTAAAAGTCCGCCCTCCAACCCTCTAATAAGCGTGATATTGGGCATTGCTATGCGCCCCACATAGGCAAAGTGGTAGGCGCAGGCAAACGTATCCCGAAACCCCACCACCGCGATATTGCGCGCAGCGAGTATCTGCTGGGCCGCATCGCGCACGCGTGCCTGATTATCAGCGGTAAACAGGCGACCGATATTATCGAATGCCGCATCGCCTACATCCACAAACAGTGGGTCATCGGGCTGGCTCGCCTGATGACGAAGCTGATTGGCGCGTCCAGAGAGCCGCACCGGCGGCGTCTGTACCGCCGATTGAAACACCTCGCGAAATAGTTCATAGCTTTCAAAGTCTAGCCGTTTGGCCAAGCGCACCAGGGTTGAGGGGGTAACATGTGCTGCCCCTGCTGTTTTGCGGATTGACTGAAACGCGATGTCCAAGGGGTGTTCCATGACGTAGCCCGCCGCCTGTTTTAGCTGCGGGCTTAATTCTGGGTAAAGTGCCGCAAGTCGTTGATTAACGGTGTCTAGCGGCGAGTCTGATTCATTGCTGTGACGCGTCATGCAAGGCTCCAATGCATTGAAGCGGGCAGTGTAACCTAAGTATCTAATGTCGGTACATTTGTACCTTTATATTTTAATAAAGAAACAAACGTGTTGACGGTAATATGGCGATGCCCTTAGCATTTGATTGGTACATTTGTTTCTATATAGGTTTTTTAATAAAACGAATGTGTTGAATTCGACCGATAAAGCGTAACGTTTTCAATCCTTTTTTACCCACGCGCCAGGTAGTTGATTGTTATGAGCTCGCCCATTGATTTGCCTAACTACGAAACCCTGTTAGTTACTCACCAAGAGCATGTACTGACGGTTCGCTTGAATCGTCCCGAACGGCTTAATGCCGTGGTCGAGACGCTGTATCACGAGCTTCTCGGGGTATTGGCGCTTGCCAAGCGTGAGCGGGACATTCGTGTTGTCGTGTTAACCGGGGAAGGCCGCGCTTTCTGCGTGGGTGCCGATATGAAAGCCCATGGTGGTGCTGCGCGCACGCTGTATCAGCGACGCGAATATCTGCAGTTAGGTAACGATGTAGGCGAAGCTATCACCCAGCTCAATAAACCGGTGATTGCCGCTTTGAACGGCTACGCCCTAGGCGCGGGCGCCGAGATGGCCGTGGCCTGCGATTTTATCGTAATGGCCGATGATGCTCAGATTGGCTTCCCCGAAACCAGTATTGGCACCTGCGTGGGTGGCGGCGTCTCGAAGTGGTTGCCCCAGCTTGTCGGCCTGGGGCAAGCCCGGCGTTTGCTGTACACCGGCGACAAAATAAAAGGTGCTGAAGCAACGCGGTTGGGTTTGGCGTTGGCACATTACCCGCTAGAACAACTAATGCCCGAAGCCTTAGCGCTGGCGTCGCAGTTGGCCAGCCAAGCGCCGGTATCATTGGCGATGCTCAAGCCGCTGGTCAATCGCGGTTCGCAGACCGACATGCCGAGTCAACTTCAACAAGAGCTGGATGCCGTCTTTACCTGTTCGACCACCGACGATTGGCAGGAAGGGGTCAATGCCTTTGCTGAAAAGCGCCTACCTGAGTTCAAGGGACAATAGGCTAATAGATTTTTAGCGAGATGAATTCGGCACGTTAGTCAATTTGATAGGTAAGCCCATGCAATCAATCGAAGGCCATCTTCCTTTACTCAGCCCGCTGCATGCGGTGCTTGCCCCCACCGGCATTGCGGTGGTGGGGGCCTCGGCTGACCCGACGAAGCGGGGCTACAAAGCCATGCTGGGGCTCATCAAAGGCGGCTATCGTGGTGATATTTACCCGGTTAACCCGAAAGCAGCGTCAATACTAGGCGTTAACGCTTGGCCGTCCATTACCGACATACCGGGAACTCCGGCGCTGGCGCTGATATGCACGCCAGCGGCCACGGTGCCTGGCTTAATAGCCGAATGTGGCCGCCGTGGTATTAAGGGGGCCGTTGTGTTGGCCAGCGGTTTTGCTGAAACCGGCGAGGCGGGGGCAGCGTTGGAAGCACAAATGATGAAAAACGCTCGCGCCCATGGCGTACGTATTATCGGCCCCAATACCTCTGGGGTGTTCAACCTGCATCACCACGTTAACCTGCTAGCGCTGGAAAACCTCAAACCCGGCGACATTGGCATCGTGTCTCAATCCGGCAATATGCTGCTTTCTTTGGCATTGGAGGCCCAGTATAACGGCCAGGTCGGCTTCAGCACCTACATTGGTCCCGGCAACCAGGCCGATATTGGTTTTAACGACTATCTTCGCTACCTGGGCGAGGATGAGCAAACGCGGGTTGCGACGCTCTACGTTGAAGGCTTCCGGGATGGGCGCAAGTTTCTTGACGTGGCGCGAGAGGTTACTGCCATGAAGCCCGTAGTGGTGTACAAATCAGGCTCTACCGAGCAAGGGCAGAAGGCGGCCAGTTCGCACACCGGCGCATTGGCCGGTAGCTATCAGATGACGGTCGATTTGCTACGCCAAGCCGGGGTGAGCGTGGTGCAATACTCTGATGAAATACTCCCAGTGGCAGAAGGGCTTGGCCGCTTGCAGAAGGCAGCGGGCAAACGCGTCGCGGTGATTGCGGATGGCGGCGGGCAGGCGACCATCGCCGCTGATCGGTTGGCCGAGGCGGGTTTAACGCTGGCCACGCTTGCCAGTGACACCCAGGCTAAACTTGATGCGCTGTTGCTGCCTCAAGCCTCTACTCTCAACCCGGTGGATGTGGCAGGTTCGTCGGATGCCAATCCGTCTCTCTTGGCGCAGTGCATGGCGGTAGTCGCCGATGATGCGAATGTCGATAGCGTGTTTCTGGTCGGTATGTTTGGCGGCTATAGCCTGCGCTTTGCTGAATCGCTGCTGGGCGATGAAATGCGCGGGGCTGAAGCCATGGTGGAGTTAGCCCACGCAACCCGCAAACCCCTGGTGATATACAGTCTTTACGCGCCGATTAAACCCCCGCCGCTGCGCCGCTTACACGAGGCAGGCTTACCCGTTTATGCGTCAATTGAACACGCTGTCAGAGTGCTGGCGGCACTCGGTGAACGCGGTGAATACCTGGCCAACCAGGCGGCCCAAAGAACGAAAACGCCCATGCAGCCTTCCGTAAACGGCAAAGCATTGTTCGTCAACGCCAAGGCCGAAGGGCGCGATTTGCTGGAGTTTGAAGCCAAAGCGCTGCTGGCCGAGCACGGCATTCATGTGCCCGACGAACGATTGGTGAGAAACATTGACGAGCTAGGGGCGGTGGCGGCTGAATTTGCTGATCGCCCTTTAGCCATGAAAGTGGTCTCCCAGGCGATTCTGCATAAGTCGGATGCCGGTGGGGTAAAGCTGAATCTCGTCGGCGAGGCCGCGTTACGTGAGGCCTATCAGTCGATTGTCGCCAGTTCACACGCTTATGATCCCACAGCAACGCTTGAGGGCGTTCTGGTGACCCCCATGGCGGAAAAAGGGGTTGAAGTGATCATCGGCATGCTACGCGACCCAATGTTTGGCCCGGTACTCATGTTTGGCCTAGGCGGCGTGTTTGTCGAAGTGCTGGAGGATGTGGCGTTTCGCTCGCTGCCGATCACTCGTGCCGATGCTGAGTCCATGGTGAAACAAATCAAGGCACAAAAAGTGTTGGAAGGTGTGCGTGGAGGGCAGGGGGTTGATAGGCAGGCGTTGGTATCATTGTTAATGGGGATTTCCCAGTTAGTGGACGCCTACCCAAGTATTCGCGAGCTAGACTTAAACCCGGTAATTGCCTACCCGGAAAACCATTCCCTGGGTTATGCGATTGTCGATGCCCGAATCATTGTGGAGCGTGACCAATGAGCCAAGCAGTACCAACGCTAACGGACGCCACCCTAACCCTGGAAAATCGGGTGGCCACCCTGACCCTGAACCGCCACGATGTGCGTAATGCGCTCACCGGCACGGCGCTGGTAGATGATATTGTCGCCACGGCAACCTGGATTAACCACACCAGCGACGTCTCGGTGCTGGTGATCACCGGCGCGGGCTCGGCGTTTTGTGCTGGCGGCAATGTTAAAGATATGGCCGAGCGTAGCGGTGACTTTGCCGGCGATGTAGCCGACGTGGCCGAGCGCTACCGGCGCGGGATTCAGCGCATGCCATTGGCGCTTAGCGAGCTTGAAGTGCCGATTATTGCCGCCATTAACGGCCCCGCTATCGGAGCGGGGTTTGACCTAGCCAACATGGCAGATATTCGCATCGCATCGGATCAGGCCAAGTTTGGTGAAACTTTTCTTAATCTGGGGATTATTCCCGGGGATGGCGGTGCGTGGTTTATGCAACGCCAGATAGGCTACCAGCGCGCCTTTGAACTGACGTTATCCGGCCGGGTGATTAGCGCCCAGGAAGCGCTGGCGTATGGCGTGGTGTTAGAGGTAGTGGAGCCAGACGTATTGATGGCCACGGCGATGGAACATGCCGCGCGGATCGCCGCCCAACCGCCCAAAGCCACGCGATTAACCAAACGGTTGATGAAAATGGCCCCCGATATGGAGCTAAAGGCGTTTTTGGACGTTTGCGCCGTATTTCAAGGTATGTGCCATAACGAACCCGAGCATCTTGAAGCCGTTCAACAAATGCTGGCGCGCATGAAAAAGTAACGCCACGACGTTACTGCCCCCTCACTTGGCTGCTTTCTATCGCCTGGCGCTGCCAGGCTTTTTTACGGTTATCGAGCTTCGGCACAAACGATACGCGTGTATAGTCGACGCCTAATGTTGCTTTATCGAGTCGGCGGTTCATAGGGAGGTGACGCAATAATGGCAATTGAGGGCTTGAGTCTTGCACCGAGTACCCTGGTGTTTATTGTGCTAGGGCTAACGCTAGCGGCCTTTATGTGGGGACGGTTTCGCTACGATTTGGTCGCCCTTGCGGCGCTGCTAGGCTCGGTGATGCTCGGGTTGGTGCCCGCCGATGAAGCTTTTTTAGGCTATGGGCACCCTGCGGTCATTACCGTTGCCGCGGTACTCGTGTTAAGCCGTGGTTTCGAACGCTCAGGCTTAGTCGATATCATTGCCAATCAAGTGCTTAAGGTCGGCGAGCGCTTGGTACTCCAGTTATTGGCCCTGGTGGGCACTGTCGTTGTGCTTTCCGGGGTGATGAATAACGTCGGTGCGCTGGCGCTATTGCTGCCGGTGGCCATGCGGTTAGCGCGGGAACATAATACCTCTCCCTCGCTGTTGCTAATGCCGTTAGCGTTTGGCTCGCTGCTGGGCGGTCTCACGACGTTGATTGGTACCCCGCCAAATATCATTATCTCAAGTTACCGGTCCGATGTTTCCGATGCCACGTTTAGCATGTTCAGCTTTACCCCGGTGGGGATTGTCGTGGCGCTCACCGGGTTGGCGTTTATTGTACTGGTCGGTTGGCGGTTAACACCCAAGCGCAGTGGGCAAGCGTCCGCGGCGGACATGTTTGATACGGCCAACTACTTAGTTGAGCTTAAAGTTCACGATGAGTCCAAAGCGAAAGGCTTAACGCTCCAACAGCTACGCGATGAACTGGATGAGACCATTCCCGTGTTGGCCGTGGTGCGGGATGACAACCGCCAAGCCGGCTATGCCTTCCACGGTATGCTTCAGGCGGGGGATATCCTGCTGCTGGAAGCAGGGCCTGATGAGCTCAAGTTATTGGAAGATAAAGCCGGTCTAAGCGCCGTTGCCGAGTTTGAGTCAGATGATGAAGAAGCCGAATCAGAAGCGCCACCGGAAGATGACAGCGAACACGATGCGCATCCACCGGTTGATACCGAGGGGCTGCAGTTGGTGGAAGTGGTGGTACGCAGTGACTCCATGATGATTAATCGCAGCGTTCGGCAATTGCGCCTGAACCATCAATTTGGTTTGCACTTGGTCGCGGTTGCTCGGGACGGCACCCGGCTTAAGCAGCGGTTGCGGGATATTCGCTTTCAGACCGGCGATGTACTGCTGCTACAAGGCGAGGAAGGTGAAATTGCCGAAAGCCTAGCACCCTTGGGCTGCCTACCCCTGGCAAGCCGCGATTTAAACCTCGGGCAGCCTCGCAAGCTGCTGCTTTCACTGCTGATTTTTGCGGCCGCGATTGTGGCTATGCTGCTGGATCTGCTGCCCGCGGCGGTGGCGTTAAGTACCGCTGCCTTGGTGTCGCTACTGATTGGCGTACTGCCGCTGCGTGAGGGCTATCAGGCCATTGATGGGCCGGTGATTGTGCTGCTAGGGGCGATGATTCCGGTGGGGGAAGCGTTGGAAACCAGCGGCGGGGCGGATTTGATTGCCGAGGCACTATTGTATTGGGGCGATGACTGGCCGGTGGTGTTGACGATGACTGGCCTGTTTATTCTCTCCATGCTGCTTTCCAACGTGGTGAACAATGCGGCGGCGGCGCTACTGATGGCCCCCATTGCCGTTAGCTT
Organism: Vreelandella arcis; assembly: GCF_900103865.1. GTDB lineage: Bacteria > Pseudomonadota > Gammaproteobacteria > Pseudomonadales > Halomonadaceae > Vreelandella > Vreelandella arcis. Next base: position 81,891 of record NZ_FNII01000002.1, read on the forward strand.
GGCGAACGGCTTTGATGTATCACTCGATCCCTTTTTGATGGTCGTCGCGGTGAGTGCTTCCTGCGCTTTTTTAACGCCGATAGGCCACCAATCCAATACCCTGGTATTGGGGCCGGGGGGTTACCGGTTCGGCGACTACTGGAAACTTGGGTTGCCGCTTTCGATTGTCGTGCTGGTGGTATCGATGCCGATGATTCTCTGGGTATGGCCGCTTTCGGGATAATGCTCTCGCTCAGGGTGTTAACGAATGGCGATAGGAGAGGACGGCGCTAGACGTTATCTCTTGAAAATTTTGCTATTCTATTATGTTCTAAAGTGAACAAATTACGTAACGGGCTAGCGTATGAATCAACAGTTTCGTCAAGATTCGATCATTGAGCTGGTCCGCCAGCATGGCTACATGAGCATTGAGCAGCTCACTGACCATTTCGCGGTCACGCCGCAAACCATTCGCCGCGACCTCAATACTTTGGCCGATGAAGGGCGCGTCAGGCGAGTTCATGGTGGAGTGGGGATCGAGTCGAGTACCGTCAACACCGCTTATAGCACGCGCAAAACCCTGCATTTGGAAGAAAAAGAGCGCATAGCCCGCTGCTTGGCTGAGCACATACCCAATGATGCCTCGTTGTTTATTAACATCGGCACCAGTAACGAGGTGATTGCCCAGGCACTGCTCGACCACCAAGGGCTAGAGATCATCACCAACAACCTGAACGTTGCGGCTATTCTTCAGCACAAAGAAGATTTTACGGTGATCATCGCCGGCGGCCAGGTACGTTCGCGGGACGGTGGGATTATTGGTGAAGCGACCATCGACTTTATCAATCAGTTCAAGGTTGACTACGGCATTATCGGGATTAGCGGCATCGACGAAGATGGCTCTCTTTTGGAGTTTGACTACCAGGAAGTACGCGTTGCTAAAGCCATTATCGCCAATTCGCGCCGAGTATATTTAGCCGCCGATTACTCGAAGTTTCACCGTAATCCTGTTGTACGCCAGGGCAATATTGCCCAGTTAGACGCGCTGTTTACCGACCGCAAGCCGCCTGAGCCTATCCAACGCTTACTGACCCAGCATGATGTGGCATTGCACTTAGCCTAAGCACGATTGAAGAAGGTGTTTTCATACTTGAGCATTGGCAGTCGCTGGCGTAGCCTGCAATCATAATAAAGCGAAAGCAATCATACAAAATCGAAAGATCCCAACAACAAAGCGAACTTGTTATGACCTCATTTATACTTGCCATTGATCAAGGCACGACCAGCTCCCGCGCGATTCTGTTTGACCGTGAGGGTCAGGTCGTAGCTGTCGCCCAACAAGAGTTTACCCAGCACTATCCCCACGATGGCTGGATTGAGCATGATCCCGAAGATATATGGGACACCGTGGTCGCTACCTGCCGAGAGGTGTTAAAAAAGGCCAAGATTACGGCCGAGGAAGTGGCCGGGGTGGGCATCACCAATCAGCGCGAGACCACGATCGTGTGGGATCGGATCACCGGGAAGCCGGTCTACAACGCAATTGTTTGGCAAGACCGGCGTACGTCCGCGTTGTGTGAAAAATTACGCGACGAAGGCCATAACCAAAGTGTACAGGCTAAGACCGGCTTGCTCATCGACCCGTATTTTTCCGCCACTAAGCTAGCGTGGATATTAGACAACGTGGAAGGCACTCGCGCTCGTGCGGATAAAGGCGAGTTGTTGTTCGGCACGGTCGATAGTTTCCTAATCTGGCGATTAACCGGCGGTCGTCATCACGTTACCGACGCCACCAATGCCTCGCGTACGGCACTGTTCAATATCCATGAGCAATGCTGGGATGACGACCTGCTTAGCCTATTTGATATTCCAGCCTCGCTACTGCCGGAGGTGAAAGACTCTAGCGATGATTTTGGCACGACGGAAGCCCGTTGGCTGGGGGCCGAACTACCCATTGCTGGTGTGGCCGGCGATCAGCAGGCGGCACTGGTCGGCCAGGCATGCTTTCAGCCTGGGATGGGCAAAAGCACCTACGGCACCGGGTGTTTTATGATCGTCAACACAGGGGAAACGCCGTCGCTCTCGCGTAACCGGCTACTGACCACCATTGGTTACCGCTTAAATGGCAAGCCAACTTACGCGATGGAGGGCAGTATTTTCGTCGCCGGCGCTACTGTGCAGTGGTTGCGCGACGGTTTGAACCTGTTTGCCGATGCCTCAGAAACTGAAGCCTTGGCTCGGCAGACCCGCAGCGGGCATAGCGTTTATTTAGTTCCGGCCTTTACCGGATTAGGCGCCCCGCATTGGGATCCCAAAGCCCGCGGGGCGATTTTTGGCCTGACCCGCGATACGGGCATTGCGGAAATTGTCGCCGCTGGCCTGCAGGCGGTGTGTTACCAAACCCGCGATCTGCAGCACTGCATGAACGACGATATGGAAGCACCACCCGGCAATTTGCGCGTGGATGGTGGTATGGTGAAGAACAATTGGGTCATGCAATTTTTGGCCGATATGCTGAACGTGCAGGTGGATCGCCCAACGATTCTGGAAACCACCGCGTTAGGCGCCGCTTACCTTGCCGGGCTGCGGTTAGGCTGGTATCAAACGTTAGACGAGATCGAACAGCTGTGGCGCTGCGAAACTAGCTTTACACCTAGCATGGAAGAAACGACCCGCGAGCAGCTCTACCAAGGCTGGCTGGACGCGGTTTCCCGCGTTCGCACTTAGCCAGTCATCCACTGCCAAGACTGCCCTACAGGCCGCTATTGCCCTTAAGCGATAGCGGCGCTGGGTTATTAACCCCTGAGAGTATTAGCCCTTGGTCGACTAGCGTCGTCGAATTGATGGCGTATACTGCTTTTCGCTTGCCCAGACCATCACGGGTAAGTTTCCCGCCTTTATCAACGCGTTCCCCACGTAATGTATATATTCCGTGAAATTATATAACAGCCTTTGCCCCTATTGACCGTGTATGTAGTCAAGCTACAACGCCGCCTGCGGCCAATGATGCATTGTGGCCTTTACGGCAGTGCACCATAGTGAAGTCATGGATCAGGGCGGTATTTTGTTATCCCAACTTACTTACCTGACCACTGCTACAACTGAGGCGCTTCTGTACTACCCGGGCGCTTGAAGCGAAGGTCTTGTAACGCTTGTGACTCTATCGCAGTTGCCAACTGGGCACTTATCCGGCCCAGCATGTGTAGCAACGTCACCATTCGTCATTAACAAGATGGCTGCTTAACGATCAACACAACGCGAGCAGCGGATGACATTACCATGAGGGTTAAACTATGAACTGCACCGAATTAAGCCAACAAGCCGACCGTATCGCGAATAGCTTTAGCAAGCTGGATCTTGCCAAGCTGGTCTTAGCATTAAAGGGCAATCGGGAGTCGCTTCAGTACGCGGTTGAAGTGATCGACACCATCGACCACCGTGCGGGCTACACGCTCGAAGAGGCATGGGATGAGGTATTGGCAGGCGATTCCCAACTGCTGGTAGAAAATGAAGAGTAATCTCTAATTCACTGAACACAATATTTTCCCCCTTACGGCCGCCGTGAGGGGGTTTTTGTTGGTCAGCAATGTCGATGATTGGGCGCTTGTTTACAATGGCGCCTCTTGCACAGGCGTATAGGGCTGAGCCGTATCGCGGTGTTGGGCGAAATAGGCGTCAAAGCGCTCTTCTGCTTGATCACCGAACAGCACACGACAGGCTTCTTTGAGCCCCTTGGAATGGCGTAGCTGCTCATGGTGTACCACCAAGGAGACCTTCGCGCGGCGGCGCAGGAAATCTTCCAGCTCAGTAATCATTTCATGGTCGCGAGCATGTTCAAGCTCGCAGCGAATGTACTCGGTGCCCTCAATAAGAATGTCGGCCTCAGACGGGTCTTGGCGGATTTTTTCCAACATGACGATGGCCTGTTCGGCATAACGACGCCAAAGACGCGATGAGAGCAACTCAGAAGACGTGGCGGCGGTCATTGCATCCAGGTTCATACGTTTCGCTTGATCCATGAACTGCTTTTTAACCGCGTTAGGCGGTTCGCCATACCAACGGAAGTCTGGATCGGATAACGCGACGCCGAGTTGGGCCACTGCGTCAGCGATTTCGTCCCCTACGTTCAAACAGTCGGTCAACTTGCCGCCGAAAATACTGATGTGAGCGCTATCGCTATTGGTGTCAATGACGTGCTTGCGGGACAGCTGTTGGAAGTCGCGGTCGCTTCCCTGATCGGATTTGATCGCCAGTGGCCGTACGCCGCAGCGGGTCGAGATGATATCGGCTTGGCCCAGCGGTTTGTCGAGCGTCAGACGTTTATTAATGTTTTCCAGCACAAAGGCAATATCGTCGGCGGTGACGTCAACCTCGGGATGCTCCATGTGCGTGTCGGTGGTGCCGATGCAGGTGCGGTTACCCATGGGGATGACGAAAAACAGTCGGCCATCGTCGGCAAAAAACGCTAGCACACGTTTTTTATCTGTCAGTTGGGGCACAATTAAGTGAATGCCTTTGGAGTATAGGTGCTGATGGGTGGTTTTTTGCCCGGTTAAGGCATTGTGTTGGTCGACCCAGGGCCCCGCTGCATTGATAAGCACTTTGGCCCGAATATCAAACGACTGGCCGTCCATCACATTACGCGCTTTGGTAACCCAAACATCGCCGTCACGCTCGGCACCGATTGATTCCACATAGTTGGCGGCAATGGCACCGTAATTAAGCGCGTGGCGTACAAAGTTAAATACAAACCGCGCGTCGTTGTCGTGCAGGTAGGCGTCGGAATACTCAAAGCCGCCGACGGATCCATCAATATCGATAATCGGCTCTTCTTGCTGGATATTTTTGGGTGACAGCAATCGTGGCCGTTTGGTAAAGGCGTTACCCATCAACCAGTAAAGCCAGGTGCCCGCCCATAAATAGCGTGGCGAATGGCGAAAGCCTTTGGAAATAGTGGTTAGAAAGCGAATTTCTTGTACCGTGGAAGGATAACTTTTAATTAAATGGTTGCGGCTTTTGCAAAGCTTGCGCACCAGGGCAAAGTCTTTGCTTTCCATATATTTAATGCCGCCCCAAACAAGGTTGGAGGAGTGCATGCTGGTACTACCAGCGAAATCGCCGCGATCAATCAGCGCGACTTTTGCCCCTTTGCCGGATAGCGCAGCGGCGGTGGCAGCGCCATTAATGCCGCCACCAATAATCAGTGCATCGAATTCATCGGTGTGTAGTTTCTCAATATTTCGGTTACGCAGTTTCATAGCGGATCCAAATTAACAAAGTAAAAGCCCCGTTCACGGAACCGAGAGGCCGTTCACCCGCTCAGGCAGCCACAACGTCAATGTTCTGTGGCCTTGAAACACGCTGAGTGCCGTGGATGCTTCGGGCGTAAGTGATACCTTGGCGTTGATGAAGAGTGCCGCCGATGAAGCCGTTAAAGGGTGGGCCCATAGGCCCACCCAACCGGTATTAGCGCGTACCGGCCGACATCCATTCCTCCATCATTTCGTCGTAAGGTACCGTGGTACCTTGCGGCATCTCGTTATCCAGCTTGGCTTTCGGTGCGCCGTCCTGGTCTAGCCAGTATTGCGGGTCGCGCTCTTCATTCAGTACGGGGGCGTAGCTGTCGAAGACATTGGCGCGGGCCAAACGGTGCATGGTGCTATCCATGTCGGCAGCGAGCTTATCCAGTCCTTCCTGCGCTGTTGCTTCACCGCTCATGACCGGTGCCAGGTTTTGCCACCACAGCGGTGCCATACGCGGATAGTCCGGCACGTTGGTACCCGTCGGCGTCCAGTTAGACTCGTTGGGGCTGCGGTAGAATTCGACCAGGCCGCCCAGTTTGGGTGCCATCTCGGTCATCTGGTCTGAGAAGATGTCCGATTCGCGGATCGGCGTCAGACCGTGCATCAGCTTTTCAAGCGAAGCGGTCTTGGACACGGTGAACTGAGCAAACAGCCAGGCGGCGGTGCGGCGGTCTTCAGGTGTGGAGTCGAAGAACGTCCAGGCCCCCACGTCTTGGTAGCCGACTTTCATGCCTTCTTCCCAATACGGGCCGGTGGGCGAGGGCGCCATGCGCCACAGCGGATTGCCTTCGTCATCGGTCACGGCGACGTCGGGGTCAGTCATATCGGCAGTGAACGCGGTGTACCAGAAAATCTGCTGGGCGATGTGGCCTTGGGCAGGCACTGGGCCGGCTTCGCCAAAGGTCATGCCTTGCGCTTCAGGCGGGGCAAAGTCGCGTAGCCAGTCCACGGCTTTTTGCATGGCAAATACTGAGGCAGGTGAGTTGGTTGCGCCGCCGCGGCTGACGCTTGCGCCAACTGGCTGGCTATCTTCGTTGACGCGGATACCCCAGTCATCCACCGGGTTACCAGACGGCACACCGGGGCTACCCATGCCGGCCATGGATAGCCAGGAGTCATGGAAACGCCAGCCTAACGAGGGGTCTCGACGGCCATAATCCATGTGGCCGTAGATTTCTTTACCGTCGAGCTCACCGACATGTTCGGTAAAGAATTCGGCAATGTCTTCGTAGGCGGTCCAGTTAGTGGGTACGCCTAGGTCATAGCCGTAAATTTCCCGGAACTGCTCCTGTAGGTCTTCGCGCTGGAACCAGTCGTAGCGGAACCAATACAGGTTGGCAAACTGCTGAGTAGGCAGCTGGTAAATGCTGCCATCCGGACCGGTGCCATACTGCAAGCCGATAAAGTCGTCCAGGTCGAGGGTCGGCAAGGTGTAGTCAGCCCACTCGTTTTCCATTGCCTCAGACAGGTTGATGGTGGTGCCGTAGCGGATGTGGGTACCGATGGCGTCGGTATCGTTGACGAAGCCATCGTAAATGCTGTTCCCCGACTGCATCTGGTTTTGCATGGTATCGACAACATCGCCTTCACCGATGATGTTGTGCGTAATGTTGATGCCGGTGAGTTCGCTGAACGCTTCGGCGAGAACTTCGCTTTCGTAGACATGAGTGGTTAAGCCTTCGGCGACGGTTTGAATATCCATATCGCGAAATGGCTCAGCCGCTTTGGCAAACCACATCAGCTCTTCGATTTGCTCCTCGCGGCTTAGGGTCGAGTTTTGGAAATGCTCGTCGACCAGACGCTCGGCAACGGCGCGCGCATCGTGGTCGTCGGCGGCAAGCGTGCCGGATGCCAGCAGTAAGCTGGCGGCGAGGGTAGTGAGTTTGAAATTGTTATGTCGCATATTGACCTCGTTGTGTTGTGATCTTCCCTAATGTTGGAACCGTCCATGAGACTGCTTTTGGTTATTGCGCCGATCATCCCCAGCGCATCAGCACCAACAGCCATACCAGCGAAGCTGCCAGTGCTAACCAAATTGATAATGAGGTGTAGCCAATCACGCCAAGATGAATAAACGCGGCTGACAGAAGGCCAACAAACAGCCGATCGCCACGTGTGGTCGAGATAGGCAGAAAGCCCTTACGTTCTATAGTGGGCGAGACAATCTCCCATACCGTCATACCGGCCAGCATGGCCGCAATGGCGGAAAAGAAAATCGCTGTGGGCATCGTCCATACCATCCAAGACATACATCACCTCCTTAGGTACGACCCAGGGCAAAGCCCTTGGCGATATGGTTGCGAACGAAGTAGACCACCAGAATGCCGGGCAAAATGGTTAGCACGCCGGCCGCGGCAAGTGTCCCCCAGTCGATTCCCGATGCGGTGGACGTGCGCGTCATGATCATGCCGATAGGCTGAGCCTCGGTAGCGGTCAGTGTGCGCGCGAGGAGCAACTCAACCCACGAGAACATGAACAGGAAAAACAGCGTGACGCCAATGCCGGAGCGAATCATCGGAATAAAGATTTTGACGAAGAATTTGGGAAAGCTGTAACCGTCGATGTAGGCCGTTTCGTCGATCTCTTTGGGGACGCTGCTCATGAAACCTTCGAGAATCCAGATGGCCAGCGGGATATTGAATAGGCAATGCGCCAGTGCCACGGCAATGTGTGTGTCGAACAGCCCCACCGAGTAATACAGCTGAAAGTAGGGCAGCAAGAACACCGCCGGTGGTGCCATCAGGTTGGTTAGCAGCCAGAAGAACAGGTGCTTGTCGCCAATGAAGCTGTAGCGGCTGAAGGCATAGGCGGCGGGAAGCGCCACGCAAATGGTGATCAGCATGTTCATCAGTACATAGGCGATCGAGTTGACGTAACCCATGTACCAGCTTGAGTCGGTAAAGATACCGATATAGTTGTCAAAGGTGAGGTTCTCCGGCCACATGGTCATGGAGCCCAGTATCTCGCTGTTGGTCTGCAGCGACATGTTCAGCAGCCAGTAGATCGGTAGGATCATCAACAGCAAATAGATCCCCAGCAGTACCCGCGAACGCAGCCGGCTTCGCGCGTTGCGCTTGCGGCGTTTTGCTGGTGTGGTGCGGCTAAAAATGGTGTTGTATTTTTCACCCTGTTGGGTGTTTTCCAGTTGATAGCTCATGTCACGCGCCTCCCTGGGAATTCTTGTCTTTCTGCATATTCATGATGGTGGTGTAGAACACCCAACTCACCAGCAGAATGACCAGGAAGTAGATAAGCGAAAAGGCAGCGGAAGGGCCCAAGTCTTGCTGACCCACGGCCATAGTGGTCAGTGACTGGCTTAAAAAGGTGGTTGAGCTGCCCGGCCCGCCACCGGTCAGTACGAAGGGCTCGGCGTAGATCATGAACGAGTGCATAAAGCGCAGCAGCACGGCAATAACCAGCACATTGGTTAGCTTCGGGAGTTGAATGTAGCGAAACACCGCCCATTTAGAGGCGCGATCGATGCGCGCGGCCTGGTAATAGGCGTCGGGTATAGAGCGTAAGCCGCTGTAGCAAAGCATGGCGACGAGCGGTGTCCAGTGCCATACGTCCATCAATATGATGGTTAGCCAGGCGTCGGTACCATCACGGGTGATGTTGTAGTCCACACCCATCTGGCGTAGCCCCCAGCCCATCAGGCCGATATCGCCCCGGGTAAAGATTTGCCAGATGCTGCCGACCACGTTCCAGGGAATCAGCAAGGGCAGGGTGATCAGGATGAGTACGGCCGACGCCTGCCAGCCACTTTTGGGCATAATCAGCGCGATACCAATGCCCAGCGGAATTTGAATCGCCAGGATGGTGAAAGAGAACAGTATCTGACGAAGAAACGCCGCCTGTAGCTCAGGGTCGTTAAGCATGGTTTTAAACCATTCAGTGCCGGTAAAAAAGCTCGCATTGGGGCCGAGCACGTCCTGAACCGAATAGTTAACCACGGTCATCAACGGCACAATCGCCGAAAACGACACCAGAATGAGCATTGGCAACACAAGTAGCCAGGCGCGGTTGTTATATACTTTATTCATGGTCTACCTCGACTCGGTACTCATCGACGTACAAGCTCAGTTTGTCGTCCGGAAAACGGATGTAAACGGTCTCTCCTAATGGGGGATGATCTTCCGGAAGCCTGGCTTTAAAGGTTTGTTGATTGAGCGAGAAAGTGAGAATCGCATAGGTGCCGAGATCCTGTAGGTGCTTATTTTGCACGGCGACCGTGCCGGGTTCGTCGGTTGTGGAAACCTCGACAAATTCCGGGCGAATGCCGAGCTTAACGTTACGGCTCTCGGCCTGGCGGAGTGCCGCTAAATAGGCGTTGTTTAGCGGTAACGGGTGTTCGCCGAAGTAGGCGGTATTGTGGTCGTAGTGAAGCTCGAAAAAGTTCATACCGGGGCTACCGATGAAATAGCCAACGAAGGTGTGGGCGGGTGTCTCGAATAGCTCCCGCGGGGTGCCGAACTGAACCACCTGGCCTTCGTACATCACGGCGATTTTATCGGCGAAGGTCGACGCTTCTAACTGATCATGGGTGACATAGATCATGGTGATGTTAAAGCGCTCGTGGATTTCCTTTAGCTTGCGGCGCAATTTCCATTTCAGTTGTGGGTCGATCACCGTGAGCGGTTCGTCAAACAAAATCGCGGTGACGTCGTCGCGAACCAATCCCCGCCCCATCGAGACCTTCTGCTTTTCGTCGGCGGTCAGGTTTTTGGCTTTGCGCGACAATAGCGGCGTCAACTCGAGAATGTCGGCAACCTCAAGTACCTTGGGCTTAACCCGGTACTCGGGGGTGTTCATGTTGCGTAGTGGGAAGGCGAGGTTATCGAACACAGTCATGGTGTCGTAGATCACCGGGAACTGGAACACCTGGGCGATATTGCGCTCTTCCGGCGGCAATTCGTTGACTCGGTGACCATCGAATAACACGTCGCCTTCGGTGGGCGCCAGCAATCCTGAAATGATATTCAAAAGGGTAGACTTGCCGCACCCTGACGGCCCCAATAAGGCGTAAGCGCCACCTTGATCCCACACATGCTCCATGTGGCGTATAGCGTAATCCTCAGCCGATTGAGGATTAGTGCTGTACGTGTGCGCGAGTGATTTAAGTACGATTTCAGCCATGCGCGACGCCCTCCTTTTGGAGCAGTGGGGTGTGCACGGTGCCGCCCTGCTGATCGAATACGAACAGTTTGTGGGTGGGGAAATAAATATTAATGGGCTGATCTACGCGCAATTCGTGGATGCCTGCGAGGTGCAATACAAGCGGAAAGTGCGGATGGCGGACGTGCAAAAATGTTTCTGAGCCGCTGATTTCGGCAACATCGACGGTCACCTGCAATTCGAGATCATCGGCGGCTTGCGGCGTTAGGCTTAGATGCGAGGCACGAACGCCAAAGCGGTAGTCTCCGGGGGGAAGCTGTCGGAGAGCATCGTCGCAGGCGAAGTGGGTATCGTTATCGAACGTAATGTCGTTGTCGGTAAGACGCCCCGGCACGATATTGATCGGCGGCTCGGAAAACATCTCGGCGCTTAAGATGCCGTTCGGTTCCCGGTAGATTTGATCGGTGGGGCCATATTGCAACAACCTACCTTCGTGAAGAATGGCCGTGTTACCTCCCAGCGCCAGGGCTTCGTTAGGCTCGGTGGTGGCATAAACGGCAATACAGTTACGCACTTTAAACAAATCCCGCAGCTCGTCGCGTAGCTCTTCACGGAGTTTATAATCCAGATTGACCAGCGGCTCATCGAACAAAATGACGTCAGCGTCCTTCACCAAGGCACGGCCCATCGCGGTGCGCTGCTGTTGGCCGCCGGAAAGCTCTTGAGGATAGCGCGCAAGCAAATGTTCGATATGCAGCATTTCGGCTATTTCACCGACCCGCTTTTCGATCTCGCGTTGCGGATGTTTAGCCAACTTGAGGGGGGAGGCGATGTTGTCGAAGACCGTTAAGCTGGGATAGTTAATAAATTGCTGGTACACCATGGAAACGTTGCGGTGACGAACCGATACCCCGGTGACGTCTTTGCCGTCCATAAGAATCCGCCCTTTGGTAGGCGGTTCTAATCCGGCCATCAAGCGCATCAAGGTGGTTTTGCCCGCAAGTGTTCTACCCAACAGCACATTGAAAGAGCCTGGTTCGAGTGCTAAATCAACGTCGCTAATATAGGGAACACCGCTCACAGTATGGGCGATATTTTGCAAATGTAATGACATGCGAATCTCGCTAGCGTCGTTGTTATTGGAGAGTATCTAGCTTTCGTTTACGAAATCCTAGTTGATCGATTCCGAACCTGCAATGCCTTTGTTGTCTGTGATAACGGCATTGTTGCATGAAAAAGCGAAAATTAAACGAAAGTATAGGGCCAAAAAAACCGGCCTCTCAGGGCCGGTTGTAGGTCGATACGTTTACGAGGTTATTTAACGCTGTTTGCCGTCTCAGAAGCCTCGGTATTGGTCTGAGCCTCGGTCTTCGCATTGTGGTCAATCAGCGTCGACTTGTCGGTGGCAAAGGTGTCGTAGGCAAAATCATCGACGGTGAGCATTTCCAGCACTTCCGCTTCAAATTCACGCATAAACTGCGCGTCTTCTTCGCTAATCAGCTGAATTTCCAGGGCGGCTTCTACCCGCGCTTCGGGGTGTAGAGCAGTCTGCGGCAGTTTACCCTTGGCATAGGCTTTGTTCACCGTACGGTAGAGCGCTTCAGCGCGGTCGTAATCCACCAGCAGGGCATTGTAGCGAGCCAGGGGATTGCGCTGCTCGCCGTCGTCGGCGTCCCAGGTGTTCTGCAGCAGTTTGCTACGCAATGCGCTGTGGGTGGACACTCGCGTGGCGATATCCCGGGCGAAGTCATCGTGGGGCTTATCCCAGCGGCGACCGGTCGGCATAACGATCACTTTCAGCGTTTTGCCCAGCGCCCGGTTGGGCAGGTTATCGAAAATCTCGACAAAGGCCTGTTCGGCGCGCTGAAGCAGGAAGCGGCAGCTGTAATGCAGCAGAGCCTCTTCACCTTCCACTTTGTCACCGGCTTGCCACTGCTTGAGCACCATGGAAGCGAGGTACAGATTGGAGAGCACATCGCCGAGGCGAGCGGAGAGCATTTCGCGCTTCTTCAGGGCCGAGCCCAGGCTTGCCATGGCGGCATCGGCGCACAGGCCAAAGCCTGCCGAAAGACGCGCGATGTCTTGGGCGTAGGCCGTCGCCGGGCCGTCGAACGGCACATTGGGTTTGCCGATGCCGAAACCCAGCGTAAAGGCGCGTGCCGCGTTGCCAAAGATCAGGCCGGCGTGGCTGAAGAACGCCTTGTCGAACGCCTTGATATCGTTGGCGTCTTTAGCGGCCAGCTCTTCGAGCACGTAGGGGTGGCAGCGGATCGCCCCCTGACCAAAGATCATCAGGTTGCGGGTCATGATGTTAGCGCCTTCCACGGTGATTGCCACCGGGTTGGCGCTGTAGCCGATACCCAGGTAGTTGCGCGGGCCAAGCGTTACCGCCTTGCCGCCGTGTACGTCCATCGCATCGGCCAGAATGTCACGCTGGAATTCGGTCAGCTGGCTTTTCAGGATCGCCGAGGGAACCGCAGGCTTCTCGCCGTGGTCGATCAGGTTGGCGGTTTGATAGACCGTGGCCTGTGCGATGTAACCCAGCGATGCCATGCGCGCTAAGGGTTCCTGCACGCCTTCCATTTCGGCGACGGGGACGTTGAACTGGCGACGCACGCGGGTAAAGCCACCGCTCCAACCCAACGCGTAACGCGCGGTGCCGGTGGCGCCGGAGGGCAGGGTGATACAGCGGCCGATCGACAGACACTCAACCAGCATGCGCCAACCCTGGCCGATCATGTCCGGCCCACCGATAATGGTATCCAGCGGTACAAAGACGTCCTTGCCCTTGATCGGGCCGTTCATAAACGGGCTGCCGATGGGGTGGTGACGGCGGCCGATTTCCATGCCGTCGGTATCACGGGGAATCAGCGCCAGGGTAATACCGCGGTCTTCTTCGTCGCCGAGCAGGTTGTCGGGGTCAAATAGACGAAACGCAAGGCCAACAACGGTGGCGATCGGCGCCAGGGTAATCCAACGCTTTTCAAAGTTGAGGCGCAAGCCGAGGACTTCTTTGCCGTCGACCATTTGCTTGCATACCACACCAGTGTCCGGCAGCGAGGTGGCGTCTGAACCGGCACGCGGGCCCGTCAGACCAAAGCAGGGAATTTCACGGCCGTCGGACAAGCGCGGCAGGTAGTGGTCTTTCTGTTCCTGAGTACCGTATTTGAGCAGCAGCTCACCTGGGCCCAGCGAGTTGGGAACGCCGACGGTGACCATCAGCGTTTCGTTGGCAGAGAGCTTTTGCAGCACCATGGACTGGGCTTTGGCAGTGAAGCCCAAGCCGCCGTACTCCTTCGGAATGATCATGCCGAAGAAGCCTTCTTTTTTCAGATAATCCCATAGCTGCTGGGGCAGGTCCGCGCGCTCAATGGCGATATCCCAGGCGTTACACATGCCGGCGGCTTTCGCACACTGGTTGTCGAGGAAGGCTTGCTCGTCTTCGCGCAGGCCATCGTCTTTGAAGTTGAGCAGCTTGTTCCATTGGGGGTTGCCGGAAAATAGTTCACCATCCCACGAGACAGTGCCCGCTTCCAGAGCGGTACGCTCGGTGTCGGAAACCTTAGGCGCCACCTTCTTGAACATGGCAAACAGGCGGGGCGTCAGCCACTTGCTGCGCAGTGCAGGGAGGCCGGCCACGGCTACTGCGCCAGCGCCCAACAGGAAGAGTACGCCAATAACGGCGGCATCAGTTAGCAGGCCAACCAGGCCTAGCACGCCAAGTACCGCCAGGGCAGCTGTTGCGCCTGCTTCGCGGCGCATCACCACGAGCAGGCCAACAACCGCCAGCACAATCAGTAATAGGGTGAGCATAGAGACTCTCCATGGGTTGTGACGAGAATCGTGTGGTTCGCACACGTATTTAAACAGATGTTTGAATATTGGCAGACCGGCGCCCACCAGTGCAAGCGTTTAAGTACCTTTTGCCGACATAAAAAAACGCCGCGGGATGGGCCGCGACGTTTTAGAGTTAAGTCTGAAAGGCTTGGTTCAATGCTGCTTCGCAGGCGTACCTTTGGCAACGAAGTAATCGACATTGGCGCGGGGTAGCGGTTGGCGCTCTCGAACCCGGTCGGCAATTTTTTCGGCCAACATAATAGTCGGCGCGTTGAGGTTGCCGGTAGGAATGACCGGGAATAGCGAGGCATCCACCACGCGCAGCCCTTCTACGCCATGTACACGTCCTTGGCCGTCGGTGACCGACATCGCATCATCGCCCATTCGGCAACTACCGCAGGGGTGGTAAGCGGTTTCGGCGTGCTGTTTGACGAAGGCGTCGAGTTCGGCATCCGATTGTACGTCTGGGCCGGGCGCGATCTCGCGACCACGGTATGGCTCAAACGCTGGCTGGGCGATGATCTCACGCGTTAGGCGAATGGCGTCGCGGAACTCTTCCCAATCTTTGTCTTTGGACATGTAGTTAAACAAAATGCTGGGGGCAGCGTGAGGGTCTTTCGAGGTTAGCTGGATACGCCCGCGGCTTTCTGAACGCATAGAACCAACGTGGGCCTGGAAGCCGTGGGCCTGCACCGCACTCTTGCCGTTGTAGCTGATGGCGATGGGCAGGAAGTGGTACTGCAGGTTTGGCCACGCTTCTTCATCGCGGCTGCGAATAAAGCCACAGGATTCAAACTGGTTGCTAGCACCCACGCCGGTGCCTTTGAACAGCCATTCGGCGCCAATTTTCGGCTGGTTGTACCACTTGAGCGCTGGGTAGAGCGAAATCGGCTCTTTGCACTCGTACTGGATATACATTTCCAGGTGGTCTTGTAGGTTTTCACCCACGCCGGGCAGTTCGTGAACGACGGGAATATCCAGCGAATTGAGCAGCTCGGGGTTGCCGATGCCCGAGCGCTGCAGAATCTGCGGCGAGGCAATGGCGCCACCGCAAAGCAGCACTTCGCGACGCGCACGGGCCTGTTGCGGCTGGCCTTTACGCTCATAGCGAACGCCAACGGCGCGCTTGCCGTCAAACTCGATCACATCGGTCACCGCGTGGGTTTCGATGGTCAGGTTATCGCGCTGCTTTGCGGTATCCAAGTAGCCACGCGCAGTAGACGCGCGACGACCGTTGGGCGTCACAAAGCGGTCCATGGGGCCAAAGCCCTCTTGCTGGTAGCCGTTGACGTCCTCGGTTTCCGGGTAGCCCGCCTGCTTGCCAGCTTCAATGAAGGTGCGGTAAAGCGGGTTGTTATCCGCTTTGGGCGTGGTCACGCTCACCGGGCCTTCACCGCCGTGATAGTCGTTCGAGCCGATATCGCGGGTTTCGCTTTTCTTGAAGTAGGGCAGGCAGCTTAAGTAATCCCAGTCTTCAAGGCCGGGCTGGCTGGCCCAGTTGTCGTAATCCAGCGCGTTACCGCGGATGTAGCACATGCCGTTGATCAGCGATGAGCCGCCAAGGCCCTTACCGCGGCCGCACTCCATGCGGCGGCCATCCATGTAGGGCTCGGGGTCGGTTTCAAACGCCCAGTTATAGCGCTTGCCTTGTAGTGGGAAGGCCAGGGCAGCGGGCATCTGGGTGCGAAAATCAAAGCGATAATCGGGGCCACCGGCTTCCAGCAGCAGTACGCTAACGTTGCTGTCTTCGGTTAGGCGCGTGGCTAGCACGTTACCCGCTGAGCCCGCGCCAATAATGATGTAATCAAATTCGCGTGGTTGAGACATCGAGTCTCCTTAAGAAATCTGGCTTAATAGAGGAGGTGAGCCGGTAGGCAAAAAAGCGGAGCGTCTTCGCGTTATGCCTACCGGCAGAGCTTAGTGCTTAGAGTTAAAACACTGACTCAAATGGCCCCATCTCGATCTGCACGGATTTGGTCTGGGTATAGTGATTGAGGGTCTCAACACCGTTTTCGCGCCCAATCCCCGACTCTTTGTAACCGCCTACAGGCATTTCGGAAGGTGACTCGCCCCAGGTATTGACCCAGCAGATGCCCGCTTCCAACTGATGAATCACACGGTGCGCGCGGTTCAGGCTTTCGCTGAAGACGCCGGCGGCCAGGCCATAGGGGGTGTCATTGGCGCGACGAATCACTTCGTCTTCGTCGTCAAACGCCAGCAGCGACATGACCGGGCCAAAAATTTCCTCGCGCACAATGCGCATGTCGTCGGTGCAGTCGGAAAATACAGTAGGTGCAGCCCATGCGCCGTTGGCTCGCTTACCAGTGCTCCAGTCGTCGCCGCCTACCAGTACGCGCGCGCCTTGCTCTTTGCCCAGCGCTATGTAGGAAAGTACTTTTTCCTGGTGCTCAAAGCTGACCAATGGGCCGAAATTAACGTTCGGATCCATCGGGTCGCCGTCGTTAATGCGCTTAACACGCTCGACCAGCTTGGCTTCAAAGGCATCTTTGACGCTGCGCTCAACAAATACCCGGGTGCCGTTGGTGCAAATTTGGCCGCTGGAATAGAAGTTGGCCATCATGGCGGCATCAGCAGCCCGATCCAGATCGGCGTCGGCAAACACGATCAGCGGTGATTTGCCGCCAAGCTCCATGGTGACGTCTTTAAGCGTCGATTCCGCCGCCGCCGACATGACCTTCTTACCGGTGCCGGCTTCACCAGTGAATGACACTTTGTCGATGCCTTTATGCCCGGTGAGCATTGCGCCAACGCGGCCATCGCCCTGTACCACGTTGAACACGCCGTCGGGGAGACCCGCTTCGGTGAAGATTTCGGCAAGCTTCATGGTGGTGAGCGGCGTGACTTCGCTGGGCTTGAAAACAATCGCGTTACCCGCGGCCAGGGCCGGGGCGGCTTTCCAGCAGGCGATTTGAATGGGGTAGTTCCACGCGCCGATAGCGCCAATCACGCCCAGCGGCTCGCGGCGCGTGTAAACGAATGAGCTTTCACGCAAGGGAATTTGGCTGCCTTCAATGGCCGGCGCTAAGCCCGCGTAGTACTCCAACGCGTCTGCGCCGGTGACGATATCCACGCTTGCGGTTTCGCTAATCGGCTTGCCGGTGTTGCGGGTTTCCAGCTCAGCTAGCTCGTCGTTGCGTTCGCGTAGCAGGGCGACGGCACGTAGCAGAATACGTGCGCGCTCCATGCCGGTCATGCCGGCCCATTTGCGCTGGCCATGCCGGGCGGCATCCACCGCGCTGTCGACGTCGGCCTGGCTCGCTTGGCCAACTGTAGCCAGCAAGCTGCCATCAAAAGGGTTGGTAATGCTAAACGTCTCGCCGGAAGTGGCAGCGACCGGGCGACCATTGATGTAAAGGGGCTGTATGTCTTGAGCGGCCATGGTGGTCTCCTTAATGTGATTCGGTAATGGATGCATGCTGCTGGCAACCATGGTGAGCAAATAATTGATCCAAATACGTGTGGGCGAGGTGACGCGCCTCTTCAGCGTCTAAGCCTTCGGGAGTAAGCGCGCCACGCAGCCATAGGCCGTCGATCATCGCGGCCAAGCCACGCGCTGCATTGCGGGCGTCGGCCCGCGGCATAACGCGGCGAAACTGGTGACATAAATTGGCATAAAGACGGCGGTCATTGACGTTTTGCAAACGCAGCAACATGGGTTTATGCATGCTGCTTGCCCAAAAGGCGAGCCAGGTTTTGGCTGCGGGACCAGTGACCTGCGTGCGGTCAAAGTTTCCCTCAATAATGGCGCCAATGTGTGCGCGGGGAGAATTATCTTCCAACGCATGGCGACGCACCGAAACGGCGCGGCTTAAATCGGTCAGGATTTGTCGCATGGTGGCTTCCAGTAGGCCATCCTTGCCACCGAAATAATGGCTAATGATGCCTGCTGAAACCCCTGCATGGCGGGCTATCCGCATCACAGTGGCTTCTGCTAAACCGACTTCATCAATGGCCGCCATCGTGGCGTTGATTAACTGTTGGCGGCGTATTGGTTCCATTCCCACCTTAGGCACAGCTTTCTCCCCTCACGTTGAATGCCTATTCACCCCTAACCTTGAAAAACGGGTGTAGGCATGATTACCTAGACATAATCGCATCTTTTTATTGAACGTTCAATCAATAAAAAGATGCTACTGGATACCCGCCCAGGCGACAACATCGAGCGGGTATTGGACAATGTGATGAAAAGGGGATAGTGAATGAATAAAACACGTTTAAGCATGATGGGAGCGGCGGTCGTCACGGCAGGGCTTCCTACCTTAGCGATGGCCAATGAGTGTAGTACGGTTCGCTTTGCCGAAGTAGGCTGGACCGATATTACCGTCACTACCGCTCTGGCCAGTGAAGTGCTGGAAGGCATGGGCTACGAAGCGCGCGTGGATACGGTGTCTGTACCGATTGCCTATTCGGGCATGCAAAATGATGATTTCGATGTTTTTTTAGGTAACTGGATGCCTTCCATGGCGTCTATCAGCGACCCTTACGTTGAGAAAGGCACCGTTGACCGGTTAACGGCCAACCTAGAGGGCGCAAAATACACCCTGGCGGTGCCACAGTACGTTTATGACGCTGGCGTCACCTCGGTTGAAGATTTGGCCGACCATGCGGACAAATTCGACAACGATCTGCATGGTATTGAAGCCGGTAACGACGGCAATGAATTGATCCAGCAAATGATCGAAGACGATGCCTACGGCCTGGGTGATTGGGAAGTAGTCGATTCCAGTGAAGCCGGCATGTTGGCTGAGCTGCGGGCGCGTGTACCTAACGAAGACTGGATGGTGTTTTTGGGCTGGGAACCACACCCCATGAACACAAACTTCGATATGGCTTACCTGGAAGGGGCTGACGATTACTTTGGGCCTAATTTAGGTGGTGCCACGGTCTACACCAATACCCGTGGTGGCTACGCTGAAGAGTGCCCGAACGTTGCTGCGCTGCTCAACAACATGACGTTCACGCTTGAGATGGAAAATCAGCTGATGGGCGAGATCATGGACGATGGGGCAAATCCGCGTGATGCAGCCCGCACTTACCTGCAGGAAAATGACGAACTGCTAGGCGAGTGGCTGGCCGGCGTTGAAACCATCGACGGCGAGCCTGCCGAAGAAGCTGTGCGTAACGCACTGCAATAAGCCGTAGCGATGCTGAAGGGCAAGCCGATTGCGGCTTGCCTTTTGCCATTAAGGTAGGCACAATGTGCCTCCGCTGATGTCGGAAAGGCTACGTAGCTCAGTTGGTTAGAGCACATCACTCATAATGATGGGGTCCCCTGTTCAAATCAGGGCGTAGCCACCAATCAGCGTAGGTAGGCTCATTAATGAGTCGCCGTTATGGTGGCCCCTTAGGTTCTCTCGCAACGCTAAACTGCAAACCCCGCCAGGCCCGGAAGGGAGCAACGGTAGTGGTGGATGCGTGTGCCGGGATGTGGCTTTTGGGGCCGCCTCCATTTCTGGCCATCCAATTGCTTTAGAAGAGTTTTTCACCTTTTGATCTTAAACGTGATCCAAAATGGTGATACATAATGCCTTCTAACCCTCCCTATTTATGTCGTTCTGCCACGGCCTTTGGTACTTCCGCTTGGTAGTTTCTCCTTCCAAACGTGCATCAATAGGCAAGACAGAAATTAGACGTCGGCTGACCAGCGTGATTTGGACGTTTCCACGAGCGCACTTCAGTTATTCTTGTGTTGGGCGTTGTGGCTGGCATCAGGGGCTGACGCCAAAAGCACGAATGCCCCGGAAGTGGCGGGGCATTCGTAGACGGGACTTAGCCTTCTCCGAGTTCACGCATGACGGCGTACAGGGCAGACTTGGCTTCAAAGCCCACACCCGGTACATCAGGCAGACCGACATAGCCGTTCTCTACCTTGGTGCCATCAGCAAAACCGCCGAATGGCTGGAACACATCTGGATAGGACTCGTTGCCGCCCAGGTGCAAACCAGCAGCGATGTTCAGCGACATCTGGTGACCACCGTGCGGCACCACGCGGCGTGAGGACCAGCCCATTTCTTTCATTACGTCCAGAGTGCGCATGTATTCCACCAGGCCGTAGGACAGTGCGCAGTCGAACTGCAAGAAGTCGCGATCAGGGCGCATGCCGCCGTAACGCAGCAGGTTGCGGGCATCTTGGTGGGAAAACAGGTTTTCACCGGTAGCCATCGGCAGCTCATAGTGATTCGCCATCTCGGCTTGCAAGGCATAATCGAGTGGGTCACCGATCTCTTCGTACCAGAACAGGTTGTACTTCTTAATGGCCTCGGCGTAAGCAATGGCCGTTTTTAGATCAAAGCGACCGTTGGCATCCACGGCCAGGCGACGGCCGTCACCAACAACATCGAGCACGGCCTCGATGCGACGGATGTCCTCATCCAGAGGCGCGGCACCGATCTTCATTTTTACAACGTCATAGCCGCGATCCAGATAGCTCTGCATCTCAGCCTTTAGTTTGGAATGGTCATTGTCGGGATAGTAATAACCGCCCGCCGCATAAACCCAAACCTTGTCATCGGCCACACCGTCGCGATAACGATCAGCCAGCAGGCGATACAAAGGCTTACCTTCGATCTTGGCAACAGCATCCCAGACAGCCATATCGATGGTGCCAACAGCGACCGAACGCTCACCATGGCCACCCGGCTTCTCGTTTGTCATCAGGGTCTTCCAGATGGCGAACGGGTCGAGGTTATCGTTCTCTTCGTCGATCAGCGATTCCGGATCCGCTTCGCTGATACGATCCAGGAAGCGATCCCGCATCAACGCGCCTTGACCGTAACGGCCGTTGGAATTGAAGCCATAGCCGATGACTGGCTTGCCATCACGAATGACATCGGTAATGACCGCTACGACCGAACAGGTCATTTTGGAGAAATCGATGTAGGCGTTAGCGATGGGCGACGCAATGGAAACGGTTTTCTCTCGGATCTCTACGATACGCATGACGTGTTCCTCTTGTAGTTGACGTGGCCATGGTAAACTTGGCGAGAAAGCGCGCCCAATGCTATAAATGCCGCGCCCTATACCGAGACGGCATTGCCCTATGGAACTCGTTTGGTTGGAAGATTTTGAAGCGTTGGCCGAGTACGGCAGCTTCGTTCGTGCCGCAGATGCTCGGCACATCACCCAGCCGGCATTCAGCCGGCGAATACGCGCATTGGAGAATTGGATCGGGGCCGATCTGTTTATCCGCACCCCCCAAGGCGCCACGTTGACCGAAGCGGGCAGGCATATTCTTGCGAGTGCGCAAGATGCGGCTAGCAGGCTCTATCGGATCAGAGCCGAGGCGCAAGAAGTCGCAGGAACGGCCGCTAAAACACTTCACTTTGCGGCAACCCATTCACTGTCGTTCACGTTCTTTCCACGCTGGATCAGAAGCGCAGAAAAGGGTGCTCCCATCGAATCCGTTCGGTTGCACTCCGACAGTATGGCCACTTGCGAGCAAATGCTGGTGCATGGCCAAGTACAGTTTTTACTCTGCCACCGTCACCCGGATGTTCCCCCGCGTTTACCTGCTAATCAGTTCGTCAGTAAAGAAATTGGTCGCGACACTCTACTTGCCTTAGCTGGAGGATCAGCGCAATTCAACGCCTCGTCTGAGTCATTGCCTTACCTTGCCTACACCGAAGAATCTGGGCTTGGGCGTATCGTTTCGCATAGGCTTCAAGGAAAAGAAGAGCTCTTGCACCTGAAACCACGCTTTAGCAGTCATTTAGCGGCGGTTCTAATGTCGATGGCGTTGGAGAACAAAGGGGTCGCTTGGCTGCCCAAAAGTCTCACCGAGCAGGAGATCTCGGATGCGAGGCTGCATCGTGTTTTGGATCAGCGCTGGATATCCCGCTGGAGACTCACCTCACCAGACCTGTCGCTCCGCTGAGCCCCTATGCAGAGGCGTTCTGGGCTGGGCTGCAATAAGCGATTCGGTACAGGGGGTTGGAGCCGAATTGCAAAGCCACGCCATTTAGAAACACTGGCATACGGTTGTTTGACTTTATGCCAAGATGAAGTGATAACGACATCATTCCCCCTTATATACTATTCTTCTTATTAGTCTTTAGTATTTTAGTCTCCAGTATGGCTACATCCAGCCCCAGCCTTTTCCACTACGTTCTATAAGCGCTTTCCTCACTAGACTCCATCTGCAGGGCCTGTGCTGACGAACCGCGCGTAATCACTGGCGAGCGACGCTCTGTCCACCACATCCAAATGATCGACACCAGTGTGATGCCGAAGCACAACATCCACACTGTGGTGGCGATTCCGGTGATGTCCACCAGCGCACCAAACATGATGGGCAGGAGAAATCCGCCTAAGCCTCCAGCCAGCCCGACAATGCCGGAAACAAGTCCCAGGTTTTCGTGGTACTCGTTGGAGAGGTATTTAAATACCGAGGCTTTGCCAATACCCCAGGCAATACCGACTACGAACAATGCAGCGGTAAACAGCCATACCGGTATTCCAAAACCGAACTCAACACGACCTGCGCCGCCTGCCGCTTCAACGCTGTAGTGTGTTTCCGGGTACGACATAATAAATAGCGCGATCAAGCTGGCCCATAGGCATGTCCAGGTAACGTTGTGGGCACCAAAGCGGTCGGATAGCCAGCCGCCAAACGCCCGAATTACTCCTGAGGGAAGAACAAAAATGGTGGCGACCACCGCGGCCAACTGAATCCCAAAGCCATATTCGGTCATGTAATAGCGTGTCAGCCAAAGCGAAACCCCCACATAGCCGCCGAACACGAGGGAATAGTACTGACAGTACTTCCACACTTTGGGGTCGTTGAGGATTTTTACCTGCTCGCGCAGGGAGACCTTACGGGTACTGCGATGCGCCGGATTGGTATAGGTGAAAAACCAGAACAGGATGGCGGTAATCAACATAATAACCGCATAGATATTGGGCACCGCCTGCCAGCCCAGCATGACAATCACCGTCGGGGCGATAAACTTGGTTACGGCGGCCCCGGCATTGCCAGCACCAAAGATGCCCATGGCAAGCCCCTGGCGGTCGCTTTCAAACCATTTAGCGGTATACGTAATGCCCACTGAAAAGGCCCCGCCGGCAAGCCCGATAAATGCCCCTAATGTAAGAAGTTGCCAATACTGGGTGGCGAATTGAACAAGCCATACGGCGGGAATAATCAGCAGCAGGATAATAAAAAACACCGGGCGGCCGCCGTACTGGTCGGTCATGGCGCCCAGGGGCAGGCGTGATAGGGCGCCGGTCAAGATGGGAACGGCGGTCAAAATACCAAACTGGGTACCGTTTAAACCGAGCTCTTCAGCAATCGGCACACCTATTTCACCAAACATCGTCCACACCATAAAACACATGGTAAAGGCGAAGGTATTGGCAATCAGTACCGAGGTTTGTTGAAAACGTTGGGAAGCCATGGTGATCCCTCTTGGCGGTAAATGACAGATTATGGGTTTTTCACGTAGGCGTTTTTGCGCAGGTAAAACCACCAGTTAACGACCAGGCATACGGTGTAGAAAACGGCAAACCCATACATGGCGAGCTCAGGTGTACCCACCTTGATTTGGTCGCCAATCACCCGTGGCGCAATGAACGCGCCGTAAGCCGCAATTGCTGAGGTCCAGCCCAGCACCGGTCCTTTTTGCTGGTTATCGAAAATCACCCCAATACTGCGAAAGGTTGACCCATTGCCGATGCCGCTGGCGGCGAAGAGCACGATGAACAGCGCCAGAAACAGCCAGAAATATTGGTTGGGATCAGTGGAGTTGTAGGCCAGCATCATTACGTAGCCGCTAGCGATGGAGGCCACCACCATGATGGCCGAAATCACCTGCGTGACAATCGAACCGCCGACTTTGTCGGATATCCAGCCACCCAGCGGGCGAATCAAAGCACCGACAAAGGCTCCCATCCATGACCAGGTCAGCGCGCTGGGGGCATCGGGGTTGGTCACCCTCGCCAAGCTGCCGTCAGTGGCGATTTCCATCATGTTGCCGAAAATGATGTTGATCGAGAGGGGCAGCGCGGCGGAAAAGCCAATAAAGGAGCCAAAGGTGAGGATGTAAAGCACCGTCATCGCCCAGGTGTGTTTGTTGGAAAAAATGCCAAACTGCTTTTTTATCGCGGGCTTGATATCGCCCGGTAGCAACCGCAAAAGCGCGAGGGTCAGCACAATGGTCAACGGCAGGGCAAACCACATATTGATAAACCCGAGCGCCAGCACGCCAACGACTGACGCAAAAAGTCCCACCGCGTAAAGCCCCAGAATCTTACCGAACGCCTGTAACGGGCTGCCGGGATTCGGGGTGATGGGGCGTAGGTTATTCATGCCGAACCAGCCAGCCACTGCCAGCGGTACAAGAAACAGCAGCCAAACGAACCCCGCATTCTGAATCCAGGTGTCGGTGCCTGCGTCAATGCGACCAATGAGCGTGCCGCTAGCGCTTTCCAATGCCATGGGCTCACCCGCGAGTGCGCCGAACAGGCCGACGGTCATGACCAGTGGCACGAGAATTTGCATGGTGGTCACGCCAAAGTTACCCAACCCCGCGTTCATGCCCAGTGCGTAGCCTTGCTGCTGTTTGGGGAAAAAGTTGGAAATATTGCTCATTGAGCAAGCGAAGTTCCCCCCACCAATGCCGGAAAGCAGGGCGAGTGCCTGAAACACCCAGAAAGGTGTTTGCGGATTCATGAGCGCAAAGCCAGTGCCAGCCGCCGGTATTATCAACAGCGCGGTGGTCAAAAAGACGGTATTGCGGCCGCCGGCAATGCGGATCATGAACGAGGCAGGGATGCGCAGCGTGGCACCCGCTAACCCGGCAATGGCGGTCAAAGTGAAAAGTTGGTCGTTTGAAAAGGGGAAACCCAGGTTTAGCATCTGGGTCGTAATCATTCCCCACATCATCCAGACGGCAAAGCCAAGCAGGAGACTGGGAATGGAAATCCACAAGTTTCGGGTGGCGGTTCGCTTGCCCTGCTGATCCCAGAATTGCGGATTCTCAACGTCCCATTGTTCTATGTCGGCATTATGTTTGGCCATTCGCTACCCCCTTGGACGCAAGTGCTGCAAAGCGCAGTGCTTTGCAAGATACGCCTTGGCTTGATCCGGGAAAACGGGGGGTATAGAGGGGTGTTATCGGCCAACTACCTCTAAGGAGGTAGCAAGTTATTTAAGTTAAAGCATTGTTTTTATGAGTTATTTTTATGTGTAGGCGGTGTGGGTACAGGATCAAAATTTGCCGCTAGGTATTTAGGGGTAACCACATAGAACCGGTTTAGCTTATCCCTTCCTGCACGGCCCAAACGGCGGCCTCCACTCGCGAGCGAAGGTGGAGTTTTTTTAGCAGGTGCTTAACGTGGACTTTAACAGTGCCTTCAGTAATATCCAGCTTGCGGGCGATCAGCTTGTTGGACATTCCGGCGGAAAGCTCACGTAGTATTTCCTTCTCGCGCTGGGTGAGCGATGCCGATGATGGCGCTGGTGAGTCGCCGCGTTGGTTGCGCAGCGCATGGGCTAGCATGGCGGTTAAGTTTTCGCTTATGGCCATGCGTCCCTTTGCTGCCTGGCGCAATTGGTGGACCATGTCCTCGGGTTCCATGTCCTTGAGCAGATAGCCGTCAGCTCCTCCGCGGAGCGCATCCACCACGTCATCTTCCTGATCCGAAACGGTATACATGATAATACGGCCGGTATAGCCCGCCTCCCGAAGCTGCTTGAGCGTTTCCAGACCGTTCATGTCGGGCATGTTCATATCGAGCAGCAGCATGTCGGGTTCCAGAGAGACGGCCTGCTGGATACCGTCCTGGGGCGAGCCTGTTTCATAGACCAGCTGTAGATCCTCCTCCATTTCAAGCAGTTGACGGACGCCGCGACGCAACAGTGGGTGATCATCAATGACCATGATGGTTGCAATCTGATCAACAGTGGAATTGGGAATGCTCATAAGCGCGCTTCCTTAATGAGTCGATTGGTTTGCGGCGTAAAGCACAGATAAACGCCGGCACCGCCATTTGGTCGGTTATTAAAAGTCAATGTGCCGTTAATATGGCTTGCCCGATCACGCATGATAATCAGCCCGAAGTGCATGGGTGGCGACGCTGATGTTTTGAGCCCAATACCGTCATCCTCGATCGCCAGATGTAGTTCGGCCTGTTGAAAGCTTAGGCTAACGCCCGCCCATTGGGCATTGGCGTGTTTTAGCGTATTGGTCAGCGCTTCGCGGGTGATTTGCAGGATATGCACGTCTTCATTGGCGCTGAGTAAGTGCGGGGGGACGGCGTAACTAAAGGTGATTGGGAAGCCCAGCCGCTCGCTGAATTCATCGACGGTTTGTTGCAATGCCGCCTGCAACCCTGGTTTGTCCAGCGACAGTCTGAAAGTGCTCAATAGCTCACGCAGCTGTCGGTAGGCGCTGTTCAAGCCATCGCGCAAATCGCCCATAACGCCGTTTTGCTGCTCAACAGGTACCGCCTTGGCTTGCATGCGCTCAAGTCGTGCCACCTGCATTTTAAGATACGAAAGCGATTGAGCCAGTGAATCATGCAGTTCGCGGGCGATAATCGTACGCTCCTTGATCAACGACAACTGCTGCTGTTCTTCGATGCGTTGCTGTAGATAAATGGCGGTGGCCAATTGGCCCGATAACGTGTTGAGCAGTTGGCGTGTGGAATCGCTAATGGGGCTGGAATAGCCAATCGTCAAATAGCCAAGCGTTAAACGCCCCACGGTGATGGGGAGCTCCAGCAACTGCGGGTGGTTATCGATGCGTGATGCAGGGCTTTGCAGTTTGTCTCGGCTGTCACGCTGCGTGGGTTCCAGGCAGGCAACGCAGTCCAGGTCGCGGCAGTACTGCGGGCGCTCGAGCGAATGGGTGGCAAGTATCTCCATGTCACTGTTGTCGTGTAGGTTATGAAGCGACAGGGTAATGGGGCCGATATCCAAGAGCGCTTCGAGCTCCCTTAGCATCGGGGCGGCGCTGGAACAAAGGTCGTTACCGCCCCCGTAAAGCACTCGGCTGCCGTCATGAATGATCTGTAGCGCCCGGTTATGGCGCTCTAGCTCCGCCTGTTTGTGTAAAATTCGTGACTCGAGTTCCTGATAGCTAGTGGCCAGTTCGGCGGCCATCTGGTTGAACGTTTGACCAAGCTGACCCAACTCATCATGCGAATTAACCGACGCGCGATAAGCAAAATTGCGTTTGCCTATCTCTTGGCTGAGCTGAATCAAATGCCTTAGCGGCATGATCAAATGCGTGCGGAGGTCGTAGAGTGCGACAGCCAGTAGCAGGCCAATCAACACCAGGCACCAAATCTGCAACTGGGTTAAAAAGCTGATCTTGTCCTGATTATGATCTTCCAGCAGGGTCACAAAATCGTCGATAGCGTCGATGAAGCCGTCAAGCCCGGTGATCGCTCGCTGAATATCGCGGCTATCGCCCTCTTTCGCACGCTCGATGAGCGGGGTGATGTCCCGCTGCCACTGCTCGTTTAGCGACGTTAATGTCGCGTCTGCTTGTCCATTTGACGAGAGTCGTGGTCTGTCCGTTAAAGCAGGGCTGGCCAGCCGTTCGGAAAAGCGGGTGGTGACTCTGTTAATCGCGTCTATTCGTTCGTCAGAATTTGTCGGTGCCTGCTGAAGCGCTTGACTAATTTGCGCGCTGTATAGCCGCAGCGAGCCTGCCACGTTAATTGCTTCCGCGTCGCCTTGGCTGCGATGGGCGATAAAAATAGTCGCGCTAATGCTGGCAATGGCCATACTGCCGATAATCAGCAACAACGCCACGATTCTGACGACGAGTGAATGGTGTAAGGGTCTCATGTCACTCCCGGTGCGCAGAGAAGGCAACAAGGGTGCGGTGGCAAGCCGTGCCCAATTCAACTAATGAAGTAAGTGTATTACTTCTTATGGGGGATAAGAAGGGTATTTGGGATTGAGTGTCTTTGACTTATTGGCGGCCGTAGGCGTTGGGCCGGGTCACAATAAAACTGGCAACGCCGATAAAAAACACCGCCATCCCGGCAAGCAACAAGTGACTAGCGCCACTGGCCCATAGCGTCAGCCAACTGGTGGCCAGCAATAGGAGTCCTATAATTTTGGCGCGTTTAGGGATCGCCCGCTGCTCGTGCCACGCGTGAAGGTATGAACTCAAACGAGGATGTTGATCCAACCATTGCGCCAAACGAGGGGAGCCTTGGGTGGCGGCCCATAGCGCGAGTAGCAAAAATGGAGTCGTGGGCAGCAATGGCAGCACAATGCCCGCCACGCCCAAGCCAATACATAGGTAAGCAAGTGCGCACCAGGCTAACTGTGTCAGTCGCATCGGGTCTCCATTTCGTTATGGTCCACGTGTTAGCCAAGCCCCGCAAGCCATGATAGCGGCGAGCGCTGTAGAGCGGCTCCCAGCATATAGACAAATACGCTAACTGCGGCCAGTGCGGCCCAAGCACGAATCGCGGGCGTTTTGCCGCGCTTGATGGCGACCGTGCCCAGCAGGATATAAATCACCAGTGCGGTAATTTTAGCGCTTAGCCAGGGTGGAAGTGGCCAGAAGTTGAGTATAACCGCCAGCGATACACCGAGAGCCAGCAGCGCCGTATCAATAATGTGCGGTACTACCTTCACCCAGCGTGCCTGGAGAATGGGAGCGTCCTTCACCGACCAGCAGGCACGCAGGATAAAAAAAGCCAAACTCGCATAGGCCGCGGTGATATGTAGGTGCTTTAGCAAGAAATAGTGTTCCGCCACGTTGCTCTCCCTGCAGGTGTAGACGAGCGCAAGAGTCGTTTTGCTGTTAACCGCTTTTGCCGTCAACACGCGCGCTAAATAGCGGTACTGTGTAATGCAGTAAAAAAATCAAATAGCTAATGCACCAAGCAATAATCACGGCGCTATACACCCAATGGCTTGACTGCTGAAATACGGTCAACCAGACCGAGCGCAGCAGCCCTGCCAATAGAAGTACGGCCAACGCCAGGCCAATACCCGGTAGCGTACGTATGGCTCGACCGGTATGGCCCAGCGATACTCGGGCCATCATGGCGAGCATCATTGTTCCCATGCCGCCAATCGCCAGAGCGTGTAAGGCGGTTTCGATGCGCTGGCCGCTGAAAAGCTGCCATGCCCAGAGCAAAAGCCCAAGGGGAATAAAGGCATAGCTTAAATGCAATCCCCATAAAAGTGGTTCTCGCCAACCCAACCAGCCTTTCCATCGAGTTAATCGCCAGGCGTTACTTAAAGCGGCGATGCCCATTAATGCGGCCATTAACAGGCTGGCGCGCAGATCGCTCAGCGTTATTGTCAGTTGGAGCAGGACGATGGCTGCCATGCTGCCAAGGCTCAGCGCCTCCAGCGGCGGGTAGGGCGCCGGTTGGGTAATAGCCAATTTACGCGAGGTAAAAAACGCAATAACGCGCCCGCCCAATAGCACCATCAGCAGGGTAATGACCAATACGGCCAGGTGGCTCGCATCGCGAATCAATAGGGCATCCCCGCTCATCACCCCGACGTGCATGGCGGCATTAGCGATGCCCAATAGCAAAAGCACGGGTACAAACAAGAGATTCCGCCATAAGCGTACTGCCACAACGCTGCGCGCCATGGCGACCGCCACCAGTGGCAGAAAGCTGACATCCACCACTAGCAATAGCCAACCGGGCAAGGAGGCCGCGTAGGCAAACAATAGTCGAGCGACAAGCCAGAGCGCCACTAACCCCAATAGCGGCCAGCCCGACACGCTGGGCCGCCCCGTCCAGTTTTGCACCGCTGTGAGCAAAAAACCGGTGATAATAGCGCTACCGAACCCAAACAGCATTTCATGCTGATGCCACCACAGCATGCCGCCATAAGGGGAAAGCCATACGTTGCCGTGCCAAAACGCCAGCCATACCAGCATGGCAAGCAGGCTAAACAGCGCGCCGAGATAAAAGAAGGGACGAAAGGCCAAGCGCAGCAGCGGTAGGCCATCAGCAAGTGAGCGCGGAATCATAGGCGAGCCTGTTAGTGCAAAACCTGAGTTTATTAGTGGGCTTTATTATCGTGCTTGATGCCCTCTACCATCGATGACTTAGGTCAATCTCAGCAAGCGTTTTCCGGCCTCTATCCCCAGTGGATTTGGTCTTCTATCACCTAAGAGGTAGGGGCGGGGTATATGGAGGTAAGCGGGCAGAAATCACCTTTTTAATCACTCACAATCGGTCCCAAGACGTCTGCTATCAGGCGATTGCTTTCCTTTGAGAAGCCTGGAGATCGACCATGAGTCATTTCATTGACCGGCTAAATTTTTTCCGCAAAGCCCGCGAGCCTTTTGCGAGTGACCACGGTGAAGTTCGCCAAGAAGACCGCCAGTGGGAAGATAGTTACCGCCGCCGCTGGCAGCACGACAAAGTCGTGCGCTCTACCCACGGCGTCAACTGCACCGGCTCGTGCAGCTGGAAAATCTACGTCAAAAATGGCCTGGTGACCTGGGAGACTCAGCAGACCGACTACCCACGCACGCGGCCCGACCTTCCCAATCATGAACCGCGGGGCTGCCCTCGGGGCGCCAGCTACTCCTGGTACATGTATAGTGCCAACCGCTTAAAGTACCCGTTGATCCGCAAAGCCCTGTTGAGCCTGTGGCGCGAAGCGCTAGCCGAAAAAACGGACCCGGTGGATGCCTGGGAATACCTCGTTAGCGACCCAGCGAAAACCCAGCAGTATAAGCGTGCCCGGGGCATGGGCGGGTTTGTGCGCGCTGAGTGGGACGAACTCAACCAACTGATCGCCGCCTCCAACGTTTACACCGCCAAGCAATATGGGCCGGATCGCATCCTCGGGTTTTCGCCGATCCCGGCGATGTCGATGGTCAGCTACGCCGCCGGCAGTCGCTATTTGTCATTGATCGGCGGCGTATGTATGAGCTTTTACGACTGGTATTGCGATTTGCCCCCCGCCTCGCCGATGACCTGGGGCGAGCAGACCGACGTGCCCGAGTCCGCCGACTGGTACAACTCAGGCTATATCATCGCCTGGGGCTCCAACGTGCCCCAGACCCGCACGCCGGATGCCCACTTCTTTACCGAGGTGCGTTACAAGGGCACCAAGACGGTCTCGATCACGCCGGATTACGCCGAGGTCTCCAAGCTCACCGACGAATGGATGAGCGCCAAGCAGGGCACCGACGCTGCGCTTGCCATGGCAATGGGGCACGTGATTCTCAAGGAATTCCACCTCAACAACCCAAGCGTCTACTTCACCGATTACGTGCGTCGCTACACCGATATGCCGTGCCTGGTCGAGTTGGAAACCCGCGAGGACGGCACCCTAGTGCCAGGGCGTCAATTACGCGCGTCCGATTTCGCTGACAATCTAGGCCAGCACAACAATCCCGAGTGGAAAACGCTGGCCTGGGACGACGCCCGCGATCAGCTTGTGGTGCCGCGGGGCTCGATTGGGTTTCGCTGGGGTGAAGACGAGGCCAATCAGGGCAAGTGGAATCTTGAGCCACGGGATGCCGAGGGCGGCGAGATCAAGCCGCTGTTGACCTTTGTGGGTCATCACGACGACGTCGCGCGGGTGGCGTTTCCCTACTTTGGCGGCATCGAACACGAGCACTTCAATCACGTTGCAGGCGAGAGCGGCGACCGTCTGTATCACTGCCTGCCCGTCAAGCGGCTGACCAAAGCCGATGGCAGCAGCGTAATGGCGGTGACGGTTTTCGACCTGATGTGCGCCAATTACGGCATCGACCGTGGCCTGGGCAACGAGGGCGAAGACGACGGCGCGACGGCTTACGATCAGATTAAGCCCTATACCCCCGCCTGGCAGGAAAAGATCACCGGCGTACCCGCCGAGCAGGCGACCCGGATCGCCCGGGAATTCGCCGATAACGCAGACAAAACTCAAGGTCGATCCATGATCATCGTCGGTGCCGGGATGAACCACTGGTACCACATGGACATGAACTACCGTGGCCTGATCAACATGCTGATCATGTGTGGCTGTATCGGCCAGAGCGGTGGCGGCTGGGCGCACTATGTCGGCCAGGAGAAGCTGCGCCCGCAGACCGGCTGGCTGCCGCTCGCCTTTGGCCTTGACTGGACGCGCCCGCCACGGCATATGAACTCCACCTCGTTCTTCTATAACCACTCGTCGCAGTGGCGCTACGAGAAGCTGGAAATTAAAGAAATTCTCTCGCCGCTCGCGGATACCTCGCGGCACACCGGCAGCCTGATCGATTACAACGTCCGTGCCGAGCGCATGGGCTGGCTACCCTCGGCACCGCAGCTGGGCACCAACCCGCTGCGTATTGCGGAAGCGGCAAAAGCCGCGGACATGACCAGTAAAGACTACGTCGTCGATCAGTTGAAGAAAGGCGAGCTTTCCTTTGCCGCCGAAGACCCCGACAACCCGCAGAACTTCCCGCGCAATATGTTTATCTGGCGCTCCAATCTGCTCGGCAGCTCCGGCAAGGGGCATGAATACATGCTCAAGTACCTGCTGGGGACGCGCCACGGTATTCAAGGCAAGGATCTGGGCGATTTTGGCGGCCAGAAGCCCGAAGAAGTGAAATGGCACGACGAAGCGCCGGAAGGCAAACTCGACCTGCTGGTGACGCTGGACTTCCGCATGTCGACCACCTGCCTGTATTCCGACATCGTGCTGCCCACGGCCACGTGGTACGAAAAAAACGACCTGAATACCTCGGATATGCATCCGTTTATTCACCCGCTGACGGCGGCCACCGACCCGGCGTGGGAGTCGCGCAGCGACTGGGACATCTACAAGGGCATCGCCAAGGCGTTTTCAAAAGCCTGCGTCGGTCACCTCGGTGAAGAAACCGATCTGGTCACGCTGCCGCTGCAGCACGACTCACCGGGGGAGCTTTCCCAGGTGGATGTCAAAGACTGGAAAAAAGGCGAGTGCGACCCGATCCCCGGCAAAACCATGCCTGCCTTGATGGAAGTGCAGCGTAACTACCCGGAGACCTATGAGCGCTTCACGTCGCTTGGTCCGGCGCTTGAGAAGCTCGGCAACGGCGGTAAAGGCATCAACTGGAATACCGATTCCGAAGTTGAACTGCTCGGCAAGCTGAATAAACGCAAGCTCGAGGGTTCGGCGAAAGGCCGCCCGTGCATCGAGTCAGCGATCGACGCCGCCGAGACCGTCTTGACGCTCGCCCCGGAAACCAACGGTCAGGTGGCGGTGAAAGCCTGGGGTGCGCTTGGCAAGATTACTGGTCTGGATCACACCCATCTGGCAATACCCAAGCAGGAAGAAAAAATCCGCTTCCGGGACATCGTCGCCCAGCCGCGCAAGATTATCTCCAGCCCAACCTGGTCCGGCCTGGAAGACGAACACGTTTCCTACAACGCTGGCTACACCAACGTCCACGAGCTGATTCCGTGGCGCACGGTGAGCGGTCGTCAGCAGCTGTATCAGGATCATGCCTGGATGCGTGACTTTGGCGAGAGCCTGCTGGTGTACCGTCCGCCGATCAACACCAAGGCAGCCGAGAACTTCCCGCTTCCGGCGGATAACGGCTTCAAGAGCAAGGCGCTCAACTTTTTGACGCCGCACCAGAAGTGGGGGATTCACTCGACCTATTCCGACAACCAGATGATGCTGACGCTTAATCGTGGCGGCCCGGTGGTGTGGCTCTCTGAGGACGATGCGGCCGACCTGGGTATTGACGACAACGACTGGCTGGAGGTCTTCAACGCCAACGGCTCGATTGCCGCCCGGGCGGTGGTCAGCCAACGGATCAAGGTCGGCATGGTGATGATGTACCACGCCCAGGAACGCCAGGTGAACGTCCCCGGCTCCGAGATTACCGGCACCCGTGGGGGGATTCACAACTCCGTTACCCGGGTTTGCCCCAAACCGACGCACATGATCGGCGGTTATGCCCAGCTCGCTTACAGCTTTAACTACTACGGCACCGTGGGCTCGAACCGCGATGAGTTTGTGCTGGTTCGCAAGATGAAGCACATCGATTGGCTCGATGGCGAAGGTAACGATTACGTCCAGGAGGCCGTCAAATGAAAATTCGCTCGCAAGTAGGCATGGTCCTCAACCTCGATAAATGCATCGGCTGCCACACCTGTTCGGTGACCTGCAAAAACGTCTGGACCAGTCGCGAAGGCGTCGAGTACGCCTGGTTCAACAACGTCGAGACCAAGCCGGGCATTGGCTACCCCAAGGAATGGGAGAACCAGGCCAAATGGAAAGGCGGCTGGATGCGCCGTAAGGACGGCAAGATCGAGCCGCGTATCGGCGGTAAGTGGCGGGTGTTGGCCAACATTTTTGCCAACCCGGATCTCCCGGAAGTGGATGATTACTATGAGCCGTTCACCTTCGACTATCAGCACCTGCACACGGCCAAGCAAAGCGAGCACCAGCCAGTGGCGCGACCCCGCTCGCTGATTTCCGGCGAGCGGATGAAGAAGATCGAATGGGGGCCGAACTGGGAAGAAATCCTGGGTACCGAGTTTGCCAAGCGTCGTAAGGATATCAACTTCGAGAAGGTACAGGCCGATATTTACGGCCAGTTTGAAAACACCTTCATGATGTATCTGCCGCGTTTGTGCGAACACTGCTTGAACCCGACTTGTGTGGCGAGCTGCCCCAGCGGCGCGATCTACAAGCGCGAAGAAGACGGTATCGTGCTGATCGATCAGGACAAGTGTCGCGGCTGGCGGATGTGTATCTCCGGCTGCCCCTACAAGAAAATCTACTACAACTGGAAAAGCGGCAAATCCGAAAAATGTATTTTCTGCTATCCGCGTATCGAATCGGGCCAGCCAACGGTTTGCTCGGAAACCTGCGTGGGCCGGATCCGCTATCTCGGCGTGCTGCTCTACGACGCCGACCGTATCG
Organism: Vreelandella arcis; assembly: GCF_900103865.1. GTDB lineage: Bacteria > Pseudomonadota > Gammaproteobacteria > Pseudomonadales > Halomonadaceae > Vreelandella > Vreelandella arcis. The sequence continues at coordinate 116,976 of NZ_FNII01000002.1, forward strand.
AGGAGGTGGCAAGCGCGCCCAGCGAGCAGGATCTTTACCATCGCCAGCGTGAGATCTTCCTCGACCCCAACGACCCCGAAGTGATCGCCCAGGCAAAACAGGACGGCATCACCGATAACGTCATCCAAGCCGCACAGGAATCGCCGGTGTATAAACTGGCGATGGACTGGGGGCTGGCGCTGCCGCTACACCCGGAATACCGCACGCTGCCGATGGTCTGGTACGTACCGCCGCTGTCGCCGATTCAGTCCGCCGCGGAAGACGGCAAGGTCGAGTTCGACGGTGTGATGCCAAAGATCGAATCGCTGCGCATTCCGGTGAAGTACCTGGCGAATATGCTCACCGCCGGTGAAGAAGCACCCGTGGTGCTGGCGCTCAAGCGCCTGATGGCCATGCGCCTTTATATGCGCGGCAAACACGTTGATGGCAAACCCAACACCGACGTGCTCGACGAGGTGGATCTGACAGAAGCCCAAGTAGAAGAGATGTACCGCTATCTTGCCATTGCCGATTATGAAGACCGCTTCGTGATTCCCACCAGCCACCGTGAAATGGCCACCGATGCGTTTCCCGAGCGCGGCGGTTGCGGCTTGAGCTTTGGCGATGGCTGCCATGGCGAGAGCAAAGCCAGCCTGTTCAACGGACGCTCCAACACTGAAACCCTGGTCAAACCGGTTGAAACCTTTGATCCCAACGCTCACGCCGAGGAGGCCCGTCATGGGTAACGCTGCCGAAAACATGCTTCCCGACGAGCAGGATGAAATGTTGAGTTTACGTGTGCTCGCCAGGCTTCTGGACTACCCAAGCGTTGATCTGCAGCAGGCGGCCGGTGAGATGAGTGACATCATCGACGCAGAGCGTCGCTGGCGTGGGCCATTGCGCCAGCAGCTTATCGACTGGTGTCAGCGCGTCGCTGAAACCGGTCTGCTCGATCTACAGGCAGAGTATGTCGCGCTATTCGATAAGGGCCGGTCAACCTCGCTGCTGCTGTTTGAACACGTGCACGGCGAATCCCGCGATCGCGGTCAGGCAATGGTCGATTTGATGAACGAGTACCAGGCCGCCGGGTTTGAGCTCGATGCGCGGGAGCTGCCGGATTACCTGCCACTGTTTCTGGAGTATCTCTCCACGCGGCCAGAAGGCGAAATTGCCCGTTGGCTGGGTGAAATTCGTCACATTCTGGCGTTGCTGATGGCGCGGTTGGAAGAGCGCGAAGCGGATTATGCCTTAGCCCCCTATGCGTTACTGGCGCTGATTGGTGCCGAAGAAGAGGTCAATGAGCACCGTGATGAGGTGAAGGCCGAGGCGCCTGATGATACCCCAGAGGCGCTGGATGCCGTGTGGGAGGAAGAAGCGGTGCGTTTTTCTGCCGAGTCCGATCAGGACTGTGCGCTGCAGTCCGCCGAAGGGCGTCGGCTTGCCGAGCGCAAGCGCAGCGTTCCCAGCGACCCCGTTACCATTATGCCCAGCAGTGGCGCCGCCAAGCCTGGCCCAAGCGAGCGCTAAAGGAGAATCCCCATGGTTAGCGACTACCTTCATCAACTGATCTATGGCTACTACCCATATTTGGCGGGCACGGTATTTTTGCTTGGTAGCCTGCTGCGTTTTGATCACGGCCAGTACACATGGAAAACCGGCTCCAGCCAAATGCTGTCGTCGAAAAACATGCGTTTAGCAAGCAACCTGTTCCATATCGGCATCATCACCATCTTTTTTGGCCACCTGGTAGGGCTATTGACGCCACATTGGGCCTACGCACCGTTTATGAGCGCGGGCACCAAGCAAATCATCGCCATTGTCGTAGGCGGCATCGCAGGCGTTATGTGCCTAGTGGGCGGCGCCATGTTGGCTTACCGCCGTGTTGCCAACCCAAGGGTGCGAGCCTCATCGAGCCCCATGGATACGTTCATGATTTTACTGCTGGTGGTGCAGGTTTCGTTAGGCCTGCTGACGATCATTCCGGCATTGAATCACCTTGATGGCGGCGTGATGATTCAGCTTGCCCACTGGGCCCAGGCGGTGGTGTTCTTCCAGGGCGGCGCTGCCAGTTACCTCGTAGGCGTTGGCTTTATCTACAAGCTGCACATTTTGGTCGGCTTGACGATTATTTTGATTTTTCCCTTCACTCGCCTTGTTCATGTATGGAGCGCGCCGTTTGGCTATGTCACTCGTCGTTATCAGTTAGTGCGTAAAAGAGGCTAAGGAGTGTTGTCATGCAGATGATAGATATCGAACAACTACCGGGCGAGGTAACGACTCCAGCGGTCAGTGTTGGTGGTCAGCCCATTTTAGACAGTGATATCGCCCAGGAAATGCAGTACCACCCGGCGGATAGCGCCGGGAGTGCGCAGTTAAAAGCCGCCCGGGCGCTGGTGGTTCGGGAACTGCTGCGCCAACGTGCAGCCGCGCTTGGGCTGCTTCAAGAGGGCGACGATGCGGATGACCAGGCAATTGCCGCGCTACTCGAACAAGAGCTTGCAGTGCCGGAGCCCTCAGAAGAAGACTGCGAGCGTTTCTACGCCACTCACCCTGAGCGTTTTTGTGAACCCACGCGAGTGAGCGTTCGTCATATTCTGCTGGCCGCTGCGCCGGACGACGCTGAAGCACGGGACGCGCAGTATCATCAGGGGGTGGCATTGCTGGAAACGCTCAGCCAGACCCCTGAGCGGATGACCGAGTTTGCTCAGCGCTATTCTGCTTGCCCCTCGAATGAGCAGGGAGGTGAACTTGGCTGGCTGGTGCCAGGGCAAACCGTGGCGGAGCTTGATCGCGCGCTGCAACACCTGCCTGAGGGCCTGCACGAGCGCCCGCTTGCGTCGCGCTACGGCTGGCATTTAGTGATGGTGGATGCGCGCGAGGAAGGACAACAATTGGCTTATAGTGATGTAGCCGACCGGGTGAGACTCAGCCTGCATGAACAGGCCACGCGTCGCGGTCTGCGACATTATCTGCTAGCGCTAGAGGCTGATATTGGCGTCGAGGGTGTTGCACTTGACGATGACAGCGGCGATTCGTTAATGCAGTGATCGCCGCGGTTATTCACATAACTCTAGTAAGCCCAGGTAAGTGCCATCAGCACACCCCAGGCAAGCACGCCCGCGGACATGATGATATAGGTCGCCGACATGGTGGCCATATCATGCTCTTCTCGGCCACAAAGTGCTTGCAAGCCGTGATAGATCAGGCTGCATGAGACACCCAGCGCTGCCAATACGACTAGCGCATTGAGAGGCAAGCTCGGGACTAGCAATATGATCGATGATGCCCACAGTGGCAGCGGAGCCAGCGCCGCTAGCAGATAAGCGTCTTGATAGTCGATGGCAAGCGTCCGAGTGCCATTGACCACGGTATGAATCACCCACCCCATCATGAAAAACGTTAACAGCTCTGCCAAAAATAAAATGGTGGTGATAAACCGCCATTCCCGCTCGGCAAAGCCGGGCATCAGCGCATCGCCGTGGTGAGTGCCAGCAAAATAAAGCATTACCGGTGGTAGCAGTGACATCGGGAGTACCACCCAACCTGCCAGCATGGCTATTGAAGGTTTGTGCTCGCGGAGTTCCTGCCACCCGGCTCGGTGATTAAAAGGCATTCTAGCTGCGGTCAGTAAGTTCATCGTAGGCCTCCCCGTTTTCAACGCGTGCCGTGTTCGTTTGACGGTAACGTACTTTATAGGCTAAAAATATCATATTGTGATATTTAATATTTAGGCACTACACTGATGGCTGTCAAGCCATCCATCAGCTAAAAAGAGAAATAGCCAAACGATGTCTAAAAATCAGACTTCGCCATTGAATAAGCAGGATTACCAGCAACTATCCCAGTTTCGTTATCAACTTCGCTGCTTTTTACGTCACAGTGAGAACATTTGTCGCGAGCATGGAATGACATCGCTGCAGTATCAGCTTCTACTGCATTTAAAAGGCTTTGAAGGGCAGGAGTGGGCAACGGTGGGGCAGTTGGCCGAGCGTTTGCAGGCAAAGCATCACGGCACGGTCTCGTTGATTGATCGTTGCGAACAATTGGGGTTGGTGGAACGGCGGCCAGGGCGTGAAGACCGCCGCCAGATAGAAGTTCACTTGCTGGCTGAGGGGGCTAAACGCGTTGAACAAATTGCCGAAGCACATCAGCCAGAACTTCGCCAGTTGCAGGAGGAAATACGCTTACCTGACTGGAAAGGGCGGGAATGACAATTTACCAGTAGCGTGGATAGCGCCGATGGCGGGCAAGGTTATTAATCACAATGGCGACCACCAGCATAATCAAACAGCCTACGCCAATGGGCACCAGGGGGAACCACCAGCCTAAGGCATGGACGTTGTCGCCGCCTGCTACGGCAATCAGCGCGGCGGCGGCCCCCGGTGGGTGAACCGTATGGGTTAACTGCATAACCAAAATTGATAATGATACGGCGAGTGCCATGGCCATCGGCTCGGCTCCTAACCACTGAAAGCAGCCAACGCCTACCGCGGCCGAGAGCATGCTGCCAAATAGAACATGGCTTGGCTGCGCAAAGGGGCTTTCAGGCGCGGCGTAAATGAGTACCGAGGTGGCGCCAAACGAACCTACAATCAGCAGCTCTTTAGATAGCCAGCCAGCGCTTAACCAGCAAATGAGCGCCATGCCGCTAAAAGCGCCCAGCCAAGACCAGAAGGCATCCCGCCAACCCACAAAAGGTCGCTGGATTCGTTCGCCGCGCATTTTGCCTAAATAGGTTTTCATTTGGCGCCTGACTGCATCAAAAGGGTGCAGATGATGCCAAATTGCACCATGTAAAAGCAAATGAGCGGTTTGCATTCAAGAATGAAAAGGCTTCATAACCTTTGCAGTATTAAGTGTTGCCACCTGATCAGGAGGGACTCATGAGCTACGACATCGTATTTAAGCGTATTTATGCGTCGCAAGCGGCCGACGATGGTGCCCGTATACTGGTCGACCGGCTTTGGCCAAGAGGCAAGTCCCGCGCCTCCCTTGGACTTGATGAATGGTACCGCGACGCTTCACCTGCGCCAGCACTACGGCGTGACTATCACCGTCAGAATATTAGCGAAGACGTTTTTCGGGCGCGTTATCGCGAGGCGCTTGAGACACAGCCCGACGTGCTGCTTCCGCTAATGCGCTACGCCCGAAAGGGCAGGCTGACGCTGTTGACCGCCGCCCGCGACCCTGAACACTCGCATCTGCCCGTGTTGAGGCAGGCGGTCATCGATGCACTGCAACGCGAAGATGCGGACGATAGCGAATGTGCATCACCACCTTGTTTTTTAGATCGCTGCTAACCGGTTTGAGTTGAATAGCGTGTGTATCACGTTTAGGCCCACCGCTCGATTTGTGTCCAGCGCCGCGTTAACTTATTAGCCCCGACTTCAGGGCTGTTCGCGATAAGAGGCCTTTATGAACAAAACGCTGGCGGCGCTAGGGCGCTGGGTGGCTGTGTTAATCGCGGTGCTGGTGGTGTTTTTGGCTGGGCCTGTGTGGATGTTGGCGAGCGACCAGGTGGTGACCGAAGGCCATTGGTCGACGTTGGATCGCTCCTCGGCTGACATTGCACCAGCGCCTGCCGAAACATCAGAAGCCGTAGTTCAGGTTTATGCTGCGCGAGCCTATCAATGGCGGGGGGCTTTCGGGGTACATATCTGGATTGCCACGAAAGCGCAAAACGCTGATCACTACCGTTTGCATCAGGTGTTGAGCTGGCGTCGACCCACGGTGGTGTCGTCGATTGATACGCCCGACCGTTCGTGGTTTGGCAACCCGCCTGAACTGCTTGCCGATTATCGCGGCGAGCAAGCCCAGCAGATGATCCCCCAGATTGCCGATGCCGCGGCGCGTTTCCCTTACGCTGACCTGTACCGCGTGTGGCCTGGCCCGAACAGCAACAGCTTTATTGCTTGGATCGCGCGAGAAGTACCCGGTTTTAACGTCTCATTGCCGGTGACTGCCGTGGGCAAAGACTATTTATTTAATGACGTTTTGGCACCAACGCCTAGTGGCACGGGTTACCAGCTTTCGTTAGGCGGTGTGGTGGGGTTGCTCATTGCGCGGGAAGAAGGCATTGAAGTGAATATTCTGGGGTTTGGGTTTGGCATCGACCTTATGCGGCCAGCGTTGAAGCTACCCGGCGTCGCGCGGTTGGGAATGCCGGCTAAGGTGATGGGCAATCGTCATTGATAGTAATTGTTAAAGTGAAATGTACTTCAAGGAAGACGACCAGCTCATCCGGCAATGCTGACCAATATGGTATATACTATTTATAAATACATTTTATATAATTTTGTGTCTGCAGAATTAGTGGAGTAGACAGCGAGGTCAACCATGCAAACGGCAAACGAACTGGCCCACAACAAAGCAGCGGCGGCGGTGGGGTTGACTACAGCAGTGCGTATTTTGGATAAGTGGCAGGCCTCTGGTGAGCAAGGCGAGGCTATTTTGCGGGTCTCGCACAGTACCTATGCCCGCGCTCGGCGAGGTGATCTGGCTGAGATTAAGCTGGATAGCGACCAGCTCACGCGGATTAGCTATCTGCTCAATATTCATGCGGCGCTGCGTATGCTGTTTGAGAACCCTGAAAATCTATATGGCTTTGTTTCGATGGCCAATCACAACCCCTACTTTAACGGCCGTGCGCCGCTAGACGTGATTAGCAGTGGTGATTTTGCCGCGCTTTACGAAACGTTTAAGCGGGTTGATAGCCTGCGGGGTGCGCAGTGGTAACCCTGGACGAACTGCCAGGCTGTGATGCCCGCCAGGTGGAAAGCTACCGCTTGATCAACAGCAAGTTTCCGCCGATTGCGCTGTTTGATGACGTGGCCACTGCAGAGGAATTCGAGGCGCTATATGCGCTCCAGGCGTTGACCAATCCGCGCCTGCGCAATGAAGTCGGCGATCTGGGGCTGCTGCCCGTGAAGGATATTCCCTTCCGTATTCGCGGCTGCTCCTATGCCACCGCGCCCTTTACGCATGTTAACCCCAATGGTTCGCGGTTCAGCGATGGCAGCTTTGGCGTACTGTATGTCGCCGATTCGCTGAACGCCGCCATCAGCGAGGTGAAATACCATCAACAAGCCTACTGGGAGAGGGTGCCGTCGCTGCACTATGAGCGGTTCGTGTTCAGAGGCTTGAAGTGCGTATTCGATGAAGCGGGGTGTCGGGACGCGACCCGGTTGGCGCGGGCGCATGCCATTTATCGACCCGACGACTACCAGGCGTCGCGAGCATTAGGCTCGGCCCTGCGCAACGAAGCAGGGGTAGGGCTGCGTTATCATTCGGTGCGCCATACCGGCGCCACCTGTTGGGCGCTGATGTCGCCGCGCCAGGTCATCGACATTGTTCAGACGACCCACCTGGAAATGATCTGGAACGGCGCCATTGCCCAGGTCAACCGGCTTTCAGCGGTACCGGCACCGCCCCGATAGCGCTCCCGCTATGGCTGATGCTCTTCGGTAAAGCGCTGCATGATGGCCAGCGTTTCATCGCTAACGTGATGCTCCATACCCTCGGCATCGATGCGGGCGGTGGTATCGCGTACCCCCAAGGCGCGCAAGAAATGCAGCACAATGTCATGACGCGCCCGCGACGTTTCGGCCATTTGTTGACCTTCCTGGGTCAAGAACAGCGAGCGGTAGGGGCGGCTTGTTACTAAGCCCAGCTCGTTTAAGCGGCGGATCATTTTCGACACGGTGGCCTGGCTAACCGACATGCGGCTGGCAATGTCGGCCGCCCGCGCTTCGCCCCGGTGGCGCAACAGGTCACCGATCAGTTCAACATAATCTTCGATAAGCTCGGTTTCGTGAGCGTTGCGCACGGTTTCGTACTGCTGTGCGTGTTGCTCGACCGGCGGCAACGCATCGCCACTCTGATGTGGCGTAGGCGGTAAGGGCTGCTGTTCGTGATCGCTCATAGTGGCTTATAGGTTGGCTATATCAGAGTGAGTAAAAACGTTGATTAGGATGGTAGCGTATTTCACGGAATAATTGTTAGCCTAGGCTAAACTAATTGCACAATGCTTTTTTATTGAGCTACAGTTGTCTTTAACGCCATCCTATCATAGAGGAGCCTCATCATGCGCCAGCGAGCTAAGTGGCTGACCTTCAGCGTACCCCTTGCGTTTGCCGGTGCCGTGACCGGCGCCCAGGCCGAAGCCGAAGAAGACGCCTCGCCCATCAAGGTGGCGGTGACGTTTTCGGTATTGGGAGACCTGGTTGAGAAAGTGGCGGGGGATGACGCCGAGGTAACGGTGCTCACCCCGATTAACGCCGAAGTGCACGAGTGGGAGCTGACACCTGATAATTTCGCTGCTCTGGAAGAGGCCGACGTGGTGTTTTACAACGGTTATCAGCTAGAGCAGTGGATGTCGCAGGTTAATGCCACTGTTGATGACAACACGCCCGTTGTGGCAGTGGCCGAAGCATCGGGATATCCGACCCAGAGCATTGTGACCGGTGACTTGGAAGGCGATATTGACCCTCATTTGTGGATGGATCCGCGTGCGGCGGTTGCCTATGGGCAGGCGATCGCTAATCACCTGGAAGACGCACTGCCACGCCAGGCAGATGAGTTTCAGCGCCGTGCTGATGAGCTTGAAGCGTCGCTCGATGACTTGCACGTTGAACTGCAAGAAACGCTTGCCGCGATACCCGATGAGCGTCGCGTGCTGCTTTCCAGCGAAGCCGCGTTTCTTTACTTCGCCGATGCCTATGACTTTGAACACGACGGTATTTGGGGCAATAACGCTGAAACGGAAGGCTCGCCGCGCCAACTGATGCGGATCATTGACATGATCAACGATCGTAAGCCAGCGGCTCTGTTCTGGGAAAGCACTATCTCTGATCGCCATGTCACCAGCGTGGCCAACGATACGAACGTTTCCGTGGCAGGTCCGCTGTATGTCGATTCGCTAAGCGAACCGGACGGCGATGCGCCCGACTACTTCGCAATGCTCCGTCATAACGCTGAGCTGTTGCGTCATCACCTAACGGTCGAGTAATGCCTATGGCAATCAATTCCGATGGGCCGACCGCTGCCGTTGAGGTACATGGTCTTTATGCGGCTTATCAGCGCCAACCGGTGTTGGAAAATATCGATCTGGTATTTCCCACCGGGCAGTGGACCGCCATTGTAGGGCCTAACGGCGCGGGTAAATCGACGCTTTTTCATGTGCTCACGGGTAGCATGAAACCGCTACGTGGCAGCGTGCATGCCTTTGGCCATCCCATTGCCGAGCACCGCCGCGCGGGGCACATTGCCTATATGGCACAGCGCGAAGCGATCGAGTGGGACTTCCCCGTGTCGGTGTGGGAAACCGTGATGGGTGGACGCTTTGGTCATATGCGACAGGATGCATGGTGGCGGCGCTGCCTCCCGGCTCGTTGGTATCATCCCCGCCACCGCGACGCCGTCCGCCAGGCATTGGAAGCTGTCGATATGCTGGCGTATTCGAATCGGCCGATTGGCGCACTTTCCGGCGGGCAGAAAAAACGTGTCCTGCTAGCCCGAGCGTTGGCGCAGCAGGCGCGCATTCTGCTGCTGGACGAACCGCTCGCCGGTGTTGATCCGCCCAGTGAAAAGCTCATTCTGGACGTGCTGCGTCGTGAGCGTCAGGCGGGGCATACCGTCATCATGGTCACCCACGACATGCCCAGTGCACGACGCTACGTGGATCATGTGGTGTTGATCAACCGGATCATTCGCGGCGAAGGGCGACCCGACGACATGCTCAGCGACGCCAAGCTGGCGGCGCTTGCGGTCAGCGCTATTGATACATCGGCTGGCGATGTCGGATCCGTCTCCGGCTCAATTACCACCACAACAAGTTAATAAGGAGGCGCTGCGGTCATGGAGTTGCTACATAGCTTAGGCATCGAGCTCGTGAACGGCCTGATGAGTACCCTCATGGTGGTGGTCAACCTGCTGCCCGATACGCTGTCGGACGCCTTTCAGTACCGTTTTATGCAGCGTGCCCTGTTGACCTCGGTCTTGGTCGGTGCCATTTGCGGACTGCTTTCCTGCTATGTGGTGCTCAAACGTTGGTCGCTGCTGGGCGATGCCATTTCCCACGCGGTGCTGCCGGGGGTGGCGATTGCCTATCTGCTTGGCTGGCCGTTTTTCATCGGGGCCTTTATCACCGGCGCCTTGACCTCGGTCGGGATCGGGGCCATTGAGCGCCACACCCGCATCAAATCGGATGCCGCCATGGGGCTGATGTTTACCGGCGCGTTTGCGCTGGGCATTGTGATCATCAGCAAGATCGCCTCCAGTACCCACCTGATGCACATCCTGTTTGGTAACGTGCTGGGCGTGCGGGAATCGGCACTTGTGCTCACCCTGGTCGCCAGCGTTATCGCGCTGTTGGTGGTGTGGCTTTGTTTTCGACCGCTACTGCTTTACGCCTTCGACCCTCAGCAGGCCCAGGCGCTGGGCTTCAATACCAGCGTGATTCACTACGGGCTGATCCTGCTATTGACGCTGACCATCGTGGCGAGCCTCGAAACAGTGGGTATTATCCTGGTGGTGGCAATGTTGATAACGCCTGGGGCCACTGCTCATCTGCTCACCGATCGGTTTCGCACCATGATGCTGATTTCGGTTTCCGTGGGCGTGAGCTCAGCAGTGATTGGGCTATGGCTCTCGGCCGCGCTGGATGTGGCCTCGGGCGGTACCATCGTGCTGGTCGCCACCGGCTGGTTCTTCATGGCGCTGGTATTTTCGCCCAAGCACGGCGTACTCGCGCGCCAATGGCGACGCTGGCGCATGGGCTGAGTCGCTCATCAAGGCGTGGTGGGTGCCGCCGGCGCCTGTAGACTTTCCCAGGTTTTTTCGGCGATACCGATACCGGCGCCCGCCATCAGCAAGTAGGTTTGATCAGCACCGGCCTCCATCAAGGGGGCTTCTTCGTCGGGATAGTTGATGCCGGCAATGATCGTGCCTTTGAACCCCGCCTTGCGCAGCTGGCGCGTGGCAAACAGCTTGCTTTCGGTGTTGGGCGTTGCCAGCACCACTGCTTCAAGGGCGTGAATATCCAGGTGCGACCAGAAAGAGACGTCTTCCACATCGGCATAGCGTACGTCACGTTGGGAAGCCGCTACCTTGTTTGGATCGGAATCAACTCCCACTACCAGCAAATGGTTCTCGACAAAAAAGTCATAGGCGGCACTGCCGGTTCGGCCCATGCCGATCACCATCAGTTTTGCATCGCCCAGGGTGACGGGCTGCTCATCGGGATGGCGTAAATGACGCTCAAAGCGGGTCAGGCGGGCCTCAAAACGGTCAAACAGGGCGTGGGCGACCCGGTTGAGCGGTGCGGAGATGATAAATGAGAGCGCCACCGTGAGGGCCAGCGGCACCAGCCAGTCTTCCAGCAGGCTAGCCGCCACGATCAGACCGAATTCGCTGTAGGCCGTGAGGCTAAGGCCCCCAAGGAAAGCGCTGCGGGCGCGAACCTTGAAGACAATCAGCAGGGCAAAGAACAGTGTGGCTTTCAGTGGCAGCAGCAGCGCCATGACGCCAGCGAAGATCAGCGCGTTGGTGTCGGGCAGGCCCGACATGCCTATTTGCAGGAAAAAACTGATCAGCAGTATTTCTTTCAGCCCCCACAGCGCCTTGGACATTTCCTGGGCACGCGGATGTTTGGCCAGCAATAGCCCCATTACCAGAGCACCCACTTCGCCGCTGAGCCCCACGACATCGAATCCCATGCCGCCGATGGCAATGGCCAGCACCGCCCCCATGAGCACCAGCATTTCATCGTGCTGGGCAATGCTCATCAGCCAGTAAAGCACTGGCCGTAGTAGCGGCAGGGCCAGGATCCAAAGTGCCCACCAGGAGGGAGACTGGCCGCTGTAAATGCTGATGGCGGCCAATGCCACTAGATCCTGGATAATCAGGATGCCGATCGCCAGTCGACCATGCAGCGCTCGCAATTCTCTTTTTCCTTCGAGTACTTTGGCGGCGAGTACCGTGCTTGAAAACGATAGCGCAATGGACAGCAAAATGGCGGTATCGAGCGCCAGGCCCATAAAAACCACGAAGCCGGCGGTGAAAATAAAGGTGGTGATGCTGAGGTGGATAAAAGCGCCGCCCAGCACGGCGGGTTCGACGAGGTTTCTAAGGTTGAGTTTCAAGCCAATGGTGAATAACAGCAGCAATACGCCCAGATGCGCCAGGTGTTCGAGCAACGGGCCAGCCTCGGTCGGTAAACCCAGATAGGGCCCGGCAAAATTAAGCGCAAAACCGGCCGTTAAAAACCCCACCAGAGGCGGCAGGCTGAGTTGGCGAGCGACAATCCCGAAGATAAAGGCAAACGATAAAATAATGACTTCAAACATGCACAATCCCTAGCGTATGGAACGGACGGGTTATTTTCTTACTCGCCAATGCTTTTGCATTTCAACAAAGGTGAATGACGCCGACCAGGTGATCAATACAAAACCGGTGAGTGCCAGGGTGCCATACAGGAAACGGATCGGGCCGGTGGCATAAATGTCCCCGTACCCCACCGTGGTGTAGGTGACGGCCGCGAAGAAGATATGATCCAGCAGGTTGAAAGCGCTATAGCCGTTCAGCGCGCCGATGCCTTGCAGTTCGGCCATCCACCACCCCGTGAGGCCGAACAGCCAGATTTCGGCGATGTGTGTCATCAGTACGCCGAACGCCATGGCCAGGATACGCTGACGGTGGGGCCTGTGTGATCGCTCGATCTGGCGGGAAATAAGCCAGAGTGCTTCATAGTGCAGCAGAACCGCGAGTACGACGGCGATAGACGTGGTGATGACCACCACGACGTGTTCAGGGTACGGAATCGTCACGTAATGCAGGGCCCGTGGTTGCTAACGCTGGTTTGAGGTTAACTATCTCATGCGCGCGGTTATTTTAGAAGCTGCCGAACAGCGTACCCAGAGTGATCACGCTCACCAGCGCGGCGATGGGCAGCACGATCGTGACCATGGCCACGTTGCCGTAGGCCTGGCGGTGAGAGAGCCCGCAGATGGTCAGCAGCGTTATCACCGCGCCGGAATGCGGCAGGGTATCCATGCCGCCGGCGGCGAGTGTGGCAACGCGATGCATGAGCTCAGGGTCGATGCCGGCCGCTTGCGCCATCGCCAGGTATTCGCCGCCCAGCGTTTCCAGCGCAATCGACAGGCCCCCCGACGATGAACCGGTAATACCCGACAGCACGCTCATCGCCAGCGCCTCGGAAATCAGCGGATTACCCGGCGATGCGTTGAGGACTGTATCGCGAATGATGGTAAAGCCGTCGAGGCTGGCAATCACGGCCCCGTAGCCGACGACGGAGGCGGTGTTGAAAATCGGTAGCAGCGAGTCGACACAGCCGCCGTTAACCGTGTCCTTCAGATCTATCCAGTGTTTCCAGCGGCTGATGACCAGCCAAATCGATGCAGTCAGCAGGGCGATCAAGATCGACCAAAGGCCGCTCTGCCGGGCGGGCGATACGCTGGCGAATTCATCGCTGATAAAGCTCAGATCTATCGACGGGAAAACAAGATACGTCAGCAGGCCATTCAGGCCGATCACCATGATCAACGGAATCAGCGCCGTGGTTAACCGCATGGCGGGCAGCGGATCCTGGGTGTCGTTGTCATCCGTCTCGCGCTCTTTATGCTGGCCGTAGCCCTCATTCAGTGCGGCCGCCCGTTTTACCCGGGATTGCAGGTAGGCCATCCCCAGTCCGAGCATCACGAGCCCGGCGATGATCCCAAGGCCCGGAGCGGCAAAGCTGTTGGTGGCGTAATAAGGAATGGGAATCGCGTTTTGGATGGCTGGGGTGCCGGGTAGGGCGGTCATGGTAAAGGTAAACGAGCCCAGTGCAATGGCGCCAGGAATCAGCCGTTTGGGAATATCGGTGCGGCGGAATAATTCGCGGCTGATGGGGTAGATGGCAAACGCCACGACAAATAACGAAACCCCACCGTAGGTAAGAATGGCGCAGGCCAGCACGACCGTCAGTACCACATGACGGGTGCCCAGCTTGTTGACGATGCCGTTGGCGATGGACTGGGCCGCGCCAGAATCCGACATGAGCTGCCCAAACAGGGCGCCCAGAAAGAACAGCGGAAAAAACTGAATGGCAAAGCTGCCGAGGGCTCCCATGAAAGTGTCGGTATACATCGGCAGCAAAAAGGCCGCTTCACCCGAAAGCGTGACCGCCAGCGCCGCCATCAGTGGGGCAAGCAGCAAGACCGTCAGCCCACGGTAGGCAAGAAAGATGAGCAGCAACAGCGAAATGACAATGGCAAAGGTGCTCATGAGCGCTCCCAAGCGGCATGAAGGTTAGTTAATCCTAAACGCAGGCTACCAACATAGCAGGCTTTGTATTGCATGGCAGCATTCCGGCATCGTTGGCGGTGGTGATATATCGGGTAAATAGCGCCGCGAACAGATGTTTTCTCTGATAAAATCCCGCGTTTTCTCGCTTACCACTTCACTGCCTTTTCTAGGAAGATTGATGAACGCCGTAATTATCGCCGTGCTTGTGATGGTCGCGCTCTCGTTAGCGCGGGTGTCGGTTGTATTCGCCCTTATCGTGGGTGCGTTAGTGGGAGGGCTCGTGGGTGGGCTCTCACTGGATCAGACGCTCGAAGCGTTTAACGATGGGGTGGGCGGCGGTGCTCAGGTGGCGCTGGCCTACGCGACGCTCGGCGCCTTTGCCGTGGCAATTTCCCGCTCGGGGCTGCCGGACATGCTGGCCAACGTGTTGATCAGGATGCTCGGCAAAGAAACCAACGCGGCGCATCAGGACCGCGTGAAGTGGGTGCTGCTTGCGGCGGTCGTGCTGGTCGCGATCATGTCGCAGAACGCCATTCCCGTGCACATTGCCTTTATCCCGGTATTGATTCCGCCGCTGTTGGCGGTCATGAACCGTCTGCGTCTTGACCGCCGCGCGGTGGCCTGTGCGTTGACCTTCGGCTTGACGGCCCCTTACATGCTACTGCCCGTTGGCTTTGGCGCGATCTTTCTCAACGATATCCTGCTGGCCAACCTGAATAGCGCCGGTGACCCGCTGGGCCTGGAAATCTCTCGCGAGATGCTGCCCATGGCCATGGCGATACCCGTCGGCGGGATGCTGATGGGGTTGATCGTGGCGCTAGTGTTCAGCTATCGCGGTCGTCGCGACTATGCGGCCAAGCCGCTAGCGAATACGTCGGCAGGGCAGTCAGTCACGCCCGCCAAGCCGCACATGCTTGGGCTGGTCATGTCGGGGGTCGCCATTGTCGCGGCTCTCGGGCTTCAGCTTTATAGCGGCTCGATGATACTGGGTGGTCTGGTGGGTATCGGGCTGCTGTCGCTGGGCGGCATCTTTAAATGGCGCGAGGCCGATGACTTGTTCACCAGCGGGATGCGCATGATGGCGCTGATTGGTTTTATCATGATTTCGGCGGCAGGCTTTGCGGAGGTCATGAAAACCACCGGTGATATCGATACGCTCGTCGCGGGCGCGGTTGACCTGTTCGGTGATAATCGCGGACTGGCCGCGCTGGTCATGTTGCTGGTCGGCTTGTTCATCACGTTGGGCATCGGCTCGTCGTTTTCGACGATTCCCATCATTGCCGCCATTTTTGTGCCGCTCGCCGTTCAGTTCGGCTTCTCACCCATGGCGACCGTGGTGCTGGTTGGCACC
Source organism: Vreelandella arcis (assembly GCF_900103865.1). GTDB lineage: Bacteria > Pseudomonadota > Gammaproteobacteria > Pseudomonadales > Halomonadaceae > Vreelandella > Vreelandella arcis. The sequence continues at coordinate 132,610 of NZ_FNII01000002.1, forward strand.
GCGGCGGCCCTGGGGGATGCGGGCTCTCCAGCATCCGACTCCACGCTTGGCCCTACTGCGGGGCTGAATGTGGATGGTCAGCACGATCATATGTGGGACAGCGTGGTACCCACCTTCCTGCACTACAATCTGCCGCTGATTGGCTTCGGCTGGCTGGCGGCGATGACGCTATAGGCTAAATCTGACGATGTCAGCGCCGCTGAAATACGAGACGGCTTGCAACCCGGTGAATCTGCCCCCACCTAAGGTAGGTGACATTCGAAGCGATCCAAGGCTTCACCGTTAGGAGATGATTGATGAGCAAGCGTATTTTGGTAGTACTGACGTCGCATGATCAGCTGGGCGATACCGGCGAAAAGACCGGTTTTTGGCTGGAAGAGCTCGCCGCGCCCTACTATGTGTTCAAGGACGCCGGCGCCGAGGTGACGCTGGCGTCACCCAAGGGTGGCCAGCCGCCGCTGGACCCGAAAAGCGACGCGGAAGACAGCCAAACCGAGGAAACGCGGCGCTTTAAACAGGATGAACAGGCGAACGCTGCCCTGGCCGCCACGCATCGCTTGAGCGACATGAGCGCGGATGACTTCGATGCGGTGTTTTACCCGGGCGGCCATGGTCCGCTTTGGGACCTGGTCAACGACAAGGATTCCATCAAGCTGATCGAGACCTTTATCGAACAGGGCAAGCCTGTGGCCTCGGTGTGTCATGCGCCTATCGTGCTGGTCAACGCCAAGAGTGCCAATGGCGAACCTCTGGTGAAAGGCCGCGAAGTGACCGGCTTTACCAATGGCGAAGAAGAGGCGGTCGGCCTGACCAAGATTGTGCCGCACCTTGTCGAAGATGCGCTGCAGCAATGCGGCGGCATCTACAGCAAAGCCGACGACTTTACGCCCTACGTTCGCGAAGATGGCCAGCTGATTACCGGGCAAAACCCGCCTTCATCTGCCGCAACGGCGGAAGCGCTGGTTGGCTGGCTGGCGCGTTAACGGCACGCGACACGCAGTCAATACATGAAAACGGCGGGCATTGCCCGCCGTTTTTTATTGCGCGTTTGTCGGTCGAGAGGCCAGAGAAGCACACGCCCAGGCGGCCAACCGGTTGAGCGTTGCCTTACCGTTCTGGGAGGTGCGACTCAAGTGAGCTGAGCAGTCCGCGTAATAGCGAAAGCTCTTTGCGACTGGGTTGGGCGCGCGTAAACAGCGCCTGCAGCTGCTCCTCGGTGCGCGCATGCGGCTGGGTAATAAAGCCGCTTTGCTGCATGAGGCGGCCCAGGTGCGCCTGAAAGTGGGTCATTTGCTCGCGGCTGGGCGGTGTGCTTTCGGTTGGCTGTTGATAGGCGTAGTCGCTGTCGTCGCGCTTGCGCCAGGCGCGGTGCACCTCATAGGCGAGTATCTGCACCGCCTGGGACAGGTTCAAAATGCCATAGTCGGGGTTGGCGGGGATACTGACCTGATGCGTACAGCAGCGAATTTCATCGTTGGTCAACCCTGAGCGTTCACGGCCAAAAACCAGCGCCACCGGCGCTGATTGCGCATTTTGTGTCACACTTTCTGCCATGTCATCGGGTTCGTCAAAGTGTGGCAATGGCAGGCTGCGAAGCCTGGCGCTCGCGCCTACGACCTGGACGCAGTCGGCTACTGCCTCTTCAAGATGCGTGACGACGCGCGCATTGTCGATGACATCCGTGGCACCAGCGGAAAGACGGGTGGCCTCTTCATCAGGGAATTGACGCGGGTTGATCAGCACCAGGTTCGTCAATCCCATGGTTTTCATGGCCCGGGCGGTGGCGCCAATGTTGCCTGGATGGAAGGTTTGCACCAGCACAATACGGATATTGGAAAGCACAGTGATAAAAGCCTAAATAGCAATAAAAGAAAGAAGCAATATTAACACGCTTTAACGACAAGAACCCCGCCAAGGCGGGGTTCTTGATGACGACTGAGCGTCAGAGCGGAAAGCTCGGGGGCAATTACATCATGCCGCCCATACCTCCCATTCCGCCCATGCCGCCCATGTCAGGTGCGGCTTCTTTCTCGTCCGGATCGTCGGAGATCATGCACTCAGTAGTGATCATCAGGCCGGCAACCGAGCCGGCTGATTGCAGCGCGGAACGTGTCACTTTGGCCGGATCCAGTACGCCCATTTCAAACAGGTCGCCGAACTCACCGGTCTGCGCGTTATAGCCAAAGTTGCCTTCAGCATCTTTCACGCGGTTAATTACTACCGCCGGCTCTTCGCCAGCGTTGCTGACGATTTGGCGCAGCGGCGACTGCAGGGCGCGCAGCGCCATGTTGATACCGTGGTTCTGGTCTTCGTTCTCACCCGTCAGGCCTTGTACTTTGGCCATGACGCGAACCAGAGCGGTACCGCCACCAGGCACCACGCCTTCTTCAACAGCGGCGCGAGTCGAATGCAGCGCATCTTCGACGCGTGCTTTCTTCTCTTTCATTTCGACTTCGGTCGCTGCCCCGACGCGGATAACCGCAACGCCGCCTGCTAGCTTGGCGACACGCTCTTGCAGCTTCTCTTTGTCGTAGTCGGAAGACGTATCTTCGATCTGGGTGCGGATCTGACCAACACGGGCTTCGATATCTGCTTCAGCGCCGGCACCATCGATGATGGTGGTGTTTTCTTTAGTCATTGTCATACGCTTGGCGGTGCCCAGGTGATCCAGGTTTGCCTGTTCAAGCGTGAGACCGACTTCTTCGGAAATCACGGTGCCGTTGGTGAGGATCGCGATGTCCTGAAGCATGGACTTGCGGCGATCGCCAAAGCCTGGCGCTTTCGTGGCGGCGACTTTCACGATACCGCGCATGTTGTTGACGACTAGCGTGGCCAAAGCTTCGCCTTCGATGTCTTCGGCAACGATGGCAAGTGGCTTGCCTTGCTTGGCAACGGCTTCGAGTACCGGAAGCAGTTCGCGGATGTTGGAGATCTTCTTATCCACTAGCAGGATGTAAGGATCTTCCAGTTCAACCGACATGGTGTCTTGATTGGTGACGAAGTAAGGCGATAGGTAGCCACGATCGAACTGCATGCCTTCAACAACTTCCAGTTCGTCTTCAAAGCCGCGACCTTCATCAACGGTGATGACGCCTTCTTTGCCGACTTTCTCCATCGCCTCAGCAATGATTTCGCCGATACGCTTGTCGCCGTTGGCAGAAATAGTGCCGACTTGAGCGATGGACTTAGTGTCAGTGCAGGGTACTGACATCGCCCGGATTTCTTTGACCGCTGCTGCGACCGCTTGGTCGATGCCGCGCTTAAGATCCATCGGGTTCATACCGGCGGTAACGCCTTTTAGGCCTTCAGCGATAATAGCTTGGGCCAGAACGGTGGCGGTGGTAGTACCGTCGCCGGCGACGTCAGAGGTTTGAGAAGCGACTTCTTTAACCATCTGAGCGCCCATATTTTCGAACTTGTCTTTCAGTTCGATTTCTTTGGCGACAGATACACCGTCTTTAGTAACGGTAGGCGCACCAAAGGATTTTTCAATTACGACGTTGCGGCCTTTGGGGCCGAGTGTGACTTTCACCGCATTGGCAAGAACGTCAACACCACGCGCCATGCGCTTGCGAGCATCATCTGAGAATTTAACTTGTTTAGCTGACATATCTGCTACTTCCTAAATGAAATAAAAACGTGAAACTAAATAGTTGAAGGACTGAGCTTAAAAACCCTTAGCCTTCAACAACCGCTAGAATATCGGCTTCACTCATGATCAAGACTTCTTCGCCGTCGATTTTTTGCTTTTCAACGCCAAAGCCATCTTTAAAGATCACGCTATCGCCAACTTTCACGTCTAGGGGGCGAACATCGCCGCTGTCTAGAATGCGGCCATTGCCTATGGCTAATACTTCACCACGGGTAGGCTTTTCCTGCGCATTGCCCGGAAGCACGATGCCGCCAGCGGTTTTCTGCTCTTCTTCCACGCGACGGACAACAACGCGATCGTGCAAAGGACGGATATTCATGCTCACGTTCTCCTAAGTATCGTCAAAGCCCTATTCAGGGCGGTTAGTGTTAATAGTTTTCGTGGGTGCGGCCCGCGAAAAATGAAGACTAAGGTCTTCTCTGTAAATGGCAGCCGCTGTACATCGTTGAAGCGGCTGCCGAACTTGTGTGCTGTCTGAAAAATGGGGGCTGCGGATAACCTTTCAAGGGGGCGCTGGTAAAAAAATCTTGGTGGTTGGTATTTTGCCAGCGCAGGCTTAACCGCGGTTTTTCGGCTCATCTCGACTGATAAAGTCTCCTTCGATCGGCTCTTGAGGTGCTTCGGACGACGACGCACTATCGGGGCGGTGGTTGCTATATGTCTCTCGTTGGTAGGTATGTGATTCGTAATAGCCGGTGGTGCTCTGAGCCGTGGCTTTAAGGCCTAGTGTTGTGAGTAGTTTGAAAAGCAAACGGCGAGCAGTCGGGATCAGGCAGGCGAGGCCTAGCGCATCAGACAGGAATCCGGGGGCCATCAAAAGGGCGCCGCCGAAGATCAGCGCTGCGCCGGTAAAAAGCTCGCTGGATGGAATTTCACCTGCCTGCATACGCTGGCGAGCTCGGGCAAATGTCGCCACGCCTTCTTTACGGATCAGATGAAGACCCACGACCCCGGTGCCAATCACCAGCAGTAGGGTCACTAGCAAACCGATTTCGCTGCCAATGGTAAACAGGATGACAAAATCAAGCAGCGTAAATAGAGAGACAAAAACCAAAATAGGCATAACAAACTCCGTTACAGGCGTAGCGTAGGATATGGTGACAGTCTGATGGAAAAACAAGCTGAGCTAAATAGGGCGTTCAGTTCTATTGCCCCTTTGGGGAATTGCCGGGTGATAAGTGGCGTGTAACCTTGTAGCGTTAGCTTTCATCGTCATGTTAATTACTGATGCGAGGAGCGTTAAATGAAGCTAGATGGTCGGGTGATAGCGATAACGGGCGGTGCGCGCGGTTTAGGTTATGCGGTTGCGTTGCACTTGGGGCAGCGAGGTGCGCGCCTAGCGCTAATGGATATCAGTGGTGACGCGTTAGATGACGCAGTATCAGCTTTGGCACGCGAGGGTATTGATGCGAGAGGCGTGATTGTGGATGTGGCGGATGAGGCGTCGGTGGAGCAGGCATTTGCGCAGATTGCCGATACGCAAGGCCCGATTAGCGGGTGCATTAATAATGCCGGTATTACTGACGATGCGTTAATGGTGAAAGCTAAACAAGGGCAGGTAGATAAGCGCATGTCGTTGGCGGCGTGGCAGCGCGTGATTGATATCAATCTCACTGGCGTATTTTTATGTGGCCGAGAAGCCGCGACCCAAATGATTGAGGCTAATCAAACGGGTGTGATTGTGAATATTTCGAGTATTTCTAAAGCGGGTAACCCCGGGCAGAGCAATTATGCCGCTGCTAAAGCCGGAGTTCATGCATTAACGGTGACTTGGGCAAGCGAACTGGCAAGGTACGGCATCCGCACGGGCACGGTAGCCCCCGGTTTCATCGACACGGAAATGACGGCCTCGATGCGACCCGATATGTTAGAGCGGATTGCGTCACGTGTTCCGCTCAAACGGCTTGGCGAGCCGGATAACATTGCGCAAAGCGTGGCGTTTGTGTTTGAGAACGATTATTTCTCCGGGCGAATCATCGAGTGTGATGGGGGGTTGCGGCTCTAAGCAGGTGCTGCGGCCGTGTTCTTTTCGCGGCCGTTAATTCCGTGTCTTAGCGGGCTTCAAGGTTTTCGATTTCTTCTGCCCAACGCTTCACTTTACGTCGCTGAAGACGGCTGTTGAATCGCTGAGTGTCCACGTCGAGGGGGATCAATGCTCGATGGGATGTTGATGGGTCATTCAGGTAAAACGATCGGGAAGCGCCTATAGGCCTGTCCTCAGAACCATAGACGGCAATCACGCGTAGCTCTAATCGCAGGTCTGATTGCTCAAAGATGTTGTTATCCAGTCGCCAATAGGTACGAATTTGCTCGGCAATGTCAGCGAATCGCTGCATATGTAAGTAATCGCCAGGGGCGAGGGGCCCCTGATGACTTCTTATCGACTTGGCTTGCTGTTCGCCTTCTTGTTTTTCTTCTTGGTACTCCGCAACGTCGACCATATAGCAATTGTCTGGCGTGTGAAGCAGTGCCATCACATGCTGGATATAGATAGATTCACTGCTCATATTGCTGATCAAACACAGCGCATTCTGCCCGGTGCCCAGTCCTCGGTTGATAATCACGCGAGGTCGACGCTGGCGCACATAGCCGTTATACAAAAGCTGCGCGTAAAAAAACCATACGAAGAGCGTCAGAACGCTGGTAATTGCAGAGATTGCCTGAGCATTGTCGTTTAGCCACTCCATGGATCCGATCCTTATCCTTCCTGCTGATCTATAGCGAATAGCAGAAACGTTAGCTTAATATGCTAGAAATGCCAGTTGGGCAGGGTTTTGCAGATGGTACTTAATTAGGCTATATGAATATAATGGCTAGGCAGGGACTGAATGCGCTTAAGGTTTTATCGGAACGAAACAGACAATCAAACGAGGGAAAGCCGATAACGTCAAAAGTGAACGCTTCAACTAAAAATAAGAGGGGTATAGCTAACACTGAATTGGTGCGGATGGGGAGACTTGAACTCCCACGCCTTACGGCACTAGAACCTAAATCTAGCGTGTCTACCAATTCCACCACATCCGCGGAACGAGGCGTATACTACCAATGTTTCGATTAAAGTCAATCATAAAGTGTTTAATTCGCTAGAAGGGAAATGGCCAATGTCGTGGCAACACTGGATAACCGCCGGTGGTAATGCCGTCAAGCGCGCGCTACCCGGCTACTGCGCTTTCTGTCTGTCGCCTTTGCGTGGGGGCGACAGCTGGTGTTCAGCGTGTTTTGACCAGTTGCCGTGGAATTGGCCCGCTTGTTCGCGTTGTGGCGATGAGATAACGGATAGTCGCCAAGCGCTATGCGGCCACTGCGTCACTAAGTGGCCGGCCTTTGACACCGCGCATGTCGCATTGCGTTATCAGTCTCCTATCAATGCGCTGGTGCGCGATTTTAAGTTTAACGCCAGGCCTCGGGCGGGGATGTTGTTGTGTGAGCTTATGATGGCAAGCCTCCCGACGCCGTCTTTTGAGGCGTTAGTACCGGTACCTATGACTCCTGAGCGTGCTCGCGAGCGTGGCTTCAATCAAGCTCAGTGGCTTGCGACTGAATTGGGCCAACGCAGCGGCCTTGCGGTATTTGAAGTGCAACGGACTAGGCAGGGGCCTTCGCAGCGACGCTTGAACCGGCAGGCACGTTTTGCCAACCTAACGGGCGCTTTTATGGTAAAAACACCACCGCCCGCCCATGTGGCGATTGTCGATGACGTTGTCACCACCGGGGCGACGGCCCATGCGCTTGCCTTGGCATTACGTCGAGCAGGTGCCCAGCGTGTGGAGGTGTGGGCAGCAGCACGCACACCGCTTGTGGTTGATTGATTTGAGCCGCATGACGTCTTAGCCACACCATTATTGATTGCTCCTGGAGTTACCATGACGCACGCTTTTCGCGCTCTCTCGCCTAGCCTAGTAATGTCGGCGGTTGAGTCGTTGGATATTTGGCCAACGTCGGAGCCGTTTGCATTAAACAGCTACGAAAACCGAGTGATGATGTTCCGGGATGAGCAAGGCAGCCAATGGATCATCAAGTTCTATCGGCCAGAGCGCTGGCAAGACGCCACCATTCAGGAAGAGCACGATTTCCTCTCTGAGCTTTGTGAGGCAGACGTGCCAGTGGGTGCCGTTTGGCGTAATGCCCAAGGCGAGAGCCTGCATCACTATCAAGGGTTTCGCTTCGCGTTATTTCCCCATTGCCCTGGCCAAGCCCCTGAGCTGGACAATGACGCCCATCTTTTTGCATTAGGTGAGGTGATGGGGCGCCTTCACGATGTAGCAAGCAAAGCAGCGTTTATTCATCGTCCGCGTTTGGCATTGTTGGATGGCGTGAGAGACGCTCAGCAACGCGTTATTGATAGCCAGCGTTTGGATCGCCACCAGCGCCGAGCCTACGACAGTGTGATCGCCCGTACCATGGAGGCGTTAGCCTCTCATCAATGGGGCGATGAGATGATGACGCGCTGCCACGGCGACTGCCATTTAGGCAACATTTTGGGGCGCGACGAGCAGTTTGCGCTGGTCGATTTCGACGATTGTCTGATGGCACCGGCTATTCAAGATATCTGGATGTTGCTGTCGGCAAATGAACCCGTCGAGTGGCGGCGACAGTTCAGTGAAATTGTAGAGGGGTACGAGGAAGTGCGACCCTTTCCCCATCAGCAAGTTGCGCTGATCGAACCGCTGCGAGCCTATCGGCTAATTCGCTACAGTGCTTGGCTGGTATCTCGCTGGGAAGACCCGGCTTTTCAGTTGGCATTTCCTTGGGTCGCCGATAAAGGCTATTGGGATCAACACATTCGTCAACTTGAGCAGCAGTTGCTGACCCTTAAAGCGCCGCAGTGGCTAGCGTAGCGTATAACGCTCAACCACTTGACGCCTGAACATAACGCACCCGCTGCCACACGGCTTAAGGGTGAGTTAAGATACGTATTTACTATGTTGTATTAATATTTTATTGTACATCTATTATATAGAGTATGCTTTTTGTACATGGCTGTGCGTGGTTTGAACCGACCATGGGCATGTCAGCCAATAGCCGGCTCTATTTAGCGCGATGGATGTTCTCCAGCGCGCTCGACACCTTTTGACGAGGCTTACCATGACGGATGATATCGCCCAGCATTACCAGCACATTATCAGCGCCCTGGGGGAAAACCCCGACCGTGAGGGGTTAAGAGATACTCCGAAGCGCGCCGCGAAAGCGATGCAGTTCTTAACGGCGGGCTATCATCAGTCGCTGGAAGAAATCGTCAACGGTGCTGTGTTTGAGTCGCAAACTGACGAGATGGTGTTGGTCAAAGATATCGAGCTCTATTCGATGTGCGAACATCACCTACTGCCATTCATCGGCAAATGCCACATTGCGTATTTACCCAATGGCAACGTGCTGGGGTTGTCCAAGTTTGCTCGTATCGTGGATATGTATGCTCGGCGTATGCAGATTCAAGAGAACTTGACCCGCGAGATTGCAGAGGCGGTGCAGCAAGTGACTCAAGCACGGGGAGTGGCCGTCGTGATTGAGGCGCGCCATCTTTGCATGATGATGCGGGGGGTCGAAAAGCAAAATTCCAGCATGACCTCTTCAGTAATGCTAGGTGATTTTCGTGCTAACCAAGCGACACGCCAGGAATTTTTGACACTGGTAAGATCATAATACGCCATTCAATGGTTCAGTTCGTTTGGTCTACTGGCCTGTTTCGTCATAGCATGAAGAGGATTATTTGCTGATAAGTCCCTTTGTGGGGCAGGAGCCGGTCATGGAAGCGCTAAAAGAGACACAGTTGTACTGTCCGTTTGCCTATATCGATGGAAGTTGGGTAGCCGCCGACAGTGGAGAGCAGATCAACGTACTCAACCCTGCTACCGGTGAGTTGGTGGGCGATATGCCCAGGCTGGGTAAAGCGGAAACCGAGCGGGCGATTGACGCTGCCGATGCCGCACTACCCGCATGGCGTGCCTTAACCGCGCAAGAGCGGGCAGACTTACTGTTGAAGTGGCATGACCTGATGCTTGAGCATCAGAATGACTTGGCCATGCTGATGACCTACGAGCAAGGCAAGCCACTGAAAGAAGCGGCGGGTGAGATTGCCTATGCAGCAAGCTTTCTACGTTGGTTCGCCGAAGAGGCGCGTCGCGTCTACGGTGAAACCATTCCCGCTGCCAACCCCAATCAGCGTATCGTGGTTACTAAACAGCCCGTCGGCGTGGTTGGGGCGATTACTCCATGGAATTTCCCTGCCGCGATGATCACCCGCAAGGCGGGTGCCGCGCTGGCGGCGGGGTGCACTATTGTCGTCAAGCCGGCCAGTCAAACCCCGTTCTCGGCGACGGCGCTCGCCATGCTTGCAGAACGAGCAGGCATCCCACGTGGGGTCTTCAACGTAGTACCGGGTAGCGCTGCCGACATCGCCCAGGCGCTTACCCAGTCCTCTAAAGTGCGCAAAATCACCTTTACTGGTTCAACGGAGGTGGGTCGCAAGTTGATGGCGCAGGCCGCCGAGCATGTGCAAAAAATATCCCTTGAGCTGGGGGGGAATGCGCCCTTTATTGTCTTTGAAGACGCTGATCTTGACGCGGCGGTAGACGGTGCCATGGCCGCTAAATTCCGCAACGCCGGGCAAACGTGCGTGTGCACCAATCGTTTTTTGGTGCAGTCGAGCGTCATTAATGCGTTTTGCGAAAAGCTGGCCGTGGCGATGAACAGCGAGCTATACGTCGGTGATGGAACGCAGAAGAACATTAATATTGGCCCGTTGATCGACCAAGATGCGGTCAAAAAGGTTAGCGAGCACGTTCAGGATGCGGTGGACAAAGGCGCCGAGCTGCTGTCGGGTGGTCATCCTCACCCCTTGGGCGGCAACTTCTTTAGTCCTACGCTGATCAGCTTTGCCACACATGAAATGAAGGTGGCTCAAGAAGAGACCTTTGGTCCCTTAGCGGCGGTGTTCCCCTTCGATGACGAAGAGACCGCGATCGAAATGGCCAATGATACCCAATACGGGTTGGCGTCCTATTTTTATTCGAAGGACTTGTCGCGAGTCTGGCGGGTTGCCGAAGCACTTGAGTATGGCATGGTCGGCATTAACACCGGATTGATTTCCAACGCGGCGGCGCCGTTTGGCGGTGTTAAAGCATCGGGCCTGGGCCGCGAAGGCGGGCACCAGGGTATTGAAGAGTACCTGGAAACCAAGTACCTGTGTATTGACCTCAGCTAAACGGTCAATCGTCCCTTAGCTATATACAAAGCCCCGGTTGGCAGGCCAATCGGGGCTTTAAGTGTTGGGGCCTCTAAAACCCAATGGCATCAGGGGCTAAAAGTGCTTAGTGGCGGAAGTGGCGCATACCGGTAAATACCATGGCAATGCCCGCTTCATTGGCCGCATCGATTACTTCCTGGTCGCGCATTGAGCCGCCGGGCTGGATGACAGCGGTAATACCTGCAGCAGCGGCGGCATCAATGCCGTCACGGAACGGGAAGAACGCGTCCGATGCCATCACGGAACCGGGGACTGAAAGGCCTTCATCGGCGGCTTTGATGCCAGCGATTTTGGCGGAATAAACGCGGCTCATTTGGCCTGCACCTACGCCTATCGTCTGACCGTTATTGGCGTACACAATGGCGTTTGATTTGACGAATTTGGCGACTCGCCAGGCAAACGTTAGATCGCGCAGTTCCTGCTCAGACGGAGCGCGGTTACTGACGACCGTCAAACCATCACGCGTTACCATGCCGTGGTCGCGTTCTTGAACCAGTAGCCCACCATTAACGCGTTTGAAGTCCAATGCTGGAAGTGTTTCCCCCGGCCAATTCGCGCTTACGTCCAACAGTCGAACGTTCTGCTTTGCGGCAACAATGGCGGCGGCATCGGCGCTGACCCCTGGGGCGATAACAACCTCGACAAATTGACGCTCAATAATTGCTTTCGCAGTATCGGCATCAAGCGCCACGTTGAACGCGATGATGCCGCCGAAGGCGCTGGTGGGGTCAGTGGCAAAGGCCTTGTCGTAGGCTTCCAAGGCCGTGGCCCCGATGGCCACACCGCAGGGGTTGGCGTGTTTTACAATCACGCAGGCAGTGTCTGTAAACGCCTTGACGCATTCAAAAGCGGCATCGGTATCAGCGACGTTGTTATACGACAAGGGCTTGCCCTGCAGCATTTTGGCCGTGGCCACGCTAGGTTCGTTTGTGTCGGCTTCTACGTAGAAAGCAGCCTGCTGGTGAGGGTTTTCACCGTAGCGCATGGCCTGCTTTTTGTGCAGTTGCAAATTGAAGGTGCGCGGAAAGTTAGCGTCCGTGTCTTCAACCTGACGACCCAGGTACTGAGCAATGGCACCGTCGTAGCCAGCGGTATGTTCAAACGCTTTTACGGCAAGATCAAAACGGGTGTCGGGGCTGACGTGGCCATCCTGAGAGGCAAGTTCACCCAGTACGCGAGCATAGTCGTCGACGTTGACGACTATCGTCGTGTAAGTGTAGTTCTTGGCACAAGCACGCACCATGGTTGGGCCGCCAATGTCGATATTTTCAATCGCATCTTCCCGCGAGCAGTCGGGGTTGGCGACGGTATCGGCGAAGGGATAAAGATTCACGACGACCATGTCAATCGGCGTGATATCGTTAGCGGCCATTACCTCATCGTCTTGGCCGCGACGAGCCAGAATGCCGCCATGAATTTTGGGGTGCAGTGTTTTCACGCGGCCGTCCATGATTTCGGGGAACCCCGTATGCTCGCTGACTTCTTTAACCGGGATATTGCGCTCTTGAAGCAGCCGGAAGGTGCCGCCCGTAGACAGGAGCTCGATGCCGTGCTCGGACAAGCCGCGGGCAAACTCGACAATGCCGGTTTTATCAGAAACGCTCAGAAGGGCGCGGCGGACGGGTGACGCAGTACTATCAGCCATGAGATTGCTCGTGTGCAGGGTGAAGAATGAATAACAATAACGCCCCATGGTTAGGGGGCGTCACCTTCAATAAGTCCATAAAGCTTTAGTTTCTTACGCAGCGTGCCACGGTTTAGGCCCAACACATCGGCGGCTCGGGTCTGGTTGCCTTCGGTGTGCTCAAGGACACAGGCAAGCAATGGAGCCTCTACTTCGGCCATCACCATCGCATACAGGTCAGTCGCCTGGCTGCCATCGAGATGCTCGAAGTAGCGACGCATCGCCGTTTCTACTGCTTCGCGCAGGGGTTGCGGCGGTGCGCTAGCCGCGGGATCCGCCAGCGTGCCGGATAGCCGTATATGGCTGTCGCTAGCGTCGCTGTTGCTGGAAAGAAGATCAAGATCGCGTTCTGTCATGCTGCATAGCTTCCTTTGGCTAGCAGACGCTTAATGGCGTCGGGGGCCATAGCGTCATTGATCCAGTGTATTTGTGTTTCAGCGGATGCCAATCCGTTGAACTGCTGCTTTAACTCACGCTGTTGCGCTGGGGTAAAGCGGGCATCATCGCTCAAATACCAGCCAAGATGCTTGCGCGCAATACGCACGCCCATAGTTGAGCCATAGAACGCATGCAGAGCGATTAAATGGTCCATCAAGACGCCGCGCCGTTCCTCTAAGCTGGGCAGCGCGCAGCGCTCGCCATGCTCAAGAAAATGCTGGATTTGATGAAAAATCCAGGGGTTACCCTGAGCCGCTCGTCCGACCATTACCGCATCTGCTTGGGTGTAGCGCAGTATATCGGCTGCTTTTTCAGGGCTGGTAATATCGCCGTTAGCAATAACAGGAATGCCTAGGCGTGACTTGATATCGGCAATGGTGTCGTATTCCGCCCATCCAGTATAGCGCTGCTCGCGATGTCGGCCATGAACTGCCAGCGATTGAATGCCGGCTTGCTCTGCAAGCCGCGCAATGCGCACGCCGTTGTTGGAATGAGCGCACCAGCCAGTGCGTATTTTAAGCGTGACGGGAATGTCGACGGCGTTGACCACCGCCTCAAGAATTTCGCCGACGAGCTTTTCATCGCGGAGCAATGCAGAGCCTGCCGCTTTATTGCAGACTTTTTTCGCCGGGCAGCCCATGTTGATATCAATGACTTGCGCGCCAAGCTCGGCATTCAGCTTGGCGGCATGGGCGAGCATTTCGGCATCACCGCCGGCAATTTGCACCACGCGTGGATCGGGCTCGCCGCTATGATCCATACGCAGCTTTGATTTACGCGTATGCCAAAGATTTGGATCAGCGGTGACCATTTCACCCACCACCCAGCCAGCCCCCAGTCGCCGGCAAAGCTGGCGAAAAGGTTGATCGGTCACCCCGGCCATGGGCGCTAACATTACTCGGTTAGACAAGACGTAAGGGCCGATTTTGAGTGGTTGAGGTGTTGCTAAGGTCATGTTAGCTAAGCTTCGGTGGTGCGGTTAACGACCCCCTTGGTCGTTCGAGGGGGCGTATGATACGCCTAGTCGGCGATGGGGTGAAGACGGCCTATGTCGTAAACAACGTGTTAACCGTCGCGCTGCCCGGTAAGCCGAACCCAGCCCTCTCGTGTTTCGGGAGGCGCCATGTTAAGACCCAGCGCTTGGTAGGCTTGCATCACCTCATCCGCTTGATTGGCCAAAATGCCCGAGAGCGCGAGTTTGCCACCTGGGGCGACGTGGCCAGCAATCGTCGGCGCGAGTTCTACCAGTGGCCCCGCCAGGATATTAGCGGTCACGATCGGGTATTGCTGCACGGGAAGTTGCTCCGGGTAGTAAAGGGCCAGCGTGTCCTCAGTGATGTGATTGCGCTCGGCATTTTCACGGCTTGCCTGCAATGCCTGAGGGTCGATATCAGTACCATCGGCATGTGCGGCGCCAAGCTTTAATGCGGCGATGGCAAGAATGCCCGAGCCGCAGCCAATATCCAGCACTTGCTGATCCGCTAGCTGGCCGCTCACCGATAATCCATCCAGCCATTCCAGGCAAAGTGCAGTAGTTGGATGGGTGCCCGTCCCAAAGGCCAACCCGGGATCGAGGACTAGATTCACCGCGTCGGATTCTGGTGGTTCGTGCCAGCTAGGCACAATCCAAAGTCGCTCCCCCATCTGTAGGGGCGTAAAATCTTCCATCCACTCGCGTTCCCAATCCCGGTCGGCCAACAACTCGTATTCAATAGGTGGGCAGGGTTCGCCAGGTAGTTGTTCTGACCAGGCGGCTTCGATACGCGAGAGCATAGCGTCGATGCCCTCTAAATCGTCGTACAGTCCGGTGACAACGGTGTCTTGCCACAAAGGTGTCGTGCCGCGCTCGGGTTCGAATACTGGGTCGTCGTGGGCGTCTTGAAACCCAATGGCTGTTGCGCCCTCGTCCAGCAGCAGCTCTTCCAGCAGTTCTGCCTGTTCGGGCGCAACGTGTGCTTTTAGTTGAAGCCAGGGCATGCCGGTTCTCCGCAATATCAAAAGAGGCGGGGTGGCTGTGCCACCCCGCATTGATGGGACGCCGCCATGGGACGTTAGCTACTGAGTTTCTTTTCCAGATAGTGGATGTTGACGCCACCCTGGCGGAAGTAGCTGTCGCGCACTAAATCTTTTTGTAGATCGATATTGGTTTTGATGCCTTCAACCAGCAGTTCATCCAAAGCGTTACGCATTCGCGTTAAAGCGATATCGCGGTTCTCTCCCCAGGTAATCAGTTTACCAATCAGCGAGTCATAATGGGGAGGGACGGTATAGCCGGTATATAAGTGGGAGTCCATGCGCACGCCAAGCCCGCCGGGCGCGTGATAAAGCGTTACCTTGCCGGGAGAGGGCATAAAAGTGCGCGAGTCTTCAGCGTTAATGCGACACTCGAAGGCGTGACCGTTAATCACGATGTCTTCTTGGCGAATCGACATCGGCAAACCGGAGGCAATGCGTAGCTGCTCTTTGACAATATCGACGCCGGTTACCATCTCGGTTACCGGGTGCTCTACCTGAACACGGGTATTCATTTCGATAAAGAAGAAATCGCCGTCTTCATAGAGGAACTCAAAGGTGCCTGCGCCACGGTAGTTGATTTCGATACAGGCCTGGCGACACGCTTCGAGTACCTTGGCACGCGCATCAGGGTCGATGCCGGGCGCGGGGGCTTCTTCAAGGACTTTCTGATGGCGGCGCTGCAGCGAGCAGTCCCGATCAAAAAGGTGAATGGCATTGCCTTGACCGTCGGCGAGTACCTGGACTTCCACGTGGCGTGGGTTTTCGAGAAACTTCTCCATGTAGACGGTGCCATCGCCAAAAGAGGAGTGGGCCTCGGTTCGAGTGACGTTGATGGCGGAAAGCAGGTGTCCTTCAGTGTGAACGACGCGCATGCCGCGTCCACCACCACCGGCTGCCGCCTTGATGATAACCGGATAGCCGATGCGTCGGGCTGTCGCGAGATTGATTTCATCATCGTCGCCCAGCGGGCCGTCTGAGCCGGGAACAGTGGGCACGCCGGCCGCCTTCATGGACTCAATGGCGCTGACTTTGTCGCCCATCAAGCGAATAGTCTCGGCGCGGGGGCCGATAAAGGTGAAGCCAGAGCGCTCCACCTGTTCAGCGAAATTAGCGTTCTCGGATAAAAAGCCATAACCGGGATGAATCGCGCTGGAGTCGGTGACTTCGGCGGCGCTAATCAAAGCTGGAATATTAAGATAGGACTGCGCAGAGGAGGCTGGGCCGATACACACGGCTTCGTCGGCTAAGCGCACGTGCATTAACTCGCGGTCCGCTTTGGAATGAACCGCCACGGTTTTAATGCCTAGCTCTTTACAGGCCCGGAGGATACGTAGAGCTATCTCGCCGCGATTGGCGATAAGTACCTTGTCGAGCATGGGAGAGTCCACCCGTATTGAAATGAAGGATTAAGCGATGACGATCATAGGCTGATCAAATTCCACCGGCTCACCGTCTTCAACGAGAATGGCTTCCACCACACCGTCGCGATCCGCTTCAATTTGGTTCATCATCTTCATGGCTTCGACGATACATATCGTATCGCCTTGCTTAACCGTATCGCCTATTTCAACAAAGGACTTAGCGCCTGGTGCAGGGCTGCGATAAAAGGTGCCGACCATTGGTGAGTTGACCGCTTCACCGCGATAGCTGTTACCGGCGGGTTCTTCCTCGGCGGCCGGGACATTGGCCGCGGGCGAGGCCGGCGCTTGCTGGGGAGCGGGCTGCGCATACTGGGGCATGGATTGTGGCTGCCACGTTGCGCCATTGGGATGGCGGCTAATACGAACAGACTCTTCGCCTTCTTGGATTTCAATCTCGCTAATATTGGACTCTTCCAACAATTCAATCAGTTTTTTTACTTTGCGAATGTCCATTACCTAGCCCCATCACTATCGTTGAGAGTGGTGTGAATACCACGCGCTAGCGGCGCAGTAAACCAAATTAAAAAATATAGAGAACGCCGCATGATGACGAACGTTACCCTTTTTTATCGCTTAAAAAAGCAAAAGTTTAGTCAATATGGGGGCGAAGTGTGCCGAAAAATTCAAACGATGTCCAGCCAACGTACAAGGGGGCGCACAAGGCTTATTTTAAACAACCGTTTGACGAACTTCGCGACACGAACCAGCCCATTCGCCACTTAAGTAAGCGCTATCCCTGTCTAGCGACTTGTGGCCCAACGAGCCAACTCCTGAAGATGCTGGGTAAACTCAGCGGCGTTAACATCACCTTGGATACGCGCTTGGCGGACTTCTTTACCTTGATGGAAGAATAATAAGCTAGGTGGGCCGAACAGTTGGTAGTGGTTAAGCAATTCGCGGCTTTGCGCATTGGTGTCGGTGACATCGACGGCAATGCGCGCAAACCCCGATAGCTCGTCGATGACGGCCGGGTCGGTATATACCTCGCGCTCCAGTTGTCGGCAGGAAATACACCAATCCGCCGTGAAATGAACGAACGCCGGCTGACCGGCGGCTTCGGCTGCCCGGATAGCCTTGTCGAGTGCTGATAAACGTTCTACACGTTGGAAGTCCAGCGGTTCTACGGAAGCGCTGGTGTTGGCAGCAGGTAACTGAAGCGGGCGTAGTGGGTTGTTTGACCCTTGCGCAGCGCCGAGTGTGAGGGCGACGCCCCAGGTTAAGAGCATAAGGCCTAGCGTTTGGCGTGCTTTAGGCCAGCCGGCGGGCGTATTGGTTTGCACGGCCCCCAATGCAAGTGCGCAGCCTATGGCGAGCGCTGCCCAGAGTAATAGCCCGAGTTGAGCGGGAACCAAGCGCTCTATCATCCAGATTGCTACACCGAACAGCAGTAGCCCAAAGGCAGTTTTAACCCCGTTAAGCCACGCGCCCGAGCGCGGCAATAAGGTCGCGCCAAAGGTGCCTACCAACAACAAAGGCACACCCATCCCCATGCCCAGGGCAAATAGCATGGCGCCCCCAGTGATTGCATCGCCGGTGGTTGAGATAATCACTAGCGCACCTGCCAAAGGGGCCGTCACACAGGGGGAAACCACCAGCACCGATAAGGC
The DNA here is from genome assembly GCF_900103865.1 of Vreelandella arcis. GTDB lineage: Bacteria > Pseudomonadota > Gammaproteobacteria > Pseudomonadales > Halomonadaceae > Vreelandella > Vreelandella arcis. Next base: position 150,671 of record NZ_FNII01000002.1, read on the forward strand.
ACCTGCCAAGGCCAGCCCTGGTGGGCCGCTGCGTTGAGCACGTGCTTGCCAAGCCTCGACTGTTTGAGCAAAGCGCGAAGAAAGACGCAGGTCAAATGTGCCGAGCATCGCCAAGCCAAACAGGCTGAACAAAATAGCAAAGGTGATCAGTACCGGGGCGGACTGGAGTTGCGCCTGCAGATTTAGGCCAGCCCCGAACAGCCCCATCAGAACACCGACTCCGGCGTAGGTTGTCGCCATGCCGAGGACATAACTGGCCGATAGCACAAAAGCGCGGGGCCGGGTGGGCTGTTGGCCGACGATAATCGACGACAGAATCGGCACCATGGGTAACACGCACGGTGTGAATGTGAGTCCAATACCGGCCAAAAAGAAAAGCCCTAGTGCTAGAGGGAAGCTGGCCTCGGTGATGAGCGAGCTAAAGCGACTGTCGGGGCTTTGTGGCGCAGCGAACGACGCAGCGTTGCCTGTTTCGCTGTCGACACTGTTTTGAATAGATGGGGACGATAATGTAGAAGTGGACGCCTCGGCGTTCGTGTCTTCAGGCGTATAGTCAGCAAATTGGCTGGGCGGCTGGCTTTCAATTGCCTGGAGCGCCAGCGTTTCCGGCGGGTAACACAGGCCTGCATCAGCGCAGCCTTGAAAAGTGAAATCGAGGTCTAACGGGCCCGCATGGGGACTTCCTAAGGGTACCTCCATGACCACCTGATCACGGAAAATATACACATCCCCCATATACTCATCATTGGTGAACGTCCCATCGGGCAGATCGAGCTCGCCCAGGCGAACGCCGCTGGTCAGGCTTTCTACGCTAAACTGGTGGCGATAGAGGTAATAGCCCTTGGCACTTTCAACCCCGATGAATAGCGTCTCGCCATCGTGCCATGCAGCGGGTTGGAAAGCCTCTAAAACGGGAAGAAAATCGCCATCTTGGCCACTTGAAGAGAACCACTGCGCTTGGGCTAAAAGCGGGAGCGTGCAGAGGAGTAGTAAAAGGCCTAACCGTTGAATCGATCGCACAGTACATCCTTGGTCGATAGGGTCACATTCGGCTGCCAGCATACCGCAACCTGTATCGCTGGCAATGGGCTGCGACGCGATGTAGCGCACGCATTAAGGCTCAGTTAATACGGCGTTCTATAACGCAACAGGGCCACCCGTAGGTGGCCCTGTCAGAAACGGCGTCGAGCGAGCGGGTTAGGCTTTTTGGTAAGCCGCCGCCGATTTTTCAATCGCTTTGCGTGCTGCGTCTACGCCTTCCCAAGACTCAACCTTAACCCATTTGCCTTTTTCGAGATCTTTATAGTTTTCGAAGAAGTGGGCAATTTGCTGACGCAGCAATTCAGGTAAGTCGGTGACTTCCTGAACGTCGTCGTATAGCGAGCTGAGCTTCGGATGGGGAACACAGACCAGTTTGGCGTCTTCGCCGGCTTCATCGGTCATGTTGAGAATGCCCACCGGACGCGCACGGATAATGCAGCCTGGCTGAACCGGATGAGGGGTAACGACGAGGGCATCCAGCGGGTCGCCATCGTCGGCCAATGTGTGGGGAATGAAGCCGTAGTTGGCCGGGTAGAACATAGGTGTGGCCATAAAACGGTCGACCAGCAGTGCCCCCATGTCTTTATCGATCTCGTACTTGATCGGCTCATGGTTGGCAGGGATTTCAATCACCACGTAAAGGTCGTTGGGCAGATCCTTACCAGCGGGGATGTTGTCGAAGTTCATTGTTGATTCCTTGGTCGTACAATGGCTAGGCAAACGAAGTTGCTATATGAATAACCACGAATTATACGAACATGGCTGCAAGATTACCAATGCGACATAGGTGTTGCGCCGACTATGAGTGAAGCATGTCCTTAGGCCGCGACGTTTGGCGGGCATCGTTTAATACATTCAACGTGTATCATAGACGCTTTCAGACAGTGACATCCGTTGCCAACGCCGTATGCTCAGGAGGATGACTTGGCACATGCCCAATTGCTGATCAGTTACGGTCAGGCTTTCGTTGCCCCTGACCGCCGCTTACACCGTAGCTCCATGTCGGTGCGTTTTCCCGAGCCGCCGCTGCTCAAGGCAAAGGGCGGATGTGCAGTGATTAGTGACTCGCTCTCACGCAATACGTTGGCCAAACAGGCCGGGGATTTGAGTGTGCGCGGCTTTTTAGCGGATTATTTCTCTACCCCCGATCACTGGGATGTCAAAACGTCCGCCACGCGCGTGCTTCGAGCGCTCAATAGCTGGTGCTATGGCCAAAGCCAGCATGTGCAAACCGGCAGTTTCGTCTCTTCGCTATCGGCCGTGGTATTCCGTGAACGGGATGCCCACCTGTTTCACATGGGCGACACCCTGGTGTTTCGACTGCGAGGTGCCGAGTTTGAACAGCTGACTCGCGATCACGTCACTGACCTGGGGGGCTATCGTTATCCTTCACGGGCGCTGGGTATGGACGGCAGCGTCGATATTGACTATACCCACTTGCCCATGAAGCAGGGCGACTTGTTCTTATTTACCACCCAAGCGGTGGGCGGAACCTTGCTGCCCTCGGACTATGTGCGCCTGATTCGTGAGGACGCCAGCGATCTCGATGCGGCTTGCGAGCGTCTTGCTAACGAAGCAAAGCAGCGCGCTCAAGAGCGTGGGTATGGCGGAGACCAATTCTGTTTTCAACTGGTGCGCATAGACGAGCTGCCCGAAGAAAGTAGTGATCACCCCGGCCAGCTATACGGCGAGTTGCCGATACCGCCTGAGTTAGCCCCTGGGTCGAGGCTGGATGGTTTGGAAGTGGTGGCGGTTCTGTCGCGTACCGCGCAGTCGCGTGTTTACCGCGTGCGTGATGTCTATACAGACCGCGAAATAGTAATGAAAGCCCCTAGCCCCGAGCTTTCCTTGCGCAACGCTTATCTCGAACACTTTTTACTGCAGCAGTGGGTCGTTGAGCGGGTCAATTCGCCGTTTGTTGTCAAAGTGGTCGAGCCTTCGCGGCCACGTCGCTACCTTTATTACCTGATGCAGCATGTTGAAGGCGAAACACTGCGCCAGTGGGCGGAGCGCCACCCCCAGGCGAATCTGTCTCAGCGGTTAGATATCGCCAATCAGCTGGGCAAAGCCGTTCAGGCGTTGCACCACCGTGACATCCTTCATCAACAGATTAACCCGGACAATGTGTTGATCGACCTACACGGTAAGGTCGTGTTAACCGATTTCAGCGCTTGTCATATGCGCGAAGTTGATGGTCATCGCCACTCAGGTGAGCTGTTGAGGCAGGTAGGTTTCAACGAACATACCGCCCCCGAATATGCCCTGGGCGATAGTGTCGGGCGGCGCAGCGACCAGTATTCATTAGCCTCGACCGTGTACTGGCTATTGACTGGCGCGCTGCCCTACACGCTGACGCCTAACCGGTTGCGTAGCCACACTGATCTGGAAGGCTTGACCTATCGCAATGCGCGAACCTCAAATCCGGAGATCACACCGGATCTTGATGAAGCCCTACGCCGCGCGCTGGATCCTCAGCGGGCGCTGCGCTTCAGGCGGTTATCCGAGTTCATATATGCCTTGCGGCTGCCGTTGGGCCGGCGGACGGTAAGCGAGAAACCACGCCAGGAATCGCGTCATTTCTGGCAAGGTGTAGCGGGTATTTTACTGTTGCTGCTCGTGCTCTCGTGGCTGCTGCGTTAGGCGTCGCTACGCTGCCTTGTATTAAAAAGCCCAAGCCCCGGGGTGCGGGGCTTGGGCGTATGGCACTGAATAAACAGGGTTACAGCGTAAAAACGGGCAGCTTGCGCTCGACCTTGGCCAGTTTCAACTTCGCCACTTTCGGCAATCCATTTTCAAATGGTGGGAAGTCTTCCCCCTGGATCAGCGGTGAGAGATAGTCTCGACACGTCTGAGTAATGGCAAAGCCGTTTTCGCTGATAAAGTCGCGAGGCATAAACTTCTCTTGGTTGGCCACCTGAGATAGCGGGGCGGAGATTACATCCCACTGGTAGGGCGCCTGAGAAATACGCCGAATGGCTGGCATCATGGCATTTTTGCCGGCCAGTGCCAGCGTTACCGCTTCGCGTCCGACGGCGTAAGCTTGTTCAACGTCGGTTTTAGAGGCCAAGTGACGCGCTGCACGCTGAAGATAGTCGGCTACCGCCCAGTGGTATTTATACCCTAAGTCCTGTTTGATCATGCCCGCCAGTGTCGGCGCTACACCGCCCAGTTGGCGGTGGCCAAAGGCGTCGGTATTGCCCGCGTCGGCTAAGAAAGTACCGTCTTCATAGCGTGCCCCTTCCGATACCACGATGACGCAGTAACCGTTCTGCTGGACGCTTTGCTGGACTCTTTCCATCACCGCTTGACGATTAAATGGAATTTCCGGGAACACGATTAAATGCGGTGGCTCGCCCGGGCCGTCTCCAGCCAATCCGCCAGCCGCTGCGATCCAGCCTGCATGGCGCCCCATTACTTCAAGCACAAACACCTTGGTGGAGGTGGCGCACATCGAAGCGATATCCAGCGAGGCCTCGCGGGTAGACGTGGCAATATACTTGGCCACACTGCCAAACCCTGGGCTGTTATCGGTAATGGGTAGGTCGTTATCGACGGTCTTGGGCACGTGGATCGCCGTGAGTGGATAGCCTAGCTTTTCGGAGAGCTGCGACACTTTTAAACAGGTATCAGCGCTATCGCCACCGCCATTATAGAAAAAGTAACGGATATCGTGGGCTTTGAAGACTTCGATAAGCCGTTCGTATTGGGCGCGATGGGTGTCGATGTCTTTTAGTTTATAGCGGCACGAGCCAAAGGCACCGCCGGGGGTGTGACGCAAGGCTGCAATGGCGTCATCGCTCTCTTGTGTCACGTCAATGAGGTCTTCCGTCAAGGCCCCAATAATGCCGTTGTGACCGGCATAGACCTTGCCAATCTGGTCGGGGGCTTGTCGGCAAGCTTCGATGACACCACAAGCACTGGCGTTGATCACAGCGGTGACACCGCCTGACTGGGCGTAAAAGGCATTATGCTGAGCCATGGAAACGTCTCATCTCCTGGGGGTAGGAAGGCGTAGTGAACGCAGAAATAAGTGAGCGAAGTTTAGCGTAAAGCGACATAGCCTGCATCCGGCTAATCGCCGCTGTCCATCGCCTGTTCGCGTTGTGCCAGTTGCCATCCGCCTAAATCCTTATAGCGGTTGACCATGGCACAGAATAGCTCGGCGGTACGCTCGGTGTCGTAACGTGCCGAGTGGGCGGCTTTGTTATCAAATTCGATGCCGGCGGCGCGGCACGCGCGAGCCAGTACCGTTTGACCATACACAAAGCCTGCCAGCGTCGCGGTATCAAAGCTTGAAAACGGATGGAATGGGTTACGCTTAATGCTACAGCGGTTAGCGGCTGCATTTAAGAAGCCGTGATCAAAGGCGGCGTTGTGCCCCACCAGAATCGCTCGTGAGCAGCCATGGGCTTTGATCGATTTGCGGATCGGTCGAAATATTTCACCTAGGGCTTCTTCTTCACGCAGCGCGACCTGACGACGTAACGGGTCGTCCAGGTTAATGCCAGTGAAGTCCAGTGCGGACTGTTCAACATTGGCCCCTTCAAATGGCTGAATATGGTAGGCATAGGTGGCATCCGGCAGAAGATTGCCTTCTGGATCCATGGTTAGCGTAACGGCGGCAATTTCAAGCAATGCATCACCGTGCGCATTAAAGCCACCCGTCTCCAAATCAATGACAACGGGCAGGTAACTGCGAAAACGTTGGGCCATCAATTCGCGGGCAATTGCCTCGCTCATGCAGCTCTCCTTAGTAAGCGAGTAATCAGTGGGCAAAGAGCATCTAGCGCTTTTCGTGGGGAGATTCTAGCAGTTTCCTTTTATGGCGTCGTTGGCGGTATTCGCTGAGCACTGAGAACGCTATACTTAGTGTCTACCCGATCGTGTGGTCCGATAACACCGCCGTGTGTGTCTGGCGCACATTTTGCTGAGAAAAGGAGTCAAGAATGTCCGATGTCAAAAAGGTTGTGCTGGCATATTCAGGCGGCCTGGACACATCCGTTATCGTTAAGTGGTTGCAAGAAACCTACAACTGCGAGGTGGTCACGTTTACCGCCGACATCGGTCAAGGCGAAGAGGTAGAGCCCGCACGTACCAAGGCAGAGGCGCTTGGCGTGAAAGAAATCTACATCGAAGACCTGCGTGAGGAGTTTGTGCGCGATTACGTCTTCCCCATGTTTCGTGCCAATACCATCTACGAAGGCGAATACTTACTGGGCACCTCCATCGCCCGCCCTTTGATCGCCAAGCGGTTGATTGATATTGCCAACGAAACAGGCGCTGACGCGATCTCTCATGGGGCGACCGGTAAAGGCAACGACCAGGTGCGTTTTGAACTGGGTGCCTATGCCCTGAAGCCCGGCGTGAAAGTCATCGCCCCTTGGCGCGAGTGGGACTTAACCTCGCGTGAAAAATTGATGGCCTACTGCGAGCAGCACGACATTCCCGTCGACTTTTCCGGTAAAAAGAAAAAATCGCCTTATTCCATGGACGCCAACCTGCTGCATATCTCATACGAAGGCGGCATTCTGGAAGACCCATGGGCCGAAGCCGAAGAAGACATGTGGCGCTGGAGTGTGTCGCCTGAAGCGGCACCGGAGCAGCCTACCTATGTGGAGCTGACGTTCGACAAGGGCGATATCGTTGCGATTGACGGCGAAGCCCATAAGCCTCACGAAGTGCTTGAAAAACTCAACAAGCTCGGTGGTGACAACGGCATCGGCCGCCTGGATATCGTTGAAAACCGTTATGTGGGTATGAAATCCCGCGGTTGTTATGAAACGCCAGGGGGATCCATCATGTTGCGTGCTCACCGGGCGATTGAGTCGCTAACGCTGGATCGCGAAGAAGCGCACATGAAAGATCAGCTAATGCCCAAGTACGCCGAAGTGATTTACAACGGTTACTGGTGGAGCCCCGAGCGGCGCATGCTGCAGGCGGCCATCGACGAAACCCAGCACAACGTCTCCGGCGTCGTGCGCATGAAGCTTTATAAAGGTAACGCCATCGTGGTGGGCCGTAAGTCCGACCAGTCACTGTTTGATGAATCAATCGCCACCTTTGAAGACGATGCGGGCGCTTACGACCAAAAAGACGCCGAAGGCTTTATCAAGCTTAACGCACTGCGCCTGCGGATTGCCGCTGGCAAAGGTCGTCAACAGAGCTAACCGGTTGGCCAGGCGGCAAGTATGTCTTGCCGCCTAGTCAGCGTGAGGAGTCAACATGCTTAAAAAAATACTCTCAGCTTTGTTGGGTGGTGATCGAGAGAGCGCTACTAGCAAAACGCAGGCGTCGGAGCCGGTAGAGTACCGTGGTTACATCATCACCTCTCAACCCGATAACCAAAGCGGTCAATACCGCGTTAGCGGTTTGATTCGTCGTCCGCAGGCCGAAGGGGATGATTTAGAACATCGCTTCGAGCGCTCGGATATGTTGCCCAGCCGCGACGCTTGCGATGCGATGATGATCACCAAAGCCCAGCGCTATATTGATGAAGTGGGCGATGAGATGTTCAAACCCGACCCGCGTCGGGCGAGCGACACGTAACAGCGAATTTGAATGAATAACGGTTAAGGAGAGGCGTATGCGTGTTGTACACCAAGCCTCACCCTGGCGCTGCCTGTTTCATCATGATGGGACGCTCAATACCTCGGCGCTCACCGCGCCGTTGGATAATCTCTTTACCCATATCTCTTCACCGACAACCTCGTTAGCCGACGCCCACGCATGGCAATTGTCTCTGGTTGAAACGCTGGCGCATTACGATCTGCCTGCCTGGCGTATTAGCCAAATAATTAGTGATCATAATGCCTTTCTATATCGCCAAGCGGTCGCGCTATCGCTTGACGAAATGCAAGCGCAAGGCTGGGGGAGCCCGCCGGTGGACTACTGCGTATTGCTGTTAGGCTCGGCGGCGCGCTACGAGAGCCTGCTCGGTCCCGACCAGGATAATGCGCTGATTATTGATGATTATCCTGATCACCGCCACGTCGAGATCGATGGCTACTTTCAAGCGTTAGGCGAACGTTTTACCGCGCGCCTGGATGAGGCAGGCATTCCGCTTTGCCGTGGTCACGTGATGGCGCGTTGGCCGATGTGGCGTAAACGGCTTAGTGAGTGGCACGCGCAGCTAGAAATTTGGAGCGCGGATCGTCAGGTCAAGCGCGTACAGCAAACCAATATCTTACTTGATTTTTCCCCAGTAGCGGGCAACACAGCACTAGCCGAACATTTGGGGGAGAGCATTGCCGCCACGCTGCCCAAAGCGTCCCTGTTTATGCATGAAATGGCCGCGTTACTGGAAGAGCTACCGGTGGCGCTGGATCGCTTTGGGCGGATTGCCTCAAGCCCGGGCCTTGATACACCCCACGACCACGCCATCGACCTTAAACATCAAGGCTTGATGCCCCTGATTAGCGCTGCGCGCTTGCTGTGTGTTCGACACCAGCGCCACGAAATTAGTACTCGCGAGCGGTTAGTTGCGCTCAGCCATGCGTCAGACGCCTTAACGCCGCCGCAATCCGAATTACTTATGGCGGTCTTTGAACGTTTGCAGCAACGGTTACTTGATCAGCAGCGTGTTAATAAAGCGCATGGTCAAGCCGCCGACGGCTGGGTGGATCTACGCCGCCTGCGCGAGGACGAACGCCTGCTTTTAAAATTTGATCTTCAGCAGATTAAAGCCTTTGTAAAACGGGTAAAAAGCCCATAGCAGAAGGGCGGAACGGTCACCGCCGTCGCGTCGGTATTTATGCTACCGAGCTATCATCCGGCGCGGCCGGTAGCTCCAATGTCAGGCAGGCACCGCCAAGGGTTCTGGCGTCTTCCACCCAGAGTCGACCACCCAGGTGGGCGATAATGCCACGACTAATGGGCAACCCAAGCCCGCTTCCCTTGGGGCGTCCGTGGGGGACGTCGCTGTCTTGCTGGATTTGGTGGAATTTTTCAAACACGCGCTCGCGCTCGTCAGCGCTAATGCCGGCGCCGTTATCTTCCACGCTTAAGCGGAAATGACGGCGGTGGCGGTAGAGTGCCAAGCGGACTTTGGGGTGCTGGCGATCGGCAAATTTACCCGCGTTATCGAGCAGATTAATAATCACCTGTTCCAAACGATCCTGGTCGCCAATCACCATCGCGGGATCAGCTTCTAGACTGACCGCTAACTCAATGCCGCGTTCTTCATGTAGGCGCGCAACCGCGTCGATGCTGTGCCGGGCCAACGCCGCAAGGTCGAGCGGCACGGGATTCAGTGTTAAACGACCGCTTTCAAGGCGGGCAAGGTCGAGAATCTCTTCGATTAAGCGTGATAGTCGCTGGCTCTCGTAGACGATAACCCCCAAAAAGTGTTGGCGCTTTTCGTCGGGTAGCTCGCTGTTATCACGCAAAATTTCAGCGAAGGCGCGAATCGAGGTGAGCGGTGTACGCAGTTCATGGCTGACCATGGCCACAAACTCATCTTTCAATCGATCAAGCTCGCGCAGCCGTTCATTGGCGCTGCGCAATTCTTCACCGATTTGCGCAAGCTCCTGGGACTTCTGCTCTAAGCGGCGGTTGTACTCGATGGTTTGTGAGGTGGTATCCAAAATGCTTAGGATCGACTCAATGTCCAACGCTTCCCCGCGCACCACCGAGTTGATCAATACGCGTGCCGAGGCGCTGCCCAGCGACCCTGCGAGTGCCTGTTCGGCGCGGGTAATCAACTCGGGATGGGCGGGCTCATCGGCAACAAAAGCGCTTTTGCTGCCACTGTGTCGAAATACACGACGTGTTGCTTGGTCGCCGAGATAGCGAATAAGTAACTCGCTGAGAGCCCCTTGCGTGGTTTGCCCACGCCACAGCGGAGCGGTTTTCAGGTTTGGATGCATCGCCCCGGTGAAAAGCGCCGCTTGGGTCTGTTCAAGGGGGCTGGGGCGAGTAAACAGTGATACACCGACCAGTAGCCCTACGTTGGCCAGCATGCTCCACAGCAGCGAATGGGTATAAATGTCCCAGCCTTCCAGGCCGAATAAAGCGTAGGGCATCAGCCAGGTGATGTCCCAAGGACCTTGTGTGAGCAACGATGCATCCAACCAGCCGGACTGTGCAAAGCCCGGCAGCAGTAATGTGTAGCACCAGACCAGGAATCCAGCGATTAACCCTAATGCGGCCCCTTGGCGAGTCGCCCCGCGCCAGTAAAGGCCAATTAACAGTGCAGGGGCAAACTGTGCGGCCCCGGCGAAAGACACCAAGCCAATGGTGACGAGGCTATAGGAATCGCCAATCAGCGCGTGGTAGAGATACCCCAGCAGCAAGATAAGCACGATGGCCACCCGACGGATGCCGAGCAGCAAGCCAGCCAGCTCGCCCTTGGTACTCAGGTGCAGTCGTTTCGAGCGCAATAACAGTGGCATGACCAGTTGGTTGCTTACCATGGTAGACAGCGCAATCGTTTCGACGATGACCATGCCGGTTGCCGCCGAAAGGCCGCCAATAAACACCAACAGCGGCAATCCTTCTAGGCCGGCCGAGAGCGGTAGTGTAAGTACAAAGCTGTCGGGGTCGCCGGCGCTTACGCCTAACATCAGGCCCGCTAGGGCAATGGGAATAACGAACAGGTTGATCAGCAGCATATACAGCGGAAACAGCCAACTCGCTCGGGTTAAATGCTGTTCATCGACATTCTCAACCACCAAAACCTGGAATTGTCGCGGCAGGGTTAAAAACGCCAGAAAGGCCAGGATTAGCATGCCGACCCAGCCGGTAACGCCGCCGGGCACACTGTCTAAGCGCATGCTGTCGACCAACGCTGGTGTGTCTGCGACCTGGGCAAACAGGGCGGCCGGGCCTGAAAACATCACAAAGACCACAAATACCCCGACGGCCATAAAGGCGACTAGCTTGACGATGGACTCTAAGGCGATGGCCGCCACCATGCCTTCATGTCGTTCGCTGGCATCCAGGTGGCGGGTGCCAAATAAAATGATAAACACGGCCAGTACCAGAGCAATCCACAGGGATTTATCCATCCAGAAGCGTTCATCGACAAGCGTGGTGTCAGCCGTATTTGGGTAGTTGATTAACACCGCGTGGCTCACGGTAATGGCTTTTAACTGCAGGGCGATATAAGGGGTGATGCTGATTAGCGCCATTAACGCCACCAGCGCGCCTAGGCTGCTGCTTTTGCCGTAGCGGGCGCTGATGAAATCGGCAATTGAGGTGATCCGCTGGCGTGCGGCGATGCGCACCATCTTACGGATAACAAAGGGGGCCAGTAGCATCGCAAGCGTCGGCCCTAAGTAGATCAGCAGAAAGCTGGGACCGTGCTCGGCGGCTCGCCCCACGCTGCCGTAAAAGGTCCAGGCGGTACAGTACACCGCAATGGACAGTGCATAGACGGTGGGTGAACCAATTAGTGAACGGCCTTGCTCGGCCCGCCGGTCGCCCCAGGCAGCGACCACAAACAGCAGTGCTAAATAGCCAAAGGCGGTGCCCAGAATGATCGGGTCAGTACGCATGGTCAGCGGCCCGCACGGTGTTCCATCAGCCAGGCCGCCAAGCCAATGACGATCGCCCAGGCGCTAAATAAATACACCGGTAGCCAACCCACGGAGAAAGCGGGAAGGCGGTCGACCACGATAATCATCGGCGGGCAGAACAGTAGCAACGCAATCGCCACCAGGGCCATAAGGCGCTCTGTTTTGCGCGATTTCAGGCCAAAAGGTTTCATGAGGCACTGGCATCCTGTCGGTCGAAGGCATTGGCTTGTAGCGTGAGTAGTTGCTCTAGGGTATTAATTCCGCGGGCTTCCAACCGCGGCAGCAGAGCGAGCCATAGCTCAGCGGTGACGCGGGCATCGCCTAGTGCAGTGTGGCGCGTGCCGGGTGGAAAAGCCAAGTCGTAGCGCTGAGCAAGACTATCTAAATCGTGTCCATCGAGCGCTTCATCCAACGCGCGCGAAACCAGCAAGGTGTCGATCACGGGAACATCAAAGGTTACGCCCTTATGGCTGATAGCCAGCAAATCAAACGCGGCGTTATGCGCCAAAAGCACTGCTTCTCCTACATAGTCGCGAAAGCGTGTCAGTACGATATCCAGCGGCGGAGCGCCAGCGACATCAGCATCGGTAAGGCCATGAATAGCGGTGCTGGCCAGCGGGATAGGCCGTTTGGGGTCAACTTTTTGATCGAAGACCTCGCTGGCTAATAGCCGCGCGTTAACTACCCGGCAGGCGCCGAGACTAATCACGGTATCCCCCCGGCGCAGCTCAAGCCCGGTGGTTTCAGTATCAAAGGCCACGACCTCCAGGCTGCGCAGCGAGCGGCTGGCCAGAGCTTCATCGGGTGGTGGAAGGTCGGCAATGCCAAAATCGTGGAATTCTGGGCGCGGTGGCGCGGTTTCGCGCGGAGCACCCACGCGTTCCATCGCGGGCAGCGGTAGGCGTAGACGGGCATGAACACGATCCTCATCTGCCAGGCTCCAGATATCGCTGGCGTGTTGGCGTAGCACGTCGGCAACACTGGGGGTCAGCGGCAGTGAGGGCAGCGTTTGTTGCCGCCATTCGGTCAACTCATGCTCGGGAAGCGCCTTACCATGCCAAATAAGGTCTAAATAGACGCGTTTATTACCCAGGCAGATTTCGCCTTCAAAGCCATTGTCGGGAAGGTGAGCATTGAGGTGTTTGACTAACGAATCAAACAGCGCAATCAAGGCCGGGGCATCGCCTTTAAACCAAGCAGGCATGCCCACCGGGGTAATTAAACGGTGCTCGGGGTCAAGGCGCTCGTCCAGGGCTTGCCAGAAGTCGTTTGACCACATGGGCGTTAAGCGTTCGCCCTGATGTTGCATGTCATCGAGTAGCTGGCCGATTTTAGCGACGTTATCGCCAAGTGATGCCCCTTCTTCTTGAATGACGCGTTCAAAACGTTGGCGCAATGGTAAGGTGTCGATGTCGCCTTGGTGACGCAGTTGGATCAGCGCGTCGGCAGCACTGGTCAGGCTTGCGGTATGTTGGCGTAGCGGCGTTAGCATATCGGCAAGCTCGGCTCTTACGCCCATTTCGCTCGACCACGAGGCCGTGGCGTCACTAAACGTCAGCAGGGTTTCGCCGTCGCTACCCGGTACGCGGCGCAACATAACCTTTAGCCAGCGGTTGTCGCAGGGGGCGAGCAGCTCGCGGGGGGAGCCGTCGTTAGGCAATTGGCTAAGCGCTTGCTGTAAGCTGGCGACGGGCAGCAGCGCTTCCAGGCGTTTGCCTAAACCAAGGCCGGTATTGTCGGCAAAAAAGTCCTCAGCTGCCTGATTGAACAGCATGACGCGGCGGTGATAATCACAGAGTAATAGCGGTGTCTCGAGTACCTGTAGCAGAGTTTCCAACTCCTGGCGGATTCTGGCCGCGCTGCGTGCGCCTTCGGTATGCGCCGTGGCCAGGCGGCTGCGATCCTCTCGCCAGCTCTCGCGCACGCGCTGCAGATCCGGGCCTAGGCCTTTTAGCCAGCCTTCGGGGGGATATTCGTCGCGCGCATCAGGATTAGCTACCAAGCGTGCTAGCTGCACCTGTAGGTGACGTAGCGGGGTAAACAGCATGCGCTCAAGCAGCAAACCGGCTAAAAAAATCGTCGCCCCGCCTGAAAAGCTGCCTAGCCATAGTGCTATCCGGGTACTGCCAGTCGGGGCAAGTTGGGCATCCAGCCAGGCGGCAAAAATAGCCCCGCCCAACAGGCTGATGCCGCTGAGAATAAGCCATAAGCCGATCAAGCGTTGGCGTTTGGGCAGCCCACCTCGTGTCATGGCTGATCCCCAATTAACAGCGCGTTGACTTTTTCTACCAGCGCTTGGGTAGAAAAGGGCTTGGTAATGTAATCATCCGCGCCCAGTGCCATGCCTTTTTCCCGCTCTACCTCACGGCCATGGGCAGTCAGCATAATGATCGGCAGTGTCGCGGTGGTGCTGTCCTGGCGTAACTGCTCCAATACATCAAAGCCACTTATGCCCGGCAGGCTAATGTCGAGCAAGATAAGATCGGGCTTGGCTTGCTGCACATGCGCAAGCGCTTGTTCGCCATCTTCTGCCGTGAGGACGTCGAAGCCCGCTTGTTCCATGAGAAACTCAAGCGATATGAGGATATTGGGTTCGTCATCGACCACAAGCACTTTGGCCATCATGCTCTCCCGAAAATGAAGGGTTATTGGGGCAGTTTATGTTTCCCCTCGCTTAGCCAGAGTGTAGGTAGGTGAATCTGCTGCGCCAAGACGACCTTGGTAACAAAGCGGTCGATGGGTGACAGGAAACCGTCGGGTACGACACAATGACAGGCTGTTTATTCGATAGGCGATGAATGCACACCTCATTAACCCCCCGAACACGCGTCCTGCTGCTTTCCGCTTACGATGCCATCAGTCACCGTTACTGGGCCGATAGCGTCATGCAGCACGTCGATGGCGTGGAATGGACGGCGCTGCGTTTGCCGGCGCGTCATTTTCGCTGGCGGGTCAGGGGCAATCCGCTAACGTGGCTGTTGAAGGAGGGAGACACCCTCAGCCAGCCTTACGATGTGGTGCTGGCGACCTCGATGGTCGACTTGGCAACATTGGCGGGCTTATTCCCCTCCCTGGGGCGCGCGCGCAAAATCGTTTACTTCCACGAAAATCAGTTTGCCTATCCCGTTTCAGAAGAGCAAAAGCCCCAGGTGGAAGGCAAGATGGTGAATCTCTATGCGGCATTAGCGGCGGACACCGTGGTATTTAATACTGCGTATAATCGCGATTCATTTATCGATGGTGCGCGGGCTTTTTTGAAACAAATGCCCGAGAACGTCCCTGCTGTGAAGCCCTTAGAAGCGCTTCGGCAACGCGCTAAGGTACTGCCGGTGCCGATTATGCCGCTTGACCGCCACCCATCGCATACTCCACCTAATCCTCGACGTATCCTGTGGAACCACCGCTGGGAGTACGATAAGAACCCGGAAGATTTTTTTGCGGCGTTGTTTGATTTGAGTGAACAAGGCGTCGCGTTCGACTTGGCGGTGCTGGGTCAACGCTTTCGCCACGTACCGCCCATTTTTGCCGAGGCCGAGCAACGTCTTGCGTCGCATATCACGGCCTGGGGGCCGCAGCCAGAAGGTCGCTATCAAGCTGAGTTGGACAAAGGCGGCATTGTGGTGTCGACCACCCGGCATGAGTTTCAAGGGCTGGCGATTATGGAAGCCGCCCAGCGTGGGGCGCTGCCGCTGGTGCCTGATCGGCTATGCTTCCCAGACCTTTACCCAAAGGCTTATCGCTACGACGGTACGCGTGGCGGGCTTTATGAGCGTCTATACCGTTGGCTCACGACACCGGCGTATCAGCCAGCGCCTCTGGATAGCGCCCGCTGGGAATGGCCCAGCTGGCAAGCGGCCTATGCGTCACTACTAACTGAGGAGGTGGTTGATTGATCAAGACGGAATCAGGCAACCATTTAGGCGAGCTCAGTTTTCTCTTTATAGTCGCATAAATCTTCAATAATGCAGCTACCGCAGCGTGGTTTGCGGGCGATGCACGTATAGCGGCCGTGGAGGATCAGCCAGTGGTGAGCATCCTGTAGAAAAGGTTTGGGTACGTGACGCAACAGCTGTTGTTCGACTTCGACCACATCCTTACCTTTGGCAATGCCTGTTCGGTTGGCTACGCGGAAAATATGCGTATCCACCGCCATGGTCGGCTGGCCAAACGCCGTATTCAAAATGACGTTAGCCGTTTTACGCCCGACGCCCGGTAAGGCTTCCAGCGCCGCTCGCGTTTGGGGCACTTCGCCACCGTGACGCTCAACCAGCAGATGGCAGGTTTTCATTAGGTTTTCGGCTTTGGTGTTGTACAGGCCGATGGTCTTGATATGCATTTTTAACCCATCAATGCCCAAATCAATAATGCCTTGAGGCGTATTGGCTACGGGGAAAAGACGGGCGGTTGCCTTATTGACGCCCACATCAGTTGCCTGGGCGGAGAGAAGGACTGCCGCCAGCAGCTCGAAGGGCGTGTTCCAGTTGAGCTCGGTTGTCGGGTGAGGGTTTTCTGCCTGTAGGCGAGCGAAAATTTCATGACGCTTTTGGGCATTCATGGCAAACCTCTGGGTTATTTGATCGTACCGGTGACGCGGACACGGCGCTGCTCGCGGGGCGTCACTGTCTTGGGTTGTGAATAGGCCTTGCGCCGTTGATCAACGACATTTTTTAGCGCGATCAACAGCCCCGCCACAAAAAACGCGCCGGGGGGAAGTATAAAAAACAAAAACTGATAGTCGTCGATCAAGGTCAACTGCCAACCATCGGCGATAGGGCCTAACAGCAGCGACATTTCGCGAAACAGGGTGCCCTGGCCCAGTAACTCGCGTAGCACCCCCAGGACAATCAGCACGGCGCCAAAACCGAGTCCCATCATTAGGCCGTCAACGGCGGCAGGCAGTACCGGCTGGCGCGAAGCAAACGCTTCGGCGCGACCTAAAATCGCGCAGTTGGTCACAATCAGCGGAATAAAAATACCCAGCACCTGGTAAAGCGGGTAGGCGTAGGCGGCCATTAGCAGTTCGGCACAGGTGACGAAGGCGGCAATGATCATCACAAACGCCGGCAGGCGGACGGCACTGGGCACCTGATGACGAATCAGCGAGACCGTGGTGCTGGCGCCGACCATCACGACCAGCGTGGCGATGGCCAGGCCCAGCGCGTTGACCACGCTAGCACTCACGGCCAGTAACGGGCATAACCCTAATAGCTGAACGAGCGCTGGATTATTCGACCACAGCCCTTCGCGGGTAAGCTCGCGTAGCTGGCTCATGGCGCGATCTCCTTGGGTTCGTTGAACAAGGGGGTGTTATCTACGTATTGCAAGGCGTTATGCACGGCACCCACCACGGCGCGGGGCGTAATGGTCGCTCCGGTGAACGCATCAAAATGCCCGCCGTCTTGGCTGACCGCCCAGCCTCTAGGTGGTAGCGAATCCAAGCGTAATCCATCAAAGCGCGTGATCCAGTCGCTACGGCGGCGCTCGATATCATCACCCAGGCCCGGGGTTTCCTGGTGCTGGGTGACGCGTACGCCGGTGATGCGTTGTTGCGCGTCGATTCCCACGAGCAGATGAATCGCGCCGTTGTAACCCCGCCGGGTCACCACCGGTATGACGAAGGCGTGCTGCCCGGTGTTTTCGACCCGCCAGCCGGTCGCACCTTCGGGATAGCCAAGTTGTTCAGCGTTGGGTAACGAAATGGGCGATGCGGATGCCTGGTGGGTAAGCGTCTCGGGAAGCACGGCCTGGCGTTGGCGTTGCTGATAAGCTTGCTGGTGCGTATCGATACGGTCGGCGGTCAAGGCGCGTAGGGTGGCGACACTACCCGCGGTGATTAGGGCGAACAAGCCCAATACCAGCGCGCCACGCTGCATGGCGTTGAAGTGACTCATGATCGCTCCTTGTCAGCCGCGGGTTGTGCGCCGGCAGGGCGAGGGATGGTGTATAGATCCAGCAAGGGTACACACAGGTTCATGAGTAGGACGGCAAAGGCCACGGCATCGGGATAGCCGCCCCAGGTACGGATCAGCATGACAAGTACGCCAATGCCCGCGCCGTAAATCAGTTTTCCTCGTTGGCTGGTGGCGGCGGACACCGGGTCGGTGGCAATGAAGAACGCGCCAAATATGGCAGCCCCGGTTAATAAGTGCAGTAAAGGCGAGGCAAAATGACTTGGGTCAAACAGGTATAACAAGGTGGCGATGACCAGCATGCTGGACAACATAGAGGCGGGAATATGCCAACTGATAATGCGTTTGGCGAGTAGTAGCGAGCCGCCTGCCAGCCAGGCAATCGCTATCCACTGCCAGGCATTCAGAGTGCCGCTAGGCAGCGGTTGACTGGCCCAAAATTGGCTGGCCGAAAGACCATCGCCTTTGTGTTTAAAGGCATCAAGCGGGGTGGCGCCGCTCAAACTGTCTATTTGCTCAAGCGACACGCTGCCGGTGATTTGGCTCCACAATGCGTCGGGCCATAATGGCTGAGGGGATGACCATAACGTCATGTAGGTCGGAAACGACACCAGCAGCAGCGCATAGCCCACCATGGCTGGGTTAAACGGATTGTGCCCCAGCCCGCCGTAGAGCTGCTTGGCCACCACAATGGCGGCGAGCATGCCGACCCCGATGAGCCACCAAGGGCTCGCGGGGGGGAGCGACGCACCCAATAATACGCCGGTAAGTACTGCGCTTGCGTCGTTGAGCGCCGGGTGCAAAGGGCGCTGGCGCAGCCGCAGGATAAGCGCTTCAAAGCCGAGGCCAAAGGCGGCGGCGAGCAGTACGTTGCTGATCACGCCCAGGCCGAAAAAAAACGTCATGGTCGCCAGGCCAGGCAGGGTAGCAATGATGACCCAGCGCATGATGCCGCCTGTGGTTGGCGTCGTGCTTACGCGGGTTCGATCATTTACCTGGGACGCATGCAGCATACTTATAGGGTCTCTTTGGGTTCGCTCGTTTCACGGGCTTCGGCGAGGCGTGCTTCGGCTGCCTGTAAATTTTCCTGCGCGGTGGCAAGCTGAGTTTCTAGGTCATCATGGGCTTGTTGAGGATCCTGCTGGGCCGCTCGGGCTAGGTTTTTTTCGGCTTTTCTTACCGCCGCTTTGGCCGCCGTTTGCGCGATGCGTAAACTCCTCAGATCGGCTTGGGGTGACGCCGCTGGCGAGTCGGCGTCCTGAGAAGACCGCTGCTTTGAAAGGCGTGCCTGACGCCGTGCCTGCTTTTGGGCCTGTTCCCGGGCGAGCCGGGCTTGACGCCATTCAAAGCGATGTTTGGCGTGTTCGGCTTTGGCGGTTTCAAGCTGTTGATGGCGAAGCCGTGATTTAGCACTGCGATAATCGTCCACTAAGGGAATATGGCTTGGGCATACGTAGCCGCAGGCATTGCATTCTATGCAGTCGAAAAGACGGTGGCTTGCCAGTTTTTCATCGTCGCTGGCTCGCGCGTACCAATGCAGTTGCTGCGGTAATAAATTCGCGGGGCAGACATCCTCGCAAGCCCCACAGCGGATACAAGGCGACTCAGGTGGCGTAGGCGGTAACTCGTCGATTGTGGCGGCAATTAAACAGTTCGTCGCTTTGGTAACGGAGCCGTCGAGGTTAGGCAGGGGCGTTCCCATCATGGGGCCACCCTGAATCAACTGATGAAGCGCGGCGCGATTTAAGCCGGCCTCATTCAGCAAAGCGGCCATTGGCGTGCCGATACGCACCCAGCGGTTACCAGGGTCGGTAATGGCATCGCCGGTTAAGGTTACCAATCGTTCCACCAGAGGTTCGCCATCGCGAACCGAGCGTAGCGCGGCCAATAGCGTGCCGGGGTTATGGCACAACACTCCTACGTCTGCGGGTAGGCCTTGGTTGGGCACGTCGCGGTTGAGCAGCGTTTTAATCAGCTGGCGCTCACCACCACTGGGGTAGCGGGTGGCAATGACAGAAAGCGTGACCGTGAGCAGTTGGCTGTCTGCCATCGCCTGCCTGAGAGCGAGGATGGCATCAGGCTTGTTATCTTCGATACCCACCATGATGTGATGCGCGCCACACAGTGAGGCAAGGAGCTGGGCACCTTCGAGGACATCCGCTGCGTAGTGTTGCAGCGTAAGATCATCGGCGGTGATATAGGGTTCGCACTCAGCGGCGTTAACCACCAAGGTATCGATACGCTGGCGCTCGCTGACGCGCGCTTTGATATGGGTAGGAAACCCCGCCCCACCGAGTCCGACGACACCGCTTTGCTCTAGACGCGTTATCAACTGGTCGGGGAGGGCATTGCGCCAGTCAATCGGCGCAAGCCGCTGCCAGGTGTCGGTTTTATCGCCGTCGATGGTAATGGCATGGGTATCAACGTGCGTCACCTGGCCGCTAATGCTGGCGTGGATATTGGCTGAAATCATGCCGTCGCGTTGAGCCACCGGCGTGCCGACCTTCACAGTGTCGCCCACCGCCACGGTAGCCGTGGCCGGACGACCGGCGTGCTGATCCAATCGCAGTACAACGCGCTTAGGCAACTCGGCATATCGAAGTGGCACCAAAGAGCGCTGCTTTCGTTCGGGCGGCAATACCCCACCATGAAACTCAAACGTGCGAGCCATAGAACCTCTGTGTTGAGTGCGGACGATCGCTGGCAATCACGTGTGGGGGCACTGTCACGGGACGCCACTGGCTCAACGGCGTACTGCGCGGCAGCATGTCGATGCAATCCACCGGGCAGGGCTCAATGCATAAATCACAGCCGGTGCATTCATCTTCGATGACGGTGTGCATTTGTCTGGCTGCGCCGATAATCGCATCCACCGGGCATGCTTGAATGCATTTGGTGCAGCCGATGCATTCATCTTCGCGGATAAACGCGACCAAAGCCTCACTCGGGGCTTCGCCATCTAACGGCTCAGGCGCTCGGCCGAGGAGATCGGCCAGCGCGGTAATGGTGGCTTCGCCCCCAGGCGGGCATTTGTTAAGCGCGTCACCCTGGTTGATCGCCTCGGCGTAAGGTCGACAACCAGGATAGCCGCATTGACCGCATTGGGTTTGGGGAAGCAAGGCGTCAATTTGTTCGACGAGGGAGGACTCATCGCTCTTAAAACGCTCGCTGGCCGCCCCTAGCAGGGCACCAAAGCCCACGCCTAAGCCGGTGAGGACTCCGATGGCGCTGAGCAAGCCGACCATTGAAAATGCATCGTTCATTGGCACACCTATCCTTGTACCAAGCCAGAAAAGCCCATGAAGGCTAGCGACATCAGGCTGGCCGTAATCATCGCAATGGCGGCCCCTTTAAACGGGTGCGGAATATCCGCTGCCGCCAGGCGTTCGCGCATGGCGGCAAACAAAACCAGTACCATGGAAAACCCCAGGGCTGCGCCTAGCCCATAAAGTGTGGTGGAAAAGAAGCCCAGCTCGCGATTCAGCGATAATAACGCCACGCCCAGTACTGCGCAGTTGGTGGTGATCAGAGGGAGAAAAATCCCCAGCACGCGATGCAGCAAAGGGCTTAGCTGGCGCACCATGATGTCGGTGAACTGAACCACAGCGGCAATGACGACGATAAAACTGATGGTGCGTAAATAGGTAACGTCTAAGGGAACCAGCAGCCCGTGGTACACCACGAAGCTAGCGGCAGAGGCAAGCGTCAGCACAAAGGTCGTCGCCAACGACATTCCCATCGCCGATTCCAGTTTATTGGAGACGCCCATGAAGGGGCACAAGCCCAAAAACTGTACCAGGACAAAATTATTGACCAGCGCGGTGCTGACCAAAATGACGAAGAGTTCATTCATGGCGGCGTATTGTGCGTAGAAACCTCAGCGCTGGCTAGAGGCGAATTAAACTGGCTAACTCGATGCCGGCCCGCCGCTTTGGCTTGGTAAAGTGCTTGATCCGCCGAGCGCATCAGCGAAGACGCATTAGCTGGCTCCTCAGGGTCAAGTGCGCTAACGCCAACGCTTAGCGTAACATGCGGGGCAAGAGGGGACATGTGATGAGGGTAAGCCAGTGCGTCGACCGCATCGCTAATTGCCTGACCAAGTTTAATGGCCTGTTGCAGAGACGTATTGGGCAGTAAGGCGCTGAATTCTTCTCCGCCGGTACGGGCTATAAAAAAGCCATGTGTCTGGGCTACTTCGTACATAGTGTCGGCTATTCGCTGCAAGCACGTATCGCCTTCAAGATGACCATAATGATCATTAAATAACTTAAAATAGTCGATATCGATCATCATTACCGCCATAGGCGTAGATTGGTTGAGCGCTTCTTGGGTAGCGTCGATAAGGTTCTTATCGAACAAGCGACGATTGGCTAAACCGGTCAAGGGGTCATGAGTTGAAAGCTCGGTTAACTCGGCGGTTAGCTCTGCCTGGCGCTCGAACTGCTTGAGAAAGGATTGCGCTAATTGGCCAATTTCATCGCGTCGTTGGGTCAACGGGTTGTTCGTCAATGCCTCTATATTGGCGTCTTGGGCAAAGCGAGCCAACGATTTTAACGGTCTTAGCACCATGCGCTCCAGCAGCAACAGCACCAGACCGATGACGATCAACATCAGCCCAAAGGTCCACAACAGCACGTAGCGGAAGGTATCCAGACTGGCGAAATAGCGACTGCGGTCTAGCCGAGTTCCCAGTGCTAGTTGGCGATCAGGACGGTTTAGCGGCAAGAACCGCTGGGCGTGAATCGTGTTGCTAAAGCGTAGCAGATCCGTTTGGGTCAGCTTTGTTTCATCGACAACGTCCAGCGAGATGATAAGACCTGTGTAGTCTTCTAAAAGCGCAAGCCAGTTGTTGTCCATCTTGCGGACTTTAAATAACCAGCCTGTGGGCGGGCCGCTACCGTCGGTGCGAAGGATAGGCGCTGAGGCCACGATAGCCGGCGGGATATGCGCGTACAGCGCTGTTTTTTCTTGCTCGGGATCCTCGTTGATAGACGCTTGCATGGAGGCGACGAGCGGTGCCATCCAAGCGCACTCATTGGCAAGGTCGGCGCAGGTCTGATACTGGCCACTACTAGGATTCAGCCCGGCTAGAAAGTGAATATCGCCCCGGGCGTTAAAGAACGCCATGAGCTGGTAACGCATGTCCTCAAACATTTGCTGGCTGAAATTGACCTCGCTGTAGCGTGGTGCATCGCCGTTAATAAAATCGTAGGTGTCATCCCAGGTCGCCCAGTCGCGCACTTTGGCAAGTAAATCCTGTTCTTCTAGCTTCAGGCTCCGCTCTAAGCGATCCAGTTCCTGCTCAACGACGCTGCGTTCTTCGGCTAGCAACGCGGGGAGAATGAGCCATTTACTAACCCCTGCTAGCGCAAGTAGCGCCAAAATCAATGCAGCACAGAGCGCGGTTAAAAACCGGAAGCGCAGCGAGGGCGAGTAACGCTGGAACATAAGCGAGCCTGTAAAACGTGATGAATGTGTTAGCGAGTCATCATACGAAAAGGGCAGCGGCGATTAGCCGCTGCCCTTTTCTAGTCGCTGGGCACGCTTAAGTGACTCGTTGACCCGGTTCAGCACCAGAATCCGGTGAGAGTAAGTAGATACCGTCTTGGTTGGCCGATGCAAGCACCATGCCTTCGGAGACGCCGAAGCGCATTTTGCGGGGAGCAAGGTTGGCGACCATGACCGTTAAGCGGCCTTCCAGCGCTTCCGGCGCATAAGCGGAACGAATGCCGGAGAAGACAGTACGGGTCTCTCCGCCAATATCCAGTGTAAGCTGAAGCAGCTTATCAGCCCCTTCGACATATTGGGCTTTGGCAATACGGGCAATCCGTAAATCGACTTTTGCAAACTCATCAAAGCTGATTTCGGGCGCGATGGGGTCATCGGTCAAAGGGCCTTTGGGTGCCTGTTTGAGTTTTTCTTCTTCCACGAGATCTTCCTTTGATACATCAATCATGGCATCTATCTTATCGCGCTCGACGCGTTGCATCAGCGGTTTAAATTTATTGATCTCGTGGTCTACCAAAAGATCATGGCGGCTGTGCCAATTCAGCGTGTCGATGTTTAAAAACTCGCGGGCTTGTTCGGCCATCTTGGGCACAACCGGGGCGAGGTACACCATCAGTTGCCGGAAGAGGTTGATGCCGACTGAGCAAATGTCCAACACTTCCGCTTCTCGCCCCGTCTGTTTGGCTAAAACCCAGGGCTCTTTTTCAGCGATATAGGTATTGGCTTCGTCGGCCAGCTCCATAATATTGCGCATGGCGCGGCTGAATTCACGTGCTTCGAAGTCTTGAGCGATGTCGTCACCAGCGGCGATAAACCGGGCCACGATTTGCGGTTCGCTGCAATGGGCTGACAAACGACCGCCGCCTAGCTTCTTAACAAAGCCCGCGCAGCGGCTGGCAATATTGACCACTTTACCAACCAGGTCGGCGTTAACACGCGCGGCAAAGTCGTCAAGATTCAAATCCAGGTCGTCTACTTTGGAAGTGAGCTTGGCGGCAAAGTAATAGCGCAGGTATTCGGGATTAAGGTGGTCGGCATAGGTGGCGGCTTTGATAAAGGTGCCCCGAGACTTCGACATCTTGGCCCCGTCCACGGTTAAGAACCCATGACAGTTGACTGCGGTAGGGGTTCTCAGGTCTGCGCCATGCAGCATCGCGGGCCAAAATAATGCGTGGAAATAGACAATGTCTTTGCCAATGAAATGGTAAATCTCAGCATCCGAGCTTGGCTGCCAGAAGCTATCGAAATCAATGTCTTCACGGTCGCATAAGTTTTTGAAGCTGGCTAAATAGCCAATGGGGGCATCGAGCCATACGTAAAAGTATTTGCCGGGTGCATCGGGGATTTCAAAGCCAAAGTAAGGCGCGTCGCGGGAAATGTCCCACTCGTTAAAGCCTGATTCAAACCACTCCATCAACTTGTTGCGAATTTGCGGCTGAACATGGCCGTCGTTAATCCAGCTCTGAAGAAAATCGGCAAAATCAGGCAGTTTGAAAAAATAATGCGTTGAGCTGCGGACTTCGGGCGTAGCGCCAGAGATAGCCGATACCGGGTTGATCAGTTCTGCCGGGGTATACGTGGCACCGCATTTTTCGCAGTTGTCACCATACTGATCGTCGGAACCGCATTTAGGGCAAGTGCCTTTGATAAATCGATCGGCCAGGAATAAGCCCTTTTGCGGATCGAACATTTGCTCTATCTCTCGCGTGGCAATATGCCCTTTATCGCGTAACCGCTGGTAGATCAGCTCGCTGTAATAGCGATTTTCCTCAGAATGGGTTGAATGGTAGTTATCAAAGCCAATGCCAAAGCGGGCAAAGTCGGCTTGATGGTCGCGTGATACGCGGTCGATGAGGGCCTCGGGTGTGATGCCTTCCTGCTCGGCACGCAGCATGATGGCAGTGCCGTGCGCGTCATCGGCGCACACGTAATAGCACTGTTGACCACGGCTTTTCTGGAAACGAACCCAAATATCCGTCTGGACATATTCAAGCAAATGACCCAGGTGAATAGCGCCGTTAGCGTAAGGCAGCGCACTGGTCACAAGGATGCGGCGCGGGGAGGTAGTTGACATGATGAATGAAGGTCCCGATCAGGCGTAAACAAAAAAACATTACGGCGACGCAATTGGATGCTTCGCCGTAGAAAGATACCGTGAGCGTGGGCGCTAGTAGAGCGCTTGCTCCTCTTGAACCACTTCACGCAATAACTCTAGAAACAATTTATCTGCTTCTGAGTGTTCCGAGGAATCCTCGGGGATATGTACGCTAGTGGTATCGGATATTTGGTTGGCAATGCGTGCCATGACCGCTGGGCTGTTGCCTTCGGTCAACTCTTCACGGGCAATCGCAAGCGACTGCTCAAGAATTTTGGGGTCTTGCAGCAGCTTGCGTATAAAACCGCTTAGCTCATTAATAATGCGTGTCTTCTGGATTTCTGAAGCGGACATAGGGTTCTCCTTTAGATCGCGATTAGCGAGAGCGCCAAGCGAGACCAATGAATGCTTTGACCATAGCATTTTTTCCGCCCACGAGCATGGCGGTTGTATTTAGTTATTCAAGCGCCCGGCTTTATGTTTTACCGGGTTGGCGTATTGTGCCAACCAATACGGGCGTAGTGCGTCTGGAACCCCTGCGAGTCGCGCATTAAAGCGCTCCCGGTCTTCGCGGGTAATCGCGCGACGGGCAACCAATTCAGGCGCATCGCCTAACGCTTCAAGGGCTAAATAATGGCTGGGAAATAACCGGTAGCCCCCAATGACCTGGCGATCAATTTCGGCCGCCACTTCGTCAGGGGTCGCCATGTCCGCCCCTACCGGCGTGCCGAAGCGCAATTGAACACGTCCCTTGGTGCCGGTAATGCCGGCCACGATTGAGCTTATGTCTTCAAATTCGCTTTTAGCATAGCTGCCTTTCGTGTCGATATCGTAAAGCTCTTGGGCTTTTTGCACGTCGCAGGGGTCGTATTCGTAGCTGATCGAAACCGGAACAAGCTTGAGTTCGGCAATCGCATCGCCAAACGCTGCGTCGCGGTTGCTAGTGCGGCTCGCGATGGTCAGCATTTTGATGATGGCCGGATCGGTTTGATCAATTCCGTTTTTGGCGCGGCCCTCCCGCTGTGCCATCCAAATCGAGTGCTTGTCCTCGGTAATAGAATGACGAATGTAGGCAGAAAGCTGTTGGAAGGCGGCCAGCATGGCGCGCTTACCCCGTGCGCTGCGGGGAACAATAAAGCTCTTGTTCAGCCGCATCAGGTCGGTGACATAAGGCTTTTTTAATAAGTTGTCGCCAATTGCAATGCGCACTGTGTCGCGGTCTGCTTGGTACAAGGCGTAGTTAACGAAGGCCGGGTCTAGCGAGATATCCCGGTGATTGCCTATAAATAAGTAGGCCCCGTCAGTGTCGAGTTTATCTAAACCAGTGACGTCGAAAGCATCGGTGGTGGTGCGGATCATGCGAACCATGTAGCTGGCGATACGCATTTGAAATTCGCGCACACTGTCGGCGCCCTTGATTTCCCGGCGCACCGCGTGGCTGGCCAGCGCCCGAGCAAGCGGAGGCGCCCAACGGGCCAAGCGGGGTAGACGGAAACGGGTGAGTGCATTGAGCAGCTCATTATCCCGCGACAGTCTAGCCAGCACGTCGGCGACTTCATGGTCCATGTAGGGGCGGATATTCGCCCAAGGATCTGATGGGGTCGAGGTAGCGTTATTGTGATGTGTCATGCGAGCCGTTGTATTTAACCAATAGATCAGATGTATGGCAGTCGTTAAACGGGGTGATCATGGGGCGGAAGGTTCCCGCTGCGTTTCACCACCCAGCCATTCTATTAAGCGGACGATATCGTCAGACAGGGCGTTCGCCATCAAAATAAAGTCGGTCTCAAGACGGGCTAATGCATCGTCACCGTCATCGGCGTGGTCAGCTTCTTCTATTAAGGCGTCGCCAAAACGGAGTGACTTCAGAGCCAAGTCTTCATGTAATACCAAGCTTAGGCGACCTTCTATATGCATGGCGAGTTTGCTAGCTTGGCGTCCACTTTCAAGTAACTGCTGAATTTCGTCACTATCCAAATCGACCTGTCGCGCGCGTAATACGCCATCATCGCCCTTGGCTTTAAGTTCTACCTGGTCGCCAAGTTGAAGGTCAGCCGGGCGGCTGGCGGGATCTCCCAGCCAAGTGGTCATGGCGCGCATGGGCAGCGTCTGAGAAGTGAGTGGGGTAACGCTTAAGCTACCTAGCGATTCACGCAACAAATCGAGAATGTCTTCAGCACGGGTGCGCGAGCTGGCATTAATGCCAATCAACTGGCGGCGAGTATCCCACCACACATCAGTTTTTTGGCTGCGTACAAAGGCGCGAGGCAGCAGCTCTTCAGTGACTTGCTCTTTGAGAGCGGTTTTTTCTTTGCGGGTCACTTTTCGGCCTTCGCTGGCTTCAATTGTGGCGACCTGTTCGTCGACTTCCTCTTTGACCACTGAGGCGGGTAGTAACCGTTCTTGACGCAGCGCCGAGAGCAGCCGGTGCCCCTGGATTTCATGTAGCCGCTGGTCGCCGCCAAGCCGACCGGCAGGTGCCGTCCATCCGAGGCGGCGGGCATCGGCGCTGCCCAGTGGCATGGCGGCGTGGGCGTCCAACGCGTCACTAAGTTCCGCCTGGGTCAGGTCCGGGGCGCTGTGTATACGGTATAAATGCAAGTGTTTGAACCACATGTCGCCTGTCCTGTGTAAAAGGTGGCACATTATGGCGAAAGCGAGGCTTTCCTACCAGCATCGTAACCCATAGGTCGATTGTTGCGAGTGTTTCAAACTTGTGTTTGATTAAGCCTTCTGGTTTTGCTGAGCAAGTTTTGCCAGTGGGTCAGTCATTAATGTATCAACCCTAGGAGTTATTATGTCGGTTGCACCGGTTTCGCAAACCCATCTGCGCGTACGTGGCTATCATTTGGACGGTTATGGGCACGTTAACAACGCGCGCTATCTGGAATTTATGGAAGAGGGGCGTTGGGCCTTCTTCGATGAGCACCCGGCGCTGATGAAAGACTTGCACGACGCAGGGCAGGCATTTGTCGTGGTCAACTTGAATATCGATTACCGTGCCGCTGCCGTTCAAGGCGACGATTTGGTGGTCATGACAGGTATTATCGAGGTGGGGGATCGCAGTGCTATTTGCCATCATCAGATTCGCGGTAGAGACGGACGTTTGGTAGCGAAGGCGGATCTTACCTTTGTGCTGCTGGACGTGCGGGCGAACAAAGCCAGTCCGATTGAAGGCCATGTCCGTGACACATTGGCATCATTAACCGTCGAGAAGTCGGTATTTGCGGATTGAGTCGCGTTGTCGATATGACCGGCTGCCCATGGTGCGAATGCAGTGGTATGATGGGGAGGTATCTGCGCGCCGTTATCATTCGGTTTTCAAAAGCGCTTTCAACTCTCGCAGTGCCAATGCAGTGCAAAGGATCTGACTTTCATGGGTGACATCGCCAGAGAAATCTTGCCCGTCAATATTGAAGACGAGCTCAAACAGTCGTATCTCGACTATGCGATGAGTGTCATTATCGGCCGCGCGCTACCTGATGTGCGCGACGGCCTGAAGCCTGTTCATCGGCGTGTGCTGTTTGCCATGCATGAACTGAGCAATGACTGGAACAAACCGTACAAGAAATCGGCACGTGTGGTCGGTGATGTCATTGGTAAATACCACCCGCACGGTGACAGTGCGGTGTATGACACCATCGTTCGCATGGCCCAGCATTTCTCCATGCGCCACGTGCTGGTCGATGGCCAGGGTAACTTTGGTTCCATTGACGGCGATAATGCCGCGGCCATGCGTTACACCGAAGTGCGTATGTCGCGCCTGGCCCATGAACTGCTTGCCGATCTTGAAAAAGATACCGTCGATTGGGTGGATAACTACGACGGTACCGAGCGAATTCCCGAAGTACTGCCCACTAAAGTGCCCAACCTGTTGATCAATGGGTCATCAGGTATTGCCGTGGGTATGGCGACCAATATTCCACCGCACAATATGCGTGAAGTCATCGAAGGCTGCCTGGCGCTTATCGATGACTACACGCTGTCGGTGGATGACTTAATGCAGTACATCCCCGGCCCCGACCTTCCCACCGGCGGCATTATCAATGGTCGTGCGGGCATTTTAGATGCGTACCGCACCGGGCGTGGGCGCATTTATGTGCGCGCCTGCCACACCATTGAGCACGATGATAAAACCGGTCGCGATCACATTATCATTACCGAGCTGCCTTACCAGGTGAACAAGGCGCGCTTGATTGAAAAGATCGCCGAGCTGGTCAAAGAGAAAAAGATTGAAGGCATCGCCGAACTGCGCGACGAGTCGGATAAAGACGGTCTGCGTGTGGTGATCGAAATTAAGCGCGGCGAGTCCGGCGAAGTGGTGGTGAATAACCTATTCGCCCAAACGCAGTTGCAGAACGTTTTTGGTATCAACATGGTGGCGCTTGAGAACGGGCAGCCACGCACGTTGAACCTGAAGCAAATGCTCGAAGCGTTTATTCGTCACCGCCGTGAAGTGGTAACACGGCGCACGCTGTTTGAGCTGAAAAAGGCCCGCGATCGCGGCCATATTTTGGAAGGCTTGGCGGTCGCTATTTCCAATATTGATGAGGTAATTGAGCTCATCAAAGCGTCGCCCAATGCTTCTGAAGCGCGGGATAAACTGCTGGCGCAAGTCTGGCAGCCGGGCCAAGTGACCAACATGCTGGAACGTGCTGGGGCCACCTCGTGCAAGCCAGAAGATCTTGACGAAGGTTTCGGGCTTAACCCGAGCGCTACGCAATATCGCCTATCGCCCGCCCAGGCTCAGGCGATCCTCGAGCTGCGCCTGCATCGCCTCACAGGGCTTGAAACCGAGAAACTGCTCGACGAATACCTGTCCATTTTGCAAAAAATCGCTGAGCTAACTGAAATCCTCGCCTCGCCGGATCGCCTGATGGAAGTGATTCGTGAAGAGTTGAACGCGGTGCGTGACCAGTTCGGCGATGACCGTCGCACGGAAATCCAGGTCAGTCACCTCGATTTGTCGATCGAAGACTTGATCGCCGAAGAGGATATGGTGGTAACGGTTTCGCGTTCGGGCTACGCCAAAACGCAGCCGCTTTCCGATTACCAGGCCCAGCGTCGCGGCGGTCGCGGTAAATCCGCCACGGCGATGAAAGACGAAGACGTGATTGAGCACCTGCTGGTGGCGTCGACCCACGACACGGTGCTGCTGTTCTCTAACCGCGGCAAAGTGTATTGGCTAAAAGTCTATGAAATGCCCAACGCCAGCCGTGGTTCGCGTGGCAAGCCGTTGATCAATATGTTGCCGCTTGAAGAAGGTGAGTCGGTTAACGCGATTCTGCCCGTGCGTGACTACGACCCTGAGCATTACATCTTCTTTGCTACTGCCCAGGGTACGGTTAAGCGTACCAGTCTGGAGCAATTCTCTCGCCCACGCAGCGTAGGGCTGATTGCGATTGACCTGGAGGAAGGTGATCGTCTGGTAGGCGCAGCGATTACCTCGGGGTCTGATCACGCCATGCTGTTGTCTTCCAACGGCAAGGCGATTCGTTTTGAAGAAGGCAATGTGCGGGCGATGGGCCGGACGGCCCGTGGCGTGCGCGGTATGCGTCTGGCCGACAAAGCTGAAGTGATTAGCCTGATCATCCCCAAAACGCAGCAGATCGACGGCGAAGACGACACCACCGATGGCGCTGTCGAAAGCCAGGCTGAAGGCGGCAATATCTATATCCTGACCGCTAGCGAGAACGGCTACGGCAAGCGCACGCGCCTTGAAGCGTTTCCGTTGCGTGGGCGTGGCGGCCAGGGCGTTATCGCCATGCAGACCAGCGAGCGTAATGGATCGCTGGTTGCTGCCATGCAGATCTACGACAGCGATGAAATGATGCTGATTACCGACCGGGGCACACTGGTACGTACCCGGGTAGAGGAGGTGTCGACCACCTCTCGTAACACCCAAGGGGTGATGCTGATTCGTCTGGGTAAAGATGAAAAGTTGGTAAAAACCGTGCGCGTCGATGAGCCAGAAGAAAGCGAATTTGAGGTGCTGGAAGAGGCGGATACACTCGACGCCAACGATAATGACGCACAGGATGCCGGAGCCGATGACACGTCGTTATAACTTTTGCGCGGGCCCCGCCGCACTGCCTGAAGCGGTGTTGGCGCGCGCCCGTGACGAACTATTGGACTACCACGGGCGTGGCTTATCAGTGATGGAGATGAGCCATCGTAGCAATGAGTTTGTTGCGATTGCCGAGCAGGCGGAAGCCGATTTACGCCAGTTGCTGGGGGTTCCCAGCAACTACAAGGTGCTTTTTCTGCAAGGGGGCGCCAGCCTACAATTTGCCATGCTGCCGATGAATCTGTTGGGGCAGGGTGGAAGCGGCAACTTCATTCAGACTGGTATCTGGGGCAAGAAAGCCCTCAACGAGGCTAAGCGGCTGGGCTTTAGCCATAATGTGGCGGCCAGTAGTGAGGCGAGTAACCATACGGCGGTACCAGCGCAAGACGCGTTGCAGGTTAGCGCTGATGCCGCTTATCTGCATTACACGTCTAACGAGACGATTGGCGGTCTGGAGTTTGATTATACTCCCCATGCGCAGCGCGATGATGGCGCTAACGTGCCGCTCGTCTGTGATATGTCCTCGAATATTCTTTCTGGCCCGCTGGACGTCAGCCAATTTGGCGTGATTTATGCGGGAGCGCAGAAAAATATCGGCCCCGCTGGGTTGACCCTGGTGATGGTGCGTGATGATTTGCTGGGTCATGCCCCTTCGACGACACCTTCGCTGTTTGATTATCAGCTGTTGGCTGACGCTGGTTCGATGGTCAATACACCACCGACCTACGCTTGGTACTTGGCCGGCCTGGTATTTCAGTGGCTAAAAGACGATATGGGTGGGCTTAACGCCATGGATGCGCTTAATCAGCGCAAAGCAGATAAGCTTTATGCCGCGATTGATGGCAGTGGCTTTTATAGTAACCCTATTGCTCCGCGTAACCGGTCGCGGATGAATGTGCCCTTTGTATTGGCCGACGCAACGCTGGAAAGTGCCTTTTTAGCGGAAGCGGAAGAAGCTGGTCTGTTGAACCTCAAAGGTCATCGTAGCGTGGGGGGGATGCGCGCCAGCTTATATAACGCCGTGCCAGAGGCGGCAGTGGATGCTTTGATTGCCTTTATGGCAGATTTCGAACAACGAAGGGGCTGATCACCATGTCCGAGACGTCGATCAATCTGGAAGCCTTGCGCCAGCGCATCGATCAGTTGGATGACGATATCTTGCGTTTGATTAGTGAGCGTGCCGACTGCGCGCAGCAAGTCGCCCATGTGAAGCTTAGCCAAGACGAAGATGCGGTGTTTTACCGCCCTGAACGCGAAGCCCAAGTGCTGCGTCGCATCATGTCATTAAATAAAGGCCCTCTGGATTCGGAAGAAATGGGCCGCTTGTTCCGCGAAATCATGTCCGCTTGCTTGGCACTGGAAAGGCCTATCAAAGTATCCTACCTAGGGCCCGAAGGTACCTTTACGCAGCAGGCGGCGCTCAAGCACTTTGGGGAAAGCGCTGTGAGTCTGCCTATGGCGGCTATCGACGAGGTTTTTCGGGAGGTTGAGGCCGGTGCCGTGAACTACGGCGTGGTGCCGGTAGAGAACTCGACCGAGGGAGTGGTTAACCATACTCTCGATACCTTCATGGATTCCTCTATTCGTATTTGTGGTGAAGTGGTGCTGCGTATCCATCACCACTTGCTGGTTAGTGAAACCACGCTGCGTGAAAAAGTCTCGCGTATCTATTCGCATCCGCAATCTTTTGCCCAATGCCGTAAGTGGCTCGACGCGCATTATCCCCACGCCGAGCGCGTCCCTGTGGCGTCTAACGCAGAAGCGGCCAAGCTAGTCAAAACCGAATGGCATAGTGCAGCGATTGCCGGCGACATGGCGGCCAAGCTTTACAATCTGGAGCGCGTGGCAGAAAAAATTGAAGACCGCCCGGATAATTCCACGCGGTTTTTGATTATCGGCAACCAAGATATTCCCATGTCGGGAGAGGATAAAACCTCGATTGTCGTCGCGATGCGCAATCAGCCTGGTGCTCTTCATGATCTGCTCGAACCGTTCCATCGCCATCAAATTGACTTAACCCGTTTGGAAACGCGTCCGTCGCGAACCGGTGTATGGAATTACGTCTTCTTTATTGATTTTAAAGGTCATTGTGATGAGCCCCGCGTGGCGGCAGTGTTGGAAGAAGTCCAACTGCGTGCAGCGGAGCTTCGCGTGTTGGGTTCCTATCCCCAGGGCGTGTTGTGACACAAGCGGCTACTGATTCTGGCGTCGATGAACCCCGGTTGTTAATTGTGGGGTTGGGGCTGATCGGTGGGTCGTTAGCGGCCGCCTTGCGCGCCGCTAACTTTAAAGGATGTATCGTCGGCTGCGACCCTAACCCTGATGAAATCGCACTCGGCATGGAGATGGGGCTGATTGACGCTGGCGGAACCGAACTTGTCGATCAGGTTGCTGATGCCTCGCTCATCGTGCTTGCCGTTCCTGTGCTGGCCATGGAAACGGTGATGACAACGCTTGTTCGCACCTTGCCCCGTGCGGCGGCGAATGTAGTTGTCACTGATGTGGGTAGCACCAAGGCGACGATTCGCGCCTGCGCAGAACGTGTATTTGGCTGCGTGCCTGCCAATATGGTGTTGGGTCATCCGATTGCCGGATCGGAAAAGAGCGGTGTGTCGGCGGCCAACCCGAGGCTCTACCGTCATCATAAGGTGATTTTGACCCCCGAGCCGGATGTTGATCCGGGCGCGTTAGCGCGTGTAAGAGCACTTTGGAAAGCCTGCGGTGCCGACGTGCTAGAGATGAGCGTGGAGCATCACGATCACGTGCTGGCGCGTACCAGCCATTTGCCGCATTTGCTTGCCTTTTCGTTGGTCGATACGCTGGCGCGTCAAGATGATCGGCTGGATATTTTTCGCTACGCCGCCGGCGGTTTTCGAGACTTTACCCGTATTGCCGGCAGCGATCCGGTCATGTGGCGAGATATCTTTATAGCTAATCGCGAAGCAGTGCTGACGTCGCTGGATGATTTTGAAGCGGGACTCGCCCGACTGCGGGACGCCGTTGAGCGTGGCGATAGCGATGCCCTGATTGCCACGTTCGACCGGGCCAGTCACGCGCGTCATTATTTTGATACGTTATTGAACAAAACTACTTACCAGGCGGAATATCATATGCAACCACAAGGTAAGGTGACCTACCGGGTGCAGCCGGGCGGCCAGGCACAAGGTCGCCTACGCGTACCCGGCGATAAGTCCATGTCGCATCGCTCCATTATGCTAGGCGCACTGGCAGAGGGTGTTACCGACGTAAAAGGCTTTCTTGAAGGCGAGGACAGCCTTGCGACCCTACAGGCGTTTCGTGAGATGGGGGTGGCGATTGAAGGCCCTCACGACGGTCGCGTGACGATTCACGGCGTGGGTATGCGGGGCTTAAAAGCACCTTCTGGTCCGCTGTATGTGGGTAATTCAGGCACCGCGATGCGCCTGTTTTCGGGTTTGTTGGCTGGCCAGGCATTCGACAGTGAGTTGACCGGCGATGAGTCACTCAACAAGCGTCCTATGGCGCGGGTTGCCGACCCGCTACGCCTGATGGGCGCGACCATCGATACCGCTGAAGGTGGCCGCCCACCGCTTAATATCAAAGGCGGTGCTGCTCTTAAAGGTATTTATTATGATATGCCCATGGCCAGCGCCCAGGTGAAATCCTGTTTGTTGTTGGCCGGTTTGTACGCCGAGGGCGAAACCCGCGTACGCGAACCTGCCCCCACCCGCGATCACACCGAACGGATGCTCAACGGTTTTGGTTATGCTGTCTCACGGGATGGCGACACTTGTTGGCTGCAGGGCGGCGGGACACTAACGGCGGGTCCGATTGATGTGCCGTCAGATATTTCATCGGCGACGTTTTTTTTGGTTGCCGCAGCGATTACGCCGGGTTCAGACATTACCCTGGAGCATGTGGGCATTAATCCGACCCGGATTGGCGTCATCAATATTTTGACGTTGATGGGCGCGAATCTGGAGCTGGACAATCAGCGTGAAGTGGGCGGCGAGCCGGTGGCGGATATTCGCATTCGCTACGCGCCTCTGACCGGTATTGATATTCCCGTAGATCAAGTGCCCTTGGCGATTGACGAGTTCCCGGCGTTATTTATCGCCGCCGCCAATGCAAGTGGCACTACTCGGCTACGCGGTGCGGAAGAGCTACGTGTCAAAGAGTCCGACCGCATTCAGGCGATGGCGGATGGGTTGGCTATCTTAGGCGTTGAGCACACGGTCGTCGCGGACGGTATCGATATCGTTGGTAATGGCGACGCTCAAATAGCCAGCTACGGTGGCGGCCGGATCGATAGCCTGGGCGATCACCGAATTGCAATGGCCTTTGCCATCGCGGCATTGCGCGCGGATGACGATATTGTGATCGACGACTGCGCTAACGTGGCTACCTCATTCCCGGGTTTCGTGCAGTTGGCAACCCGCGTCGGGATGGCTATTGCCGTGGAGGGTGCTGATGGCTGAGCAAGCCCCTGTTGTGACCATCGATGGCCCTGGCGGTGCGGGTAAAGGCACTATCAGCGGGCTGATGGCCGACCGTCTACGTTGGCATTTGTTGGATAGTGGCGCGCTTTATCGTTTAACCGCTCAGGCGGCGTTGAAGCACCAGGTCGCACTCGATGACGAAGCGAGTTTGGCAAAAATAGCCCAAACGCTAGACGTTGCGTTTCCGGTTGAAAACGGTCAGCCGCGCACGCTCTTGGAAGGTGACGACGTTAGTCGGGCGATTCGCACCGAGCAAGCTGGCGAGCGGGCTTCCCAGGTGGCCGCGTTGCCTAGCGTCCGCCAGGCGCTGCTGCAGCGTCAACGCGACTTTTGCCAAGCACCGGGATTAATTGCTGATGGCCGTGACATGGGAACGGTCGTTTTTCCCAGCGCCACCTTGAAGATATTCCTAACCGCCTCGGCCTCTGAGCGGGCTAGACGACGTCATCAGCAGTTGCAGGAAGCGGGCGTGGATGCTAGTCTTTCGAGTCTTTTAAAGGAGATTCAGGCACGCGATGCACGCGATACGCAGCGCGAAGTGGCTCCACTCAAGCCGGCAGACGATGCTATTACGCTTGATACCACGTGCCTGAGCATACCGGAAGTGGTTGATCGGCTGACCGAACTGCTTGCCCAACGTGGCATAGCATTCGGCTCCTGATACTCCCTTGCGGCGTTTTTGGACAGGTGTCACGACATGGCAGGGCGCTATACTCACATCGGAGAGCCCGGTCAGGTCTTAACCAGCGTTAACACCTCCAAAAGCAGAGTGACATTAGGCCCGTACTTGCTGGTGGTACGGAGAAGGCATTTATGCCTCAACAACGTTGATCACGTAGGAACACCATGAGCGAAAGCTTTGCTGAACTGTTTGAACAGTCTCTTAACGACATCAAT
Source organism: Vreelandella arcis (assembly GCF_900103865.1). Lineage (GTDB taxonomy): Bacteria > Pseudomonadota > Gammaproteobacteria > Pseudomonadales > Halomonadaceae > Vreelandella > Vreelandella arcis. Next base: position 187,180 of record NZ_FNII01000002.1, read on the forward strand.
ATGGAGCCAGGCGCCATCGTCGCGGCCCAAGTTGTCGATATTGACGGTGACTGGGTTACCGTTAACGCCGGTCTGAAATCTGAAGGTCAGATCCCCGCGGCTCAATTCCGTGATGAAAACGGCGAACTAAACATTGCGATCGGTGACGACGTACACGTTGCGCTAGAAGCCGTTGAAGATGGTTTCGGTGAAACGCGTCTGTCCCGTGAAAAAGCCAAGCGCGCAGAAGCTTGGAAGGTTCTGGAAGCCGCCTTCGAGAAAGATGAAGTCATCAAGGGCGTGATCAACGGTAAAGTCAAAGGCGGCTTCACCGTCGAAGTCGACTCGATCCGTGCCTTCTTGCCGGGCTCTCTGGTCGACGTACGTCCGGTTCGCGACACCGCGCACCTGGAAAATAAAGAGCTGGACTTTAAAGTCATTAAGCTCGACCCGAAACGCAACAACGTCGTGGTTTCACGTCGTGCGGTTCTGGAAGCAGAAAACAGCGCCGAACGTGAAGCGCTGCTGGCCACCTTGCAGGAAGGTCAGCAAATCAAAGGTATCGTTAAGAACCTGACCGATTACGGTGCCTTTGTTGACCTAGGCGGCGTTGATGGCCTGCTGCATATCACTGATATGGCGTGGAAGCGCATCAAGCATCCGTCTGAAATCGTCGCCGTTGGCGATGAAGTTAACGTCAAAGTGCTGAAATTCGACCGTGAACGCAATCGTGTTTCGCTGGGTCTGAAGCAGCTGGGCGAAGATCCGTGGGTCAACATCAAAGCCCGTTACCCGGAAGGCACCAAAGTGCACGCAGTGGTCACTAACCTGACCGACTACGGTTGCTTTGCTGAGCTGGAAGAGGGCGTTGAAGGTCTGGTTCACGTTTCTGAAATGGATTGGACCAACAAAAACATCCATCCGTCCAAAGTGGTTCAAGTGGGCGATGATGTTGACGTTATGGTATTGGATATCGACGAAGAGCGTCGTCGTATTTCCCTGGGTATCAAGCAGTGCACTGCTAATCCGTGGGAAACCTTCAATGCTGAGTACAACAAAGGCGACCGCGTTTCTGGCACCATCAAGTCTATTACAGACTTTGGTATCTTTATCGGCCTAGAAGGCGGTATTGATGGTCTGGTTCACCTGTCCGATATTTCTTGGACGGATACCGGCGAAGAAGCCGTGCGCAATTTCAAGAAAGGCGACGAAGCAGAAGCGGTTATTCTGTCTATCGACCCTGAGCGTGAGCGTATCTCCTTGGGTATTAAGCAAATGGATTCCGATCCGGTTGCTGAATACCTGTCGGTGAACGACAAAGGTAGCATCGTTACTGGGCGCGTCGTTGAAGTTGACGCGAAAGAAGCGCATGTAGAGCTGGCGACCGACGTCGTTGCTGTGCTGAAAGCATCTGAAATCGCCGCTGATCGCGTTGAAGACGCACGCAACGTACTCACCGAAGGCGATAGTGTTGAAGCGCGTATCGTGAGTGTTGATCGCAAGAGCCGTCAGATTAATCTGTCGGTAAAAGCGAAAGAGCAAGACGACACGCGTCAGAACCTTAAGAAGCTGCGTGATCAAGATTCAGAAGCCGGTGGTGGTGCTACCACTATCGGTGAGTTGATCAAGCAGCAAATGGGCCAAGACTAAGACCTCATTAGTCACGGCTTTATAAAAGCGCCGCCCCTTTGGGGCGGCGCTTTTTTTTGGTGCCAAATTCTTTCTTGGGAACTTAGTGATAAGCCTTTTTAAAGTTATTCCTTGCTAAGTAATATTTAAAATATTATCGTAATTGGCTAAAAATCAACTAGACTGTTGTCAGTCGGTTTTTTTACAGCAATAATGATTGTGCATTCTGAACTAATGGATACTGGCAACGTCAGTTCAGTATCTTATCTGGTTTGACTTGAGTTAAAGGATCCCCCATGTCATTACTAAACGAATATATCCAAAAAGAACAGCAACTGAAGCAGCTGCAAGAAGATCTGCAGCGTCTAGAAGGCGATCAACGCCTCAAGAGCGAACTAGAGTTTAAATCAAAGCTAGAAGCGCTGATGAACGAGTTTGGTAAGCGCCCCGCTGATGTTGTTGCACTGCTTGATCCCGCCGCTGACCAGCGTGGTACAAAAGCGACTAGTAGCAATGCTGGCCGTCGTAAGCGTCGTCTTAAGATCTACAAGAACCCACACACGGGCGACGTGATTGAGACACGTGGTGGTAACCATAAAGGCCTGCGTGCCTGGAAGGACGAACACGGTGATGAGGCCGTTGAGTCCTGGCTTGTCCGGATGGAAGACTAAGCATCGCCAAGCCGGTATTTCTTGTGAAATGCCGGTTTTTATTTTTAACCTCGACGAACAGCAGTACCTTCAGTGGGCCAGCGGTATCCTTAATTCCAAATAATCTGACTGCCACAATACGATGGGCGCCTCGCCGCTGATGTAGTAACCTTTTGGCTTTTGCATAAGATCCAGTAGCGCACTGGTCAGCACTTGTGAAAGCTGCGAAAACTCGTCAAAGCAAGTGCTCGCATAGTGGCGCACCGCAATATTCACGCGACGGTAGGGCGCAGGTAGCGGAATGCTTTTGATATTGCTAAGCGTTTCCAGGTATAGCCCAATATCGGTGCGTATTGGATGAGGTGGCTGGCCGTTTAGGGCGTCGATCTTTTCACTCAGTAAATCGGGCAACGATACTGCTGGTGTAGACGCTGCTAAACGTGCTTGCAGGCTTTCCAACTGATGACTATGGTAAGAGCTGTCCCCAAGGCCTTGAAGATGCTCTGGCGATTTATATAGCCGCATTAAAACGGCTTGTCGCATGCAGCCTTTTTCAATGTGCGTCGTATACCCCTGTGGGGGTGTCTGTTGGTGCAATACACTGCACTGTGTATGGCGATAGTGTCGCGGGGTTAACTGAAAATGACGCTGGAAGGCACGCGAGAAAGACGAGTGGTTTTGGTAGCCGCACCGTAGCGCGATTTGCGCTATATTATAGGGAGTGAAAGCAAGTAAAACGGCAGCACGCTCCAAGCGGCGTTTTTCTCGATAAGCGCTCGGCGAGGTGTGAAAATAATGTCGAAATTGTCGCCGTACTTGAGAAGCTGAATAGCCTAGGTGTTGAGCAAGATCTTCGATACTTAATGGCTTTTCAAGTGTGTCTTGCAGCCAGATCTCAGCTCGCGTCATTGCATTGAACATTATCTGGCCTCCCATGCATGTGTCTTACAGGCAGGTGCCACATCTGCCTATAATGAGCACCCTCCCGGTGCGTTGGTATTGCGAATGTGCCAATACATTAGGTCAGCGCCCTATTGGCTTGCCATTAGCAGTGACGGTTACGTTGCATCTTACTGTTGTAGTGATCGTAAAATGGGCAACGATTAAGTAAGCGTTTTTTCACTAATGACGCCAATGTATATCGACGCTCTCTTTATGCTGGTAACAGAACACGAAGGCAAATTTGCTTTGGCTTTTTACGCGTTTGAGCACAGTTTTTGAGAAAATAGCTAACGAGCAGGTAGGCTTACAACCAAAAGGGTGTAAATGAAACTTAAATGAAATATCAAAAAGTTCACAAACCGTTGGACGAGCGCGACAAGCTGCGTAAATTTCGCGAATTAGATGATGAGTTTGCGCAAGCGCTACGCCAGCTAGACGACCCTAACAGTACGATGGATATTCCCACTGGGCCGCCCGTGCGCTCTTTGGAAGCACTCGAAGAGGAAGAAGCCGAGAAGGGTGTCCAAGTGCGCGAGGAACTGTTTCAGCAGCGTTTTGAAGCCTTGTTGACGGAGTACGGTATTTCACAGCACGACCTGAGGCTGTTAATCGAGACGCTACTGACGGCGGGCCGATGGACAGAGGAACAGGTGCCGGTCTAATGGCTAGTCAATCAGGCTACTCGCGATAGCGATACACACGTAGGCTGGGTAAGAATACGTCAGGTTCGAGTTTCTCATCGCGCCGTGTTGCCCGTGTACGAGCTGGCTGGGGATGAGAGGGCGGTGCCTTGATGTTGGGTAGTCCAGCGTTCGTGCTGGGAACGAAGAGAGGCATCGCGACGTTTAACGCCCGCCTTGTGTGCCCATCCGCCAGTGGATGGGTAAAAAACAGGTTAGCCCGCATTAACGGTGCCTGCGACTGTACCTGGGCGAGCGCTTCGCCGCTGGGCAAACCCGCAAGGCGTTTTAACTGGAGCATTATATGCGGTGCTTTGGTATCAAGCTGGAGAAGTTTTTGTTCTGCCTCTCGAACGGTGATGCGTTTAATTGACCGCCCGCTTTGGTACCAAGCAAAGCGCACTTTGGCGACCTCCGCATCCGCCACAGGCAGTTGACGCCAGCACTGCTTTAAATGCAATCGTGCCAGGCCTTCTTTACGCAATATGGTCTGCACATCCGGGTGGCGTGCGGGTAGATTTGCTTTAGCGTCGCTTAGGGCATTAGGTGCTGTGGTTTTAATCTGCTGTAAGCCCTCATTAAAGGCCGCTTTCGCTAGGTTTACGTGGTTAACAGCCGCCATCAGTTCATCGTTGGCAACGACGATGCCTAGGTAATTGCGTGTTTCTCGCCCGTCTTGCCCCGTTTGGTGCCAAACATCAAACAGTGCCGTTCTCAACCAGTTGGATGATGAGTCGTCTGCGGGCAATAGTTGCCAGGTGGGAGGTGTCTGCTGTTCGTAGCGGGATGCGAGGGCCTCCAGAGCCAGCATGAGGTCGTCAAAGCGTCTCTCAAGCTGCTCCAGGAGGTGGTAGGCCGGGTAGTGTTGATCGGTCATGGGGCTAGGTTTATTCAGGACAGCGGTGCATCGCGATCTGCCTGGGCTAAAAGCGCATCGATATCGGCCTCGTCCATGGCATTTTCGCCGGCGATACGGTGAGATTCTTCCGCCCAGGCACCCAGGTCGAGCAGTTGGCAGCGCTTGCTACAAAACGGCCGAAAGAGACTTTCACCGCACCACGGAACGGCTTTAGCGCACTGGGGGCAAGCAACTTCAAATGGGCTGTCGTTAGCAGGTTGAGACATAAAAATCCGAATTGGTGTCAGCAAATGTAGGATGAATTAAACAGAAAATTGCGCACGGTAGGCTTGATCCAGGCTGGCGACTTGGCGCTTCATGTAGGCCTCGTCTCCACTGTTGTCGATGATATCATCAGCCTGCTCGCGTCGCGCCTCTCGCGACATTTGTGCGTCCAGAATAGCACGCACGTTTGCCTCACTGACAGCGTCGCGCTGAAGGGTTCTTGACAGCTGTATGTCGGTAGGGACGTCGACCACGACCGTACGATCAACAAGCGCCGCTTGGCCAGACTCAAACAGCAACGGCGACACGAGTAGCGCGTAGGGTGAAGATCCCGCTTCGAGGCGCTGTAGTGTCGCGACGATGCGTTCGCGAATGAGTGGGTGAGTAAGTTGTTCAAGCCAATGACGCTGGTCAGGATCCTCAAAGATAACCTCGCGAAGCGCCCCGCGGTTGAGCGAACCATCCTCGGCAATCACCGTTGGCCCGAACCGCTGACGAATAGCCGCGAGGGCGGGCTCCCCCGGGGCCACCACCTCCCGCGCAACATCGTCGGCATCGACCCACGCGATGCCGCGCTCAGCAAAAGCGCGAGCGACGGTGGATTTTCCCGAGCCGATGCCCCCTGTTAACCCAATAATCATGGCGTTCCTATTCACTTAATGCTTGTCGGCTGATGCTTATCCATTCGGTGCCTGACAATCGAATAATAATCTACCTTTTGCGGTCTATCCTAGGTCATTGGTGCATGTTAAGTGCGGTGTTAACTGACGATATTTAAATACAACGCGAGCACATCGTCGCCAGCAAGCAGCATAATCCAGCCAGCGAGCGCTAAAAAGGGGCCAAACGGCATGGGGGTGCCGCGGGCTTGCGGCGATGAGGCTTGATACAGGATACCCAGCAGGGCGCCTAGGCCAGCTGAAAACAGCAACACCAGAGGCAGCGATAACCAGCCTAGCCAAGCGCCGAGCGCGGCCAGCAGTTTGAAATCCCCGTAACCCATGCCTTCTTTACCGGTCGCCAGTTTAAACAACCAATAAAAGCACCAAAGGCTGATATAACCCACGGCGGCACCGATGACGGCATCTGTTAGATAGGCGGGTTGAAACAGCCACTGGTAGAGCAATCCGGCCCATAGTAGGGGTAAGGTCAGTACGTCGGGTAGCAGTTGCACTCGCCAATCGATAACCGCTAGGGCGAGTAGCGTTAAGCACGCACCGTAAAGCCATAGGGCCTGCCAGCTCATGCCGTAGAGGACAACAAGGCTTATGGCGACGACGCCACCGGCAAGTTCAATCAACGGGTATTGTGCGCTGATGCGGGCATCGCAATGCGCACAGCGGCCGCGTCGTTTCAGCCAGCCGATTAGCGGTAGGTTGTCGTGCCAGCGTAGGGTGGTTTCGCAGTTAGGGCACATCGAACGCGGCTGAGCGATATTAAACCGAGGTGTGGGCTCATCAGGTAGCGCTAATTGGGCGCGGGCTTCTTGACGCCACTGCCGCATTAGCATGACGGGCAGGCGGGTAATCACAACATTTAGAAAACTACCCAGGCATAAGCCCAACACAAAAATCAGTGGCCAGAAGGCTAGCGAAAAATACGGCATGACAGGCCTTTGCACGACCCCTTATAGGGCCGAGCCTAAGTTAAAGATGGGTAAATACATCGACACGACGACACTGCCCACTAACAAGCCGAGCACCACAATAATGAGTGGTTCCATCAGCGAAGTGAGAGCATCAACTTTATTGTCGACTTCTTCTTCGTAGTAGTCCGCAACGCGGTTTAGCATGGCATCCAGTGAGCCCGCCTCTTCGCCAATGCTGACCATTTGCACTGCCAAAGGAGGAAACTGATTGGTCATGCGCATGGCAAAGTGTAACTGTTGCCCGGTGGCGACGTCTTGTCGTGTCCGGGTGACCGCGCGTTCGTAGACTTTGTTGCCGGTCGCACCCGATGCCGTATCCAGCCCCTCGACCAGCGGTACGCCGGAGGCAAACGTGGTGGCAAGCGTTCTCGCGAAGCGTGCAACGGCAGATTTATGTAAAATGTCGCCGACAACGGGCAGACGCAAGATGACGCTGTGGGCGCGGTAAGCTACCCGAGGGGAGCGGCTAATCGCCTGTTTAAGAAGCAGGATGCTGACGATAAATACCCCCAGCGCGTGTAACCAAAAGCGCTGCGCAAGCTCGGATAAATTCACTGTCATTTGCGTTAAGGCGGGCAGCTCAGCACCAAAGCTGTCAAACATGCTGTCGAACTCAGGAACAACCTTAACCAATAGCAGCAGGGTAACCCCAACGCCAATAAGCAACACGGTTGAAGGATACCATAAGGCTTTTTTAACGCGGCTTTTAAGCGACTCAACCTTTTCCTTATAGGTCGCCACGCGGTCGAGCATTTGATCCAATGCCCCCGCTTGTTCTCCGGCTTCGACGAGGTTCACAAACAAGCGGTCAAAATGCTTGGGATGGCCGCGCAATGCATCGGAGAAGCTGGAGCCAGCGGATACATCGCTCATCATTTGCTGCACCAGCGCCACCATTGCCGGTTTTTTGAGACTCTCGGCCACCACCTGAAAGGCCTGAAGTAGCGGAATGCCTGCTCGAATCATGGTGGCCATTTGGCGGGCAAACACCATAATGTCGTGTGGGTTGATACGTCCCCGGCCGCTGAGGCCACCTTTTTTGCGTAGCCGCTTTACGGTGATTTGTTGATTGGCAAGCTCGTTGGCCACTTCCGTTTTGCTCCGGCCAATGATCTCACCGCTGAGCGTACGATCCTGTGGCCCTGTGCCTTCCCATTTCCAACGGTAAAGCTGAATGGTTGACTGACGACGAGTCCTAGGAGTCTTGGCCATGATTTACTCCTTGCTGACTCGGTTAACTTCTTCAAGGCTGGTAATGCCTTGCATCACTTTGATAAGGCCGCTGCGGTGCAGGCTTGGGTAGCCTTCGCGGCGCGCCAACTTGTCAATATCAAGGGCGTTGGCGTCGCGCATGATCAACTGGCGCATGGCCTCGGTTATTGGCACCACTTCGTAAATCCCGATGCGGCCTTTGTAACCCTGGGTACACTGCTTACAGCCAACGGCACGGTAGAAAGTGGCCTGCTGAATTTCCTGCTGATTAAACCCTTCGCGCCTTAGCGCTTCATGGGGGATCTCAACGGGTTCTTTGCACTGGGGGCAGAGCTTACGCGCCAAGCGCTGGGCAATGATCAGCGTGACCGCACTGGCTATATTGAACGACGACACACCCATATTCGATAAACGGGTCAGCGTTTCCGCGGCCGAGTTGGTATGCACCGTCGATAGAACCAGGTGGCCGGTTTGGGCTGCCTTGACCGATATCTCGGCGGTTTCTAAATCACGTATTTCCCCCACCATAACCACATCGGGATCCTGGCGCAGGAACGCCCGCAGCGCGCTGGCAAAATCCAAGCCGATTTTGGGCAGCACGTTGACCTGGTTAACGCCGGGCACTTTGATTTCCACCGGATCTTCCGCGGTGCAAATATTGCGCTCTACCTGGTTGAGAATATTAATGCCCGTATAGAGCGATACGGTTTTACCACTACCCGTTGGGCCGGTGACCAGAATCATCCCCTGAGGCTGTGCCAGCGCCCGTTCGTAGAAGCCTCGCTGGTCATCCGTGAAGCCTAATTGCTCGATGCCTAGCTGCGCGGCAGTGGGGTCGAGAATCCTCAGTACGAGTTTTTCTCCGTAAACAGTGGGTAGCGAGTTAACCCGGAAGTCGAGTGAGCGGGTGCGCGATAATTTTAGCTTGATGGCCCCGTCCTGGGGCAAACGGCGCTCTGAAATATCCAGCCGTGCCATGATTTTTAAACGCGCGGCAATACGGTTGCGCATGGCGAAAGGAGGCCGTGCGACTTCAATCAACATGCCGTCTATCCGAAAGCGCACCCGGTACTGGGTTTCGTAGGGTTCAAAATGGATGTCCGAGGCGCCACGTCGAATCGCATCCAGCAGCAATTTGTTGACGAATTTGACGATCGGTGCGTCGTCGCTGTTTTGAGGTGCGTCTTCCAAAGGCGCGTCATCATTGGCCCCCTGGACAACATTTAACGAACTGACGGCATCGTCGACGTCGTCAAGCTCCTCAAGCATGCTGCGTTCGCTTTGGGTGAGGTAGTGATTCAGCGCTGTGGTGATCTGGTCGACAGGCGCCAGCACCCCCTCAACACTTAGCCCCGTCGCAAATTGCAGTTCATCCAGTTGGGTCAGCGTAGCGGGGTAAGGCACGGCGACGGTTAATCGGTGACCATGACGCGCCAACGGCAACACCGTTAAATGCTGGAGCACTTTAACCGGGTATTCAGCGGCAGGGGGCAGGGAGGATAAACGCACGGCATTAAGGTCAATGACCGGCAACCCGTACTCCCAACCGGCCGCGAGCGCCGCCTGCTTGGAGTCGACTAAACCACTATCGACCACATGCTGCAGCAGCGATAGATCCAAATCAAAAGCCGTTGCCTCGGCAGTTGCCGCTTGCGATTCGGTGAGTAAGCCGTGCTTGACCAAGCGCTGGGCGATGCCACGCAGTCCGCCCCGGGCGGCGGCATGACTTAAGGTGGACTCGAAATTAGATTCGCTCATGCGTGACTCGTTGGTGAAATAGCGCTGCGTGGGTACTTGTACCATATTTGGCATCACAAGGCAGTAATACGGCTTAAGCCGATCGGCTCAAGAAAGGCGGGATTAGGCCGATAAATCTAATGCACGAAGGTTGAAGTGTGTAGTTGATATATAACAGACCGTAAGTTAATGTCATTCCATATTTTTTATCGAGAAGCTTAGCGCCAACGCTGAGTACGAATTCCCAAGGAGACGCCTTCATGCAGCATTCTGCACAACCGGCAACCCGTAACACAAAACAAGGCGGCTTCACGCTGATCGAGCTGATGATCGTTGTAGCGATTATTGGCGTACTGGCCTCCATCGCCGTGCCGCAATACCAGAATTACGTAGGTCGTGCACAAGTGAGTGAAGCGATTTCACTCGCCTCCTCGGCTAAAACAGCAGTTTCTGAGTACTATATCACTACTGGAAATTGGCCAGAAGATAACGAAGAGGCTGGTTTATCAGCACCTGAACAAATTAGTGGGAGCTATGTTAATAATGTAAGCGTTGCAACCGTAGGCGGACAAGGTGGCGGTATAGTTGTGACTATGCATGGCGAAGATGCGGATGTAGTGGATGCCATTGAAAATGCTCGCTTGGTGTTTGAACCGCAGGTTAATGAAGATGACGGTGGAAATAGTGGCTCTGTTGAATGGAATTGTCGCCCTGCTTCTTCTAATACAATCCCTACGCGCTTCTTACCAGCTAGCTGCCGTAACAGTGACGATGATTAATTAAAAGAATTACAATCTAACAAGGGCCTTCGGGCCCTTTTTTATTTTCTCAATCCCTGCGCATTTGCTCGCTACACTGTAAGCACTAAGCAAAAAAGGAGCTTACAGTGAATCCCTCTAAAATCGCCGCTCCATGTGTGCTTGTTGCGCTTCTGCACAGTAGTGTCGCAATAGCTCAACCTGACCATGCCCCCGCCCACGGCGCACGAGATAACCCGTCATCTCAGCACCGCCAAAACGACCGCGGTGATCATCGCACAGGTAAGTCCGATTACCGCCACGAACGCCATCGGGATCGCCCTGTCATTGATGAACAAGCGCTGCGCCGATTGTTGCGCGAGTATGGTGTCGTCAATGCTGAGCCGTTGCCACCCGGCATTCAGCGCAATCTTGCGCGTGGCAAACCATTACCGCCGGGCATTGCCAAACGTTTTGATGGCCCGCTGGCCAATGAGCTTCCCCACTACTCCGGCTATGAATGGCAGCGCGTGGGGGCCGACGTCGTACTGATTGATGCGGCCACGCGGGTAGTTGTCGATATTCTGGTCGATGCCTTACGCTAATCGCTGGCTTATTAAATGGAGAGGGTATGGCAGCCTATAGCCTTAAAGAACGGCTGGACATTGCACAGTCGATAGCCGAGCAGGCGGGGCAAATGATTCTCAAGGCCCGTGATGAGCAATCGTTTAGTCGGCGTTACAAAGCCGGTGATGAATTGGTGACCGATACGGATGTGGCGGTAGACCGCTTTATCAGCGATCAGCTTGCGGCGTATTTTCCTGACGAGGATCAGCTAAGCGAAGAGCTGTCCCCCGAGCAGGCATTAGATGCGAGTGCGCCTAAGCTGTGGGTGGTTGATCCCATTGACGGAACGGTCAACTTTGCCCAAGGGCTTCGCCATGTGGCGGTATCAATTGGTTGGGTGGAAGACGGCGTGGCGAAAGTGGGCGTTGTGCATGCCCCGTTTCTGCAAGAAACCTTTACTGGCGGGCAGGGGCTAGGGGCGCACTGTAATCAGCAGGTGATCCAACCAAGCGTTGCCAGCGAACTGTCGCGGAGTTTGGTGGCCACCGGTTTTCCGTACCAGCGTGCCGCCCGCGATGCGCTGTTACCTCGGTTAGCTGCGGTATTGGCCAACTGCCGCGATATACGCCGCAACGGGGCGGCTGCCTTGGATATTTGCGATGTTGCCTGCGGGCGCTTGGACGCTTATTACGAGAGTGTCTCGCCCTGGGACTTTGTCGCCGGCTGGGTGATCGCGCGGGAAGCAGGGGCCTTGGTTGGTCACCTGTGCGACGTGCCAGAGGAGGTGCCCGAAGACCTCTACGCCCAGCACTTGTTAGTCAGTACACCGGCGATTTACTCGGCGATGAAGGCCTTGCTGCTTGACGCTGACAGTCGGGCATAGGCGGTAATTGCTAATCGGCGTGCGAGGCAAACGCTTGAAAAGAAAGCGCAAAAATAGCTTTTCATTTGGTGGATAAAACGCTAGTATACGCACCGTCTTGAGGCAGAAGCATACGCCTTAAACTCGGAGCGTGGCGCAGCTTGGTAGCGCGTTGCAATGGGGTTGCAAAGGTCGCAGGTTCGAATCCTGTCGCTCCGACCAAATGTTTAAATATAAACGGCCACATAGCTCATTGCAGCGGTGGCCGTTTTTATATGCGTTTGTCGCTAGGTGACATATAGGTCACGCGTCCGAAACGCTTGGCTGATATCTGGCCATTTCCATTGCCCTCAATGGTAAATTCTGATTGTCCAGTTGGAAGCTCAGTGACGCTGAACGCAGCACATACGATGCCCAGGGCCGGGCGCCCATGAACTGAATAATATCCACCAGCATATCGCCAAAAGGTCCCAAACTAATGAAGCTTGCCCGATTTATACAGACAGAAAGGGAGCAACTGCTTAAGGACTTTGGGGAAGCCGCACTGGAAATTGCGCCGGAATTGAGGGGAGAAGATAGCCGCGCCCGGGAAGACCATGCTCGAGAAATGCTGGAGTTCATCACTGAAGACCTCCTGACACCCCAGGCCAATCGAGAGTCGGCACGCAAAGCGCTGGGCAAAGCCAGATCCCCTATTTCGAAAGCCGCTGACCAGCACGGCACAGGCCGCCACAGTCAAGGTCTGTCGATGGTTCAGATGATTCAGGAGCTGCGGGCCCTGCGGGCGAGGGTTATGCAGGTCTGGGGCGATTCGCAGCAAGGCCTCAGCACTAACGACATTGATGAGCTTTTACGTTTCAATGAGGCCATCGACCATTTGATTGTTAACTCGGTGGCGAGCTACTCCGACCTTAAAGAACAGGAAACACACTTGTTCGAAGCGATGTTGAGAGTCTCCCCCGATCCATCTGCCATATTCGACCCCGGTGGTAAGTTTCTGTTTCTTAACACTCCGATGGCTGATATGGCGAATATAACGATTGCGGATGCTGTGGGTAATACCCCGCTTGAGCTGGCACTGGGTTTTGCCACAAAGTTGCACGACGCGATTGCAGCAACTGTTGCCACCGGCCAGTTCCAGCGCAAGGAGTTTCATTATACGTCTCCCTCAGGCCAGGAGTTGTATTTTGATTGCCAGCTTGTACCGGTATTTGACGACCAGAACGAAATTAAAGCGGTTGCCAAAACTTCGCGGGACATTACTGAGCGGAAACAGGCTGAACGCCAAGTCTGGCGAAGTGCCAATTTTGATTCGCTCACCGGTATCCCCAACCGTCGGCTGTTCCTCGACCGGCTTGAGCAGAGCTTGCAGGAAGCTAAACGACATGATTGCTCCTTTGCCTTACTGTTCATCGATCTGGATCGCTTCAAGCAGGCCAATGACGAGCTTGGACACAAAGCCGGTGACTTGCTTCTAGAGCAGGTGGCCGAACGGATAAGCACCAATGTCCGGGCCATGGACACAGTGGCCCGGCTTGGTGGAGACGAATTCACCCTGATCTTTAAGGACATCACCCGGGAAAATGCAAAGAAAGCCGCTAAGGTATTGCTGGGTAGTCTCGAACGATCGTTTTACGTTGAGGCTCACGAGGTATATCTTTCCGGCAGTATCGGCCTGGCCCTGTACCCTGAAGACGGCACGGATGCCGACCAACTGATGCACAACGCCGATCAGGCCATGTACGCCGCTAAGGAGCGTGGAGGTCACCAAGTTCTGCTTCATCAGGATCTAGGTGGAGCAGAGCAATCTTTTGACCGAACCCTTGTGGACTAATTAAGATTACGATGCTGCTCTTTAAGACGCAGTTCCAGTTCGTGAGCGGGTACCGCACGACTAAGCCAAAAACCCTGGCCCCAGCCGTTGGCTTCGGTTGTCGTCTGCAAAAATCGGCGTTGCTCATCGGTTTCAATGCCCTCAGCAATGGTGTTTAGGTTCAAGCTTGCGGCCATTTGCTGAATGATGGAGACAAGCGCCGCCCCTTTGCTGTCTGGCTTGCCCAGCTCGCTGATGAAGCTGCGATCGATCTTCAACGTTTGAATCGATAGGTGTTGTAGTCGACTCAGCGAGGAATAACCGGTGCCAAAGTCGTCGATGGCGAGCTGAAAGCCTTTTGCATGCAGTTCCTCCAGAATCATCTCGATGGCTTCCGGGTCGTTCATCAAGGCATTTTCGGTGACTTCTAAGTGTATCCAGCGCGGATCGATATGCGGTCTGACCAGAGCTGCAAAACTCTCCGCGATACAACCCGAATGCAGCTGGTTAAGGCTGACGTTGACTGCCATATCCAACTGGTAACCTTGATCATGCCAGACCTTTAGCTGCCGAGCGGCGGATTCCAGTACCCAGTCACCGAGAGGCTTGATCATGCCGGTTTCTTCAACTACTGGCATGAAAGAACCGGGCATTAGGATTTCTCCATCAGACTGAGGCCAACGAATCAGCGCTTCGGCAGCAACAATCCTGCAGCTGTCGAGTTCAAATATTGGCTGGTAATAAAGTTCGAATTCTTCGTTGTCCAGCGCTTCACGCAGACGCGATTCCATAGCAAAGCGCTGCTGGCGGCTGGCCGAGAGATCTTCTGAAAACAGTAAGTAACGGTCGCCGCCTTGGCGCTTGGCCTCGAACATGGCCTTGTCGGCATTTTCAATCAACAGGGTGGCATTCTGCCCATGATCGGGATACAAGCTGATACCAATACTGGCGCCGAGATGGTGCGTGAAGTTGCCTGTCGTTAGGGGTTCTGTCAGGTGGGCGATAATCCGATTGGCCAGTGCATAGGCGTTGGTGATGAGCTGCTCCCGCGTCGAGGTGCCACCTTGGCGAGGCTCATGATTCATCAACACCAGGAACTCGTCGCCTCCCTGACGAATCACTTGGTCGTCGTTACGTACGGCACTTTGCAGGCGCTGCCCAACTTGAACAAGAACTTGATCACCCACCTCATGGCCCAAGGCATCGTTGATCAGCTTGAAGCGGTCAAGATCGATGAACAGCACCGCACCGGAGGTATCGGAGTGATTCGCGGTGTCCAGCATACCGTCTAGGGAATGGATGAGATGTCGTCGATTGGGCAGGCCGGTCAATGCATCGGTGTAAGCCAGATAGTGGATTTTGGCGGATTGATGCTCGCTTTCACGCAGGGTGCGTAATGCCTTCAGGCCGAACACCAGGTTGTCGGCGAGCCGCTCCAGCAGTTGGCACTCCTCGTGACCGAAATGCCCCGGATTCCGTGAGTAAATAGCCAGGCAGCCAGGGAGGCCGGACTCGAAGATTAGCGGTAGAGTGATGGCCGAGGCCAGACCGTGACAGCGCGCACGCTCCTTGATGTGAGCCAGGGAGGGTTCATGGGCGATGTTGTTAACGACGCGGGTCTTGCCCGTCCGTAGTGCCTGGCCAACGGTTCCCGAGCCCTTAAGATCCTTACCCCAGCCGAGCTTAAGCTCGGACAGAAAAGCTGCTGCCGGCCCGGCACTCGTATGAATCTGGATGGGTTTGTCAGCCTGATCGATGGCAAAGCCCACCCATGCGAGGTCGTAGTTCTCCTCATCGACGATTGTCCGACATATCGCGCTGAGTAACTCGTCTTCGCTCTTGGCGCGGACTACGACGCTGTCGCAGGCGTTCAATGTGCGTAGGGCGCTGACGACGCCCACGAGCTGTTGGCGATTGCTTTCTTGTTCTTGCGATAGGGCACGTAGGCGCAGCAGATTATTGATCCGTGCCGACAGTTCCGCCTGAGTAGTGGGAATGCGCAGTATGTCATCGACACTATGGCCCAGCTCGGCGGTGATGCGTGGCGGAACCTGGGTTCGGCTGTCGGTGACCAGGAGCACCGGTAGCGTTATTGGATCCGCTCGGTTGCGCAGGTGAAGAATCTTTTTATGATAATGCTGCAGTGATGCCGTGTCCGCGACGATCAAGTCGACACCCAGGGCTGCCTCCTCGCTTTCGTCAGCCAGCGCATCCTGCACGTGAAAGTCGTGACCAAGCATCCGCTTGAGCAGATTGGCATTGGCCCTGTTCGCCAGAGCGATGCTCATGACGGGCTGGCTTTGAATCTTGTGTTCGCGGTGTGTCACGACATGTCACGACGGTGATTGGGTTGAATCATTTCCGGTACGCCACTCATCAGGCCACGCATGCCGTGAAGTGCTCGGCCTACCTGAAGCCCATCCTGGTTAATATCGAACTCGCGCAGGGCTTTTTCGAAGCTGCCAGTTCGTTTCTTGAGTACGCCGATGGTCTTGCATAGCTCGCCGTCCAGTTCGATGTAGCGAAGCATAATGATGTTGTCGGCGACATAGCTTAAGCCTTGTTCCGTCACGCGAGCCTGGGAGCCGGTAATCGTAAAGACTTCATTGACCAGCACTACGGTCACGCCCATGTTCACCAGGTAGCGGCACAAAGCGTGAACCCGTGCCTGTAGGTTCTCGCCGCACATCGACTGCTGGTACCCCGACAGGCTGTCGATCATCACCATGGTCGTGCCAGCTTCTTCGACCTCCTCGCGAACGCTCGCCGCAAATTGATCAGGGTGATAAAGGAGGGGCTCGACGGCCTCGAAGCGCAGGTTGCCCGTATCAACCATGTCCTCAACTGGCAGCCCGATCTGCCGACAGCGGGTGAAAAAAGTCGATGCATTCTCATCGAAATTGTAAATCACTGCTCGCTCACCGCTGGCTGCCCCCTGGCTCATCAGTTGGGCGCCCAGTGTGGTCTTGCCTACACCGGTTGGCCCGGAAAGCAAGGTCACCGTGCCGCGCTCAATGCCGCCATGGGTGAGTGCGTCGAGCTCGGATAGGCCGGTACTGATCTGGGTGTGCGAGTGGGTGCGGAAAAACTTGTTAGGCATTAGGCGCGGATAAAGCGTCATGCCTTCCTTGCCAAGCTGATAAAAATGCGTGCCTTCTTCGAAACCTGAACCGCGAAACTTGGTGATCCGGCATAGTCGGCCATATTCCGTGGGTTCTAGGCTGATCACGCCGTCGCTCAAGAAGGGCAGGGCCTGGTCGTCTTCGTCGGCGCTTTCCTCTGAGGTGAACATGACCGTTGCCCCTTCGCTGGTCAGTGTGCGCAACAATGACAGAACTTGCTTGCGAAACTGGAAGGTGTCAGCCGACAGATAGCGCATCTGGCTGAGCGAATCGATCAGAATACGCGCTGGCCTATGCGCACGAACATGGTCGAGAATTCTGTCGTGGATGCTATTGCCTTCAACGTCCCAGCTCTCTAGCAAGTTATAGGCCTCACTACCGATATCGCTGGCTTGGCCAGGCGACACGTCCAGCACGTTAACATCCTCAAATGGGAGCCCGCTGCGTCGGGCATTGTCGCGCAGTTGTTCCTCAGCCTCCCCCAAAGACACCAACAGGCTCTCTGAAGGACGCTCGGCAACCAGGAAATGCATGCCGAGGGTGGTCTTGCCCGATCCCGGGCCACCCCGAATCAGGTAGGCCCGACGTGGTATCAAGCCCCCATGAAGCACCTGATCTAGACCGGTGACTCCGATAAGTGAGCGTGGATCTTGGGTGTGGGTCATCCTTACTCCTGTTTAGCAGCGAGTCCGACGTACGGTCTATTTACCAGGCGGCATTTAGCAATCGGCATAAAGCCAAGCTATATAGCTGAGGTGGATAACTTGAAGTAGCCATGAGGTTAACGGGAAAAATCAAACCACGGTTGTAATGTGCAGAAACGGCAGATTGTTTAGTTTGAATTTCCTTTATAAACCAGGACGTTAATCGTTGTGCGGATAATTAGCAAGACGGTCTCTGTGACAAATTGCAACACTTCTCTCATCTTAAAAGTTAATGCCATAAAGCATTTTTTGATATTCCATTACCGAAACCTCCATCCGAGAGACAAACCGAAATCGTCCGCCGACTGAGCCAGCGGGAGGCACGGTGAAGGCACTAGGTTTCTAAATGCACCGTAACCGTCAGCCTTATCCCACACACAATGGCTAGCTTTGACTTTTACTTTTTGGCAGCGGGCAACACATCAGGGAGTGCTACTACGGCATCCCTTGGCATGGGTCTAGCGAATAGGAGACCTTGTAGCAAATCGCAGTTACGTCGAACTAAATCCTGTTGCTGCTCTCGCTCTTCAATGCCTTCTGTTACCACTACAGTAGACAAGCGCCACCTTAATACCCATCGATTTAAGCCCGTTGATCAATCCAATTGCTCGCTCGGCTCCGTCCAGCAGCACGCTTTCGGCCACCTCAAGTTCAAGACACGCAGGTGGCATACCGGTCTCGACTTCTACATCAGCTCATAGGTGTGCTTGATAACGAAGCAAGGCCAATGCAGGGACGGCATTATCAACGCGTTCAGGATACGCTCCAGCCTGACGATCTTCCTAGTTAGCAAGCACTAAAGCAAACTCATCGCTAGTCAGCCAGGCCACGGTATCGCTCGGTTCGACCAGAAGCTGAAGGCGCGCTGCGACAGCTACCAGCAACAAATTACCGATTTGATGCCCCAGTCCATCGTTGACTATCTTGAAGTCATCCAAATCAAGGTGCATAACCACGAGCATGCCTTGCGACTGTTGGGCGCGCTCGAAGGTTTCCTCAAGGCATTTATCCAGCGCTGTGCGATCTGCACCAATAGATAGCCTTCTAAGAATACAAAAGAGGGTGGACTAGTTATCTGATGCAGGCAAGGCGGGATTGGTATTGCATACTTTAAGCACAAAACATTACAAGTCTAGTGATTGCCCCGCTGATTAAAGTCTATATAGTCTGCCATATAATAGAAAAAACCTATGCTCTTGATATAGGAATAATAATTATTAATAGCGCATGCACAGGTATTTCAAATGGCGGCTCCAACTCTGTACGAAAACCCATCAGCAAGCGTGATTCGTTCATTGCTTCAACACACTCATGAGCTATCTATATATTGCAAGGACATGCCCTATGCCTTAAAGGCTGAAGTAATTGAGTTGAATCTGGATATTGGACGGATGGTGTTGGAGGTGGAGTACGCTGGGTCAGACATTGAGCGATATGTAGCCGCCGGCAGCCTGAGTTTTGACCTGGAGGCGTTGAAGGGGCCTCACGGAAATGAACGCGATACCTACAGTCTCAGTAATGTTACCGCCAAGCTGCTCAAGAAAGACAGTACGTTGTATAGTCTTGAGTGCCAGCTTCCAGAAACAGTGTTCGTTAAGGAGAACCGAGGCGCCGTTCGTATCCCGTTCATTCTGGGTATGCATACCCGGGTCGGCATCGAAGTTTATCTGCATGATCTCAATGTGCCAGGTAGGCTGCGAAACCTGTCGATTGGCGGTTGTATGGTCGACATTGATCTTGCGGACAGCATTGCGATGGGCGTAGGAAAGGAACTTCCTGGGGTAACGCTGGAGTTTCCTAACGGCGAGAGTTTTTTTGCCGAAGGCATTATCCGGCATATACGCCCCTTCGGTAACCACGGCTATGCGGCTGTGGGTATTCAGTTTATCAATCTGTCGATGTCCCAGACTGAAACCCTGTTTCACTTTGTGAATGAGTCAGAGCGAGAGGCCGCCTACCGTACCGGAACGAACGACAAAATGGTTTATCACTCATCCTTATTCATTCCAGGTACTAAGGAGAAGAAAATCCAGCAACGAGAAGCTCAGGAACGTGATAAGCGCTCTCGCCAGTCGCCCATGGAACGCGGTGTGATGGACGTGTCTCACCAGTTGCAAGTAGGGTTGATGTACATGAACAATCGGCAGCTGTTCCCAGCGGAGATTTTCTACGATTGCGTCGATACCATGCGCTACCTTGTGGAGCAGGATCGCAAGACATTTCTCTATGCCCTTGCATTTTTACGTGACGAGCCAGACTGGGTCAGACATGCCGTTCAGGTCGCTGGGCAGCTGGCTGACATGCTGTTGGCCCGCGATCCGCATGACCCTCAGGTGCGGGAAGCGGTGCTGGGTGCTTTATTGCATACCATGGGGAAGCCCTTGCTGATCAGCGCGAAGCTGCCGTCGCTCAAGGCCAACATGAACCCCGCTCAAAAAGCAATTCTTAGTGGCCATGTGGCAGCGCTGCATGAAAAGCTTGGCGAGCTTGGCTTGGCGCTTAGCCCGACCTGCCGCGATGTCATCGAGAATGCCAACGAACGCCTGGATGGCTCCGGTTATCCGGCGGGTAAGCGCGGCGAACAGCTATCAGAGTTAGTGCGGGTTGTGTCGGTGATCAAGGCGATTAATAAACTCCTCCACGCGCGTAACGGGGAGCCTCCACGCCCACCGCTTGACGCCTACCGCAGGATTCATGAGGCAGACACGGTTTACGACAAAACGGTACTGGTTGAGTACATTCAAATATATGGCCTATACCCAATTGGTAGTCTGGCCAAGTTCTCGGGTGGCTTCCTTGCCTGGGTCATGGACATCAATGGTAAGGGCATGCCAAGCCAAGTCCACGTCGTTAAGAACCTACGCTTTCTGAATACCAACATCAGTAGCGTCATTAATCAAAACGACTTGTCGCAAATCGGCAAGCTAGAAGGCATCGTTAACCCTTCGGATTACGGGGTGACGGTGTTAAAAATATAGAAGTACTAGGCGATGTAGCCTGTATGCGTAGTAACAAAGGCTTCTACGTCTATAAGAAAACGCCGCTGGCTTAACCGTCAGCGGCGTTTTTGTGTCTAGCTTCAGTATTTCGTTAAGGAGTACCAAGCCACGTTGGGCTCGATACTGTCGGGTTGACTAGCCCTTTGATTGGAGGTCGGCCAGCGCCGCGGCAACGGCTTCTTCCCACTCACCTTGGCTAATGCCCCAGTGCTCCATTTCGGCTTGATTGGCGCCACCCTCAACGGCAGCTTCTAACTCATCTTTCGAATGGCTCTCAAAGCAGTGCTTGGCAAAGGCTTTGGTTTTGCCTGCATTTAACTGATCAATCATTTCCATGCTGGTCTCCTATCCGTGGTGAGCAAAATGCGTCATCGTGACGAGTCAAGTGTAGCGGATTGGCCAGGCTTTGCCCGGCACATCACGTCAGCACATAGCAAGGGGTATAGGCTTGCCCGTCTAGCTTCATCCTGCCCTGATCCACAAAGGAGCTCAGCAGCATGTCCAGACGCTGCATTAGCTCGGGTTCGGCGTTTAAAACGAACGGGCCGTGAGCCTCAATGGCGCGAATCCCTTGTTCTTTGACGTTACCAGAGACGATGCCCGAGAAAGCGCGGCGTAAGTTGGCGGCAAGCTCATGGGTAGGCTGCTGGCGATGAAGTGCCAGGGCGCGCATGGCCTCGTGGGTGGCTTCAAAAGGGGCCTGGAAGTCACGGGCAATGGTGAGTCGCCAGTTGTAGTAAAACGCATCCTGGTGAGTGCGGCGGAATTCGGTAATCTCGTCAACGCTTTGACGCATCTGTCGCGCCACGGTCACCGGGTCGCCCGTAATGATGGTGTAAAAGCGGCGCACGTCTTCGCCTAGGGTGTACACAAGAAATTCATCAATTTTTTCAAAGTAGGCCGCTGAGTCAGCCGGTCCGGTGAGTATCAGCGGAAACGGCATGTCTTGATTCGAAGGGTGTAGCAAAATCCCCAACAGATAGAGGATTTCTTCCGCTGTGCCCACACCACCAGGGAAGACGATAATACCGTGGCCCAATCGTACGAACGCTTCCAGGCGCTTTTCGATATCGGGCATGACCACGAGTTCATTGACGATTGGGTTGGGCGCTTCGGCGGCGATGATACCGGGCTCTGAAATCCCCAAATAGCGGCCCTCATGGCGGCGCTGCTTGGCGTGTGCCACATTCGCCCCCTTCATTGGGCCTTTCATGGCACCGGGGCCACATCCTGTGCAGATGTCTAAATCGCGCAGGCCTAAATGATAGCCGACGTCCTTGGTGTACTCGTACTCTTCCCGCGAAATTGAGTGCCCGCCCCAGCATACGACCAAACTAGGGTCGCGCCCCGGCTTTAGCGTGCCCGCTTTGCGTAAAATATGAAACACCGCGTTGGTGGTGCCTTCCGCAGTGGAGAGATCAAAACGATTGTGGTGCTGGATTTCGTTGTAGATATACACGATATCGCGGATCACCGAGGAGAGGTGTTCGCGAATACCGCGGATCATCCGGCCATCGACGAAGGCTTCGGCGGGTGCATTGGTCAGTTTTAGACGAATGCCACGATCCTGCTGAAGCACTTCAATATCGAAGTCTTTATAAGCCTCTAAAATGGCCAGACTATCGTCGGTGGGGCTGCCACAGTTTAAGACGGCGAGAGCACAGCATCTAAGTAATTCATGCTGTCCGCTTTTTGACGTGCGCTGCAGTCGATGGACTTCGTGCTGGGAAAGTACTTCGAGGCTGCCTTCGGGCGAAATAGTGCTAGAAAGGGTCTCGCGCGGTTGAACGTTGTAGGTCATTAGTGGTGGAGTTCCTGACGATGTGAGGTCTTATCGCATATTATCATGCCCCCTGAGTTGGTACACCGTCAGGCCGTGGTCAGTCAGTGTGGTATGATAAACGTCATTGCTAACCTGATGATGCCTAACATGTTTAATGCGCAATACTTTCGAACGTACATCACTTTAGTAGAAACTGGCAGCTTTACGCGCACGGCCCAACGGCTTGATATGACGCAGCCGGGGGTGAGCCAGCACATTCGCAAGTTGGAGCGTTACTTAAATAAGACCTTGTTGGAGCGCCGGGGCCGAGGCTTTACGGTAACCGAGTCGGGGCGTCGCGCTTACGACTACGCGTTAAAGCTGTTTGCCGAGCACGAGCAGTTTCGCCATGCCTTGGATGACGATCTAACCGATAGCGGTGAATGCCGTATTGCCTCCCCAGGCAGCGTTGGATTAATGTTTTATCCGTATATTTTGGGGCAACAGCAAAGGCACCCTAATCTAACGGTCAGTTATAGCTTCGCGTTTAATCACGAAATCGTGAATGACGTACTAGAAGGGCGTTACGACATTGGGATTGTCACCGAAGCGGTTAACCATCCGGATCTGGAGTGTCATATATGGCACCAGGAACCGCTGTGTTTGGTAGTGCCCGCGGACTTTGTGGAAGGGACGCTTACCGACTTAATGGGCATTGGGTTCTTAAATTATTACGATGGTATCAATCACGCCAATGCGCTATTACGCGCCAACTACCCCGATGATTTTCGTTCCATGACGCATTTTCGACACCAGGGGTTTACCAATGAGGTGAGCATGGTACTGGACGCTGTCGCGCGTGGGCTGGGGTTTACGGT
Source organism: Vreelandella arcis (assembly GCF_900103865.1). Lineage (GTDB taxonomy): Bacteria > Pseudomonadota > Gammaproteobacteria > Pseudomonadales > Halomonadaceae > Vreelandella > Vreelandella arcis. Next base: position 210,224 of record NZ_FNII01000002.1, read on the forward strand.
GGTATCTCGTTTAGTGCTGGAGACCTCCCCGTGGCAGCGCCAGGTAAAAGCCCTTGCATTGCCAAACGCGGTTAATGAAGTGCTGTATTTGCTTCGCCGTCGTGACTCCGTGCTCCCCAAACGTTATGAAAAGCTATTGGATGGCTTTCACCAGCAGCGTTTGCAAGAAAAAACGCCTTGAAGCTCGCTGGCAAGCAGTAAGCCTCAAGGCGTCTGGCAATCGATCAAGCCGTTACGCGTCGCGGTATTCGTCGATACTAGGGCAAGAACAAATCAGTTGGCGGTCGCCAAAGACGTTATCGACGCGGTTCACCGCCGGCCAGTATTTGGATGCTTTAACCGCCTCAGTAGGGAAGGCAGCCAGTTCACGGTCGTAAGGGCGTTGCCACTCACTGTCGATGAGATCCGCCTGGGTATGCGGGGCATTGACCAAGGGGTTGTTGCCCACCGGCCAATCACCACTTTCGACTCGCGCGATCTCTTCCCGGATAGCAATCATCGCATCGCAGAAGCGGTCGATTTCATATAGCGATTCGGATTCCGTGGGTTCAATCATCAGCGTGCCCGGTACCGGGAACGACATGGTCGGGGCGTGGAAGCCGTAATCCATCAAGCGCTTGGCAATATCTTCTTCACTGATACCCGAAGCACTTTTAAGCGGGCGAATGTCGATAATACATTCGTGGGCCACAGTGTCGTTCTCGCCGCGATACAGAATCGGGTAAGAGGCTTCCAGGCGCTTAGCAATGTAGTTGGCATTTAATATGGCCAACTCGGTGGCTTCGCGAAGCCCGCGCGCGCCCATCATTTTGATATACGCCCAGGAAATAGGCAGTATCGATGCGCTACCGAAAGCGGCGGCGGCAACCGCACCGCTAGTCGGATCGACGCCGTTAATGGGCGTCACAACATGGTTGGCGACATAGGGGGCCAAGTGGGCTTTGACACCAATGGGCCCCATGCCCGGCCCGCCACCGCCGTGAGGAATACAGAACGTTTTGTGCAGGTTGAGGTGTGAAACATCGCCGCCAAAATCGCCGGGGCGCGTTAACCCGACCTGGGCGTTCATGTTGGCACCGTCGACATACACCTGGCCACCGTGCTCATGAACCACTTCGCACACCTTCCGCACATGGGATTCAAATACGCCATGCGTCGATGGGTAGGTGATCATCACCGCAGACAGTCGCTCGCTATGCTGCTCGGCTTTGCGGGTTAGGTCGTCTAGGTCGATGTTACCGTTCTGGTCGCATTCAACGACTACCACTTCCATGCTCAACATGGCGGCAGATGCGGGGTTGGTTCCGTGGGCCGAGCTAGGGATTAAGCACACCTTGCGGTGGGCTTCCCCTTGAGCGGCTTGGTAACGACGAATCGCCAGAAGGCCCGCATATTCGCCTTGGGCACCAGAATTAGGCTGCATGGAAATATGATCGTAGCCGGTCACTTCGACCAAGAAGGCCGCCAGCTCATCGATCATTTGATGGTAGCCCGCCACCTGATCGCGAGGCGCAAATGGGTGAAGATGCGCAAAAGCGGGCCAGGAAACCGGAATCATTTCGCTAGTGGCGTTGAGCTTCATGGTGCACGAGCCGAGCGGAATCATCGCGTGGGCCAGGGAAAGATCTTTGTTTTCCAGGCGCTTTAAGTAACGCAGCATCTCGGTTTCGCTGCGGTAGCGCTTAAACGTGGGATGCGTCAGAAAATCGCTTTCGCGCCGGTAGCCATCAGGAATCCCCGAGATGCGGTTGGTGACCACCTGTTCGTCAAGGGCTGTAATCGAAAGCCCGTGCTCATCAGATAGCAGCACGTCAAAAAGTCGCGCGACATCATGAGCGGTGGTGGTTTCGTCCAGGCTAATGCCCACATCGCCGTTGGCGAAGTAGTGCAGATTGATGTCGTGGGTCATGGCGCGGCCATGGATTTTACCCGCATCTACCTGGGTTAAACGCAGCGTATCGAACCAAGTGTGGTGTGCGAGCGTGATGCCTGCCTGCTGAAGGCCTTCCGCCAACAGTGTGGTCAGGCGGTGAACGCGTCCAGCAATGGTGCGCAGCCCCTCCGCGCCGTGGTATGTGGCGTAGAAGCCGGCAATGTTGGCGAGCAGCGCTTGCGCGGTACAAATGTTAGACGTGGCTTTCTCGCGGCGGATATGCTGCTCGCGCGTTTGCATCGCCATACGCAACGCGGTGTTGCCTCGGCTATCTTTGGAAACACCAATAATTCGGCCTGGAATCGAGCGTTTGAGCTTGTCTGAGGTGGCGAAGAATGCTGCGTGGGGGCCACCAAAGCCCATGGGCACACCGAAACGCTGCGAGTTTCCCACCACAATATCGGCCCCCATGGCGCCCGGCTCTTTAAGCAGCACGAGGCTTAATAAGTCGGTGGCGACACAGGTCATGATGGAACGTTCAGCGGCTGCGTTTATCAGTGGTGCTAAATCACTAATCTCGCCGCTGGCCGTGGGATATTGGAGCAACGCACCAAACACCTCGTGTTCGGGGAGAGACGCGGCCGGTCCGACAATTAGCTCAAAGCCAAAGCAATCGGCGCGGGTTTTAACCACATCCAAGGTTTGCGCGAACACATCATCGGCCACAAAGAAGGCGTTGGATTTATTTTTCTTGTTGGCCCGCTTGCATAGCGCCATTGCCTCGGCGGCGGCTGTGGCTTCGTCCAACAGCGAGGCGTTGGCAAGTTCCATACCGGTCAAATCCATGACGACCTGCTGGAAGTTGAGCAATCCTTCCAGGCGGCCTTGGGATATCTCCGGCTGGTAGGGCGTATACGCCGTGTACCAGCCAGGGTTCTCAAGGACGTTGCGCTGGATCACCGCGGGCATGTGAGTGCCGTAATAGCCTTGGCCAATATAACTTTTGGCAACACGGTTTTGGCGTGCCAACTGGCTTAAATAATCCAGGGCCTCGGCTTCGCTTCGGGGCTCGTCAAGCGCGAGTTCGCGGCCAAGGCGAATGTCGCTGGGAACGGTTTGCTCGATCAGGTCATCCATGCGCTGCAGGTCGAGCGCTTTTAACATGGTGGATACGTCGTCGGCGCTGGGGCCATTGTGACGTTTGATAAAAGCATCGTGGTCAGCCAGTTCGGCTAATCGGCGTGTTTCAAAAGGCATGGAGAGGATTCCGGACGTGATGAGAAAACCGTTCAGTGCAAAAAGACAACGCCTGCCCGCGGGGCAGGCGTTAACATTAGGTGTCGCTGCTTAATGTCGCTTGGTAGGCGTCGGCATCGAGCAGGCCGTCAAGTGAGCGGTCGCTCAACTGTACCTTCATTATCCAGCCGCCTTCATAGGGGGCGTCATTGACCGTTTCAGGTGCGTCTTCCAGCGCCTCATTGATTTCGATGACCTCGCCTTCAACGGGAGAGTAAAGGTCAGAGGCGGCTTTAACAGACTCAATGACGCCGAACTCTTGGCCTTTGGTTAGCGTAGCGCCGACTTCAGGTAGCTCGACAAACACGACATCGCCAAGCGCGGCTTGTGCATGGTCGGTAATGCCAATGGTGACCGTACCGTCTTGATGATCAAGCACCCATTCGTGGCTCTCAGCGTAACGAAGGTTGGCAGGAAGGTTGCTCATGGTGATTCCCTATACGAAACGGATGTGGAGCCGTCATGTTAGCGCTTGTTCGACAGCTTGGCGATGGGCGCTATTCACGGCAAGCGTTTAACGTCGCATGGTAACGTGTTTCCGATACGAAACAAGCTTCTTGAGTCTCACTGATAGAGGGCATTGACTGTCTATATCGAGCATGGGGGATAATCGGGTAGTGAATTGACAATATAGCGATATTAACTGCACTAAGACGACAAGAGCATGGCAAGCAACCGAACTTATGGTGTAAAACATGACGATCTAATGTCGGTTGTAGTTCGCGAAAGGGTCGTGACACAGCCACGTTTGATGGCCAGAATAAATTGACGAATAGGCAAGGGGCCTATTGGCGTTACCTCAAATAAGACAAACCATGACAGGGTTAAGGAGATAGCGAGTGGACACATTAACCAGTATTTTCGGAGCCATTAACGGGGTGGTATGGGGCCCGTTGATGCTCATCTTGCTGTTAGGGGTGGGGATCTACCTGCAGCTTGGCTTGAAACTGATGCCGATTAGGAAGCTGGGCATGGGTTTCAAGCTAATGTGGCAAGGGCGCGGTGCCAAGGATAAGAGCACCGAAAAAGACGGTGAAATATCCCCCTTCAACGCGCTGATGACAGCGTTATCCGCGACCATTGGAACCGGCAATATTGCCGGGGTGGCTACTGCCATCGCGCTTGGGGGCCCCGGGGCTGTTTTTTGGATGTGGATTACCGCACTGGTCGGCATGGCCACGAAATTTGCCGAGGCACTGCTGGCGGTGCGTTTCCGTGAAACTGATAGCACCGGCTACCATGTTGGCGGGCCGATGTTCTATATCAAAAACGGTCTCGGCAAAAAATGGATGTGGCTAGGCGTATTGTTTGCTTTCTTCGGTGCTGTTGCGGCGTTCGGTATTGGTAACACCGTCCAGTCAAACTCGGTTGCCGATGCCATGAACACCACCTTTGGTGTGCCAACCTGGCTTACCGGTGTGGTGATTATGGTGCTAGCCGGCGCGGTGATTCTTGGTGGTATCAAACGTATTGCCAAAGTGGCGGGTAAACTGGTGCCGGTGATGGGTATCGCATATGTGGTGTCGGGCATTTTGGTGTTGATTGTTAATGCCGGGCAGATTGGCGAAGCCTTCGGGTTGATTTTCTACTACGCCTTTAATCCGGTTGCTGCTGCCGGTGGTTTTGCAGGGGCTGCCGTTATGGCCGCTATTCGCTTTGGTGTGGCGCGGGGGATTTTCTCCAACGAAGCGGGCTTGGGCAGCGCGCCGATCGCCCACGCCGCAGCGCAAACCAAAAACCCCGTGCGCCAGGGGCTGATTGCCATGTTAGGCACCTTCATCGACACAATCGTTGTGTGCACGATTACCGCCTTGGTGATTCTTACTTCAACGGTATGGATTGATGGCGAAGAGGGGGCGTCGTTGACAGCGCTTTCGTTTGACGCGGCATTACCCGGTTTCGGTAATCAAATCGTCGCGGTTGCCCTGGCTGTTTTTGCCTTCACTACGATTCTGGGCTGGTCTTTCTATGGCGAAAAATGCTTCCAGTTCCTGTTTGGTACGCGCTCGATTATGTTGTACCGCGTGTTGTTCGTGTTGGCGATTCCGCTGGGGGCGATGGCGCAGTTGGGCTTTATCTGGTTGATGGCGGATACCTTCAACGCCATGATGGCGATTCCCAACTTGATTGCCTTGGCACTGCTGTCCCCCGTCGTCTTCAAGCTGACCAAAGACTATTTTGATGGCAAAGACGTGTTGCCGGGCGAAGCACTGGATCATGATCAATAGCATCTGCTAGGCGCGCATGCGCATCTAGCAATGCGTTAAGCAGAGTCGGGAAGGCACTCGGGTGGCTTCCCGCTCTTGTTTGTAAAGGAGTGAACAATGGCTGAGTTAAAACAAACCCCACTGCACGCGCTGCATCGCCGACTAGAGGCGAAGATGGTGCCTTTTGCCGGTTACGAAATGCCTGTTCAGTATCCACTGGGCGTTAAAAAAGAGCACGAGCACACACGTCAGCAATGCGGACTATTTGACGTCTCGCACATGGGGCAGGTGGCCGTCTACGGTGAAAACGTGGCTGGCGCATTAGAAACGTTGATCCCTGCTGACTTGGCGGGATTGACCGAAGGTGCACAACGTTATGGTCTGTTCACCAGTGCCGAAGGCGGTATTCTTGACGATCTGATGGTCGTTAATGCAGGGGATCATTTTTATCTGGTGGTCAATGCGGCCTGTAAAGAGCAAGACATTGCGCATCTACGATCCCATTTGGGAAATAGTCACACTATCGAGCCGCTGAATCGCGGGTTGTTGGCGCTACAAGGTCCCAGTGCTCACCAGGTGATGCAGCGCATTTGCCCAGCCGCATGCCAACTGGTGTTTATGCAGCACGGGCGTTTCAAAGTGGCCGATCAAGAGGTATGGATCAGCCGCAGTGGTTACACTGGAGAAGATGGTTTTGAAATCTCGGTGGCCGCCGATGCCACTGAGGCCTTTGCCGAGCGCTTGCTGTCTGAACCCGAGGTGGAGGCAATCGGGCTTGGGGCGCGAGATTCGCTGCGTTTGGAGGCGGGCCTATGTCTTTATGGCCACGATATGGATACGACGACCACGCCCGTTGAAGCCGGTTTGATCTGGGCAATCAGTAAACCACGCCGCCGCGGAGGTGAACGAGAGGGAGGATTCCCAGGTGCGGATTTGATACTTCAGCAAGTCGAGGCCAAAGACCATCGCCGTAAACGCGTCGGTTTGGTCGCCGAGGGGCGCGCGCCGGTGCGTGAAGGCGCCTCGCTGGTGGACGAAGCGGGTAATGAAATAGGTCAGGTAACCTCGGGCAGTTTTGGACCTACCCTAGGTAAGCCCGTGGCGATGGGCTATGTCACGCGGGACTTTGAAGCCCCGGGTACCACGGTGTATGCCGAGGTTCGCGGCAAGCAATTGCCCATGACGGTTAGCAAAACGCCTTTTGTGGCGGCAAACTACTACCGTGGATAATCGGTAAGCCATTAAATGAGCCCCGCTATGGCGTTCGCAGCGGGGCCGTTGTCAGTTTAATACCTTCCGGGGATCGATAGGTTTCCCACCCTGACGCAAATCAAACAGCAGATCATAACGTCCGGTCGCGCGACTTTTGCCTATTTGGCAAACGGGGTCGCCCGCCGTGACCTGATCGCCTTGCTTCACTGTTAACCGCTCACAAAGGGCATAGACGCTTTGCAAATTATCGGCATGGTGAATAATTACCACTTTTTCAAGTTGCCGCATGCTGTTGGCAAAGCGAACCTCGCCTGGTGCCACAGCGGTTGCGTTGGCGCCGGCCTGCGTTGCCAGCAGCATGGGCTGAAGTGTGCCACGGCTATCAGGTCCAAAACGACGCACGATACGGTAATCGTCGAGCGGCCAGGGCCAGCGTTTGGCAGATGTAGGTAGCGACGATGAAGGCGTGCTAGGCGTCGGTTTGGCAGCTGAGCGGGTGCTGGGCTTACCTGAAGGCGCGCTGGATGTCGCGGTACGACTCGACCCCACAGGAATATTGATCAGTTGGCCAACGCGCAGCGATGTTGCTGAGATACCGGCATTCGCGCTTTGCAGCCGAGACGCCGTGGTGCCGAAGTGACGAGCCAGGCTCGAAAAGGTATCGCCAGGGCGAATTTGATAGCGATATGGCCCGCTTGCCGGGGCGCGTTCCTGCTGAGTAGGGACGAGCAAGCGTTGCCCAACGGCAAGGTGTCGGGCTTTGACGCCTGGATTGAAACGCTGCAAACGTTCAAGAGGGACGTTGGCGCGTTTGGCTAACTGCCCCAGCGTATCGCCGCGTTTAACTGCAACCCAGTTGCCGCTGATTTGTGTCGCCGCCGGGGCCGCTACCCGTTGAGAAGACGCTGGTGTATTCGCGCAGCCAGCCAGTACGCCCATTACCATCAGAGCGCCCAGCCATTGGCTTATGCGTGATCGATTTGACCATCCAATTGAGCGTCTTTTTCCTGCCAGAGCGCATTGATCCATGTGTGGAATTGTTCCTTGTGCTGCGTTTCGGCGTGATAGTTAGCAGTTAGCATCCATTTTGGTACCTCAAGGATGCGAGCCCGTAAGGTGACCGGTGCTTCCTGGCCGCATAAGAAGCCCCAAAAACTGGGATTGGGGTTGGCGTAGCTCAAGGTAACGTCGAGGATGCCGTCGAGTTGATCGCCCAGCAAGTTGAGTACTTGGGCCACTCCGCCCGCTTTGGGGCGAAGCAGGTGGCGATAAGGGCTTTGTTGCCGAGCATGTTTGTGTGGGGTGAAACGGGTACCTTCCACAAAATTAAATATGGCAATGGGGGCCTGACGGGCGCGTGCGCACATGCGCTCAGTGGCTTCTCTATCTAAGGTTGCGAGCGTCGGATTCTGGGCAATTTGCGCACGGGTGATGCGACGCATAATGGGAAATTCGAGAGCCCAAAAGGCTAGGCCAACAACGGGGATCCACAGTAATTGCCGTTTAACAAAGAAACGTGGCATGGGGATCCGCCGATGCAGCACCATCAGCAGCATGAAAATGTCGGTCCAGCTACGGTGGTTAGAAATAACCAACCACCACTGATCGGGGCGCAGGTTGTCAGGTAAAGACGCATCCAGCCGTGGTTTGATCCAGCGGCGCATCCACCATAAGTTGCCGCCAATCCAGTTCAGAGCAACGCGGTTAATCCCTTCTTGCACGGTTTTTCTGAGGCGACCCGCGGGCGTCACGAGTTTGACCAGCGTCAGCGTCGTCAGCGGTATCCCCCAAAAAAGCGTATTGAGCGTTAACAGGGTGACGCTAACCACCCCTTTCAACATCGGCATACCGCGTTTCCTTAGCTTTCTAATGCGTATTGATGAATGCTAAAGGATATTGCTAACCCTGCCCAGCCTCATGCTCAGGTAAGTAGGGCGCTTGAACCGTTTCCATCAATACAGCGCGCAGCGCATGAGCGGCCACAGAGAGCTCTTGCTGGGTTAGGATGCCAACGTGGCAGGCAATGGTGGGCGACGTTAATGGCAAGCAGCGAGCGCCCAGTGCCTGCATTTGGCGCAGGCACATCGAGGGTACCGCGCTCACCCCTAGGCCCTCCGCCACCATGCGCCCGACAGTCGATAATTGATGGCTTTCAAAAGCGACGGGTAAATCAATATGTTGTTTAGCAAGTGCTTGTTCTAATAAGCGGCGAACCATCGATGGGCGCTGTAAGGTCATAAAATCTTCGCTAAGCAGCTGTTCCCATGATAGCGATGTATATCGGTTTAACGCTGAGGTTGGCGAAATAATGGCGACAAAATGGTCTTCGAATAATGGGGTGAAAGACAGGCTCCCGCTGCCTTCCGGTGAGAAGGCGATGCCCATTTCTACTTGGCGCGAGCGCACCATGTCGGTAACGTCTTCGTTGATGACATCGTGAACGGTCACGTTGATTTTGGGGTATTGTTGACGAAATCTAACTAAGGCACCGGGTAGCAAGTTGCAGGCAAATGCAGGCATGGCGGCCACACTTAGCCTACCCAGTTGCAATGTGAAGCGCTGTCGCAGGCGTTCTTCGGTATTGTCCCACTGGGCCAGCAAATGCTTGGCCAATGGCAGTAGGGACTCGCCTTCGGGCGTTAACCGGACGCTCCGCGTGCTGCGCAGCAATAACTTGCCCCCCAGAGCGTCTTCCAGTCCTTTTATGGCTAAACTAAGGGCAGGCTGCGATAAATGAAGCCGCTCGCAGGCCTGGGTAAAGCTCAGGGTTTGGGCAACGGCCAAGAAGGCGCGTAATTGCTTCACGGTCATGGGCGACTCTTTTATTAGTTGTATAAATATATTGATAAAAAAAACAAACTTAACAAATATATTATCTGGCATAACACTGCTAGAAGGAAGTCTACGTAGCGTTAGTCGAGGTAGCACCGTAGCGTGGTCTTAGCGACATTGGCGTATCACCGACAACAATTCATCGACAACAAGGCGAGGCATAACAATGGCAGGATTCGATAAGCGAGTTTCTTCCTACGAAGAAGCGATGGAAGGCATTGAAAGCGGCATGACCGTATTGGCCGGCGGCTTTGGCCTGTGCGGCATCCCCGAAAACCTGATCGCGGAAATAAAACGACGCAAGGTCAAAGATCTAACCGTTGTATCAAACAACTGTGGCGTCGATGGGTTTGGTTTGGGCTTGCTGCTGGAAGATCGTCAGATCCGCAAAATCTTAGCGTCCTACGTAGGCGAGAACGCCTTATTTGAGCAGCAAATGCTCAATGATGAAATCGAAGTCGTGTTAACGCCTCAGGGCTCCCTGGCGGAAAAAATGCGCGCTGGTGGTGCTGGGATTCCGGCGTTTTTTACCGCGACCGGCTATGGCACACCCATTGGTGAGGGTAAAGAAGTTCGCGAGTTCAATGGCCGCCCGCATATTCTGGAAGAAGCCATCACCGGCGATTTCGCCATTGTAAAAGGCTGGAAAGCTGATCGTTACGGCAATGTCATGTATCGCCATACGGCGCAAAACTTTAATCCCATGGTGGCAACGGCAGGCAGAATTACCGTCGTTGAAGTTGAAGAGATCGTCGAGCCAGGCGATTTGGAACCCAGTCAGATTCATACGCCGGGTATCTATGTAGACCGACTCATTCAGGGCTCGTTTGAAAAACGTATCGAAAAACGCACGGTGCGTAGTTAACGCGGCCTAGCGAATAACCCCGGTTGCTTCGGCTTTTAATCGATTCTCTATGAGGTACAGACCATGGCATTGACACGTGAACAAATGGCCCAGCGTGTGGCCCGCGAACTTGAAGACGGTTTTTACGTTAACTTAGGCATTGGCATCCCGACCTTGGTGGCTAACTATATTCCCGATGGCATGGACGTGATGCTTCAGTCGGAAAACGGGCTGCTGGGCATGGGGCGATACCCCACCGAAGACGAAGTTGATCCCGATATGATCAACGCTGGGAAACAAACGGTGACGGCCCGTCCAGGGGCGGCGATTTTTTCATCCGCAGAATCATTCGCCATGATTCGCGGTGGTCACGTTGACCTTACTGTTTTAGGCGCCTTTGAGGTGGATCAAAACGGTAACATCGCCTCGTGGATGATTCCCGGTAAGCTAATCAAAGGCATGGGCGGTGCCATGGATTTGGTGGCTGGCGCGGAAAATATTATCTGCACCATGACCCACGCGTCTAAGCACGGCGAATCCAAGCTGCTAGAGCAGTGCAATCTTCCGCTGACCGGTGCCGGCTGTATTAATCGCGTATTGACGGATCTTGCCTACCTCGAAATCAAGGATGGGGCCTTCATTCTGAAAGAGCGGGCGCCCGGCGTGAGCGTTGAAGAAATTGTCGAAAAAACAGCGGGTAAATTGATCGTGCCGGATCATGTACCCGAAATGACGTTTGTTGAAGGCTAAACTGCCGAAGTGTGTTTTGGGGATTACCCAGGCGTAAGCGTTTAACGGCGTTTACGCCATTTCACAGCGGGTGTGTAAGGGCAACAATAATTCCGCTACCCGTTCATGATCACTGTCGAGATGCTTTTGGACGATCGCCAAGCCGCCTAGGCACAGTCGGTGTTCATCGCCTTGGCTGAAAATTACTTTTTGCGGCGTAGCAGGATAAAAACGGTGGGTAAGCAGGCTAGAAACACCAAATACACCGTTCTGCTGTCCGGCTAATTGGCTGAGGCCGCTTTGTAGAAGCTGCTCGTCGAGCATCTCAATGGAGTTTCCCAACTTTTCACAATCAAAGCCTGCATGGTGCAACCTGGGCCCCATGACGGCGAGCCAAGCGGCCAATGGGTGCGCATCGTGCAGTTGCTGGTACAGCGCCCAGGAAGGCATTGGCCAAGGACGACCTCGGCAGAGCAAGTTTTGTCCCTTGGCGTCCTGCGGATGGGTTTGTTGTACGATCGCGAGCAGAGCTTCTCGAGGAGATTTTGAAAGCGTACCTGTTTGCAGCTCGGCGAGTACCAGCCAACTGCCACCGTCCGCTGGCGCTAACAGATAGATTAAAAGCCCTTTATCGGCCATGGCGTAATGCCCAACGTGACGATAGCCCAGGTGTGAAAGCGCTGGTGTTAGCGCTTGGGCTGAGAAGGCGCCATGGTTTAGGGTCACCAGCGTAAGATAATCTGCTGGGGTGGACAGGAGCCATAAGCGAAGCGCCCCAATGTCGGGGTGTGTATGGACATAATCCAACCATAGCTGCTGGATGAACTCCTCGCGATGCATACTGCCTTCCTTGCCAACGTGTCGGCCCATTTGAGTCTGGGGTTACATCGGTTCAAGTATAGGCAAGTGGCAATGTCTTGGTTCAACGCAGCTAAACGGCGGATTAACGGTGGCTCACGATGTCGATGGTGCGCTGAGTAATTGGCGGTCGCGCACGAACTGGTCGAACTCGCTGAAGCCACCCACATGCTGCTGGTCAACAAACACCTGAGGAACCGTATGAATGGGTTTGCCAACGGTTTTTGCGATGTCCTCTTTGCTCACGCCTTCTGAGGGCATATCAACATAACGGTAACCTTCAATATTACCGAGTTCTTCTAACTGTTCAGCAAGCTGTTTGGCGCGAACACAGAACGGGCAGGATAAGCGCCCAAAAATGACGACGAACATGCAAAACTCCTTTGCTAGCACCATTAAAAGTTGTTCATTGTGGACTAGCCATTGGAGGTTCGCCAATAGGGAGTCCCTACAAAAGGTATTGAGTCACGTTATCATCAACGCCAGCGTATCAAATGGGCGCACTACGGGTGCGGTGAATCGACTAGACTGACCTCAGTCCCACTTTGCTTGACACTAAAAGGATCAATCATGACGACAACAACGGTTATACCCCGGGTTGCCCTGGTAACAGGCACCAGCAGCGGTATTGGCGAAGCGGTAGTGAAGCATTTTTGTGAATTAGGCCACCAAGTATTAGCCGTCGATTTTAATCCGGACGGTAAGGCAATTGCCGAGGCGGCGGGTGCGGCCTTTTACGAGGCTGATTTGACCGATCCGGATGCCTGTCGTGGTGCTGTTGCAGACGCGGTCAAACGTTTTGGTGGGGTGGATATTCTGGTTAACAACGCTGGGATTCAACATGTGGCGGCCATTGAGGAGTTTCCCGAAGCGAAGTGGCGGCAAATTATCGACCTGATGCTGACCGCGCCTTTTTTACTTACCCAAGCCGCTTGGCCGCATATGCGCCAGAAGGGTTGGGGGCGCATCGTTAACATTGCGTCTATTCATGCGCAGGTCGCATCGCCGGGCAAGGCCGCCTACATCAGTGCTAAGCATGGCATGATCGGGCTGACCAAAACGGCGGCGTTGGAAGGCGGCGAGCAGGGTATCACGGCGAATGCGATTTGCCCTGCTTACGTCAAAACCCCGTTGGTCGATAATCAGATTGCGGATCAAGCTAAGTTGCATGGCATGGGCGAGCAAGAAGTGATTGAAAACATCATGCTTAAAAACGCGGCGGTTAAACGTCTGATTGAGCCTATTGAAGTCGCCCAGTTGGTGGCCTACCTAACGTCCGATGCAGCGGGTGCTGTGACGGGGGCAAGCTGGAATATCGATCTGGGCTGGACCGCTCATTAACAAGCCTTTCAAGCCACCGGTACATTGGTAACGGTGGCAGCCCTTTAGGCCTCTAGCGACGCACAGGGCGTTTTTGTAATTTGCGCTGCAGCGTGCGGCGATGCATACCCAGCGCCCTGGCCGTGGCTGAGATATTGCCATCGTGTTCCTGTAATACCTTTTGGATGTGCTCCCAGGTAATGCGATTAATCGAGGGCGGGTTATCGGCAACTTCTATATTGGGGTCGCCATCTTCCCGTTCGAAGGCGGTAAGCACGTCGTCAGCGTCAACCGGTTTACACAGATAGTTCATGGCCCCGAGTTTAATGGCCTCAACCGCTGTTGCGATGCTGGAGTAGCCGGTCAGCACGACGACGTGACAGTGAGGCACCACGGCCAACAGATCGGGCAGCAGCTTGAGGCCCGAAGAGTTTTCCAATTTCAAATCTAGCGTGGCCATGGTCGGCTTGTGTTGGGCTGCCAGAGTGAGCGCTTGATCGGCATCGTGCGCGATCACCACCTCAAAACCCCGCCGGGTCAGCGAGCGGCTTAATACATGGCAAAACATTTCGTCGTCGTCGACAATCAGCAGACGTTGCTCTTGCGTTTGCATGATGACCTCAATAAAAAGCTGAAAGCGGAGCCAGGCGTTAAGCCGCCTCGGCGCGAGGCAATGTGACTTCGGTTAACGTCCCGCCCTCTGGATGGTTATACAGACTGACGCCACCGCCAAAACGGTTGATGGTGGCGTGAGTCAAAAATAGACCAATGCCCATTCCCTTACTTTTGGTGGAAATAAACGTATCGCCGAGCTGGTCGGCGATAGACAAAGCAACGCCTGGGCCATGATCCCGAATGTCGATGACGATGTGATCCGCCTGCCAATCTAACCCGATGGCGATACCTTCAGGGTTGGCGTCTGCGGCATTGTTTAGCAGGTTGGTTAATGCCTGATCCAACGTGGCGTCGACGGCTAGCCAAGGCCGCCCACGTCGCTCGGCTATCTCTAGCCGATGGCTGACGTCGGGTCTCAGCACTAGCCAGCGCTGTACCACCCCGGTTAGCCATGTTTCAGCGTCGAGCACTTCAGGCTCGGCCATGCGTCGGCGGTCTGCCTGGCTAACTAGGTGCTGTAAGCGCGATTTGCAAATGTCTACCTGCTGGCGCAGCAAGGCCACATCCTCCTGGCGCTCGGGATCGCCTTCAGCTTCTTCCTGCATATCTTTAAGTAACACCGCCATGGTTGATAAAGGCGTGCCGAGTTCGTGCGCCGTGCCAGCGGCCTGGGTGGCAACGGCCAGCACTTGTTCATTACGCAATGCTGCTTCCCGCGTGCGAGAAAGCGCTTGATCGCGATGGCGTAGCGCATGCGCCATTTTGTAAATAAAGAAGGTGACCAACCCCGCTGATAGACCGAAATTCACCCACATGCCCAATACATGCAGGCTTAGCGGGCTACTGCTATTAATGTGGCCGAGCTGGGGAATTGGGTGATAATCGATCATCAAAAAGCTATAAGCTGCCATGGCGCAGCCTGCGATAATCCATGCATGGCGCCAGGGCAGAGTGGCTGCAGCAATGGTAACCGGCACCAGGTAGTAGGTAATGAAGGGGTTAGTTGAGCCACCGGAAAAATAAAACAGCAGCGTTAAGCCGAGTATGTCGGCCAGTAAGTGCAGCAGATATTCCAGGTGTTCCACTGCCCGTGGGCGTCCAAGGCGCCACCAGGTGGCGATGTTAAGGATGCCCATTGCCAGCACGACACTGACTACCTCTGTGATGGGCAGTTCAAATGCCAGCAGTTGCGTGCCGACTATGATGGCAATTAAAAAGCCCGTCCAGGTGATGCCCCGCACGATGGTTAAACGCACCAAATTGCGATTAGGCGTCGATAACGGGAGGGGCAGCTCAGTCGGCATTTCACTCACTTGGCGGTCTTTTTAAAGCGGTGAATTAAAAACTTAATACACAGTGTAACCACAAAGGTGAGCCACCCTGCTGTTGCCACAATGTTAACCATCAGCATTTTAGGCGGCAACCAAGCGCTACCCAGCACGCCTTCAATCATAATGTGAAAAAACATCGCGATCAGCAGCGGCAGGGCTAGCAAATGAATCCACATGTCCGTACGACGTTTGCGGACGTGGTAGCGGCGTAGCAGGCAGCGAAACGGGCGATGCGCCCAGCTAAAGAACGCCAGCGTGGCAATGACCAGCAACATGGCAAGCGTTGCTTCTGTACTGCCGTAATACACGGAAAACGACACCGACCAAGCCAGGCCAAGCCATATCAGGCCTTCTAGGCTGGCAATAATATCGGCATAGCGCCGCACGTTCTGCATGAAGAGTTTCCTTTAACCAAACAATGGCCGATATCATACGCCAGATTATCAAGGCTGTGGGTGCCCGATGGTCGATTTAACCCGACGGAGGATCCGGTATACTGCGGTATGTTGACGCATCGTGTGTGTCATTTTTTATTGACTATGTACAGGATATTTCGTGGACGAGATTACGTTGATTCGGCCAGACGATTGGCATCTTCACCTACGCGATGGCGAGGCGCTTAAAGCGGTGGTAGGGCATACGGCTGCCCAGATGGGCCGCGCGATTATTATGCCCAATCTAACGCCGCCCATTACCACTACAGAACAAGCAATCGCCTATCATCAGCGAATATTGGCGGCGTTGCCTGCTGGTAGCCGTTTCGAGCCATTGATGACGCTGTATTTGACCGATACCACACCGCCCGAGGAAATCGAGCGGGCCGTTAACAGCGGTATCGTCAAAGCCGTTAAGCTCTATCCGGCGGGAGCAACGACAAACTCAGCTTCAGGCGTAACCGATTTATCGCACTGTGACGACACCATCGCAGCACTTGCCGAGGCGGGAATGCCGTTATTAATGCACGGCGAGGTCACGGATAATGAGATCGATATTTTTGATCGTGAAGCGGTGTTTATCGAGCGGGTTCTCACGCCTCTGCTGGCGCGTCATCCCACCCTGAAAGTGGTCTTTGAGCATATCACCACTCAACAAGCGGCCGAGTTCGTTGCCCAAGCGCCGGACACGGTCGCCGCGACGATCACTGCGCATCATCTATTGTTTAATCGCAATAAAATGCTGGTAGGTGGAATTCGCCCGCATTACTACTGCCTGCCGATTTTAAAACGCGAACAACATCGCCAGGCGTTGCTCAAGGCGGCGACCAGCGGTAGCGGGAAGTTTTTCCTGGGAACCGATAGCGCGCCTCATGCGCAATCGGCCAAAGAGTCTAGCTGTGGTTGCGCGGGAGCCTACACGGCCTCGACGGCTATTGAATTGTATGCGACGGCGTTTGAAGAAGCCGGTGCGCTAGCGGCGTTGGAAGGTTTTGCCAGCTTGAATGGCCCCCGCTTTTACGGGCTGCCCCCTAACCGCGACAGCATAACGTTGTCGCGGCGTTCGCAGTCGATACCTGCCAGCTACCCTTATGCGCAGGGGGAGGCGATTATTCCGTTATTAGCCGGGGAAACGCTCGGCTGGTCAATTAGCTAGCGCTCAGCGTGAGTAGCATCTGGTCGACCATTCGCGAAGAGTGGTCGGCGGCTACGTCAAGAAACTGCTCGAAGGATAAGTGGTTGTCACCGCTGCCGGGAATATCCGAGAGCGCGCGAATGACCACGAACGGGCACTGGTACAAATAACATGTCTGGGCGATCGCGGCCGCTTCCATTTCCACCGCTAGCATGCTCGGAAATGACGCGCGTGTCGCTTCGACGCGTGCCGGATCCGCCATAAACGCATCACCCGTGGCAATTAGCCCTTCGCGAACGTTAACTTCCCCCAGCGTTTTAATTGCGCCGCGAGCGATATCCCGCAGCGAGGCGTCGGCTAGATATGCCGCCGGCATGCCGGGCACTTGGCCGATTTCATAGCCAAACACAGTGGCGTCCACATCGTGGTGACGAACCTCGTCAGAAATAATGATGTCACCGATGTGCAAGTCGCTGGCAAACCCACCCGCTGAACCGGTATTGATCACCGCGTCCGGTTGGTGGCGCTCTAACAGTAGCGCTGTGCCGACAGCCGCGTTTACCTTGCCAATACCCGATTGCAGTATGGTCACGTCAAGGCCATGGCGTGTGCCGCGATGAAAGACAAAGCCGGCGTGCTCATAGCGCTGCGGATTGTCGAGCTGTGACGCCAGAATGCTGACTTCTTGCGCCATCGCGCCAATAATACCAATACGCTTCACAGTGTTAGTTTCCTTTGGGTAGCAGGGGTGTTTATTTGACGAGGTTAAGCTTGAACTGAGTCGTGTTGTTCAGCGGCTGCCAAGGTGTTTTCAAGTAGTGTGGCGACTGTCATAGGGCCCACGCCGCCGGGAACCGGGGTGATGAAGCTGGCGCGCTCGGCGGCGGCCTGGAAATCAACATCCCCCCTCAGCGTGCCGTCGTCATGGCGGTTAATGCCTACATCGATGACGATGGCGCCAGGCTTTATCCACTCGCCTTTAACGATGCCGGGCTTGCCAACGGCGACCACCACAATATCGGCCCGACTGACATGCGCCGCCAAGTCTTGCGTAAAACGGTGACATACCGTGGTCGTTGCACCGGCTAGCATGAGCTCCAACGCCATGGGGCGCCCGACTATGTTGGAAGCGCCCACAACAGTGGCGTCTAATCCGCGTACTTTGATATCGCTTTGTTCAAGCAATGTCATAATGCCTTTAGGCGTGCATGGGCGCAGCGCGGGTGTTCTCTGGGCGAGTCGGCCGATATTGAAAGGGTGGAAGCCATCGACGTCTTTATCGGGGCGTATACGCTCTAATATCAGGCTGGCGTCGAGATGATCAGGCAATGGCAACTGAACCAAAATGCCATCGACGGTGGGATCGTTGTTCAGTTGATCGACCAGTGATTCCAGTGTTTGCTGTGTAGTGTCGGTGGGTAGCGCGTGCTGAAAAGACAGGATGCCTGCCTGCTCGCAGGCGCGGTGCTTGTTGTTCACATAAAGCTGCGAGGCGGGATCATCTCCTACCAACACAACCGCGAGTCCTGGTGCTCGTTTGCCGGCTTGTTGGCGGGCAGTGACCTTTTGAGCAACGTGTTGACGGACATTAGCGGCGATAGCTTTGCCATCGATGAGTTGGGCGGTCATTTAGAGAAATCCCCTGGCGGTTGAAAGGCGAACACGAAGAAATAGACAGGTGTATTAACTAGAACTCTTTCGGTGTTAATTTTCGCATGAAGGGGCTGCTAGGCAAAGTACCAGGATTAGTTGTTGCCTTGATGGTTGACTTTAAAATTAAAAACAGTAATATATGCCTCGCTTGAGACGGGCCATGCGGCAGCGTTTAGGCTAGAAAAATCGGGGTGTAGCGCAGTCTGGTAGCGCGCCTGCTTTGGGAGCAGGATGTCGGGGGTTCGAATCCCTCCACCCCGACCACGTCTAACGCGAAAGGTAGTTTTGCTTTTCCAGGCAGTGGTTGTGGCCAAGTGCTCATCGATGTCTTTGCTTACAGATATTACATGTGCGCTCATAGCTCAACCGGATAGAGCAACGGCCTTCTAAGCCGTAGGTTGCAGGTTCGAATCCTGCTGGGCGCGCCATTTGTACCAGTAGCGATCAGCCGTTAAGTCTCTTAACTAGCAGTTGTCAGTGGTGGATGTAGCTCAGTGGTAGAGCCCCGGATTGTGGCTCCGGTGGTCGTGGGTTCGATCCCCATCATCCACCCCAGCGACAACTCAGCATGTAAGTTCAGTTCCCTTTTTAGGTTATGGTGGATGTAGCTCAGTGGTAGAGCCCCGGATTGTGGCTCCGGTGGTCGTGGGTTCGATCCCCATCATCCACCCCATTAACCTCCTCTTATGTTCTAGTAAGTTCTCTCTTTTCCCTCCTCGTTGTTCAGTTTTAATCTCCCGCAATTTTTTTCTACTTTATTTATTTTCGCTTCCTTTTTTAGCGCGGCATCACTTTGATGGGACGCCCAGCCGCCTGGGTGAGTGGCTCAGGGTGTCCTAACAAAAATCCTTGAGCGTAGTCGATGCCTAATGTTTTGAGCGTATCGAGGGTTTGCTGGGTTTCAACGAATTCGGCAATGGTTTCAATGTTAAGCGCTTTCCCCACCGCATGAATGGCCTCTACCATGGCCCTGTCGATAGGGTCTTCGTGAATATTGCGGATAAAATGACCGTCGATTTTTAAGTAATCGACGGGAAGCTGCTTTAAGTAGCTGAAGGAAGACAGGCCGGTGCCGAAGTCATCCAGGGCAAAACGGCAGCCTTGCCGTTTCAGTGTGTGAATGAGTTCAATCACGCTTGATAGCTGGGCAATCGCCACGCTTTCGGTAATTTCAAAGCATAGACAGCCAGCGGGAAGATGTGCATTTTGTACCTGAGTCACCAAGTCGTGGCAAAAGTCGCGATCAGACAGCGAAGCGCCTGATAGATTTATTCCCCAACAACCCCAGGCAGTGTTTGGCGATGCGCGCGTGACATCAGACAGCCACGCCAGGGTGTTGCGGACTACCCATCGATCTATGCGCGGCATAAAGTGATAGCGCTCCGCTGCGGGTAAAAAACTCCCAGGAGTGATCATCGAGCCGTCCTCTTCAAGGCGTAGTAATATCTCTTGGTAGGCTGCACCTTGGGTGCCAATGGCCTCGATAGGTTGGGCATACAAGCGGAAGTGGTCATTATCAAGGGCATTTTGTAGTCGTTGAACCCAGCGAAGCTCGCCATTGCGCTCCAGTAATGTGTGATCGTTGGGTTGGTGGCAATGTAGCCGATTGCGACCTGCTTCTTTAGCGGTATAGCAGGCCGCGTCAGCGGCATGAAGCGCATCGCTGAGCTGCATCGGTTGACTACCCAAAGCCACCAGGCCAATGCTAATGCCGATACCAAAGGTGTGTTCTTGCCAGACGAAACGATACTTCTCGATATCGCAGCGAATAGCGTCGGCAATTTGTTTGGCTTGATGCATGGGGCAGCTGGGTAGCAGTAGGGCAAATTCATCGCCGCCTAATCGGGCAACCGTGTCGCTGCTGCGCACGTAGGCTTGTAGCTTCACCGCCACTTGCCGGAGGAGCTCATCGCCGGCGAGGTGGCCGCAGGTATCGTTGACGATTTTGAACTGGTCGAGATCCAGGTAGCATAAAACATGCTCTCCCTCATCGCTCTCCAGTAGTCGACTTAGCGTCGTTTCAAACGCGCGTCGATTGACGAGGTCGGTCAAGTTGTCGTGGCTGGCTTGATAGGTAAGCTGGTCGGCGAGCTGTCGGGTGATGCTTACGTCCTGAAACACGACCACAGCGCCCAGCGTAATACCGCTACGCGAGCGGATGGGGGCCGCGCTATGCTGGATGGGGGTGCGCTTTCCGTCGCTGTGTTCGAGCCAGCCGTCTTCCGTTGAATGAATGGCGCGATGCTGCGTCAGCACTCGGCGTGCCGGATTGCTAATGCTGTGGCCGGTGATATCGTCAATCAAACGATAAACGTGCTGGATGGGCTTTCCCTGCGCGTCAGCTAAGCCCCAGCCAGTGAGTCGTTGAGCTTCGCTATTGATAAACGTAATCAAGCCACTGGCGTCGCAGGTGATCACGCCGTCGCCGATGGACGCAAGTGTCGTTCTGGCCAGATCTCGCTCGCGGTTAAGCTGTTCTTGTAGGCGTTTGCGTTCGGTAATGTCGCGTACCATGCCGGAGCGTTCAGAAGCCGAGCCACTGGCGCCTTCGCTCACCTGGATTTCCAGGTAACGGACTTCCTGAGTAGCTGAACGCCGCTTAATTTCGTGGCGCTCGCCTGGGGTCAAGCGGTGATGAGGTAGTAAACGGTTTACGGGCGTGCCCACTAGCTGATGAGCGCTCACGCCGAATAACTGTTCCGCCCCAGGATTAAGGCTGGTCAAGATCCCGTCGGCTTGCCAGGTGATTACACCGTCGCGCAAGTTGTGCAACATGACCCGGGTATGCCCAATAGCGCTTTCCAGCGCGGCCGCTACTCGGTTATATCCTGCTGCAATTTCACCCACCTCGGTAAAAGGATCCGCGTCGATGCGCTGGCGCATATCGCCTTGTTGCTCGTGACGACGCATGTGCTCTAACAAATGGGTTAGCTCATTATGGGTGCCGTGTTCAGCCAGGTTAAGGCCCATTTTTTCAGCGTCATCGCTAACACGCAGCGGAAAATAGCGCCCTGAGATACGAAATAGCAGCCACGCGATACCAAAGCTCCACAGGCCGCAGACCACTACGCCAAGCAATTGAATGCCTGCTTGCTCGGCGGCATTAAGGCCCGTACCTAGCGCAGCGGGCTCGGCCACCCAGGGCAGTGCTAGCGTGCCCCAAATGCCGGGAATTAAATGCGCAGGAATCGCCCCCACCGCGTCATCAATGCGACGGCTTAACAGGCATTCGCTTGTGATGACCATGAGAATGCCACTCACTACGCCGAGACCAAGCGCCGCCGACATGGAGATGGCATGGGCGCCCGCGGTGACAGCCACCAACCCTGCAATAGCGCCGTTGATGGCATACATCACGTCAGCATAACGACGTGTCCGCCACCCCATCAGCATGGCTGATAAAATGCCGCCAGCAGCGCCTAATATAGTGTTGGCGATAATGCTGGGAATTTGGTCGTTAGCGGCCAGCGTGCTACCGCCATTAAAGCCAAACCAACCCAATACCATAAACAGTGCACCGAGCATGGCTAAAGGGAGGTTGCCCGCTGGAAATGCAGTGGGTGGCTGATGTTGGTTGAAGCGGCCTTGGCGAGGGCCAATGCAAAGTACTGCGGCGAGGGCGACCCAGCCCCCCACGCTATGCACGACGGTGGAGCCTGCAAAATCGACAAACCCAAGGGAGGCCAGCCAGCCACTACTACCGCCTAATAAGCCACCCCAGGCCCAATGGCCAAAAACAGGGTAGATGAGTAGCGCAATCCAGAGTGCGGTCCATAGATACGCAGCAAATGGCATTCGCTCTGCCACCGCGCCCGCCACAATGGTCGCCGCAGTGGCGCAAAACATGGCTTGAAAAATAAACACCGTCACGACCCAGCTAGACGCCGTGTTGAGCTGCCAGCCAAAGAGGCTAGTGCCCACCCAGCCGTTTTCCGATAGGCCGAACATCAAGCCAAAGCCCACCAGCCAAAAGGCGCTCACGGCAATGGCAAAGTCGGCAATATTTTTCATTGCAACATTGATGGCGTTCTTACTTCGCGTTGTCCCTGCTTCAAGGCATAAAAAGCCCGCTTGCATGACAAACACCAGTGCCGCTGCCCATAATACCCACAGCGTGTCGAGAAGTTCGGTGTCAGCGGCGGGCGTGTCAAGCATGGCAAATATCCTCGGTATTATTTGGTGCGCTACATGCACTTTTAAGGTGCGTCATTGTGCAGTGAAGGTTATTAAGACGACGCTGATTAACCTCTTATGGCTGCATGGTGTGCGAAGTGCAGGTAATACCAAGCAATTGCTGTGCCGCTAATAGTGACATTTGCGTATTTATGGATTTTTGTAGCTATAAATTCTAATTTTTGTATTAAAAACAGTTTTTTAGGCTGTTTTAAAGGCTTCTAAACAGTGTTATTTTTTAATCATGATAAGTGCGCTGGTGGCTCGCCTGCGTGTCGACTGATGGTTAACTAGGAGGGCATTACGATGTCGCGTCACGCAGTAGTATTAGGAGCAGGCATGGTGGGTGTCAGCATTGCATGGCACTTGCAGCAGCGAGGGCGGCAGGTCACGTTGGTAGATCGACGCCAACCGGGGCAGGAAACGTCATTTGGTAATGCCGGTATTATCCAACGTGAATCGGTACGGCCGTACCCATTTCCTCGCGATATAAAGACCATCCTGAGTGTGCTGCCTAATCGGCGCGTGGATATTCGCTATCGCCCCAGGGGGATGTGGAATGCGGTATCGCCTTTGCTGAGTTACTGGCATCACTCGTCATCGCGTCGTTATCAGCAAATTGTTCCGGAATATGCATCACTCATACAGTTATGCCTTAAAACCCATGGGCCAATGATTGAAGCGGCGGGAGCCGAGCATTTGGTACGTCGGGAAGGGTGGCTTGAGATCTATCGAACGCCGGAAAAGCTCGCCAAACGGGTCAAGGAAGCTGAAGAAGTTCGTGACCTCTATGATGTGCAGTTCGAGGTGTTGGATCGCCAGGCATTGTTAGGTAAAGAGCCTGATCTAAGCGATGACATTATAGGGGCTATCCATTGGTTGGATCCTTGGACGGTGGCAGATCCAGGGGCATTGGTGGCGGCTTATGCGGCATCCTTCGTGGCGCAAGGGGGCCGAATCGTGCAAAGCGATATTCAGTCGGTAACCCAAAACGAAGCCCATTGGCAGGTCACTACTGCTGATGAAACGATCTCGGCCGAAGACGTAGTGCTTGCCTTGGGCCCCTGGGCGGGCGATTGGCTGAAAGGGCTCGGCTACCGCTTTCCTACCTTCGTTAAGCGGGGCTATCACATGCACTATTCAACGCAAGCACCGTCTCGCCTTCACAATTGGCTGATGGATGCGGAGGTTGGCTACTTGCTGGCGCCGATGAATGCGGGCGTACGGCTTACCACCGGCGCTGAGCTGGATCGTCTTGAGTCACCCGCTGATGAGCATCAGCTAGACGCTGCGGAAAAGGTGGCGCGGCGTATCTTTCCATTAGGTGAACGACGAGAACAAACCGCGTGGAAAGGCGCGCGTCCGTGTCTTCCCGATATGAAGCCGGTCATCGGCCCCGCTCCTCACCACGACGGGCTGTGGCTGGCTTTTGGCCACGGTCATCAAGGGTTCACCCTGGGGCCGGCAACGGGTTACCTGCTTGCCGATATGATGGATGGCAAAACGCCTGAGATTGAAATGGCGCCTTTTCGAGCTGAGCGGTTCTGAGGCGTTTGTTTTTTGCGTGTTCTAGTACTCTTTGCTAATCTTTTCATACATTCGAACTACATTGAGGTAATCGTATGGATGTAGCCGTTAGTAATGCGGTAAGCAATTCGCTGTATATGAATCAGGCGCAAACCGCTGAGCAAGCGCAAATGCAGGTGTTCAAGGAAGCGCTGGACACGCAAGCGCAGCAAGTTACCGATATTATGGCGTCCGCCGATACCGGTGCTCAACCTGATCTTGCCAAAGAAGGTACTGTGGGCACGATGGTTAATACGTTCGCTTAAGCGCGTTCGCCTTAATATTTAAGTGTCACTATCTTAAACGCCGGCTTGCCCGGCGTTTTTCATGTGCGTGTGTTTTATATGGTGCCTTTTAACGGAACCGATAGCTTACCTGCCTGCTTGTGGCTGAATGTCCACGGCAAGGGTACAATCCACGTCAATGCTATTTAGCTCAGCCGCTGTCACTTGGCACTCACGTGCATGGCTGAGTCTACGTTAATGATGAGGCCCGATGAACGATACTCAATTAGCCCAGGAAGCCGGGCTTAGAAGAACCTTTGCTATCATTTCGCACCCTGACGCGGGTAAAACCACCATCACCGAAAAAATGCTGCTGTTTGGCAAT
This sequence comes from Vreelandella arcis, assembly GCF_900103865.1. Taxonomy (GTDB): domain Bacteria; phylum Pseudomonadota; class Gammaproteobacteria; order Pseudomonadales; family Halomonadaceae; genus Vreelandella; species Vreelandella arcis. The sequence continues at coordinate 234,911 of NZ_FNII01000002.1, forward strand.
GCGATTCAGCTAGCCGGTTCGGTGAAGAGCAAGCGCAATGATCGCCATGCCACGTCAGACTGGATGAAAATGGAGCAGGAACGCGGTATTTCGGTGACGACCTCCGTGATGCAGTTCCCCTATGGCGGACGTATCGTCAACCTGCTCGATACACCAGGCCACGAAGACTTCTCTGAAGATACCTACCGCACCCTGACGGCGGTCGACTCCGCCCTGATGGTGATCGACGGGGCGAAAGGCGTCGAAGATCGGACCATTAAATTAATGGAGGTGTGTCGTCTACGTACCACCCCAATTTTGACGTTTATTAACAAGATGGATCGCGATGTTCGCGACCCTATTGAGGTGATGGACGAGGTCGAGACCGTCCTCAATATCCAGTGCGCGCCGATGACATGGCCGATTGGTATGGGGCGCCACTTCCTAGGGGTTTATCATCTTTATAATGACGTGGTTCATTTGTATACCCAGGGACAGGGCAGTCATATTCCTGAGGACAAGCGTATAGAAGGGCTAGATAGCCCGGAAGTCGACGAGGTGCTGGGGGAAGAGCAAGCCGAAGAACTGCGTATGGAAGTAGAATTGGTGCGTGGTGCTTCCCATCAGTTTGATCTTGACGCTTATCGTCGCGGTGAGTTAACGCCGGTTTATTTCGGTACCGCAATGGGTAACTTTGGCGTGCGCGAGATGCTCGATGGGTTTGTCGAGTACGCACCTGCACCTCAAGCAAGGGAAACCGATGTGCGCGATGTGCCGGCCGACGACCCGCGTTTTACCGGCTTTGTCTTCAAGATTCAGGCCAATATGGATCCGAACCATCGGGATCGTATCGCTTTTCTACGGGTTTGCTCGGGTAAGTACGACAAGAACATGAAGATGCGCCATGTGCGTATCGGTAAGGATGTCAAAATTGCCGACGCGCTGACCTTTATGGCGTCTGATCGCTCTCAGGTCGAGGAAGCATGGCCCGGTGATATTATCGGTCTGCATAACCACGGCACGATTCAGATCGGCGATACGTTCACCGTTGGTGAGGATATGCGCTTCACCGGGATACCGCACTTCGCACCTGAGCTTTTCAAACGCGTTCGTTTGAAAGATCCGCTTAAAACCAAGGCATTACAGAAAGGCTTGCAGCAGTTATCGGAAGAAGGCGCCACACAGGTCTTCATGCCGATGGATAACAATGACTTAATTCTGGGCGCGGTGGGCACCCTGCAGTTTGATGTGGTGGCACACCGCTTAAAAGAAGAATACAAAGTCGACTGTATTTATGAAGCCGTGAATGTTCAAACGGCCCGCTGGGTATATTGCGAAGATGCCAAAATGCTCGAGGAGTTCAAGCGTAAGGCGAGCACCAACTTAGCCATCGATGGTGGCGGTTACTTGACCTACATCGCACCGACCCGAGTTAACCTGCAAATGACGCAGGAGCGCTGGCCGGATATACGCTTCCAGCCGACTCGCGAGCACTAACACCTAACTTTGGACGATGAGGTGAGCATGCTGATTGACGCCCACTGCCATCTGGATTTTGCGGCGTTCGATCAAGACCGTGATGCGGTGATAGAGACCGCCAAAAGGGTGGGCGTTGAGCACTTTATTGTGCCGGGCACGACGCGCCAGCGCTGGCAGCAAGTGCTGGCGCTGGGGCAACGCGCCGAGATCAGCGTTTGCGCTGGGTTGCATCCCTACTTTATCGCGGATCATCGCGAGTCGGATCTCACGGAGCTTGATGACTTGCTCAATGAGCATCCAGAGATTGTTGCGGTGGGGGAATGTGGTATCGATGCGCGCTTTGGCGATACCTTACCAGCCCAATGGGATTATTTTGATGCCCAGTGTGCCTTGGCAAAGCAGCATGCGCTGCCCGTGGTGGTGCACTGTGTCAAAGCCAACGACACCGTCGCTAAAAGGTTACGCCAACGCGGCCTTGCTAGCGCTGGATTGATCCATGCGTTTGCAGGGTCTTACGAGCAAGCAATAAAATTTGTCGAGCTGGGCTACGTATTGGGCTTGGGAGGCGCGGCAACTTACCCGCGAGCCAAGCGCTTGCACCGCGTTATCAAGGCATTGCCTGATGATAGCTTTGTGTTGGAAACGGATAGCCCCGACATGCCGCTTAGTGGTTATCAAGGCCTGCGAAACGAACCCTGCCGGGTGAGCGAGGTGTGTCGCGTGGTCGCGGCATTGCGCGACCAAACAAGCGAGCATGTGGCCGCCTGCAGTCGCGCCAATACCCTACGCATGTTCCGGTTGTTCATCAGGCCTTAATTGGCCAGCCCCATGGCGAGTTGCTCGGGATCGAGTCGCTCGATGGGGTAAGGCAATGTGAGTAGGCTTAATGGCGTATCGTCTAGATAAACCGGTGTTACCTCTTCGACGACTTTAGTGTTCATCACCGCCAGTAGCTCAATCTCACCCGTTTCTCGCAAGGCGCTAGTGACGACTTCGCCAACGGCTTTACCGGCATCGTTGACGATGCTGGCGCCAGTAGTGGGCTCCGTCGTCGTGGAAAGTTCGGCACGTACCAAGCGCTTTTTTACTTGGCCACGGAAGTGTGCCCGGGCTACCACCTCTTGGCCGGTGTAGCAGCCTTTTTTAAAGCTAATGCCTCCCAGCGCTTCCCAGTTAAGCATCTGCGGCAAGAAGTGATCCTGTTGTGCCTCGGTAAGCCATGCCAAGCCACTACGAATATCGGCCAATTGCCATGCGGCACGACCGGCGTTGTCGTCGAGCACTTCAATCGCCGTATCGCTCTCTAGACAGAATAACCAGCGCGGTGTGTCACCTGGATAACACAGCACGCTGGCACGCGCATTGGCCGATTGCGTACCCGGCGCGTTAGGCAAGGGGAGATCCAATGCGTCCGCGAAGGAGCTGGCGTTCTCACCAACGCCGATAAGCGGGAGCTCAGACAATGGAATCAGTTCGGCTTGATAGAACGCCGCGAATTTTTTTAAGTGGGCGGTAAGTGTCTCCAGTAACGACGTACTAAGCAGTAATCGGTAATGAGCATCGCCTATCTTCATAAGCTGGGCATTGGCCAGCATTCGTCCCTTGGGCGTGCAGAAGCAGGTCAGCGGCGCAAAACGTCCATCGGCGAGGCTGACCTGGGCGCTGGTTTGGCCCTGCAAAAATTTCTCGGCGTCGGCTCCTTTCACGTCTAACGCCGCTAAATGGGTAAGCCGCACACCGCTGTCGAGGGCATTGAATGAGGGAACAGTTGCCATGGCAACTCCTGATGAAAAGGGGTGGCTGAAACATTAATTGATTCGCTTAATGTTCATCGTGTGGGCGGTGGACAACGATTGCAAGGTGCACCCCGCATGCTAGACTCGTTTGTCTGTATCAGTTTTGCATAGGACGAAACGCGAGGGCTTACAGAACCCAGACGCCTAGCGTTGACGCGTAACAAAATCGCAATCGTAATGAGGGTAGGCGATGGCACAGCAATCATTAAGCTTTCAGGGTGTGAAATCAGCCGAGCAAGTCAATCAAATTACCACTGCCTTGATGATGCTTGATGGCGTAGATAGCGCCGAGGTCGGTCGCTACGGCGCAGACGTAGATGGCAGGGTAAAGCGCGAGACGCTTATTCGGGTGGTTGAAAAACTCAACCTCGGCATAAAGGTATCGTAATGCATAAGCCCATTATCGTGATCAGTGAACGCAACCATGTTTTCCGCCAGCGAGTGGAGGTTAGCGGCCTGGAGGATCTTTACGCCGATGTGCCGCCAGCGGTAGGAGGAGAAGGCAGCGCGCCCGACCCCCATGACTATTTCGATATTGCTTTGGGTACTTGCAAGGCTATTACGGTGCAAATGTACGCCAAACGTAAGCAATGGCCGCTGGAAGGCATCACCGTTAAGGTTCAGCGCGACGATCGCCAAGAAATGAAAGGGATCTATAAGCTGGCGGTGACGTTAACGTTTCACGGTATTGATGACCCCGAGCAGCGCGCCAGACTTGAAGATATCAGTCACCGCTGCCCCATCCAGCGGCTGATGACCCAATCAACCGTGGACATTACGACGAGCACTGAGTAGCTCGACATTCTCAGCCAGGAGCGACGATGAGCAAGAATTTTCGGTTGCAATCGAAGTTTAAGCCCGCGGGCGATCAACCCAACGCCATCAAGGAGTTGGTTGGTGGCCTTGAGTCGGGGCTTGCCCATCAAACGCTTCTGGGTGTGACCGGGTCGGGTAAAACCTTCACCATGGCCAATATCGTGGCGCAGCAGCAGCGCCCGACGATTGTCATGGCGCCCAATAAAACGCTCGCGGCGCAGCTTTATGGGGAATTCAAAGCGTTCTTTCCCGACAATGCGGTGGAATACTTCGTTTCCTATTACGATTACTACCAGCCCGAAGCCTATGTGCCGTCGTCGGATACCTTTATTGAAAAAGACGCCTCGATTAATGATCACATCGAGCAAATGCGCTTGTCGGCGACTAAAGCACTTTTGGAACGGCGAGATGCCCTTATTGTGGTATCGGTGTCGGCCATATACGGGCTGGGTGATCCTGACCAGTACCTGAAGATGCGCTTGCACTTCACGCGTGGCGAATTAATTGATCAGCGCGCCTTTTTACGACGGCTGGCCGAACTCCAATATACCCGCAATGATATGGATTTCCGCCGCGGCACCTATCGGGTGCGGGGCGATGTGATCGATATTTTCCCAGCTGACGCAGAGGAAGAAGCGGTTCGAGTCGAGTTATTCGACGATGAAATCGACACAATACGGTTATTTGACCCGTTAACGGGTGATGTGCGCGGCCAAGTGCCGCGCATGACGATCTACCCTAAGTCCCACTATGTCACGCCACGCGAAACAATCTTAGGCGCGATTGATGACATCAAAGCCGAGCTGAAAGAGCGTCTGGAATGGCTGCGTAAGCACGAGCGACTGGTCGAGGCCCAGCGGCTTGAACAGCGCACCCTGTACGATATCGAAATGATGCTGGAGTTGGGCTACTGCAACGGCATCGAAAACTACTCGCGCTATTTATCAGGCCGCGCGCCTGGCGAGCCGCCGCCGACATTTTTTGACTACTTACCCGATGATGCGCTGCTGTTTATCGATGAATCCCACGTAAGCGTGCCCCAAGTGGGCGGTATGTACAAAGGCGATCGCTCACGCAAAGAGACGCTTGTTGAGTATGGCTTCCGCTTACCGTCAGCCCTTGATAACCGACCTATGAAATTTGAAGAGTGGGAGGCTATTTCTCCACAAACGATCTTCGTATCGGCCACTCCTGGCCCCTACGAGGCCAACCATGCAAGTCAGGTCGTTGAGCAGGTGGTGCGCCCAACCGGCTTGCTTGATCCCCAGATTGAGGTGCGCCCAGCCAGCACGCAGGTTGACGACCTGCTATCAGAGATTGGTCTGCGGACGGACGTCGGCGAACGTGTGTTGGTCACGACCCTCACCAAGCGTATGGCGGAAGACTTGACCGAATACCTGGACGAGCATGGTATCCGCGTGCGCTATTTGCACTCGGATATCGATACCGTCGAACGGGTGGAAATCATTCGTGACTTGCGCCTTGGCAAATTCGACGTCCTGGTGGGGATTAACCTGCTTCGAGAAGGTCTGGATATCCCTGAGGTATCGCTGGTCGCCATCCTCGATGCCGATAAAGAAGGCTTCCTGCGTAACGAGCGCTCATTGATCCAGACCATTGGCCGTGCCGCGCGTAACGCCCAGGGCAAAGCCATTCTCTATGGCGACCGAGTGACTGATTCCATGCGTCGGGCGATGGATGAAACCGAGCGCCGGCGTGACAAGCAGAAGGCACACAACGAAGCCCATGGCATTACTCCCACCACGATTACCCGCTCAGTAACCGACATAATGGAAGCCGCCCAAGCGCCCGGCAAGAAAAACAGCCGTAAACGCGGCAGCGATCGTAAGGTTGCCGAGGCCGCAGCCGAATACGATACGGCCAATATGAACAAGCACGATTTCCTTACAGCGATTAGTAAGTTAGAAGATGCCATGTTTGAAGCGGCGCAAAACCTCGAGTTTGAGGGAGCTGCACGTTTGCGCGATCAACTGCATAAGATGAAAGAAAAACAGCTGGCGCTAGGCTAAGGCATGCCTGAAGGGCCGGAAATTCGTCGCGCAGCGGACAGGATTCAAAGGCAAATTGGCGGCAGGGTCGTCGACGATGCGTGGTTTGCCTTCCCCGAGCTGGCGAAGCAATCCAGTGAGTTAGAGGGTGTTCGCGTAGCGGCGGTCGACACCTGGGGAAAAGCGATGCTACTGCGCTTTTCTAACCAGCAGGTGCTGTACTCACATAATCAGCTGTACGGCGTTTGGAAGCTTCACAATGCCGCAAAACCGCCGAGCACCAAGCGTTCGTTGCGCGTCCGCCTCATTGCAGACGGCAGGGCGGCTAGTCTGTATAGCGCGTCTGATATTTCTCTCTGGCATGAAAGCGACTTGGTTCATCACCCGTTTTTATCGCGGTTAGGCCCTGATTTGCTCAGCCAGAAGCTTACCCCCGAAGACGTACTAACACGGCTGGAATCGCGACGCTTTATGCGTCGCCGCCTGGGTGGACTATTGCTCGATCAAGGCTTTGTAGCCGGGTTGGGCAATTATTTGCGTTCAGAAATTCTTTTCTTTGCCCGGTGCCACCCGCAACAACGTCCGGTTGATTTAACCGACGTCCAGCGACAGCAGCTGGCGACTTACGTTATCGAGATAACACGCCAAGCATACCAACAGGCGGGTGTTACCAATACAAAACCATGGATTGAACAGGCGATTGCCGCAGGAGAGCCACGCCGTCAGTGGCGGTTTAGCGTTTTTGAGCGGGCAGGGCTGTCGTGCCACCGCTGTGGCAATGTTATCGAGCGCATGATGGTCGGCTCTCGTCGTCTTTATTGGTGTCCTGGCTGCCAAGTACATGCTTCATAATTTATACCGTTATCTTGTTTGTATTCCTATATCTGTTCAGCTTCTGGGAGTTCATCAGCATATGAGGAGCGAGTGGCTGCCGGGTCGATAGCAATACGTTATACTTATGGCACGCAGAAACTGAGACAGCCACTGCATTAGTAACCGCAAAGGCTGCAGATAAGACGATAACCGAGGAGTTGTTTGTCCATGACCGTGATCCGCCAGGACGACGTGATTCAAAGCGTTGCCGATGCGCTACAGTACATTTCTTACTACCATCCCAAAGATTTTATTGACGCCATGGCAGCCGCTTATGAGCGTGAAGAGAACCCTGCCGCCAAGGATGCCATTGCGCAAATTCTGATTAACTCGCGGATGTGTGCCACCGGCCATCGGCCCATTTGCCAAGACACCGGTATTGTGACCGTGTTTGTGCATGTGGGGATGAATGTCACCTGGGATGCCGAGATGAGCCTTGATGACATGGTCAATGAAGGAGTGCGGCGCGCCTATAAGTTACCCGACAATGTCCTGCGGGCATCTGTTCTGGCGGATCCTGACGGCAAGCGTCAGAATACCAAGGACAATACGCCGGCGATTATTCACCACAAAATCGTTCCGGGTAATACAGTTGATATTTACGTGGCGGCCAAAGGGGGAGGTAGCGAAGCCAAATCCAAATTCGCTATGCTGAATCCTTCGGATAGTGTGGTGGACTGGGTGATGGAACAGCTGCCCAAAATGGGGGCCGGCTGGTGCCCACCTGGTATGTTAGGCATTGGGATTGGCGGCACGGCTGAAAAAGCCATGGAGATCGCTAAAGAGTCATTACTTGATCCGATCGATATTCAAGACCTTCAAGCGCGTGGTGCAAGCAACCGAGCAGAAGAACTGCGTCTGGAGCTCTTCGACAAAGTGAATAAAAGTGGCATTGGGGCCCAAGGGCTTGGCGGTTTAACGACAGTGCTGGACATCAAGGTCAAAGACTTCCCAACTCACGCGGCCAACAAGCCTGTCGCCATTATTCCCAACTGCGCGGCCACTCGCCATGCGCACTTCACACTGGATGGCTCGGGTCCGGTTGCGCTACCGGCGCCCAAACTTGAAGATTGGCCAGAAATTACCCGCGAAGCGGGCGATAACGTCAAGCGGGTTAATCTCGATACCGTCACCCCGGAAGACGTTAAAACCTGGCAGCCTGGCGATACGTTGCTGTTAAATGGCAAGCTGCTAACCGGTCGCGACGCTGCTCACAAGCGTATGGTCGATATGCTTGCTAAAGGTGAACCGCTGCCGGTGGATATGAAAGGGCGGTTTATTTATTACGTGGGCCCCGTTGATCCTATCGGCGATGAGGTCGTTGGTCCTGCGGGGCCGACTACCGCCACGCGAATGGACAAGTTTACCCGCACCATGCTTGAACAAACCGGTTTGCTGGGTATGGTGGGTAAAGCAGAGCGAGGCCAGGAAGCGATTGACGCTATTCGTGATAACCAAGCGGTTTATCTGATGGCGGTAGGCGGGTCTGCCTACCTTGTTGCCCAAGCGATTAAGAAATCTCGCGTGGTCGGTTTTGAAGACCTGGGCATGGAGGCTATCTACGAGTTTGAAGTGGAAGACATGCCGGTCACCGTGGCAGTGGATAGCGCTGGAACCTCGGTGCACCAGACAGGACCGGCCAAGTGGAAAGAAATCATCGCACAAACAGCTTAAAAACTGCACCTGCTGGGTATTTTTTTGGCCTAGAAGGCCCCGTCACTGACGGGGCCTTTATCCATCTTGGTAAGCTCAGCGAAATGGATTTAACCCCGGAATGAGGACACCACTATGACCTCGTGGTTGCTAGGGACAGGCATACTCATCATGTATGTACTGGGGATTGTTTCCGCCGTGATGGCGTTGATGTCCAGTCGAACGTCGCAAGGCGCCGTCGCCTGGATTATCTCTCTATTAACATTCCCCTACGTGGCTGTGCCTGCTTACTGGCTATTTGGGCGCCCGCGATTTTATGGTTATGTGACTGCTCGTGGTGTGCGGGATAACATCCTACGCCGCATGCTGGTGCGCTACCGTACCCACGTTGATCCATACGCCGTCACGTCAAAAAGTGCTGATATTCAAGCGATTGAGCAACTGGCCATGATGCCAATGACGCACGGCAATCAGGCAACGCTACTGATTGACGGAGAGGAGACCTTCGAAAGCCTGTTTGAAGGCATGCAGCGTGCGCAGCATTATATTTTGCTCCAGTTTTTTATCGTTCGAGACGACGCACTTGGGCGCCGTATGATGGCTCATCTACAGCAAGCCGTTCGGCGCGGCGTAAGCGTCTATTTCTTATACGATGAAATGGGCAGTCGTAAACTTAGCGATCGCTATTTAAATGATTTAGCACTCTCAGGTATTGAAGTGAGTGCCTTTCGATCCTCGCGCGGGTTCAAACACCCTTTCCAGTTAAACTTTCGTAATCACCGCAAAGTAATGGTGGTCGATGGACAGGCAGGGTGGCTAGGTGGGTTTAACGTCGGTATTGAGTATTTGGGGCAGGATCCACATCACGGCGATTGGCGAGATACTCACCTCAAGCTCCAAGGGCCTAGCGTGATGGGGCTCCAGGAAGCCTTCTGGGAAGATTGGCACTGGGCCACAGGCGAAGTTATTACGCTTAACTGGCAACCCCAGAAAACCTATGCCAGCGACCAGCACGTGGTAATAGTACCGTCAGGACCGGCCGACCGACAGGACACAGCGAGCTTGCTGATACAGCAGGTGATACAAAGTGCGCAAGAACGGCTTTGGGTGACCAGCCCCTATTTTGTGCCAGACCAAGGCGTGCAGGATGCTTTGCGCTTAGCCGCCATGCGCGGCGTCGACGTTCGAGTGATGATTCCCGAGCGTCCCGATCATCTATTGGTTTTCCTATCCGCTTTTTCGTTTTTACCTGATATGCTTCGTGCAGGGGTGAAAATATACCGTTATCTCCCAGGTTTTTTGCATCAAAAAGTCATGCTCGTAGATAACAAGGCATGCACAGTCGGCACCGTTAATATGGACAATCGTTCCTTTCGCTTAAACTTTGAGATTACCGCGTTTATGCCCAGTGCATCGATTGCCTCTCAAGTGAAGCTGATGCTGGAAAAAGACTTTTCCCAATGCCGCCGTATCGGGCTCGATGAAATAGCCCAGCGCCCCTGGTGGAAGAAAGTTGTTTCCCGAGCCGCCTATTTAATGGCCCCCGTTCAGTAGAGCGGTTTAAGTTCCTATTAATACGTAAGGTCACAAGGAGTAACGGGTGAACCTTGAAACAAAATGGCTAGAAGACTTTGTTGCTTTGGCCAACACAAGAAGTTTTTCCGCCTCAGCAAGGCAACGCCATGTCACGCAGCCCGCTTTTAGCCGCCGTATTCGCGCGTTGGAACAAGCCGTCGGTGTCACCCTGGTAGACCGCTCAACCACACCCATTGGCCTGACATCCGAAGGGCAGCTGTTCCTAGTCACCGCGCGAAACCTGGTCGAACAGCTGACTGAGTCGCTTGGCCATTTACGTGGGCTTTCGATGGCTAACGAAGCGCTGGATATTGTCGCGGCCCACTCGTTAGCGCTTAGCTTTTATCCGCCCTGGATATCGCGCCTGCAGAAAGGGTTAGGCGAGTTACCCACTCGCTTGGTGGCGATGAATGTTGGGGAAGCGATTCACGTTCTGCGTGAGGGGAACTGTGATCTAATGCTGGGCTACTATGATCCCTTTGCCACCATGCAGCTGGATGCAGAGGTGTTCCCATCCTTTTCCATTGGCAAGGTTAATATGCTACCGGTCTCACTGCCCGATGCGCAGGGGAAGCCGTTGTTTTCTCTTCAGCACGATACCTCTGTTCCTTATTTGGCATATACCCAGGCGGCTTTTTTAGGCCGCAGTGTCCGTATGCTGTTAAAGAACGATCCGCTACGGATGAAACTACGCACCGTTTACGAAACCGCCATGGCGGAGGGGTTAAAGGGCATGGTGCTACAAGGCGTGGGGGTGGCCTGGATTCCCGATTTTTGTATCCGCGAAGAGCTTAAGAGTGGGCGCTTGGTTCGCGCGGCTGAAGCGAATTGGGATATTCCTTTGGAAATACGTCTCTATCGCTGTTCTTTGGTGCATAAACCCGGCGTAGAGCGCTTATGGCGGCAAATGATGAAGTTGCCGCGGGATTTTTTACAAGGCTAGCTAGGCGCTAATGGGTTTGCATCGCGCTGAAATCAGCAGGCAAGCCTAGAAAATTTTGAATAATAAAAAAGTGATCTTCAAAAAGACTATCAGGCTCCAAGTCAGCCAATGCTACCCAGCGGGCGTGATCACCCCCTTTAACGGGTTTTAAGCGCGGTAGCTGCTGGTCGGGGCGCAAGGCAAAATAAAACGCCTCGGCGAGCGTGCGCCCTCGCCAACTGCGATGGGGCTCGTCAAATAAACGCTGGCCTCTCAACGATCCCTTAAGGACTGGCTCAGGTACTTTTAAGCGAATGCGTTCACGCAGCTCGCGTAGGCATGCATCCAGCAACCGTTCGTGGGGGTTAATAAAGCCTCCCGGCAAGGCGAATAGCCCTTTACCCGGTGCCGATGTGCGCCGCACCAGTAAAACGTGTCCCGATTGCACGACCACGGCATTGACCGTGACAAAAATAGGCGGGTAGGGCGCTTGTTGCCAAGCTTGACGATATTGGTCGAGCAAACGTTGCTCTTCCAACAATTGCTCGTAATCGCTGCCGCCGCAGAATTGCTGTACACCTTCGACCACACCTGGTGGCAAATCGTGATAGGCCCCGGTGCTGAGATAATCATTAGTAGCGCCGGGCGAGCGGAAAAGACGCTCGCGAATACGGCTAGCGGAAATTCCTTCTACCAACGGAACGCTGACCGATTCCCACTGCGGAAATAACGATAGGTAATAGCTGGATTGCCCTCTGCTTGCCCCGATGAGACCGATCCGCGGTAGCCGGGCGTTGGCCGGGGTCGCTAAGTCACGCACTTTACGCTGGACGTCCCGAACCCACACATCGTCGTTATATAGCGCATCAAGCAACGGGGTGATTTCTAGGCGCTGATTTTCTTCCTCATCAAAGCCCGAGCGAAGCATCGCGTGGCGCTCTTCAAAACGCCAAGGGTTTCTCAGCGAACGCGCCTGCCAAGACGAGCCCACTAACACGATTACTTGGCGGGCTTGTTTAAGTGCCTCACGAATAACCGCCAGGTGACCCAGATGAGGTGGTTGGAAGCGGCCTATGAAAACCAGGCAGTCGAAGTCATACGCTTGGGCCGGATGAGGGGCATCGTTTGCCATGAAGGCTGTCCTGTATCCGCGTTTAGAAGGGAACATCATTATGGTGGGGTTGATTAGGCGGCGCAATGTCCCTCTGCATCAATCCATTATATTGGGTATGCTAGTGGCTTTGTGTCGTTAATTGTTGATCATACAAGCCAAATTAGGGGATCGTAATGCTGAAACGCAGCGTTTATTTTTGGGGCAACGTGATCAAAGATTCAGCTACGTTATGGCTGCATCGCAATGCATTCAGCTATGCGGGTTCCCTTGCTTTTTATACGCTGTTTTCTTTAGCCCCTACCATCATTATTGCGGTCAGTGTGATCGGTCTTGTATTGGGAGAGGAAGCCGCCCAGGGACAAATTGTGGCTCAATTGCAAGGTACCATGGGCGCTGATGCTGCGTTGATGGTTGAGCAAGCCGTCGCCCAGTCGCGAATAGAAGAAGCCGGCATCATGCCCACCCTGTTAGGTCTTGCCGCCCTAGTCGTTGGGGCGACGACAGTGTTTGCGCAAATGCAATTTTCGCTTAATACGATTTGGGGCGTGACCGCTAAGCCCAGCGCTAATGGGGCACTGGTCTTTATTAAAAATCGACTGCTCTCGCTAACGGTGGTGTTATCGATCGGCTTTATATTGCTGGTGTCGTTGGTGATAGGCGTTGCCCTGCGGGGATTGCTTAACGCGGCGGATCATCTGCTTCCCTTTGTTGGTTTTCTGAGTCAGTTAGCCGAATCGCTGGTGTCGTTATTCGTGGTGGCACTGCTTTTTGCGACGATTTTTAAGGTATTGCCCGACGTTGTGTTGAGTTGGCAGGATGTTCTGATCGGCGCGTTAGTAACCGCCGTATTGTTCACGATTGGTCGCAGCGTCATTGCAATGTATCTTGCCTACACGGCAACTGCTTCAACCTACGGTGCGGCAGGGTCGGTGGTAATGATTCTACTGTGGGTTTACTACTCATCGCTTATCCTGTTGTTTGGTGCGGCGTTTACACGTTCGTTATTAGTGCGGCGTGGGCGCCCATTGGTACCGCGCAATAGCGCTGTCCTGATTCAGCACACGCTGAATGAGGATCATCGTTAAGAAGGCATAGAGGAGGGAGCAATGGCAGACTGTTGTGTCCGTGCATGGGTGACAGGGAAGGTGCAAGGTGTGTTGTTTCGGCGTTCCACTCAGCACCAGGCGCTTGCGCAGAACCTCACTGGCTACGCTAAAAATTTACCTGATGGTCGCGTTAAAGTGCTGCTTTGCGGCAGCCGTGAGGGTGTCAAACTCGTGAGTGAATGGCTATGGAAGGGCCCTGAAGGGGCGCAGGTGACCCACGTCGAGTTTGACGTGTTGGATCAATGCCACGCCCCGGATCATTTTGCCACTTATTAATTTTCCGCTTTCCATTGGCGAATATTGTCAGCGGTTAAGCTGACAATATTTTGCCGTGCCTCTGGGGTAACCCAGGCGTTATGCGGCGTAACAATTAAGTTGAGCGGCTCGTCCAACGCCGCGAGCAGCGGATGGCCATCCCGGGGTGGCTCATGAGGCAGTACATCCACGGCTAGGCCTCCGATTTGTTGGTCGCGCAACGCCGATAACGCGGCTTCTTCGTCGATAATCCCCCCGCGGGCGCAATTAATGAGCAGTAACGATGGCTTAGCCTTGGCCAGCCTTGCTGCGTTAATCAAATGATGGGTCGACTCATTCAGCGGGCAGTGAAGGCTAATGACGTCGGCTTGGGGCATTAATTCGTCTAGCGAGGGGCGATCATCCTTGGCTTCGTTACCCGGACGAGCCGCAAAGCTGATGTGCATACCCAGCGCTTCAGCCAAGCGTGCGACTTCCGAGCCCAGCTCGCCTTGACCGACCATCACTAAGTGTTTGCCTGCCAGCTGCAGCGTTGGGTAATGTTGCAAGCAAAAGAAATCACTTTGCTGCCATGCACCCGCTGTCAGGTCGCGCTGATAAAGAGGCAATCTGTTGGCGAGCGTCAGCATGAGCATCAGGGTGTGTTGCGAGACACTCGCGGTACCGTAAGCAGCGACGTTTTTGACCACAATATCTTGGTGCTTGGCTGCATCTAAATCAATATTGTTAAGCCCAGTGGCGAGCACGCAAATTAATTTAAGCGAAGGAAGCTGCTGGAGCGTCTCGGCATCTAAGACGACTTTATTTACAATCGCTATGTCGGCATTAGCCAGACGCTCCCGGGCTTGCTGCGTTGTACTTTGGCCAAAAACCTCGAGATGCGATACCACGCTGCGGATAGCCGCTAAATCAATTTGTGGGCCGAGACTTTCGGCATCCAACATCACTGCATTAAGCATTTTTTTGATCTCCAAAACCCACTGGTGACGCATAGCCTTGCTCGGCAGGGGGCACAAAAGGGTATAATAACTCGGCGTGAATAATCATCGCCTTGGAATTTATCCCGACGGGCCGCATATCGCAGCTTGGCAGCCTTGATGCTGCTGTATTGTCGGAGTTGAGCTTTTTAGGAGTCATCAACATGCCCATCTATGAATATGAGTGCAAGGCCTGCGGCCATCGCATGGATAAATTGCAAAAAATTAGCGCAGAGCCGCTGACGGACTGCCCCGCCTGTGAACGCGATAGCTTATCGCGCCTCGTATCGGCGGCGGGCTTTCGTTTAGCGGGCGGTGGCTGGTACGAAACAGATTTTAAAACCGGCAGCAAAAAGAATTTGGTTGCTGACGCGAAGGGCACGACTACAGAGACCAGCAGCCAAAAAGGCGACAGTCAAACGCCCAAGAAAAAAGACACGGCGGCCTAGCCGACGTTGTTAGGGTCGAAAGACCCATGATCCCTCTTTGCCACGAAACACAACAGGATGAAACATGCGCAGTCATTATTGCGGCCAGCTGAACGAAACATTGGTGGACCAGACGGTCACCGTATGCGGATGGGTGCATCGCCGCCGTGACCACGGTGGGGTTATCTTCCTCGATATGCGCGATCGCGACGGCGTCGCTCAGTTCGTAGTGGATCCGGATACCGCCGAGGCGTTTGCCAATGCCGACCGCGCCCGCAGTGAGTACGTTCTGCGCATTTCGGGCCGTGTTCGGCCGCGCCCTGAAGGAACGCAAAACCCCAATATGCCCACTGGGATGATTGAAGTACTGGCAAAAAGTGTCGAGGTGCTCAATACCGCGGTTACGCCACCTTTCCAGCTTGATGAACACGGCAAAGTGGGTGAAGAGGTGCGTCTAAAGCACCGCTACATTGATTTACGCCGCCCCGACATGATCGACAAGCTGCGCCTGCGCTCACGGATATCGCACACCGTTCGTGCGTTTCTTGAGAACCAAGGGTTCTTGGATATTGAAACGCCGGTGCTCACACGTGCGACGCCAGAAGGGGCACGTGACTACTTGGTACCCAGCCGTACTCACGCCGGTAGCTTCTTTGCGCTACCGCAGTCACCACAGCTGTTCAAGCAGTTACTGATGGTGGCTGGGTTTGATCGCTATTATCAAATTGCCAAGTGCTTCCGCGATGAAGATCTGCGCGCTGACCGTCAGCCTGAGTTCACACAGATCGATATCGAGGCCTCGTTCGTCGAAGAAAACGACATTATGGACATCACCGAGTCCATGATTCGCCAACTCTTCCAGGAGGTTCTCGACGTCGGGTTACCCGCTTTTCCGCGTATGACCTGGCAGGAAGCCATGGATCGATTCGGTTCTGACAAGCCGGATTTGCGCATTCCACTCGAGCTGACCGATGTAGATGATCTGATGAAACAGGTCGACTTCAAAGTCTTCTCTGGCCCCGCTTCGGCTGACGATGGTCGTGTTGCTGCATTAAAAGTACCCGGCGGCGCATCGCTATCGCGCAAGGAAATCGACGAATACACCAAGTTCGTGGGTATCTACGGCGCAAAAGGGCTGGCCTGGATCAAAGTTAACGAACGGGCTAAAGGACTTGAGGGCCTGCAGTCGCCGATTGTGAAGTTCATGGAAAACGTGGTGGAGGAGCTACTCGACCGTGTTGATGCCAAAGATGGCGACATTATCTTCTTTGGCGCCGACAAGGCGCGCATTGTGAATGAAGCCATTGGCGCGCTGCGAGTTAAATTGGGCGCAGACCTGGATCTGTATACCCAAGCATGGGCACCGCTTTGGGTGGTCGACTTCCCGATGTTTGAAGCAGACGATAACGGTCGACTCAGCCCATTGCATCACCCCTTTACTGCGCCTGCATGTTCGCCAGAAGCGCTCAAGGCCGACCCGGCCAACGCGCTATCTCGCGCCTACGATATGGTGCTTAACGGCACTGAGCTTGGCGGCGGTTCAATCCGTATTCATGATCAAACCATGCAAAGCACGGTGTTTGATATTTTGGGGATTGGCGAAGAAGAGGCACAGGAGAAATTTGGCTTCTTACTCGATGCCCTGCAGTACGGCGCGCCACCCCATGGCGGCCTGGCATTTGGTTTAGACCGCTTGGTGATGCTGATGGCCGGTGCCAAAACGATTCGTGAAGTTATCGCCTTCCCGAAAACCCAAAGCGCTGCGTGCTTAATGACCGACGCGCCGGGCGAGGTTAGCGCGGAGCAGCTAAAAGACCTCAACATTCGTCTGCGTCAAAAAGCCAAGGCGGAATCCACCGCTGAGTAAGCGATGAATGTCCTTGTAACACCGGCGCCCAGGCGTCGGTGTTTTTGTATGGATCACCCGAGTGCTGTCATATGCAGGCAACATCCTCCCCTTCATCGCTGCGAATTCTGGGCATTGACCCCGGCTCGCGGATCACCGGCTACGGCGTTATCGATCTTGTCGGGGTAGTGCCGCGTTATGTCGCCAGCGGCTGTATTCGCACCGCTGAAGGCGCGCTGGAGCAGCGGTTAGCCCAAATATACGCCGGCCTTGGTGAAGTAGTGGGCTTGCATCGGCCTGATGCGGTGGCGATAGAACGCGTTTTTATGGCCAAAAACCCTGATTCAGCGCTAAAACTCGGCCAGGCAAGAGGGGCGGCGCTGGTGTGCATGGCTAATCACGGTCTAGCGATTGACGAATATGCCGCGCGACAAATTAAGCAAGCCGTCACCGGCCAGGGGGGCGCTGATAAGGGCCAGGTACAGCACATGGTGACGGCTATTTTGCGGCTTGCCGACTCGCCGCAAGCGGATGCCGCGGACGCGTTAGCTATCGCGTTGACCCATGCCTACGCGAGCAACGGTGTGCCAACGTTGTCCGCCCGAGGCAATGGTCGCCGCCGCTCGACAGGCCGTTGGCGGCTGTCTTAGTGGCACGCAAACCACTGGTCACTTGTACAGAGTCGCTTTATAGTGGCGGTTGGTTTTGCTTAGCGCGAGCGTAAATATGATTGGACGGCTTCAAGGCCAGTTAATAGACAAGCAACCTCCCTGGATTGTCGTCGATGTACAGGGAGTGGGGTATGAGTTAGAAGCGTCGATGACGACGCTGGTCGCACTACCGTCGGTCGGGGAGCAGGTTTTTTTATATACCCATCTAAGTATTCGTGACGACGCGCACCTGCTCTATGGGTTTGGCCGTGCGCACGAACGCGCCCTGTTTCGTGCTTTGATTAAGGTCAATGGCGTTGGGCCAAAGCTGGCATTGGGCATCTTGTCGGGCATGGACGAAGATGCTTTTATGCGCTGCGTGCGCGATGATGACAGCAAAGCTTTAACCAAGCTTCCCGGTGTGGGTAAGAAAACCGCTGATCGACTCATCATCGAAATGCGTGACCGTTTTCCCGAATGGGAGAATGGTCAGGACGGGTCGCTACTGCTTGAAGCTAGCAACGGTCAGAGCGCTACACGCAACAGCGTGGCGGATGCTGAGGCTGCCCTGGTAAGCCTTGGCTATAAATTGACCGAAGCCTCAAAGATGCTGGCGGATCTCGACAGCTCTCAGTCGACCGAAGCACTCATTAAAGCGGCGCTGACGCAGCGTATGAAGGGCTAATCGCGATAATGTTCTCGCCTTTAACGATGGACGTAAAAAAGAGCGCTTATGCTAGAGCACGATCGATTGATTGCCGCTGAACCAGAGCAGGGTGAAGTCCGCATCGACCATGCGATTCGTCCTAAACGGCTCCAAGACTATATCGGCCAACCGCGGGTACGCGAACAGCTGGAAATATTCATTGGTGCTGCCCGGCTGCGCGGCGAAAGCCTGGATCATACCCTGGTATTTGGCCCCCCCGGCCTGGGTAAAACCACCTTGGCGAACATTATTGCCACGGAAATGGGCGTCGGGCTTAAAGCTACCTCCGGCCCGGTATTAGAGCGTGCCGGTGATTTAGCCGCGATGCTGACGAATTTAGAGCCGGGCGACGTCCTGTTTATTGATGAAATCCACCGCTTGTCGCCCGTGGTCGAGGAAGTGCTTTACCCGGCGATGGAAGATTTCCAGCTCGATATTATGATCGGGGAAGGGCCCGCCGCGCGTTCGATTAAGTTGGATTTACCACGCTTTACGCTGGTTGGGGCGACTACGCGAGCCGGGCTACTCACCTCGCCATTGCGCGACCGTTTTGGCATTGTCCAGCGGCTGGAGTTTTACAATCTAACGGAACTGACTGAAATCGTCACCCGTTCAGCCAAACTGTTGGGCGTAGAAGCTCATCATGAGGGGGCCGTTGAGGTGGCGCGCCGGTCGAGGGGAACCCCGCGGATAGCCAACAGGCTGCTGCGCCGAGTGCGTGACTACGCTGAAATGAAAGGCAACGGCGTCGTCGATGCTACGTTGGCCGATGCCGCACTCAATATGCTCAATGTCGACCACCACGGTTTAGACCATATGGACAGGCGATTGCTATTGGCGATGATCGATAAATTCGACGGCGGCCCGGTGGGCGTCGATTCGCTCTCTGCTGCTATCAGCGAAGAGCGTGACACCATCGAAGACGTCATTGAGCCTTACTTAATTCAACAAGGGTTGATGATGCGAACCCCAAGAGGACGGGTTGTCACGCGCCAGGCCTGGCTGCATTTTGAACGCGTACCCCATGAAGCGGCCATTGAACCCCAGGGTGAGCAGCGCCCATGAGTCAATCGTTACGCTTTCCGGTTCGCGTTTACATGGAAGATACAGACGCGGGCGGTATTGTCTACTACGTTAACTACCTGAAGTTTATGGAGCGTGCCCGCAGCGAATGGCTGAGAGCCCAGGGGCTTGACCAACAATCGCTGCTGGACGAAGGCACGCAGCTAGTGGTATATCGCTTGTCCTGTCACTACACCCAACCTGCGCGGTTAGACGATGCGCTTGAGGTCAGTGCCGAAGTGGTCAGTATTGGCCGCTGCCGAATGACATTTGAGCAGTGCGTGTGGCGGGGAACGGAACGTCTTTGTGCTGCCACGGTCGAGATAGCGTGCTTAAGCGCGCAGCATCTTCGCCCCATGGCATGGCCGTCTGCACTCAAGTCGGTAATGTGATTCACGATGCGGGCAGGTTATTTCCACACTTATTAATGATTGATGAGGGCACTTGTGAACGATAATGCCATGTCTATTCCCCACCTGGTCATGAATGCCAGTTTTGTGGTTCAACTGGTCATGCTGCTCTTAGCAGTGGGATCGATACTCTCGTGGATAGTGATTTTCCAACGCGGCATTGCCATTCGCCGTGCTCAAAATGAATATGCCCAGTTCGAGGAAACATTCTGGTCAGGCGTTGATTTAAATGAGCTTTACCGGGAAATTCCCACCGACGACCCTCGCCACGGTGCTGAGCATGTTTTTCAAGCGGGATTCCGCGAATTCAATCGTTTAATGCCTAAAACGCGCAATACCTCAACGATTTTGGAAGGTGTTCAACGCAGCATGCGGGTGGCTTGGTCACGTGAAGAAGACCGGCTCACGCAGCATCTGGTGTTCCTGGCAACGGTTGCCTCTGCCAGCCCCTATATCGGGTTATTTGGCACCGTATGGGGCATTATGGGGTCTTTCCAATCGCTTTCGATGACGCAGCAAGCCACCCTGGCCACGGTCGCTCCTTGGATTGCAGAGGCCTTGATTGCGACGGCGATGGGGCTATTTGCTGCGATTCCCGCGGTTATTTTCTACAACCGACTCTCCAATAGCGCTGGCCGTCTGCTGGGCAAATACGAAGATTTCGCCGAAGAATTTCACGCTATCTTGCATCGTAACCTGCAAGGGCGTGACAGCGCGTCAAGCTAAGGGAGTAACCCCATGCAAGGACCGTTTAAACGCGGCGGACAGCAAAAGCCCATGGGCGAAATTAACGTTGTCCCCTTTATTGATGTCATGCTGGTTTTGTTGGTCATCTTCATGATTACCGCTCCAATGTTAAATCAAGGGGTGGATGTGGAGCTGCCTCAGGTTAACTCAGAGCCAATTGAAAGCCAGGACGATAGCGACCCGATCATCATCTCCATTGATCGAGAGGGCGCCTATCACATTAGCCTGGGTGACGAGGCAACTCAGGTATCCCTTGATGAAATCACCAGCCGGGTTAACGCCATCTTAGGACAGCGTCCTGATACCCCCGTGATGGTGCGGGGCGACCAAAGCGTGGCTTATGGTGAAGTCGTCGTCTTAATGAGCACTTTGCAGCGTTCGGGCGTCGCCAACGTGGGGCTCATTTCTGAGCCGCCACGGAATGAGTAAGGGCGCACAGGACATGGCTGTAAAGAAACCTCGTGATCCTCAAGACGTTAGCTATACCTGGCCAGTTATTTTCGCAGTTGCGGTGCATTTGTTGATCGTGCTGATATCGGTGATTCATTGGCCTGAGGGAGACGCTGAACCGGATTCGTCGTCTATCGTTCAGGCAACGTTGGTTCGTACCGACGCCTACACTGACCAGGCCCCACAAGCCAACGATCAATCAGCGGCGATGGAAGCCGCTGATGAGACGGCCGAAGAACCCGTCGTCGACACCCAGTCGGAGGATGAAGAAGCCGCCGAGCAAGCGCAAGCCGCTGAGGAACAAGCCGAGCGAGAAGCCGCTGAGGCAGAAGCTCAAGCCCTTGAAGAGGCTAGAGCCGAAGCTGAAGCTGAGGCGCAGCGTCGCCAAGAAGAAGCCGAAGCGTTGGCCGAACGCCAGCGCGAAGCTGAGCAACAGCGCCGTCAGGAAGAAGCCGAGGCCGAGCAACGGCGTGAAGCCGAAGAGCAACGCCGCCAGGAAGAGGCGGAAGCTGAGGCCCAGCGTCAGCGCGAAGCCGAAGAGCAGCGCCAACAGGAAGAGGCGGAAGCTGAGGCCCAGCGCCAGCGTGAAGCCGAAGAGCAACGTCGCCAAGAAGAGGCTGAAGCGGAGGCCGAACGTCAGCGTGAAGCAGAGGCAGAAGCCGAACGTGAGCGTGAAGCTGAACAACAGCGCCGTCAGGAAGAAGCCGAAGCGGAGGCCCAGCGCCAGCGTGAAGCTGAAGAACAGCAGCGCCTCCAGGCAGAGGCGGAAGCCGCCATGCAGCGCCAGCTAGAAGGTGAAGCCCAGGCTGCTGCTGAGGCACGCCAGGCTGCGCAAGCCGCCAACAGCTTCTTGACGATCGTCAAGCGGGCCGTTGAGCAGGCATGGATTATCCCGTCAGAGGCAGGTGACTCAATGAGTGCTACGCTTCAAGTCAGGTTAGGCCCGTCTGGCGAGGTATTGGCGACGTCGGTGGTGTCGTCTAGTGGTAATAACACGTTTGACCGCTCGGCGATGCAAGCAGTTGAGCATGCAGCACCGTTCGGCGAACTACGCGAGTTGCCAACCGAACAGCAGCGCAATTTACGTCAATTCAATCTGCGATTTACCCCGGGGGATGTTCGCTGATGCACACCATAAGTAAGGCATGGCTATTCTGTTTATTGCTCGCAATGAGCTCGGTTGCGAGTGCAAACTTAACCATAGAGATAACCCGCGGTAGCGACGAAGCGCTACCCATTGGCGTAGTGCCGTTTGAGGGCTCGCAAGGAATGCCCGAAGACGTGGCGCAAATTATTCATAATAATCTGGAGCGCAGCGGTTCTTTTGACCCTCTAGAGCGCAGCTCGATGTTTGAACAGCCAAGTCAAGCAAGCGACGTCCGATTCAGCACCTGGCGTTCACTCGATGTTCGTTACTTGGTGGTTGGACAAGCCGAGCGCACCAGTGAAGGCTACCGGATTCAGTATGACCTGATGGACATCAGCGGTCAGCAGCGCATGATGAGTGAGACCGTTACCGCTCGCGAAGGTGACCTGCGTGGTGCCGCTCATTACATCAGCGATCAGATTTTTGAGGCGATCACTGATATTCGGGGCGCCTTCTCGACGCGTATTGCCTACGTGACTGCCCAGGGGGTGGGGGATAACACCGCTTACGGTCTGTACGTTGCCGATGCCGATGGTCGCAACAGCCAGCAGATTTTGACGTCGGATCAGCCGATTTTATCGCCCGCCTGGTCGCCGGATGGCGGCAAGCTTGCTTACGTTTCCTTCGAGAGTGGGCGCCCTGAAATCTTTGTACAGGAAGTTAATAGCGGTAATCGTGCTCGCATTACCTCCTTTGAAGGGATTAACGGCGCGCCCGTCTGGTCACCCAATGGTCGCCGGCTGGCTATGTCGTTGTCCAAAGACGGGCAACCTGAGATCTACATCATGGAGATTGCGGATCGCTCGTTAACCCGCATCACGCAAAACAACAGTATTGATACCGAGCCTGCCTGGTCGCCGGATGGCAACCGCCTGCTTTTCACCTCTGACCGCAGCGGTGGCCCACAAATTTATCAGCACACGCTTGGCAGCGGCGAAACCGAGCGTATGACCTTTACCGGTAATTATAATGCCCGGG
Organism: Vreelandella arcis; assembly: GCF_900103865.1. GTDB lineage: Bacteria > Pseudomonadota > Gammaproteobacteria > Pseudomonadales > Halomonadaceae > Vreelandella > Vreelandella arcis. The sequence goes on from NZ_FNII01000002.1 coordinate 257,889, forward strand.
CACGATTCTCACCTGACGGCGATGACATCTTTCTTATTCACCGTTCGGATCGTGGTTTTCAAGTTGCTCGGCAGAATATTGAGAGTGGCCGCTTGATCACGCTGAGTGATTCCACCCGTGATGAATCTCCTAGTGTTGCGCCGAACGGGACCATGGTAATCTTCGCTACCCAACAAGGTAACACTGGGGTGCTGAGTGCCGTTTCCGCCGATGGCCGTTCGTCATTCAGGCTTCCCGCAGCACAAGGTGATGTGCGTGACCCCGCATGGTCGCCGTTCTTAAACGAATGAAGTACATTCACATTTTTCAGACAAGGAGTCTGATTATGCAACTTAAACCGTTGGCTCGCTCATTGGCAGTCGCGTTATCTCTTGCAGTTATTGCTGGCTGTTCCAGCACCGGCGGAACTCAAGATGGGGATTTATCTGGCAGCCAGACTGGCCGTGACGGCACAGGCAGCACGACAGCTGGGGCAGGTACAAGTGGTCAATACGGCAGCGGCACCTCGGGCGCTGATCGGGGCCAACAAGCTGACTCTCGTATCCCAGATGTCAAAACCATCTACTTTGATTACGATCGCGACACAATTAAGAGCGAATACGAATCCGTCGTGTTAGCTCATGCGCGCTACCTCCGCTCAAACCCTAACGCCAATGTCGTGTTGCACGGTCATACCGACGAGCGCGGTACCCGCGAATACAACATGGCTCTTGGCGAGCGTCGTGCCAATGCCGTTGAGCGATTCCTGAACATTCAGGGTGTGTCGCCATCGCAAATGAGTGTGGTGAGCTACGGTGAAGAGCGTCCTGCAGAGCGTGGTCAAAGTGAAGCAGCGTATTCACAAAACCGCCGCGTTGTGTTCAATTATTGATGACCCGCGGGAGAAATAATTCGCTTTAGTCATTTTGGAGTCATCATGAATCACAGTCTCAAGCGTTACGTTGAGAGGCTGTGCGGTGCGGGAGCCTTAGCGCTCCCGCTATCCGTATTGCCCTTAGTCAGTGTTGCACAACAACCCGTTGTCGAAGACCTATCCGGTTCTGGCAGTGGGTTTTATGAACAAGCGCAAACCCAAAACTCTTCCAGTGGCAGCCTGGTGTTGTTCAACCAGGTTCAGGAGCACCAGCAAGAAATTCAGCGGCTGCGTGGCGAAATTGAGGAGCTACGCCACCAGATGGAGCAGCTGCGTCGCCAGTCACAGCAGCAGTATCTCGACATAGAAGACCGCTTGATGAGCAGTCGTCCGAGTCAAATCGAAGAGTCGACCCCCGAGGTTGAGCCGGAAGTGGCCGAAGAAGTGGCGAGCGCACCATCCTCTCGCGACGTCAGTGAAGAGGCTCGGGATGCCTATCAAGCTGCCTTTGCCCACGTCCAGGCACGCCGCTTTGATGAAGCCATTGCTGCCTTTGAAGCCTTTGTCGAAGCGCACCCCGATACTAGCCTAACGGCCAACGGCCATTATTGGCTGGGTGAGCTTTATTCAGCGGAAGGCCAGTTGGATGCTGCTGAACAATCATTTACCCGTGTGATTGATAACTACGATGGCAGTAGCAAGGTGCCCGATGCGTTGTATAAGTTAGGCCTAGTCAAAGCCCGTCAAGGCGAAGCGGAGGCGAGTCGTGCGCTTCTCGAACAAGTACAGGATGATTACCCGCAAAGCAGTGCAGCGGGGCTAGCCGATGATTTCCTTCGCCAAGGCAGTTAACCAGGGCGAAGATAAGAGGAGGGTCTGCGATGACATGTAAAATTGATTATCAGCCAGCGCCCGATGTACTCCACGACCGTGTCGTGCTGGTGACGGGCGCTGGTGACGGTATTGGTCGGGCCGCGGCGCTTAGCTATGCACGCCATGGCGCGACCGTGATCCTTCTTGGCCGCACCATTTCAAAACTTGAGCAGGTGTACGATGAGATTGAGGCCCAAGGTGGCCCTCAACCCGCGATCTTTCCTCTTAATTTTGAGGGGGCGACATTAAAAGACTATCAGGAGATGGCCGACACGCTCGATAAAGAATTCGGGCGTCTTGATGGTTTGTTGCATAACGCTGGCTTACTAGGACGTATAACCCCTTTTGAACAGTATGATCCCGCGCTCTGGGAGCGTGTCATGCAGGTCAATATCAACGGCCCTATTTGGATGACGCAGGCCTTGTTGCCGTTATTGCAGCGTGCCAACGATGCGTCGGTGATTTTTACGTCTTCGAGTGTCGGGCGCAAAGGGCGGGCTTATTGGGGGGCCTATGCTGTGTCTAAGTTTGCAACGGAAGGCTTCGTAGAAGTGCTGGCTGACGAACTGGATAGTCAACCTAACGTGCGCGTGAATACGCTCAATCCAGGTGCGACGCGTACGCAAATGCGTCGCACTGCTTATCCTGGCGAAGATCCTGCCCGCTTGCGCACCCCTGACGATATTATGCCGACTTATTTATGGCTAATGGGGCCCGACAGCGCGGGCACCCATGGAGAGAAAATCGACGCGCAGCCTCCCAAACAGCCTTAATATGTAATTAGTTACTTAAGCGATCTTAGGTAGCGCATCGACCAGCTCGGCACACTGCTGGTACCAGCAGTGTGCCGGCCATTGGTGATAATCATCGCCCTCAGCGATATAACCGTAGCCAACAGCCACCGCCGTCATTCCCGCCGCTCTGGCAGCCTGCATATCCCTTAAATGGTCGCCGATATACCAGCATTGCTCAGGTGCGACACCCAGGCGAGACGCGGCTTCCAGAAGGGGCATGGGGTCGGGCTTTTTGGCGGCTAGGTCATCAGCGCACAAAAGGGCGCCTGGAGTTAGCGACAACGCCTCAAGCAGCGGTGTGGTATAGCGGCGCGGTTTATTAGTTACAATGCCCCAGGGTTGTTGCTCCAGCTGCCAAGCGTTTAACCACTGATCCAATGGGGGGAACACCCGGCTATGAACCGCCAGAGACCGTTCATAGGCGTCCAATAAAAACGCGCGCGCCTCTGCTTGATGACTGTCACTCAGATCATACCCCAGCGACAAACTGACTAGTGCGTTGCCGCCATTGGACACTTCCCTACGAATCGTCGTGAAGGGCAGCGGTGCCAGCCCGTGGTGCTGGCGTAACGCATTGGTAGCAACGGCTAAATCTGGGGCGGTATCCACTAAGGTGCCGTCCAGGTCAAACAGCACGGCGCTTGGCGTTGAGCAGAAAGACATTTAGGCCTGCACCTTCCGGCAATACATCATGTAATTAACCGATACATCGTTTTCGACCAGCCGATAATGGCGTGTGATGGGGTTATAGGTCAGGCCGATCTGTTCGCGAACCTCAAGGCCACTACGGCGGTTCCAAGCGGCCATTTCAGAAGGCCGAATAAACTTTGCGTAATCATGCGTTCCCCGAGGCAGTAATTTCAGCACGTACTCTGCACCGAGAATGGCAAAGGCGTAGGATTTGGGTGTTCGGTTAAGGGTGGAGAAAAACACATAGCCGCCCGGGCGCACCAGGGCCGCGCAGGCGCGCACCACTGAAGCGGGATTGGGGACGTGCTCCAACATTTCCATGCAGGTCACTACGTCGTACCTGCCCGGCTGTTCGTCAGCCAGGGCTTCGACACTCACATGGCGGTATTCAATCGCCACGCCTTGCTCTTCGGCATGCAGGCGGGCGACTCCCAAGGGTGCTTCGCCCAAATCAATCCCGGTGACTTCCGCACCCCGGCGTGCCATGGACTCGCTTAAAATACCCCCGCCACAGCCCACATCAAGAACCTTCTTACCCGCTAAACCGGCTCTTGCGTCAATAAAGTCAAGGCGCAATGGGTTGATGTCATGCAGCGGCTTGAACTCACTCTGCGGATCCCACCAACGGCTGGCAAGTACTTCAAATTTCGCGACTTCGGCATTATCAACATTGCCTTGGTATTGGTGAGCAGTGCTATCCTGAGGTGTCACTGACATGTTTTGACTCCATCAACTGTGAGCAAACACGGTTTATACCGCGGCTCGATGCTTGCAGTGTAACGGCGAACTGGTAACCAACCGCGCGTTCAGTATGATAGTCATTCTAACCACTCCTGAGCCGGAACGCATGAAAAGGACCTCTTATGATTCGTAAGGCCGTACTCCCTGTGGCGGGATTTGGCACCCGCTGTTTGCCTGCTTCAAAAGCGATCTCCAAGGAAATGATCACCATTGTTGATCGGCCGGTGATTCAGTATGTGGTGGAAGAAGCCATTGCCGCGGGTATTAGGGATATCGTCTTTGTCACTAGCAGCAACAAAGGGGCTATCGAAAACCACTTCGATAGCCATGCAGAGTTAGAAGCGAGTCTCGAAGCAAAAGGCAAGCACGATCTGTTAGCGTCGTTGAGAGCCATGGTGCCTGACGACGTTAATATCATCAGTATTCGGCAAGGCCAGCCATTGGGATTGGGCCATGCCGTGCTTTGCGCCCAGCCTATCATCGGCGACGATGAACCCTTTGCCGTGCTATTGCCGGATGTATTAGTGGATAATAGCAACACACCGCGCAGTGATCTGGCCGGTATGCTCGAGGCTTACGATCAACATTCAACGGCCCAACTGATGGTTGAAGAAGTTGACTGGGATCAGGTCGAAAAATACGGCATCGTCGCCCCCGCAGGCGATGCCCCGGCACCGGCAAGCTCTGCCGACCTGGTCGGCATGGTAGAGAAACCCCCGCGGAATCAAGCGCCTTCCAACTTGGCCGTGATTGGCCGCTATGCATTGCCTGGGGCGATATTCCCTATTTTAGAGAAAACGCCTCCCGGAGCGGGCGGCGAAATCCAGCTAACCGACGCCATAGAAACTCTCCGCGAGCAGCAGGGCGTTCAGGCCTACCGTATGCGCGGCACGACTTACGATTGCGGGCAGCCCCTGGGGTATCTCGAGGCCACGTTGGCTTATGCTCGTCGGCATCCCGAGTTGGGTAATGATTTCAAAGCGCTGCTTGAGCGCTATCACCAGGGAGCGTGATCAATGCGGGTGCTTCTCTACGGCAGTGAATTAAGCACCGCGACGGCTGCCGCGGCGTTGTCCTCGGTAGGGCACTGTGTTGAATGGCTTCCCCACGAAGACACGCCGTGGTCCACCCTGGTCAACGAGGATTGGCTACGTCGAGAGCCGCAACTCCTTGAGCAGATCCACGACGCTCAAAACGGCGGGGCGCTGCAACTACTTAGCGAGATCAACGCTGACCGGGTTGTTGATGTCGTTTGGTTAGCGCTCTCACCGGCTCAGCGTGATTCAGCCGCCGCGCTGCTCAGCCATCCTTCTCTCGCTCACGGCGAGGCCGGCGTTGTGCTGGTCAATAACTCGACCTTCCCGGTAGGCGAAACAGAGCGTTTACACCGTATAATGGGCGCGCAGCACACAAGCGTTGCCTTGCCCGATACGTTAGAAGAGGGTCGTGCCTGGGCATCTTTCACACGTCCGTCGCGATGGCTGTTAGGTTGCGACGACCCACTCGCAGAAAAACAAATCAGGGAGCTATTGCGCGCCTTTAACCGACGCCGCGATGCGTTTCAGGTAATGCCTCAGCGTGCCGCCGAGCTAACCAAATTGGCGGTTAACGGGATGTTGGCCACCCGCATTAGCTATATGAATGAAATTGCCGGTTTAGCCGATACTCTGGGGGTTGATGTGGAGCATGTACGCCAGGGTATGGGGGCTGATTCGCGCATTGGCTATGAATACCTGTATCCCGGCTGTGGTTTTGGCGGGCCGAGTTTCTCCCGAGACTTAATGCGCCTGGCAGACGTGCAAGTTGCCAGCGGGCGCCAATCGGCCTTGTTGGAGCATGTGCTTGATATCAATGAACAAAAGAAAGAGACGTTGTTCCGCAAGCTCTGGTCTTATTACAGCGGGATGCTGGAAGGCAAAACGATTGCCGTTTGGGGGGCTGCCTTCAAACCCGGCACCGCCCGCATTGACCACGCGCCGGTACTGACGCTATTAAACGCACTTTGGGCGCAGGGCGCTCACGTTCAGCTACATGATCCAGCGGCAACGCCCGCGTTAAGAGCGGCTGTAGGCCCAAGGAATGATTTGGTGACCTTTGTCGATAGTCCGTACGATGCGTGTGAGAATGCAAATGCGCTTATGTTGGTGACTGAGTGGAAAATGTATTGGAACCCTGATTGGCAGCGTTTGGCTGGGCAACTTACTGATAAACTTGTGCTGGATGGCCGAAACATTTACGACCCTGATTTCGTTGCCAGCTGTGGGTTACAGTATCGAGGAATAGGTCGGCGCGCCGATCCAACGCCGTTGTGAGGAAATTGAATGTCCGATAAAGCCCCGACGTCACGCATTGTGCCCGATGCCGATCAGAGTATCGCATCACAGCATGTCCGGCACCGTAAGGGTCCTTCGCTATGGCCGCTTTGGCTTTGTATCCTATTACTGATTGCTTTGCTCGCAGCGGCCGCCGCAGGTCTTTACTGGGAGCGCGAGCGGCTGCTGGGCGAGTTGCAGCGGGTTAGTGGTGAAGTGTCGAATATGCATGCCCGACTGGACTCGGGTGACAATGATGTACAAGATACGTTAACCTTTGTCCAAGCTCAGTTGGCAACGTTGTTTCAAGAGCAAGAGCAATTAGCCGTTGCGCTGACCGATACGCGCAACGAGCTTTACGACATGCTCACTGAGAATGAAGACAATGTCGCCAGTGACACTATCAACCCGTTGCTTGAGCGTTTGGAGCAGCAACGTGAGCGTGCGGCTCTTCGCGACAGTCAGCTTGCCGCTATCAACGCATCGCTTGATGCGCTGGAGCAAGCCGGTACTTCAGGGCGAACCTCGTTGGCTGAAGAAATAGCCCATGTTGAAGCCCAAAACCGTGAACAATTGGCGGCATTGGAAAGCTCAGTGACCGCTTTGGCGAATGATATTGACGAGCGCTTTGAAACACGCGAGGCCGAACAGCAAGCGCGATGGTCGAGTTTCGAAGAATCGATAAGTGCGCTCGAAAATACCAGCGAAGGAAATGAAACACTCGAGACCGAGTTGTCACAACGTATCAATGAGCTTGAAAGCGATGTCCGCCAAGTTCGTCAAGCACAGCTAGCGTTTAGTGCTCAGCTTGAAATGTTGCGTTGATCTATACCAGTGGCTGAAAGGCAATACGCCGATGATTAGGTTAGGAAAAATGTATGGGACGACAACGGCTATGGCCTTCAGCATCGGTAATCGCCCAATTGATGGTCTTGCCGCTATGGACAGTTGCGCCTGCGGTTTGGGCGCTGAATGCCGACCTTGAAGGGGTAGATGATGAGGTAGCGGTCAACATTCGTGCTTACTTGCAGAATATTCAGGAAGACGAGTACACCGAAAGCCGTCTGCGCGGTGAGATACGTCAACGTACCCAAGAAGCCATGCGCGTGTACGGGTACTACGAGCCCGATATTTCGATCGATCTGCCTAACGAAAATACCGCTCGTCTGACCATCGATCCCGGCCCCCAGGTAATCATTGAAACGCTGGATATCAATGTGCGCGGTGAAGCCGCAGACGATGAACCGTTTCAGGAGGCACGGGAACGGTTCCCTCTGGAAGTTGGCGATACCCTACGACATGCGCCCTGGGATAGGTTACGTGGTGAATTTTCCGGTTTAGCCATCGAGCGTGGCTACTTTGATTGGGGGTTCAGCGACCGTCGTATGGAGGTGCGTCCCTACTTACAAAGCGCTCGTCTTTACATGGACTTTGACAGTGGCCCTCGTTATCAATTTGGCGAAACGAAGATTACCGGGAGCCATATTCAACTCGATCGTCTTCAAAGAATGCGCCCTTTTAGAGTAGGCGAGCCTTATTTGGCTGAATCCTTAGCGCGTTATAATCAACGGCTGGCCGAAACAGACTGGTTCAGCTCTGTTTCCGTTACCCCTCGACTAAAAACCGCTCAGGAACTCACGCTTTCGCCGGTGGGCGGTGGCGACCCTTGGTGGGTATCGGCAACCGAATCTCAGCCCGAACGCCCCAAAATTAGCAGTGCGGCACTATCCAGCGTATTAAGTGTTCGTCCATCAGATGACACCTTGCTGCCCATTGATGTCAGCGTTGAGCCAGCCAATCGTCACCAGTTTGAAGTCGGCATAGGCTTCGCCACGGACGTAGGGCCGCGTTTACGTTTTGGTTGGGATCAGCCCTGGATCAACCGTTATGGCCATAGCCTGAATCATGATCTTTACCTGTCAGCGCCGGAGCAGCGTTTTACCGGCCTTTACGATGTTCCCCTGGAAGACCCGCTACGCGACAGCTATCGCCTACAGTATGGTGTTCGTAATGTTGACGACAGCGATACCGACTCGTTGGAAGGCACCGTGGAAATCGCCAGGCGGTGGGAGTTTGATAATGACTGGGTTCAGTCGCTGTACTTTCGAACCACTTATGAAGACTTCATCCAAGGCGGTGAGGCCGATCAAGTGTGGCTATTTTATCCCGGCATTCAATGGTCACGGACACGGACACGACCTCAACGTTTCCCATTATGGGGCGACCGCCAGCAGTTTTCTGTAGAGTACTCCGACCCCGCTTGGGGATCGGATGCGCAATTTTTACGCATCACCGGCGATACCGAGTGGATTCGCACTTACGGCGATGATAATCGTTTTTCCGCTCGGGTCAGTGTCGGGGCAATTGAAACCAATGATTTCGCTAAGATCCCCCCGTCGCTGAGGTTCTTTGCCGGCGGCGACAGCAGCGTTCGCGGTTATTCCTATGAGGGCCTCTCTCCACGAAACGAGCAAGGCAAACTGCGCGGCGGACAGCAAAAACTCACCTCTAGCATTGAGTACCAGCGTCGCGTCACCGGCGACTGGTGGGGGGCTACCTTTGTTGATGCAGGGGATGCCTTTGACAACTGGGGTCCCAGCGACCTGAAAAAAAGCGCCGGCATTGGGGTGAGGTGGATATCCCCCGTCGGCCCTATCCGCTTCGATATTGCCCACCCCTTTGACGATGACGACGACAACTGGCGTCTGCATTTTTCGATTGGACCAGAATTCTAGGAGAGCGATGTGCCTCAAGCTAAGCAAACGCTTGCGACCAGTCGCCAAGCGTTAACACATCGCTATCGCCTATGGCTGCTAGGTTGGAGCATATTACGCCTGTTAATTGTGTTTCCGCTGTGGCTTATAGGGGCGTTAGCGCTGCTATTAGGGGTCGCGCTATCGCCTTGGGGAACCGGCGTGTTGCTATCGCAAGGCCAAGACCGCGGCTGGTTTAGTGTTGATCAGCACGAAGGTGGTTTGCTTGATGAGTTCCAGCTTACCGGCTTTCAGCTTAGCGCTGCGGGGGCTGAGGTGCATATCGATCACCTCGAATTAGCTTGGGCTGATGACTGTGTTTTATCCGGCAAGCTATGCCTGGACACGCTACGCGTTGAGGGGGCTGACATTCGCTTGTCTGGTGGGGGTGCCAATGAAGAGCCGCCTGCTGAGTCCGACACATCAGGTACATCAGCCATTAATTTTCCCTTTCCTATCGAATTGCGCGAACTGGTGCTGGACGATGTGACACTGCATTTAGCCGATGGCACTCAATTTTCTTGGACGTCGTTTCGCTCATCAATTGAAGCCGGTAGTGAGGGTGTCGCGATTGCCGCCACCCATTGGGAAAACCCTCGGCTTTATTTGCCCCCCTCAGAGGGAACACGTCTAGCGCCAGCGGAAGACGCCACAGGGTTGAGTGCGGCTGCCATCGACGCCTCCATTGCGGTACAAAATCCACCAGAAGCATCGCCCAGCGACGCACCCACCAATGACGTATCGGCAGAACGTTCGTCGATTGAACTACCTGAGGTTCGATTGCCGGTGGATATTCGTCTCGCTACGTTAACGGTCAATGATTTTGCCGTTGCCGGCCGCTTTAACTACCTCATAGACCGATTGAGCCTCGGGATGGAAACCCAGGGCAGTGACGTTCTCATCGACCACTTTGAGATAGAGTCCGCCGATGCCACGTTTAACCTGGCAGGCAACGTGACGCTACGCGATGACTATCCGTTAGAACTACGCGCTGAAACTACGTTGTTCCTCGATGAGCCGTTACCCGCCCTCAACGGCCAAACGGCTACGCTTGAGCTGTCTGGCGCCCTCAGCGATTTGACAGCGAGACTCAACACAGAAGGGGCGGTAAACGCAGCGCTGGAAGGCCAGGTTAATGCGCTCGCCCCTGAACTGCCGTTTCAACTGAGTCTGCAAAGCGATCGCGTAACGTGGCCGCTGCCCACGGCCAGCGCATCGTTTGACGATGCCGCAGAAGCAGAAGCAGAAGCAGAAGCAGAAGCAGAAGCAGAAGCCACTCAGGATGAGGCATTTATCATTGATGATATTGACCTTAAAGTCAGCGGCGATATTGACGCCTATGAAGCCCAACTAGGGTTGAAGGCACAAGGCCCGGGCATTCCTGAAACCAACGTATCGGTGAGTGGCCAAGGCGATGCTGAGCATTTCAATTGGCAGCCGTTGACGCTTGCGGCAGGCGAAAGTCGGCTAACCAGCCATGGCCGGGTTAATTGGACGGCCCCACTAACGGTCGACGCACGCATTGGGCTTGAACAGTTTGACCCGGCATTATTCAGCGGCCAGCTCAATGGTGATATTGACGGCGAACTAGCGTTTACCCTACGTCAGCAGGACGCACTATGGCAGATAGACGTTCCGACGTTAACGCTAAGCGGTGTGCTTCGTGACTACCCGTTGCAGCTGGATGCTGCCTTCAATGCTAACAGCGACTTACAGGCCAACATCGAGCGTTTTCAATTTAGGCAAGGCGAAAACCGCTTGTCCGCCAGCGGCTCAGTGCAGCCAAATGAACTTTCTCTGAACGCTGATATTGACCTGCGTGAGCTGCAAACGCTGTCGCCCGATCTCGCTGGCACAATCAGCGGTGAGATCGAGGCCAGAGGTAGCATCGAGCAGCCACAGCTTCAAGCAACGGTCAACGGCGATACGCTACGTTTTGCGCAAAACCGTGTAGAACAGCTACGCCTAACCGCCAACGTGGACGGCATAGAGGATCCGCAGTTAGACGTTTCGTTGATGCTGAACGACGTACTCGCCGGTGGTCAATCGCTGGCAACGGCTAGCCTGACGATGCAGGGGCGGGTGTCATCGCATCAATTAGATATTAGTGTCGACGGCCAGCCTAACGGAACACTTGAGCGTGCCTTACTGAGCCTGAACGGTGAGTTCGATCAGGCCGCACAGCGTTACCGCGCCCGGTTGTCGCCACTGGAAATCGATGCCCAAGCAGGTGATATTCGGTTAGAGGATCCGCTTGATATTAGCTACAACTTAGCCAGCGGTGAGGCCCGCCTAACGCCGTTTTGTTTACTCCGAGAGCAGGGTGGACGGGTATGTGCCGACCAGCCAATAGTGGCATCACCGGCCCAAGGGGAAGCGGCGCTCAGTGTGCGAGATATTCCTATCGAAGCCCTCGAGCCTTGGCTACCTGAAGAGTGGCAGGTTGACGGCGATACTACCGCTGATCTGTCCGGCCAATGGAGTCAAGGTGGCCAACGTTGGCAGGCGGACGCCGAGGTGCTAGGGAATCTAACCGTGACGGCGGTGAATGATTATGGTCAACCCGTCGAGTTGCCGCGAATTTCGTTGGATACCCAGCTAACGGCCAACCAAGCGCAAGCCGATGGCAACGTGTTGCTATCGCTTCAAGAAGCCGGGGACATTGAATTAGCTTTCTCTGTTGCAGACCCGCTCGGTGCCGGTGAATTATCCGGATCGCTTGAAGCCAATCAGGTATCGTTGACTCCCTATCAGCCCATGCTGGTGGGGTTAGATCAGCTTGCGGGCTACCTTGATGGCCGAGTGGAGATTGCCGGTACAACGCGCCAGCCGAACCTTCAAGGTGAGCTTTCATTGCTGGGTATTGAAGTCAGCGGCCCTGACATTCCCGTCGACATACAAGACGGTGAGATCCATATCACCTTCGCTGGCGAAGAAGGCGCTATTGATGGATTTTTGGCGGCTGAGCGCGGTCAGCTTAACATTGACGGTAACGCTTACTGGCCAAGCGGCGAACCATGGCGAGTGGGCGTTGACCTAAACGGAGTACAGTCACCGATACTCGTTGTGCTACCGCAATTTGGTCGTTTGGAAGCCGCGCCGGATATCCGCATTCGCGTTACGCCTGAGCGTCTGCAGGTAAGGGGAAACGTTAATATCCCTTGGGCCCGCCTAGAAGTGGGAGACCTGCCACAGTCTGCCATCTCACCTAGCCCAGACGAGGTGATCATCACCGAGCGTCAAGACAATCAAGCAGAGCGCGCCGCGCGCCGCGCCGCCGAACGTGGCGACGACGAGCCAAGCGCTGCTGATGAGTTGGCGAGTGGCGGGATGGCACTTGATGTATTGATTACCCTGACGTTGGGCAACGATGTGCTGATTTCTGCGTACGGGTTGGAATCCGGGCTATCGGGGACCTTAGAAGTTCGCCAGGATAGCGGTTCACTACAACTGTTTGGCGACGTCAACTTGGTCGACGGTCGCTTCCAGGCGTTCGGACAAGATCTGCTTATTCGCCGCGGTGAGCTATTATTCAGCGGCCCGCCTGGGTTGCCTATTCTCGACTTTGAAGCTATACGTAACCCGGATGTTACCCAAAATGACGTCATTGCTGGCCTTAGAGTCACCGGTAATGCTCAAACGCCGAATGTTGCGATTTTTTCAGAACCGGCAATGAATGAATCGCGAGCGCTTTCTTACGTATTGAGAGGCCGCGCACCCGACGATTCAGGCGGGGGTGTTGACAGCGCCATAACAACGGCGCTGATTGGCATGTCGTTGGGCCGTACCGGTGGGGCGGTAGGCTCTATTGGCGAGGCCTTTGGCATCGACGATTTAGCCCTCGATACCGCAGGTTCCGGGGATGAAAGCCAAGTCGCGTTGAGCGGCCAGTTAACCGATGATCTCCGGATTAGTTACGGTGTGGGAATTTTCTCGCCGATTGCGGAACTAACGTTACGCTATACGCTGTGGCGTAACCTCTATCTACAAGCGGTGTCCGGGGCCAACCAAGCGGTCGATTTGATATATACCTTTAGCCGCTCTGGCAATCCAACTATTTTAGAACAGCAATGAGGTAAGCACTATGCATCTGTTTGAGCGTAATGAGGCCACCCGCCAGGCCGATACTGCCTTACCTGGCCGTCAGGCGCCCATTGCCACCAGTGAGCACCATGCGGTTAACGGGCATCCACTGCATCCGCCTTTTCCGCCCGGCTCTGAAGAGCTCGTGGTAGGTATGGGCTGCTTTTGGGGAGTGGAACGACTATTTTGGGATCTGCCGGGCGTCTATGTGACGGCGGCAGGTTATGCTGGCGGCGAAACGCCCAACCCGACCTATGAAGAGACCTGTACAGGGCGAACCGGCCATACCGAGGCAGTGCGGATCATTTATCAGCCAAACCAAGTTTCACTGGTCACGCTACTGAACATTTTTTGGGAACAGCACGACCCTACGCAAAAAGACCGCCAGGGCAACGACATTGGTTCCCAATATCGTTCGGCAATTTACACCACAACAGACGAGCAATATGATGCCGCTATCAGTAGTGCCAAGGCATTTCAAGAGGCGCTTCATAACGCAGGAAAAGGCGACATTACGACTGAAATCAAGCCATTAGACGCTTTTTATTATGCTGAGGCATATCATCAGCAATACTTGTATAAAAACCCTAATGGCTACTGCGGCATTAAAGGCACAGGGGTCAGCTGCCCGATTGGATAACACGCACTGATAGACCGCCCGCTGGCACAAAGTGCTGCGGGCGGTGTTGGTTTAGTCGCTGGGTTGAAGCCGATCGATGCGGTACAAGGTTTCGACTTGATCAAGGCCTTCAATGGTGCAATTTAAATCCTTGACGCGTCCATCGCTCAAGCCATATACCCAACCGTGCACAGAGATCTGCTGCCCACGTTGCCAGGCACGCTGGAGGATTTTGGTACGGCAAAGGTTGTTAACCTGTGCTTTAACATTTAACTCACACATGCGGTCGATTTGCTCGTCAACCGGTAGATGCTCAAGCGAAGCACGGTGGTGGTTGTACTGCTCACGCACAGAGTGCAGCCAATAATCGACAACACCGCATTCGCCGCCGGTGACTGCGGCTCTTATGCCACCGCAGCCGTAATGCCCCACAATCATGATATGACTAACTTTGAGCACGTCCACAGCGAATTGCACCACTGACAGCGCATTCATGTCGGTGTGATGGAGTAAGTTCGCGACGTTACGGTGGACAAACACCTCGCCAGGCGGTAGCGCGATGATTTGATTGGCGGGAACACGGCTGTCAGAACAACCAATCCAAAGGTAGTCAGGATTCTGTTGCTGCGATAGTCGTTTAAAATAATCAGGGTCTTCGTCGCACATGCGTTCTGCCCATGCGCGGTTATTCTCTAATAAAGTCTCAATAGGGTCGGACATTGGGTCTCCCATTACATACGTTGCCCATCATTACATACGGCATGTTCGTCGTTACAACATAACAGCCAGCACATCCACTAGTAGGAGGAGGTTTTAACCTTCTCGTGTCATCTGGTCAATACGTTGAGTGTTGACGGTATAGGAGTTTGAAATGTCAGAGGTTGAAGATTACGACTACGACTTATTGGTGATTGGTGCCGGGTCCGGCGGGGTAAGGGCTGCACGCATGGCCGCGGCCACCGGGGCCAGCGTCGCGATTGTAGAAGACCGCTACCTGGGTGGCACCTGTGTCAACGTGGGCTGCGTCCCCAAAAAACTTTATGCTTACGCGGCTCACTTCCACAGCGCATTCGAGGATGCAATCGGTTTTGGTTGGCAACTGCCCGGCGCCGCTGGCTTCGACTGGGCTACGTTAAGAGATAACAAAACCAGCGAAATTAAACGGCTTAATGGAATTTATCAGCGCTTGCTCGAGAACGCCGGGGTGAACCTCTACACCGGACGAGCAGAACTGGTGGGAGCCCACTCAGTCGTCATCCGAAATGCCCAGGGCGATGAGCAAAATGTCTCTGCGCAGCGGGTACTACTCGCCACTGGCGGCTGGCCCTGGGTGCCAACCTTCCCCGGCAGTGAGTATGCGCTGACCTCTAATCAAATTTTTGATCTTGAACGCTTGCCCGAACGTTTTTTAGTGCTAGGGGGTGGCTATATTGCCGTGGAATTCGCCAGCATTTTTAACGGCCTGGGCAGCGAAGCGCACTTAATCTACCGTGGCGAACTATTTCTCAAAGGGTTTGATAACGAAGTCCGGGAATTTACGCGTCAGGAAATGTCACGCCAAGGCGTCCAGTTGCACTTTAATACCAATATTGAGGCGATCGAAAAAACACCATCAGGCTACCAAGTGACATTGACCAATGGCGATCAAATGGAAGTGGATGCTGTTCTTGCTGCCACGGGGCGGCGTGCCAATGTAACCGGCTTGGGATTAGCGTCGGTGGGGCTTTCACTAGATGAAAACGACAAATTGCCGGTCAATGAGCATTTTGAAACCGAGGTTCCCTCGATTCTGGCGCTCGGGGATTTAATTGACACGCCCGAGCTGACACCGGTTGCCATTGCTGAGGCCATGCAGTTAGTCGATGTCCATTTTGCAGCGGCTTCGCCCGAACCACTGGATTACACACGCGTGCCTACCGCGGTTTTCTGTCACCCCAATATTGGGACGGTAGGGCTTTCTGAAGAGGCCGCGCGAGCGAAATTCGGTCGTATCCGTGTATATCGGACTGACTTTCGAGCCATGAAGCACACCTTGTCAGGCAGCCAAGAGCGTACCTTGATGAAATTAGTGGTGGATGACGCAAGCGATGTCGTGGTCGGTGCGCATATGGTCGGTGATGATGCAGGCGAGGTGATTCAGGGAATCGCTATTGCGGTGCGCGCGGGATTAACCAAGGCAGACTTTGATAGAACGGTGGGCATTCACCCCACTGGCGCAGAAGAGTTCGTCACGCTGCGCACGCCCAATTAATGCTGAAAAGCTCAAAGGCGGGTGGCTGCTGGGCAGCCACCCGCCTTGGGCTAAACTAGCAGCATAGCGAGCGCACCGGTTCTGCAGAGCAGACATATAGACGATGTATAATAAATATTTATCGAAACAGGAGGGTTGAATAACATGCTTTTTGAATTGGTCATAATCAGCTGTTATAGTGATGTTCAAAATCGCAACAGCGAAGCATAACCATGAGTACGCCAACACCGCCGTTTACACCTTCAGCTGACTTGGCTAGGCCAACGGTTGCCGATGCCGTTGTAGGCCATGCGGATACCCCTTTGTATATCCGCAAACCCAACGCGGAGGATGGTTGGGGGGTCTACGAATTGATCAAATCCTGCCCGCCGCTTGATGTGAATTCCGCCTATGCGTACCTCTTGCTCGCAACCCAGTTTCGTGACACTTGTGCGGTGGCCACGAATGAAGAAGGCGAAATCGTGGGTTTTGTCTCTGGTTACGTCAAAGATAATGCACCGGATACGTATTTTCTATGGCAGGTGGCCGTAGGGGAAAAGGCGAGGGGGACTGGCCTGGCGCGTCGTCTTGTAGAAGCCATCATGTCACGGCCTGAATTAGCGGATGTGCATCACCTCGAGACAACGATCACCCCGGACAATCAAGCCTCTTGGGGCTTATTTAAACGGCTTGCAGGGCGCTGGCAGGCGCCGCTCAATAGCCGCGAGTACTTTTCCACGGAACAACTCGGAGGAGAGCACGATCCGGAAAACCTAGTCCGTATTGGTCCCTTTAATACGCACAGCATCTAACGGGTTTTCCCGCTCGCGTTGCCTTCATTTCTTTTCGCTTGGCAAACTGATTATATTTTTAAGGAGGTCGCTAATGCAGACCCAGACGCTTGAACGCATGGAATCCAATGTTCGTACTTATTCACGCTCTTTTCCGGTCGTGTTTACCAAAGCTCAGAACGCCCGGTTAACCGACGAGAATGGACGCGAATATATTGATTTCCTCGCCGGCGCGGGCACATTGAACTACGGCCATAATAACCCACACCTCAAGCAAGCCATGATCGATTACTTGGCGACGGACGGTGTCGTGCATGGTCTGGATATGTGGACCGATGCTAAACGCGACTACCTGGAAACGCTTGAGAATGTAATCCTTAAGCCCCGTGGCCTGGATTATAAGGTGCATCTACCAGGGCCAACCGGTACTAACGCGGTTGAAGCAGCCATCCGTCTGGCGCGTGTCGCCAAGGGTCGACACAATATCGTCACCTTCACGAACGGCTTCCACGGCGTCACCATGGGTGCCTTGGCGACTACCGGTAATCGCAAGTTCCGCGAGGCCACCGGCGGCATTCCGACCCAGGGCGCAAGCTTCCTCCCCTTTGATGGCTACATGGGTGAGCACGCCGACACTCTCGATTACTTCGAGAAACTATTGAACGATAAATCCGGCGGTTTGGATGTGCCCGCTGGCGTTATCGTTGAAACGGTGCAAGGCGAGGGCGGTATCAATGTCGCCGGGCTTGAATGGCTGAAGCGCTTGGCTGAGATTTGTAAAGCCCACGACATCTTGTTGATTATCGATGACATCCAAGCGGGGTGTGGTCGCACGGGTAAATTCTTCAGCTTCGAACATGCTGGCATTACCCCGGATATTGTGACTAACTCCAAATCCTTGTCGGGTTTCGGTATGCCATTTGCCCATGTCCTAATGCGTCCAGAATTAGATATATGGAAGCCTGGGCAGTATAACGGTACCTTCCGTGGCTTTAACTTGGCGATGGTGACCGCAACCGCAGCGTTTAAAAAATATTGGTCAAACGATACGTTTGAGCGTGACGTTCAGCGTAAAGCACGTATTGTGGAAGAGCGCTTTCAGTCATTGGCGGCTATCCTGACTGAAAATGGCATTCCAGCGACCGAGCGCGGACGTGGTTTGATGCGCGGTATCGATGTCGAATCGGGCGATATTGCCGATAAAATCACCGGTATGGCCTTTGAGCACGGTCTGATCATTGAAACCAGCGGCCAGGATGGCGAAGTAGTTAAGTGCCTATGTCCGCTGACAATCAGTGACGAAGATCTGTTGGAAGGGTTGGATATTCTGGAAAAATGTGTCAAAGCTGTCGCTAGCGAGTAACAAGATTTCTGTTATCGCGCTAGGATGTAATGATGGGCGGCCTAACGTGGGCCGCTGCTAAAGGAGTTTGAATATGATCGTTCGTAACCTTGAAGAAGCACGCAAATCAGATCGTTTGGTGGCAGCAGAAAACGGCAATTGGGACAGCACCCGCTTGGTGTTGGCTAATGATGGTGGAAACTTCTCATTCCACATCACTCGCATCTTTGAAGGCACCGAGACCCATATTCATTACAAGCATCACTATGAATCCGTGTTCTGCATTGAAGGTGAAGGCGAGGTGGAAACCCTGGCAGATGGCAAAATCTGGCCCATCAAGCCCGGCGACATCTACATTCTTGACCAGCATGACGAACACTTGCTGCGTGCCCATAAAACCATGCATTTAGCGTGTGTGTTCACGCCGCCAATCACAGGTAACGAAGTGCACCGTGAAGATGGTTCGTATGCGCCAGCTGACGATTGAAGCCATCTAGCTCATTAGTCCGCAAACAGCCTGCTGATTTAGCAGGCTGTTTTGGTTTTTGAAGGCGTTACCTCCGCTGATTACCGATCAACTTGCTCAAAAACCAAGGTGATTTCACCCAGGGTTAAGCCAAATTTTTGCATGGCGGTACGATTTATCAAGCGACCATCTGACTGCAGATACATCCAATCATTCATGGTAAAGCCAATCGTTCTGTCGCCAATATCAATATCCAATGGATAGTTCATGTGAAAGGCGTGTCCATATTGATGCGCCTCAACGGAGCCTTCAACGTCGTTGGCGGATCCAATCCAATGGTGTTCATCGACGCGTTCAAATCGCCACACACGGCGATCCGTCTCACCGTCGGCAAACACAAAGTCTTCGTCTAGGATGAGGGTGTCATCATCAACGCGACCTTCAATGGTGACGGTAAACCGACGCTGCACCTCACCACTGTAATCCTGAACCATTCCCCAGGCACGGGTAG
Source organism: Vreelandella arcis (assembly GCF_900103865.1). Classification (GTDB taxonomy): domain Bacteria; phylum Pseudomonadota; class Gammaproteobacteria; order Pseudomonadales; family Halomonadaceae; genus Vreelandella; species Vreelandella arcis. The sequence goes on from NZ_FNII01000002.1 coordinate 276,947, forward strand.
TGCCGGTGAAGTACTCAGCGATATCCAAGCGCGGCTCAGTGCCTGCATAATCTTCAACGTCGACACTGGAGCAAGCCGTCAGAAAAAAAGCAAGAAGGGCGAAGATGATAGCATGACCGGGTATTTTCATTATGCCTGTCCTATATGGCTTCGTTAATTGGTATAATCATTGTCTAGTTTATAGAGGAGATTTGCCCAATGCCAATAGGATTAGATGAGTTCGCATAATATATATTATGTTAAATATGCTAACCTGGACATGAAAATACCATGCGGTGTTGGACATTGGGTCTTACTACTCCTTATCATTCTTCCTCTTATTGTCTATGGATGTTCCTCATTATGCGCCCAGGTGTTGTATGGCTAATAATTGGTTTGGCTTTCTTGGTGACTGGCTGTGCCATGCAAAAGCCCGCCTCGAACGAGCCCCCTCCTGTTAACGAAGCTGCTTTTAATCTTCGTATGGACGAATTGCAAACTCAATTATCCCAACAGTGCGGCGAAACCGCGTCATTACAGCAGCGACAGCTGGAGCAACAACGGGTTTTTACCGCCGATGTACGTGAAGTCGGTAGTCTTTTGCGCTCGTTACGAAGCGATGTCCAGCAGCTAAGCACCCGCAACGAAGAGCCGGTGATTGTCCGTGAGGAATGCGATCTCGAAGATAACCTTGAAGGTAAAACACTCCTCGGCCGCAATGAATGGGTGGGCTTACCCAGCGTTGGCACTTATCTGCAAGCCCGCATCGACTCAGGCGCGAACACATCCTCACTCTCGGCTAGCGACATTACGCCTTTTGAACGCGACGGCGAAGACTGGGTTCGGTTTAAGTTGGCGCTAAACGATGATGATGTCGTGATCGACGCCGTACGGGACGAATGGATAGAAGCCCCTGTTGAGCGCCGCGTACGCATTGTTCAAGCATCGGGCGACGATTCTCGCCCGGTTATCTCCCTGCCGATGACCCTAGGGCCGCTACGGGAAAACGTCGAATTCACCCTTAACAACCGTAGCCACCTGGAATACCCCGTTCTGCTGGGACGGCGGTTTATGCTGGATATTGCCGTTATAGATGTGGCTGAAACCTACCGCTTCGACCGGCCTGAATTTCCAGGTGGCGAACCTGCCGACCAGGCCGCTGAGGATGAAGCAGCCGACGCGGACGACACTGAAGAATAACGACGGCTTGCGCTGTCATTGTAGAAAGGAATCTTGATGTCTCGGTTACCATTTTATTTTATCGTCGGCTTTTTGCTCATCGCGGGCATTGCGATGAGTATCCATCGCCACGTACAGTTCGAAATCCCCTGGATACCAGGCGAGCAGCGCCAAGTCTGGGAAATTGAAGCCGTTATCACCTTTGATGCCCTGGATGGCCCTGTGCAAGTGGATTTAGCGTTGCCAACGCACCAGGCAGGCTATCGTGTGCTGACGGAAAATACCGCGTCGTCTGGCTATGGACTGGCCTATCAAGCTGACGAGTTCGGACGTCGGGCCGAGTGGACAATTCGTGAGGCTGAAGGCGACCAGCAACTCTATTACTCGGTACAAATGCTAGTATCCCCCGATGCCCAAGCCCCCGTCCAAACCGCACCGACGTTGCCGCCTACGATTGAATGGGAAAGCCCTTTCAACTCCGCTGCCGAACAACTTATCGATCAAGCCTGGGATCGCAGCGCTGATAATGCCACCTTTGCCCGTGAGCTGATTCGCAATGTCAACGGCGAACGTCAGGACGAAAATGCCCGTTTGTTACTGGGTGAAAATGAGCCAGCACAGTTGGTTGTCCGCTTGCTGAACCAAGCCGATGTTAGAGCGCGGGTTGTGAGCGGGTTAATGTTAGAGGATGGTCGTCGTCGACAAACGCTCAGTAGTTGGATTCAAGTTTTCGCAGAAGACGGCGAAACATGGTCGCTTTTCCATCCGCTAACCGGGGCACAAGGTAAGCCAGAAAATTTACTTCTGTGGGAAAGCTCGGGAAATGCTGTGCTTGAGGTTCAAGGCGGCACCAATTCGCGCGTCAGCTTCTCGATGATGACGCATTACCAGCCAGCGTCGGCGGCGGTGCGTAACCATAACTCCAACGACACCTTCCTCAATTTCTCGATTCATAGCCTACCGTTAGAAGAGCAGGCGCTCTTTCAAACGATTTTGCTGATTCCTATCGGTGCTTTAATCGTGGTCTTACTGCGGGTTTTCGTCGGCATTAAAACCTCGGGTACCTTCATGCCGGTGCTAATCGCCCTCGCCTTCATTCAAACCAGCCTGGCAACGGGGTTGATTGGTTTCCTATTGATCGTGGCGGTTGGTTTGGTTATCCGCAACTATTTGTCTTATCTGAATTTATTGTTGGTCGCCAGGGTGTCAGCGGTGATCATCACGGTGATTGCAATTATCTCGGTATTTTCGGTGCTGGCCTACCGAATGGGCTTGAACGCGGGACTGACGATTACCTTCTTCCCCATGATCATTCTCGCGTGGACGATTGAGCGTATGTCGATTTTATGGGAAGAGGAAGGCCCCAAACAGGTTCTCATTCAAGGTGGAGGCAGCTTATTAACCGCAGTGATTGCCTATCTGGCCATGAACAGCCCGTGGGTACGCCATATCACGTTTAATTTCCTGGGTGTTCAATTCATTTTGATGGCACTGATTTTATTATTGGGTAATTACACCGGTTACCGGCTGTTAGAACTGCGTCGATTCAAACCCATTACCGAAGAAGACAAACCCTCATGAGTTGGCTGAGCAACTGGACATGGCCGTCGCAGCTGCGCGACAAGGGTATTGTCGGCATGAATCGGCGTAACATCCGCTATATTGGTCGCTACAATAATCGGCGCCTATACCCATTAGTTGACGACAAGCTTAAAACCAAGCTGTTGGCGGAACGCTACGGCATTACCTCTCCGGCATTAATCGGCACGGTAGAGACGCAGTTTGGCGTTAAACACATCAGCCAAATGTTGACCGGCCACCATGGGTTCGTGATCAAACCGGCTAAAGGTAGCGGCGGCAAAGGGATTTTGGTGATTGAAAAAGTCGAAGATGGCGATTTCATCAAGCCCAGTGGTGTTCGTCAGACGATTGTCGATATTGAGCGGCATGTGTCCAATATTCTATCGGGGCTTTACTCGCTAGGCGGTTCACCGGATGTCGCCGTGGTTGAAACGCTAATTAATTTCGATGAAAGCATGATGGCTTACACCTATGAAGGTGTGCCCGATATTCGCGTCATCATTTTTAAAGGCTACCCTGTCATGGCGATGATGCGGCTCTCAACCGCGGCCTCGGATGGTAAAGCGAACCTTCACCAGGGGGCTGTCGGGGTGGGGCTTAATATGGCCACTGGTGCAGCGCTTCGCGGGGTTCAGTTTGATCGTCCTTGTTTTGTCCATCCCGATACGGGCCATGAACTAGCGAGCCTGGTCGTTCCGCAATGGAAAACCTTGCTGGACTTAGCCGCAGGGTGTTACGAAATGACCGGACTCGGCTATTTGGGAACCGACATGGTTCTCGATCGCGAGCATGGCCCGATGCTGTTAGAGCTCAACGCGCGGCCTGGTCTTGCTATCCAAATGACCAACGGCGAAGGGCTGCGCCGCCGGCTAGACCTTATCGAGCGTCAGCCCGAGGGCGTCCCCGTCCAGGAACGCGTGGCTTTTGCGCAGCATCATTTTGCTCGCAAAAGTGAGTTGATTGATCCGTCTGACACGCCCTCGGCAAGCGCGTAAACTAATGTTCAAAGCGTAAACTGCGCTCACAACGGTCAACGAGACGTCTATGACAAACGCCAATACGCTATTGCTACAGGCGGAATCACAATGCCACACGCGGGGTGTGCGATTCACCCCCATTCGACGCCGAGTTCTTGAACTCATTGCGCGTCATGGCGGCGGGTTAAAAGCCTACGACCTGCTGGATAAGCTTTCTACCGAGCATGCGGCTGCCCGCCCGCCTACGGTTTACCGCGCCCTGGAATTTCTCATTGAGCAAGGGCTTGTTCACCGCATTGAATCGCAGAACGCCTACGTTGCCTGCGCGTGCCCCGAACATGCTCACGGGTTTCAACTACTGATTTGTCGGCATTGCGGCTATGTCGAAGAGCTTCACTTGGACGAAATAAGCGATCAGCTAGCCTCACGGGCAAAGCGACAAGGGTTTAATGTCGAACGCCAAACCATAGAATTACAAGGGCTATGCCAGAACTGCCTAACCACTAATGAGTCGTCATCATGTCAGTGAACCCGGAAGCCAGTCGCCGTTTATTTAAGGATCTTGAAGCGGCCTCTTCATCAGATACCCTGCCCTCATTAGCCACGCTATTAGACGCGGTTCAGTTTAATGCGGACGGGCTACTGCCGGCGATCGCCCAGCAGCACGATACGGGCGAAGTATTAATGATGGCGTGGATGAACCGTGAGGCGCTGGAAGAAACCCTGCAAACGCATCGGGTATGCTATTACTCGCGCTCTCGCGGCAAGCTCTGGCGCAAAGGTGAGTCATCTGGTCAGCAGCAACATTTGCAATCGGCAGCGCTGGACTGCGATGGAGACACCCTACTGCTCCAGGTCGAACAAACCGGGCCTGCTTGCCATACGGGGCGGCGCAGCTGCTTTTATCTGTCACTAACAGAAGACAGTGTGACAATTAACAGCGAGCCACTGATCGATCCTGCCGAACTCTACGCTAAGCCGTCATCATGAAAGGCGTGTATCGCACGCTGATTAATGCGCTGCGCTGGCTGTTGGGCCATGCGTTGATCGCCGCTGTGCGTTTATATCAATACACCTTGAGCCCGTTGCTTGGGCCACGTTGTCGTTTTTGGCCAAGCTGTTCGTCATATGCCATTGAAGCCATCCAGGTACATGGCCCTCTCAAAGGCACCTGGATGGCTTTTAAGCGTATTATGAAATGTCATCCAGGTAGTGCTGGGGGAATGGATCCAGTTCCCGGCGGGCGCAGTGAAGCGCTGTGTCGCGACGACGAAACCCACCACGCATCCCCTTCAAGCCCCTCTTCGCGGGATTAAGCTGCCTGTTGAGCCACCTGGTAGATACGCTCCAGCATGGCGTGCAGGCCGTTGCTGCGGGTGGGTGACAGATGTTTATCCAACCCTAGCTCGGCAAGGAAAAAAGGTTCCGTGTTACGCACTTCATCGGCTGTCCGCTCGCTGTAAATGCGTAAGAGTAGCGCAATCAATCCCGATACAATTGCCGCGTCCGAGGTCGCCTTAAAAATCAGCTTATCGCCCTGCTCTTCATGGCGCATCCAGACATTCGACTGGCAGCCTTGTATTTTAAACTCCTCGGTTTTCCACTCGTCGGGAAAATTAGGCAGCTGTTTACCCATATCGATAATGTATTGATAACGATCCATCCAATTATCAAATATCTCGAATTCTTCGATCAGCTCTTTCTGGGCTAGCTCGGCACCGGACGTGCTCATGATGGTTCCTTCGGCGTTGGTGTCACTAAATGATGACCCATTATAACGACTCAGTGTCGTCTTGGGTGGTTCTGGACACAATCTGGTGACGTTGTTGCTCATCGTGCCACTCAATGGCTTCGTTATGCAGGTAGCGCGCCGTCGTATCAAGGCGCGCATGGCGCGCGCTGTCGGCTAAGTGGCGCAGGCTAATGCCTGCTTGGGCTTGGTGAGTAATCGAAGTATGCCGCAGCCAGTGAGGCGTTGCCCGGCGCAGCGCGGCTATATGGGCTTGGTTACCCTGGGTTGCTTCTAGCGCATCGGCAGCCTCGTTGAACGTATCGCGTATCAGCCGATAAAGCTGGTTATGGCCAATGCCGCGTTGTTTATCCAAAGCGCGAATGGCTGACGTATCATCGTGGTGTTCAGGCATTCCCACCAAGCCCAGTGCTTGGCGCCAATCCGCCAAACAAGCCTGCATGTCATCGGGCAGCGGAATACGCGCGATCTTATTTCCCTTGCCCACGACAGACCACCACCAGCGCCCTTCACTTTGATGGAAATCGCCCATTCGGCTATCTGACATTTCACTGATGCGGGGGGCTAACAGGTAGGCAAAGCCAAAGATAAACCGACGTCTGGCGCTTTCATAAACCTCACGCTCGCCCTGCCCCACTGACTGATTGAGCCATTGCCAAAACCATTCCCATAACTCGCGCTCTAGATAACGCTCAATGCGCGGCGTTTGATTATTCAACCGGCGCGACTTATCGCGCATCAGTCGAAACGGGTTATGGCGCACCCACCCGGCTTCCACTAGCCAGCTGAACAGCCCTTGCAGAATAATCAAGCTTTGTCGCCGACTAGCCGGCGCGAGCGCGCCTCGGAACGGTCGCCATTCAGGGTGGTGCCGAGGTTTTACGGGCCCTACCCATTGCGCACTTGGCTGTGGGTCACCAAGAAAAACCTCAAAATGACGCAGCACCTCGCGGTTAACCTCGGCAAGCGTCATATCCTGGGCGGTCAGCCAAAGCAACAGCCGCTCGGCTTCGCGGCGATAGCACTTCCAGGTTTGAGGACTTTCTTGATACTCCGCAAGCCACGCCGATACCGCTTCGACATCGGTGGTGGCCGTAATACGTAGATCCGCAGGCCAGTGGCCTACAGTCTCTAACGAGGGCAATGCATAGGCGATAGGTGCATTCTTCTCCGAGTCCATGCCCTCTCCTGCCTGATTTTAATGAATTTATGCTGTGCCACCGGCACGCCTAAGTCTGCATTTATCGTCTTAAAAATTCAAGATAATACGGGTAATCTTGAATTTATTCTATTTAAGATAAATAAATTACATTTTACGTATTACGTAATATTGCTATGTTCTTTAAGAAGCGGGACAATCGCGACCATCAGGTCACGCAAAAGGAGCCAGCGTATGGCACGTAGCGGCATTCAATATTCAGATGTTCAGCAAGCCGTCGATACCCTGCTTAGCCGAGGCGATACCCCAAGCGTGCAGCGCATTCGTGAAGTGCTCGGCACGGGCAGCTTTACGACCATCAGTGAGCACTTCCGTCAGTGGCGAGCTGAACGGGAACAAAATCGCGATGTACCCCCGCCTCAGGGGCTACCCACATCAGTGGTCAACATCGCGACTGAGTTATGGAAAGAAGCCCTGGAGGCGGCTCACCAGGCGTTGCTCCACTACCGAGAGGAAGCCGACCGCCAAGTCGAGGCCGCTCAGCGCGAGGCGAGCGATGCCGACCTGCGAGCCGCCAATGCGGAACAGCGTGAAAGCGCCCTGGCCGAACATCTGCGACATACAGAGAGTCGGGTTGAGGCACTTAATCGTGATTTGGCGGCAAGCCAAGCCGACGAAGCGTACTGGCGGGCTCAGGCCAACGACGCGCAAGACACCATCAGGCAGCTACAGCAAACCCATGAACGAACTCAGCAGCACTTGGCGGAGCAACAAGAAAGCCACGCGGAAGCGTTAGCCCAACGCCAAGCCGAATGGGAGCAACGTCTGGCACAAGAAGTACAGCGCCACGAAGCGGCCGAAGACCGCCTAATGGGGTTGTTGGATAGCGCGCGACAAGAGCGTGCGCAGGAAGAAAGCGCTTATCAGCAACGCTTGAAACAGGCAGAAAAACGTAACGAGACGTTGGTTAATAACGTGAAGACGCTAGAGCAGTCGCTTCATCAATACCAACTTGAGGCCAGTCAACAGCAGCAGGCGCAACAGCAGTTGGAAACCAGGATGGAGGCGCTTCAGCAACGCTACGAAGAGGTCACTGAAAAACTCGACAGCGCCGAGTCGGCGTTGGCTCACCAGACGCACCAGCATCAGGCCCGTGAACAGGCTTGGCAGGAACAGCTTTGGTCAAGAATGGAAACTATGCAGCGTCAGTTATCCGACTTGCCCACGTCGCTTGCACGTCATCAAGATGATGAGCGGTAAATAAGCCAGCGTAGCGACAACCGATAATGCTTTCTACACAGCAAAAAGCCCAGCAAACGCTGGGCTTAATGGAACTGGCGGGCGGTATAAATTACCGGTAGTAGGCGTTGGTAGTATCCGAGTGATCGGTCACATCGCGGATGCCGGCCAGCTGGGGAATACGCTCCATCAGCGTTTTCTCGACGCCGTCCTTTAGGGTCAGATCCACGGCCGCGCAGCCTTGACAGCCACCGCCGAAGGCCAGCACCGCCATGTTTTGCTCGGTGAGCTCAACCAGTTTTACTTCACCGCCATGAGAGGCCAGGCCAGGATTGATTTCGCTGTACAGAACGTAGTTGACCCGGTCTTCCATCGGACTGTCGGCATTGACCTTGGGCATTTTGGCGTTAGGCGCCTTGATGGTCAGCTGACCACCCATGCGGTCGGCATTAAAATCGACCACGGCTTCTTCCAAAAACGCCAAGCTATTTTTGTCGAGAAAAACGTTGATCTTCTCAAGTTTCATCTCGACGTCAGTGGGCTCTTCTTCACCCGGACGGCAGTACGCTAAACAGGTTTCAGCGTAGGGCGTGCCGGGCTGGGTAATAAAGATGCGCACAGCAATCCCTTCAACGTTTTGCTTTTCCAGCAATTCCGCTAGGTAGTCTTGTGCACTGTCGGTAATGTCGATACCGGGGGCTTCGATAGTCTCGGTCATGAGGGTTGTCTTCCTCCCGTGGCAGTGGCGTGGCCACTTCACATGTCATTTATCCCTTATAGTAAGCAAAATGGCGCGCCGACACAATCCCGAGTATTTTAGTAGACTATTACGGCGACGACAGCCCTTTTTAGTTTACACACACGGTATTCGGCGCAAACATTGCTGCCCCGCATGACCCGCTTTGTTATGATAGTGCCCCGCTGATCCATTGGGGCTTCTGTTGCCGACGATAAACACCCCTTCTTTTTGACTGAAACGCTGGAGAGCATCCCCTGCCATGGCTGCTAGTGATTTGATTGCGACCCTTACCCAACGCCTGACTCAACGCATCCATATATTGGATGGCGGTATGGGAACCATGTTGCAGAATGCCGAGTTGAGCGAGGAAGAGTTCCGAGGCGAACGTTTCAGTGATTGGCCGTCAGACCTAAAGGGCAATAATGACTTGCTGGCATTGACCTGCCCCGACGTGGTGAGCCGCATCCATCGCGATTATTTGGAGGCCGGTGCCGACATTATCGAATCCAACACCTTCAACAGCACGCGCCTCTCCCAAGCCGATTACGGCATGGAGGCGATTGTACCGGAGCTTAATCGCGAGTCGGCGCGGTTAGCTCGGGAAGTGTGCGATGCGGTGGCCGAGGAAACCGGTGTGCCGCGCTATGTGGCAGGGGTATTAGGCCCTACGTCGCGCACTGGCTCGCTCTCGCCAGACGTTAACGACCCCGCTAAGCGCAACGTGACCTTCGATGAGCTGCGCGAAAATTACTATGAGGCTGCTGAGGCGCTAATCGACGGCGGTGCCGATCTGATCATGATCGAAACCATCTTCGACACACTGAATGCCAAAGCGGCCATCTATGCTCTTGAAGAACTGTTTGAGGATATTGGCCAGCGGCTACCGGTAATGATCTCGGGCACCATTACCGATGCATCCGGCCGCACGCTATCCGGGCAGACCACCGAGGCCTTTTGGAACTCTATCCGCCACGCTGCACCGTTCTCTGTGGGACTTAACTGCGCGTTAGGGGCTGAAGAGCTACGCCAGTACGTCGAAGAGCTTTCCACCAAAGCGGATACCTTTGTGTCGGCCCACCCCAATGCGGGTTTGCCCAACGAATTTGGCGAATACGACCAGACGCCCGAGGAAATGGCCGCTATTGTTGGCGAGTTTGCTGAAAGTGGCTTAGTCAATATTATTGGCGGCTGCTGTGGCTCAACGCCGGAACATATTCGCGCCATTGCGCAAGCCGTTCACGGTTTAGCACCCCGCCACGTGCCTGAGCGTTCTCGCGCCTGCCGTTTATCGGGGCTAGAGCCGTTTAATATTGAAGCCGATTCGCTATTTGTGAACGTTGGTGAACGTACCAACGTGACCGGCTCTGCACGCTTTAAGCGGCTGATCGTCGAAGAGGACTTCACCACCGCCCTGGAGGTCGCTCTGGAGCAGGTGGAAAACGGCGCTCAAGTGATCGATATCAACATGGACGAGGGCATGTTGGAGTCCCAGGAAGCCATGGTGCGCTTTCTGAACCTGATTGCCGGCGAACCGGATATCGCCCGCGTGCCGATCATGATCGACTCCTCCAAGTGGGAGATCATCGAAGCGGGCCTCAAATGCGTTCAAGGCAAGGCCGTGGTCAACTCTATCTCGCTCAAAGAAGGCGAGGAGGCGTTCCGCGAACAGGCCACCAAATGCCGCCGCTTTGGCGCTGCGATTGTGGTCATGGCGTTCGACGAAGAAGGTCAAGCCGATACCTTCGCGCGCAAAACCGAAATCTGTGAGCGTGCCTATCGCCTGCTAGTCGATGAAATCGGCTTTCCCGCCGAAGACATTATCTTCGACCCGAATATCTTTGCTATCGCCACGGGGATCGAAGAGCACAACAACTACGCCGTTGACTTTATTGAAGCGTCTCAATGGATTCGCGAGCACCTACCCCATGCGATGATTTCCGGCGGCGTGTCCAACGTCTCGTTTTCATTCCGGGGGAATAACCCGGTACGCGAGGCGATTCACTCGGTATTCCTGTACCACGCGATTCGCGCGGGCCTGACCATGGGCATCGTCAATGCCGGTCAGTTGGCGGTTTACGACGACTTGCCTGCCGAGCTTCGCGACGCCGTGGAAGACGTGGTGCTGAACCGCCGCGAGGATAGTACCGAGCGGTTGCTCGAGCTGGCCGACAAGTACAAAGGCAACGGCAGCGGCGCGGCAAAAAAAGAGGATTTGGAATGGCGCAGCTGGCCGGTTAATAAGCGCATTGAACACGCCTTGATCAAAGGCATCACCGCTCATATCGAAGACGACACCGAGCTGGCCCGCGCTCAGGCCGAACGGCCCATCGAGGTCATTGAAGGGCCGTTGATGGACGGCATGAATGTGGTGGGCGACTTGTTCGGCGCAGGAAAGATGTTCCTGCCCCAGGTGGTCAAATCTGCTCGTGTAATGAAGCAAGCTGTCGCCTACCTGATCCCCTATATCGAAGCGGAAAAGAGCGAAGACACCAAGGCCAAGGGCAAAATTGTCATGGCGACGGTGAAAGGCGACGTTCACGATATCGGTAAAAATATCGTCGGCGTGGTGCTTCAGTGTAATAACTACGAAGTGATTGACCTCGGCGTCATGGTGCCCACTGAGAAAATTCTACAGGCCGCCCAGGATCACAACGCCGATATCATTGGTTTGTCTGGCCTGATTACACCATCACTCGACGAGATGGTGCATGTCGCCAAAGAGATGAAGCGCCGTGGCTTGGATCTTCCCTTATTGATTGGCGGAGCGACCACCTCTAAAGCTCACACCGCGGTCAAAATCGAGCCCCAGTATGACCATCCGGTGATTTACGTCACCGACGCCTCCCGGGCGGTCGGGGTGGCGAGTCGGCTGCTTACCCCTAGCCTGAAAACTCCATACGTCGCTGAAATACGCGAAGAGTACGAAAAAGTTCGCGAGCGCAATGCCAAGCGACGCCCCAAAGCCGCCGACCTCGACTACACTCAGGCGCGCAAGCGGCGCTTTCGCACCGACTGGAGCAGCCACACGCCTGCCAAGCCTAATATGCTGGGGCTAAAAACGTTCGACGATTATGACCTCGACGAGCTTGTTGAGCGCATCGACTGGACGCCCTTCTTCATGAGCTGGCAGCTTGCAGGCAAGTACCCCAAAATTCTTGACGATAAGGTCGTCGGTGAAGCCGCACGCAACCTGTTTGACGACGCCAAGGTAATGCTACGCAAGCTGGTCGATGAAAAGCGTGTCCAGGCGCGCGGGGTTATTGGCTTGTGGCCAGCCAATACCGTCGACGACGATGTTATTGAAGTGTACGCGGACGAATCGCGCAGTGACGTCGTCGAACGCCTGCATCATATCCGCCAGCAGACCACCAAAGGGCGTGACGGTATTTGTTACAGTCTCGCGGATTTCATTGCGCCCAAAGAAAGCGGCCAAGCCGATTGGATTGGTGGCTTCGCAGTGACCACCGGGCACGGCGTTGATGAGCTGGCCAAAGAGTATGAGGCAGCGGGCGACGACTACAACGCCATTATGGTTCAGGCGCTGACGGATCGTTTAGCGGAAGCCTTTGCCGAGCGTATGCACGAGCGCGTGCGCAAAGAATTCTGGGGGTATGTGCCGCAAGAGGCGCTGGATAATGATGCGTTGATCGCTGAAAAATATCAGGGCATACGCCCGGCTCCCGGCTACCCTGCCTGCCCTGACCACACCGAGAAGGCAACGCTGTTCAGGATGCTGAATGCTACTGACAACACCGGGCTTGATCTGACCGAAAACTTCGCCATGTGGCCTGCTGCCGCCGTATCGGGTTGGTATTTTTCGCACCCGCAATCCAAGTACTTTTCCACCGGTAAGATTACCCAAGACCAGGTCAAAGTACTCGCCGAGCGTAAACAAATGCCGCTTGAGGAAATGGAGCGCTGGTTGTCGCCGGTGCTGTCTTACGACCCACGCTGATTGTGGCCTATGTCGAGCGCCGCCACGGCAAAGTGGTTCGTTTAGCCTGGCCGATCATGTTGGGGATGCTTTCGCAAAGCATGCTCAATTTGGTCGATGCGGCGATGGTGGGTCGTTTAGGCGAAACCGCCCTGGCGGGGGTAGGGCTTGGCGGTTACGCCATGTTCATGATGACGGCGCTGGTGTTTGGTTTGTCTTCCAGCGTTCAGTCGCAAACGGCCCAACGCATGGGGGCAAATCACTCAGCATTACCACAACCGCTCCATGCCGGCCTGGTGCTGGGGCTGGCAAGCGGCACGCTACTGGCCTTACTGGCATGGTGGCAAGCGCCCAGCATTTTGCAGTGGATATCACCGGCAGATGACGTTCATCGCGTGGCCGTGGCTTATTTTCGCTGGCGCGTGGTGTCGCTGGTGGCCATTGCTTTAACCCTATGTTTTCGAGGGTATTGGAATGGTCGTCAGCAAACATATTTGTATTTTCGTATCATCGTGGTCGTACACCTGCTTAACGTGGCGCTTAGTGCCGGCTTGATTTTTGGCTTTGCCGGGTTGCCCGCGATGGGAGCCAGCGGTGCAGGGATGGGGACGACGCTGTCACTGTTCGTAGGGCTGTTGATGTGGCTATGGGTTAGCCGTCATCACGGCGCGCTAGCACGTTGGCGCCAGGCTTTGCCTAACCAACAAGTGCTGAGAACCACGCTCAGGTTGGCACTGCCCCACTCGGCCCAACAGCTGTGGTTTGCCGCGGGTTACGCCGTGCTTTTCTGGCTATTAAGCCAACTTGGCACCGCAAGCGTCGCCGTTGGGCATGTGTTAATCAACCTGTCGCTGCTACTAATACTCCCCGGCGTTGGCGTGGGGGTCGCGGCGATGAGCCTGGTCGGCGAGGCGCTCGGCCGTGAGGCAGAACAGGAAGCGCACCGCTGGGGGTTGGATGCGCTGAGAGTCGCGTGGCTGTTGCTAGCCGTGCTAGCGCTGCCCATGCTATGGGTACCCGACAAAGTGCTAGGACTGTTTTTTAGCACCCCGGCTTTAATTACCTTAGGTACCCTCCCGCTTCAATTAACCGGCTTAATGATGGTGATTGATGCCGCGGCCTTGGTATTAGCGCAGGCGCTCATGGGGGCTGGGGCTCAGCGAACCGTGATGCTATTAACGCTAAGCATGCAGTGGCTACTATTTTTACCACTGGCGTGGTGGGTTGGGTTGGAATTAGGCCATGGGCTACTCGGCATTTGGCTGACACAGCTGCTTTATCGAATAGCCAACTCGGCAGGATTTTTGTGGATATGGCAGCGCCGCCGCTGGGCAGTGCCTAGCTTAAATACTATTTCGAAATAAAAAGATAATTATATATTCTTTTGTAGAATATAACGCCCGCGTTAAGGTGGCGATACTGATTCGTCCCGTTGCAACGTGACAACTTCGCTTTAGCAGGACCGTGCCCCATGTACCGTTATGATATTCATGACCAAACGCTGGTAGATGAGCGTGTCGCTCAATTTCGCGATCAAATGGATCGCTACCGCGCCGGGCGTTTGGGAGAAGAAGAATTTCGTCCGCTGCGTTTGCAGAACGGGCTTTATATCCAGAGGCATGCGCCGATGCTGCGCATTGCCATTCCGTATGGCATGTTGGCCGGCCATCAGTTACGCGCATTGGGTGAGATTACCCGCCGTTACGACCGCGGTTACGGCCACTTCACCACGCGGCAAAATCTGCAGCTTAACTGGCCCGCCATAGAAGATGTGCCGGATATTTTGGCGGACTTGGCCAAGGTGCAGATGCACGCCATCCAGACCAGCGGCAACTGCATTCGCAACACCACCAGTGACCAGTTCGCCGGCATCGCCAATGACGAAGTGGAAGACCCGCGCCCCTGGTGCGAGCTGATTCGCCAGTGGTCGACGCTGCACCCTGAATTTGCCTATTTGCCGCGCAAATTCAAAATCGCCGTCAGTGGCGCATCGCAAGACCGTGCAGCGATACAAGTCCACGATATCGGCCTGCGCCTGTGGTACAACGAGGCAGGCGAACTGCGCGTCAGAGTGCTGGCCGGTGGTGGCCTGGGCCGTACGCCGATGATCGGCGATGTGGTTCGCGACGACCTGCCCTGGCAGCACCTGCTGACCTATCTGGAAGCCTGCGTGCGGGTGTACAACCAGTTTGGCCGCCGTGACAACAAGTTCAAGGCGCGGATCAAGATCCTGGTCAAGGCGCTGGGTATCGAAGAGTATCGCCGCCGCGTCGAGGAAGAGTGGGCGCATTTGAAAGACGGCCCGCAAACGCTCAATCAGGCGGCCGTCGAGGCGGCGAAAGAGCACTTCCCCGAGCCGGAGCGTCGCGACGTGGGCGAAGCGGCCGTGGCGGAGTTCGAGCGTCTGCGCCAGGAAGACCGTGGCTTTGCCCGCTTCGTGACCAATAACGTCACCGATCACAAGGTGTACGGCTACAAGGCTGTGACGCTATCACTGAAGCGCCGTGAACACGCCCCGGGGGATGTAACAGCCGACCAAATGGACGCCATTGCTGATCTGGCTGACCGCTATAGCTTTGGTGAAGTCCGCGTGACTCATGAACAGAACCTGGTGCTTTCCGATGTGCCGGTGGATGAACTGGAAGCGCTTTGGCAAGAGCTAGACACACTAGGCATGGCCAACCCAACAGTGGGCACGCTTAACGACATTATCTGCTGCCCTGGCGGCGACTACTGCAGTCTGGCCAACGCCGTGTCGATCCCCATTGCTCAGGCCCTGCAGGAGCGTTTTGAAGACCTCGACTTCCTGTATGACCTGGGGCCGCTGGATCTTAATATTTCCGGCTGCATGAACGCCTGCGGCCACCACCACGTGGGCCATATCGGCATCCTGGGCGTTGATAAGAAAGGCGAGGAGTACTATCAGGTATCGATCGGCGGCAACTCCACCGACGACGCCTCACTGGGTAAAATCCTCGGCCCTTCATTCTTCCGTGAAGACGTTCCTGGCGTGGTCGAAAAAGTGCTGGAAGTATATGTATCCCAGCGTCACGAAGAAGAGCGCTTCCTGGATACCTATCGCCGCATTGGTCTAAAACCCTTTAAGGAGCATGTTTATGCCAAGTAACGCCACGGAAAGCGACGCACCGTCATTGGCCCCTGTGCATGCCGACCACCTGATTGCCGACGGCGAGCTGGCGGCCGAAAACGCATGGTGTGTGTCCTACGATGCTGAGCAGTTACCCGAGCAACGTCCGGCTTTTGTCCCCTTTGCGCTCTGGGAAGCCAATCAGGAAGACAGCGAGTTGGCACCATTGCTGGCAAGCGATAGCGAACTAAGCGCCACCTTAGCCGCTGAGATAATTGCAGCTCCGGCGATCGCCATTGATTTCCCGGCGTTCACCGACGGTCGCGGCTATACGCTGGCAAGGCTACTGCGCGAGCGCTATGGCTATCGTGGCGAAGTCCGTGCGGTGGGCGATGTGCTGGTTGATCAGTTGGAATATATGCGCCGCTGTGGCTTTACCGCCATGGCACTCCGCGAGGATCAGCACCCTGAAGATGCCCTGCGCGCACTAAGCTTTATCAGCGTTCGCTACCAACCCGATGTTGAACAGCGCCAAGCGCTGTTTGAAAAGCGCCTTAACGCTGACCATTAAACAGTGCATCAGCGATTAAGTTAACAGGGGCAGCCGTTTGGCTGCCCTTTGCATTGGCGGCGAATTGGTTGGCCACTACCCGCGACGTTTTTGCTGTCGCTCACGGTTGTTGGCTTTTGCCCGATCGCTTTTGCGCAACATGACCCAGGTCGCCCCTAGCCCCCCATCAGAGGGTTGAGCGGAAATGTAGGCCTGTACTTCGTCAAACTGGGTAAGCCACTTGGCAATATAAGAGCGCAGCACATTAGCTGGGCTATCGATGTCGCGGCCGCGTCCGTGGACAATCAGCACGGAGCGCAAATCGTGCGCATAGGCATCTTGAATGAACGGAAAGACGAGCCCTCGGCACTCTGCCAGCGGACGCCTGAGTAAATGAAGCTGGGCTTGCACCGGATAGCCGCCGTGCTTGAGTTTATCCACGACGCCTTGCTGTATGCCCTCACGCCGGAACTCAATGGGGTCGAACGGCGGCGTTAAGTCGACAAAATCGTCCGACAGAAAATTGCGTTCCTCAATCGCCGCTTCGGCGCGTTCACGTCTGGCCAGCTGTGCTTCGGAAGGACGCTTGCGGGAAGCACCGGTATCGGCATGGTTTTTACGCGGAAGAGGTTTAACGTCGCCTACCAGCGCTCGAAAATCTATCTCATCACGAAATGGCTGATTCATGGCAAGCTCTCCGATAGGATCCAAAGCCATCGTATCAAACCCGTACCGATTGCTTAAGCATCTTATTGCGCTTGTTTTCCTAATGGTCACACGCCAAGCTAATGGGCTTTCGCGCTGACAAGGGAGATACCATGGCCTGGGTCAAACGCCTGCTGGTGTTGTGTGTAATACTCATGGCTGGCCTTGCGGGGTGGTTGTGGCTGACCATGCTTAGCCCATGGTTTTACGAACGCCCCGATGATCTGGCCGCCATCGAACAACGCACACATCACGTCTTTGTGTATGGCACGCTGCGTTATGCGCCCGTCCGCTGGGTCGTTATGGGCGGGTCAGGAAATCCCCGAGACGCCACCCTGACGGGCTATCGCCGTAACGGCCTGGATTTGTCGCCGGCGCCGGAGCACCAGGTTGAGGGCCTGCTT
This sequence comes from Vreelandella arcis, assembly GCF_900103865.1. Taxonomy (GTDB): domain Bacteria; phylum Pseudomonadota; class Gammaproteobacteria; order Pseudomonadales; family Halomonadaceae; genus Vreelandella; species Vreelandella arcis. The sequence goes on from NZ_FNII01000002.1 coordinate 294,231, forward strand.
TTACGGGTCAGCGCTGATCAATTAGCGCGTCTTGACCGCTACGAGCGATTGGGTATTCGCTATGAGCGGGTTAAAAAGCAGTTGGCCGATGGCACGCGCGTGTGGGTCTATCAACGCTTACCCAACGCACAAGCAATGCGCACATCATTACCTGCTGGCCACATTGCTCTGGTACCCTAAAGCACTATCTTGTTTGGAGTTATTATGTCCGGCTCATTACCTTACGTGTTGATACTCTATTACTCGCGCTCGGGGGCAACCGCCACCATGGCCCAGCAGATGGCCGATGGAGTCGAGCAAGTGGCCGGCATAGAAGCGCGCCTGCGCACCGTGCCCCCCGTTTCGCCAACTTGCGAAGCGACATCCCCCGAGATTCCCGACGAGGGCGCCGTATACGTTGAGCTTGACGATCTGCGTCACTGTAGCGCCTTGGCGCTGGGCAGCCCCACCCGGTTTGGCAATATGGCCGCGCCGCTCAAGTATTTTCTCGATACCACGAGCAGCCTATGGATCAATGGCGCGTTGATTGATAAGCCTGCGAGCGCCTTCACTTCGAGTGCAAGCCTGCATGGCGGCCAGGAAAGCACTTTATTGACCATGTTGGTTCCCCTTCTCCACCACGGCATGGTCTACGCTGGCGTGCCCTACAGCGCCACCGAACTGATTGCCACGCAAACCGGGGGCACCCCTTATGGCACCAGCCATCTGGCAGGCCCGCGCAGTGATCGCTCGGTGGATGAACACGAACGCGCTTTATGCGTCGCTCAGGGTAAACGATTGGCAAAACTGGCGCTCGCAATGCAAACGATGCGAGAGGAAGCGTCATGAGGCAATGGCTCGAGCGGCTTGAGCAGCAGCACGGGATTGATCAACTAACCTCACGTTCACGGCGATGGGTGCTGGTGAGTTTTAGCTTGCTATTGCTGATGATGCTGTTTCGCGGTTTTATGGTTCAGGGCGATGATGCTTTTAACTGGCGCCCCATGATAGCGTTTGTGCTGCCGTTAGTGCTGTTTTTGCCGTCAATCATTGCCCAGCGTCCGCGAGGGCATGCGTGGCTGGCTTTTGTCAGCCTGTTGTATTTTAGCCAGGGTGTGATGGTGGCAACCTTGCCGACGCAAACCCTACGCGGAGTCGCCGAAGCTACCCTATCGCTTGCTTTGTTTGTGGGTTGTATGGCCTACGCGCGATTTAGGAGTCGCCAGGTACGCGCTCAAGGAAAATCCTGACGCGTATCAACCAGCACCGCAAAAAAAATCGCATCAAGTAGCAAGACAACAGCACCATTCACTGATTTCCATTATCATAAATGGATAGACGCTGACAAAACGTTTATGGTTCGGCGGGTGTGTAAATCACTGAAAGTTTATGTTTTTATCGCATTGATAAAAGCTTGAGCTTTAATTTCAGCCCCGCCACCATGGTAAATATTCTTGATGGAGAGCCTAGCAATGGCACGCGACATAGCGGATATCAGGCGTGATTATGAAGGCGGCCGACTCGATGAGTCTCAGGTTCCCGACGATCCTTTCGAGTTATTTGATGAATGGTTCACCCTAGCGCTAGAGCAGGAAAGTCGCGATGGCAACGCCATGACCCTGTCGAGTGTCGACAGCCAGGGCCGCCCTCACGCACGTGTGGTATTGCTCAAAGGGTACGACCAGGATGGCATGGTGTTTTACACCAACTACTACAGCCACAAAGGCAGTGAGCTCAGCAATGTACCTTACGCCGCCCTAACCTTCTGGTGGCCTTCGATCTCCCGGCAGGTGCGTATTGAAGGCACCGTAGAGCAAGTTGCAGCAGAAGAGTCCGACGACTACTTCGCCAGCCGCCCGCGCGGCAGCCAGCTAGGCGCGTGGATTGCCACGCAAAGCGTGGTAATACCCGACCGCAACTGGATTGAAGAGCGTCAAAAACGCTTTGAACAGGCTTACGAAGGGCAAGCTATTCCACGTCCCATCCACTGGGGCGGCTACCGCGTTAATCCCGATATGATCGAGTTTTGGCAGGGCCAACCTAGCCGCCTGCATGACCGCATCCGCTTTGAGCGCCGCGACGGCGGTGAGTGGAGCTATTTTCGCCTGGCACCCTAGGGCCTACCTACCCTGTTGGCTCGCCGCTATTGAGTCATAGCGGCGAACCAAGCCAAGCTTAGTCGGGCAGGCTTTCCAAGCGGTGACGTTGCCACTCGCTGGCAGGCTCGTTAAGCCGCATGATGGCATCGATAACCTGCTCTTCCATGTTGTAACGACAAGTGAAGCCTAAATGCTTCATCAACGCCCGCATCGGGTGATTATCCGCCATAATCTTACCCACCATTTCCAGCGTGCCAATGTGGGTGCAGTAGTCGATCATTTTCTTCATTAACAGACTACCGATCCCAAGCCCTTGCAGATCGTCGCGTATAATGACCGAGAATTCCGTTCTGATATTGTCGGGATCATTCCAAACCCGCACCACGCCCAGCATCTCTTTGCTGCCGTCATCGCGCTGGTGCTCCGCGATGAACGCCATTTGTCGATCGTAATTGATATGCGAAAGCACCGATAGGTCGCGCTGGGTTAAATCCGACTTGTTATGGAAATAACGAAAGCGGATGCTTTCCTCAGACAATTGACGATGGAAGTTGGTGATCAACGGTGCATCTTCGGCGCGAATAGGCCTCACTTCAACTTGCCAACCGTTTTTCAGCGTAATCCACTCACGCAGCTCCTCTGGGTAAGGCATGATGGCAAAACGTGCCGGTGGCCCCAAATCCATGGCGAAGTCGACCGCTAGCATGCCGTCCCGGTTAAGCAACAGCGGGTTGAGTTCAAGTCCGCGCAGCTCGCCCAAGTCCGAGGCCATTTGCGAGAGTTTAACCAACAGTTGGCATAGGTGATGGGTATCCCGGTCAGGGTCTGACGAATGCTCGCGAATCAAAGACGCCGCATGGGTGCGACCCACCACATCCGCCGCCAAACTCATGTTAAGCGGCGGTAGTGCGACCTGTCGGTCAGCCAGCACGTTAACTTTATAGCCGCCAATACCAAACACAATCAGCGGGCCGAACACCGGATCCCGGGTAATACCCGCGCACACCTGCATAGAATGCTTGCCGCGCTGCATGGGCTGCAAGCAATATTCATGAACGGCGTACTCGGGGAATTTTTCATTAACTTTTTCACCCAGCTTAATGACGCCCTCGGCTACCTGCTCGGGCGTTTCAAGGTCTTGCAGCAGCCCTGCCGATATTTTATGCGGGTGTTTACGGTAGCGATAAGGTCGGCAATTGCCCTCGTGAACGACCTTCAAGGCTTTAGGCCCCTCAATCTTGGCGGCAACCTCAAGCGCCTGCTCAGCGCTGGTGAGGTAATAACTGGTGGCGGCAGGTATGCCGTACGCTTCAAGTACCTGCGCCGTCTCAGAGTGACTCAACGTTTGACGCCCTTCCGCCTTGGCATCGCTGATCAAGGTACGACATTGGGCGCGAATTGCGGCGCTGGTGGAAAATGGCAAGCTGGGGGGTGTTTCCTGTAGCAACTGCTGCACGCGCTGGTAGTCCACCATGTGCATGAAGGCTTTTACCGCCTTTTCGGGTGAAATATAGGTGGGAATGCCCGCTATGTTGCATTCGTGGCGGGCATTAAGCGCCTCTTTCAAGCCCATCCAACTGGTCAGCAAGTTACGGCGAAACGCTTTACGGTTGGCAATTAACGCTTGTGCCGTCACTAATGAGGGCGCTAACCGAGTTGGTGCGTGTACCACTAGTACCGCATCCACATTGGCATCTGCCGCCACAATACGCAGCGCCTCAACAAATCGCTCAGGTGTCGCATTGCCCCCCAAATCGACAGGGTTTTCACCCGGCTTGCTCATATCGACTTGGCTTTTATGCAGCGCGTTTTGGGTTTCTTCGCTAAATTCAGCTAATTTTCCGCCTGCACTGATGAGCTTATCGATGGCCAGCATCGCAGGGCCCAAGCCGTTAGATACGACCGCCAATCGATCGCCACGCAGCGGCTTCATACGCGAAAGCGTTTCAAGAGCATCCAGCAGCTCGTCTGAATCATCCACCCGCACCACACCCGCACGGGAGAAAGCCGCGTCAAACACTACGTCGCGATTGGCAATGCCCGGTGTCGGCGCCATGCCGGAAATATCCGAGGCAAAGGTTCGCCCGCTTTTAATCGCCAGTACAAGCCGGTTACGCGAGGCATCACGTACCGCGGTCATAAAATGCTGAGCGTTGGAAACCCGCTCTAAGTGAAGCAGGATTGCCTGAGCAGGAGAGAACTGATTTACGTAGTCAATTAAATCAGGCAACAGCACATCGACGCTGTCACCGACGGTAATCAAGTGGGAAAAGCCCACGTCGCGCCCCGCTGCCCAGTCAATCATCGCATTGGCTAACATGCCCGACTGGCCCAAATAGGCCACGCGCCCGGCCTTGATCGGTTGGCTAGCGTAGGAAGCGTTGAGTTTTTTAGCCGGCACGATGACGCCCATGCACTCCGGCCCCAGAACGCGAATACCGGATTCCCGTGCGGCGCTTAACATGCGCTCTCGGATAGAGCCTTGGTTACCCTTTTCTCGATCCAGGTAGGCCCCACCGGATAACACCAACGTAGCTTTTACCCCAAATTTGCCTAACTGCTGAATCAATTTGGGCACGCCCTCAATGGGCGAGCAGATAACCGCGAGGTCAGGTACCTCGGGCATATCTTCAATACGTTTGACACAAGGGTCGCCGAAGACCTGATCATAACCTCTCAAATTAATCGCCCAGCGCTGCCCCTTGAACCCCGCCTCTTGAAGATTCCGCAGAACCAGCCCCCCTAGCGATTCGGGTTTTTCGGACGCACCGATCACGGCAAGCGTGCGGGGTTCAAAAAAATGGTGCAAGAAACGTGTGCTCACGTTTACCTCTCCTCAAGCGGTGCAGCGCGATGTAAGACTTATGGACACTGTCGCGTATCATCAGGTCGCGATTAAGGTAGTACTAGTCATAATGGAGCGCTTGAATGATCACTGCCTACCTTACCCATCCGGACTGCTCATTGCATCACATGGGGCCGGGACATCCTGAAAATCCGCAGCGACTGGAGGCAATCCGAGCGCGTTTGTCGCTGTCTGGTCTATTACAGCAAACCATGCAAGCCGATGCCAAGGAAGCCGACGATGAGTCGCTTCGCCGGGTTCATGCAACCCGACATCTCAACGCACTGACGAAGTGCTTGCCCGAAGAAGGTATTATACCGCTTGATAACGATACCTTGATGAATCCGGATAGCTTAAAAGCCGCTCGGTTAGCCGCGGGAGCAGTCATCAAAGGCATTGACCAAGTATTTAAGCGTCAAGCCGATAATGTGTTTTGCGCTATCCGCCCGCCTGGTCATCATGCCGAAGCGGCCGAGGCAATGGGGTTTTGTTTCTATAACAATATTGCCGTCGGGGCGGCTTATGCCAAGGAACGCTATGGTGCCCAGCGCATTGCCGTGCTGGACTTTGACGTACATCAGTGCAACGGTACAATCGATATTTTCAAGAATGACCCCAGCGTTCTGATTTGCACCAGCTTTCAATACCCTTTCTACCCATGGCGGTATTTACGCAGCGAATGGCAAAATGTGGTTAACACGCCTTTAGAAGTGGGTACCGATGGGCCCGAGTTTCGACGTCTGATCGAAAGCCAATGGCTACCGGCACTTCATCGCTTCAAACCTGACCTGGTACTCATCTCCGCTGGGTTTGATGCCCACCGCGACGATCCCATGGGCGATGTATGCCTTACCGACGAGGATTTTTACTGGATCACTCACATGGCGATGGAAATTGCCACACTCTATGCCGATAACCGTCTCGTATCGTCACTCGAAGGTGGCTACAACCCGACCTCGTTGGCAAGCGGCGTTGAGGCCCACCTGAAAGCATTGCTGGGACAACCCTTTACCAATGCGCCCTAAACCCAGAGGCAAGCCTGTATATCCACGGTGCTGGAGAAGCATGCCAAGTTTGGTTGGGTCGCGCCGCATGGGATGCAGGCTAGCGACAGCTAACCAGTAACGCGAGTATTACAGGCAATTGGTAGGTTTGGGGAGTCCCGCAATACGGGCAACTACCTTGGCTGTACTGCCCGGGAATAGGCGCATCAAGTAAATAGAGCGCCCTTTCTCTTCACCTAAGGATCGCTGCGTGGCTTTGACCAGCGGTCGCATGGCGGGGGCCATTTCATAGCGCGCATAGAACGACCGCACTAGATTGATAATTTCCCAGTGCTCGGGCGTTAATTCGATGCCTTCATCGTCTGCCAATTGACCGGCCACGGTCTCCGACCAGTCACTCAAATCGACAAGGTAGCCTTCCGGGTCTAGCTCGATGTTGGATTCGGTACTCAGGTAACGCGGGGTGTCGGTATTGTTCATCGGTGTGCTCACTGTCTAATACCAAGTAATCGATTGTTCGTATTGCTCGGTTAACTGAACAAAACCTTCTATATCGACGGTGGCGAGCCTGTGATGGCTTGCAGCGTTGGCAAATCCTCTTGCGACAAGATCCTCTTCAAGCAAAAACACCGGGTAGTCGGTTTGTTTCCAACAGTCCAAGTCGGGCTGTAGCGCCGCGCTGACGGCTTCTTCAATGAGTAGCAACGCATCCCCGGGGTTAATCGCCTGCTCAGCCTGCCGGGCCGCATCGCTGAGGGGAGCGGTGGTTAGAATGTGCAGGATCATAGCGCTCCCTAAAAGTTGAATATCAGCCGGGGTTGGCTAAACAACGCTTTAACTTGTGACTCACTCAGCGGTGTCACGCCGTTTACCAGCGAGGCCAAGGGGATATTGAGTTCCTCAAGCGTTTGATCGGGGACATTTAATTGATCAATCTCGTACATTTCCAGCATGTCGATGGTGGGCAACGTGGCTTTTTGCCCTGGCGCACCGGCCTGCTGTTCTTTACACAGCGCCAATGCGCCCTGCCCCATAAAAAGCAGCCTGACGGATTGGCCAAAGGCGGCGGCCACCAGAGCTGCGTCCAAGCCTTCACGCAACCAGTTGGAATTATGCGGGGCATGACGAATGATCACCATCAGGTCTTCTGATTTATCCATGAGCAATCTCAATTGGCGAACGTTATCAAGCGCTGGCATCGCTGCTGAAGAGTGAGCAACTGGCCCAACCCGGTCAACTCAAAGGGTGCTTCAAGGTTAAACGCGGTGTAGCCATGACGTGCAGCTTCGGATTCACTGACGACGCCGCGCCTTAGTGCAGCCGCAATACAAACATCCAATGGCACGCCGTGTTGCTCGTGCAGGGCCTTCCAGGCTTCACGAATGTTAAGTTCATCCTGCGGCGGGGTCATGAGCGATGAGGCGTTATGAACCCCGTCATGATAAAAGAAAACACCGGCCAGTTGATGCCCCCTTGCCAAGATAGCGTGCGCAAACCTAAGTGCCGAATGCGGCGCAGGCTGGCTATAGGGAGCCCCCATCACTAACAATCCGTAGTCCATTTGCTCTTACCTATCACAGCTTGACGAGTAACATCTGGTGACCAAGATCTGACGTTGATGATCTATTGATCCGATCACTATTTGCCTGTTCATGGTAATGCCTAAAGCAAAAAAACAGACCCTAAACTAATAGGGTCTGTCGAGACATTACCTGACGTCAACGAATCTGCGTGTTAATCGCTACTCATAAAACCGAGCAGCGACAGCAGGCTGATGAACAAGTTATAGATAGACACGAACAGTGTAATGGTCGCTAAAATGTAGTTGGTCTCACCCTGGCGATGAATGATTTCACTGGTTTGATAAAGAATGGCGGCTGAAGAAAACAGCACAAAGCCAGCCGATACCATTAGCGACAACGCAGGGATGTTAAAGATAAGCGCGGCGACCATCGCCAATACCAGCACAATCGCGCCAGCTATCATGAAGTTACCGAGGAAGCTGAAATCTTTCTTTGTGATCAGCGCCACTGCCGAAAGACCGATAAAGGTGATACCGGTCATGGCCAAGGCATTCATGATCAACGCGCCGCCGTTCGGCAATGCCAAATAAGCGGACAAAATAGGCCCTAAGGTGAAGCCCATAAAGCCCGTAAAGGCAAACGTTGCGGCTAAGCCAGCTGCCGAATTGGCCGTTTTATGGACCAAGAACATCAAACCATAGGCACCGATAAAGAACACGAAGATGTTCATTTGCTGAACACCCATCGCCACGGCCGCCCCTGCAGTAGCCGCAGAGAACAGCAGTGTCATGGCCAGTAACGCGTAGGTGTTACGTAGCACTTTGTTGGTGCTCACCGAGTTGGCGACACCGCCCGATGCTGATTGCGCAATATGTGAGTCGTTGTAACTCATGTGTTCATGCTCCGTAATGATCTGTCGAACAGTTGACCAGCATGCCGTCACCGAGTTCCAGACGCAAGCCTTTGTCTTCCACGCAAATAGTTTTTCAATGTTGTACCAGTTTAGCAAGTATTGTCTATGCTTGTTGAACATCTCATTGGACACTACAGCGATGAAGAAAATTCTACTCCCCACCAGCACATTAGCGCTACTAACGTTGACGCAGGCGGCGCTGGCTTTCTCCCCCGCTGGGGAAGATATTGCTTACACCGTGAACGAAGAAAACTTCCAGGGCTATTTTGTCTCCGGCGGTGAGGATGCAAAAGGCAGTGTCCTGATCGTTCATGATTGGGACGGGTTGGATGATTACGAGCGCCAACGCGCCGATATGCTGGCCGATGAGGGTTACGATGTCTTCGCCGTGGATCTGTATGGCGAAGGCAATCGCCCCCAGGCGGTCGAGGATAAGCGTGCGGCCACCAATCGACTGTATGAAAACCGGGAACGGATGCGCATGCTCACGCTGGGCGGCCTGGCACAGGCAAGGCAAGAAGGCGCGGCTGAGCAGACAGTTATTATAGGGTACTGTTTTGGCGGTGCGGTAGCGTTAGAAATCGCACGTTCGGGCGAAGCAGAGGGCGTTGCTGCCTACTCCACCTTCCATGGTGGCTTAACCACGCCCGAAGGCCAATCCTACGCCGGTGATACCGCGCCTATCTTTATTGCCCACGGCGGAGCCGACAGTTCAGTAAGCCTGGACGATGTTGCCACCTTGGCTGGCGAGTTAGAAACCGCAGGCGTTACCTACGAAGTCGGCATTTATTCCGGTGCCCCCCACGCGTTTAGTGTTTTTGGTAGTGATGCCTATCACGAGCGGGCTGACCAGCGTTCGTGGACAGCCTTTAATGCTTGGTTGGAGGAAAGGCTTTAACAATCATCTCATTCCAGCGACGCCAAGCGTCGCTGGGTGCGTGCCAACAACCACATTGCTTAGCTTTGCACATCTTCTTCATCGTCTTTCTGCGGTGTAACCGTTTTCATCGCCGCGTGACGAACATCTTGGGAATTGTAGAGACGCGCATCAATCACGTGCAATACCGCTAATTGCGCGAATAGCACCGCAAAACAGACAATCAGACCTTTTAGCATGGCGGCTTTCCGGATGGGCTCAAAATAAGCCTTAACGTTTGCATAGTAGCGCAACGCCGCCAGGACACAATCAATAATCTAAGCGCAGGTCGCCCATTTTTTTACCGTCAATGGCGTTGACGCCAACCAGGCTGGCAGCCGCCGTTCCAGGTAATAATCGGGCTCCCAGGGAGCGCCTTCAATAAAGCCCACATGGCCGCCTTGGCGATGAAATTCCAGAGCCACATTTTGCGGCAACGCCGCCTTGTTTGGAGCGCTGTGAGGATAAACAAACGGATCGTCTTGCGCCTGGATAATCAGCGTCGGCACGCTAATGGCGGATATAAAATAAACACTGCTGCAACGCTGGTAATAATCGCTGGCGCTTGAGAAACCGTGCAAGGGCGCGGTTACCCGCTCATCAAATTCCCATAGGGTGGTAACACGCTTAAGCGAGCTTAAGGCAAGAAGTTTGGCGTACTCGTCGGGGTCGCCATTAATAGCGAATCGGTGACGTTTATCTGCCATATAGCGTCTTAGGTCGCGTAAAAAACGCGCTTGATAGATTTTAGACATTCCCTGGCTGATTCGTTCGGCACTGTGATCCAGACGAAACGGCACCGAAACCGCCGCGGCCGCCTGCAATGGTGTTGCACCGCCCTGCTCGCCCAAGTACTTAAGTAACACATTGCCGCCAAGCGAATAGCCAATGGCCGCCAAAGGCTGGGTTGGTCGACGCGAGGAAAGCAGGTCGACTACCTCCTCTAGATCCTCGCTGACGCCAGAATGATAACCCCGCGCTCGACGGTTAGGCTCTCCTGAGCATCCCCGCCAATTCACCGCCACACTCTGCCAGCCTTTCAAGGCCAATGCCTGCTGCTGACCCAGAATATAGCGCGACGAAGAGCTACCGGTTAGCCCATGAAGAAGTATCACGCACGGAGTATCATCATCCCCCTGACCAAGCCAATCGAGATCCAGAAAATCCCCATCCCTTAGCGTCATTCGCTCACGCTCGCGTCCTAAACAAAGTTCAGAACGAAAAAGCGGACTATACAGCGTTTGAAGATGACCTGCAGACAACCACCGAGCAGCACGAAATGAGGACATAAAGTAAATAAACCATGGGCAGAAAGTGAATGGCGCAGGCTTAAAGCCATTGTCCGTTGATGTCAGTGCTGCATGCCGCCTAGTCATCCGGTGCCAACTCCTCTCGCTTCGGAGGGCTGCCCACCTTCACTTCGCTAAGTTCCTCATGGGACAGGCCGCGGTACAACGCGAACATCATGGCAAACACCAGAATGAACATTGGCAGGCCGACAACGGTGATCACCTCCTGCAGAGCGGTAAGCCCGGCGTCGCCGGCAAGCACGATGAGCATGGCCGCCAACATACCTTCAGAGACGCCCCAGAAGACCCGTTGGTGCCAGGGGCCGGGATCTGCACTGCCTGTGCACAGCATATCGACTACCAGGGACGCGGAGTCCGATGACGTGGCAAAAAAGATGGCGACGATAACAACCGCCAAGCCCTGGATTAACGTGGCCGCTGGGAAACTCTCGAAAAACGCAAACATGGCGAGTGGAATACTTTCGCCCACGGCAGCGGACAAGGCACCGGCCTGCTCTCCCATGGCTTCCCGGGCATCGGGCCCAATCCCGTCAATCTCCATGGCAGACCAGCCAAAGATCGCAAACCAAACCAGCGTAAAGATGGAGGGAGCGAACAGTACACCAAGGACGAACTCACGGATGGTTCGCCCGCGGGAAATCCGCGCCACAAATATCCCGATGAAAGGCGACCAGGTCACTGTCCAGGCCCAATAGAACACCGTCCAACTGCCCTGCCACCCCCAGGCACCGCCATCGCTGGAATAGCTTGCCAGCGTATCATTCCAGAATGCCATTGGCAGCAGGTTCGTTATGTAGAGACCAAAGGTCTCGACAACAGCACGTAAAAGAAAAACGGTCGACCCTGTAAACAACACAAACAGCATCAAGCCAACAGCCATGCCAATATTGATATTGGAAAGCCGCTTCACGCCTGAGTCCAGCCCCGCCACGATCGATCCCACCGCGACGGTCGTCAAGACAGTGATGATGAGCACCTTGGTAATCACAGCATCCGGAATATCAAATAATTCCGTTAGCCCCGCATTGATCTGCTGGGTGCCCAGGCCAATAGAAACCGCCACACCAAAGAGCGTCCCGAGAATGGCAAAGATATCGAGGGTTTTGCCGAAAGGACCGTAAATGCGATCGCCTATCAGCGGATAGAACACTGAGCTGAAACGCATCGGCAGGTTGTAACGATAGATAAAGTACGCAAAAGCCAGGCCAGGCATAGCGAAAATCGCCCAGGTGTGCAGCCCAAGGTGATAGATCGAAAAACTCATGGCATCGTCGGCGGCTGCTACAGAGAAGGGCTCGACATCCGGTCTCGGGGGAGTTGCAAAGTGGGAAATAGGCTCAGCCACGCCCCAGAACATCAACACCGTGCCAATACCGCCGGCGAACAGCATGCTGAACCAGGAGAGGTTGCCATAGGCTGGCTTCGCATCATTGCCCCCCAGGCGAATCGCCCCGAAACGGCTGATCGCCACCCACAGCAGAAACGCCACCCAACTCGTCACCCCTAAAATAAAGAACCAGCCAAGGTTGGTAACGATCCATTCCCGCCCCGCGCCAAAGGCATTCCCTACTGGGCCGGGCGCAATCAAAAGCACCACTAAAAAAACGATCATGATCCCGGCAGATGTGAAAAAAATCGTGGGATCCGTCTTAAGGCCCAGCTTCTTCGCCAGTGCTTCCATCACCATTACTCCCAAGTCTTTCCGACAACATAGGAGTTATTCGTCGGTCACGCCAAGTGGTCAGCGAAACTTGATTTTTTACGGTTGTTAAAGAGATTCTCAGTTTGACTCTGACTCCCTTTCTCCTTCCCCTGCCTCCGAGGAGCTAACATCATGCTCCTCTGCGTCTTCGGCGCCTTCCTCGACCATCTCTTGGGCTTCCTGCTCGTCCTCAGCTGACGCCTCTGGCTTTCCGTGATCTTTCCGAGCAACAGTTAGCGTTGTAGAGAGTCCGAAGTGATCCGAGCCTTGCACCTTCACTCTGTCGATATCAATAAGATGGAAACCATCAGAAACGAACAGGTGATCAATCGGGTATCGCCACCATGGATATTTAGCATGGTAGGTACTCAGCAACCGCCGACCAAGGCGGGGATCTTTTAGGTCACTCAAATCGGCGAATAGCCTGGTGGTGTCAGACCATGCAACGTCATTGAAGTCCCCGGTGACAATCCAGCGGTTGTCCGGGTCTTCTTCAACATGGCGAGCAATGAGCATAAGCTCTGCATCGCGTTCACGGCTGTCCCGTCGCCCTTCCTCGTTGCTGAAGTTTCTTTCCTGCAGCCCTGGAGGAACTGGGTGGGCGCCGACAAAGCGCACTGGGCCAATGTCTGGAACGTCAATCGTCGCGAAAACGGAAGGTCGACGCTCAGAGACCAAATGTTCAACCGCCTGCTCCAGCAACGGAATCCGTGACCATAGCACTATCCCCAGCCCCTCACCGCGAACCTCTCCAACGCGATGGGCATAATGCTCATCTAGCGGCGCCATCCCTTCGGCCCAGGCGCTATCGACTTCGATTAGCAATAGTAGATCGGGATCCTCGCGACGAACCATCGCCAGTACCTCAGCGTAATGGTCGTTCGTGTAGGTAACATTCGCGGTCAGCACTTTAAGAGTCGTCTGGTTTTCGCCGGGTTGTCCTTCAGCGGTGGGTACCTCGGTCGACCAAATGGTTGTGAACGGCAGGATGTGCGTTAAGTGCCAACCTGCTATCGCAAAGATGACCACTATCCACACTGCGTGCTCTTTTCTCGGGCGCTTTAGCCACGCGTGCACTCCCAGAAGCAGCACTGGCAAAACCAGCACGCCAGTCAACTGTAGCCGCGGAAAATCCCACAGTCTGATCCACCATTGGCCACTAGGTATTAATGGCAGTAAGGCCACCACTACCATCAAAAGCACCAACAACCGGATGCCCCAGAGAAGGAGTTTTAAAAACATGAGGCCTCTCAACATGGCAATGTTGGCCGCGGAAATCCCGGCCATACTTGTCTAAAATGCCGCAAACATTGTTACAATTTAAGCAAGTTAGCTTTCAGGCCCCATAAGGTGCTTAACCTGAAGATATTCTGCCAAACCCCAGGGACCCAACTCACGGCCGATACCACTAATCCCAAAGCCGCCCCAACTGGCTTCTGGCATGACGAGCTGCTCGGTGTTGTACCAGACGCTGCCGGCACGCAGCTGTTGACCAATTCGACGTGCACGCTCGACATCCCCGGCGATCACCGTGGCTGCCAGGCCGAATGGGCTGGCGTTAGCGAGCTCGACGGCTTGCTCATCGTTACTCACACTGCGCCCACACAGTACGGGCCCGAAAATCTCTTCCTGCCATAATTGGCTTTCGACGGGTACGTCGCGAAACAGCGTCGGGGCTACAAACTCACCCTGCTCGGGAAGTTGACGGTGACTGCTATCTCGCACCGCAACCAGCGCTTCTTTTCGGGCAATCTCAAGATATTCCTCGACCACCTTGCGCTGCTTAGAGCTGGTCATTGGCCCCATGTCTGTATCGTCGGCCAGCGGGTCTCCCAGCCGGATAGCATCCATTCTCTGGCCCAGCGCTTCGTAAAGGGCATCGGCCAATGACTCGTGCACGATAAGCCGCGAAGTTGCCGAACACACCTGCCCAGAGTTAAAGAAGATGCCTGCCATTACCCAATCGGCGGCCTGGTCAACGTCGGCATCACTAAGCACCAGAACGGGCGACTTGCCCCCCAGCTCCAGCGAGACATTGCGGACGCCCCGGGCGGCGGCATGCATTACCTGTTCACCAACCGCATTACTCCCGGTGAAGGAAAGCTTATCAACATCAGGATGGGCGGTTAACGGCGCTCCAACATGCTCACCATCACCATGCACCAGGTTAAAAACGCCCGGCGGCAGTTCCACTTCCTCGGCGATCTCAGCCAGCGCCTGCTCGGGTAGCGGCGTCACTTCCGAGGGTTTGAAAACCACCGTGCAGCCCGCCGCCAGAGCCGGTGCAATCTTCCAGGCACTGGTGACCAGCGGGAAGTTCCAGGGAGAAATCAGCCCTACCACGCCCGCAGGATCCTCGAATGTCTGAACCCGAACCCCCTCCATGCTGTGGGACACATTACGCCCCTGGCGCGCTTCCAGCTCATGGGCCAATCCTGCGTAGTAGCGATAGCAGGCAATCGCATCGTCGAGATCAATCGCCGTCTCGGCGAGCGCCTTGCCGTTATTGCGTGATGAAAGGCGCATTAACGACTCGCGTCGCGCTGTCAGCGCATCGGCGAACGCCGCCAAATACTCGCCTCGACGACCACCCCCCAGCGCTTGCCACCCTGGCAAAGCACGCCGAGCAGCGGCCACCGCCGCCGCGACATCAGCCGGATCACCGACTGTGACCTCAGCAATGATTTCCTGACGATAGGGATCAGTAACAGGCAGTCGCGCTTGGCCGTTACTTGCCACCCAGCAGTTGTCGATGAAGTGTTGTGTCAGTTGTTGCAAGAGAGGTACCTCTCGATAGAAATCAATGGGAGTCGGGCGAGTTATGCGTCTCGGGTTGAACCGCTTCGCTCCAGGCAAAAGCATCAATCTCGACCAGAATCGGCCCGGTCAACGGTCTGTTGCGCAGCACAGAGGCCAGCTCTTCCGGGGTTTTAATGCGCTTTGACATGCACCCGAAGCCAGCAGCCAGCATCTGAAAATCTGGGGCCTGAATATCCACCCCTAGACGAGGCACCCCGGCGCCGTCCATAAAACGGCGAATCTCTTCATACCCTTGATTGTGCCAAAGCACTACGACGACCGGCAGTGTCTCCTCTACCGCGCAGGCCAATTCAGAAAGCGTAAACATGATGCCACCGTCACCCACTAGCGCTACGACCGGCAAGTCAGACCGCCCCAGGCTTGCCCCCATAGCGGCGGGCAAGCCATAGCCCAGCGTACCGTAGCCGGTGGAGGCATTGAAAAAACGCCTTGGCGCCGGTTGGGAAACGAGATGATTGGCGGCGTAGGTGGTAGCGCAGGAGTCGCCCACCAGGATGGCATCGGGTAAGCTTTCACGAAGCACCTCAAATAGCGGCACATAAGGGGCGAAGGCAGGATCTGCCTCCATCTCAAGCGCTTGCCAGGCAGCTGTCACCCGAGCCTCACCGTCCCGCTGTCGGGGCAACTCGGCACAGCGTGCAGCCAGGGCTTGAAGGGTTAGCCCGGCATCCGCCACCAGTGCCAGCTCGGCGTACTGGTTACGCGCCAACTGCTCGGCGTCGATGTCCACCCGGATCAGACGCCCCGTAAGCTCAAAGCCATCATCAAAGACCACATCGTAGTCGGTCTCGCCCAGCTCGGTGCCGATGGCCAGGATAACGTCGGCCTCCTTGGCCAACTTACGCACTGGCGGCAGGGAGACATTGGCGCCCAGATCCAGAGGGTGATCGCGGCCCAGCAACCCCTTGGCATTGATGGTCGTGACCGTCGGGGCATCAAGCGCTTCCACCAGCGTGCGTGCCGCATCAGGCGCTGATACACAGCCACCCCCCAGCAATACCAGTGGGCGATTTGCCGCTGAAAGCCACTCCATGGCTGTCTCTAGCGCCGCAGGGTCGGGTGCCGGCTTGGCCATTGTAGAACGCTGCCAGCGAGCCGGCTTCGCGACCGGTGCGTTGAACAGGTCAATTGGAATTTCAATATGCACGGGGCCCGGTCGCGCCCCTTCAAACACGGCAAAGGCCCGGGCCAATGCATCGGGGAGCCCGTCGGGCGTTGCCAGCGTGTAGCTGAAGCGCGATAGGCCTGCCGTCAGCTGCTGCTGGCTGGGTAGCTCGTGAAGTCGACCCTGACCGCGACCCAGGGTGTCGCGGCGATTGACGCTGGAAATCACCAGCATGGGGATGGAGTCAGCCAGTGCTTGCCCCATGGCCGTGGCAATATTGGTCATGCCGGGGCCGGTAATGATGAAACAGACGCCCGGCTGCCCGGTCGCCCGGGCGTAACCGTCGGCCATAAAACCCGCACCCTGTTCGTGGCGTGGGGTAATATGGCGGATCCCGCCCGCCTCGCCTCCATCCAGTCCCCGATAAAGCTCTACGGTGTGCACACCGGGAATGCCGAAGACGGTATCTACCCCATAGGTGTCGCGCAGCAATCGAATGAGCAACTCTGCACAGGTCATACTTGCGCTCCTCATCCTACTAGCCAGTGAGCCATGACCACGATGATCGGCAACGTGATGGCGGTGCGAATCAAGAAGATCGCGGCCAGCTCCCAAAGTTTCAGCGGTATCTTCGACTTGAGCAGCAAGGCGCCAATCTCGGACATGTAAACCAATTGGGTCAGCGACAGACAGGCAATGACGAAACGCGTCAGCTCGCTTTCAATATTGCTGGCCAGCACTGCCGGCAGAAACATATCGGCAAAGCCCACTAATGTCGCGGGCGCTGCGGCCTCCGCTTCCGGTAAACCCATCCATTGCAGCACGGGCACCATGGGCATCGACAACCAAGTAAATATGGGTGTGAACTCCGCCAGGATAAGCGCCACGGTGCCGATGGCGATCACCAGCGGCAAAAGACCAAAGAAGATATCCGCAACGTTGTACAGCGCAATCCGCACCAACTGACGGGGGCCCGGCGCCTTTTCGGCACGTGCCACCGCCATTCCCAAGCTATAGCGTAGCAGGCCTTGTTTACCGGTACGCTCTTCCTGCAATTGACAGCCAACCGGCGGGTAGTAGCTATTCGACTTGAGTGATAAAGGCGGTAGCCGAGGCACGATCACTGCCGCTATCAGCCCCGCCACGACGACCGTCAGGTAGAAAGGCACAAAGAGGTGGTTAATACCGATAAAACTGGTCACCAAAATCGCAAAGGCAATCGACACGATAGAGAAATTTGTTGCGATGGCCGCTGCTTCGCGGCAGTTGTAGAAGCCCTTCTCATACTGCTGAGTGGTAATCAACACGCCGACGGTGCCGGAGCCCATCCAAGAAGCGGTGGCATCGATGGCGCTGCGTCCCGGCAAGCCGAAAATCCACCTAAAGGGCGTGCGCAGTAGGCTTCCAATGAACTCCATAAAACCAAAGTCGACCAGAAAAGGCAGCAGAATGGCGGCAAAGAAGAAGAACGTCAGCAGCACAGGGGCCAAGTCGTTGAGCATCACACCACCTGTGTAAGAGGCGATGGCAAATTCAGGGCAGAACTGGAAATACGTCATGAGCGCAAAAATCGCCCCAAGCCCCCGCATGGCAACCCACACCGGCGCCACGTCAAAAAGCTCGCCGAGCGCATTGTCCTGAGCCCAAACTGGCTTGGAAAGCTTCACATACGCCGTTATCACCAGCGACAGGCACAGAACTACCGTGGCAATCGCGGGCAGCGCATCACCGAGTAGCGTCTGCAGACCATCAGCGGCCAGCCCCATGCCGATATTGATGGTGTCGCCGAAGGAGAAAGGCACCAGGAACAATAAAATGCCGATGATTGACGGCACGAGAAACTTGATCAGGCCGTGACGCGAGAGAGGAACCTCTTCATTCGCGATATCATCAGAACTATCAAGGGAAGAAGGCATTGGTTACCTCGGAATAAGTTGTCATTGTCATGGAGTTAGTGATCGGCCACGTTCGAGGCCGATATGCTTGGTGCTTAGTCGCGACGCGTAACGCCCGGCAAAATGCACAGCATTTCATAGAGCAAGGTGGCGCCTATCAGGGCGGTATTGCCGCTAGGGTCATAGGGTGGTGAGACTTCCACCAGATCGCCGCCGACAATATTGAGGCCCGCTGCGCCACGAAGGATCTCAAGACCCTGCTGCGCGGTTAGGCCGCCCATTTCCACGGTGCCGGTACCTGGAGCAACGGAGGGATCCAGCGCATCAATATCGAAGGAGATATAAACGGGTCTGTCGCCCATCTGTTCATGCACTTCTGCCATCAGGGGGGCGAGGGATTGGTACCAACACTGCTCGGCCTGAACAACGCGAAAGCCCTGGTCACGACACCAGTCGAAGTCTTCAGCGGCATAGCCAGTACCCCGGAGGCCAATCTGGACAACTCGTTGGCTATCCAGCAGGCCCTCTTCCTGCGCGCGCCGGAACGGGCAACCATGTGCTACTTCCTCACCGAACATCGTCTCGTTGATATCGGCATGGGCATCAATATGAATCAGGCCAACCGGGCCATGCTTTTTGGCAATAGCGCGCAGCACCGGCCAAGTCAGGGTGTGATCGCCACCCAGTGTTAGCGGCACGCAGTCGTGCGCTAAAACCTGATCGTAGAAACCGGAGATGATGTCCAGGTTCTTGGGCAGATTGAAGGTATTGATCGGCACGTCGCCGATGTCTGCGACCTGAAGGCTGTCGAAGGGTGCTGCACGCGTGGCCATGTTGTAGGGACGCAACATCCGCGACTCATCACGAATCTGCCGCGGCCCCAGGCGCGTGCCAGGGCGATTGGAAGTGCCAATATCCATCGGGATACCAATGAACGCGGCATCTAGCCCCTTGGCGCCCTCCTGAGTGGGCAAGCGCATCATAGTGGCAGGGCCACCAAACCTGGGCATGTCGTTGCCACCTAGTGGCTGGTTGAAGCGAGTCATGAACAACTCCTCTTGTTATCAGGTTCCTATCGTCCTCGACAGGGCGCCCTGACTACTGCAGGAATCATGCCAGGCCGTATAATACGCAATCTGGAAGCAAACGATTCATTAATGGATCGTTTGGCGGCTGCATTTGATACAATTATGAATCAAAGATACAAAAATGGATCGCTCGCCTCCCCATGAACACCATCGATCACCTCATTCTAGGCACTATCATCGATACCGCCCATGATCACTTTTTTGTGGTCGCTGCCAACGGCACAATTGACTATGTAAGCCCAAGCGCGGCGGCGGTCTACGGTATCTCCTGTGAGGAGCTGCGCTCGAGCAATGTGCAACGTCTGGAAGCCGAAGGAGTGCTGAATCCATCCATTAGCATGGAAGTGATGCGCACCGGGCAGCCAGCGCAACTCATCCAGCGAACCGCCACCGGACGTCGCGTCATTGCTCAAGCTCACCCGGTCTTCGAGGATGGAAAACTGGTGGCGGTTGTCAGTCGCTCAATGGATCTCACTGATCTGCAGCTGTTGCAGCAGGAATACGCGTTTCTTCAACAACGTTTCAGCGAGCACCTTAAACGCAGTCAGGAACATGAACAGGGAGATTTGTCGCTAGAAAGTGAACTAAACGAGCTGCAAATCAAAAGCCCCTTGATGCGTGAAATAGCCTTGCTGCTAAAGCGTGTTGCCCCAACCGATGCGACGGTGATGCTGCTGGGTGAGTCTGGCGTTGGAAAGACTGCTTTCGCTCGACAACTTCACCACTGGAGCTCAAGAAACGCCGGGCCCTTTGTGGACGTCAATTGCGCCGCCATACCTGACAGTCTCTTCGAGGCCGAGATGTTCGGTTATCGGCCAGGGGCATTTAGCGGCGCCGCCCCCGGCGGGCGCGTGGGTCTCATCGAGCAGGCAGCAGGCGGTACGCTATTTCTTGATGAGATTGGCGAGCTCCCGCTGGCCATGCAAACCAAGCTGCTGAAGGCCATTCAGGACGGCCGCATTGCACGACTGGGTGAAAACCTGTCTCGCCAGGTTGATTTCCGCTTGGTCGTTGCCACCAACCGAAATCTCATTCAACGCGTTGAAGAAGGCACCTTTCGGCTCGATCTTTACTACCGGCTGAATGTTATCCCCGTCACGCTGCCTCCTCTTCGTGAGCGCCGTGAGGACATCCCCGAATTGGTAAATCGCCAACTGGAACGGCTGAATCGCCGATATAGCCAGGAGAAGCTGCTTGATCGCACCATCTGGCGACCGCTGATGAGGCATGAGTGGCCAGGCAATGTGCGGGAATTGGAGAACTGGCTGGAACGGGCTTGGTTGTCTTGCAATGACGTCATTCATGCCGACGTCCCCGGTTTGACTCACCCCGATGCAACTGGGCAGCAAGAGCCTACCCAGGCTAGGCCGTCACCAGGGGCGGCTGACGTGTCGATAATCGGCGAGAGTGAAGGTCTCAAGGACGCAGCCAATCGTATCGAACGCAGCATTCTTGCTGAGTTATGTGAGGCATTACCCTCTACCTATGCCATCGCAAAGCGGCTGGATATTAGCCAACCGAGCGTTGTCAGGAAGCTCAAACGCCATCGTTTGCGGGTTAAAAATAGCTAGCACTGCTCGTTTGTTTACTGGTAATTATCCACTCAAATTGTTTTGGCTCGGTTGGCTCGTCAAGGCACGAGCCATTGGGCAATCATCTCCAACTGACGATGCAATTGCGTTTTCAACGATTCCAGTTCCATGTCGTCCGACTTGATAAATTCCATGAAAAGCATGTTGAGTACGTTAAACAACAGGCTCCCCACCACCGCAGCCTCCAAGTCCGCGGCGATATCTCCTCGCTCCTTTAACACTAGAATCAAACGCTGCACCTGATCTTTAAGACGCTCATCCAAAAGATTGTACTTGAGACCATTCGGGGTCTGAGGCGCGTCGATTGAGGTCGCCATGGCGGTGCGCCACATTTGCTTGTTCAGATAATGCAGCGAGTGGTCGTAATAGTGATCAATCAGACGCGTAAGGGCCTTGAGTGCTGGCTGCGGCGGAGACGCCAACAGGCATTCACCCGCTTCCAGCACCTCTTCAACTTCCATGGCAACGATGGCAATGAGGATATCGCCTTTAGTCGCGTAATAGTTATAGACAGTGCCCACTGACACATTTGCCTGATGGGCCAGATCCTCAATGCGCACATGCCGATAATCATCCCGCCGAAACAGCTTGGCAGCAGTCGTTAGGATGCGCCGATTACGGTCGGCTTTCTGTCTTTCACGTAAACCCGTCAAGCCGAACCTCCAAAACGTTAAATTGCGTTAAACGGTAGCATCAGCTACAAAAATGAATAGGTTCAACTTTTATGAAATAACGCCAACCCCACAAGAGGCTTACCATGCACCCTTCCTGCTTCCGCTACTCCCTCACGTTGCCGGCCACTCTGATACTGACTGGCATGGGGTCGGCTCAAGCCAATGAGACCCTTAACGCATTGGTTTGGTGCGATCATACCGACCCCGCCCTCATTGAGCCATTTGAAGAGCGTCATGACGTCAGCATTAACCTACGAGAGTACGAAGGCACAGGGGCCGCTTTCGCCATGCTTGAACAGTCACGCCCCGGTGATTGGGATGTCCTGGTGATTGATACGGTTGACGTGCCGCGCGCCGTGGAGGCGGGACTGCTCGCCCCACTTGATGCTTCGGCGCTGCCTACCGATGACTTTTTCCCCGAGATTGTGATGGCTTCCAGCAATCAGATGGATGGGAATACGTATGCCGTTACCGAAAAATTCGGCTTTAATACGATTTCCTACAACGCCGACAGCGTGGATCCTGCTGATCTCGACAACCTGTTATCCATCTGGGGTGATGAGCCCGCCGGGCGCATCGCCATCTATGATTACTATCTGCCGGTCATCGGCTTGGTAGCAACCGGTCTTGGGTTGGACACCAGTGAGCTCACAGCGGAAGACCTGCCCGCTATCCGCGAAGAACTACTCAAAATGAAACAAGCGGCCAGCTCTACCGGTGGCGTGGTCGCCAGCCAAACGGCGCTTGCCACCGGAGAAGCCGAAATTGTGGTCGGTGGTGGTGAATGGCTGACTGCAGTACTCGCCGAAGAGCAACCCAATCTGACCTGGACTATTCCCGAGCAAGGGGCCGTCCGCTGGTCGCAGTCCATTGGCGTTGTCGCCGATAGTGAAAAATCAGCGTTGGCCGAAGCCTTCGTTCAACACTTGGTTAGCCCTGAAGGCCAAGCCGCCCTTGCCACGTCTTCCTGTTACTGGGGAATGCCTGCTAACCAGCAAACAGGCGAACACCTGACAGAGGCGCAAAAGTCAGTTTTACGCTGGGATCAACAAGAAGACTATTTAGCGCGTAGCCAGCTTTATCCGGCACCCGATGAGCAGTTGGACGCGGCGATGCAAGACCTCTGGTTTGAAATGCTGCAGCACTAATGACCATGGCTTCTTCATCGACTCGCCGAGGCTGGGGCTTTTTGGCCCCAGCCGTGCTGTGGACGCTTGCCTTTTTTGTCGCGCCTTTCACCATCATGGCGGCCATGAGCCTTGCGTCGCTCGAAGGGCGTGAATTGGTCTGGGCAATCAGCTTCGACAATTATCACAAGCTGTTCACCCAGCCCTTTCTCACCAAGGCGATCTGGGTATCACTGCAAATCACCCTGACCGTCACCGTGATCTCCGTCCTTCTAGCCTACCCGTTGGCATGGATTATCGCCTTTCGAGTTCCCAAGCGTTGGCAACGTCTGGTGCTGCTTCTCAGCATCCTGCCTTTCTGGACCTCCTACGTGGTGCGCTCATATTCCTGGCTACTGGTGATGTCACGCGAGGGGGTCATCAATAACTCGATGCTGTCCCTTGGGCTGATCTCGGAGCCGTTGCAGATGGCAAGCTCCCGGTTGGCTACCGTGACCGGCTTTGTGCACTTCTTTGTCATGCTGCTGACATTGACAATTTTTGCCAACCTCGTGCAGCTATCTCCCAACTATCGCCGGGCCGCCGTGGATCTCGGTGCCTCAAGCTGGCAAGCCTTTCGTCATGTGATTCTTCCTCTGACGATGCCTGGCATCATGGTGGGCGCCTTCTTGACCTTCGTGCTCTGCATCGGCGACTACATCACGCCGCAGATCCTTGGCGGGAATAACGAGCTAACCGTACCTCAAGTGATCATGATGCAACTCGGGCGGCGCGGTGACTTCCCACTGGCATCCGCTATGTCGTTGGTGCTGATGGGACTTGTCACGCTGGCTTATATCGCTACGGCCAGATGGCTGCGACTGGACAGGATATAGACTATGCGCATGATTCAGTGGTTTTACCTGGCCGTCGCCTTTACCTTCATCTATTTGCCGGTCGCCTCGCTAGTGCTGTTTTCGTTGAAAGATGGCAACTTGCCACTGCCGCCCTTCGAGGGGCCTACGCTCAGGTGGTATCAAGATGTTTTGAGCGACAGTCAATTGATGGCCGCTCTCGGTCACTCTTTGCTAGTCGCGGTGAGTTCCTCGCTAGTGGCCTGCACGTTGGGCTTCCTCGCCGCTTACGGGCTGGCAAGGCATGTACTGCCAGGCAGCGTGTTCATGCGAGGCTTGCTCATCGCCCCGATGACGGTCAGCTACTTGATCGTTGGCCTTGGGCTGTTAATCGTATTCAACCAACTTGGCATCGGCGTTTCACTATGGGCGGCCGGTATTGGCCACGTGGTGATTAACCTTCCGCTCTGCTTTGCCATCATCTATGCCTCCATGGGCGCTCAGCAGCAAAATGCCGAACACGCCGCCAGAGATCTCGGCGCCAACGAAGGCCGAGTTATCACCTTGGTCACCATCCCCATGCTGGCCCCGGCCATACTGGCCGCTTTCTTTCTGGCTATGACGCTAAGCTGGGACGAGTTCGTGATTGCCTTTCTGCTGACCCGCTTTGAAGTCACCTTGCCCGTCGAAATTTGGAGCCTGTTGCGCTCCGGGCTCTCCTCCAAGACCAATGCTATCGGTAGCCTGGTATTCCTAGGCTCGGTAACCGTGGTATTGCTGCTTGAAATCTTTCTTTTTGGACGACGCCGCGCATGACTGCATCTATCTCTATCAAAGGATTGCACCACACTTTCGGTGCCTTCCAGGCTTTAAAAAACATTGATCTCTCAATCGACGCCGGGGAATACACGGTATTGCTTGGCCCATCCGGCTGTGGCAAAACAACGTTACTATCGATTCTGGGTGGTTTTCTGGTGCCTACGCAGGGTCTTGTCATGATCGGAGAAAAAGACATGACACAGGTGCAACCGGCCAAGCGCCCTACCACCACCATGTTTCAGGATTATGCGTTGTTCCCGCATATGTCACTCAAGGATAACGTCGCCTTCGGTCTGCGGATGCGCGGTATGCGCAAACAAGCACGCCACGCCAAAGCGGATCAGTTTCTGGAGCTGGTTGGGCTTTTCCATGATGGTAACAAGCGTCCACACGAACTCTCTGGAGGGCAACGCCAACGGGTCGCGCTGGCTCGGGCGTTGGCGGTCAATCCTGACGTGCTGCTGTTGGACGAGCCGCTGGGAGCGCTTGATCTAAAACTGCGCCGCTCGATGCAGGACGAGCTAAAAGCGATTCAGCGCGAAGTGGGCACCACTTTTGTGCATGTTACCCATGACCAGGAAGAGGCCATGGCGATTGCCGACCGCATCGTGGTGATGAATGCCGGCCAAATAGAAGACCAAGGTGCCCCGGATCGCGTATATCGCCGACCTTGCAGCTTATTCGCTGCCAACTTTATGGGTGAAATCAACCAAATCCCGGCGTGGCGTGAACAAAACCGCTTGGCAACTCTCCTGGGGCATCCGCCCATAGCGCCGCCCGACAGCGACGCAGAGCAATGGGTAGCCTGTGTGCGGCCCGAGCAATTGAGTTCCGAACCACGTGAATGGTCGCTAGGAACCGCCACGGTCGTCAATAATGCCTTTTTCGGTGCCCATTATCGTTGCCACCTGCGCAGCGATAAAGCACCGAACCTGACGTTTGTGGCGCACTTCCCGCCTAGCCACGAGCCCAAGGTGGGAGAAAGTCTCGCGCTGTATGTCGACCCGCAGCATATAAGCCTGTTTGCCGACACCCACGTAAAGGAGGCCGTTGCATGATGACTCGCACCCGCCCACAAGACTGGTATTCCACCCAGCGCGTGGGAGACGATATCACGCTGATTTCCGAGCCCTTCATCAAGGCATTCTACCGCTGTAATATCTGGCACGTTCGGGGCCGTGACCGAGACATGCTGGTCGATAGCGGCATGGGCGTGCTTTCCCTACGAGAATGGGTGCCGCTAGTTACGGAACGCCAGCTGTCCGCCGTGGCCAGCCATACGCATTTCGACCATATTGGCTGCCACCATGAATTCAGCGACCGGCTCGTCCATCCTGCTGAAGCGGATATCCTGGCAAACCCGGGCCGCCGCGCAACACTCGCCGACCCCTATGTCACTGATGATATCTTTGACCAGCTCCCGCCTGAGCCCTACCGCTCGACAACCTATTCAGTAACATCAGCGCCCGCAACGCGACTAGTCGAGGACGGCGACGTTATCGATTTGGGCGACCGCGTGTTCGAAGTCATTCACACCCCAGGCCACTCGCCTGGTGGCATTGCCTTGT
Organism: Vreelandella arcis; assembly: GCF_900103865.1. Taxonomy (GTDB): domain Bacteria; phylum Pseudomonadota; class Gammaproteobacteria; order Pseudomonadales; family Halomonadaceae; genus Vreelandella; species Vreelandella arcis. Next base: position 320,043 of record NZ_FNII01000002.1, read on the forward strand.
GGGAAGCGAAGAGCGGAATACTGTTCAGCGGCGATATCGTTTACGACGGGCCGCTCATTGAAGACACCTATCATGCAAACGCTGCTGACTACATCCGCTCAATGAAGCGCCTTTACGACCTTCCCGTGCGCATTGTCCACGGCGGGCATTTCCCCAGCTACAGTGCAAATCGCCATCGGGAAATCATTCGTCAATGGCTGGATGAGAAGGGGGTGTGAAGTCAATTTCCCTAAAGTGGAGTGCTAATGGCCGATCCAACAGCTCGACGCGGCCCTGATTTTTTATGCCAGACCACAGCAGACCTTAAACTTGCGCCCGCTGGCGCATGGGCAAGACGCATTGCGGCCGGGCTTGAGTGAGCGGATAACAGGGTTGCCATCGAGATAGAGCCAACGCCCCGCTTCTCGCACGAAGTTTGAGGACTCCTCCAGTACTGACCAGCGGCGGCCCTCCCGAAAGGTAGCGCGGAAATGCACCGATCCCCGTTCGTCTTTCTCATCACTCTCCAGGATCTCAAGCCGTTTCCAGGCGGTCGCGGCGTCAAGTTCCAAACGCGCTGGCCGGGTACTCGGGTGCCAGGTTGTCAGTAGGTAGTCGGCTAGGTCGAGCACAAAGGCGCTGTAACGCGCGCGCATCAGCGCCTCGGGAGTCGATGCCAGCTCACCGGCGTGATAGCGCCCGCAGCAGTCGGTAAGCGACCAGCCGCTGCCGCAGGGACAAGCTGTGTGGTTAGTGTGCTTCATGTAAGGCTACTACCAGGCTAATGCTCATTGGGTTTATACGCTCGCTACAATGAAAAAGTGGTTTGATACTGAGCTGATCCGTACCTTCTATATGTTATTGAAAATTGGACTAAAAACGACACGTTAGCTTAATGTGCTGGTGAGATACTCGGTATTTGCTCACTCGCTTGTCGGTGTCTTTGCTACGTCCAGGCAAGCCGCTAGCGCGAACGTGATTTACGCCGGGAATATTGGCGCAGCGCGAATAAAAGCAAGACGCCAATCCCTAGACCGGCCAATGCCAGCAGGACATCGCGGCGGTCACTGGCGGTGGCAAGCGCACCAAGCTGGCTGCCCAACAGCGTGACCGCCGCCAGCCCCGGCACGATGCCCAAGGTCGAACCGATCATATAATCGCGAAACTTGATGTGAAAAGCGCCCGCCATCATGTTGGTCAGCGTGAAGGGGGCCAACGGGAGCAGGTTAATCAGTGTCATTGCGCGGATGCCGCGCCGGGAGAGGTAGCGCGAAAGCCCATTCATGTGTTTGCCGCCGTAGTTCATCAAGGCCTCGCGTCCCAGGCGGTGCCCTACGCCGTACGACACCACCGATGACGCCAGTGTCCCGAGTGTTGCATAAACGAACCCCCACACCGGGCCGAAAATCAACCCGGTGACCGCCACCAGGATACTCAGCGGAAACATCACCAAAAGTGCGGCCACATAGACTGCCGTTACCAGCGCAAACGCCCATGACGAATCGCGCCACTGGGGTGACGCTGCGACCCACGCACGGATACTATTAACCGTCACCATGTCATTGACCGTCAGCCACTGCCATAGTCCACCGAGTGCTAGCAGTACCGCTAAAACGCTTAGCGCTAGAGTAATGGAACGCGCCATCCGCTTTGTCTCCTGTTTACGCCAAAGTCCGATTACGCAACGTGGCGAAAATAAATAGTGTTGTCGACGTGCGAATCCGTTTGTGGCAGCTTATCGCCCCTATTGCCAACCACCCCTGTCTAGGAGACACGCCGAGTGCCCCGCCAGCGACTCATTTCGTGGTTTTTTTATCTCAACCTTGCCCTCATTGCCGCGCTGCTGGGTTACAAAGCCTATCTGAACTTTTTTGAACAAGATTTTGCCAGCGCCCACGCTGAACAAGTCAACGCCATCGAAACGATGCTGGCCGAGCGTGAGGCGTATCGTTTTGCTGTGCTGGGCAACATTAACAACTCGGTGGGCATTTTCGAGCGCAAAATTATCCCGCGCCTCAATCGCGAGGGCTATGACTTTATCATCTCGGCAGGTAATGCCGTCGCGAGCGGCGGCGAGGATAAATACCGCGCGCTGTTTGGCACCCTGAATCACTTGGAAATGCCGTTCCTTTTGACCTTCGGCCCCCGCGAGGAAAGTCGCCTCGGTGGCTTTCGCTTTTATGACCACTTCGGCCCTTATCACTTTAGTTTTGCCGCAGGCAAAAGCCGCTTTACCTTTCTAGACAGTACCGGCACCACCGATTTCGGTTGGCAAACGCGCTGGCTTAAGGAAGTGCTCGCCGCAGGGCACGAACCAAATCAGTTTCTATTCAGTGCTCACCCGCTCTACCCGGTGGATCACACAGGGCTTTTCGGCCTAGAAGATGACGAAGACTACCACCTTGAGAACGACGCACGCCAAGCGTTTACTCGCCAGATCGAACAGGCCGATGTAGATGCGGTGTTCTCCTCTCAGGTACCGCTCTTTGATCGCCAGCGCCATGGCGACACCGACTACATCGTTACCGGCGGCGCCGGTGGGCTCGTGCTCAATGACGACGAGAGCTACCACCATTTCGTCTCGGTCAGCGTTGAGGGCGATGAGATCCAGATCAACGAACAGCGCTTGGATATCGGCCAGCACCCGATTTGGCGCACGCTGGAGAGTTTATGGTTTTTCGTCTACTCGCTGTTTTACGTCGGCTACTTAAACTTCATTTTGATTGTTTCGACGTTCATTGCCATCGCGCTGTGGCTGTACAAGCGTATTTTTACCGAGCAGGATTACTACCCCGATTTCGATATCGACCCGGACGCCGGTAGCGAGACACCGCTAAACGTGGCCATGTTCACCAATAACTACCTGCCCTTTATTGGCGGCGTGCCGATCTCCATCGAGCGCTTAAAACGTGGCCTGACCGAGCTTGATAACAGCGTACTGGTCGTCGCCCCGCGCTATCCTCAGCAATCGACTACAGAGGAAGCCGATGTGCTGCGTCTGGCCCCGCTTTTACCGCTGGGCCGCCATAAAGAGTTTCGCCTGGCGAACATTTTCTCTTGGCGCCTGTTTAAGCGCGTGCGCGCCTTTGCACCGCAGGTGATTCACGTGCACCACCCATTCTGGATTGGCCGCGCCGGTCAGCTTTTGGGCCGGTTATTACGGGTGCCAGTGGTTTACACCTACCACACGCGCTTGGAGCACTACGCCCATTATGTACCGTTGCCGGGGCCGCTGTTTCGTAATTTGATCTCCCATGCGCTGGTCAAGCGCTTTGCCAATGGCTGCGACGCAGTGATTGTGCCCACCAGTTCCGCCGAAGAGTACCTACGTATCATCGGCGTTAAACAACCGGTTTTTGTCCAGCCAACCGGCATTGAGTACGCACGTTTTGCGGCCGCTGACAATGCTGCGCTCGATACGCTACGCCAGCGCTACCGGCTTGAGGGCAAGCGCGTGCTGGTATCGATTTCACGCTTGAGCAAAGAGAAGAACATCGATTTTATGCTCGATGGATTGGCGCTGTTGCGAGACAAAAGCCCGCATAATTTTCATTTGTTACTACTTGGCGAGGGCAACGAATCCAACCGGCTACAGGCGCGTATCGAGGCGTTAGGGCTTACTGAGCACGTCACGCTGGTCGGCGCCGTCCCGCCCGACGAGGTGGCGTTGTACTGCCATCTGGCCGAGCTTTTTGTCTTCGCATCGCGCTCGGAAACCCAAGGCATGGTCGTGCTAGAAGCCATGGCGGCGGGGCTTCCGGTGGTGGTCATTCGCTCCAGCGGCATTGAGGATATCGTCCAGCACGGAGTTAATGGCTACAAAACCGCGCCGGATCCCCAAGCCTGGAGCCAACGTATCGACACCCTGCTCAGCGATGACGCGCTTAAAGCGCGCATGAGCGGTCATGCCTCCGACTCTGCCGCCGAGCAGTGCATCGAGAAGTTTGCCGTAGCGGTACTACGCGTGTACCGCTACGTCATCGAGGCACGGCGTAAAAAGCGCGCTAATTCGTCATATCACCGTTAACCGACATCATCATGGCTATGCTTTGCACTATGTAAGCTCGCGCAAGGCCGCAAGATTGTCCTGGCGTTTGAGATCGCTTGCAGTCTTCTTATTGCGATGACCACCGTTTGGCACATGGAACGTGGCGTCATACAACTCGCCTACCGGATTGCCGCGCATCTTCTCCCCATACAGCCAACGGATGAGCACGGCTTGCTCCTGCCCTTCCCAATCAACGGCCCTCGCCCGCAGGGCGCCGTCATTCTTGAGCGCCCGTGGGCGACGTGGCTTTTTGGCAATGGTTTGCTCATGCCAACACCTCTCGGGCATTGATCAACGTCAACCGGCCCGTCTGAAAGGCACCGGTGTCGATATAGAACACATTGCCCAGCCAAGTAGGCTGCTCAAGAATGGTGTGCCCGACCACTACGGCGTCGATGCCGGACACTGGCGTCGTGTCCCTGGTCTTTATACGAGTCCGACCCCATACCATTTCCTCTTTGCCTACATCGTCCGCCATTTCAACCTGCGACCAGTCCGCAGGTGGTTCGGCATGAACGATACCAACCTGCTGTCCCGACACCTCAACCTGGCGGGCGTAAGGCAGATACTTCAGCGCCTCGCGCAGAATTTGTCGGACTTCGATCATGTTCTCTGTGATCGCCCAGGTGCCGCCGTTGATCATCCAAAGGTCTTCCGCGCTTCCCCCACGCTCAAGCGCATCAATGGCCAACATCTCGTGATTGCCACGCACGCCGAAAAACCAAGGCTCAAAGGCTAGCGACAAGCACTTGAAAGAATCCGCACCCCGGTCGATCAAGTCACCCACACAAAACAAGCGATCCTTTGCCTTATCGAAGTCAACGCGCGCCATGGCCTCAAGCAACAGGTCGTACTGCCCATGAATGTCGCCAACGATAAAGTCTCTTCCATCCATGTTCTGGCCGTGCTTTTGAATCAAGCTCATAGCCCTAACTCCTGGTTTAGTTCCCAATCCATAAACCGATGATAAATCCACTCCAAAGCCTTGCGCCTCTGATCTCTATTCAAGCGATACCTCCAGCTATCTGGTCGAGTAACCGTTGCTGGCGCTCCCAGCGTTGATAATCGACCACGATCCGCTCCAGCATCGCCCACACCGTATCGTTGTGATCCAGCTCAGTACGGCAACAAACCTACAGGGCGCACCCGGGCGGTGGCATACTGGTTGTTCAGTTTCACGTAATGGGTGGCGACTCACAGGGACACGCTCTGCCCCCGCGTGGTCGACCAGATCGGAAGTCGCTCAGTACGGAGCACGCCGGCAGAGGTTGTCGAACATTCCCAGACACAATCTGGACACAGTGAAAGACCGGTGCATTTAATAGAAGCATGCTAGGAAGGAAATGGAAGACCTAGAAACAAAAAAGCCCTAGACGTGAAAAAAGCCGCCCGTAGGCGGCTTGGCGACACACTATTTTAGTGTGTCAGTTTTTATCGGTCAAAGCTCACGGCTTGCGTGCTGACGCTCTGGGCTATGCCAATGACTTGTTCGAGCTTGGCAGCACTGCTTTCCAGGTGGCGCCGATTCGGGGAGATTGAAGCAGCGGCGCCCTACCGCTTTTGGATGCGACAACGACCAAATCGTACCCTTAGAAATCTCGGGCCAAGCGTCTGCGGCATTGGTAGAAGGCGCGGAATTGATCGTGTACGAGGGTGCTACCCACGGTTTGACCGATAGGCTCAACCAGGATCTGCTCAACTTCCTTCAAAACTGATCGTTACCCCACTGGCCCACTGCCCTGCAGTGGGCCAGTGGGGTAACATCTTTGATAGAAAAACTCAGCATACTGTCATGCCAAATTCAGTGAGGAATCCTGATTCAGGAGCAGTGCTTTGGCCTGTTCGCGGTGAATTCGCACTTTGAGTCCCAACACAGCATTGCTCCATGAGTGGAGACAACCTGTACATCATAGCCACTGTCATCAAGCCACTCCCTTTGAACCTCTCTTACGGCCTTGCTTGCCTGCAAACGCACCGGGAGAAAAGCCCTCGTGCCGAACAAATGCCATACCGAAGGCACTGGCGGATCCGTAGCCGACCCGCAGAGCTATCTCCGTGTTGGTAAGTTTGCCCTGCCGTAGCAGCGTCTTGGCAATGGCCATGCGCCAGTCCGTTACGTATTCCATCGGCGCGCGTCCGATTTCCTTCCGGAACTTCTCGAAGAATCCGGAGCGGGACATACCCGCGTCTTTCGCCAGCCCGGAGACGGAAATCTCGCCACCTGCATCCGCGTGGATGCGTTGCAAAGCGGCGGCCAGTCGCGGATGGGACAGCCCGCGCAGTAGCCCCGGCGGCATGTCCACGGCAGGCCCCGAGCGGAACGCCTCAATAAGCAGCACCTCCAGCAGCCGCTGGAGAATCAGCTCACGCCCCGGCCGGTCGGCGCGGGTCTCCTCGTGGATCACCGGCACCAAGGCCATCAGGCGATCGTGCCCGGAGACATGGATCATCTCGGGCAGCAGTGACACCAGCAAGTCGCTCGCGGGCGTATCGAAGCGGCAATGCCCAACCAGCGCGCGCATCTCCACGGGGGCGTCCGCCGGGCCGAGGCGAACCCGCCCGGGTTCGATTTCAAGCGGCCGGCCTGAACCTCTTGGCTCCGGCGGCACCTCGCTGGTCATGCGAAAGTCATGCAGATCGGGGATCAGGACGAAGTCTCCGGCCACCAGCGTAACCGGCTTCCGATCGGTCACCTCAACCCGACAGACCCCTTCGACCATCGCGCAATAGAAGGGGCTGGCCATGTCATACCGCTCGACCTGCCACTGGCCACCCGCCTCGACCAGTTTTGAGATAGACACCGCAGGTTTGAGCAACGTGACGACACTGGACAGGGGGTCTTCGATACCATCGGGCATACTCCTGGACTCCTGATGAAACAATTTGGACATTTGTGTATCGCATGAACGGGTAATCGCTGTCTATACTCTCCTGCTCATCAAACAAGGAGGCTAATAGATGAACCGACTGATCAACCTGTCCCGCGCACTGCCGACGCCGGATCCCTCCATGACAGTGGCCTACACGCCGATCTGCCTGGAGATGCCTGGCCGCCAACCCCTGGAGCTGCGCCTTACTGCGCCGGCAGCCGGGGACGCCCTGCCGATCGTGATCCTGTCGCACGGCTTTGGTCCATCGAGCTATATTCCCTCGAAAGACGGCTATGCCCCGCTCGCCCAGTTCTGGGCAGAACGGGGCATCGCCGTCATTCAACCGACACACGCTAGTTCACGGGTCGGCGGACTTGACCCCGACCGACCTGAAGGCCCCTTCTACTGGCGTGAGCGAGTAGTCGAGATGCGTGCCATCCTCGACCAGTTGGCCGAGATCGAACGGCAGGCTCCCGCCATCGCAGGACGTCTGGATCACGACCGGATCGCGGTGGCGGGCCACTCCTTCGGCGGCCACACCTGCAGCCTGCTGCTTGGCGGACGTTTGTATGGGGAGGATTTCTCCGATCCGCGCATCCGTGCGGGTGTCTTGCTGGCGACTCCAGGGCGTGGCGGTGCCGATCTGACGCCCGACCATGCTCGGCGCTTTCCCTTCTTCGACGTGGATTTCAGCGGCATCGAACTGCCCACCCTTGTGGTCTGCGGCGCGGAAGATGACCCGCATTTCACGCCACGCGGCCCCGAGTGGCACGCGGATGTCTTCCACGACGCGCCGGGGGCCGATGCCCTGCTGGCAATCAGTGGCGTGGGCCACGGGCTTGGCGGAATCGCGGGGCTCGACGCGAAAGAAACCGAGGCAGAGGATCCCGAGGCGCTGGAAGCGACCCGGCGGTTGGTATTGGCTTGGCTGCGGCGCATATTCTCCATCGAGCAAGATGCCTGGACACTTAGCCAGGCTGCGCTCCGGGATAGAGCGGCCGCCGTCGCGAAGATCACCGTGAAAGAGCGCTAAGACGAGGTCTCATTGTCAGCTCGCCTGAAGGCTTTTCAATGCGCACCGAGGAGAAACCGAGATTTATCGGCCCGGTTGACCAAGCGAAAAAGTCACCAGCTAACTGGGTGTTGGAAGCAGTAATTGCCCAAGCTTACGAGCGGCATATTTAGCCTGTGCACGTGTTAGCGCTGCGAAGCCTAAAAAAAAGCTGATGCGTATTTCAATGGCTATTTGGAACTGCTTGATGCCAGGAAAATGACGGCAGTGGCGGGAGGCAGGCACATAGGCACGGCTATGTGCGACGCAGGCCCCTTACGCCTGACAGTGAGGACATTGTGCCGGATGCCACTATCCTGCGGAATCGCTAATTCGCGTTGGCAGAGCCAAATGTGACATTGGTGGCCGATCTCACGGCGATTAGGGGGCACTAGGAGGCGGCTGGTGAGCTAGGCAAGAGCCGACCACATGCGAACGTCGTTGGTGCTGAGTTTTCTGGGGGACTTACCTCAACTTCGGCGAACTCAATCTACTGTTGGAGCCGCCCATGTCGGCCCTAGAAATCTCTCTATGGCAGAAGTTCACTTTAGATTAATTCTTGAAAGATGCGCACAAGGTTATGAGTAGGTATAGGTGACCTGTCTGATAAATATCAGTATGGGGAATAAATGGTGGGACTGCTTTATTTCAGACAAGAAAAAAGCCCCTGACGAATCAGGGGCTTTAATATCGAGGTGGCGGAGGGACAGGGATTCGAACCCTGGAAAGGCTATTAACCTTTGCCGGTTTTCAAGACCGGTGCATTCAACCGCTCTGCCATCCCTCCGGCTTACGGCTGCATATACTACCAGCTTTTCCTTGGAAGTCAACGCCTTTAGTACAACCTTAGCCCGACACGGGTAATTCTGCCGCCCTGCATATCACTAACAACCCAGTGGATGCCATGCCAATCGACATCGTCTCCAACCACTGGGTGCCCGCCTACGCGTAGGGATACAAAATCAGCCAGGGTCATTTCCTTTTCACCTGGGCTTAGGGTTAAGCCGTAGGCTTGGGCGATGTCTTGCATTTGCGCGCTGGCATCAAGGGTAAAGGTACCGAAGAAGGCACGCTCTTGCTTGAGCTTTGAGTCGCCGTTAAAGAGACGGTTGAGTGCGGTGAGGTCTTCCGAACGGCCAATGACACAAATTACATCGCCAAGCTTGAGTCGGGTGCTGCCCTTGGGGTGAAGCATGGCATGTTCACGGAACAACGCTGAAATCAGTGCCCCAGAGGGAAAGCGCAGCAGACGAATAGGCACATCTTCCAGGTCTTTGTTTTCAACCGGGTAAACGAACATTTCATAATCGTTTTCCGGCAATATACCCAGCGGCCCGCGACGGTCTGGCGTGGTACCCGTCGGCACCTCTACCTTGAGCCACCGGGCCACCAGTGTAAGCGAGCCACCCTGGATGAGCAGCGACATTAACACCACCGCAAAGGCAATATTGAAGTAGAGCGAGGCATCTTCCACCCCGCCAATCAGCGGGAAAATCGCCAGCACGATTGGCACCGCCCCACGCAGCCCTACCCAGGCAATAAACCAGGTTTCTCGCCAGCGAAACTTAAAAAACGGCTTGATGGTAATCAGCACGGCCAGGGGGCGGGCGATAAAGATTAGCGCGAGAGCGACGAGCCCAGCCGGCAAGGCCACTTCCCACAGTTCGCTGGGGGTAACCAACAGCCCTAGCACCAAGAAGAGCCCAATCTGGCTGAGCCATGCCAATCCATCGTGGACGGGCAGTATGAAATTGAGGTGGCGCCCCGGCTGGTTGCCGATCATCAGGCCCGCCAGGTAGATGGCCAGGAAGCCGCTGCCGCCGAGTACGCTGGTGAGGCCAAACACGCTGAAACCCAGCGCAAGGGCCAGCATGGCGTAGAGCCCCGGCGCCAGGTCGAGCCAGCGCAGCAGCTTAGCACTCAGCCAGCCGCCGCCAATCCCGACCACCAGGCCGATGCCGAACTGGGCGGTGAAAAACAACAGCGTCTCGAGCGGGCCGCCAATGTCGCCTACCAATATGTCGACCAGCATCAAGGTCAGGAAAATGGCCATCGGGTCGTTGGTGCCCGACTCGATTTCGAGCGTGGCCCCGACCCGCTCGTTGAGGTTGACGCCACGCCCGCTGAGCATCGAAAACACGGCTGCCGCATCGGTTGAGCCTACAATGGCGCCGACCAGCAAGCCTTCCACCAGGGTTAAGTCGAACACCAGCATCGCGATGCCGCCGATAATGGCGCTGGTGATAAACACCCCGAAGGTGGAAAGCGAAAGCGCCGGCCTGAAGCCGACACGGAAGGTTTTGAGGCGGGTGCGAAGACCGCCATCGAGCAGGATCATCGCCAGGGCGAGATGGCCGATCGTAAAGGCCATGAAGTAGTCATCGAACTCGAGCCCTAGCAGCCCTTCTTCGCCGGCCACCATTCCCAGACCCAGGAAGATAAGAAGAAGCGGCACGCCCATCATGGCGGATAGGCGGCTCCCCAAAATGCTGAGCGCCATTAAAGAACCGCCGATCAAAAAAAACGTATAGATTGCGTCCATGACTCTCCGTCTGTTCTTAATGCCGCTTCATTATCGCATGCTACCGTTGAAGTTACTGCGCCATGTTTGTCGACAATCGTCAATTGAAGGCTGGTCAGAAGCTTTCCAGGCCAGATACACTTTGGTCTACGTTACTGGGAGTTGATGACAATGCTGACTTATTTGTGTCGCACTAGGTACTTTTTACTGATCATCCAGGTTTTTGTATTATTCGTAAGTTCAATCACATACGCAAATGAGTCAGAAACACCGAATGACGCCAGTGGTGACTCGCTCGAACTCAACACTCGAGTGATCGTGCCCCCTGCTTGGTGGACTACCGAACCCGATGCCAACGAGGCGTTTCAAGAGGCACCCAGCAAAGCCGATACGCCCGCTCTACCGCTTGAGCCGCCGCCGATTCAACGTATCCGCATTATGCTGGATTGGTTTTTGAGTCCGCAGCATGCCGGGCTGATTATTGCCCAACAGCGCGGGTTATTTGCCGCGCAGGGAATGGAAGTGGAGCTTCAAACCCCTGCGGATCCGACCATTGCGCTTAAGTTATTAGCCGCGGATGAGGTCGATTTTGCCCTTAGCCGCCAACCAGCACTGCACCTCTATGCGCATAACGGCGCGCCCGTCGTGCGTATTGCAACGCTGATCGAAACGCCGCTTAGGGCGGTGGTGGTGTCCGGAGAGCTTGACGAGCCTATCAAAGAGGATTTAGCAACGTTACGTTATGGCTACTCGACCCGTGAAGGTCGTGATCTATTTATTCCCCTCATCGTGCCCGATGCACTTACCCAGTCAGGCAATCTAGCTCCACCCGCCAACCTTCATTTTGATGCTCGGCGCGCCTTCGAGGAGGAACAGGTTGATGCAGTGGTCGATGCGCCTTTCCAGTCATTGCCAGCGCAGTTAGCGAGTGAAGGGATTAATACGCGAGTCATTCGCCACGATGCATTGGATATTCCACGCTACGACGGCCTTGTCTTGCTAGCCAACCGTGATGGTGCTGCCCGACGCGCGGATACCTGGGCTCAAGTGGTGGCGGCCATTGAAAAGGCTCATCATTGGATGCTGGAAAACCCCGATGCTGCCTGGCAGTTGCTGATTGATGCCGAGCCTGTACTTGATAACCCCATCAATGCGGACAACTGGCCAGACATGCTGAGGCGTATCGCGTTGTCACCAGGCGCAGTGAATAACCGGCGCTATCATGCCTTTGAGCGGTTTCTGCAAGAAGAAGGCGTTACCCAAGAGCAGCTTCCCGTATCGCGCTTAGCCATCGACCCTCACGCCCTTTAGCAAGGCAGATGCATGACCCAGCCAACGCTTGTATTGATCGATGTTGAGACCACCGGCACGCGGGCCACACGATATCGAATCACCGAGATCGCCGCGTTAAAAATTGTTCAGGGCGAACAAGTCGATCGCTGGACAAGCCTGGTCAATCCTGGGAGCCGAATCCCTAATCAGGTGTCTCAGTTGACAGGTATTGATGATGCCATGGTGTATGCCGCTCCTCGCTTTGAGCAAATCGCCGAATCACTGCGGGCGTGGTTAGGCGATGCCACCTTGGTCGCGCACAATGCGCGCTTTGATGAGGGATTTTTACGCCATGAATTTCAGCGCGTTGGGTTTAATTACCGCCCTTCACTGATATGTACGCTGCGTTTATCGCGCCGCATGTCGCCCGACGCTCAGCAACACCATCTGGGTGCCGTACTCGACCGCTACCAGATTGAAACCATAGGCCTTCATCGTGCCGAGCAAGATGTCATGGGCTTATGGCGTATTTGGCAAACGTGGCAGCAACAGCTCACCGAAGAACAATGGCAATCCCTACTCGATGAAGAGCGCAAGCGTCGTCATCTGCCTACGCATCTTGATAGTGATATCCTCGACCAACTGCCATCTGGCCCAGGGGTTTACCTGTTTTACGGCCATAACCGGCTGCCGCTTTATGTCGGCAAAAGCGTTAGGTTGCGTGACAGGGTTCGCGATCATTTTCAGCGTGCCCGCCAGGATGATAAAGAAATGCGACTTGCCGAGCAGATACAGCACATTGAATGGGAAGAAACGGCGGGTGACTTAGGCGCCCAGCTGCGCGAAGCACAACTGGTCAAATCTTTGTTGCCGATCATGAATCGCCAATTGCGCAAACAACGTAAGTTAACCACCTGGCACTGGCCAGATGATGCCTCCCAGCCCGAGCTGCTCAGCGGCAACGTGCTCAATCATTCATCAGCCGGCGTTTTCTATGGGTTGTTTCGTAATGCCCGTGAGGCGAAAGAAACCTTGCGTACCCTGGCCGAAACTCACCAACTTTGCCCCCGCGTGCTTGGCCTGGAAAAGGGCAAAGGCCGCTGTTTTAGCAGCCAAGTCGGTAAATGTCGCGGCGCTTGCTGGGGTAACGAAACGATCACTGCTCATAGCCAACGAGCACGCCGAGCATTGCACCCCTTGCAGGTCAATACGTGGCCATGGCCAGGACGAATTGCCATTAAGGAAGCCCCGGCAGGGAGTGACAAAGCCGCTTGGCATATTGTGAATCAATGGTCTTATCTGGGCTCTGCCGCGACGCTTGCAGCGGCAGAAAAACTCGACCCCATCCCCGCCAGCTTTGATATCGATAGCTATCGCATTCTGCAGCGTTTTTTACGCCAGCCGGATGAGCACGGTTTATCCATAACGCCTTTGTAAACCACTATCAGGGGGTTTGCGCCGCCAAAAATGCCTCAACCGATTGTTGAAAGGCAGTTGGCTGATCGGCATGCAGCCAGTGCCCGGCTTGCTTAAGCGTAACCACGCGCGCGCTGGGCAGCATATCGCGCAATGCAGGCAGCATGGCATCGGAGACGTAGGGTGATTCATCGCCGCGCAGCACCAGGGTTGGCCCCTCGTAGGCCGCCGTACCTGCGGGTACGCCGATGATAGCTTCGTAGTCTTGACGGATATGATCCAGCCCAACGCGCAGCGTCAACCCACCTTGCTCGCTCCGCACTAAGTTAGTAGCCAGAAAAAGCCGAGTCGGCCGCGAATCCACGTGCTCTGCGAGCAAATCATCGGCTTCTCTTCGATTAGCCGGCTGCCCTTCTCTCACGCGCTCTAGCGCAGCGAATACATCGTCATGGCCGTGCTGGTAGGTCACCGGCGCAATATCCGCTACCACCAACGAGGCAACACGCTCGGGATGCTGGCGCGCTAAGCTAATCGCCACCTTCCCGCCCATTGAGTGCCCCAGCACGTGTACGCGAGAAAGCGATAGCTTGTCCATGACAGCCAGCACATCAGCGGTCATCTGCGCGTAGCTCATCCCGGCTGCATGGGGTGAGCGGCCATGGTTACGCAAATCGATCGCAATCACCCGACGCGATGTCTGCCACACCTTAAGGTGCGAACGCCAGTTATCGGCGCTACCCAAAAGCCCGTGAATCACCACCAGCGGTGTCGCGTCGGGATGCTCATCCGATGGCTGGTCGAGGTAATACAAGTCTACCGGTGTCATGGAGGCTCCTTGGTAATTAGCGTATTAGGCGTCTATGCGGTACGCGGCGCGGTGTCGGGCTGGTCTGTCCACACCACCAGCCTGCGGGTTAGCCAGGATAACAATAAGCCATACAAAGGCAGAAAGAACAGCAAGCTAACCGCCAACTTAATAGCGTAATCGACGGCGGCGATTTCTACCCAATGGGTGGCCATAAAGGGGTCAGGACTTTGGTAGAACGCCACAGAGAAAAACGCAAAGGTGTCGGCCAAATTACCCAATACGGTCGAGCACACCGGAGCCACCCACCACACCCACTGGCGCAAACGATCAAACACCTGTACATCCAGCAATTGCCCGACGACGTAAGCTAAAAAGCTCGCCAGGGCAATCCGCGCAACAAACAGGTTCCACTCGCTTAATGCCTCCAAGCCGGCGTAACGCCCCTGGGGGAACACCACCGATACCACATAGGACACCACTAGTGCAGGCAGCATGACACGCAACACAATGGCACGCGCAGGCCCCTTGCCAAATAGGCGGACGGTCAGGTCGGTGGCCAAAAAGATGAAGGGAAAGCTAAAGGCACCCCAGGTGGTATGAAAGCCAAACAAGGTGAAGGGAAGCTGAACGAGATAATTACTGGCCGCAATAATGCCAATATGAAATGCCACCATCACGGCGAGGCAACGGCGGTGCTGAGCGTCGCTTAATACGAACATACGGAGCCTTTTTATGAAGACGAGGGGTTAGGGAACCCTCAACGCATTGCGCACCTGAGTGCGGTGAGAGGCGCATTATACGCCTTCTCGACCGCAATAAAAGTAGGCGCTAAGCAATGCTAGATAAGCGGAGGCGCCTTATTCGCGCTGCCCACCTGGTGGTCGCACATGGCACGGTGGACATCATCCACGCTGGTGGGGTCATCGATGGTTGACGGGATCCCCACCTCTTGGCCATCGGCAAGGTTTCTCAACAGTTTACGTAAAATTTTGCCTGACCGTGTTTTGGGCAGTCGATCCACAACAATGACTTGCTTGAAGCAAGCAATGGGGCCAATTTGCTCACGGACGCGGGCGATCAACGCTGCTTCTAGGGCCTCAGGCCCGTCAGTATAGCTATCTTTGGGAATCACTAAGCCTACGGGCAACTGCCCTTTAAGGTTATCGTGAATACCGATCACCGCACACTCGGCCACCGCTGGATGCCCGCCTACTACTTCTTCCATTTCCCCGGTCGAAAGTCGGTGGCCGGCCACGTTTATCACGTCATCCGTGCGGCCCATAATGAAGAGATAGCCTTGCTCGTCAAAAAAACCACTGTCTCCGGTTAAGTAGTAGCCTGGGAATGCGGCCATGTAGGCAGAATGAAAGCGTTGGGGGTCGCCCCAAACGCCCGTCAAACAACCCGGCGGCATGGGTTGTTTGATAACCACACTGCCCTGCTCCATGGGATTTGCTTGCTGACCGTCTCGGTTCAGCACCTGCACATTAAAACCTGGTACGGGAACGGTCGCCGACCCGGGTTTAGTGGGCATTGGCTCAATGCCTGGGAGGTTCGAGGCGATAGGCCAGCCGGTTTCTGTTTGCCACCAGTGATCAATCACTGGAACGTCAAGCAGATCGTCAAGCCAGTGGTAGGTTGGCGGATCAAGCCGCTCGCCCGCCACATAAAGATGCTTAAGGCTGCTGATATCGAATTGCGACAGATATTGCGCGTCCGGGTCTTCTTTTTTGATCGCTCGAAAGGCAGTGGGCGCACTGAAGAAGCTGGTAACGTTATATTTTTCGATGAGACGCCAAAAGCTGCCCGCATCGGGCGTTTTCACTGGCTTACCCTCGAACAGCACAGTCGTGCAGCCACGAAGCAACGGGCCGTAAACAATATAAAAGTGGCCCACCACCCAACCGACATCCGAGGCGGTAAAAAACACATCGCCTGGCGCCAGGTCATAAACCGCCTCCATCGAGTAGGCAAGTGCTACAGCATAACCAGCGGTGTCCCTAACGATGCCTTTAGGTTTTCCCGTGGTGCCAGAGGTATACAGCACGTAAAGCGGATCGGTGCCTTTAACCGGTACCCAGTCAGCCGGTGAGGCCTGGCTTACCAACGTATCCCAATCATATTGGCGCTCATCAAGCGGCGCCTCGCATTGCGCACGCTGCTTGATAATGAAGGCTTCCGGCTGATGCGTGCTTAGCGCAATCGCTTGATCAAGAATGGGTTTGTACGCCACAACTTGACTCACCTCGATGCCGCAGGAGGCGGCCACCACCACTTTAGGCGCGGCGTCTTCAATACGCGCGGCGAGTTCGTTGGGAGCAAAGCCGCCAAATACCACGGAATGAACCGCGCCAAGCCGGGCACAGGCGTACATGGCGACAACGGCTTCCGGAATCATCGGCATATAAATGACCACGCGGTCGCCCTTTTCGACGCCTAATTGCGCAAGCGCTCCGGCAAAAGTGGCCACCCTTTCCAACAGCTCACGGTAGGTAATTGTTTGCTGCGCGTGGGTAACGGGAGAATCCCAGAAGATAGCGGCTTGGTCGCCTCGGCCGTTTTCAACATGATAATCCAGCGCAGCATGGCAGAGGTTCATCTCACCATCGGGAAACCAACGTGCATGCTGCTGGTCGTCATAGCTCAATATCGTTGCCGGAGGGATTAACCAGGGAATTCGCTTCGCCTGATCGGCCCAGAAACGTTCTGGCTGCTCGATGGACTGCTGGTAAATCTGCTGATAACGGCGCATAGGAGGCACCTATTGTTGTTGTGGTTAGGAAAAGCCCAGATGATTGTTGACACTTTATGCGCAAAACAAGCGAAAAACCTTACGACGATAGACTGAAATCCTTCAAAAGGCTCATCGCTCTGCTTCATTGTCGACAAATACCGCTGATTAACCGTTAAACCACCACTTGGACAAATCCCGCTAAATTATTGATCATTAAATAATCAGAACCTACAACGTGACGATGCCCTCAACAACCTATAACAATGCTACCTCTCGAGGGTAGGCTAGGAGATACCCATGTCGGCTTCCACAAGTGCTGCCCGCCTGCTAGACAATAACGGACGCGCCATTGAGGCAGGAACCAATTTATTAAAAGCGTTGGCGAATGAGAAACGCTTACAAATATTGTGCTTGTTAGCCGGGAAAGAACTATCGGTAACGCAAATCAATCAACAGCTTGCACTGAGTCAATCGGCGTTATCACAACACCTTGCGATTTTGCGACGCGATCATTTGGTGGATACACGACGCGAATCGCAAACAATTTATTATTCGCTTAGCAGTGATAGCGCCAAGGCCATTATCAGCACCTTGGCGGATCACTTTGCGGCCTGAAACTTTTAAACAGGGGTAGGTTAGCTTAAACGCCAAGTGTGTTAGCGCCGATGCCAACCGGTCGCTTCCAGCATACTTACCCCTTTTAGCACGGCGTTTTCTACTCCGCTGGCCATTGCCAGTCCAAATTTACGGCCTATCGTTTTGGGGGCTTCTAATGTGACGCGATAAACATAGGCTTGTCCGATACGCTCCATCAAATAGGCTTCGCTGGTGCCCACGCTGTCGACTAAGTTTCGCTCGAGTGCTTCGCTGCCATACCAAATCTCGCCCGTTGCCAGCGCATCGATGTCCATGGCGGGGCGGCGCTCGCCAACGTAATGCTTGAATAAGCGGTGCGTGTTCTCCAGGTCTTCGAGGAATTTTTCGCGCCCTTCTTCGGTATTCTCCCCCAGCATGGTCAGCGTACGTTTATATTTACCCGCCGTTAGCATTTCAACATCTACATCGTGACGCTTCAGTAAGCGATGAATGTTAGGAATTTGTGCGACGACGCCAATGGAGCCAATGACGGCGAAAGGCGCTGCTTTGATGTGATGCGCGGTGGATGCCATTAAATAACCACCGCTTGCCGCGACTTTATCGACACAAACGGTCGTCGTAAGCCCCGCCTCTCTTAAACGGTCAAGCTGGGCGGCAGCTAAACCATAGGCGTGAACCAACCCGCCGGGCGACTCAAGGCAAATCACTACTTCGTCGTCGCGTTTAGCCACCTCGATAAGCGCCGAGATTTCTTGAGCAAAGTGTTCAGTGGCTGACGCTTTTATATCGCCTTTGAAGGTGAGTACCCATACATTTGGGGTCTCGATGTCAGCCTTTTGCTTACGACGGTGCTTATCCTCTTTTTGAAAGGTTTTGAGTAATTTTTTACGGATGCCAGCAGGTGTTGTGGCAAGGCGGATGCGTCTTGCACGGCTACGCCGACGATCGTGTAACGCTTCTACGTGAAGCGTTAAGTCCCGATCACCTTCGGATTTAGCACGTGCAATAAGCAATATACCAATACCCACGATGGCCGCGATAATGCAGGCTTGTACGATAAACGTACCTATCTCTACTACCCATTCGCTCACGTATATCTCCTTGAACAATTGACATTAAGCCGCTACTCACGCGACCGTTGGTGGTCAGCGCATTAAAACAGTGCTTGATATGAAACGTATGTTTGAAATATCCTCTTTGCAAAGTCGCAATATTGTACAGTGATGCTACAACTTGCCCGACAATATTATCTACATTGCAATTAACGGAACTTTATTATGTCAACGAATACCCTAGAAAAGTTGCAGTCCCGCTTTGATCCGAAAGCAGCTCAAGGGATGGATGAGGTTTTCCAGTTTCATTTCTCCGATGCCGGCAGCCATTATCTCGATATTCAGGATGGCAAGCTCGATATTCATGAAGGCGAGCATGACGACCCATCCGTGAGCTTAAGCATGAGCACTGACACGCTAAAAGGCATCATGAATGGCGATATAAACGGCATGACGGCGTTCATGACGGGGAAACTCAAAGCCACGGGCAACGTGATGCTAGCCACCAAGCTCACCAGCTTATTTCCTGGCGAGTAATCGCCAGGCTACCGCCAACGAGCTAAATGGGTTTCAATCAGCTCACGCGAAATCGAGTAGACCGGCGGCAGCGCGGGCAACTGGCGTGGTGAAAACCACGCCGCATCGCTTATCTCCACGCCGTCAATGCGGATTCTGCGCGTGGTGGCTTCGGCAAAATAGCCTAGCATCAGCGAGTGGGGAAACGGCCAGGCCTGGCTTTGATAATATTTCAACTGGCTGACGTGAACGCCGACTTCCTCAAAGATTTCCCGGTGCACGGCTTCTTCGGCCGTTTCCCCCGGCTCTATAAAACCTGCCAGGGTCGAATAGCGTCCAGGTGGAAAACGCGGGCTACGGGCCAAAAGCATGGCTTCGCCACTGGTGACAAGCGTAATAATGCAGGGAGAAATCCGCGGATAGTTACGATGGCCGCAAGCTTGGCAATGCATGGCAAACTCTGTTGCCAGCTTGGTGGCTTCTGCGCCACAGCGGCCACAAAAGCGATGATTCTCAAGCCATGCGCCTACTTGCAAGGCGGTTGAAAGCAGCGAATACCACTGCGACGGCAGTTCGCTCATCCACTTACGCCCGTCTATCCACTCGTCTCCAGGCGACGACGCTAGCTGCAGCGCGACGGGCTCGTCTTCCCAGTAGCACAGCGGCTGCATGTCACTGGTCCATGGCTGCCAACCCTGCAGTGGCGTTAACGTCTTATCGACTGAAGGTGATGCGGGGGCCAACCGGCTGCGCGAAATAAGCAGAACGCGCCCTTCGCGCGCCTGGTGGGGAATTTCTCGTTTAAGCATCGCGTACCGTATCCCCAAACCAGCGAAGCTGATGTGTCTCACACTTTGCCCGGTGGGCTTGCTGCTCTTGCTCATTCGGCGTAATGACACGCAGCTGGCCGGGCGTTAGCGTCATGCGCTGAATGGATAAACCTGTCTCAGCGGGTGTATCGCTGTTCTGTGATTGGTTAGCTTCAGCATCCAGCGTCAGCGCAGTTTGCCCGCCGGTCATGGCCAGATATACTTCAGCCAGGATCTCCGCGTCTAATAATGCGCCGTGCAATACGCGGTGGCCATTATCGATATCGTAACGCTTACATAACGCATCGAGACTATTGCGCTGGCCAGGGTGCATTTTTCTGGCCATGACCAGTGTGTCGAGGACGCGACAGTGATCACGGACTGGCCCCAGCGGGTTAGCGCGGCCCGACAACATGTTTAATTCGTGGTCAATGAAACCCACATCGAAGGGCGCGTTATGAATAACCAGCTCGGCCCCTTCGATGAATGACCAAAAAGCGTCAGCGACTTGAGCAAATACCGGTTCGTTGGCGACTTTCGCGTCATCAATCCCGTGTACCGCCACCACTTCTGCGTCGATGTGCCGCTCGGGGTTGATGTACTGATGATAAGTGCGGCCCGTGAAACGCCGGTTGACCATTTCCACGGCACCGATTTCTACCAAGCGGTGACCATCTTTAGGATCGATGCCGGTCGTTTCCGTATCCAATATGACTTGGCGCATCTGAGTCTCCTATGCGTTTTGTTTGGCTTCATCAATCGCTTGGTTGGCAAGTGCATCGGCGCGCTCGTTGCCGGGATGACCGCTATGGCCTTTTACCCAATGCCACTCAACCTGATGCCGTTGGGCTTCGGCATCTAACTGCTGCCACAATTCGGCGTTTTTTACCGGCTGTTTGGCGGCGGTTTTCCACTGACGCTTCCGCCAATTATGGATCCACTGGGTAATGCCCTGCCGAACGTATTGAGAATCGGTCCAAATCGCGACCTGACACGGTTTATTCAGCGTGCGTAGCGCCATAATAGCCGCCATCAGTTCCATTCGGTTATTGGTGGTAAGTGCTTCAAACCCATAGAGGGTTTTCTCATGCTCACCACTGGCTAGCACGACGCCCCATCCACCTGGGCCCGGGTTGCCCCGGCAGGCGCCATCGGTATACACGGTTACTTCTGGCAACCGGTCAGTCTCTGTCACGTTGAGGGTCCTTAGATCTATGAGGTCGCGTTCTTAATCTCTTACGCTATGCTGTTCATGACGTTGCTAATCACTCTTGGAGCGCGTAGCACCCAGTGAGCTGGCAGTTAGCGGCGCTTTTAACCCAAACTTAATGCGCTGCGCAGGCGCATGACGCTGGCGACGCTTGGCCAGCAACATATAGCTTTCTCCCAGCGGGCAATTATAGCGGCGGCCCAGAGATTCCCAATGCTCGATGCAGCGGCTTCCAGGCCAGCCTCTAAAGCAGCAATAGTCTACTCGCTCGACCTCAAAATCGACAAACCTCAGCCAGTCGCCCATCTGGCTGGCGGTGCGCCATTGCCCATTCCAGGGATATTGGCCTTGGCGTTTACGCCATTGTTTGACGAGGCCGCTAATACCCACCGGATTAAAGCCAAAAAGTACCAAGATGCCGCTATCCGAGGTTACTCGCGTAGCCTCTTGCAAAACATGGTGGGCATCGGGTAAGTGCTCCAACCAATGATGCAGCACCACGACATCCAAGCAGCGATCGGGTAATGCCAATCGCTCGGCTGGACAAATCAGGGTCTGCTCGCTTGTGGCACTATCCCGGGTGGGTGACCATTGAAGTTTATGCGCAATATCCGACATTGACATCAGCGGCGGCCCCATACTGACCTCAAGACTATGACCGCCCGATCGCGAGTCAACAACCGGCCCTAAGCAGGCTCGCTGGGACGCCCATAGCGATTTTCCGGCCTCCGAATCCCAGTAGATTCGGCTCGCTGATAGCTGCTTCGCTAGTGACGCTGGCGCTGCTGAATTTGACATGTACCGCTCAACCTTCCAAAGTAGCGACTTTTTGGCGTCTTGCATGCATCATAGAAACACTATCAAATGCAAGTGCTAATTCATCTTTAAAGGATCTCGCCAATGTTGAGCGTGACACCGATTCCCGCCTTAAGCGACAACTATATTTGGCTGCTTCGTCAAGATACCAGCCAAGAAGTGTGCGTAGTGGATCCAGGTGAAGCGCTCCCCGTGATTGAGTTCCTTGAACGTGAATCGTTGTCTCTCAGCACCATCCTGATTACACACCATCACCCAGATCACACAGACGGTTTAGGTGAGTTAATCAGGCGTTATACACCGAGGGTTATCGGCCCTAATAACCCCTCAATTGAGGGTATTGACGAGCGTGTTGGCGACGGTGACGAAATCCGCGTTATGGGCCGTCTATTTGAGGTCTTTGAGACGCCTGGACACACGTTAGACCATATCAGTTATTTTACACCAGGGATTCCCCCTTTACTGTTTTGCGGTGACACCCTGTTCTGCGCCGGTTGCGGCCGCCTCTTCGAGGGCACGCCGGAGCAGATGCATAAGGCCCTAACTCGTTTTGCAGCGCTGCCAGAAGAAACGTTTGTATTCGCCGCCCACGAATATACGCTGGCGAACCTTCGCTTTGCTAACGAGGCTGATCCGGAAAATCCAGACGTCAAACACGCCTTAACGGAGTGTGAGAAGGCACGGGCATTAGATCGCCCCACCTTACCCAGCACGATAGGACGCGAGCTGAAAATCAATCCCTACTTGCGCGTGAATACCGAAAGCGTACGCACAGCGGCAAGCAAACAGGGATCCATTGATGATGATCTCGCAACGTTCGCCACTCTTCGCGAGTGGAAGAATCGTTTCTAAACGCTATCGCAACGACGTAAACCACTATGACCTATCGCACGATTCGCCAACGCCTTTTATTAAGCGCTGGCAGTACGGTGATCATGAGCCTGATATTGGCGGCTGCGGCAAGTTCGCAAGCCTCTACAACAGACTATGACGCCTCTCCACGCATGGCGTCTAGCGACGCCAATAGCTTAGCCACCGCTCGTCCGTCCCCGATGCACTTCTGGGAGGAGCTTACGCTGGAGCCTCAGGATGCCTGGAGCAAACTGCGAGAAAGCTTTCATTGGCGTGATCAGTCGCTACCGGCTGACGCTCAAGCGCGCGTGGACGAATGGATTGATCATTATTTAGCGAGTCCTGAAAACATCGCCACCATCACCAAGCGCGCAACGCCTTGGCTCGCATGGATCACCCAGCAAGTAAGCGAGCGGCAATTGCCGGGGGAACTGGCCCTCATTCCCTTTGTTGAGAGTTCTTTCGACACGGGCGCCTATAGCCACATGGGCGCAGCTGGCCTGTGGCAATTTATGCCTCGCACCGGCGACGCACTCGGTCTGGTTCGTAATGGGCATTATGATGGTCGGCTCGATGTGGTTAGCTCGACAAATGCCGCGCTCGACTATCTCGAAATGCAAGCTGATCAATGGTACGAAGGTGATTTACAACTTTCGCTCGCGGCTTACAACGCGGGAGCTGGCACGGTGAATAAAGCGAAACGTCGCGCCGAAAGCCAGGGGAAAATTGGCGAGTATTGGGATCTGAAGCTGCCAAATGAAACCATGCAATACCTGCCCAAGTTACTTGCCATCGCCACCATCATCGATGACTCAGAACGCTATGGCATCAACTTGCCGGACATTCACACCGATCCTGCTTTCGCCAAGGTAAAGCTTGAGCATTCGGTCACTTTGTCTGAAGCATCCAGGATGCTGGACGTAGACAAGTCGGCGTTGGCCGATCTCAATCCTGGGCTCTTAAATGGGTCTCTACACCCATCGGATGCTCAAACACTGCTGGTGCCGGAAGAAGTCAGTCATCGCAAACTCGCCCAGCTTTCTAACGGTGCCAACGACCGTCAGATTGCTGCCCGTAACGCGCCGGATACTTACCGGGTTGAACGCGGCGATAGTTTATCGGCGATTGCTAATCGCTATAATCTCAGCGCGCAAGAATTAATTCGATTGAACGCGATTGAGCGTCCCGATGCTTTACAAGCGGGCCAACTCCTGACACTTTCAGAACGTTAAGAATATTTGCCTTGTCGATAGGGAAATTGCCCCATGCACTGCGGCGTTATTGTGCGGCCCGTTTTAAGCGTTACTCGCTTCGTTCTACTCGCGTTACTGGCGTTGGCAAGCCCTTACGCCAATAGCGACGATGCCAATAGCGACGATGCCAATAGCAACACACCGACGCCCGCCACGGATGGCGCGACACCCATTGAAACCCGACATGCGTTGTCGCTGTATGGCTCTCCAGCCCTTGGAGAGGAATTTCCGCACTTTCCCCACGTCAATCCTGATGCGCCAAAAGGCGGTAGCATCAAGCACACCGCTGTGGGTGGCAGTTTCGATTCGACGAATCCGTTTATTATTCGGGGCACCCCGGCAACAGGTGTCATTCGAATCTATGACACCTTATTGGCGAGTAATCCTAACGAACCGTTCAGCTTATACGGTTTGCTTGCTGAAGGTGTACGCCTTGACCCTGACCGCCAATGGATTGAATTCGATATTCGGCCTGAGGCACGTTTCCAGGATGGTGAGCCCGTCACCGCCGACGATGTCGTGTTTTCATTGGATCTGTTGCGTGAAGAAGGCAATCCCTTCTACAGCAGCTACTACGCAGGCGTTGAGCGAGCCGTGGCGGTGAATGAGCACCAGGTACGTTTTATCCTTAGCGACCAAGAATCCCGCGAACTGCCGCTTATCATTGCCCAACTGCCTATCTTACCGCAGCATTATTGGGAAAAGCATGATTTCACCGCGCCGACGCTGGCAGCCCACCCTGGCTCTGGCCCTTATAAAATAGCCGAGGTAAACCCTGGACGTCAGATTGTTTACCAGCGCGACGAGCAGTATTGGGGCAAAGATCTGCCGGTTAACGTTGGCCGCTATAACATAGACCGTGTGATCTATGATTATTACCGAGACCGGGATATTGCCTGGGAAGCTTTCAAAGCGGGACTTACAGACTTCCGTATTGACGCCCGCGCCGCCACTTGGGCCATTGGTTACGATTTTCCTGCCTATGAAGAAGGCTTGGTGAAACGCATCACCGTCCCCGACGTTAACCCGTCCATGATGCAGGCGTTTGTATTTAACTTGCGCAAGGAAAAATTCCAGGATCCCCGCGTTCGTGAAGCCTTGAGCCTAACGTTTGATTTTCCTTGGCTGAATACCAATATTTTCTACGATACGTATCGACGCACGGAAAGTTTTTTCCAGAACTCCGACATGGAAGCTGAAGGCCTCCCCTCGGAAGAAGAGCTAGCGCTGCTAAAGCCCTTCAAGGAAGAACTGATTGCCTCCCATGGGTCGGATCGCTTATTCACCGAGCCGCTTCCTATCCAAGAGCCCACAGATCTACGCGAGCGACTACGCAAAGCGCTGAATCTACTCCGCGACGCTGGCTACCGGGTAGAGGACGGTATTTTAGTTGACAAGGACACCCAGCAACCATTGCGCTTGGAAGTATTACTCTACGATTCGGGACTCGAGCGTGTCGTGCAACCGATGCTGCGCAACATGGCGCGACTAGGGGTACAAACATCACTGCGCATTGTCGATATCAATCAATATCTTAATCGGCAACGCAATTTTGATTTTGATATGGTGATTAGCCACTTTCCTCAGTCCAATAACCCAGGAAACGAGCAGCGTGACTTCTGGACCAGCGACGCCGCAGATTCACCACAAAGCCGCAACCGCATGGGCCTACAAAACCCCGCGGTTGATGCGCTGGTAGAGCAACTTATTCGCGCCGATGACCGGGATGAACTCAATACCATCACGCAAGCACTGGATCGTGTATTGCGCTGGGGCTTTTACGTTATCCCCCACTATCATTCAGGTGAGACGCGGATCGCTATTTGGGATAAATTTGGTTACCCCGAGCCCTTCCCTAAATATGCCATGGATTTAGATGCCTGGTGGGTAGACCCTGAACGTGAAGCTGCTTTACAGCGCCGATTACGTCGCTGAACCGGTGTAAGGAGAGCTCTGTGGCGCGTTATACCCTACGTCGACTTTTGCTGATGATTCCTACCTTGGTGGGCATCATGCTACTTAATTTCATTATCGTTCAGGCGGCTCCCGGCGGGCCGATTGATCAAATGCTGGCTCGCTTTGAAGGCGCTGACGCGATGGCCAGCACCCGATTGGATATGGGCGGGGCCGATGTTCAGGTCAACGACGAATCACGCGGTGCCAGAGGGATAGATCCACGCTTCATTGAGCAGCTAGAACAACAGTTTGGCTTTGATAAGCCTGCCCATGAGCGCTTCATCGGCATGATGGCGGATTACCTTACTTTCGATTTTGGCACCAGCTTTTTTCGTGACCGACCCGTTACCGAATTAATGATAGAGCGACTACCGGTATCTATTTCGTTGGGCCTTTGGACCACGCTGCTGGTTTATATTATTTCTATCCCGCTGGGCATACGCAAAGCGCTACGACACGGCTCTCGATTTGATGTCTGGACATCGGGATTGGTGGTCGTTGGCTACGCCATTCCTGGGTTTTTGTTTGCCATCCTGCTAATTGTCTTATTTGCCGGGGGAACATACTGGGACTTATTCCCTTTACGTGGCTTAACCTCACCTGATTTCGACCAGCTGTCGACCTGGGGAAAAATTAAAGACTATTTCTGGCATATCACCCTGCCCGTGCTTGCCGCGGCGATTGGAAGTTTTGCGACCCTCACCATGCTGACCAAAAACAGCTTTTTGGATGAAATCCATAAACAGTATGTGCTGACAGCCCGCGCTAAAGGCGCTAATGAGCAGCGTATCCTTTACGGTCATGTGTTTCGCAATGCCATGCTGATCATTATTGCCGGCCTACCTGCCGCATTGATCGGTATCTTCTTTACCGGCTCACTGCTGATTGAAGTGATCTTTTCTCTCGATGGCCTCGGGTTGCTCGGCTTCGAAGCGGTCATGCAGCGCGACTACCCGGTTATTTTTGGCACCCTGTATCTCTACACGGTGATTGGGCTGCTGCTAAAACTGGTGTCTGACTTGACCTATGTGTGGGTCGATCCACGCATCGACTTTGCCACACGGGAGTCGTGATCATGACCACTCTTTCGTCTCGATTTTCACCCATTACCCGTCGTCGCTTTGCGGCATTCAAGTCGAATCGCCGTGCTTGGGTGTCACTCTGGGTATTTGGTGTCGTGTTTTTGTTGAGCCTGTTTGCCGAGCTTATCGCCAATGACAAGCCCATCATCATGCAGTATGACGGCCAGTGGTATGTGCCACTACTGGTCGACTATCCTGAAACGGAATTTGACGGCTTTTTGCCCACGCGTACCGACTACCTCGACCCCTTTGTCCAACAACAAATCGAAGAAAACGGCTGGGCGTTATGGCCACTGATTCCGTTTTCTTACCAAACGCTGGACATGCAAATGAAACGCCCTTCCCCGGCTCCACCGGATGGTCGCCATTGGCTGGGTACCGACGATCAAGGGCGTGATGTGCTCGCCCGGGTGATTTATGGCTTTCGCTTGTCGGTTGCCTTCGCCTTGGTACTAACGGCGGGCTCGCTCGTAATGGGGGTATTCGTAGGTGGCGTACAAGGCTATTTTGGCGGCAAGGTTGACCTCGTTGGCCAGCGTATCACCGAAATTTGGTCTGGGCTCCCCGTGCTGTTTTTACTGATTATTTTGGCCAGTTTTGTTCAACCCGGCTTTTGGTGGCTACTGGGGATAATGCTGCTGTTTTCATGGCTTGGCTTAGTGGACATCGTACGTGCCGAGTTTTTGAGAGCACGTAATCTTGAGTATGTTCGCGCCGCCAAGGCCATGGGATTACCGTCACGACTCATTATGTGGCGACACGTACTGCCCAACGCCATGGTCGCCACTTTAACCTTTATCCCCTTTTTGTTTACCGGGGCGATTGGCACGTTAACCGCGCTGGACTTTCTCGGCTTTGGTTTGCCACCGGGGGCGCCTTCTCTGGGCGAGCTGGCGGCGCAGGGTAAAAATAACCTGCATGCTCCTTGGCTGGGCATTACCGCCTTCATGACCCTGGCCACTATGCTTTCGCTGCTGGTATTTATTGGCGAAGGCTTGCGTGATGCCTTTGACCCGCGCCATGTTCAGCAACGCCCTTCTCCCGCTAAGGAACCCCGTCATGCCTGAACCGCTACTTCGCGTCGACAACCTAAGCGTCGCCTTTGACGGTAACCCGGTGGTGGAGTCGCTTTCTCTAGAGCTCCACGCGGGTGAAACGTTGGCGATCGTGGGCGAGTCGGGGTCGGGTAAATCGGTATCCGCCCTGGGATTGGTGAACCTATTACCCGCCAACGCTCAGGTAAGCGGCGAGCGACGACTGAATGGCACCTTACTTAGCTCATTGAGTAAGGCCGAGTGGAATGGCGTACGCGGCAATACCGTGGGAGTAGTCTTTCAGGAGCCCATGACGTCGCTCAATCCTCTGCATCGGATTGGTAAGCAAATTGGCGAATCCCTACGCTTACATCAAGGGCTGCGAGGCAAAGAGGCGCGTGCGCGAGCCAAAGCGTTACTCGAACAAGTTAAACTGCCGCGATCGGATGAATTGCTAGACGCATGGCCTCATCAACTGTCAGGCGGGCAGCGTCAACGGGTGATGATTGCCATGGCTATTGCCAACAACCCGTCGTTATTAATTGCCGATGAGCCCACCACAGCGCTTGATGTCACCGTCCAGCAGGACATTTTGTCATTGCTGAAAGAGCTGCGTGACCAGCACGGCATGGGCTTATTGCTGATTAGCCACGACCTTAATCTAGTCCGCCGCCATGCGGATCGTGTCTGTGTCATGTACCAGGGGCAAATTCAGGAAACCGGGCCGGTCGAGCAGGTATTTAGGCAGCCACAAAGCGGCTATACCCAAAGTCTTCTGGCCGCCGAGCCTGAAGGAAGACCCGCAACGGTTACTGCCAAATCCCCTTTGCTAACCGTGCAACAGCTCCGCGTGAGCTTTAAGCGTCCCAAGCCTGGCTTATTCAAGCGCCAGCCGCCTGCTTTTGAAGCGGTGAAAGCCACTGACCTAACGATTGCTCCCGGCGAAACACTCGGCATTGTGGGCGAATCGGGCTCGGGCAAAACCACCCTAGCCTCGGCTATCATGCGTCTGGTAACCAGCCAAGGCGATATCACTCTTGGCGAGGCTCATTTGAGCAAACTGAGCGGTGACGATTTACGCCGTCAACGCCACCGGCTGCAGATGGTGTTCCAGGATCCTTACGGAGCATTATCGCCGCGCATGCCGGTGTTCGATATCGTCAGTGAAGGATTGCGCTTCCACTATCCTCGCTTGTCTGATACCGAAATTACCCAACGCGTACATCAAACCTTAAATGAAGTCGACTTACCTGAAAGTTGCGCGGCACGTTACCCGCATGAGTTCTCTGGCGGCCAGCGCCAGCGGATCGCTGTTGCGCGGGCAATTATTTTAGAGCCGGAGCTTCTGGTATTAGATGAGCCAACGTCGGCGCTGGATCGCACTGTTCAAAAACAGCTGGTCACTTTATTAAGAGAACTTCAGGCGCGTCGGCAGCTAAGCTATCTATTTATTAGCCATGACTTAGCCGTTGTGCGCGCGATGGCCCATCGTATTATGGTGCTTAAAGACGGCGACGTGGTTGAGCAAGGCGCTTGTCTAGACGTGCTCGCCTCTCCCCAACACCCTTACACAAAAGCGCTTATAACCGCTGCTGATTTATCAGAGCTTCCGCGCTAGACGATTGTAAACGTGTAAATTTGAGAGTTAGCTAAAATTTAAGAAAGCATACAAGATAACGGTATAAAGTTTTAGCGGTGTGGAAAGCCCTAACCCACATAGTTTTGGCTAGGGTCTTCCCTCACAAATCAGGTTAGAAACTGGCGATCTCTTCTGGCGTCAATTCTCGCCATTCGCCGGGGGCCAGCTCATCCGTCAGCACAACGTCACCGATGGAACGTCGATGTAGCGCATTAACGTGATTGCCTAAGGCGACAAACATGCGTTTCACTTGGTGATAACGGCCCTCGGTGATGGTGAGCTCTGCTTGCTTGGGCGACAAAAACCGTAACGTCGCCGGCTGTGTCGGCGTTTCTTCGCCGTCTAACATGATGCCATCAGCTACCTGTTGAATAGCTAATTCGGCGGCCTCTTCGTCCATCGGTTCGTCTAACTCAGCGATATACACTTTGGCACAGCGGTGGCGCGGCGAGGTCACCCGGTGGGACCACTGGCCATCGTCGGTAAGCAGCAACAGACCGGTGGTATCCACATCCAAACGGCCGACGGGCTGTAGCCGCTCTGCTTTAGGCAAGTCTATCAAATCGATCACCCGAGGATAGAGCCCTCGCCTGGCGGTACACTCTACGTCAGCAGGCTTATGCAGCATGATGTAACGAAGCCCCACCAGCGCCAGCCGTGCGCCGTTGAAGACAACCACATCGCTGTCCGTATCGATGTGAGTCGCTGCCTGCTTGATCGGCTCGTCGTTCAACGTGACCTCGCCGTTTTTGAGCGCTCGCTTGGCCAAGCTGCGCGTTAACGAGGTCGTTTCACTTAAAAAGCGATCAAGACGCATTATTGGCCGACTCCTGGCAGTAGCGAAAAGCGATCGGCATCTTGCCAGGCTGGAAATTTCTCTCGGAAAGCATCTAAATCCGTTTTATTGAGGCATCCCGTTTCTATAAACGGCGTATGCGCAGAATGATCGATAAGTGGCTCGCCTTTAAAATCAACGAGCATGGAGTCGCCACTGTAGGCCAGCCCTTTGGCATCTTCGCCAACGCGATTAACGCCAATCACGTAAGTTAGGTTTTCGATAGCACGGGCTTGCAGCAGCGTACGCCAAGGTTGACGACGAGGCGCGGGCCAGTTGGCCACACACAGCAACGCATCATACTCGAAATGCTCGCCCTGTGCTGCCTGCTGCCGTAGCCAAACAGGAAATCTTAGGTCGTAACAGACGCTTAGCAGTATTTTAAAGCCGTTTAACTCGACAATTTCACGACGCTCGCCCATATCATAGCGTTCGTGCTCACCGGCCATACGAAACAGATGACGCTTATCGTAATAGGTTAGATCCCCTTGGGGAGTTGCCCAGATTAATCGGTTATAAAACTCGCCGTTTTGCTGGATAGCCACGCTGCCGGTTATCACGCAATCTCGCGAACGCGCCTGATCCAGTAGCCATGCGACGCTAGGGCTGTCTTCCATGGGTTGCGCCATTTCGCGGGAGTTCATCGTAAAGCCAGTCGCAAACATCTCGGGGAGCACAATTAAATCGGTATCTCGGCTATCTAACTCGCCGAGCAATTGCTCAAGATGGGTATGGTTAGCTTGTGGGTTTTCCCAGCGCAAATCACATTGCACCAAGCTAGTTCTCAGTTGACTCATGGATTTAGCTCCTTTACGCCGCTCACGTTGTCGCGATTATGTTAGATTAGCCTTTTAAAATAATGAGGCTGCTATGCTTCCCACTTCACCACGCGATCCAGAAGCAGTCAAAGGCGTCACCTTTGGCTTAACGGCCTATAGCATGTGGGGATGCTTCCCACTTTTTTTTGCGCTATTTGATGGCGTGCCTGCCATTGAGGTGCTGACTCACCGCATTTTGTGGTCGTGCTTGTTTCTGGTAGGGCTTATCAGCCTTTTACGACGCTGGCCACCCGTCGTCGCTGCCCTAATGGAACCCAAGCGACTTGGCCGCGTGCTTGCCTGCGCCCTGTTGATTGCGTTCAATTGGGGAATTTATATCTATTCGGTGGAAACGCAGCAGGTACTACAGGCCAGTTTAGGCTATTTTTTAACCCCGCTGGTGAATGTCGCGCTGGGCATGCTGGTACTGCGTGAAGTAATGGCACGACTGCAGTTGGTTGCCTTGGGGTTGGCTAGCCTCGCGATCGCCATCCAATTTTTCATGCTGGGTGAGTTACCGTGGATCAGTCTACTGCTGGCATTAAGTTTTGGTAGCTATGGCTTGTTTCGTAAACAAGTGCCGCTTGATGGCCTCTCGGGGCTTTTTGTTGAAACGCTGTTGCTATTCCCCATTGCACTGATCGCGCTAGCCGGCTTTAGTTGGCTGGGGACATCGCACTTTTTAAGCGGAACCGAGACCACGGCGCTATTGATCGCCAGTGGTGTTATTACCGCCCTGCCTCTAATGGCCTTTGCTGGCGCGGCGCGGCGCTTACGTCTCGCGACACTGGGATTTCTCATGTACATCAATCCCAGCATTCAGTTTTTAATCGCCCTGACCATTTTCGGCGAACCGCTAAGCCCCATCCAGCTGGTGACGTTTATTATGATCTGGACAGGGCTGGCGCTTTACTCTTGGTCAGCTTGGCAATCACGCCCTCGCCAATTGCCGGCTGAGTAACGCGGGCGCATCGTCATGATTATCCAGCGGCTGAGGAGCGGTTTCACGCTCAGGCTGATAGCCGATACGAAAGCCACCCCAGTGTCGGCCATTGATGTAAATTGGTACCGACAAATCGTGCATGATCTCGCCGGTATCGCGCTTATAAGTTTGCAACAACAGGGGCTTTTCGTGAGCGCCGCAACGTCGGCCGGTGGGATCGTCGAAGATACGCTTGCTGCGACAAAATTTTAAATCGTGATCGTAGTCGCCGGTGGGTGGGCGGCTGACGGCCTGATTATGGGTCGGCACATATCCTTTGCGATCACAGGTTATCGCATAGCTGAGATCAAGCTTGGTAAGCAGCGGCTCTTGGACATCAGGCAGATGTTTATCGGTAAAGGAATCAAAGGAAGTGCGATAAAGCGGTGGCTGCGTATCAGGAATCTGTTGATAGTCCGGCTGGAACAGCGCCGCTTCACTTAATTCGCCGCGTTTCAGGGCGCTTTCAAACAGCTTGCCTAGCCGGTCGGCGGTTTTCCGCGCCGCATGGAAAACCTGCTGATGACGGCCGTTCAGCCGTTGTTGCGCCAGCTCGCCATCGACACCTTCAGCGGCTTCCATCAAAGCGCGTGCCTGGTTGGCAAGGTCGTGCATATTGCGATTGCCTTCGTCGACATCGATTTCTAACTGATGCAAGGTATCCGCAACGGTCTGGCTGTGTTCGCGCGTATTATCAATGGCTTGTGCAACACTACTGATTTCACTTTGCACCTGGTCAAATTCCTGGGTAATGGAACCTAAGCTGGTGCCAACATGCTGCATGTCCGTTGATCGATGGCTAATCCGACTCATCAAGCTGCCCATCGATGAGACGACATTTTGCCCACTTTGGTGCATGTCCTTTACGAGTTCATCGACACTTTGAGTGGCCGTGGAGGTTTTATGAGCTAGGTTGCGCACTTCGCCCGCCACAACAGCAAATCCTCGACCGTGCTCACCTGCCCGCGCCGCTTCAATGGAGGCATTAAGCGACAGCAAATGCGTTTGTTCGGCTATGTCTTCAATCATCGACGTAACACTGCGCACGCGCTCAATTTTATCGTTGAGCGAGGTCAGCATCTCCAGTGCATGCTGGGATTGCTCGGACACATCGCTCATTTCATTGATGATATCGGTCAGGGCTTCTTGATTATGATGACTGGCTTCGCGTGCGCTTTCGGCCGACGCCGCTACCTGCGATGCACTTGCACTGACCTGCATAATGGCCGTGTTGATCGCCCCCATGCTGGCCGACGACTCCCGAGCCATTTTCTCTTGCTTACTCAGGCGCTGGTCCATCAAATCGGCATAATGCGACACCTCAGCCGAGGCGATCGCTGTGCTGCTGGCCCGCCTCATGAGGCGAAACGCCATCGCTCGAAGCGAGGCGTAATCTGCGGTTAAGCGATTTCGATTATGCGTTGCTTCCAGCTGCTGTTGATCAGCTTGGTAAAGACCCCACCATGCGACCAATACACTTAGCGCACCGGCTAACGCTGCCACCCCAACCGCAATATATCCCCCTAAAGCACCATAAGGCACCAGCCACCCCGCAAGTGCCAATAGCACTATCGGAACCACCCATCGAATGACACGCATATTAAGTACTCTTGTTATTGACGTGAAAAAGAGGCTCAAGCCGAAGATTACATTTTTGGTCAAGCTTACCTACTAAATTAGATTAAAGAAGTAACACTTTGGGGGAAGAGAGCGAGCAGATGAAATTAAGCAAAGGTGCCGTAATTTAGCTTATAACGCGTTAATATATGGTTCTATGATTGCGTTAGGCTATGAATTAGCTTATCGACTAGATGATTTGACGGCGAATCGCCCTTGGAGCTCATGCTAAAGCGCTACTTGCCAATCTTGTCCTGGCTACCTTACTACCATAAACGGTTACTCGGGGCTGACTTGCTCGCAGGCCTGATTGTCTCCGTCATGGTCATCCCCCAATCGCTTGCTTATGCGCTCCTTGCCGGGCTGCCTGCTGTGGTGGGTTTATACGCCAGTATTTTGCCGCAGTTGGTGTACACCCTCTTTGGTACCAGCCGAACGCTAGCCGTTGGGCCAGTCGCCATTATTGCGCTAATGACCGGGGCAGCCCTTTCATCTGTGGCCACACCGGGCACGGAGGCTTATCTACAGGCTGCGTTAGTATTGTCGTTCCTCTCCGGCGTATTGCTAGTGGCCATGGGGCTGCTGAAGATGGGCTTTTTCAGCAATTTTTTAAGCCACCCGGTGATTTCAGGCTTTTTGACCGCCTCGGGCATTTTAATTGCCATCAGCCAGCTTGGCAGCCTACTAGGCATTGAAAGCAGTGGATTTACACTGATTGAGCGCTTGATGACGCTTACACCCAATCTCACCACTATTAATCTATTCACGTGTGTATTGGGCATCAGCACGCTACTGTTTTTAGTCTGGCTACGTCGCTATGGGAAAGCGACGCTTCAAAGGCTGGGTCTGCCCAATAGCCTAGCCGACTTGGTCGCCAAGGCAGGGCCTGTTATCGCGGTTGTCGCCACCACCCTGGCAACCTGGTATTGGGGACTCGCGAGCCGAGGCGTCAACGTCGTGGGCGACGTGCCTGCCGGCCTCCCCGCCTTTAGCCTACCTTGGGCCGACACGTCATTGTGGCGAGCACTGTTTATTCCCGCCTTGTTAATAAGCCTGGTCGGCTTTGTTGAGTCTGTTTCCATGGGCCAAATGTTAGCCGCTAAGCGGCGCCAGCGTATTTCACCCAATCAGGAATTAATTGGCCTCGGTGCGACCAACCTAGCCGCTGCTATTACCAACGGCATGCCGGTCACCGGTGGGCTTTCACGTACCGTGATTAATTACGATGCGGGAGCTCAAACACCTGCCGCCGGTGCCTTTGCGGCGCTCGGCATAGCGCTCGTCACGATGTTTTTCACCGGCTGGCTGTATTACTTACCTATCGCCACCCTGGCGGCTACCATTACCGTATCGATTTTGACGTTGGTGGATATTCCCATGCTGCGCCAGACATGGCGTTATTCGCGCAGCGATTTCTCGGCCATGGCGGTGACCATCATCCTCACGCTCGTCGAAGGTATTGAGGCGGGCATATTAGGCGGCGTTACCCTCTCGATTGCGCTTTACCTATACCGCACCAGCCGCCCGCACAGCGCGCTGGTCGGACGTGTTCCAGGCAGCGAACACTTTCGTAATGTTACCCGACACGATGTCGAAACCGTCAGCCGCGTGGCACTACTGCGGATTGATGAAAGTCTATATTTCGCCAATGCAC
The DNA here is from genome assembly GCF_900103865.1 of Vreelandella arcis. Lineage (GTDB taxonomy): Bacteria > Pseudomonadota > Gammaproteobacteria > Pseudomonadales > Halomonadaceae > Vreelandella > Vreelandella arcis. The sequence continues at coordinate 355,464 of NZ_FNII01000002.1, forward strand.
GCTATCTGGAAGATACGCTGTATAACTTGGTGGCCAGCCGTCCCGAACTTGAGCACGTCGTCCTCATCTGCTCTGCTGTGAACCTCATCGACGCATCGGCACTGGAAAGCCTCGACGCCATCAACGCCCGCTTAAAAGACTCAAACGTGAAACTGCATCTTGCCGAGGTGAAAGGCCCTGTAATGGATCAGCTAAAGCGAAGTGACTTTCTCGATGCCCTTACGGGTCGTGTGTTTCTCAGCACTTATGCCGCATGGCGGGAATTTTCCTCGTAATGCGCACGAACTCTCATCATACTTCGCTTTTTTTTGCATACTCCCGCGGGTCACGGGGGTAGTAGCGCTCCGGCTGTTTTTCCAGGTGGGGGAAGTAGCGAGTGTCTTTATAAGGCATTTTCATAAATCCTGAGACGCCCAGCCCTTCAATTTGGCTGACTGAGGCCAACATCCGAGCTAGCAACGAGCGAAATTCATTTTCTCTCGAGGGATCGAGCAGACGGTAGTAACTATGTATTTTGAGGTGTTTGGGCAGCGCCTCGAAAATAATCATGCCGGTATGATGAATATCGTTAAGGCGCTGTAAAATCTGCATAATGGCGTCCGGCAGTACCAATAGCTCTTCTGGGTCAGGGCCATCCTCAAAATAACTGTGCTGGCGAGTTCTGTCTTCTAGCTCAGGTACTGCACTCATCTCATAGCTGATCGCCATATCAGGCTCGATAAAAAAAGATGCCTCTGCAGAAGCGCGCTCGAGGTGAAGCGTTTGGCGGGCATTAAACAGGCAACTTTTAAAAACCCCTTGGCGATGGATCGCCCGGGCCAAGTGCACCATGTTATTAACCGCTTCGATAAAGGCGGGCTTTAGGTCTGGGTCGTGCAGGTTTAACGATGAGTCGATATACACCCCCTCCCGCTCCCAACGTACCGCCAACCCGCCTACGACGGGGTATTTACCCAAACGGCTTACCGAGGCGAGAAACGCTTTTTCGGTCTCGCCCATGCCCTGCATAAACTGCTTGTAATAGCGGTCCAGTTGCACATCGTTTACGTCATTCAGCGTCTCTGGGGCGTTGGTTTCGCGCAGAAAGGCTTTGCGCGAGCTATACACCACCGTATCAATTTCCTGAAGCGCCGGCCGTGCCCATACTGGTACCAGCGGCGTTTGGCGCGTGCCTGGCAGGTCAATCATCACTACCTTGGCCATGCGAGGCATCGCCTGCACAAAGTAATCGCCTGCTTTGCGGCGCATATGGGGATCAGGGTCGAGCATGCCATCAAGCGTGCGGGCAAACTCCATCGGTAACCCTAGCGAGCAGGCAGGAATCGCACGATGGCCAAAGCGGCAAGATTGGGCCGATGCCAGTGCATAAAGCGTCCCCGCCGCCCCCTGCTCGTCAAAGCGCGGCGATGACAGCGCCCCGTTCAACTGCTCCTCCCCAATGAAGTACACGTCACCCAGGCGTGCATTCGTTTGTTGCAGATTGTCCGACATTAGCTCCATAACGTTGGCGCCAACAAATTGCAGTTGCGCATCCAACTGAGCAAACACCGATGAACCCCAATCGATCAGCGCAATTGATTCGTGCTCGGGGTCGAAGACCAAATTAGATGGTTTGATATCGCCATGTACCACGGGCCGAGCTTGAGGGCCGGATTCGCGGCGAAGCGCGGCGAGAATATCGGCCAGTTGGGCCGCAATGCGCACGATCAAACGGGGCGACAGACGCCCCTCTTTGAGCGATACCTGCTCTAAATTCCAACCGGGCGCACGCTCCATCACCAAAATCGATTGGCCTCGCAAGCGCTGGTAGGTCACAAGCTTGGGGATACGCGGGTGCGATACCTGATCCAGCATGAATGCCTCTTCTTCCAGGCGTTCTTGAAGATGAACAGGCAGAGTAATGCGAGAGAATTTAAATACGTAATCTTGGTACGCGGTGCTGCCCGCAAAAACAAAGCCGTAGGCCCCTTTGCCAATTAACTCGATGCCCTGATAACCCAACTGGGCTAGCTGTGCCTGGCACAGCGCCACCCAGTCTTTGAGTTTTCGGGCATCGTGATGGCTTAGCAAATATACCGACTGCTCTTCGGGTATATAGAACTGCTGAAGCGGTGCCTGGGACATAAGTCGCCTACGTTAGCCTAGGTGAAGCAGCATGGTCTCCGGGGCTTCGAGGAAGCCTTTCCAGGCATTACAGAAACGCGCAATAGTGCCGCCATCAATAAACCGGTGATCCCCCGCCCAAGTAATCGTCATGATCGCCCGACGCTGGACGGCCCCCTGTTCATCAAAGCGGGGCAGCCACTGGGTTTTACCGATCGCCACAATGGCGGCTTCCGGCGCGTTAATGATGGGCGCTGCGTATGTGCCGCCGAGTGCCCCAATATTGGAAATGCTAATGGTACCGCCCTTCAGGTCGGCCTGATCAACCCGTCCATCTCGCGCCGAGGTGGTTAGCCGGCCGACTTCCCGGGCAATTTCCAGCAAGGTTAGCCGATCAACGTTTTTAACATTGGGTACCATCAGTCCCGCTTTGCTATCGACCGCCATACCAATATTGCACTGGGGGTAGTAGTGCAGCTCATTCCCCGCCGCATTTAACTGGGCATTAACGATAGGTTCTTCTGCGACAGCTAACGCCATGGCTTTCATAAAAAACGGCATTAGCGTTAGGCGCTCGCCTTGAGCATCGGCTAACGGCTTCAAGCGTTCTCGCAGTGCCAACAAGGCGGTTACATCAATCTCTTCACCATAATGAAAATGTGGAATGGTGCTGGCGGACTCCACCATGCGCTTGGCCATGACCGCTCGCATACCACGAAGAGGCTCAACCTTGGGCGCTTCAGAGGACACTTGAACCATCGACGCATCAGACTGCGGGGGCGATGCAGACGGTTGCTCAAGGTAAGCGAGGACATCTTCCTTCAAGACACGGCCATCTTTGCCACTACCCGGTATATGACTAAGCGTTAGCTGATTCTCTCGGACTAACCGCCTAACAGCCGGGCTGGCAGGGACTCTTTTATGGGCAAGTTCATGGTCAGAACCAGCATCGGTTTGATCATCGACAGGCGCCGCAGCCGTTACTTGAGACTCTACTGCGGTTTGGTCGGCTGCTGGTGATGGCGTTGCTTGCGGCGCACTCTCAGTGTCGTTCTGGTCGCTTGCGGGCTTAGATTCACCTTCGGCTTGGTAGGCATAGAGCGGCGCGTGAACTTTGGCAATTTGCCCCTGGTCGACATACAGTTTGGTGACCACTCCCGCTTCCGTCGCGGTGATTTCTACCAGCGCCTTATCGGTCATGACCTCGACGATGGGCTGGTCTTCTTCAATTCGATCGCCTTCAGCAACGCGCCATTCGACGACTTCGCACTCGACAATGCCTTCGCCGATATCCGGCAGCATAAAATCGCTCATTGTTGTTCTCCCCATGCGTACTTAGGCATTAATAGCCACTAAAAGTTGACGCTTTCGCGAATCGCTTCAAAAATTTTCAGATGATCGGGTAGATATTCTTTTTCCAGCACCAGCGGGAAAGGCGTATCCAGCCCGGTCACCCGTGCAATGGGCGATTCCAGATAGAGAAAACAACGCTCCTGAATCGTCGCGGCGATTTCGCCGGCAAAGCCGCCGGTCAGCGGCGCTTCATGACTTACCACTAAGCGTCCTGTTTTAAGCACCGATTCAGCCACCGTGTCGGCATCCCAGGGCAGCAGCGAACGCAGGTCAATCACCTCGCAGTTAATGCCTTGTTCTTCCGCCAACTCAACCGCTTTGCCAATCACTTCCATCTGCGCGCCCCAGCCCACTAGCGTAACGTCTGTGCCTTCTTTGGTGATTTCGGCTTCACCAATGGGTAGCTGATAATCCTCTTCAGGCACATCGCCAACGGCGGCACGGTAAAGCCGTTTAGGCTCCAAAAACAGCACTGGGTCGGGGTCGCGAATGGCGGCCAGCAATAGTCCTTTGGCTTGATAAGGGTTGCGCGGCACGACCACCTTTAAGCCAGGGGTATGGGTGAAGTACGCCTCAGGCGATTGCGAGTGATAAAGACCACCGGCGATACCACCGCCGTATGGCGTGCGAATGGTTAACCCACCGACATTAAACAGATCGCCTGAGCGGTAGCGGAACTTGGCGGTTTCGTTAACGATTTGATCAAACGCAGGAAAAATATAATCGGCAAACTGAATTTCAGCGACCGGTACCGAACCCTGAGCGGCCAAGCCATTGGCAAAGCCAATAATCCCTTGCTCAACGAGCGGGGTATTGAAACAGCGGGCTTTGCCATATTTTTCTTGTAAGTGGCTGGTGGCGCGAAAAACACCGCCAAAAATACCCACGTCCTCCCCAAAGCAGATGACTTTTTCGTCTTCTGCCATGGCGATATCCAGGGCGTTATTTATTGCCTGAAGCATATTCATTGTGGGCATTTTACGCTTCCCCCTGGGTGTCAGTGTCTGTGCGAACGTCTAAATCCAGTGACTGAGCACCACGCGGGTAGGCATCAGGATAGCGGCGTATATGCCGCTTAAGCTGGTCAAATTGACGCTGCAACGCGGGGGTGACATCGGCATAGACATCACTAATCAGCGAGTCCAGAGGGGGCGGCGAGCGCTTTTCAGCTCGCTTCATGGTACCCAGCACCTCACGGCGCAGTGTTTCTTGCTCGCGAGTTTCTTCTTCCTCACTCCACCAGCCTTTGGCCAATAGCCATTTTTGCATACGCAATAGTGGATCTTTAATTCGCCAGGCTTCTTCTTCGTCTTTGGAACGATAGCCCGAGGGGTCATCGGAGGAAGAATGCGCCGCGAGACGGTAGGTCATGGCCTCAATCAATACCGGTTGATTGCGTTCAACGGCTATCTCGCGGGCTTGGCGTGTCGCTTCATAGACCGCCAACACGTCGTTACCATCCACACGAATCACGTGCATGCGATAACCAAATGCCCGCGGTGCAATACCGTCCGCCGCGAATTGTTCCACAGCGGGTGTCGAAATCGCATAGCCATTGTTACGGCAGAAAAAAATTACCGGGACGTGATGCACTGAGGCCATGTTAAGCGCTGCGTGAAAATCGCCTTCTGACGCCGCACCTTCACCAAAGAACGTCAAGGTGCAGTGGCCTTTACCGGCCATTTTTTGGCCGTAGGCATATCCGGTTGCTTGAGGAATTTGAGTAGCCAGTGGCGACGAAATGGTCATGTAGTGGAGCTTACGCGACCCATAATGAATCGGCATTTGGCGGCCTTTGCCGTAATCCAGTTCGTTGCCAAACAGCTGATTCATAAATTCGTCGATTGAAAAGCCGCGATACATCAAAGCGCCCTGCTCGCGGTACTGGGCCATGATCATATCGGCATCGTCGAGCGCGGCAGTGGCGCCCACGACGGCGGCCTCCTCTCCCGTGCATTGCATGTAGAAACTAAGTCGCCCCTGACGCTGGGCGGCCAACATGCGCTCATCAAGAATGCGTGTCGCCAGCATCGCGTGATAAATACGCCGCGCACGGGCTTGTTCTAGAGGGGGTGTATCCGCCCCGCTGTAAAGCTCGCCATCGGGGCTTAACACGCTGAAGGTCGGGATCGAGAACTCATCGCCTGTCAGGAAAGCAGGCTGGTGTGCATACTGTGTCATCATTATTGTCCTTGTCGTACCCCTTTTGAGGGCAGTGTTGTCGGTGATGACCTTTTATGCCAGTGGATTTATCTGCCATCGGTCAACGCAACACCTGCGACAATAACGCAGCGAGGACACATTAGGGATTCGACTTAAGCTGTAGAGAGGCGCGAACGTAACAGTTCTTGTAGTCGCTCGAACAGACTATCGACAGTCAGTGCCAACAGCGCAATCGTCAACGCCCCCTGAACGATATACGCCATATTGCCATTCACAATTCCGGCAATGATGGGATCTCCCAAATTGCGCGCACCGACCGTGGCCCCGATCGCAGCCGTTGAAATATTGATCGTGATGGAGGTTCGAACCCCCGCCAATATCACGGGAGCCGCTAGCGGTAACTCTACCTGGCGAAGGACTTGCCATGGCGTCATGCCCATGGCAATGGCGGAGCTTTTTACTTCCTTATCAACCTCCTGCAGCCCGCCTAGGGTGTTGCGCACGATCGGTAAGGTTCCATAAAGCACCAGCGCCACGATAATAGGCAGCGTACCGAAACCTAACGCGGGCACGGCTAGCGCTAATACGGCTACCGGTGGAAATGTCTGGCCAAGCGATGCCACTTGCGCGACTAAGGGTAAGAAGTCGCGCCCTCGCTCGCGCGTCACCGCAATGGCTGCCAACATCCCACCCACGATGGTAATCAATGCGGCAACGCTTACGACAAGGAGGTGGTGCCCTAATAGCGAAGCGAGACTCGCCCGGTGGTAAACCACTTCCTTGGCGTCTGGCTCCAGCATTCGCAGCACCCCCTCTGCATAGGGGAACCCCCATATGCAGGCCACCAATAGCAAACACCATAGAGCGGGCCATACGGCGGCAGGAACGTTAGGCGAAGAAAGCGAAAAACTTGAAACCCTATGACTCACGCACTTTTCCTTGTTCGGGTTGCGCTTCTTTGACTATTTTACGCAGCGTCAACTCGCCCACGGGCACATCGTGTTGATCCACAACAGTGAGACGGTCGGTATGATCGCGCAGCATCATCGAAAGCCCCTGTAGAAGGGAGAACGCTGCGGGAATTCGCGATTGGGCGGGTAATGTAGGCCCCATGGGCGACATGTGATCTTTAACCCGGGTGAGTGCTGCCTGCTTCAACCCACGTTCGAGTCCACCCAACAACGATTCGACAAACGGATCATTAGGATGCTGGAGCAGCGAAAGCGGTGTACCTTGCTGAACGATATAGCCATCGCGCATCACAACTAAGTGATCCGCCAGCCGTAGCGCCTCGTCCATATCGTGGGTGACAAACACCACCGTTTTATGCATCTGTGATTGCAGTCTGGCAAGCTCGTCCTGCAGCTTCTCTCGAGTGATTGGATCGAGTGCGCCAAACGGCTCATCCATCAGTAAAATATCAGGATCGGCGGCCAGCGCCCTGGCCACCCCCACTCGTTGCGCCTGCCCGCCAGAAAGTTGGTGGGGGTATTTATGGGCAAACTCGCCAACCGGCAAGCCCAAAAGGCTCATTAACTCTTCTACTTTTGCCTGAACATCAGCCGAAGACCATTTAAGCAAGCGCGGCACCAGGCCGATATTGCGCGCCACTGTCCAGTGCGGAAACAGCCCGGTATGTTGAATCACATAACCAATACGCCGACGCAACTTTACCGGGTCATAAGCGGCAACCGGATGACCATCTAATATAATCTCGCCGTCGCTGTGCTCAATAAGCCGATTAATCATGCGTAACGTGGTCGATTTACCGCAGCCGGAAGTACCTACCAGCGCGCAAAACTTTCCTTTTTCAATGTGCAGTGAAATATCATCCACCGCCGCAACGTCGCCAAAGCGCTTGGAAACGTGGGAGAGCTCGATCATTCAATTTCTCCAGGCCGTGCGGTGTCACTGCGGGGACGAAGGACGTCTGCCAATGCCCCCAACCCGGCATCTGCCATAAGCGCCAGCATCAGAATCGGCAACGCGCCCAGCAGCACCATATCCATGGCCGCTTGACCCAAGCCTTGAAAGATAAAAGACCCTAAGCCACCCGCACCGATCAACGCAGCGACGGCGGTTAAACCAATCGCCTGAACGGTGGTAATCCTGACACCCTCAAGCAATACCGGTAAGGCCAACGGCAAGCGTACTTGCCAGAAACGTTGGCTATTGCGCATCCCCATACCGCGAGCGGCCTCTAAGGTATCGGGACTCACTTGCTCAAGGGCGATGTAGGTATTGCGCACCATTGGCAACAAGCTGTAAGCCACTAAGGCGATTAACGCCGGAGCCCAGCCAATGCCGCTAACCCCCAGCTGTGACAGCAGTGGCCACTGAGCAGCAAGCCAAGCTAGCGGCCCAAGCATCAACCCGAACAGCGCAATGCTGGGGATCGTTTGTAAAAAATTCAGGATGGCAAAAGCTGATTTTTGGAGTTTACTATAGCGTCGCATCAGCAAAGTGAGCGACAGCCCGAGCCCAATACTGATCGCAACGGATACAACCACGAGGGTGATATGCTCGCGTAGTGCGCGCCAAAACTGAGCGTCCCGGGCGCGAAATTCTTGTCCTAGCGCTAACGCCTCAAGCCCCAACGTGGCACACAACGACCACACCAGCCCCACCGCCAGCACCAGCAAGATCGTCCAGCGGCGAAGCAGCACTAAACGCAAACGCAGTTCTACCCAACACAGCAGTAAAAACGACAACAGGCACCAATAAGCCATCCCCATATTGAGGCGTGCTCCTGGGGTATCGCCACTTATTAGTCGGTTACTCGCCACCATCAAGCCAAACGGCATTAACAGCAACAATAACAAAACACCTACCAGCGCAACCTGGTAGCCATGGCGGCTAGGCTGGAGGGCTAATGCCACCAGAGTAACAATAACACTGGTGACCAGCAGGGCACCTAACCACCCGACCGCGTCGATGAGACCAGCACCCTCACCGCTCACGATACGATTGGGTGCGACGCTGACCACATCAAATAGCCAAATAGCCGCCAACATGGCGCACGCCAGGAAGATCAAAACGCTATTTGGCTGCCACTGACGCCAAGACACCTGCGGTCTTGGCAATGCCTCCAACAACGACATTATCAGTCGTCCAAGCTATCGAGGTAGTCGCCAGCGACTTGATCCGGTGACATGCCATTGACAGCCACGTCAGCGTTGAGCTTTTGAAGCGTTTCAAGGTCTAGCGTGCTGAATACCCCCTCGAGCAACGGATCAATCGCCGGATAGGTTGCCAGAACACTTTCGCGCACGACGGGAGCAGGTTGATAAACAGGCTGAACCCCCCTTGAGTCTTCAAGCACCACAAGACCCAGTGCGTTTAGTCCCCCATCGGTTCCATAGGTCATCGCGGCGTTGACGCCACTGGTTTGCTCCGCAGCGGCGCGCATGGTGGCCGCCGTGTTACCCCCTGAAAGCACCAACAGCTGATCATTGCTCAGCTCAAAGCCATAGGCCTGCTGAAAAGCGGGCAACGCCTGCTGAGATTCAACAAACTCAGCACTTGCTGCAAACTTAAACTCTCCGCCCTCCTCAAGGTAAGTGGCCAAATCGTCGAGCGTTTTAAGATCATGCGCTTCAGCCACATCGCGACGCACGCTCATGGCCCAGGTATTATTAGCGCTGGCTGGCGTTAACCACACCAGACCTTCCTGCGCATCGCGCTCGCGAACGGTTTCATAGGCTTTATCAGCATTATTCCATACGTCGCTGTCGGCCATATCAAAGAAAAAAGCACCGTTACCCGTATACTCGGGATAAAGATCAATTTCGCCTGCTTGCAAAGCGCTACGCACAACACTGCTTCCCCCCAGCTGCAAACGGTCTTCAGTGGGGATGCCGTTGCGTTCCAGCGTTTGTATGATCAACTCTCCGAGCACCGATCCTTCTGTGTCGATTTTTGACGAGACGACGACCGGGTCATCGGCATGCACTGCTGACAGCGGCAAGAGCGTCATACAACCGATAGCGACCATTGATTTTGAGGCAAAGCGCATTGTAATCATCCTTTTAAAATAGACTCTTTAAGAGTATATGCCCGTCGTGCGTTGAATTCCGATTCCTACCCAGTAATCACCGCCATCTCTAATGGGAAGACTCGACCACCCAGGTGGTGCCTTCACGGGAATCTTTAAGGACAATCCCAAGATCCGCCAATTCGTCGCGAATGGCATCGGCTTGGGCAAAATCTTTATTGGCTTTGGCTGCCTGACGCTGGGCAATTTTAGCCTCGATGACCGACTCACTGAGTGCCAGGTGTTGATGCTGCGAGCCTTTCAAGAACGTATCAGGCGCTTGCTGTAGAAGCCCTAGCACGCCTGCTAACCGCTTCAGCTCAGCGGCCAACCGCTGTGCTTTGTCGGGCGTTTCGGGCTTGGCGCGGTTCACATCACGGGCTAAGTCAAATAGCACCGCCAAGGCTTCCGGCGTATTGAAGTCATCATCCATGGAGGCCGTAAATCGCTCACGATAGCGATTGATATCCTCGGCATCGCCCGCGCTAACGGCGCTCACATCTATACCGTCTAACGCCGTATAAAACCGCGTTAATGACTTTCTGGCCTCAACAAGTGAATCCAGCGAGTAGTTAATTGCGCTGCGATAGTGACTGGCGACCAATAAATAACGCACCACTTCCGGGTCATGCTCTGCCAGCACTTCCCGAATAGTGAAGAAGTTACCCAGGGATTTCGACATCTTTTCCTGATCAACCCGCACAGCGCCCGCATGCATCCATGTGTTTACATAGGGCTTACCGGTAGCCGCTTCGGATTGCGCGATCTCGTTTTCATGGTGGGGAAATGTCAGATCAGGTCCGCCCCCATGAATATCAAAGGTATCCCCCAGGCAGCAGGTCGACATGGCCGAGCATTCAATATGCCAGCCAGGGCGGCCATTTCCCCAAGGCGAAGGCCAGTGAGCTTCGCCGGGCTTGGCTGCTTTCCACAATACGAAATCAAGGGGGTCTTCTTTATGTGCATCCACCTCGACACGAGCACCGGAACGCATGTCATCCAACTGTCGGTTATTTAGCTTACCGTAGTCGGCAAATTGGCGAACACGGTAATACACATCGCCATTATCCGCTGGATAGGCAAAGCCTTTTTCTACCAGCGTCTCAATCATGGTGATGATATCGCCAACGTGCCCCGTTGCCCGGGGCTCATGGTTGGGCGGCAGCACATTGAGACGCGCTTCGTCCTCATGCATCGCCGCAATCATGCGCTCAGTGAGCGCCGTGATGCTCTCGTCGTTTTCGTCGGCACGCTTGAGGATCTTGTCATCGATATCGGTGATATTGCGCACGTAATTGACATCGTAGCCACGTTCGCGCAAATAACGGGTAATGACATCAAACGCCACCATGACGCGGGCGTGGCCAAGGTGGCAATAGTCATACACCGTCATGCCGCAGACATACATGCTGACCTTGCCCGCCACCAGCGGGGTGAAAGGTTCTTTGCGACGTGTCAGCGTATTATAGATTTGCATATGCCGATTCCTTAACCTTTCTGCTTGATTTTCGCCCAGCTATCTTTGAGCCCCACGGTGCGGTTGAACACCAGATGATCCGGCGTGGAAACGTGACGATCCGCACAGAAATAGCCCACCCGCTCGAACTGGTAGCGCGCTTCAGGGCCCGCGTCCGCCAGGCTGGGTTCGCCGATTGCCTGGCAAACGGTCAGTGACTCGGGGTTCAAATGGTCAAGGAAGTCGACGTCCTTATCGCGATCCGGCTGTTCGACCATGAACAGGTTGTCGTACAGCCGCACTTCCAGCGGAATACCGTGGTCGACGCTTACCCAGTGAATAACACCCTTCACTTTGCGACCTTCCGGGTTTTTGCCCAAAGTGTCAAAATCGACTGAACAGTGCAGCTCCGTCACCTCTCCTGCGGCATTTTTAATCACCTCATCGCAACGGATGACGTAGCTATTACGCAGGCGGACTTCTTTACCCGGAGCCAAGCGGAAGAATTTTTTGGGTGCATCTTCCATGAAGTCATCTTGGTCGATGTAAATCTCGCGGGTTAAAGGCACTTTACGCGCAGGCATATCGTCACGCGCGGGATGCCCTAGCACGTCATACTCTTCCTCGTGGCCTTCGGGTACGTTGGTTAAGACGACTTTGAGCGGCTTTAAAACACACATGGCCCGCTGCGCATTATCTTCAAGATCCGAACGAATAGCGTGGGTCAACATGGCAATGTCGACCAGGCCACCGTCGGCGCGGGTAACACCGATCATGTCGCAGAACTTGCGAATGGATGCCGGCGTGTAACCGCGGCGACGCATGCCCGAGATGGTCGGCATGCGCGGGTCATCCCAGCCATCGACGATCTGCTCGTCGACTAACATTTTAAGCTTGCGCTTAGACGTCAGTGTGTAGTTCAGGTTTAACCTGGCAAACTCGATCTGGCGTGGTTTGGCAGGCACCGGCAAATTATTCAAAAACCACTCGTATAACGGCCGGTGATCTTCGAACTCTAAGGTGCATATAGAGTGGGTCACGCCTTCAATGGCGTCGGACTGACCATGAGTAAAATCGTAGGACGGATAAATTTTCCACTTATCGCCGGTTTGGTGATGGCTGGCATGGCGGATTCGATACAGGATTGGGTCGCGCAGATTGATATTGGGCGATGCCATATCGATTTTAGCGCGCAGCACCTTTTCACTTTCGCCAAATTCACCCTGACGCATGCGCTCGAGAAGATCCAGGTTTTCTTCAGCGCTACGCTCACGGTAGGGGCTTGGTTGCCCCGGCTCGGTTAACGTACCGCGATATTCACGAATCTGGTCGGGTGTCAGGTCATCCACATAGGCTTTACCCTCGCGGATTAGATGCTGTGCCCACGCATACAACTGGTCGAAATAGTCAGACGCGAAACGCACCTGGCCGGCCCATTCAAATCCCAGCCAATTAACGTCTTCTTTGATAGCATCAATGTAGGCTTGCTCTTCTTTGGTGGGGTTGGTGTCGTCGAAGCGCAAGTGACACTCACCACCCATCTGCTCCGCCAACCCAAAATTCAGACAGATCGACTTCGCATGGCCAATATGCAAGAAACCATTGGGTTCTGGGGGGAAGCGCGTCACGATTTTTGTGACCTGGCCGCCCTCAATTTCGTCGAGTACTTGGTTGCGAATGAAGTTCGGCGCTGGGGTGGTCTCGTTGGTCATGGTGGTGTTGATAACCTCATGGTGGATGGTGTGCTTGGCGTCGTCTGCCTTACGCTAACGGTATAGCGCTTCGCGGTGCCACGCAAAACCGTTATTATAACGTGACGCCGATGCACAGCGCCAAGGCGAACGCCTTTATTGAACAGGAATTTATCTATGATCGTATTACAGACGAACCACGGAGACATCACGATTGCGCTTAATCATGAAAAAGCGCCCGTCACCGCCGCTAACTTCGAGCAATACGTTCGTGATGGCTTTTACGACGGCACCCTCTTCCATCGCGTCATTGACGGTTTCATGGTTCAGGGTGGCGGGTTTGATCAAGATTTCAATCAAAAGCCTACGCGTGATCCAATCGAAAACGAAGCGGATAACGGCTTAAAAAATACCAAAGGCACCCTGGCAATGGCACGCACCCAGGATCCGCACTCGGCCACTGCTCAGTTTTTTATTAATGTGGGTGATAATAGCTTTCTAGACCACAGTGGTAAAAACCTACAGGGCTGGGGCTATGCGGTTTTTGCTGAAGTCGTCGAGGGCATGGACGTGGTCAATGCCATTCGAGGTGTCAGCACCACGCGCCGTGGCATGCATGCCGATGTGCCCGCAGAGGATGTGATTATCGAGCGCGCTTACATTAAGGAAGCAGAATAGTCCCTAGGAGCCCTATGCGTACTCTGCTGGTAGCTGATATGCACCTGAGTAGCGATACCCCTGAGATTAATCAGGGGTTTTATCGTTACCTAGAACAAACTGCTAAAGGGGCTGATGCCCTGTATATTTTAGGCGACCTGTTTGACGCCTGGATAGGCGATGACCTACTCGATACCCCCCATCCCTTAGCCAGCGTCGCCCAGGAAGTCATCGAGCGATTACATAAGCTTAGTAGCGATGGAACCACTGTTTATTTTATTCACGGCAACCGTGACTTTTTAATAGGTCAGCGTTTCATCGCCGCATGCCAGGCAACACTGTTGTCGGATACCGAAGAAGTCGAGCTCCAGGGGCTTCCTGCGGTGATTCTTCATGGCGATAGTTTGTGCACCCATGATGAAGCTTACATGGCTTTCCGCCAACAATCCCGTGATCATCAATGGCAGGCTCAAATACTTGCGATGCCGCTTGAGCAGCGGTTGGAGTTGGCCAAAAGCCTGCGTATGCAGTCTGGCGATGCCAATGCCAAAAAAGCGGAGGCCATTATGGATGTGACCCACGAAGAAGTCGTCGCCTTAATGGAGAACTGCGGCGTCGCCACCATGATTCATGGGCATACCCATCGACCCAAGGTGCACGACTTAACCGTGGAAGATGTTCCCGCTAAGCGTTTTGTACTGGGCGACTGGGATGAACAACACGGTTGGGACATTGTGATAGAAAAAACCGACCGCGCACCACGATTACGCCAGTTCCCACTGAGCAGCCCACCGTCAGCATAGCCTTTAAGTGGCTTACTTCATCAAAGCCACCCACCGCCATGCGTCAATCACTGTACAAACAAAAAAAGCCGATCAATGTGATCGGCTTTTTTACATGGCGGCAAACCTAGCGGTTAACGCTCAATTTCCGCATCGCTGCGTAGATCATCGATAAGCCCCTGGATGATCGACTGCGCGCGTAATTGCTCCGCCATTCGAGCAACAAAACTTTCGCGCTCTTCATCGGGATCGCCTTTAGTCACCTCGTCCAACGCGAGTAGGGCAACGCCACTGGGCATCGGCGCTGTGCGGTAGGTGCTTTCGCCCTCTTCAGGGGATGGCATCTTAAAGGCAGCCTGAACAATCAATTGCGAAGCAGTCACAGTGTCTTGGCGCCGAACATTATTCGCTTCCAGCCACTCACCGTCGATTGATTCACCGGCTTCCAGCTTAGCCATCATATCTTCAGCCTGCTGTTGTAAGCGCTCTTGCTGCTGCTGGGCACGCACCGCCGAGGCGACCTCATCCCGAACCTCATCTAAGGGTAGCTGGGCTTGCTCACGGTGCTCTGCAACGCGAACCACCAACCGACGATCTTCGTCGAGCTCGATCACTTCACTGTTATAGCCTTCCTCAAGCACATCATCGCTAAAGGCCTGCTCCATGACACCTGGTTCAAACAAGACACTATCGCCTTCATCGCCTCGGGCCAGCCAGTCACTTTCTTGAAGCGATAGTGATAGATCGTCAGCCACACTTTTTAAATCATCGGCGGCAAAGCTCTCATCGATCAGTTGTTGAACCTTTTCGTTGAACTCGTCACTCACTTCATCCATCGCCACGGCTTCACGAAGAGCGTCGCGTTGCTCATCAAACGCGGGGCGGTCAATATCGGTGACTTTAATGATGTGCAAGGCGTTATCCATCTCCACCGCAGAGGAGGTTTCGCCTTCATCGAGCGAGAAAGCGGCTTCGTCAAAGGCCTCACCAAAGAAGCCACGACTGATCATGCCTAGATCACCACCGTCTTCCGCGCTGGCGGTATCGTCCGAGTAGCGTACCGCCGTATCAGCAAAGGATTCGCCATCTTCCAATGCTTGCAGAGCCTCTTGTGCTTGCTGCTGGGCTTCTTCACGGCTACGTTCATCACCGAACGTAATCATGATATGGGCAACACTGCGATCGGCGTTCTGGTTTCGCTCGCGCCACGCCTGACGAAGCGTTTCTTCGTCTACTTCAATACCGCTGGCCATTTCGCGACGATCAATTAATACGTACTCAAGGCGCACTTGCTCGGGCCGCTTAAAACGCTCGGCATTTTCTTGGTAATAGGTTTCAAGCGCGTCTTCGCTAATCTCAACCTCGCCTTCAAGATCATCGGCATCTAATATCAGGTAACGAAAACTACGCTGCTGGCGCTGCAGTTCCGCTAGGCGCTGGCGTTCACTATCCAGCGTGAAATCGCTGAACATGAGGCCCTGCTGCAGTTGTTGTCGCTTAACGTCCACTGCCAGCTCTTCACGAAATGAAAGCGGCGTATAGCCGGCACTGGATAAACGGTTACGGAAAATGTCCGATGAAAACTGTCCGTCCTCGTTTTGAAATTCAGGAATGCCAAGAATCAGTTGATCAACTTGGTCTTCCGATACGTAAAAACCACCCTCTTCGGCGTATTGCGTAAGCAGCTTTTGGGTCACTAGCTCATTTAAGACGTCGCTGCGCAATTGGCGCTCTTGCTCGGGAGGCACTTGCCCTGAACGCATCGCGCGTTGAACTTCCATTTCAACTTGTTGGCGCATGATGGGCTCGCCATTCACGCTGACTTCTTGATTAGGATCGTCGCCAAACAGGCCGAACAAAGATTCCACTCCAAAGAGCGCCATGGCTGCCACCATGACCCCAATAATAATCTTGGCTCCCCAGCTTCTGGATCCATCTCGAATACTTTGCAGCATGTTTGCCTCAGATATACTCAGCTAAACGGGTCGCCCTAACGTGTGGGCTAGAAAATAACATGGGCGCATCGCGGTTGCGATGCGCCCATAGATTATACAAACGCGGACAAATTAGTTAACGGCGTCTTTCAAGGCTTTACCGGCTTTGAAGCTAGGCACTTTTGCCGCACTGATCTGAATTGGCTGACCTGTCTGCGGGTTACGGCCAGTGCGCGCAGCACGTTCTTTAATCGCGAAGGTTCCAAAGCCCACCAGTGAAACGCTATCGCCTTTTTTAAGGCTATCGGTGACAGACTCCACCATGGCATCCAATGCGCGGGTTGCCGCTGCTTTTGGTATATCGGCAGACGCGGCAATGGCTTCAATCAGCTCAGACTTATTCACACTTCACCCCTTGACTGTTTCAAAAAAAATGGCTCTAACGGCATGGTCACCGATGTAATCGACGATCAAAGCATAGCAGCGTTTTATAGCAATGCCTCGAAACGACTGTCAAGCGACCCTGCCCGAATGTGCCCGCCATAACGGCATTGGGCAATGATACAAACAAAATATCGGCGGTTATTCAGCGCTGCTAATGTGTATTGGCAACGGCAGTACTACCGAAAGCTTTATCCGTTTTAGGTAGCGGCGCACCTTCTAAAGGCTCGTCGGCTAACGCCACGGCAAGCACATCGTCAATCCAACGTACCGGGCGAATATCCAATGCTTCCTTGATATTGTCCGGTACCTCTTTGAGATCACGACGATTTTCTTCCGGAATCAAGACTATCTTTATACCACCACGGCGGGCTGCCAGCAATTTCTCCTTTAACCCACCTATCGGCATAACCTCTCCACGCAGGTTCACTTCACCCGTCATCGCCACCTGACACTTTACGGGACGCTGGGTATAGGCCGAGACAATGGCCGTCACCATCGCAACCCCGGCACTGGGCCCATCTTTAGGGGTAGCACCTTCAGGGACGTGAATATGCAGGTCTTCTTTCTCGAAACGCTCGGCATCGATACCGTAGGCCTCTGCCCGAGCACGCACCACGGTTTGCGCGGCACTGACGGACTCTTTCATGACATCGCCCAGCGAACCAGTCTTGTTGATACGTCCTTTGCCAGGCGTTACCACCGACTCGATATTAAGCAACTCGCCACCGACCGATGTCCATGCCAGCCCAGTGACACGGCCAACTTGATCATCTTCCTCGGCAAGCCCGTAACTATAACGCCGCACGCCTGCGTAATGCTCAATATGCTTGGCCGCCAGCAGATTCGGTGGCTGTTCGTCTTCGTTTACCGCAGAAGGCTCTATACGCTCGCGTAACACTTTACGACACACCTTCGCAATTTGGCGCTCCAACTCACGCACGCCTGCTTCACGAGTGTAGTAACGAATAAGCTCCAACAGCGCCTCGTCTTCAAGCGCCAACTCATCATCTTTCAACCCATTGGCTTTCAACTGCTTAGGCAACAGGTACCGTTTAGCAATCGCCAACTTTTCATCTTCGGTGTAGCCAGGCAGTCGGATAATTTCCATGCGATCCAACAAAGGACCCGGAATGTTCATCGAGTTCGCCGTACAGATAAATAGCGTCTCGGACAGGTCATAATCTAGCTCTAAGTAGTGGTCGCTAAAGCTATTGTTCTGCTCAGGATCCAGTACTTCTAAGAGCGCCGAGGCGGGGTCGCCACGATGATCCATGCCTAATTTATCGACTTCATCGAGCAGGAAAAGCGGGTTTTTAACTCCCGCACGGCTCATACGCTGCATCAACTTACCTGGCAATGAGCCAATGTAAGTACGACGGTGCCCGCGTATTTCTGACTCATCGCGCACGCCGCCAAGAGCGAGACGCACGTATTTACGATTGGTCGCTCGCGCAATCGACTGACCTAGCGACGTTTTACCTACCCCAGGCGGTCCGACTAAACACAGCACGGGCCCCTTCATCTTCTTTACGCGCTTTTGTACCGCCAAGTATTCCAAGATGCGCGCTTTTACTTCCTCAAGACCATAGTGGTCTTCATCAAGCACCTGCTGGGCTTTCTGTAAATCGTGCTTAACGCGCGTGCGTTTTTTCCAGGGCACCGCCACCAGCCAGTCCAAGTAGGAACGAACCACGCTTGCTTCAGCTGAATTCGCCGCCATCATTTTGAGCTTATTCAGCTCTTGTGTGGCTTTCTCAGCGGCCTCTTTTGGCATTCCCGACGACTCAATCGCCTGCTCATATTTTTCAGCTTCATTGGGTACATTGTCGAGCTCGCCCATCTCTTTTTGGATGGCTTTCATTTGCTCGTTCAGATAGTACTCACGCTGTGTCTTTTCCATCTGCTCTTTGACACGCGAGCGAATCCGCTTTTCAACCTGCAAAAGGTCAATTTCGGATTCGATCAACGCCATCAAGTGCTCAATGCGATCGCGAACACGATCCATCTCTAGGAGCTCTTGTTTATCGCCAATTTTTAGCGACAAATGGGCGCAGATGGTATCGACCAAACGACTCGGATCCTCAATGCCCGATAACGAGTTAAGGACTTCGTTGGGTACCTTCTTCGACAATTTAACGTATTGCTCAAACTGATTAAGCAATACCCGAACCAATGCCTCTTGTTCACGGGACGTCAGTGGTTGACTTTCGCGGGGGGTGAGATGCGCCTGAGTGTAACCGTCGGCGTGTTCGTCAATACGACTGACATCCGCACGATAATTGCCTTCAATCAGCACTTTCACCGTTCCATCGGGCAGCTTCAACAGCTGCATGATGTCGGCTACTGTCCCAATAGCATAAAGATCGGCGTTGTCGGGCTCGTCTTGAGATGCCTCACGTTGAGCCACTAGCAATACACGTTTATCAGCCTCCATCGCCGCTTCAAGGGCTTGGATAGACTTTTCACGGCCCACAAATAAGGGGATCACCATTTGCGGATAAACCACGACATCGCGCAATGGCAAAAGGGGTAGACACTGTGTCTGTTCGTCGCTCTGCTGCATCGCAGACGTTCCTCGATAAATCAGATAAGTTCTGGGAAGAGAACTGACTACGTTAAAAGTGCGGCTAAGGCAGCGAGTAACGCAGCGCTAAGAATGACAAGGGGCCGCCTAGGCGACCCCTTGACTGGCGCTAACCGCGAAAGCGATAGAAAGCTATGCAATCTTCGGTGATGGGCTTAACCATCAGTACCGTCGACGCGTGCCTCTTCTTGCTGGGAGTAAATCAACAGCGGCTCACTTTCACCGGCAATTACCGAGGCTTCGATCACCACTTTGCTGACACCTTCCAAAGAAGGAATTTCGTACATGGTATCAAGCAATACGGATTCAAGGATCGACCTTAAGCCACGAGCACCGGTTTTACGCTCCATTGCTTTTTCAGCAACAGCGCGAAGCGCATCATCACGGAACTCAAGCGTCACGTTCTCCATTTCAAACAGCTTGGAGTACTGCTTGATCAACGAGTTCTTGGGCTCGGTCAGTATTTCTATCAACGCTTCTTCAGTGAGCTCGGTGAGCGTGGCGATAACCGGTAGACGACCGACGAACTCTGGAATAAGACCAAACTTGACCAGGTCATCTGGTTCGACATCGGCCAGCAACTCACCGACTCCGCGTGAAGATTCCTTGCTCTTCACAGTCGCATTGAAACCGATACCACCCTTTTCAACACGGTCGCGGATAACTTTATCCAGCCCGGCAAATGCCCCGCCGACAATAAACAGCATGTTGGCGGTATTCACCTGCACGAACTCTTGCTGGGGGTGTTTACGACCGCCCTGCGGTGGCACAGACGCTGTCGTGCCCTCGATCAGCTTGAGCAGCGCCTGCTGCACGCCTTCGCCGGATACGTCACGTGTGATGGACGGATTATCGGACTTGCGTGAAATCTTGTCGATTTCGTCGATATAGACAATGCCGCGCTCCGCCTTCTCGACGTCGTAGTCGCACTTCTGCAGTAGCTTTTGGATGATGTTTTCAACATCTTCACCCACGTAGCCTGCTTCCGTCAGGGTAGTCGCGTCAGCAATAGTAAACGGCACGTTCAACAAGCGAGCCATGGTTTCAGCCAGCAGCGTTTTACCACTACCGGTCGGACCAATGAGCAGAATGTTGGATTTACCTAATTCAACGTCACTCTCGCGAACTTCAGATTTCAGTCGCTTGTAATGATTATACACAGCGACAGACAGCACCATTTTGGCGCGGTCTTGCCCGATGACGTAGTCGTCAAGCGTGTAGCGTATTTCGCGAGGCGTAGGTAAACGCTCCTCGTCGCTCTCGGCATCGGCTTCGAGAACTTCCTCGCGAATGATGTCGTTACACAAGTCGACACACTCATCGCAGATATAGACGGACGGGCCAGCAATCAGCTTTCTGACTTCGTTTTGGTTCTTGCCGCAAAACGAGCAGTAAAGCAGTTTGCCGCCTTCGTCTTTGCCTTTGCCGTCGGCCATTCGCGTACCTCTTTCACTGCGGCGGTTAACACCGCCATATAAGCTCGTTGGTAAAGCAGTATCCTGTCACGCTATCAGGATGTAGGCCGCTTATCCAGCACTGCATCAATCAAGCCGTACTCTTGAGCTTTGCTAGAGCTCATAAAGTTGTCGCGATCGGTATCGCGCGCAACGTCTTCGATGTCCTGACCAGTGTGGTGCGCCAAAATCTGATTTAGCTTTTCACGGATACCCAATATCTCTCGGGTATGAATTTCAATATCCGACGCTTGCCCTTGATAGCCACCCAATGGCTGGTGAATCATCAACCGAGAATTGGGCAGACAATAACGCTTGCCAGCAGCACCGGCGGTCAACAGTAGCGCACCCATACTGGCCGCCTGGCCGATGCACACCGTCGAAACATCCGGCTTAACAAACTGCATGGTATCGTAAATCGACATGCCCGCCGTCACTGACCCGCCGGGCGAGTTAATGTAGAGATGGATGTCTTTGTCGGGATTTTCTGACTCAAGAAACAGCAGCTGAGCCACCACCAAGTTGGCGGTATAATCCTCGACCGGACCCACCAAAAAGATGACGCGCTCTTTAAGTAGCCGCGAGTAAATATCGTAGGATCTTTCCCCTTTGGCGCTTTGCTCCACCACCATGGGCACTAAACCGCCGGCGTTTTGAATATCAAACTCACTCATTTAGGTGATTCCTTGCGTCCGATAAGGGAATGGCGCACCCAGCAGGTGCGCCAGCGTCAGGGAGGTTATGCGCTAGTTGCTTCGTCTTCCTCAGCGCCCTCGCCTGCCTCAGCTTGTTGCTGAGCCGCTGCCAGCACTTGCTGGTAGGACATATCAACGTCTTTAACGGTTGCCTGCTCAAGCAATTTATCAACCGCTTTTTCTTCGAGAACGGCAGATTTAACTTGGGTTTTCATCTGCTCGTTGCCCATATAATAGTCAACGACCTCAGAAGGATCCTGATACTGTTCGGCCAGCTCTTCTACCTTTGCCTTGATCTCGTCGTCCGAAGCATCAAGCTCATTCGCTTTGATCACTTCAGCTAACAGCAGACCCACCTGCACACGCCCTTTGGCCTGCTCTTCGAAAAGTTCATTGGGTAGCTGGCTAACGTCGAAATCTTCACCCAGGCCGAACTGTTGCGCGGCCTGACGTTTCATGCCGTCGGTTTCCTGTTGAACCAGCGCGGTCGGCACAGGGATATCGTTGGCTTTTTTCAGCGCATCCATTATTTGCTGCTTAACGCGGTTATCGACTGCTTGGGCAGCTTCACGCGTCATGTTCTTTTTGATTTCAGCGCGGAATTTGGTTTCATCACCGCCTTCAACACCGAATCGTTCAATGAACTCGGCGTCGACTTCGGGTAGCGACTGACGGCTCACTTTGTGAACCTTCACCTGGAAGGAGGCTTCTTTACCCGCCAAATGCTCAGCTTGGTAATCGTCGGGGAAGGTCACCTTGATGGTTTTATCGTCCCCTGCCTTTGCGCCGATCAGTTGCTCTTCAAAACCAGGGATAAAGCTGTTCGAGCCGATCACCAGTTCGTGACCTTCCGCGCTGCCGCCTTCAAACGGCTCATCGCCTATATAGCCTTGGAAATCGATGGTCACTTGGTCGCCGTCTTCAGCGGCCGCATCAACTTCTTCCCACGCGGCATTCTGTTTACGTAGCGTCGCGATCATTTCGTCAACGTCTGCGTCGGTCACCTCAACCACCGGGCGCTCGACTTCGGTACCTTCGATCGAGGCAAGCTCGACCTCCGGATAAACCTCCATCGTCGCGACGAACTCAAAGTCTTTGCCAGCTTCGTTGACGGTTGGCTCAATTTGCGGATAGCCCGCCGGGTTAAAGCCTTCATCAGTGATCGCACGCACGTAGCGTTCACGCATCACTTCGCCAACTACTTCGTTACGTACACTTTCACCGTAACGTTGACGAACCACGGCCATCGGCACTCGCCCTTGGCGAAAACCATTCAAGCGAACGTTCTTCGCCGTTTCTTTTAAGCGAGTATTGACAGCCTCATCGATTTCGCCGGCAGGCACTTGAATCGTGATGCGGCGCTCAATCTGGGAGGTCGTCTCGACGGAAACTTGCATGAATTGTCCTCTAACGGCTGGGCGTTGTGTTGATTGCTGTAAATAAGTCCAAGGGTTAATTTTAAGAACCCTGGCGCACGGTGGCAAGCGCCATGCTCGCAAGATGGGGGCTGAAACGTGAAATACAAGGGAAAAGGGCTGCTTAAAGGGCCGAATCGACATCGACTGAGTGTAAAATAGCGAATTTATGAAGTTTTAGGCTTATCGCTATTGGTCATCCACCACAAACTGATGACATGGGCGATAAGACCAAAGGTGCTGGCATGGGAAATAAATACCTGCCAGCTTATCCAATCGGTGAATAGCGCATGCCAAGCCCCCATCACCAATAGCCCCAACCCCATCATCAGCAGTAGGCGCTTTAACATGCCTGGAAGACAACGACGTCCAGCATCGGATAACAGTCGCCACTGCATAACAGTGGCCACTAGTACGACCACAAACGCCACAAGAATCAACGACAAACGAGTCTCGTTTCCGCCTGCAAGATAACGGGGCAAAGCGGTGAGCATAACCACACACAGGCCCAGAGCACTACTCACCCGTTGAGCCGACGCTGGGTTACCTGGTTGCATTAGCTCCCCACCGCTAACTGTTCGGATTCAAGCCATGACTCGACCCACGGTATGGCAGCATCGTCGGCCATGAACGTCTCCATTGCGTCGACCTCTAAACGCTCCCCCAGGCGTACTGCGCCGAGATCCGCTAGCAGCTCGTCCAACTGACGGCCTGCGCCGCAAAATGTTTCACCGTAGGAGCTGTCACCCAGCGCTATCAACCCATAGGTTAGTGTTGAAAGCGACGGACTCTGCGCCTGCAGATCGCGAACGAAGGGCACAAAGTTACCTGGAAAGTCACCGCTACCCGTTGTGGATACACAAAACAGCACGAGATCAGGCGACGAATCTGTGATGTCGGCGAGCGCTGGCTGTTCTAACACGTCGACATCATAGCCTGCCTGCTCAAACAGAGGTTTGACTTGCTCCGCAACATCCAACGCACCGCCATACATCGTTCCTACTAAAATACTCAGCCGAGGCATTGTGGCTCCCAAAACAAAATCGTGTATCGCCGACAATGTGCCGACCAATACCTGATGAATTTACTCAGATATTAACATGTCCCAGTGAAATGACGCACGCCTGGGATTTTCAACCATCCGATAAACGCTAAAAGCCCCCGCTGACCAACGCCTCATGTCAACGGGGGCTGTTTGAGGCATGTAGCTTGGCTAAACCCTCAGTACGCTTGCTTCTTAAGACGACGAACCTTGATAGTGCTCTACTTGCTGCTTGAGCTTTTGGCCAGGACGAAACGTCACAACACGGCGCGCTGAAATCGGAATTTCCTCACCGGTTTTAGGGTTCCGACCAGGGCGTTCGCGTTTATCGCGCAAATCAAAGTTGCCAAACCCTGACAATTTTACCTGCTCATTCTCCCGCAGGCAGGCACGAATTTCTTCGAAAAAAGCTTCGACCATGGCCTTGGCTTCTCGCTTAGAAAACGACAGCTCGGTGTGTAAGTGCTCCGCTAGCTCTGCTTTGGTCAACGCACCCATAGGACTCCCTCCATGTAGCTCAACCCTTCCAAGACGAGACTGCTCGCGACTTGGTACTGTTAGCCGCGTAGCTCGGCACCTAACTCGACTTGCACCTGTGCCACTATCGACTCAACCAACTCATTGATTTCTTCGTCATTCAGCGTGCGTGAAGGGTGCTGCCAGGTCAACCCCAAGGCAACACTCTTATATCCTTCGGCCACACCTTTACCAGCATAGACATCAAATAGCGTTATGTCTTTTAGGTATTCACCCGCAGCGCCACGCGCAGCGTCCAACAATGCCTGGACAGGGCGGTCGTCAGCCAGCGTAAAGGCAAGATCGCGACGCACTTCAGGAAACCGTGATAGAGGCTCGAAGGCAGGCACCTGACCTTGGCTTAGGCGGTCTAAGCGCACCTCGAACACTACCGCATCCACCTTAAGCCCAAGCGTCGCCCGCACCTGAGGATGCAAGGTGCCAATCCAACCCGCCGGTTTGCCTTCAAACAGCACCTGGGCACTCTGACCGGGGTGCAGGGCAGGATGCTCACCAGGCTCGAAGCGCCACGCCTCGCGATTACCGCCTAGCGCCAGCAAGCTCTCCAGATCCCCCTTTAGATCGTAAAAATCAACGCGCGCCTTGGCACCACTCCACCCTTCTGACTCACGGGAGCCGCACACCAACGCACCCATCATGGGTACTTGGGACAAGCTATCTAACTCACCGTTAAAGACCAGGCCCGTTTCAAAGAGACGAACCCGGGTTTGTTGGCGATTAAGATTATGCTCCATGGCGCGAACCAAGCCGGGCAGCAAGCTAGCGCGCATCACCGACATATCCGCTGAAATGGGGTTAGCAAGTACCGGTGATACGGCATCGGGCAACATGGCCGACTGTAACTCTGGGGCGATAAAGCTATAGGTAATCGCCTCCTGGAACCCACGCGCGACCATCTGGCGGCGCAGCAGCTTCAGCGGAAGCACGGCTTCATCCTCAGCACGCAGCGACAGACGCGCGGCCGGGCGCCGCACCGGCAGATTGTTGTAGCCGTGGATGCGCGCGATTTCTTCAATGAGGTCTTCCTCGATGGCGACATCAAACCGCCAGCTGGGCACGTCCACCTGCCAGTCGCCGTCACCTACCGCCACATCAAAGCCCAGACGCTTGAGGATATCGGCGACATCGTCCTTGTCCAGGCGTTTTGATAGTGCTTTTTCAAGCCGCGCTTCACGCAGGACGACGCGGCGCGGTGCGGGCATTGTCGCGTCACAGCTTGCCTCTACAACGGGACCTGCCTGGCCACCGCAAATATCCAGCAGCAACCGGGTGGCGCGCTCAACCGCCTGCGGCGTCAGTAACGGGTCAACGCCGCGCTCGAAGCGGTGTGACGCATCGGTATGCAAGCCATACGACCGGGCTTGACCGGCAATCGCCAGCGGGCTGAAGAAAGCTGACTCGAGAAAGATCGTCCGGGTGATTTCGCTCACCCCGGATAGCTCCCCCCCCATGATGCCGGCCATGGCAAGCGGGCCGGCCTGATCGGCAATCACCAGCGTTTCAGGACGCAGCGCTACCTGCTGACCATCAAGCAGCGTCAACGACTCTCCCGGACGCGCCATGCGAATCACCATGCTGCCCGTCAGGTTATCCCGGTCAAAGGCGTGCATCGGCTGGCCAAGCTCCAACATCACGTAGTTGGTAATATCAACGACCGGATCAATCGAGCGCACGCCGCTGCGTCGCAAACGTTCCACCATCCAGAGCGGCGTCTCAGCAGTGACGTCAACGTTGCTGATCACACGGCCCAGATAGCGGGGGCATTGATCCGTCGCTTCGATGTCGACGGCAAACGTCTCGTCAATCGTGGCGGGCACCGGCGTTATATCCGGTTCTGTCACCGTCATGCGATTGAGGACTCCCACCTCGCGTGCCATCCCCTTGATGCTGAGACAATCGCCACGGTTAGGAGTGAGGTCGACCTCAATGGTCATATCGTTGAGATTCATGAAGTCGCGAACGTCGAGGCCGACGCGCGCCTCATCCGGCAATTCAAGGATACCGGCTGACGTTTCTTCCTCGAGCCCCAGCTCGGAGGCGGAGCAAATCATGCCCTGAGACTCAACGCCACGCAGCTTGGCTTTCTTGATCTTGAAATCGCCGGGCAAAACACCGCCTACCCGGGCGAAAGGTACCTTCTGGCCAACGGCCACATTGGGTGCACCACACACCACCTGAACCGGTGCGCCACTGCCGTCATCCACCGTGCACACATTGAGCTTATCAGCGTCAGGATGCTGGCCCTTGGTCAGCACCTCGGCCACGACCACAGCGCTAAACGACGCCGCCACTGGTTCGACTGCGTCGACTTCCAGGCCCGCCATGGTGACTTGATCGGCTACCGCTTGGGTATCAAGCTGCGGTGAAATCCATTCACGCAGCCACTGTTCTGAAAATTTCATGCTCGTTCCTGTGTTTGGCAGTGGTCTTAAGCAAACTGGCGCAAGAAGCGCAGATCGTTCTCAAAGAACAGACGCAGATCGTTAACGCCGTACCGGAGCATGGCCAGGCGCTCAGCGCCCATGCCGAACGCAAAGCCCGTAAAGCGTTCGGCATCGATACCCGAGTGCCGAAAGACTTCAGGGTGCACCATGCCGCACCCCATGATTTCTATCCAGCCGCTATGGGAACAGACGCGACAACCAGTGCCACCACACATCACGCACTGAATATCGACTTCGGCAGACGGCTCAGTGAATGGAAAATAAGAAGGACGAAAACGCACCGACAGGTCATCGCGCTCAAAAAAGGCCTGCAGGAAATCTTCTATGGTTCCTTTTAGATCCGCAAAACTGATGTCCTCATCAACCAGCAACCCCTCGACCTGATGAAACATGGGCGTATGGGTCAAATCCGAGTCGCTACGATAGACGCGCCCCGGGCACACAATGCGGATGGGGGGCTCCGTCGTTTTCATGGTACGTACTTGCACAGGCGAGGTGTGCGTGCGCAGCAGACGCGTGGCATCAAAGTAAAACGTATCGGCCATCCCCCGGGCGGGATGGTGCGCAGGAATATTAAGCGCTTCAAAATTATGATAATCGTCTTCTATTTCAGGCCCCACGGCGACATCGAAGCCAATCCGCGTAAACAGCCCTTCAATCCGCTCTAATGTGCGAGTCACCGGATGCAGACCGCCATCAGACTGCGTACGCCCTGGCAAAGTGACATCAATTCGCTCCGCTGCCAGTCGCACATTAAGCGCATCACTCTCGAGCTGCTGACGCTTCGCGTCAATCTCTGCGGCCAGCGTCTGCTTGGCACGATTAATACGCTCACCTGCGGCGGGACGCTCTTCAGCGGACAGCTTGCCCAAGCCCTTAAGCAAAGCAGTCATTTCCCCCTTTTTACCCAAGTAGCGTACGCGCACTTCATCTAACGCAGCGACGTTATGCGCAGCCTGAATGGCGTCGCGAGCTTCAGATACCAGCGCTGGAAGGTGGTCCATCCTGTTTACTCCGAATTAAGCAGTTTCCATCTCAATGATGGCGGGTCACATTATGATTGAAGACCGTGACATAAAAACAGGGGAAGAGCGGCTGCTCTTCCCCTGTATGGGTCACACTAAAATGACCGTGGCATCCACTGGCGCGACTAGCGCCTGATAGAGCTTATTGGGCAGCCTTCGCTTTTTCCACAATCGCAGCAAATGCCGCTTTTTCGTGAACTGCTAAGTCAGCCAATACTTTACGGTCAATTTCAATACCAGCCTTCTTCAGGCCACCAACAAAGCGGCTGTAAGACATGCCGTTAATGCGCGCGCCCGCATTAATACGCTGAATCCACAACGCACGAAACTGGCGCTTGCGGTTGCGGCGGTCACGATAGGCATACTGACCTGCTTTGATGACAGCCTGCTTGGCTACACGAAATACACGCGAACGTGCACCGTAATAACCTTTGGCCTGCTTCAATACTTTTTTATGGCGACGACGGGCAACTACGCCACGCTTAACACGAGTCATAACACACTCCTGACTTTACGACTGAGGCAAAAAGCACTCAGAATAAGAAATTTCGACCTTACAGATTCGGCAGCATGCGCTGGATGAGCGCTTTATCAGACGCGTGGATCTGCTTCATACCACGCAACTGACGCTTACGCTTGGTCGACTTCTTGGTCAAGATGTGGCTACGGAAAGACTGCTTGTGCTTGAAGCCATTCGCTGTCTTTTTGAAGCGCTTTGCAGCACCACTGTTGCTTTTGATTTTCGGCATGAGGATAACTCCGCTCGATGTTTTTTAGAAAATCCAGGGCCTACTACCCCTTGAGGTAGTCCGTTAACTTCGCCGTTGGATCACTTCTTTTTCGGGGCAAGGATCATGATCATTTGGCGGCCTTCCATTTTTGGAAATGACTCCACCGCACCGATCTCTTCCAGGTCTGCCGCGATCCTTTCCATCAGCTTACGGCCGATATCTTGGTGCGCCATTTCACGACCACGGAAGCGCAATGTGACCTTACCCTTGTCACCACCTTCTAAAAAGCGCGTCAGGTTTTTAAGCTTGACCTGATAATCGCCCTCGTCGGTGCCAGGCCGGAATTTAACTTCCTTGACCTGAATTTGCTTCTGCTTTTTCTTTTGAGCCGCTTTTTGCTTTTTCTGCTCAAAAACGAATTTGCCGTAATCCATAATCTTACAGACAATGGGATCGGCATTCGAAATTTGCACGAGATCCAAACCGGCCGATTGAGCACGCTCTAATGCTTCGGTGGTGGGCACAACACCCAACTGCTCACCGTCGCTATCAATAAGACGCACTTCTTCTTCGGTAATTCGCTCGTTCATTGGTGGGCGTTTGTCTGCTGGACGCCCGCGCTGGTTGCTTCTCTTGATCGCTCGTCTCCTTAGGCAATTGACGATGTCGCCAGGGCTGCTCGCTCTGCACTAAAACGTTCGATGAATTCATCGACCGTCATAATGCCGAGATCTTCGCCGCTGCGAGTTCGCACGGCCACTGAGTCAGCGTCTACTTCTTTATCTCCTACCACCAGAAGATAAGGAACTTTCTGTAACGTATGCTCACGGATTTTAAAGCCGATTTTCTCGTTCCTCAAGTCCGCTTTAGCCCGCATCGCATTTTTTTGCAAACGTTGCTCTAAAGCAAGGGCATAATCACGCTGCGAATCGGTAATCGTCATGATAACAACTTGCTGCGGTGCTAACCACAACGGCATGGCACCTGCATAATGCTCAATCAAAATTCCTAAAAAGCGCTCAAAGGAACCTAAAATCGCACGATGCAGCATTACCGGGGTTTTACGAGCCCCGTCTTCAGCTACGTATTGTGCCCCGAGCCGACCTGGCAAATTAAAATCGAGCTGTAGCGTACCACATTGCCACACGCGATTCAGGCAATCACGCAGCGCGAACTCAATTTTCGGGCCATAAAACGCCCCTTCACCTGGCTGCAAGTCCCACTCAAGCCCCGTGGCATTTAGCGCAGCTTCTAAGCCTTGCTCGGCCTGATCCCAAACATCGGCCTCGCCTAGAAAGTCGTCGGGCCGCGTGGATAGCTTAAGTTCCACATCCTCAAAGCCAAGTGTTTTATACACTTGAAGTGTTAGCGCAATGAACGCTTCCGCTTCAGCCTGGATCTGGCTTTCAGTACAGAAAATATGTGCATCGTCTTGGGTAAAGCCACGAACTCGCATGAGACCGTGCAACGAACCAGAGGGCTCATTACGGTGGCAGCTACCGAATTCCGCCAAACGTAGCGGTAAATCACGATAACTTTTGAGACCTTGATTAAACACCTGTACGTGGCACGGGCAGTTCATCGGTTTAACGGCGTACTCACGTTTTTCCGATTCTGTCGTAAACATCAGTTCGTTATAGTGGCCCCAGTGGCCTGATTTTTTCCAAAGGGATAGGTCTACTACCTGGGGCGTTTTAATTTCTTGATAACCATGTTCACGCTGAATCCGGCGCATGTAGTCTTCCAGCGCCTGATACATAGTCCAGCCGTTTGGATGCCAAAACACCATACCCGGTGCTTCTTCTTGCAGATGGAACAGATCCATCTTGCGGGCTAATTTACGGTGATCGCGTTTTTCCGCTTCTTCAAGGCGCTTAAGATAGGCTTTAAG
Source organism: Vreelandella arcis (assembly GCF_900103865.1). Classification (GTDB taxonomy): domain Bacteria; phylum Pseudomonadota; class Gammaproteobacteria; order Pseudomonadales; family Halomonadaceae; genus Vreelandella; species Vreelandella arcis. The sequence continues at coordinate 385,898 of NZ_FNII01000002.1, forward strand.
CTGTTTTTTGTCTGCCCAGGCCGTTCCATAAATTCGTGTCAGCATAGGATTTGCTGCATCACCACGCCAATAGGCACCGGCCAACTTGGTCAGCTTAAATGCTTTAAGGTGACGGGTATTGGGCACGTGAGGGCCGCGACACATATCCGTGTATTCTTCATGATGGTACAACCGGATGGAGGCACCCTCAGGAATATCTCGTACAATTTCTTGCTTGTAGGGCTCTTCACGATGCAGGAACGTCAGCATCGCTTGATCGCGGTCGACGTACTCGCGAACAACGTCATACTCGTGATCAATGAGTGCTTTCATACGGGCTTCAATCGCGTCCAGATCGTCAGACGACACTGAGCCGCCAAATTCGATATCGTAATAAAAGCCGTCTTCGATTACCGGGCCGATGGCCATCTTGGCATCTGGATATAGCTGTTTTACCGCGTGACCAATCAAATGGGCACAGGAATGCCGAATGATCTCAAGGCCTTCAGCATCACGGGCGGTGATGATCGCCACTTGAGCATCTTTTTCGATAAGATCCGCCGCATCAACCAAGACATTATCAATTTTCCCGGCAACGCAGGCCTTGGCCAAACCAGGGCCAATGGACTCTGCCAATTGCATTATGGAAAGCGGCGCATCAAACGTTTTTTGGCTGCCGTCAGGCAGTGTCACAATTGGCATGCAAAATTTCCTTGAGCGCAGTGGTGATCCATACCAAGGATCACATTTCGCTATCAATGGTGTAGAGGTTAATTGATCACTAATAAGCGGGTAAGGCTAACAGATGTCAGCCACCGCATAAATAAAAAAACGGAGGGCATAAGCCCCCCGTTTGATTTATTAAACGTACTTTAAGTCATTCAGAAAAAGACGTTTAACGATCTTTCTTAGTTCCACTCATCCAGCTCTACACGACGGTTTTCTGCGCGACCTGCTTCAGTATCGTTGGTGGCAATTGGCTGCTCTTCACCAAAGCCTTCAGCCATCATGCGGTTAGCATCAACGCCACGTGAGGCGAGGTAGCTGGTCACAGATTCAGCACGAGCTTGTGAAAGATCCATGTTGTACTGGTTAGAACCGACCGAATCAGTATGACCCTCAATGCGAACACGAACGCCGGGGTTGTTAACCAGACGTTCAGCCACACCATTCAGTACGTTGCGCGCTTCAGAGGTCAACTGAGCAGAATCGAACTCAAAGTTCACTTCCTGCAGTACGACGCTGTCAGGGCAACCTAATGAGTTAACTTCTACACCGGCCGGTGTGTTGGGACACTGATCACGGTAGTCCGGCACGCCGTCATTGTCTGAATCTAACGGGCAACCGTCCGCATTTACCTCAACACCAGCAGGCGTACCTGGGCACTGGTCGCGGAAATCGGGCACACCGTCGTTATCAGAATCTAACGGACAACCTTCAGCATCGACAGCCGCACCGGCTGGGATTTCGCCAGCATAACCAGGACACTGCGGCGTCTCAGGCGCGGGCGTGCTATCGGCGCAAAGCATGCTACCGATGGTTGCCCCCGCTGTTGCACCAATAGCTGCACCAGTATCTTCATCAGAGCTGCTGCTGCTCGCATAACCGATGCTGCCGCCAATGACACTGCCAGCCAGGCCGCAAACAAAAGGATGCTGGTACCAGCTGCGATCTCCACTGCTCATCTGGCTTTGACCAGAAGACTGAGAGGCAGAGCTGGCACAGCCAGAAAGGCCCACTACCAGAGCGGAACCGATTAGCAAACCAGTCGTTGATTTATTCATACAAGACTCCTTCTTGATCCATTGCTGACATGGCCATTAGTGACCACGTCTATCTAATGCTTCTTTTAAGCGAGAGCATCCATTTTTCGCCTGCTAAACATCGTCCAAGTTGGCCATTTTCGATGTTGAGCTGCCGCCCACAGTACCAAAACGGTGTTTGAAGGCAACTAGCCGATATATCAACTTGTTGCTGACACCGACTCCCCTCAGCATAGCAAAATTAGTGCAGAGAGCACTAAATACCAACGGCTACACTGACAAAACATGATTCGTCAATCTACTGACAGCTTAATGGAGGCCCTTTCCGCCTTGTTTACGCCACGTAATAACGGCCTGTGCAGCCGCTAGCACATCACTGCGCATTTGGTCTTCTGCCTCAAGCCGCTCACGATCTTCTTGCATACGTTCCCGTGGGGTTAATTGCTGCCTGGCTGAATGAGTTTTAAGATGTTTCGTGCGCTGGTAATGCTCAGTAAATGCTTGAAATTCGGGCTTTTCAGGCAAGCTGGGGTCAATAATTTCCAGCAGTACCTTGCAACGCCACGCCCCCTCAGTCACATCCACTTGTTCTTGCACCAAGGCCGCCGTCACCCAATCAAGATTTTCTAAACTATTTAATTGCGCGCGTTGATCTTCTTCAACGCGAAAGGCATCACGTCGCTTTACTTCTTGACGAAGACGATAGGCGTATCCGGCTAAGCCGACAATGACGATGATCGCAACGAATAAAAGTATCAACGCGGCAGTGGAACTCATGATGCTCCTTACTCAGACATGTAAATTTTTCTACCAGAATTGTACACGACATACGACTGAGACCCTACAACATCCATGCCGCCCAGGCTATTCATTCTTCAGACATTTCATGTATAGCTCAGTCACACCCGTAAAAATAGCATACCCCCTCCTAATCGCATCGCGTAGAGCGCTCGGTTTCGAGGTTGTTTGATCGAACAGGCGTATTTCGTGACAACGTCAAAAGTGGCCAATAGGACACTAACGAAGGAGAATAAATAGGGGTAGCTCTGCTTTCTAAAGGGCCATGGCGCCACCGCCACCAAGCAAGCAAGTAGCTCACGACAAGCGCCATTGCTCCCGCAGTGTGCAGTAGCGCCAACCATAGCGGTAGCCATAACAGGACGCTGGCGATGCCTAGCATTACCTGTAAACAGTAAATTTTTACCACACCGACCAGCCCCAAAGCCGCTTTATGATGACGGTGCCGCCACCACAAAATTACCAGTGCAATACCCAATAAGCCGCCCCAAAGGCGATGCACAAAGTGAATTGCGGTTCGCGCGTCAGCGTGTAATTGACCATGTAAATAATTAGGCCCAACTGTTTGGGTTAAGTGAAACCCTTCGCTCAGGTCTATCTCTGGCCACCATTGTGCATTACATGACGGAAAGCCATAGCAGGCCGTGCCTGCGTAATTGCTAGATACCCAGCCACCCAGCGCTAACTGGCCAAACAGCAATACAGCTACCAGCCACCAAAACGCAGATGCCCGACGTGGCGGCTTGCTTGGTCTAAATTCCACTAACCTCATACGGCAATACAGCCAAACAAATAGACAAAGTACACTCATGCCGCCCAGCAAATGCAAAGTAACGACCTGGGGCCATAATTTAAGCGTTACCGTCAATGCTCCAAATAGCCCTTGGGCGACCACCACAAATAATAACAAGACGCTAATGCCCCACGGATAGCGGTTTATGTTTCTTAATGGCCAGCCAAGCCAGACCAAGAGTACGGCAGTTGCCCCTAGCAGCGTGGCAATATAACGATGAAGCATTTCTAGCCATGCTTTTGAAGCCTCAAGCGGAAAACTGGGGTGGCTGACAGCCGCATCGTTAACCGTAGGTACAACCCACTGACCATAGCACCCCGGCCAATCGGGGCAGCCTAAGCCTGCGTCGGCTAAACGTGTCCAAGCGCCGAATAGCATTACGAAGGCGGTCAAGAGGATGCCTATACAAGAGAGACCCTTTATGACGGTAATACGCTGATGATTAACCATTTACCCTCTCCCCCCACAGCAAACATAGGCCCTGAATTACTTAGCGTTTACCTTAAATAGATGCTGTATGTCGTCGAGCATCTTTTCCGCTGAAACAGATGAAGAGAACGACAAGGCCGGCCGCCCTTGAGGATCAATAAGCCAGGCACCATTTGTCTGCCGCCAACTAGGCGATTCATGCCAACGCGTCAATTGCTCGCCAGGTAGCGTTTTGCCTTCCCCACCGATACGCAGTCGAATTAAGCGAATGGCATCACGCCCCAAAGCCCGGTGCATTCGCCACAGCACATCTTGCCGTTCAATACACTCCACCGAACAATCGAACACTAACGTCCAACGCGCATCGGTGGCCTCGGCTTCTGGCACCTCAGCGATTGGCCAGTGTTCTAATCGTGGAAGTTGTTGAGCGGGCGAGCCATTGGCAGTGCTTTGCTGAGGAACGCCTACACGCCACTCAACCATTCCCCACGCCGTGAGAATCGGAGCAGCGAAAATGATAAATAACAGCATTAATTTAAAGCGCTGGCGATTCACTGAATTAAGAACCATTATTCATCCCCTTATTGTTATGTGTACGACCTTGATACAGATAACGCCCGCCAAGCCACATTGTAATCAGCGCCGCGAGGGATAGGCCCCACCATTGAAACGCGTAGCCAAGGTGCCTACTTGCGGGCATCACATTCGCCTCCCACCAGGGCAAGAAGACACCATCACCGGTGTCGGCATGTACCCATCCTTGATAACGAAAGGCCGGTATCACCCCCTGCCAGGGAGCTAAGCTCATTCGCTGTAACCTTACGCCTTCTAGATTAGGACCAAACAGCAGCCCATCGTCGTTGGCCTCCTGCCATTCGCCCGTTAATGAAACCGGATGCGTTGGGGTGCTAACTTCTGGTGGTTCGCGACTTGTACCTGTTTCCACAAAACCTCGCTGAATCAACCACAAGTGGCCAAATTGGTCTTTTAACGGGGTTAAAACAGCAACCCCTAAACGCCCCTCGACAATACGGTTATCTAAAAAAAAAGTGCTTTCGGCGATATACTCACCATTGAGTGTCAATTCTGCACCTTGTGCAGGAAGCGTTTTAGGGTTAACCAACGCAGGCGCATTAGCACGTGCCATCGCAGCTGCTTGTTTGCTATCGGCTCGATCCCACTGCCATGCTCCTAAAAAACTGCCCAGCAAAATCACTCCAAGCCAAAAAACATACCAGCTGCAAAGACGCCAGCGACCTGAGGAGAACTTTTTCATGCTACTTAAGCTACTCATTATCATTATATTTATTGCCATGTTAGTCAGTTTATTGGCAGGCGCCGGTTACCTATTACGCGACGGTGCATCGTCCAAAAGACTACTCATATCGTTAAAATTTCGTATTGGCTTCGCCTGTTTGCTTTTAGTACTCATTACCTATGGCTTTTGGAGTGGCCAATTTACCTGATAGATCAAACAACATAGACAAAGATAAACAATCCTAACCAAACAACGTCGACAAAATGCCAATACCAGCAAGAGGCTTCAAAAGCAAAATGCTGCGAGTCTTCGAAATGACCACGCATAACACGTGCCAGCATGACGATAAGAATCAAAGTGCCGATAATGACGTGCACACCATGAAAACCTGTCAATATAAAAAATGTTGAGCCAAAGATGCCTGCTTCCAAGGTAATGCCATAGTGCTGATAAGCTTCATAGTATTCGACGCCTTGGATGAATATAAAGCAACAACCAAGTAAGACAGTTCCAGCCAACCAATTCCTGCACAATGAGCGATTGCCTGTTTTAAGTGCCTCATGCGAAATCGTCAACGTTATACTTGATGTCACTAATAACAATGTATTCACTAAGGGGAGTTGCCAGGGGCTGAAAACCTGTTCTGGGCTAGGCACTGAAGTGTCAGGGGGATTAAGTAACGGCCATTCCGCAATAAAATTTGGCCATAAAAGAGCAGAGACTCCCTTTGCCCCTTCTCCACCCAACCACGGTATGGCAAACATTCTGACGTAAAACAAAGCGCCAAAAAAAGCAGCAAAAAACATCACTTCCGAAAAAATGAACCACCCCATTCCCCAGCGGAAAGAACGATCCATTTGACTGTCATAAAGCCCTAGATGTGACTCACTTATCACATCACGAAACCAAAATGTCATCACCGCTATAATAGATAAAGCACCAATTACGATCAGCAACGTCGCGCTGCCATAAACCAGCTGCGCGCCCAACCCAGCCATCATCAAACCGATTGCCAAAGACCCCAAGATTGGCCAACGGCTTGTTGGAGGTACATAATAACCAGTGCTACTCATATCAAATCTCCTGGTTTTTGTTATTCATATTTTTAGCCACCGATGGCTTTTCATCGCTTTCTTTCAGCGGGTAGAGCGTATAGACCAAGGTGACCGTCGATATATCGTCAGGCAGAGTATTATCCAGTTGAAAAACAAGTGGAATAGTAAGTCTTTCGTTTGCCTGCAATTGCTGCTCTTGAAAACAAAAACAACTTACCTTTCGCAGGTGGGTTGTTGCTGCAGAGGGGCTAACGCTAGGAACTGCTCGGCCCCCACTAACAGACTGACTGCGGTTGGTAAATAAAAAATCAATTTCGGTCATTTGGCCAGGATGTACTTTTACTTGATGGCTCTCGACACTTAACTGCCAAGGGAGCCCGGCACTGGTACGTGTAATAAATTGAACGGTCACAAAGCGATCAGTGTTAACGTCTTCACCTATAGCACGTTTCGCGGTGGTCGCTACTTTTCCATTAATACCAGTGATATCACAAAAAACGTCATATAAAGGCACAAGCGCAAAAGCAAAGGCAAACATCCCCACTAAAGCGAAAACAGTCTTAGTAACCGTTTTCTTAACGCCATCAGCTTGGTCTGCATGCATATTCGCCTCCATTGCTTTCACTTAGCGCTCTGCCTATTTAACTATTTATCAGTGGACTGGAACACTGGCGGCGTCTCGAAGGTGTGCAAAGGAGCCGGACTGGGAACTGTCCACTCCAAATCGACTGCGCCCTCCCATGCTTTAGCCGGTGCTTTTTTCCCTCCTCTAACACACAAAACAATAACTAATACGAATAACAGTTGTGAGGCGCCAAAAAAGAAGGCTCCGATACTTGATACAAAATTAAAGTCTGCAAACTGAAGCGCATAGTCCGGTATTCGCCTAGGCATACCGGCCAATCCAGCAAAATGCATAGGGAAGAATGTCAAATTAACGCCAATCACCGAAAACCAAAAATGCCACTTCGCAAGTGTTTCATTAGGATAGTGCCCTGTCCACTTAGGCAACCAATAATAAACACCCGCCATGATAGCGAAGATGGCGCCAGGCACTAAGACATAATGAAAATGGGCCACAACAAAATACGTATCGTGATATTGGAAATCAGCAGGTGAAATTGCCAACATCAAACCTGAAAAACCACCAATCGTAAACAACACTACAAAAGCAAGTGCAAACAACATAGGGGACTCAAAACTAATTGAACCCCGAAAAAGAGTCGTCACCCAATTAAATATTTTAACCCCGGTAGGAACCGCGATCAGCATCGTTGAATACATAAAGAATAACTCAGCAACTAGCGGTAGTCCCACGACAAACATGTGGTGAGCCCATACCAAAAAAGACAGCAACGCAATGGCAGCAGTGGCATACACCATTGAGGCATAACCGAAGAGCGGTTTCCTTGCAAAGGTTGGAATAATTGCCGAAACAATACCAAAGGCAGGTAGAATCATTATATAAACTTCAGGGTGGCCGAAAAACCAAAAAAGATGTTGGAAAAGTACAGGGTCGCCACCGCCCCCGGCATCAAAAAAGCTAGTGCCAAAGTTAATATCCATCAGCATCATCGTAATCACACCCGCCAGAACAGGCATAACAGCGATGAGCAAGAAAGCGGTTATTAGCCATGTCCACACAAATAACGGCATATCCATTAAACGCATACCGGGTGCACGCATGTTAAGAATAGTCGCAATAATATTGATTGCCCCGAGAATGGAGCTAATGCCCGCAATATGCAGCGCTAAAATGAAGAAGGTCGTGGAGGATGGCGCATACGTCGTCGAAAGTGGCGCGTAAAACGTCCAACCGAAGTTAGGGCCACCACCCGGCATTAATAGTGTCGACAGTAACAATGTAAATGAAACAGGCAGCAACCAAAAACTGAAATTGTTCAAGCGGGGCAACGCCATATCCGGCGCACCAATCTGCAACGGTATCATCCAGTTGGCAAGGCCAGTGAAAGCCGGCATGACCGCGGCAAATACCATAATCAAACCGTGCATCGTGGTCATTTGATTAAAAAATTCTGGTTCGACCAACTGCAATCCAGGCTGAAACAGTTCGGCTCGAACGACCAGCGCAAAGATACCGCCAACAAAAAACATCGTTAACGAGAAGATTAAATAGAGCGTGCCAATCTCTTTATGATTGGTCGTTAAAACCCAGCGACGCCACCCAGTCGGATGCGCCGCATGCTGGGGAATGCCACCGGCAGTGGCAACCGTATCGCTGTGCTGCAAGGGCGACTGCTGAGGTATTTTGGGCGCCATATCCGTCTCCAAACTTATTATTGTCGGTCTTTACCTATACAGCTGTTAGGGTTCGACTTGATCTGCCACGCGCGCGGGCTGAACGATCTCTTCCGTCTCATTCCCCCAAGCGTTTTGTGTATAGGTAACAACCGCGGCAATTTCTACGGGATTAAGGGTATTTCGAAATGCCGGCATTGCTGCCCCAGAAACGCCATTAATCACTTTATCCAAGTGCCAGTCGAGGTCATTGATTAACTGCTGATTACCAGCAAGCGATGGAAAGGCTGGCGGAGAGCCCTGCCCTTCAGGTTGGTGGCATGAAGCGCAAATCGACTGATAGACAGATTCCCCTCTAGCCATTAATTCATCCATCTCCCACTCACGCCCGACACCTTGAGCTTCTTGTTCGGCTACTTTTTTACGTTCTGCGAGCCAATCGTCGAAAGCGTTTTCCTCCATCGCCTGAACCACCACGGGCATAAAACCGTGGTCAAGGCCACAAAGCTCGGCACACTGGCCACGGTAAATCCCCGGCTCATTTATTTTGACCCAATTTTCGTTGATAAAGCCGGGAATAGTATCTTGCTTGACGGCGAGATCCGGCACCCACCAGGAATGAATAACGTCGTCAGATGTCATTAAAAAACGAATTTTGCGGTTAATCGGCAGCACGAGCGGCTCATCCACTTCTAAGAGATAATGTTCACCTCGATCCTCCTCTCCACCGATTTGGCTACGTGGTGTGCTGAGGTTGGAGTTAAATGCCACGTTCTCTCCCAGATACTCATAACGCCAACGCCACTGCTGACCGGTTATCATTACATCCAATTCGGCGTCCGACGCGTCGTACATGTTTTTCAACGTCGCGGTGGCGGGAATCGCCATACCGACCAGAATAAGAACAGGAATCACCGTCCAGAGTATTTCGATCTTGGTGTTTTCGTGAAAGTGAGCTGCTTTTGCGCCTCGTGACTGTCGATAGCGAAAAAGCGAATAAAACATGGCCCCAAAGACCAGCACCCCAATGACGACACATATCCAAAAAATGGTCATGTGAAGGCCGTGAATCTCACGGCTCACATTGGTTACCCCAATGGGCATATTCCACGATTGGGCAAAGCAGGCGGCGCTGCTCAGCAAGCCTGCACCAAACACTAATGGTCTCTGCCATAAGCGCATTGAAGCCCCCTTTTATTTTTTGTTATGGGTTAGTGCTACACCCCTAGATAAACGTATGAATCAGAAAAATACCGATAAAACGCTATAAAATTCAGTATAGAAAATACTTGGCAATGTTCACGTGAATTGAGAAAAATAAAAACTGCCTCGTTTAGCCTGAGACGTACGAAGCGAGCCCCCAAAGCATCAGAACGAACAGTAAAGTGATGATAATAAACGTAATAATAAAAGCCGCTGGATGCTTAGAGCTGAAATCTTCACGTCGCTGACGGTCACTTTGGACCCCAACAAGCGCTGCAAGCACCGACTTAACCACCGACCACATACACACCTCCAGCACAACGCCACCATCAACGTCCCCGCCCAACTTGGTTCAGGCTTATTAACAAAAGTAGCTCACTTTGAGCATCCCACCGACCACCTCTTTCAACGCTTTGAAATCACTCGTCAGCGTAAAACCTGCATCGCAATTTACGCATTGCGCGATTGGCTTCTATAATTGACTAATACTGCTAGGTTTCAAATTTCACGGGATACTGCTAGTGAACAAACGACTGTTGAAACGATTACCTCTGACCGTTATTACCTGCCTAGGAATGCTGTTGCTTGCCGGCTGTACGACCTACACCTGGGAGGATGGCTCAAGGGAGACCGTGTTTGGCGTACCCCCTGAGGATGAAACGCTAACTGAGGAGGAACGACGCGCCCAAGGTGTCCGTTATCGGAAACCTGGCGAGATACCTGAGTAAATGAACCTAGAGGAAACCCAGGTAAATGCGCTAAGTGCTTACTGGGGCGCTTCGTCTACCTGTGACGTTTGGTTGTCGAAGTGGCAGTGGCGGAAAGAGGGTCTTCTGGCCAAGGGTGCTTCGGGTAGCGACCGCGCATTTCTTTGCGCACGTCAGCATAACCATTCAGCCAGAAACTACGCAGGTCTTGCGTAACTTGAAGTGGACGCTTAGCCGGTGAGAGAAGATGAATCATGACCGCGACGCGCTGGTCGGCAATGCGGGGAGTCTCCTGCCAACCAAATGCCTCCTGAAGCTTTAGCGCTAAAATAGGCGGCCGGCCCTCTATACACGGGAGATAATCAAGCGCTGCCTGCTTGCCGCTGGGTACCGGCAATGCGTTAGGTGTCAGGCGTTCAAACAACACCTGCTCATCCCAGCTCAAGGAGCCTAGCAAATAGGTGTGAAAAGGCATTTTTTCAAGTTGACTAAGACGTGAAATACCCACTAGGTAAGGTGCTAACCAAACCTCTAGCGTGCTCATTAGCGCAGAGTTCGACCAATCTGGCCACTGGCCTTCAAACGCATCTTCTAGCAAGGCCATTCGCCCCTGAAGCTGCTGGACTTCTGGGGTTAGAACCACTTCTGGCCGCTGCCTAAGGGCATTAAGTAACGCTTGCGTAATGGCGTCTGCGGGTAGCTCATTGAGCGGTCGTTTAGCAATCACCAACGAACCGTGACGCTGCTCTTCCTCCCCAATCAACTGGCCTTGAGCCTCTGACCAACGAACATGGGTTACCCAGTGTTGAGTATCAGGATATAGGCTTATCAGCGTCGCGAGTTCAAGGGGTTCAGCAACGTAAATAGCGGCTTCACTGGCTACACCCTCTACGTTAGCGGCGACAAGATAGGCCTCGTTTGCAAGAGGATGCGTGCGTGCTAGCGTGGCCGTCTTACCATTGGCAAGCTTAAACCGCCCGGGGCTGATCAACTGACCTACTCGATCTGGATAGGCCAACGCTAGCAACGCACCTAACGCCTCATAGCCTAGGTTGCGAGGCAGCACTGTGTTGGCAATACTCGCCAGCCGTTTAGCATCGCGATACCAATGGGGAAAATGTGCTGGCTGTCGAAGGCGCTGGATTAACGCATCGCGTAGCGAGCCGGTAATCCGATCTCGGCTCTCAAGCAAGGCGGCTAATGCGCAGGCCAGAGCCACAGCGCCCTGCTCTTCAGACCTCGCCAACATCACCGCCAGGCGTGGCTCAACAGGCCAGCGGACGCACTGGATCCCTAACGCGGTGAGCATGCCCGATGAGTCGATGATGCCAAGCTTCTGAAGCAGCGCCTGGGCACTTTGCCAGGCGCCACTTGGCGGCGGGGTCAACCAGGTTAGCGCACTAGGTGACTGCACGCCCCAAATCGCCAATTCGAGCACTAGCTTCGCCAAATCAGCCTGCTGTATTTCCGGCTCGCCATGAGCGACTAATGGCTGCTCCTGAGACCATAATCGAAAGCAATAGCCCGGGCTCTGCCGCCCTGCACGCCCGCGCCGCTGATCGGCGCTGGCCCGGTTAACCCGACGCGTGGTTAATCGGGTAAGCCCCGTACGCGGTTGAAACAACGGCACCCGCTCTAAGCCTCCATCGACCACGACATTAACGCCATCGACGGTAACGCTGGATTCCGCGATAGCCGTGGAAACAATAACGCGTTGACGCTCAGAATTTTGCTTTAGTGTGGCCTGCTGCGCCTCAATGGCCATATTGCCGTGCAACGTTCGTATATCAATACCGAGAGAACTGTTTTGCAGGGCCTGCTCCAGCCGATTGATCTCAGCCACACCGGGAAGAATAACCAGAACATCTTGAGCCTGAGGCATGCTGATGGCTTCTTGGACGGCGCGGCTGGCAGCCGTTTCCAATGTTTCTTGACCAAGTAGCGGACGATAAAAGGTGTCGACAGGAAATTGCCGACCCGTACTTTCGATAACCGGCGTGTCTTGCCCTAATACTTTTTGCAAAGCGGGTACATCAATAGTGGCGGACATGACGATCAAACGTAAATCGTCGCGGATGCTTTGCTGCACATCCAAAGCAAACGCTAGGCCAACGTCAGCTTCAATGCTTCGCTCATGAAACTCATCGAAGATAATTCCGCTGATGCCGTCTAATAACGGATCCTCTTGCAACATGCGAGTGAGTACGCCCTGGGTGACGACTTCCAGTCGCGTCTTAGCGCTTACCCGACTATCACCCCGCATTCGATATCCTACGGTTTGACCCACCGCTTCGTTCAACTGCTGAGCCATATAGCTGGCCGCTAAGCGAGCAGCCACCCGACGTGGTTCCAACAACAATAACTTTTTCCCTTGCGCCCACTGACTTGCTAAAAGCGTCAGCGGAACACGCGTGGTCTTACCGGCCCCGGGCTGAGCCACCAAAATTAAGCGGTTATGAGCGTCTAACGAGACTTGCAGAGAGGCTAAATGCTCCTCTATCGGTAGCGTTGTTGGCATACGCAATTACTTAACCGCTAAATGAGTGGCATCTGATTGCTGGACACCGCAACCCTTTAAGATAACGTGCTCCAGGAATTGAGTAATCGACTGCAGATCCGCTTCATTCAGCGCATCTCTACCGAGAATGCCAGAAACCTGGGCACTATAGTCAGTGTAATGCTGAGTAGCGGACCAAATCAGAAAAATGAGCAAGTGTGGATCAACAGCGTCCATTTTTCCCTGCTCGGCCCATTGGCGAATAATCGCCGCTCGGGAAGCGACCCAATCTCTTAGTTCCCCTGCTAAATAGTCATTAAGGAAGGGGGCGCCAGCTAAAATCTCAGCGGCAAACAGTTTTGAACCTTCTGGGTAACGCTGACCAAGCATCATTTTAGTGCGTATAAAGTCGCTGAGCACACGCCCTGGATCACTGTCGGGGGTTATATCTTCGAGCACCGCGTTCCAACGACTCATCATTCTATTAAGAAGCCGAACATAAAGCGCTTGCTTAGTGCCCATGTAATACAGAATATTCGCTTTAGGCAGCCCGGCTTGGTCGGCAATGGCCTGAAGACTGGCACCACGGTAGCCATGCTGCGAAAACACCTGTTCAGCCGCACTCAATATCGTCCGTTCAATGCGATCTCGGCTGGCATTATCCTGGATAGCTGTTTCAGCTGTCATTCGTTGGATTCCTTCAAAAGGTGCTGAATAGGACAACATCAAAGATCCTGATCATGCCGATCAAACGCCCCATAAGAGCTCATCTTTCATTTAAACGCACCATATGAGCGCAGCACGCAAAGTCTTGCAAGGCGCGTCATTTTGTCCCAAGCTCAAGCTATATTGACCGATCGGTCAAATCAATTACAACGGAGTTTGGCATGGCGACGATTGAGTTTTTGCTCAACGGCACCCCCAAGCAGTGCGACGTGTCACCCGACACCAGCATTTTAACGCTATTACGCGAGCATTTGGGGGTAACGGGAACCAAAGAAGGCTGCGCCTCTGGCGACTGTGGTGCTTGTACGGTCGCAATTAGCAACCCAAGCGATGCCCAACCGCACTTCGAGAGCGCAAATGCCTGTATTACGCCGGCGCATCAACTTCAACGTCAGCATTTGGTGACCATCGAAGGCTTGGCATCGGGCGCTCAGCTTCATCCAGCACAACAGGCGATGATTGACGCCCATGGCAGCCAGTGTGGTTTTTGCACCCCAGGCATCGTAATGTCTTTGTTTACACTACATACCGAGCAACAAAAATGCCCAACGCCACTCACCCCAGAGCGACTGGAAGCCTCTTTGGGCGGAAACCTTTGCCGATGCACTGGTTATCGCCCCATACGAGACGCGGCTTTGAACATGCTACAAACACCATGGGAATCGCCCCAGTGGCTTGATGCCGCGTTGCCAGACACTGCCTCGCCGGCAAACGCCCATGAAATTGCACCTAACGAAGCGTTTTTTGCCCAACCCACTACGCTGACTGCGTTGACCAAAGCTCGGCGATGCTATCCTAACGCCCGGCTTGTCGCGGGTGCGACAGATTTATGGCTGGAAAACACCCAGCGCTTGGCCGTACTTGATCAGCTTATCGATGTTTCCCACGTGGATGAACTGCACCACATTGAAGAAGACTCCCTTCATGGACAATCTGGCTGGTGGGTAGGTGCAGGCGTAACGTACACCCAGCTTGAGCCCCTGCTGAACTCCCATTTCCCGGCCTTCGCGCACTTACTGCATCGCTTGGGTTCCCAGCAAGTACGTAACAGAGGCACACTGGGCGGCAATATTGCCAACGCTTCTCCCATCGGCGATACCCCCCCTGTATTGTTGGCCCTTAATGCGTGGCTAGAATTGGCCAATCATGACGGCACACGCCAAGTACCATTGGACACATTCTTTACAGATTACAAACGAACCCTTCTGGCAGCAGATGAGGTCATTAGCAGAATCTTCATTCCCAAGATGGACAGTACGGCTTCGCTTCGCGTCTGGAAGCTTTCTAAGCGCCGCGAAGACGACATCTCTGCAGTATTGGGTGCCTTCTGCTACCGCCTTGAAGAAGGCGTCTTGCATGACGTGCGTATTGCGTTTGGGGGGATGGCCGCAACGCCTAAGCGCGCGTTAAAAACCGAGGCAGCGCTAGAAGGTCAACCGCTAACAAAAGCCAGCTTTCAATCTGCGCAGCAGGTACTTTCTGATGAATTTCAGCCCATGGACGATGTGCGGGGCAGCCAGCATTATCGTCATCAAGCAGCCTTAAATTTGCTTGAACGCCTCTACCTAACGCTTTCTGCGCCCAATCAGGAGGTGATGCTCCATGCGTACGCTCACTAAGCTCGATGGTGACAGCAGCCGGGCCCGGCGCGAGTTGCACGATCGTGTTGAAGGCTCAGGCCCACTGGCCCGCCACACTGTTGACAGCCAGAGCCAACGTCAAGCTGGCAGCGCTAGCTTCCATGAAAGCGCCGAAAAACACGTCACCGGCAAAGCCGCTTACGTTGATGATGTTAAAACCCCAGCAGATGCTCTTCACGTGGCGCTTGGTTTATCGCCCGTTGCCCATGGCGTTTTAACCAGCCTTGGCCTTGATGCGGTAAGGCAGGCAGCTGGCGTCATTGATGTGATTACGTTTCACGATGTACCAGGACATACCGATATAGGCCCGGTTTTTCCGGGTGACCCAATTTTTGTTGACCAGGAAATTAGTTACGCTGGCCAATGTTTGTTTGCCGTTGCTGCGACATCATTAGAAGCGGCGCGACGTGCCGTTAAGTTGGCGAATGTCGAGATTAACGAACAGCACGCTAGCCTAGATCCAGTAGCCGCCACTCAGCGCGAAGAGTTTGTTCGGCCCACACACATACAAGAACGTGGTGACTGGCAGCAAACCCTACGTCAAGCAGACAACGTATTAGAAAATGAGCTCTTTATCGGCGGGCAAGAGCACTTCTATCTTGAAGGCCAGGCATGCGTTGTATTGCCCACCGAAGACGAAGGCGTGATTGTCCATACGTCCAACCAGCACCCCAGCGAAACCCAAAAGCTCGTCGCTGAAGTATTGGGCATTCCTTTCCATGCGGTAACGGTAGAAGTACGTCGTATGGGGGGTGGGTTTGGCGGAAAAGAAACCCAAGCGTCTCCCTGGGCCTGTATTGCCGCAATTATTGCTCGTCGAACCGGCAAAGCCATTCGCTTGCGACTGCCCCGTAGCGACGATATGCGTGCCACTGGCAAACGACACCCCTTCCACAACCGCTATCAACTAGCAATCGATAGACAGGGCATCATCCAAGGCGGCGAGATCACGGTTATCGGCGACTGCGGCTACTCTCCTGACCTTTCCGATGCCATTGTCGACCGTGCCATGTTTCATGCCGATAACGCCTACTCCCTTGGTAACGCGAGGGTGACGGGGCATCGTGCCAAAACCCACACTGCCTCTAACACGGCGTTTCGCGGTTTTGGCGGCCCTCAGGGCATGATGATTATCGAAGCCGCGATGGATGACATTGCCCGTCGCGTCGGGGAAGACCCGCTCACGATACGTAAGCGAAACTTTTACCGCGAAGGGCATGACGTAACGCATTACGGCCAGCAAGTCGACCAGATAAAGCTGCTTCATACCCTGGTGGAAACACTCGAAAGCAGCAGCGAGTACTGGACCCGCCGCCGCGCTATCACGACATTCAATGAAGCAAGCCCGATTATCAAAAAAGGGCTCGCTCTAACACCGGTTAAATTCGGCATTTCGTTTACCGCTCAGCATCTGAACCAGGCCGGCGCACTGCTTCACGTGTACACCGATGGCAGCATAATGATCAATCACGGCGGCACGGAAATGGGCCAGGGGCTGCACACCAAGATCTGCCAAGTGGTCGCCCGTGAGCTAGGGCTGGACCTGGACAGCGTGCGCATCAGCGCAACGCGCACCGATAAAGTGCCCAATACGTCACCCACTGCCGCCTCAAGCGGTGCTGACCTGAACGGCATGGCGGCCCGCGATGCTGCCAGCAAACTACGCGAGCGGCTGTTCGACTTTGCCGCTGCGCATTTCGAGGACGGGCTCGACCGTGAAGGCATGCGCCTTGAAGACGGCATGCTCATCGCGGGCCGCGGTGAGAGTGAACGACGCATTCCCTGGGGAGAGCTCGTCCAGACCGCCTACCTCAACCGTATTTCACTGTCCGAAAAAGGCTTCTATGCCACACCGCTGATTTATTACAACCGTGCCAGCGGCCAGGGGCGTCCTTTCTATTACTATGCCTTTGGCGCCGCCGTTAGCGAAGTCAGCGTGGATACGCTGAGCGGTGAGTATCAGGTGGATCGCGTGGATATCCTTCATGATGTCGGGGATTCGCTCAACCCGGCCATCGACATGGGGCAAGTGGAGGGCGGCTTTATACAGGGCATGGGCTGGCTGACCAGCGAAGAGCTCAAGTGGAACGATAAAGGCATCCTGATCAGCGATGGACCGGCGACCTACAAGATCCCCACTTTCGGTGACCTCCCCCCGATTTTTAACGTCAGCCTGCTGGAAGGACATCCCAACTCCATGGCGAGCCTCTACCGCTCGAAGGCCGTCGGCGAACCGCCTTTCATGCTCTGTATCAGCGTATGGTCCGCACTGCGTGATGCGCTTTCAAGTCTTACCGATTACGCCACCTCCCCCCACTTAGACACACCGGCCACGCCTGAGCGGGTCATGTTGGCGGCTAACGCCATTAGGGAGAAAGCGCTTTGAGTCCGAGCCAACCCTCTGAAACCTGGCATGCGGCGCTGCACCGATTACAGCGCGACGGCATACCCCATGTATTAGCCACTCAGGTGACCAGCGCAGGCTCAACACCCCGCGAGCCTGGTGCTCGCATGGTGATCACCGAAGACGCTATCTTCGATACGCTAGGGGGCGGTACCTTTGAATGGCAAACCATTACCGTCGCACGTGCTTGTTTGGCAGAACAACGCTATGGCCTCAGCTTAGAAGCCTTCTCTCTAGGTGGGCGCAGCGGCCAGTGCTGCGGCGGGTTCGTTAATATCCTCTTGGAAGCCTTTCCCGGCGCCACCGCTCACGTGGCTATCTTTGGTGCAGGCCACGTCGGCCAAGAGATCGTAAAGCTAAGCGCACCGCTTCCCTGGCAGTTGCATTGGTACGATAGCCGTAGCGATGCTTTTGCCGAACAGTATCAGCAGCAGCCGCGACTTCACTGTTATTTACTTCAAAATGCACAGCAAAGTGTCGCCGCCTTGCCGTCAGATACTCATGCGCTGGTGTTGACACACAACCATGACGAAGACTATACGCTGATCAAAGCGCTGATTGAGCACGATGACGTGGCCTCGATTGGACTGATTGGTTCTGACAGCAAATGGGCAAGCTTTCAGGGTCGACTTGAGCGAGACGGATATACCGCTGATCAAATCCAGTGTGTGCGAAGCCCCATTGGGCGCATCCACGCCACTAAGCTCAATAATAAAACGCCCTATGCGATTGCGCTAACGGTGGTGGCTGAACTGCTTTGGCTAACAGACACGCCCTCTTCTCAAGAAAACCGCGGGCTTGACTCCCAGGCGCTGCGAACGCTAATGACCGACTCCCCGACGACCACGAGTTAATATGAATTCCTCTACCGATACGTTTATTCGTGCCGAACTGATTAGTTTTGCCCGCGACCCTGGCGATGGCAATACGCCCGAACCGGGCAGCTTAGAGCATTACGGCGACGGGCTGCTCTGGTTGAAAGGCCAACACATTCATGCCGTCGGCCATTTCGCTGAACTCTCTCCTTCGCTACCCAAGGGCGTAGAGATTATCGATTATCGCGGCAAGCTGATTATGCCGGGGTTTATCGATACCCATGTGCATTATGTCCAGTTGGATATTATGGCTTCTTATGGCCGCCAACTGCTTGACTGGCTAAACGACTATACGTTTCCCGAAGAGTGTCGCTTTGCTAATCATGCCCATGCAGAAGCGCTGTCTAATGCTTTTTTAGATGAAATGCTACGTGCCGGCACAACCACTGCCCAGGTTTTTGGTTCGAGCCACCCTGTCTCCGTGGATGCCTTTTTTTCCGTTTGCCAAAAACGTCAGCTGCGTATGCTGGCAGGCAAAGTGCTTATGGACCGCAACGCGCCGGATGCGCTTCTGGATGGCACCTCGGGCATCGCGGATACAGAGCGGCTAATAGAAGATTGGCACGGCAAACAACGTCTTGGTTACAGTCTGACGCCGCGTTTTGCACCGACGTCTACGAAAGCACAGTTGGATGCCACTGGAGCGCTGCTGCGTAACGACCCAAGTCTTTGGCTACAAACGCATTTAGCCGAAAATAGTGGAGAGCTTGATTGGGTAGCAGAGCTATTCCCCGGCAGCCAAGATTATTTATCAGTCTACGAGAAGGCAGGCTTAGTCGGTTCACGCAGCACTTTCGCCCACGGTATCCATCTGGATAACGGTATGCGTAAGCGGTTAGCGGAGCGTGGTGCCAATATCGCCTTTTGCCCTAGCTCTAACCTGTTTCTTGGCAGCGGGCTTTTTGATCGGGAAGCCGCTAATGAAACCGGCATGGCGTTCACCTATGCCAGCGATATCGGGGCGGGCACTGATCTATCCGGATTTGATACGTTAAAAAGCGCTTATCAAGTTGGCCAGCTGCGGGGACAGCCGCTGACTGCTTGGCAAGGCTTTTACGGACTCACCTACGGCAATGCCAAAGCACTCTCGCTGGATAGCCACATCGGTCAGTTAGCGCCTAGCCTCGAGGCTGACTTTGTGGTGATCGACCCCCAGGCAACGTCGCTGCTTTCTAGACGCATTAATCACTGCACAACTCTCGGCGAGCGACTGTTTGCGTTAATGATGCTAGCTGACGATCGCGCCATTTATGAAACCTGGTCAGGCGGGCAGTGCCAGCACCGTAGAGACAGTTAATCGTAAATTTTCAAGCCGTCCGATAGGCGGCTCTTTTTACTTATATTTTTCTTCCACGCAAACAAAAAACCCAGCCGATTGGCTGGGTTTTCTGCGGTATAGGTGCCTGACAATGACCCGGCCGGCGTCCCGGGACTCTCCATGGGGAGGCCCCTGGCTTTCTTCTGCGCAAATAAAATACCCCAGCTTCTTTCGAAGCTGGGGTACGGTATAAGTGCCTGACGATGACCTACTCTCGCATGGGGAGACCCCACACTACCATCGGCGCTAAGCGGTTTCACTGCTGAGTTCGGCAAGGGATCAGGTGGTTCACGCTCGCTATGGTCGTCAGGCGTAACTGTAAATGCATACCATGCTGTGTTTTGTGTGCGTCTCTTACCAAGCCCTGTGTCTTAAACAGTCGGCTCAGTGCGCGTATCCGGTTCTTTCATCGTTACCACTGCGACCAGACCCCTTGGGTGTTATAGGGTCAAGCCTCACGGGCCATTAGTACACGTTAGCTCAACGCCTTGCAGCGCTTCCACACCGTGCCTATCAACCAGCTGGTCTCGCTGGGCCCTTCAGGAGGCTCTAGGCCTCAGGGATGTCTCATCTTGAAGGGGGCTTCCCGCTTAGATGCTTTCAGCGGTTATCCCGTCCGCACATAGCTACCCGGCAATGCCACTGGCGTGACA
>NZ_FNII01000021.1 GCF_900103865.1 Vreelandella arcis
TTTAAGATCGATGTGGTTCTTACCTGCCACCCGAAAGTGACAGAAGCGAACCAAGCTTGGCTCAAGGTTCAAACGAATTCATTCAAACTGTTGTTTGCATGACCGCTTGCCTTGATATTCGGTGATTTATCACCCTCATCGGCAAGCGCCCACATGAATTACCTGATCAAATTATTAAAGAGCAATCGCTTGCGGGCCGATACAACATGACGTGGCCGCTGCTGAGCGAGGAAGACGTATTCTACGTACTTCGCTGTGCTTGTCAATCACTGATTGGCAGAAGCGAAGGAAATAATCGACCTGCTTTTCCTTCCAGCTATATGCCTAACCACCTGACAAACCAAGGTTTTTACACCTCATCCACCACTGGCAACGCCGTGCGTCCCCGGCAGCGGATGCGTACTTTACGGCTTCACAGCCTCGTTGGCAAGGGCTTGAGGGAAAAGTTTTATCATCGATAATATTGAGCTTTAAAAGCGCTTCGGCGACAGCTTGGTTGGCAGTTACACTAGCGTCATCTACATCCCTGCCGAGGTCCGCGATGAGCCAGCATTTGTTAACTGTCGATTCATTAAGCCGCGAGAGCGTTGACCACCTACTTCGCGTTGCTGCGCGTATGGAGCCCATTGCCAGCCGCCGTCAAGTCACACGGGTGCTGGAAGGCGCGGTGCTTGGCAACCTGTTCTTTGAAGCCAGCACGCGTACCCGAGTGAGCTTTAACGCTGCGTTTTGTCGATTAGGCGGTAGTGTATGTGACACCACCGGCTTTACCTTCTCTTCCATGGCTAAGGGCGAGTCGCTTTACGACACTAGCCGGGTAATGAGCGGGTACTGCGATGCCATCGTCATGCGCCATCCCGACCAAGGCTCAGTCGCCGAATTTGCCGCCGCGACGAATGTGCCCGTAATTAACGGCGGGGATGGCCCAGGCGAACACCCGAGCCAGGCGTTACTTGATCTCTATACCATCGACAAAGAGTTCCACCGCTTGGGCAAGTCACTCAGTGGAGCGCATATTCTGCTCACCGGGGACTTAAAATACGGCCGCACTGTCCACTCATTGGTTAAGCTCTTATCGCTGTATGATCCGCTGCGCATTACCTTGGCATCCCCGCCGGGGCTTGAGATGCCCTCAACGCTGATTGACTTAGTGGCGTCTCGCGGACACCGCATAGAACAGCGCGAATCGCTGGCAAACGACTTTTCTGATTTAGACGTGGTGTACGCTACGCGCATTCAAAAGGAACGCTTTACCGATGAGATGAACGAAAGCTTCCAGGGGCTTTCCGATGATTTTATGGTCAATCGAGACTTTCTCGACCAGCGCTGCAACCAAAGCACAATTGTGATGCACCCGTTACCCCGGGATAGTCGCCCCGGAGCCAATGACTTGAATGTGGATCTTAACGGCGACCCGCGCCTAGCGATTTTTCGCCAAACCGATAACGGCATTCCGATGCGAATGGCCATTTTTGCCACGCTATTGCAAGTCGATACGTTGATAGAACAACAGCTGCGTCCGGCACGCTGGTTTGTGCCGTCACAAATCGGCACCCTGGATCGCTGAGTTGGATGACGGTCGCTACAGCGATGTGCGCCCACCGGGAAGCCCTTCCTGGTGGGCGAACCATCCTTCCAGAATAAGCACCGCCGCAATACCGTCGACGCTCTCTTCTCGATAATTGCCGCGATGGCCTGCCGCCTGAGCAATGTGTTTGGCTTCACGCGTAGAGCCACGCTCGTCGACCATTTCGCAGGGTGTGCCAAAACGTCCGTGGAGTCGATTGCCAAATTTACGCGCACGCGTACTCATGGCCGACTCCGTGCCGTCCATGTTGAGCGGCAACCCCACCACAAACAGATCGGGTTGCCACTCCTCGACCAGGCGCGTGACGAGGTTCCAATCGGGAATGCCGTCGCGGGCGGTGAGCGGCGCAAGCTCGCGGCCGCTTTTAAGCAGCTCATTTCCCACCGCCACGCCTATACGCCGCGTACCAAAATCGAACGCCAGCAGCAGACGCTGACCACTATCAGCCATTGCGCTCGGCCATTACGCGTGCCCTGCATCACGGGTCATCAGGTTAAGATCGACCCCGAGAATGCCTGCCGCGGCGGCAAGACGTTCAGCGGGGGGTGTGTCGAAGAGTACCGAGGCTTGGCCTTCCACGGTCAGCCACGCATTTTCTTTCAGTTCCTCTTCAATCTGACCCACTTCCCAACCGGCACAGCCTAGACAGACCAGGAACTGTTCTGGGCCTTCGCCGTTCGCCAGTGCCTGAAGGATATCCATCGACGTGGTCAGCGAAATGCCATCTTCGACCTGAAGACTCGAGTCCCATGCTTGGCTATCGCCCGTATGAAGGATAAAACCACGATCTTTATGCATCGGCCCACCGTAATAAACGGGTGCATTGCGGTGCGGGCTGTCATCACCACCTAGCTCCAGCTGTTCAAACAGCGCATCGAGGGTGATCTCCAGCGGCCGATTAGCTATTACGCCCATACAGCCATTGTGGTCATGGTCGCAGAGATATATGAGGCTTCCCGCAAAATTGGGGTCATCTTGGTGCGGCATGGCCATCAAAAAATGATGCTTTAAACTATGCATGCGTCTCCTGCGGCCCGCTAATTATCAACAGCCGGCCTAAAAATCAATAAATAATGCGCGCCAGTACGTTACGTTACCGAAGATGACTTACGAGGCAAGCCGGCGCTCTATGGCATCGAGTAGTAGCCCTGCGATATCAGTGCCACGCTGATCGTCGATTTCTCGCACGCAGGTTGGGCTCGTCACGTTAATTTCAGTGATGTAATCGCCGATGACATCCAGGCCGACAAACATCAGCCCTTTTTCGCGGATCATAGGCTGCACCTGCTGGATAAGCCAGTGATCGCGCTCGGTCAGTTCACGACTCACACCGCGTCCGCCAGCGGCGAGGTTGCCTCGCGTTTCTCCCGCCGAGGGGATGCGCGCCAGCCCATAAGGCACCGGCTCGCCATCCACCAGTAAAATCCGCGTATCGCCTTCCTTGATAGCCGGCAGATAGCGCTGTGCCATTATCTGACGCTGACCACGCAAGGTCAGTTGCTCAATCACCGCGCCGATATTGCGACCTTCTGGACCAATATGAAAGATGCCGGTGCCGCCCATGCCATCAAGCGGCTTAAAGATCACATCGCCATGCTCAGCGTGAAAGGCACGCAGCACATCAGCGCGACTGGCGACCAGCGTTGGTGCACAGCACTGAGGAAATTGTTGGGCAAACAGCTTTTCATTGCACTGCAAAAGCGCGGCTGTTGGATTAACAATGAATACGCCTTCTCGCTCAGCGAACCCGAGCAGATGAACCGCATTGGTAAATTCAGCGTCCACCGGCGGATCCTTACGCATCAGTACCGCATCTAATTCGGCCATCGGCCGAGCGGAAGGTTCACCTAAGTCGTACCAGTGATTAGGGTCACGGTGCACCGTTAAAGGCCGCATGCGCGCGTAGGCTTGGCCCGCATTCAAGAAAAGATCTTCCTGCTCCATATAATGCAGGGTATAACCACGCTCCTGAGAGGCCCATAGCATGGCCATGGTGGTATCTTTCTTGTAAGCGATATCGCTGATGGGATCCATCACGACACCAAGATGCACTGTTGACTGACTCATCGGGTCAAAATCCATACAATAATAATTTGGTGAGCAGTATGCCGTACTGCCTCGTCGGCTCCAACCGCTAGCCGTATCAGTCGCTGAGAGCGCCCGGCACTAAACGTATTGCGTCGGGCTCCAAGGTGATCAACTGCTGCTTATATAGGCGACCAATAGCCTGTTTATAGGCGCTTTTACTGACGCCCAAGCGCGCCTTGATATCGTGAGCAGCACTTTTATCACCTAATGCTAAGTAACCACCGCTTTCGCGTAATGCTTGGAGCACTTTATCGCCCACCACATCCAATCGTGCAGCGCCAGGCGGCAAGAGCGAAATATCTAGACGACCGTCTTCGCGGCGCTGCTTGACGTAGCCCGTTAGCGACTGGCCGCGCCGCAACGGCTGGCTAATATCGTCCTGATAGATCAACCCCCAGTAACGGTGATTAACCACCACTTTCATTCCCAGGTCGGTACGGTCAGCCACCACAACTGAAACCGGTTCACCCGTCTCCAACGCCCAGGCATCATCGGTTAAAAAACGATCAAGGCGCATTGTCGCCACGGGGCGGCCCTGATCATCCTGGTAGAGCATAACCAACACTCGCTTACCTGGATCGGGGCGAAAGCGCTGCTCACTGTAAGGCAATAACACATCTTTGGGCTGACCCCAGCGCAAAAAAGCCCCGGTGTTGTTGACGGTGGTCACCGTCAAGTACGCCACTTCACCCAATTGGGCAGACGCATCGCTAGCAGAGCGTGGAAAGGAATCTGGCTCACGGACCATAGGTACCGTCCTTACAGTAAATAGGCCTTCATTATGATGCCTTGAATCGGTAAGGCAAAGCGTGTCGGATATCAAAGGATACAGCGGTCAACACCACCGCCTAGACTAAGCAGTGCAACGCATAGTTGGTAAGTGCTTACAAATCGCCGAAATAGTGTTGCAGAAGCGTCAATGCCACCACGGGTGCAGTTTCGGTGCGCAACACCCGAGGGCCTAGAGTGAGCGGTGCGAACTCGGCCGCCAGGGCAGCGGCCACATCGTCTGGGCTAAGCCCGCCCTCAGGGCCAATCAACAGCGCCGCTTTCTCAGGGCGCGTCTCACGGTCGAAAATATGGCCAGTCGCTAAATGAAGCATTAAGCGCAGCGGCTCTTGACGCGCTTCAAGCCAGGCTTTAAGCGTTATAGGTGGATTGACGGGCGGCACGACGGCGCGTCCGCTCTGCTCACAAGCACTAGCCGCAACCGCCTGCCAATGGGCCAGCTTTTTTTCTTCCCGGTCGCCCTTTAAACGCACATCGCCGCGCTCGGTATACAGCGGTGTAATCGCTGCAACCCCCAACTCGACGGCCTTCTGAATCGCGTAATCCATCCGGTCGCCTTTGGAAATCGCCTGGCCTAAATGCACCACCAGCGGTGACTCAACGCCGCCCGACCAAACGGCTTCTACGCGTGCAACGGTACGCTTACGGCTGACGTCAACCAAGCGAACACCCGCCTCAACACCTTGGCCGTCGAATAGCACCAGCGGTGCGCTCTCGGCCAGGCGAAGCACACGTGTCACGTGCCGCGCCGGGCCTTCTGGCAACGCCACCTCGTCGCCTGGGCTAAACACCTCAGGCACGAAGAGGCGGGGCATTTTGCCGTGAGCGGCGTACCAGTCGGCGGCGCGCATTGTTTAGTGGGTGTTCTCTTCGGCTTGGTTGGCTTGTTGTGCTTCGCGCTGCTTGCGCTGCGCATACATCGCTTCAAAATTCACCGGTGCCAGCATCAGCGGCGGGAACCCGCCCCGGTTAACCAAGTTATCCACGCATTCACGAGCATAGGGAAACAGCAAGTTAGGGCAGAAAGCGCCTAAGGTCTGATCAAGCTGCGCGCCTTCGATACCGCTGATACGAAACAGGCCGGCCTGCTCGACTTCCGCCAGAAAAGACGTCGTACCGGTTTCGTTATCGTTAACCTGCGCCGTCACTTTGACGACGACTTCGTATTGGTCATCGGCAATTTTTTTGCTGCTGGTGTTGAGGTCGAGGCTGACCTTAGGCTTAAACGACTGCTGAAATACCGACGGCGAGTTGGGCGCTTCAAACGAGATATCTTTTACATAAATGCGCTGCAGCGAGAACTTAAGCTGCGGTTTTTCATCGGTTTGCGCGCCGGCCTGCGGGGTGCTGTTATCTTCCGCCATGGGAGAACTCCTTATTGTTAATACAATCGGTTATGCAATGGTTCATGCAATGAATAGAATACACGCTGCGCTTACTTTTTAACCACCGGAAGGCCGTCGCCCTGCCACTGCGCCATGCCGCCCTTCAGTTTAAAGGCGCGCTCAAAACCTGCTTTAGCAAGCTTTGTTTGGGCAGCACCTGAGCTTTGTCCGTGTTTACACACCACAATGATCGGCTTGTCTTTTACTTTGTTCAGCTCATTCATGCGGCTATCAAGGCTGCTCTGGGGGATGTTGCGCGCACCCGCGATATGCCCCGTTTTAAAATCTTTACTTTCACGGATATCCAATACTACGGCGTCTTCACGATTAATAAGTTGAGTAGCCTCGGAGGCCGTCAACGCATGGGTTGAAGCGCTGCGTGTTTCATAAATAATCCACGCTATTAGCGCTAGCAAAAACGCCCCCACTAACAGGGGATGATTCATTACGAATTCGAACAGCTGATCGATCATCGCGACACAATCTCTTGGTCAATGCGGAAAAAAGCGGCGTTGCCACCCTCAAAACGCAACAAGTATACACGTCTAGCGGGGCAGCGCGCAGGCCTTCGCCATGACGCTTAGCCACTGGCTGCGTTATGATGCCCCAAGCATGCGTTGGTCGCGACCCCGATCCGCCTTTCGGCGCTCGGCTTGTCACTTACCAGGAGAATTTTATGGACACTACACGCACTCCCCGCCCCGTCGCGCTGGTTATTTTAGATGGCTACGGCCATAACCCCGACAGCGCGCACAATGCGGTAGCCGCCGCCAACACCCCGGTGATGGATAAGCTCTGGGCCGACCGCCCCCACGCCTTTGTTCACACGGATGGACGCCATGTAGGGTTGCCTGACGGACAGATGGGCAACTCAGAAGTCGGCCACATGAATATCGGTGCTGGGCGCATTGTTTACCAAGACTTCACCCGCATCATCAAAGCGATTGAAGACGGCGATCTAGACACTATCGACGTGCTTACCCAGCCCATCGACGAGGCGGTGGCCAATGGGCACGCCGTGCACCTACTAGGATTACTGTCGCCAGGCGGCGTCCACAGCCATGAAGACCACTTCATTGCCATGGCCGAGCTGGCCGCCCGCCGTGGCGCCCAGCGCATCTACGTGCATGCCTTTTTAGACGGTCGCGATATGCCGCCGCAAAGTGCACTGCGCTCCATCGAGCGCGCCAACGCCCGCTTGGCTGAGCTGGTTGGGGCCGACAACGGTTTTGTCGCATCGATCATTGGGCGCTTTTTCGCCATGGATAGGGACAACCGCTGGGAGCGCGTTGAACAAGCCTACCGCTTACTCACAGACGGTCATGCCGAGTATTATGCAACTAGCGCCGAATCGGCCCTGCGCGATGCCTACGAGCGTGGTGAAACCGACGAATTCGTCTCTGCCAGCAGCATACCGCTTAGCGATAACCCCATCACGTTACAGGATGGCGACGCGGCGATTTTTCTTAACTTCCGCTCGGATCGCGCTCGCGAACTGACTCGCGCATTTGTCGAGCCTGACTTCAGCGGCTTCAAGCGCCGCGAGTACCCCAAGCTCGCGGGTGACGGACTGGTCATGATGACCCAGTACGCGGCAGATATTCCCGCGCCTGCCGCCTTCCCACCCAGCGATCTACACGACACCCTGGGCGAAGTGGTGGCCAAACGCGGCTTAACTCAGCTGCGCATTGCCGAAACCGAGAAATACCCCCACGTCACCTTCTTCTTTTCAGGCGGCAACGAAGCCGAGTATGACGGCGAGGAGCGCATCCTCGTTCCATCCCCGCGGGATGTGAAAACCTACGACGAAAAGCCCGAAATGAGCGCCTTTGAGATTACCGACAAACTCGTCGACGCTATTGATAGCGGTCGCTTTGATCTCATGGTGTGCAACTACGCCAACGGTGACATGGTCGGCCACACCGGTGATTTTGACGCCGCCGTCAAAGCCATTGAAACCGTCGATACCTGCGTTGGCCGCGTGGTTGAGGCGATTGAGCGAGCGGGTGGGGCCTGCCTGATTACCGCCGACCACGGCAATGCCGAACAGATGGTCCACCCCGAAACCGGCGCGCCGCAAACCGCCCACACCACCTTTATGGTGCCGCTGATTTATGTGGGTGAGCGTTCTGGACAGTTAGCCGATGGCCGCCTGTGTGATCTGGCACCGACACTGCTGACCATGATGAACCAAGACGTTCCTCAAGCGATGACGGGCCAACCACTGATTACTTTCGGTTAATCTGCTTGATGCAACGACTTTGCAGGCTTGCCGCTGGCGTCGCCTTATTGTATGTCGCCCATAGCGCGGCCCAACCAAGCGAAAACCAGGCGCGCCAGCAGCTGGATGATATTGGCCAAGCCATTGAAGCGCTTTCCGAGCGTTTGAGCGAAACCGATGACGCTCGCGAAGGGGCCAAACGCGAGCTGCGAGAGGTTGAAACCGAGCTCGCTGACATCCACCAGCGGCTCGACCAACTACAGCGGGAACGCCGTCAGCTGAATGAAGAAACCACTCAGCTTCGGCAACACCGTGATCGCCTCCAAGCCGACCGCGAAGATCAGGCCGACGCCCTTGGCCAACAACTGGCGGCGCTATACCGACTAGGCCCGACGCCCCAACTCAAGCTGCTGTTGAATCAGGGCGACCCCGCCGAGCTTGACCGCATGCAAGCCTATTTAAACCGGCTGACCGAGGCCCGTCAGCAGCGTTTGACTGATATTGCGCGACTCGATAATGCGCTTGCCGATACTCAAAAAGCGCTTGCCGAGCGCCAAGCACGCCTGGAGACGCTGGCCGAGGAGCTCGAAGCTGAAAGCGCACTGCTTGCCGAGCAAACCGAGGCGCGTCGTGGCGTGGTACAAACCCTTGATGACCGCTACGGCAGCGAGGCGGCGCGATTGGCCGACCTGAATAACGACCGCGAACAGGCCGAACGTCGGCTTCGCGAGATTCAGGCCGAGCTCGCGCGGCTTGACGAGCCTACTCCGACTACCCATATTGCGCGTACACAGGGTGATCTCCCCTGGCCCGTCCAGGGTAATATCACAGCTGACTTTCAGCGCCGTGACGGCGTGCACTACAACGGCATCGTGATTCAGGCCGCAGCGGGAACCTCGGTGAACGCCGTCCACACCGGCCGGGTGGTGTTTGCCGACTGGATGCGCGGATTTGGTAACTTATTGATAATCGACCATGGCGACCAAATCATGACGTTGTACGCGCATCTACAGCAGTTTAATGCGCGACCTGGTCAACAAGTATCGCGTGGCGATAGCATTGGCCGGGTAGGCGACAGCGGGGGTCAACCGCGAAACGCACTTTACTTTGAAGTTCGCCAAAGCGGTGAACCAATTAACCCACAACGTTGGATTGCACGCCGCTGACGGGATAAGCTGAGTCATTATTGTTGTCACTTCGGGTAGCGGCGCGCGCTGCCCACCTATCGCTTCGCGGAGTCCGCATGACGCTATCAGTTACCCAGGGATCGGCCACCGCCAAACGCTTCTTGGCGATTCTGCTCCCTATTGCCCTATTATCAGCCCCGATATCACTGTTTGCTCAGCCGAGTGGCGATAGCGTTGACAGCGACTTGCCGCTTGAAGAAATCCAGACGTTTGCCGAAGTGTTTGAACGCATCAAGCGTGCCTATGTCGAGGAAGTTGACGATCGCACACTATTACGTAACGCCATGCGGGGCATGCTCAATGAGCTAGATCCTCACTCTGCCTACCTCGATAAAGAGGAATACCAAAGCCTGCGCGAATCCACCGAGGGCGAATTTGGCGGTATCGGCATTGAAGTAGGCTTGGAAAACGGCCAGCTAATGATCATTACCCCCATCGACGATACGCCCGCCTCGCGAGCCGGGCTAATGTCTCGGGACATTATTGTCAGCATCGAAGGCACACCCACCAAGGGCATGTCGCTACAGGAGGCCGTTACCTTAATGCGTGGCGACCCCGACACGACGCTGGACATTTCTGTTTTGCGCGCAGGTGAAGAGTCGCCCCTCGAATTCACCTTAACCCGCGAGATTATCCGTAGCGAAAGCGTTAAACATGAACTGTTGGAAACCGGCTATGGCTATTTACGAATTAGCCAGTTCCAGTCGCGCACGCCACAACAAGCGCGCCAAGCCCTCGAGAGCATGGCCCGTGAGCAACCGCTAGACGGCTTAGTACTCGATTTACGTAATAATCCCGGCGGCGTAATCCAAGCCGCTGTGGGGGTGGCAGATTTATTTTTAGACGAAGGCTTAATTGTCTATACCGAGGGACGCATCCCTGACAACGAGCTGTCTTTCTCAGCCTCTGCCAATACGCCAGCAGCTGATGTCCCGCTTGTCGTGCTAATAAATAGCGGCAGCGCCTCGGCCGCCGAAATTGTCGCCGGTGCCCTCCAGGATCAACGCCGGGGGGTCATCATGGGCACCGAAAGTTTCGGTAAGGGGTCTGTTCAACAGATTATGCCGCTGGGTAACGGAGAAGGCCTGAAGCTCACTACAGCGCTTTACTACACTCCGGAAGGGCGCTCCATCCAAGCCCAAGGCATTGCCCCCGATGTCGATGTCGTCCGCGGACGCCTGGAAGTCGCTGAAGGGCGGCGCGAGACCCGTGAAGCGGATTTAGAAGGCCATCTGCGCGCCCAGCAAGCCCCGCGTGATCGCGAAGAAGTGTCACAACGTCTCCGCGATGATTACCAGCTAAGCGAGGCGCTTAATTTGTTGAAAGCCCTCAATGTGGTCGACCGCCGTCGCGGTTAACGGCACGTCATCGGCAAACGCCCGCGCTCGCCGGTCGCTTGCCGCATGACGATACGCTTGAGCGGTGTCAGTTGGTGCAAGCCGCTCATTCCGAGATTGCGCATGAGGGTCAGCGCCGGGTCATGGCTACCAAACAGGGTTTTGAACCCTTTCATTAAGCCAAGCATGGCACTGTTATCGATTCGCCGGCGGCGGGCATAACGATTTAGCGTACTAAGCTCGCCCCAGGGTGCTCCACGACGCCAGGCCGACGTCACCTCTTCGGCGAGAACCGCGACATCCATCAAGCCCAAGTTAACGCCCTGCCCGGCGAGTGGGTGAAGGCTATGGGCCGCATCCCCGACGAGCGCAAAATGCGGCTGCACGTAACGGGTCGCATGCCGCTGGACTAACGGAAAACGATACGCTCGGTCGCAGACGCTGACGGTGCCCATCCGATCCCCCATTGCATCGCCTAGAGCGTCGCCTAACGCCTCGCGGGACAATTTGCACAGCTCTTCGGCGTGGGCAGGCGTTGTCGACCAAACAATCGAGCAATAATGCGCGTCGCCCTCAACCGTCAGTGGCAAAAACGCCAAAGGACGCCCGTCGACAAACGCTTGCCGCGCGGTGTCGCCGTGAGGTTTAGCGCAGCGCACCGTGGTGACCACCGCATCCTGGCCCATCGCCTCGCTTGCCACCTCGATCCTCGCCATCTCACGCAGCACCGAGTGAGCACCATCGGCAGCGACGACCAAGGGCGCGTACAGCGACTCGCCGTTCGCCAGGCGCAACTGATACCCCGACGCCGCGTGCTCTAATGCCTCAACCCCGGCACCGAAAAACGCGTTGAGCTGGGACTGGTTTTGCAGTTTGGCGTGTAGTGCTGACAACGTCACATCGTTCTCGACGATATGCCCCAGTACGGCGACACCTGCCTCATCGGCCGAAAAGGCAATCTCGCCGCTGCCCTCGGCATCCCAAACCTGCATATACCGATAGGCAGTCACGCGGGTCTCCACCATCAGCGGCCACGCACCAATATGCGTCAAAAGCCGCTGGGAAACCGGCGTCAACGCGCTTACCCGCGGTGCCGGAAGCGCACCTGCTTGATTCGAACACGGCGCCTCCTTGGCCTCAACGAGTGCCACTCGCATACCCGCCTCGGCGAGCAGCAAACTCAGCGTGGTACCCACCATACCAGCGCCGACAACGGCAACGTCGACGCTATTGGCTGGCGACCTATCTGACTCACTTGGCGACTGCATAGCATTCCTTGTTGGCCTAATCGGTTCATCAGGCGAATGAATCTTAGGGTGGTGGGGCTTAGCGCTCCAAGCCCATCGCCCGGCGCGCCAAGCTTTTACGTAAGGGTCCCAGCACGTTAAGACCCATCAAACCTGCGGCCCTGGCATGGGGCAACAGGGGGAATGACAGTCCAAACAGCCGAATCAACCCATCGCTAAAGCGAACCACATTGGCACGGTCACGCGCACGTTGGCGTTCAAACGCCTGAAGCGTGGTCATATCACCCAGTGGCCGATTTGCCCACTCACCTTGCTCAAGCGCCTCAACTAAGTCCATCACGCCGCGCAGCGCCAGGTTAAAGCCTTGCCCTGCTACCGGATGGAGCGCGTGGGCCGCATTGCCCAGCACCGCTAGCCCAGGGCGGACAGGTTCATTGGCCGTAATTAACGTCAGCGGATAACTGAGGCGCTGCCCAACCTGAGTAAAGCGCCCGACCCGATCGCCAAAAGCCGCTTGGAGCTGGGTCAGGAATTCACTGTCCGGAAGATCCAGCCGCGCTTGCTCCTGCCCGGTGGTATGCGTCCAGATTAACTCCATTGCCTGCCCCGGCAAAGGTAACAAGGCTATCGGCCCCACGTCGGTAAAACGCTCGTAAGCCACGCCATGGTGCGGCTGACTGACGCCCACGTGGGCGATCACTGCGGTTTGATCATAGGCCGCACGGCGGCTGGCAATACCCAGCTGTTCTTTTAAGCCTGACCGTCCGCCATCGGCCAGTACCGTCAAAGCACCGCAAAGCTGGCTTCCATCGGAGAGCGTCAAGTCGTGGCCCCGGGGCGTCGGGGTGATGCTGTCAACCTTGGCGGGGCAATACCATTCAAGGGGTAGCGCATTGAGCCGCTGATGCAGGACGCGACCCATCCACGCATTAGGGATCACATGCCCCAGGGCCTTGACGCCAAGTTCGCAAGCGTTAAGACGCGTTGCGCCTAGCCGCCCCCGCTCACTGATATGGATGCGCTGAATCGGCGTTGCTTGGTCTTGCATCGCCTCCCACACGCCCAATTGACGAAAGCGCTGTGCCGAGCCTTCGGCAATGGCGCTAGCGCGCGCATCAAAACTAGGTTGCCACGCGTCATCCAGGGACTCAGACGGCAGCGGTGCCGCTTCAATGATGGCGACTTTCCAGCCATACCGCTCAATCAGCGGCGCCAAGGCACAACCTAAACTGGCGCCCACTAACCCGCCTCCTACAATGACAATGTCATGGGTTATTGCCTGCCCCGACGCTTGCATTGACTCTCTCCCAGTTATGACTAACGCGCTACAACACACTGCGATTACCGTGTAACGTAAATTACATAATACCCTGGCAAGGCCTCAGGTAGTGGCCATTAGCGCTTCAATATCCGCTATCCGTTTAGGCACTTGGTCGGTCAATACCTCGTGGCCCTGTTCTGTCACCACCACGTTGTCTTCAATTCGGATGCCAATACCCCGGTATGCGGCGGGAATGTCTGCCTCATCGGGAATATACAGCCCTGGCTCAACAGTCAGCGCCATGCCCGGCGCCAGCGGTCGCGGCGTATCTTCGTTCAGCCGATAGGTGCCCACATCATGCACATCCAGGCCCAGCCAGTGCGACGTTGAGTGCAGATAAAACCGCCGGTAGCGCTGCTCATCGATACAGGTTTGCAGCTCGCCTTCCAGCAGGCCCAGCTCAATCAACCCCGCAGTTAAGTCGGCCACCACGCCCTGATGAATCTCAGCAAGGGTCGCACCGGGCTGAACGGCAGCGACCGCTCGCTCTTGGGCGTTCAGCACGACTTGGTACAACGACCGCTGGGCATCGCTGAAACGCCCTGACACGGGGAAGGTGCGGGTAATATCCCCCGCATATAGCTCAAATTCCGCGCCGGCATCGATCAGCACCAGCGCGCCGTCTGCCAGCGGTGCGCTATTTTCAATGTAATGCAACACGCAGGCATTAGCCCCACTCCCCACAATGGTGCTGTAAGCGGGCCCGCTGCCGCCCTGCCAAGCAAACTCATGCTCCAATTCGGCCTGTAGCTGATACTCGCTCAGCCCGGGCCGTGCCACGCGCATCGCGCGCAAATGCGCATGGGCAGAAATCGTCGCTGCGTGGCGTAGTAGGGTAATTTCTGCAGCGCTTTTAATCTGGCGCATGGCGTGAATCAACGGGCCAATATCCATCCAGCCTTTCAAGGCGGGACGACCGCGGCGCTGGCCAGCCGTCGCCTCGGCCAATGCTGCTTCCGCTATGGCGAGGGCGTCGCCATTATCGAGCGGCAGATAGATCAGCTCGCGCCCCTTCAGCAGTTCAGGCAAAAGGGACTCGCGCTCGGCGTTCTCGAATGCCTGGTCAATGCCGTGTTCCCTCATGACACCCTCGGCGCCTAACCGCCGCCCCGTCCAGGCCTCCATCGTAGGGTCTCGATCCTGGCAAAACACTACGCTCTGACCCTCATCACGCCCCGGCAACAGGAGCAACAGGCCGTCTGGCTCACTGATGCCGGTGAGGTAGTAAAAATCGCTATTTTGGCGAAACGGGTGGTCGCTATCGTTGGAGCGCGTCACCAACGAGGCGCCGGGCAAAATCACTGCCGTATGAGGCGGCAATTGGGCCATGAGGGCGTCACGCCGCTTTCGGTATTCCGCGGGGGCGATGGCCGGCGGACGAGGTAATACATCTGGCAACATAGCGTTTTCCAACAACAGATTAATGAACAGGCGTATCGGTTTGCTCGACTTGCGGCTGACCAGGATGTTGCTCGGTATACAGCATCATGGCGGCCATCCGCGCGTGCTCGGTTAGCGCAAAGAGGTCATTTTCATTTTCCGAGCTATCGTCGATATCGGTTTCGATTTGTCCAAGACCTGCGAGGTCATCCACCGCTTCGCGCAGGGTTTGCGACCACCGCTCTCGCTGCGCCTCATCGGCAACCTCGTCCACTACCTCCATAAACCCCAGCGTCCATTCTTTCAGGCCCTGGGCTTGCTCGGCTAAGCTGAAAAGCTCGTCTGGCAGCAGGGGAGCATAATTTAGATCGCTGGCGCTCAACGCTTCTAGCGTTTGTCGCCTCCAGCCCAGCAACCGTTCGGCACTGGCGGGATCGTGGGGCTGTTCGACACCAAGGCTTACACAGACCTCCTCCAGCCAAGTTTGGGCATCAACATCGCGCAGGGCTAACAGGGCGCACAAACGTCCATCCAGAAAGGCGGGCGACTGCATGCTGCCATGCAACAAAAAAACATCGGCGATATCCGAAAAATCTTGGCGTTCGTCAATTAGCGACATGGTCTACTTCACTCGTTAGCAGGGATTCAAGATCGTATGCCGCTGACGCTTGCGCGTTGACCCCGCGCAAGCGGCTCTCTTATAGTGAGCGACATCGTCCTTCCTATGCAGTGATGTTAACGCATTGGGCATCCCTTTGACCCGTGCCGGAGCTTGTCATGAGTAACACTAAGCGGCCTACTACCGAAATCAGCCTATTAGGGCGTGATTACGTGATTGCTTGCGACCCCGGCGAAGAAGCCAAACTTGAACGCGCGGCCCGCTATCTAGACCGCGCCATGCAAGGCATTCAGGCGCAGAGCAAACTATTGGGAAACGAGCGTATTGCGATTATGGCGGCGCTCAACATTACCCATGAATTGCTTGAAGCAATGGATGAACATCGCGCTGGGGAAGCCAACTTGAACCGGCTTAACGAACGGCTCGAACAGGCATTGTCGCAAACCCGCAAGCCGTAGGCGCGTTTAACGCAAGTCTTTGGCATTAGCCCGCGCTCTGTTAGGATACCCAGGTTCTCTGGGGTGTGCGCCAGTCGTTAAAGTCCCTCGAGCCTATGCGTAATACCCAGGGGGCCAAATGCTAGCCAAGCCTGTGCGCATGTCCGTGCGACGGAAAGCCTGACGGCTTGGCTGCGGCCACCCACCTGAACCAGTAGGTTCAGGGCCAGAACGACAGCGGCACTCTGGGGAACACTCACATGCAAGACAGCCTACACAGCGCTGACTATAAACGGGCACTGCGCCGTGAACTTCGTCGTCGCCGTCAGTCCCTCTCACCACGCGAGCAGCATCAAGCGGCTTCGCGGCTTTGTCAGCAGCTTAAACGACTGCCTGAAATCCGACGTGCACGACGTCTTAGTCTTTACCTACCTATGATGGGCGAAATCGACCCGACACCGTTAATCCCCTGGCTACGCCGCCGCGGGGTGTCCATCTATTTACCCGTCTTACGCCCTTTCAGCACGAATACACTGTGGTTTGTGGCTTACCATCACGCCACGCCGATGATCAAAAACCGTTTCGGCATCAACGAGCCTGCCACCCGCTTTGCGGCCAAACGCCAACACCGTTTGCCGGCGTGGGCGCTGGATACGCTGATTGTGCCACTAGTGGGTTTTGACGCCCAGGCTAATCGGATGGGCATGGGCGGTGGCTTTTATGATCGCAGCCTTGCGTTTATGCGTCGTCCTGGCCCTAAACCAACTCTGCTGGGCGTAGCCCACGACTGCCAACAAGTAGACACACTCCCCATTGAGCCCTGGGATATTGCGTTAAGCGCGGTGGTCAGCGACAAGCAAATTATTCGCCCGAAGACGTTTTAATCAGCCTGATAACAAAACGGGCTGACCCATAAGGCCCGCCCGTTCAACAATTAACTCATTACTTACCCTTGCGTAACGGCTTAACTACCTGATAATGCCTGCGCGTAGCCGGTGGCTAATACCCCGAGAGCAAACACGATGACCAGTGCCATTACCATATCGGGCTTTCTACGCCGCATATTGCTTCTCCAACGCCCTAAAAGTTGCTTATTCATCAAGACGCCATCGAATTTGCCTGTCATGAGCATTCTCGTACTGCCTAGATGACGTCTTTCATTAATTTCATTCATGACTATAGGGCCAATGGATGGGCGTTGACAACGAATATAAAGCCAATATGCCACTAAAAAATATATGCACACCGTCCCTTTACACGCTGATACATAGCGGGCCGTGTTGTGAGTAAACACTTACACGTCATGCGACTCACTACTACGCCATAAACAACCGATAAGCAGGATTATCGCTTTCCCGCCAATAGCGATAGCCAATCGCATCCAAATGCTCCGCAACGTGCGTACGATCCCCGTTGGGCACTTGCATACCCACCAACACGCGGCCATAGGCAGCCCCGTGGTTACGATAGTGGAACAGCGAAATATTCCAGTCGTGGGGTAATTGGGTAAGGAAGTTAATCAGCGCGCCCGGACGCTCTGGAAATTCAAAGCGATACAGCTCTTCTTCGAAATGCTTGCTTGGCCGACCACCGCTCAAGTGGCGAATGTGCAGCTTCGCCAACTCGTTATCGGTTAAGTCTTCCACGTGATAGCCCGACTCTCGGAGTTTATCGATGACCGCTTGACGGTCTTCACCGCCAGGCTTGACCTGTACGCCGACAAAAATATGCGCTTCGCTGCTGTCCGCATAGCGGTAGCTAAACTCGGTGACCATGCGCTTACCCAGCGTGCGGCAAAACTTTTTAAAACTACCCGGCTTTTCAGCGATGGTGACCGCCAAAATTGCCTCTCGCTGCTCGCCAAGTTCGGTTCGCTCGGCAATATGCTGCAAACGATCGAAGTTGGTATTGGCTCCCGAATTAATGCACAACAGGGTTTCGCCTTCCACGCCGGTTTGCTGAATGTATTTTTTCAGCCCGGCAAGCGATAGCGCCCCGGACGTTTCCGCCACGGCACGGGTATCTTCAAAGATATCTTTTACCGCCGCGCACATTTCATCAGCGGTGACGGTAATCACATCGTCGATAAGGTCTTTGACCAGCGAGAAAGGCACTTCGCCAATTTGTGCCACCGCAACGCCTTCGGCAAAAACGCCTACTTGATCCAACACAACTCGCTCACCGGCGTCTAACGCCGCTTTCAAGCAGGCGCTGTCTTCAGACTCCACACCGATTACTTTGATATCCGGGCGCAGATATTTAACGTAGGCCGCAATGCCGGCAATCAGCCCACCGCCACCCACCGGGACGAAGATAGCATCAAGACGCCCCGCCTGCTGACGCAGAATTTCCACCGCAACAGTGCCCTGACCGGCAACCACGTCAATATCATCGAAGGGTGGAATATACGTGTAGCCGTGCTCTTTGATCAGTTCCTGGGCGTGCTCAGCGGCGGCGGCAAACGCATCCCCCTTGAGTACCACTTTGGCACCCCGTGCGCGTACCGCCTGCACTTTAATCTCAGGGGTAATACGTGGCATCACGATCACCGCTTTCACGCCCATCAGTTTGGCGGCCATGGCGAGCCCCTGGGCATGATTGCCCGCCGAGGCGGCAATCACGCCTTTCGCTTTTTGCTCCTCGCTAAGCTGGGCCATTTTGTTGTAGGCGCCGCGGATTTTAAACGAAAAAACCGGCTGTAAGTCTTCGCGCTTAATTAAAATCTGGTTATTGAAACGACGCGACAAAAAGGGAGCAGACGAAATAGGTGTCTCACAAGCGGCCTCGTAAACGTGGGCTTGGAGGATCTTTTTGACGGTAGCTTCAAGCATGCGGAAAATCCTAGGAAGAGCGTGACCCTGACGGGCGCGGACAAAACATATATTGGTAGCAGATTACGCCTAGCATCGTCTAGCGGCTAGCAGCGTTTAGATCAACACGTCGCATTTGTAGCGTTATAATGGGCAAATACACTCTTTCAGCGTAAAGGCATATCATGACCCAAGACGAACTTAAGGCCGCCGTCGCCGATAAAGCGATCAGCGAGATTCAATCCTGGCTTGAAAGAGATACCGTGCTGGGTATCGGCACCGGCTCAACGGCCGACCTATTTATCGATCGTTTAGGCCCCTTACGCGATCAATTTAAGGGGGCGGTGGCAAGCTCCGAGGCTAGCACTCAGCGGCTTAAGTCGCTGGGCATTGAGGTATTCGAGCTGAATAGCGTAGGCACGGTGCCTTTCTATATCGACGGCGCCGACGAAGTAAACGCTAACTTACAAATGATTAAAGGCGGCGGTGCCGCGCTCACTCGAGAAAAAATCGTCGCTGCCTGTGCCGAGCGTTTCATCTGCATTGCCGACCATTCTAAGTATGTTGCCCAGCTAGGCCATTTTCCGTTGCCGGTGGAAGTTATCCCCATGGCTCGCTCTTACGTTGCCCGCGAGCTTGTCGCCCTTGGAGCCGAGCCCGTGTATCGGCAGGGCGTGGTCACCGACAACGGCAACCAAATTATCGACTGCTTTAACTTTATGATCGACGACCCTGTGGCCATGGAAGCGAAAATTAACGCTATCGTCGGCGTGGTGACCAACGGCTTATTTGCCGCCCGAGGCGCCGATATTCTTCTCTTAGGCAAAGCAGATGGCGTGGAGCGCATAGCGCTTTGATAATCGCCTAAAGGAAATCGAATATACCGGCGTCAAGGGTTGTTACCGGGCTAGTAGCGGCGCCAAGCCTGTCAGGGTACGGGCCAGCGCGCCTTTTTGTGCCTCAATCGTCGCGCGCCCGGCTTGCCCAGCCTGCTGGGCGCGCTCAGGGTCAGCAAAGTAGGCCACCAAAGCGTCTGCCAAGGCTTCAGGGCTATCGACCAACGTTAGCGCACCTGCCGCTTGCAGCGGTTCAGCCACGTCGGCAAAATTCTCAATCGAGGGGCCGCTGAGTACCGGCCTGCCGAGAGCGGCCGGTTCCAAAACATTGTGGCCGCCCAAGGGCACCAAACTGCCGCCCACGTAAGCCACACTGCCTGCCGCATACAACGCTGACAACTCACCCAACGTATCCGCCAAGTACACCGCTGTTTGCGGGGTAACGGGCTGCTGCTGACTACGGCGACTTATTGACCAGCCTTCATTGCGGCAGAGCGTCGCCACTTCATCAAAGCGCTTTGGATGACGCGGTACCACAACTAAAAGCGCATTAGGGTAGCGTGTGCGCAGTTGGCGGTGGGCCTGAAGTAGCTGCGTTTCTTCTCCGTCACGCGTGGAGCCCGCTACCCATACTGGGCGTTGGCCCCACTGCTGATGTAAGCGCTCACCCTCTTCAAGTGCCCTTTCCTGAGTGGGTATTTCAAATTTTAACGAACCCACCACGCTGGTTACTTCAGCGCTGCATCCCAGGGAGTTAAATCGATCGGCATCAGCCGAGGATTTGGCCGCCAACCAGCTAACGTTCGCCAGGGTAGTGGCCATCAATGGCCGCCACCGCTGATAGCGTGTAAAGGCGCGGGGAGACAAGCGCCCATTGACCACAGCCACGGGCACTGCCTGATGACGGCAAGCGTGAAGCAAGTTGGGCCACAGTTCGGTTTCAAACATGATCGCCAGCGCGGGCTTCACCCTGGCGACAAAGCGCTTAGCGGCCCCCGGGTAGTCGAGCGGCAAGAACCGATGGGCAAGCCGTGGCTGGTCAGTTTCGGATTGTTCATGAATCAGCGCCTGGGCCTGCTGGGCACCGGTAGCCGTCAGGGTAGTTACCAGCAGGCTGTAATCAGGATAACGCGCTAACAAGCCCTCAATCAGCGGACGAGCGGCGCGAACTTCGCCTACCGAAGCGCAGTGCAGCCAAAGTCGCGGCCCTGGCGGCAGCGGGCCAAGGCGTAAGCCAAGCCGCTGCAGACGAGAGTAAGTGGGCACTTGCTCACGCCAAATACGCCAGGTAATCAGCGGCGACAGTAAATACAGCACCGCTGAGTAAGCAAGCCGAGGCCAGGTGGGTACCGCCATTAGTGCTCGCGATCCAGAATCGAGCTGATCATCGCCGTGGTCGACACGCCATCTTCAAAGCCCAGTACTTTGACCTCACCGCCGCTAGCAATCACCGCTTCGCCGCCGGCGATATCTTCCGGAAGATAGTCGCCGCCTTTGACCAAAATATCCGGCAGTACGGCTTCAATGAGCGCTTGAGGGGTATCATCGCTAAAGGCGACGACCCAATCCACAGCGCCCAACCCTGCCAGCACCTGCATACGGCGATTAAGTGGATTAATCGGCCGCTTGGGCCCTTTTAAACGACCGATGGAAGCATCGTCATTCACCGCGACAATCAAACGCTCGCCCAGCCGTTTTGCCTGTTCGAGATACGCCACATGCCCAGCGTGCAGAATATCAAAGCAGCCGTTAGTCATGACGACACGTTCGCCGCGATGCTGGGCAGCCCGCACTGCCTCAATTAAGGAGGGCTGCCCAATGACGCCATACTCGGCGAGCTTATCGCCATGCAGGGCGGTATAAAGCTCGGCGATCGACAGCGTCGCGGTACCGGGTTTAGCAACCACCAGTCCCGCGCCCAGGTTGGCAAGCATCATGGCCTCAGCCAGTGCATGGCCGGATGCCAGCGCTAGCCCCATCAGCCCAATCACGGTATCGCCCGCGCCTGTCACGTCAAACACTTCTTGGGCACGGGTAGGTAAATGTAGCGGATCCTGACCATCGCAAATGAGTGTCATGCCTTTTTCGCTGCGGGTGATCAGCAACGCTTCCAGTTCAAGCTCGACGCGCAGCGCTTCTCCCCGACGGGCGAGCTCGGCATCACTGTGGCAAGCACCGACAATCGCTTCAAATTCAGTGAGATTAGGGGTGATTAAACTCGCCCCACGATATTTGCTGAAATCGCTACCCTTGGGATCAATCAATACACGTTTGCCCTGTGCACGCGCCGACGA
Source organism: Vreelandella arcis (assembly GCF_900103865.1). Classification (GTDB taxonomy): domain Bacteria; phylum Pseudomonadota; class Gammaproteobacteria; order Pseudomonadales; family Halomonadaceae; genus Vreelandella; species Vreelandella arcis. The sequence continues at coordinate 21,540 of NZ_FNII01000021.1, forward strand.
AATCAGCTTTTCCACCTGGTTCAGTGTGCCCTTGCCGTAGTCGGAAAGAATCATCACGTCACAGCTGGGCAGCGCTTGCTCCACTTGGGTTATCAGGTCACTCGTATCGACACCGTCCAGGCGCTGTTCGAAATCCAGACGCAGCAACTGTTGATTACGGCTCATGACACGCAGCTTGGTGATCGTGGGTATATCGGCACTGCACTGAAAGTGAGTACTTACATTGGAGTCGGCAAGGCGTGTCTTGAGCAACTCCGCATTTTCATCGGTGCCGACCACTCCCGCCAACGCCACGTGCGCACCCAAGGCGGCAATATTCAGCGCCACGTTTGCGGCTCCACCGGGGCGGTCGTCGGCATCCTCGACGCGGACAACCGGTACCGGCGCTTCTGGTGATATGCGCGAGGTGCCGCCATGCCAATAGCGGTCTAACATCACGTCGCCCACAACGAGAACGCGGCCATGCTCCAGAGCGGTTAAATCAACTTTCATCCATGGTTCCTGTGGTTGGGTGCGCCGTATATGTCAGCAGTGCCTCTAACTTGGCAATCACGTCATCAACCTTGATGAGCGCCATGGCATCGGCATGGCGAACGCGCTGCCCCCAGCTTACCTCTTCCACTAATTTTTGCAGGTAGGTGCGCAGCGCATCCGGGTAAGCATTAACGGCAAAATCTCGCCATAGGTAGGGCGCTGCACGCTGGGGATTGGTCGTAGCGTAAAGCCCTAGTGTCGGAGTGCCCATTGCGTTTGACATATGAGCAGGGCCAGTATCCGGCGAAACCACTGCGCGCGCGCCATCAACCAGCGCTAAAAGGCCCTTTAACGACGTTTTACCAATAGCATTGATGACGCTTCCTGGCTGACAGAGAGCTTCAATTTGCTCACCGATCTCACGCTCAAGCGAACTGCCGCCGCCAGTCAACACGCTTTTCAGGCCGTGCTGAACCCACGCATATTCAATCACGCTGGCATACCCTTCTACCGACCAGTTACGAAAATTGCGTAGCCGCACGTTGCTGCATGGATTAATCACCAAATAAGGGGCTTCACCGCTAATCGTGCGTGCTTCGTCATACGCAGCAGGAGGCACCGGCAAATCCCACTCTAGTGGCCCCTCTTCGACACCCAGCAAATGTGCGAAATCCATAAATGATTCCAACACATGAGGGTTGGTTCTGGGCGCAATATGGAGCTGGGTAAATCGGTGCTGGGCATCCTTAGCGCGGGCCTTGTCATAGCCCACACGCACATTGGCCTTCAACCCAAGCGATAAAACACTCGCGCGAATGGCTTGCTGCATGTGCAAAAGTACGTCGAAACGCGTGCCCGCCAATTCACGCCAAAGGGCACGCATCCCTTTAAGCCCGGTCGACTTGTCGTACACAACAAACTCGACCCCGGAAAGACCGGCCAGTAAACTGTATTCCCCTTTGCCGATAATCCAGGTAATGCGCGCGTGCGGCCACTGGCGTTGCAACGCTCGCACCGTGGGCACGAGGTTACACACGTCTCCCAAGGCGGAGAGGCGCAAAATGGCAATATGATTGGGTTGAACTGGCAGAGAGGGCTTCATGCGCTTAGCGGCACTCCGGCAAGAAAATAAGCTGATTTTACATGATGCAGACAGTTTATGTGACGCTGCCATGTCATACCAACCCGATCCCGCCCTGTTCAGAGCAGAATACTGGCAATCGCGCAATTTAGTGGTGGGCGAAGCACCCGGCCGGGGCAGCAGCCTTTTTTTACAGGCCACCCCTACGGAGCAATGGGTTTTGCGCCCTTACCGGCGAGGCGGCCTAGCCGCCAAACTAAGCCAAAAACGCTACCTCTGGCTAGGTGCTGAGCGCACCCGCGGCTTTCGCGAAATGCGCCTCACGGCCGACCTGTTCGAGCAAGGCTTACCTGTCCCGCGCCCTATCGCTACTTGCGTGGTTCGTCATGGGCTCAGCTACGAAGCTGCCTTGATCACTCAGCGCATCAGCGGTGCCAAAGCGTTAGCTGAGTTGATCGTCAACCATCTGGCGGATGAAGCGCTCTTGCAACGCGTAGGCGCCATGATACGACGCTTTCACCAAGCACAGCTTGATCATGTTGACCTAAACGCCCGCAATATTTTGATTGATGCCAACGGCGCGCCATGGCTGATTGACTTGGATCGCTGCCGATTGCGCCAACCGGGTAAGTGGCAGAACGCGAATTTGGAGAGGCTTGAGAAGTCCATACACAAGTTTGATTCAAGCCTGTCGATCTACCCTGTTCTTCAAGGATATCGCTCAACAAGCTGATCCAGCACGGCCGTATTGATCCTCGAAGCGAACGATATCGTCTTCGCCAAGGTAGCTGCCGGACTGTACCTCTATCAGTTCAAGTGGCAGCGTGCCGGGGTTTTTCAGCGCGTGGATCTGGCCGATGGGAATGTAGGTCGATTCATTTTCAGACACAAGGTAACTTATCTCTCCGTTAGTCACCTCCGCCGTGCCGGACACCACTATCCAGTGTTCTGCCCGGTGATGATGCATTTGTACTGAGAGCTTTGCGCCAGGGTTCACCGTGATGCGTTTGACCTGGTAACGCTGGCCTCTATCTACCGATTCGTAGCGCCCCCAAGGACGATAGACAACCCGATGATTTTTGAACTCGTCTCGTCCCTCCAACTTGAGTCGCTCGACAATTTTTTTAACGTCTTGCGTTTTATGCCTATCAGCCACTAACACGGCATCCTTGGTTTCGATAATGACAAGGTCTTCAAGACCTATCGCGACCACCAAGCGGCTCTCAGAACGCATCAGGGTATTGCGGGTATCTTCCTGAATGACATCACCATGATAGCTGTTACCCAACTCGCACTTATCGCTTAACTCCCATATTGACGACCAAGCGCCCAGGTCACTCCAGCGCGCCGCCAAGGGCACGACGGCGGCATGCCGAGTTTTCTCCATCACGGCATAATCTACCGATATGTCATCGCATTGGGCGAAGGCGTCTTTATCAATACGCGTGAAATCCAGATCCTTCGTTGTATGCGTCATTGCTTGATGGCAGGCACGAAGCATATCGGGGTAGAAGCACTCCAGCTCCTGCAAGTAGCGACTCGCTCGAAACAGGAACATGCCGCTATTCCACAGATATTCGCCACTTTCCATGTAAGCAGCGGCCGTCGCCGCGTCAGGCTTTTCGACAAAACGCCTGACACCATAACCCGATCCCAGCGGTGCCCCCTGATGAATATAACCGTACCCGGTTTCAGCGCTGGTGGGCACCACACCGAAGGTGACCAAACAATCGAGCTCTGCAAGCGACTGCGCCTGCTTGATACTGTCGTGGAACTGCGCGACATCCTGAATCAGATGGTCAGCAGCCAACACCAGCAATAGAGGGTCAGCGCCGTCTTGAGTGGCGGCAATGGCCGCCAAGGCAATCGCAGGTGCCGTGTTGCGCCCGACCGGCTCCAGCAATATGTGACGGTTATCGGTATCGATCTGGCGTAACTGTTCTGCCACCAGAAAGCGATGTTCCTCGTTGCATATGACGATGGGCGCTTGTGTTTCAAGCCCATCAAGACGCCCTAATGTCTTTTGCAACATGGTGGGGCCGCCATCAAATGACAGAAATTGCTTGGGATACAATTGACGTGATAATGGCCATAGTCTTGATCCACCACCCCCTGCCAGGACAACAGGCAATAATGACATATCAGGATAATCCTAGGATTTTGGAGAAATCATTGTGTTGAGTGCCAAGGCTTGAAAAGGTTCGGAGCGGGTATCAAAGGCCTCTCTCTTCGTGTCAGGCTCGCTGCTACTGAGTAGAAACATACCTGACCCGGCCCCCATTAATTTGCCAAGTGGGAGCTATCCATAATGCACCGGGAGAATACCCATGAAAGACACTATCGAAGTGCCGCTGTCGTTCGGTGAGGTGCTGGACAAGATCACGATATTGGAAATTAAATCCGAGCGTATCGAGAACGAGGAAAAAATCAGCAACGTACGCTTGGAGCTGGACGCGCTGAATAGTATCTGGGAGCACGAGATTCATGCTTCATCACGGATTGGGGACTTACGTGTTCAAATGAAATCCGTCAACGAAGAGCTTTGGGACATAGAGGACGATATCCGTGCCCAGGAAGCAAAGCAGGATTTCGGGCCCCAGTTTGTCTCCCTCTCGCGGTCAGTCTATTTCACCAATGACCGACGTGCCGCCATCAAAAAAGACGTGAACTTGCACCTTGGATCACGGTTTGTTGAAGAAAAGTCTTATCAGGACTATACCTCAACCCCCTGATATTTCGGTTACTATGCTGACTTGAAACGTTTTTCCATCCACAAGTCCAACTGGTCAGTGGCATCATCAAGCGAAATCATGTCCATGGCACCCTCAAATTCCGCTTTTGCCCCCCAGCGAGCCTGAGAAACCGTCTTGCCCGTGAACTTGTGTAATGCATCGGGATAGCAGTTAACGCACCATGCCAAGGAGTTGTAAGGGCCGGATCGATCAGGATTGCTAGCGGCGTAAAGACCCAACACATCGGTACCCATGGCATTGGCAATATGCGCCGGCCCGCTATCCGGTGATACGAGCAAGTCCGCGCGCTCAAGAAGCGCCGTTAATTGTTTGAGGGTATCCTGGCCACAGATATTCACGACTTTTTCGTTCATCAAGTCTTCAATTTCGCGACATATGGTCTTTTCAAACTCTGCTGGGCTGCCCACCAAAATGACGTTAGCACCATGAGCGACGACAGCATAATCTGCCAACTGAGCGTATCGTTGTGATGACCAGTTGCGCAGGGCGTGGCTGGCACAGGGACTGATAACGAAGTTTATACAGTCTTGCGCACAGTATTCGCGAGCCAGCGAATAATCTGCGTCGTTCAGCGGAATATGCCATCTCGGTGGTGCCGGCACCAGAACCAGAGGATCGAGAAAGCTGGCCAGACAATCGCGGACATGTTGTTCGGCTTCACTGGCAATGCGTCTGTTGATGAAAAGGCTGTGCAGATCCTTACTACGAGCCTTGTCATAGCCCACCTTGATGGTGGCTGGGATCAAAGCCGCGGCAAGATTGGCGCGTAATGAGACCTGCATATGCAGAAGTGCATCGAAATGTCTTCCCCGCATAGCACGACGTAACGCTTTGTAGCCTTCAAGCCCCGCTTTTTTGTCAAAGACGATGAACTCCACACCCGGTAAATCGCCGACCAATTTGGCTTCCAGCTTGCCGATCACCCAGGTGATTGCAATACCAGGAGCTTGAGCCTGCAAACTTTTTACAACCGGTATGACGTGCGTCACATCACCTAACGCAGACAGTCGCATAATGCAGACGGAGTTAAGCATACGTGTTTCGCCTCTTATACCGCGGGATTTTTAACTATTTCTTAAATACAAACTGACCGTCACTTCCAGATATTGTTCATCGTAAGCTAAGGCAACATGTCGGAGGCTCTGTACTCACGTACCTTGCATCAACCAGGTTTCAAATTGGTTACTCAGCGCACTATCGGTGTGCGCAACTTTGCAGATTGCCTTAACGATCACAAAGCACGCCACGAACGACCAGTTTCGCCTGTATCGATCGCCCAGGCATGTACAAAAAAGCTTAAATCAGAGGTACTGGGGAAGGTGCAAGCAAGTTGAATCCGGACATGGGAAGCTATCGCAACCTTCACGGCTCTCACACAGCAAGCTGATCTAGGATTTCCTGGATGGCCACATAAAGTTTTCAGGGGTTTGCTCAGGATCAAGGGGGCCAGATTCTGTTTCCGGCTGACAATGCTGTAATGCTTCAACCACACGCTCAAGCGCTTCAGCGCCATGCGTATTCTGGGTCACTTTTTGCCACCACTCTCTGTGGACAGCTTTCACTTTCACCGGCACCGTCGGCAGGCCTAAGTATTGCGCCATGGCCAGCCGATGCAAACCACGGTTTATTTTTATCAAACGACCGCATCTACTTACCACAACGCCTAATTCATCTTTACCTCGATCCTGATCAAAACCATTGCGCTTCATATCATCTATAAAACTTAGATAAACACGCAGGTAAGCGAGAATACGCTCTTCCGAGTCAAGAAAAATACCTAAATGGTGAGAAGACCAGGGGCGGCCTTTATCAATATAAGCTTTGTAACGGTAAAACGCATCGCTCTGAGTTAAATCATTGCGATTTAGCACCAGGTCACTAATGAAACGGTAACGTGAGCCATAACGAAGATCCCCACGCCTCAGATCCCAATCTCCGCTCCAAATGAACGCCGAAATTGGAGGTCGTTGACGCTTAGGAAGTTGACGCCAATCCCGGATACGCACTAGATCCCTTGGGTTTACATGAATTATCAACTTATTGTTGAGGTCCCGTTCGACTGCACGACGTGGGAGCCCCATATGCTCCACTATATTCCTTCCAGGAACGCCGGACTTCCATAGCTGGAAGATCGTTCGCTCGATGGGGTTGCCAACCACTGCCTGAAAACCCTCACGCACCGCCACTTGCGCCCAAGCGCGCTGTACCGGCCAATACATTCTATCGTCAGCTAATGGAAGAAATGCTGGGTCTCTTCCGGGTATAACTGGTAATTGACGTGACACTATGCCTCCAAAGCAACATGTATTTTGATACTCGAATTCCAAGTGAGTTGAGAATTTAATTCTCTACTTAAATTTTTAGCCTTAAAATCCTTAAAACAGATTTTTCAATTTACTTTCGAATGCTAAAAACTGTTTTTCTGTCTTCCTGTTAGAGTACCTTCTTGAAATAATATACATAATATTTTTAATGCTAAACCTCTCTCTTCCTCCCACCCCATCTATGACAACCAACTCCAACGCCTCTCCGTTATCCCTCACCATAATATTAACTTCGTTCGGCTCTATAACTGCTACGCCATTCTTTAAAGCCCAAAGCTTTAGATCGGAAACTAACATCAATACATCTTGAGGACTCAAACTTTCTAAGTTTTTATTCAAAAAATCTTTGAGAGTAGAAGCGTTCTTTCCATCGAAATTAACAACCTTATCAAAAACCAACCCTCGACCATAATTAGTTAGCACCCACCCGTGACACATGGCAAGACGGCTTAAATCTGCCTTCCTGAAAACCAAATATTTTAAATAAATCCAATCAATAACATTCTCTTTCCACCCATCTCTACGGTGGGCAACCTTAATGCATCTCAGATTATTTTTGGGGTATTCAAAACATAATCTTTTATTGCCTTTCCCAATCAGACTCTCGATATCCAGCAAAACTTTCTTCATATTCAATCATCACTCACTTAAAACTCTTTCATAAATATCAAAATATTTTTGAGCAATCGAAAGGGCAGAATATTTTTCACTTTCACTTATGCCATTTTTTATTAGTCTTTCCCTAAGCATTAGATTATTTTTAATATCAAGCAAGTTGCTCGCCAATTTTTCGTAATCTCCGCTTTCTATCAAAAGACCATTATCTTTATCGGCTATTATATCAGGTATACCTCCGACACGAGATGCAACAATAGGAACCCCGGCCTGCATAACATCAATCAATATTGATCCCATACCCTCACTACGAGACGGAAACACAAAAGCATCGAAAGCAGAGATGTAACTATCTACATTACTATCAAACCCCATCCAGAAAACATTTTCAAAGCCTTTACTGATTTTTTTTAAAACTTTTTCATCTTCTCCTTCACCAAAAAAGACAAATACAAAATCATTATTCTGTTTATTCAACAATTCAACTGCCTTTAAAATTACTTTTTGGCCTTTGTCCCTATCAACTAGTGCACCTATGTGCCCAACTATAAACTTATTTTCAAATCTCTGGCGAAATTCAAGCTGTTCCTTTTTATTCTCAACTATGTCAGACCCAGCATCGGGTATTTTGTATATCCTACTAACACCAAAATCCTCTATCTTTCTCACAACAGCATCTGAAACTCCAACGCCTGCCGAAGCTCCATAGTAAGACAGCTTGTTAGAGAATTTATCTTTAACAGGAAGATCAACTCTTTTCGTAAATATATAGGGAGCTTTATAAATTTTCTTATTTATATAAGCCCAGTGAATCGCTTTAGCATCATGTGCGTGCAACATATCTGCAGAAAGCTGTGTTAGGTGCCCGTCGAAGATATTATTTGCCTTGTAGAAACTTATGTTTAAAACATCTGACAACGCTTCTCTCATTGGAGAGTCATCGCGACAAACCAACGTTTGGTGACTAACTCCTCCCATTTTACTGAGTTCTTTTATCAAAATTACAGTTTGTTTTTCACCTCCACGGAACCCTCTCGCTAAATTAACGTGTGCTATATTCAACTAGGTCACCATATCTTATTAAAGTCTTCTTTTTCTGAAACCGATAAATCTTTTTTTAACTCAAGCAGCCGAGCATATTTAAGATACCCACTTAGTCCAGCACTTATAGAAACTGTCAAACCATCCAAGCCTGCTAAAAAACCTTTTTGAAGCAAATATTTTTTTAAAAAAGCACTGAAGCCATGTATAAAAGGCGAATATGCATTTACCTTTTTTTCATTAAGGTACATAACTTTTGCAGCTCTGCCACTAAAATCCCGGCCAGGTTTGCAAAAAAGCTGTCCTATATTTTCAAAAGAATAATGAATAATATCGGCTTTTAACATACAAACACTTTCACACTTAACACTTGAATGCTGTTTTACTTCTGAAAATTTTGCTCTTTTATGATGATATAATCTTACGCAAAAATCAGGGTACCAGCCGCACTCTTTTATCCACCTTGAGCCAATCATATTTTTTCTTCTAAACGCATAGCCATCAAAGGGGGACTGACTAAAGTCTATCTTTTTTATTACCTCCACCATCTCTTCTGACAACCTTTCGTCTGCGTCTAAACTAAGTATCCATTCATTTGAAGCGTGATCCATAGCTATATTTTTTTGGAAGCCGTCGCCCAAGTAGGGTTGATATATAACATTAGCCCCAAGAGACTTTGCAATACTAACCGTAGAGTCGACGCTACCAGAATCTACGACAATAATTTCGCTACAAACCTTAGCAACTGATTCGATACACTCCGCTATGTGTTTCTCTTCGTTCAATGTAATAATGTTAGCAGTTATCACTCGGCTATCACCTCCCTATATTGAAGTCTTTCGGCACCACAGTACGTACCTTCATTCATCCTCATGGTAAACTTTTTACTAACACGGCGATAGCACTAGTCAAAAAATCAATGGCTTACGCTTACTTAGCTATTATGTATATGGTCAAGCTCTGCTATAAGGTGCTTTAGTAATGCTTGGATTCCTAATCGCTGATCCATGAAGCGACCATGAAACCTATTTTCGTGCGATCCGGTCATGAATAGACAGCATAGCAGGGGAAAAAAGCGATCCAAATAGACTTGCACGCTAATGAACAGAGAGCAACAATCTACCGTTAGCAATCTCTCAAAATAGCGCAAGAGGAGGCACATGCCCGCGCGTATTTTTCGAAACACTTCTACTTGGCCGCCGATTACGGTGCTGGGCCTCTGCCTAGGCTATGCTATCACCGTGCTGACGCGCCTGCCTTGGTGGACACTGTTCTTCTTTGCGGCTGTATGGGTAGGCGTCGGTGTCAAATCACGCTGGGGCCGCCCTCTTAATGCACGCTACCGCAAAGTATGGCCCTGGTCGCTAGCACCGTTAAGCTTGTTAGGCATTTATGTCTACCTGGCAGATAGCTTCGGTAACGTCGATTTAGGTGCCGTTTTTTTCCATCTACAGGCAGGCATGGCAGAACATGGCGGCGCGGGGAAAATGATCACCGCCGCTCTTTATACGTTATGTATGTTCGGCGTGCTGGTTTCCGTCACTTGGCTTTCGCGCCATGACCAACGCTGGCGACTAATGGAACGTTTCGTTGCCATTGGTTTGCTGGCCAGTAACCCTCTGCTTTACGGCATTGGTCAGCGTAGCGCAGCGGTGGTGGCCGATGATGCAGACTGGCTCGACCATCGCTATGTTGCCTCGCCCACCTCAGAACAATCGCGCGCCCCTAATCTATTAGTGATTTATTTAGAGAGTATCGAACGTACCTACGACGACCCTCAGTTTGGCGATGCTTACGATGATCTCAACGCCCTTGGTGAGCACGGCGTTGTCTTTGAAGGCATTCGACAAATGGAAAATACCGGCTGGACCATGGCCGGTATGATAGCCAGCCAGTGTGGTGTTCCTCTAATGCCCGCCGGTCTTCTCCATGACAGTCAATTTGAGCCGTTGAAGAGCGTGGTCCCGGGGATTAACTGTCTGGGTGATATATTAGCCGCCCAGGGTTACCGATTAAGTTTTTTAGGCGGTGCTAGCAAAGAATTTGCCGGTAAGGGCTTATTTTATCGCGGCCACCAATTTCAACGTGTTAAAGGCAAGGAAGAATTAACCCGCCAGCTAGATAACCCTGAGTACGTTAATAGTTGGGGACTTTACGATGACAGCCTTTATGACATAACCGTTGACGAAATTCGCCGGCTCGACAACGCCGATGATGGGCCATGGGGGGTTGTGAACTTGAGCATTACGGGCCATGCCCCCACTGGCTTTCCCGCTCAACGTTGTATCGAGCGTCAGGGCCCGTTTGATGAGCGGGATATTCTGTATTCGGTAGAGTGCTCTGCTTGGCTGGCACGTGATTTGATTAACCGCCTAGACAGTGAGGGGCTATTGGACAATACGCTCGTGGCAGTGATGAGTGATCATCTCACTATGCGCGTCTCGGTGTGGGATGAGTTGACCGCACTGGATCGTGAAAACACCTTTATACTGCTGGGTGATCATTTACCCCCTCAACGCATTCAGCGCGATGCGACAATGCTAGACGTATTCCCCACCCTGCTCGAAGCCCTGGGTTTCACCCTGGATGAACATCGGGCCGGCTTAGGTGTTTCACTGCTTAGCGAGCAAAAGACGTTGGTGGAGCGTCACAGTTTGGAAACGCTGAATGAACGGCTGCGCCAGGAAACCGCCTTACAACATCGTTTGTGGGATGGGCTCGCCCCTCAACCCCGTGATACCGAGAGAGGCCCTCACTGGAACAAGTAATTGAAACGCCATCTGGCAGAACCGACAGAGATGAGACTATGCGTTAATCATCCCTATATCCTGCTGCCAGTCAGCTAAGATTGCCTGATAAACCGACGCCACCGATAGCTCATTTAAGCAATTAGTGTGGCCCAGCGGACAAGTACGCGCAAAACACGGTGAGCAGGAAAGTCCCAGGTAGTGAATCACGGCATTATGGGTAAGCGGCGGCGTATAAGTGGGTGAAGAAGAGCCGTAAAGCGCGTGGATACGTACGCCTACCGCTGCCGCCACGTGCATTAAGCCCGAATCATTGGTGACCACCTGGCGGCAGTCAGCTAGGAGATCCACCGCATCTGCCAGCTCAGTTTTACCGCATAAATTGTGCGCCTGAGATAGCCCTTCCACAATAGCATTAGCGTCATCATGGTCTTTGGGCCCACCGAGTACACGAACCTCATAACCGTCAGCGATCAACTTTTTCGCCAAGGCATGAAAGTAGGCGATCGGCCACTGTTTTGCTGGGCCGTATTCAGCCCCTGGCATCATGCCGATGGCCGGGCGAGAGGAAAGCGCATGGGCCAGACGCAAATTGACCAAATTGTCGCGATCAATGGTTAAGCGAGGCTTAGGGATAGCGAAATCGCCCTCTTCCGCTTCATCTCGGGGTAAGCCGAGCGATACGAAGCGCTTAACGGTTTGATCCAGTACCTGTCTGTCGAGCTTACGATGCTCTTTAAGCAAACCATAGCGATGCTCACCTAAAAAACCGATCCGCTCAGGGATACGTGCCATAAAGGGAACCAGCGCCGCTTTCCAAGACCGGGGCAGTACAATAGCGCGGTCAAAGCGACCTTTTAAACGCCTTGCCAGATCGCGTCGGCTGGCAAGGCCGAATTCACCGTGGCCTACCGCCAACGGCAACACCTCGTCTACTTCGGGCATGCGCTCCAAAATTGGCTGTGACCACGCCGGTGCTACCACGCCTATGGTAGCACCGGGGAAACGCACTTTTAGCGTCATAAACAGGCTTTGGGCCATCACCATATCACCTACCCAGGATGGGCCAATGACCAGCAGTCGCATTGCAGTGTTAGCCATTCAGCCACTCCAAATAGGCGCATACCCCTTGAGCAACCGTTTTGAATTCCACATCGCAGCCTGCTTCACGCAGATAACTAATATCGGCGCGGGTGTAGCTTTGATAACGCCCTTTTAGCTCTTCGGGAAAATCAATGTAATCGATTTGCCCTTTGCCGTAGAAGTCGATCACGGCTTCGCCTATTGCTTTGAACGGCTCAGCTCGTCCCGTCCCCAGGTTAAAAATGCCCGAGACATTGGGGTTGTCTAAAAACCATAGATTCACGTCTACCACGTCGCCTACATACACAAAGTCGCGGCTTTGCATGCCCGCCTCATAGCCGGCATACGCGCCAAACAACTTTAGGCTTTCAGCGTTACGAATTTGCAAGTGGTTATGATACGCCACGCTAGCCATCTTGCCTTTATGCTGTTCTCGTGGACCGTACACGTTAAAGTAACGAAAGCCCACCACTTGTGTCGTCAGCTCATCCCAGCGCAACCGAACGTGCTGGTCAAATAGCAGCTTAGAATAGCCGTAAACATTGAGCGGCTTTTCGCACTCAGGGACTTCTTTAAAAATCTCACTACCGCCGTAGGTAGCGGCGGAAGAGGCATAAAGAAACGGAATTCCCTGCCACTCGCAGTAGTTCAACAGTACCTTGGAGTACTCGAAGTTATTTTCCATCATGTAATGACCATCCCACTCGGTGGTATCCGAGCAGGCCCCCTCATGGAAAATGGCTTCAATCTTAGGTAGATCGACGCTCTCACCGCGCAGGGCAGCTTTTACCCTAGCCAGGAAATCATCTTTATCGAGATAATCGGCCAAGGTGCAGTCGACCAAATTGACAAACTTGGTGCCATCGCGCAGATCGTCCACCACCATCACATCGCTACGACCACGGGCGTTCAATGCTTTAACTAAGTTGGCCCCGATAAAACCGGCACCGCCTGTTACCACAATCATACTATTCTCCTTACCTAAAGCGGCTTGTTGGCCTAGGTGCCTATAACCTATCTGTCTGGGATTGTATACTTGACGGCTAATGAATTCATGGCCAACGGTGCTTTCTGCGATGAGTGTCTCGACAAACCAATCGACACCTGATGTGTCGACCTTTCAAGGCTTGATCCTTGCGCTGCAACAATATTGGGCAGAGCAAGGCTGCGTTATTCTCCAGCCGCTCGATATGGAAGTCGGCGCAGGCACCTTCCACCCTGCCACCTTCCTGCGTGCCATTGGGCCTGAGACGTGGAACGCAGCCTATGTCCAGCCTTCTCGCCGCCCGACGGACGGCCGTTACGGCGAGAACCCCAATCGCCTGCAACATTACTACCAATTCCAGGTTGTAATGAAGCCATCTCCCAGCAACTTGCAGGACTTATACCTTGGCTCGTTAAAGCGCCTCGGTCTGGATCTGCTAATACACGACGTTCGCTTTGTCGAAGATAACTGGGAATCCCCCACTCTAGGAGCCTGGGGGCTTGGCTGGGAAGTATGGCTCAACGGCATGGAAGTTACCCAGTTTACCTACTTCCAGCAGGCAGGTGGCATTGAATGTTACCCCGTCACCGGCGAGTTGACCTACGGTCTTGAGCGTATCGCCATGTATCTGCAAAACGTCGACAGCGTTTACGACCTCGTATGGGCGATTGCCCCCGACGGCAGTGAAGTGAGCTACGGCGATGTCTACCTGCAAAACGAACGCGAGCAATCCGCTTACAACTTCGAGCACGCCGACGTTAATCAGCTCTTTGCCGACTTCGACCACCAAGAGCAGGAATGCGGAAAACTGCTAGCCGCTAACCTACCGTTGCCAGCTTACGAGAAAGTATTGAAGGCCTCGCATACCTTCAACCTATTAGACGCCCGCCATGCCATTTCAGTCACCGAACGGCAACGCTTTATTTTACGCGTTCGCACCATGGCAAGAAACGTGGCCACTGCTTACTTTGATTCGCGTAAAGCAGAAGGTTTCCCCATGGCCACTGAATCACTGCGCCGAGAACTACTAGCCGACCAGGGAGACGCATAATGGCTGCTGATACGCTTTTATTAGAACTGGGGGCCGAAGAGCTTCCGCCCACTGAGCTGGATGCGCTCTCCGATGCGTTTGCCGCGGGTATTGAGAAAGGCCTACAGGAAGCCGACATTCCCTTCCAGACGGTTACTGCGTACGCCACACCCCGTCGCCTTGCTGTGCAGGTTAGCCAGTTGGCTGACAAACAACCCGACAGAGAGGTAGAACGCCGCGGCCCTGCTTTGGCCGCAGCGTTTAAGGACGGCGCCCCAACCAAAGCAGCGGAAGGATTTGCCCGCTCCTGTGGCGTCAGCGTTGACCAACTGATCCATTTGGAAACCGATAAAGGCACTTGGCTTGGCTATCGCGAAAAGCAACAGGGTGACAACATACAGGCACTGCTACCCGAGATTCTTCGCAAAGCCATTGACGCCCTGCCCGTGCCCAAAAACATGCGTTGGGGCGCTTCTCGGATTGAGTTTTCCCGTCCTGTGCATTGGCTAGTGGCGCTATACGGCAGTGATGTGATTGCCGCCGAAGCGCTGGGGTTAGAAGCCAGTCGTACCACCTACGGCCACCGTTTCCACGCGCCTAACGCTATTCAACTTGAGCACGCCGATGCCTATCTTGGTGCGCTTGAAAACGCCTATGTGCTGGCTGACCGCGACCAGCGCCGCGAACGTATCCGCGAGCAAGTGCTGGCGGAGGCTGAAGTACAGGAAGCCAACGCGGTGATCGACGAGAACTTACTGGAAGAAGTCAGCGGCTTGGTCGAATGGCCCGTCGCGCTGACCGGTAGTTTCGATGAGCGCTTCCTTGAAGTGCCGGCCGAGTGCTTAATCTCCTCGATGAAGGCTAACCAGAAGTACTTCCACTTGCTGGACGACCAGGGCAACCTGAAGCCGCTATTCATTACCATTTCAAACATCGACAGCGCTGATCCCCAGCAGGTAATCGCCGGCAACGAAAAAGTTATTCGCCCGCGCCTCGCCGATGCCGCGTTTTTCTATGACACTGACCGCAAGCGCACTCTGGCGTCGCGGATACCGCAGCTTGAAAGCGTCGTATTTCAACAGCAGTTGGGAACCTTAGCCGACAAGGCACGCCGCAGCACTGCTATTGCCAGCTTTATTGCTGAGCAGATTAACGGTGACGTGTCCCACGCCCAACGTGCCGTGTCGCTTGCTAAATGTGACCTGGTCACCGAAATGGTCCTCGAATTCCCTGAGTTACAGGGCATCATGGGCCGCTACTACGCCGAGCAAGATGGTGAGCCTTCCGAAGTGGCGCAGGCGTTAGAAGAACAATACCTGCCCCGCTTTGCCACCGATGCCATCCCTCAGAGCCTCACCGGCCAAGCCCTGGCGCTGGCTGACCGCTTGGATACCCTGGTGGGCATCTTCGGCATTGGTCAGCGTCCTACCGGCGCAAAAGACCCCTTTGCCCTTCGCCGTGCCTCCATTGGCGTGCTTAATATTCTGGTCAAAGGCGAACTAAATCTTGACCTGAAAGATCTACTCAACGTCGCCGCCAAGCAGCACCAAGGCCTCCCTAAGGCTGATGGACTCGTCGAGGATGTACTGACTTACATGCTGGATCGCTTCCGCGCCTGGGGGCAGGAAGAGAGCATCAGTGCGGAGATGTACCTGGCCGTTCGCCCCCGCCCGGTTTCCAAACCGCTGGATTTCGCTCGCCGTTTGCGTGCTGTCAAAGCTTTCTCCCAACGCGAAGAAGCCGCTGCGCTAGCCGCTGCCAACAAGCGTGTCTCCAATATTCTCAGCAAACAGTCCCATGACGGTAGCACCCACGTCGATCCAGCTCTGCTCAATGAAGAAGCCGAGAAGACATTGTACGACGCGGTGTCCTCCAGTCAGGCACAGGTAGCCCCATTCTTCGCAGCGGGAGATTACCAACAGGCGCTGGATGCATTGGCTGCTCTACGTGAGCCTGTCGATGCTTTTTTTGATCAGGTAATGGTCATGACGGAAGATGAAGCGGTACGCCGTAATCGTCTCGCACTGCTGGCAAGCCTTCAGGCACTGTTCTTAGAAGTAGCTGATATCTCTCAGTTGCCCCAGTAAGTATCCATTTTTCCGCTGTATTCACTAAAGCGGAGATGTAACCCTTTACTCGCAATCAAGCCCGGCACTGAATAAGTGTCGGGCTTTTCACTTCCTCGCCGAGCTGTTTCACGTGAAACATTCGCACTGCTGTCACCCCCATATTAAGCTTTGAACAGTACTCGAATAGTTCAAGAAGGACACTTATGCCCAATGCCAACCAACTGGTTATTCTTGATCGCGACGGCGTGATCAACCAAGACTCAGACGATTACATTAAATCTTTGGATGAATGGATCCCCTACCCCAGCGCGATCTCGGCCATCGCCAAGCTTTACCAAGCAGGGTTTACCATTGCCATCGCCACTAACCAATCGGGTATTGCGCGAGGGTATTATGATGAGGCGACATTGCACAAAATGCATAATCAGCTCGTGAGCCTAGTAGAGTCTGAGGGCGGGCGCATTGCCTATATCGCTTACTGTCCACACGGCCCAGATGATCAATGTACCTGTCGCAAACCACTACCTGGGCTATTGCTAGAAATTCAGCATCAGCTGGGCATAGAGAGCTTAGCGGGGAGTTGGATGGTCGGCGATAGCCTTCGAGACCTTCAAGCAGGTGAAGCGGTGGGCTGTCGACCCGCACTGGTTAAAACCGGCAAAGGAGAGAAGACATTAGCTAACAAGGTTGGCCTCGATAACGCAGTTATTTACGCTGATTTGGCAGCGTTTGCAGACTGGCTGTGCCAGCAGCATAACCCGACTCCTAGGTAGAGCCTTCTACCCTGATAGCCTAATAAGAGATAAAAAAGCGCCGCCCTTTTTAGGAGCGGCGCTTTTTTCAAGCTGCATTTAGCGCGGCTACCGCGCTAGCGTTTCACGTGAAACACTACGCTAAATATCCAAGTTTGCCACAAGTGCATTCGATTCGATGAAATCACGGCGGGGCTCAACTTCATCGCCCATTAACGTATTAAACATCATATCCGCAGCGACGGCGTCTTCAATCGTGACACGCAGCATACGACGGCTATCGGGATCCATCGTAGTATCCCACAACTGATCCGGGTTCATTTCGCCCAGCCCCTTGTAACGCTGCACAGAAAGCCCGCGCTGACCTTCCTGCATAAGCCAGGCAAGGACTTCGGAGAACTGAGAAACAGGCCGCTGACGCTCACCGCGGGCGATATACGCCCCTTCTTCCAACAACCCATTCAGTGTCTCGCCAAGCCCAGCGATTCCGCGGTAATCAGCGCTCTCAAAGAAGTCCAGGCCCCACACGTATTCGGTCGTAACACCATGGGCGATCAGTGATACCGCTGGAAGGTAAAGTCCACGCTCAACGTCTTCCTGGAGATAAAACTGATAACGCGGCCCCCCTTCATACGCCAGCATGTCGTCCATGAATTTTTGCAACTCGGCAATCCAGTTTTCCATGGTAACGCGGTCTTTAAGACTAGCTTCACCCTGTAGTGCCGTGGCATGAACCGTCTGCTTAAGCACTTCAATGGGATAAACACGAGATAGCCGATCAATACGCCTCATAACGTTGCGATATTGATTAACCAAGGTTTCAAGCTGCGAGCCGGTAATGCTGGGTGCATCGGCATTAACGTGTAAGCCTGCCCCGTCGAGCGCTGTCGTGGTCAAGTAATCGACCATGGCCTGCTCGTCTTTTAGATACAACTCTTGTTTGCCACGCTTGATTTTGTAGAGCGGGGGTTGGGCAATAAAGACATGCCCACGCTCAATCAACTCAGGCATCTGACGGAAAAAGAACGTAAGCAGCAATGTTCGAATGTGTGAGCCATCCACGTCCGCATCGGTCATGATGATAATAGAGTGATAACGTAGCTTATCGGGATTAAATTCCTCTCGCCCGATACCACAGCCTAACGCCGTAATCAGCGTGCCAACTTCCGCCGACGACAACATTTTATCGAAACGCGCCTTTTCGACGTTAAGAATCTTACCCTTCAGCGGTAGAATCGCCTGTGTGCGGCGATCCCGCCCCTGCTTCGCACTGCCACCTGCCGAATCACCCTCCACCAGGTAAAGTTCAGACTGGCTAGGGTCTTTCTCCTGGCAATCAGCAAGCTTGCCGGGCAAGCCAGCAATATCCAAAGCGCCTTTGCGACGCGTCATGTCACGTGCTTTACGCGCCGCTTCACGAGCCCGCGCAGCATCCAGCATCTTGTTGACGATCGCTTTGGCTTCGTTTGGCTTCTCAATCAGATAATCCGAAAATAACCGACCCATTTCTTGCTCGACGGCTGTTTTCACCTCTGATGAGACCAGCTTATCTTTGGTTTGCGACGAAAACTTGGGATCAGGCACTTTGACCGAAATAATCGCCGTCAATCCTTCCCGAGCATCATCGCCCGAGGTATTAACCTTGGTTTTTTTTAGCAGCCCCTGGGCTTCTATGTAGTGATTGAGCGTGCGCGTTAACGAGGCACGAAACCCTGCTAGGTGGGCGCCGCCATCTCGCTGGGGGATGTTATTCGTGTAGCAGAAAATGTTTTCGGTGAACGCGTCGCTCCACTGCATCGCCACTTCAACTTCTACGCCATCGTCTCGGACGGCGTTAAAATGGAACACGGGATTCAGAACCGTTTTGTTTTTATTTAAGTGGTTAACGAATGCTTTAAGACCACCTTCATAATGAAACAGCTCTTCCTTACCGCTGCGTTCATCCATTAAGCGAATAGCAACGCCGGAATTAAGGAAAGACAGCTCACGCAGGCGCTTGGCTAAGATATCGTAGTGAAATTCAATATTCCCGAACGTCTTGGGCGATGGCCGAAAATGCACCCGCGTACCGCTATTGTCGGTTTTACCAACCACGCCAAGCGGCGATTGAGGAACACCGTCGCGATAAATTTGCTCGAACACTTCGCCTTGCCGCCAAATCGTAAGTCGCAACTCTTCAGACAGCGCGTTAACCACGGAAACGCCGACTCCATGAAGACCGCCCGAGACTTTATACGAATTATCGTCAAACTTACCGCCCGCGTGTAGGACGGTCATAATGACTTCGGCCGCCGATACGCCTTCGCCTTCATGAATCTCGGTTGGAACACCGCGACCGTTATCGCTAACCGTGACGGATTCATCGGGGTGAATAACCACGCGAATTTCACTGCAGTGGCCAGCCAAGGCTTCATCGATGGAGTTATCCACCAGCTCGAAGACCATGTGATGCAGCCCGGTGCCGTCGTCGGTATCACCGATGTACATGCCTGGACGCTTACGTACTGCGTCCAGCCCTTTGAGCACCTTAATGCTTGATGAATCGTAAGCCTGCTCGCTCATTGACCACTCCGTCGTGAAGTCTGTCTCTATCCGTGTCGTCTACCCATCCGGCGTAAGTTGGCTCAACCCTCGATCTGTATGTTTCACGTGAAACATACTAACGGGCGTTTGAGCCTGCCACGTTTGCATTAACGCTTTAGGTTCGACGCTGGTAATAAATACTTGGCATTGCATATCTTCGAGTAACTGACAGAAACGCAAGCGATGTTGCTCATCGAGCTCAGCAGGCAAATCGTCAATTAAATAGATGCAATGTCGCTGTGATGCACTTTCCAGAAGCCGACCCTGCGCTAATTTAAGCGCACTGACCACTAATTTCTGCTGGCCTCTGGAAAGCACTTCTATTGCGGGCTGCTTGTTTAACTTGATACGCAAATCAGCGCGCTGAGGACCTTGTTGGGTGAAACCCATTTGCTGATCGGTAGCCCGACTCGCGTGTAACACCTCGGCTAAATCGCGCTTCTTATCCCATCCCCTAGCGTAACGGAGCGTTAAACCTGGCAACGGAAGCAATTGATCGAGCGTATCCTCGAAAACAGGCAGAAACTCAGCAAACCAAGCTCGCCTCAGCACATCCATTTGCTCACCCCAGGTCGCCAGCTCTTGCTCCCAAACCGCCAACTCCTGTGGTTCTATTCTACCATGCCTCAAGAGTGCATTCCGATGTTTCAACGCGCGTCGTGTTCGCTTCCATATGGCTAGGAAATTGTGTTTCACGTGAAACACACCCCAATCTAAGAATTCACGCCGACCGGACGGCGACCCCTCCAAAAGGCGAAACGCATCGGGATTAATTAACTGCAGCGGCATCGTTTCAACTAAATCAGCCAGGCGCGCCTTCTTATCGCCCTTGACACGCAGCTCCAGCTCACTGGAGCTGCGTAAACGACGCACCCCAAGGTCAACCTGTGGCTCACCGGCTAAACGGCCGTAGAGCGTCACATAGGGAGCTTCAGTTTGAATAACATTCTTTAGCTGGCGTGTCCTGAAAGATCGACCCATGCCCAGTATATGGATACCTTCGAGCAAGCTGGTTTTGCCACTGCCATTAACACCATTAATCACGTTGATACGGGACGACGGGGCCATATCTACAGTCTGCAAGTTACGCAAACCATCAAAATTAAGTTGAAGAAGCCCCATTAACCCATCACTTGTCTTTAACCGGCACTAGAAAAGTGCTGGCGGCGCATGAGATTTAATCAGCGCCGCCAAGCTATGTTGTCGTTGACAATAATACGTTATAACCGCATCGGCATCACAACGTAGAGAGCATCACCACCACCGGGCTCCTCTAGCAGTGCACTGCTATTGGCGTCAGCGAGAGTAATTTGCACGCGATCCTCATCGAGCACCCCCATAACATCGACTAAATAGCCCACATTAAAGCCAATTTCCATGGACGTTCCCGCATACTCAACGGCGATGTTTTCTTCTGCCTCTTCCTGTTCGGGGTTATTCGCCATGACTTTAAGGTTATTCTCTTCTAAATAAAGGCGTACACCACGGTACTTTTCATTAGACAAGATCGCAGTCCGAGAAAGCACTTGGCGAAGTTCAGCACGTTCTGCAATCAATACCTTATCGCCGTTACGCGGCACGACGCGTTCGTAATCAGGGAATTTGCCATCGATTAATTTAGAGGTGAAGGTAAAATCCCCCGTGTGGGCCCGCACATGCGTCGTTCCCAGCGTTAAGCTAACAGGCTCATCACTGTCGTCTAATAAGCGCGACAGCTCGAGAATACCTTTACGTGGGACAATCAGCTTTTGCGACTGATCAACCGCCACATCAACGGGGCGTGAACACATCGCCAAACGGTGGCCGTCAGTGGCGACAGTGCGCAGCAAATTACTTTGGATCTCAAGTAACATGCCATTGAGGTAATAGCGCACGTCTTGTTGTGCCATCGCAAACGAAGTGGCTTCAATGAGGTGCTTCAGGGTACCACGAGGAACGCTTAGCTCTTGGCTACCTTCGGCATCTTCAATAGACGGAAACTCAGCTGCCGGCAGCGTAGACAGCGTAAAGCGCGAACGCCCACTGCGTAAAACAGCTCGTCCTTCTTCAACCCCTAACTGTATATCTGACTGATCAGGCAACGATTTACATATATCCATCAACTTACGTGCGGGCACGGTCGCCGACCCTTCCTGGTCAACTTGGCTGGCCACAGTCCGGCCTACCAGTTCAACTTCTAAATCCGTACCGGTTAAAGCTACTTGATCGCCTTCGACCTGTATCAACACATTGGATAACACTGGCAATGTCTGACGACGCTCTACCACCCCTGCCACCAGCGTTAGTGGACGTAGCAGCGCCTCTCGGGAAATCGAAAATTTCATCAATACTCCGTTCTATATCCTGAAAGACCTGCTAAAGACAGGTCCGTCCTCGGGTGATTAACTGGTTAGTAGGCGTAATAAATTTTTGTAATCTTCGCGAATGTCCGCGCTTTCTTCTTGCAATGATTTTACCTTGCGGCAGGCATGCAGCACCGTAGTGTGGTCACGCCCGCCAAAGGCATCGCCGATCTCAGGTAAGCTGTGGTTGGTCAGCTCTTTAGCGAGTGCCATCGCAACCTGTCGAGGCCTAGCCACCGAACGAGAACGACGCTTGGATAGCAAATCGGCCACCTTGATTTTGTAATATTCCGCGACCGTGCGCTGAATATTATCCACCCCGACCTGCTTATCTTGCAGAGCCAACAGGTCTTTCAGCGACTCGCGAATAAAGTCTTGGGTAATGGTCTTGCCCATAAAGTGCGAATCGGCAATCACTTTTTTGAGCGCGCCTTCCAACTCACGCACGTTCGAACGAATCTTTTGAGCAATGAAAAAAGCCGCATCATGAGGCAAGTCAACTTTGGCTTGCTCGGCTTTTTTCATCAAAATGGCAACGCGAGTTTCCAGCTCAGGCGGCTCAATCGCCACCGTTAGGCCCCAGCCAAAACGTGATTTCAGACGCTCTTCAACGCCACTGATTTCTTTGGGGTAGCGGTCTGACGTCAAGATCATCTGCTGACCGCCTTCCAATAACGCATTGAACGTATGGAAGAACTCTTCCTGCGAGCGCTCTTTTCCAGCAAAAAACTGAATATCATCAATAAGTAACGCATCGACACTGCGATAAAAGCGCTTGAAGTCATTGATAGCGTTTAGCTGTAGCGCCTTGACCATATCGGCGACGAAACGTTCTGAGTGAAGATATATCACCTGCGCGTTTTCACGGCGCACCGCCAGGGCATTACCCACCGCGTGCATCAAGTGGGTTTTACCAAGCCCCACACCGCCGTATAAAAATAGCGGGTTATAGGCCCCACCCGGATTCTCGGAAACCTGCCGAGATGCCGCACGGGCGAGTTGGTTAGATTTACCTTCAACAAAGGTGTCGAAAGTAAAATTAGGGTTCAGTCCGCTATGGTGCTTGAGACTGCCCTCTACCTGTACTTGACGCTCATTGTTGCGTCGCCCGCCTCCCGAACCGTTTTCATCTCTTAATCGATCAATTTCACGCTCATCCGCAATATCACCACGCGGCGGCGTGTGAACCGCCGCCGACGCCCGGGGTGCCGGGGAGGCGGACACCGGGTTACCCAAGTCGCGAGGCTGCGGAGCAGGTGTCGCAGGACGACGGCTGCCAACGGTCAGGCTGACTTTAGGCGGCTTGGAAGGGGCAAGCTCACGCATTAACTCACTAATCCGCTTGGCATACTTGTCACTGACCCAATCACGCACAAAGCGGTTGGGGGCCAACAAGCGCAGCTCATTAGCCTCACTATCTTCGGCCTGTAATGGACGTATCCATGTATTGAACTGCTGCGAACTCAGCTCGTCCTGCAGGTAATCCAGGCACTGTTGCCAAAGCGCGAGTGACACTCATCTCACCATCAGTTGAAAACGGCCGACCATTGTAGCGCCCAACGGCGTGGTTATCCACACAGGTATTGGCTGATTTAATAACCTGTGGAAAACTTTCTTTTTCACGATAAGGCTTGGCTGTTTAGCTAGCTAACGGTGACTAAAAGCTCATCAAAGCGAGACTTTAATTCACAGCTAATCAACGGCTTATCATCGTCTTTTGCGCAACTTATACACATAATAAAACAACATATAAGCAACTGAATTTGATAGTTAATATCGAGTTGTTAACAAAATGTATCCCCACTATTAGTCACAGCGTCTTATCAACATTGTACGGATACGATAAATGACGTGATAGCGAAACGCAGCGCATCACATCGGGGGCGTCATCTCTGAACATCCGGTCTTTTTTGCAAGGAAAAATTGCACGTGACGTAGGAAGCCTCTACAATTTCCGGTCTTGAATTAAATCTCCCGGCTAGTTCCTCACTGGACCGGGCATTCTGGAATTCATTTTCCGTCCTAAACCACGTGGGAATAACGAGTTATGAAACGCACTTTTCAACCTAGCGTTCTTAAGCGCAAGCGCGCGCATGGCTTCCGTGCTCGTATGGCAACCAAAAACGGCCGTGCCATTATCGCACGTCGCCGCGCCAAGGGCCGTAAGCGTCTGAGCGCCTGATCTCGGATTGCGTGTGCCACATCAAGGGTTTCCCCGGTGCTTTAGGTTACTTAACGCTGGGGATTACCGTTTCGTGTTTGAGCAAGCAGACCTCAAGGTGCATGGCAAAGGGATGATGGCGCTAGCACGCTGGAATACCTTAGGGCATCCTCGCCTTGGCTTAGTGGTCAGCAAAAAAAATGTGAAACTCGCCGTTGATCGAAATCGCTTCAAACGCCTCGTTCGCGAGTCGGTTCGACTACGTCAAGACCAGCTCCCCGCTGTGGATATTGTGGTGCTTGCTCGGCGTGGCGTTCAGGAAGTGGACAACGACGTGTTATTCCGTCAACTCCACGGCATGTGGAAGCGACTTCGGCGCGATGCACAAGCAGCTAATGCGCCTCTTGCTAGCGGCTCAATGCGCGATACTTGATCGGCACCTCATCGCTCTACCTCGGCCTGCCGCCTGGCAGGCTTTCGTGTGTCATAGGTCGAGTAATTGACACTGCGCCATAGCATGTTCACTACCCAGCGGGCAGAACCCTCATGGACGTAAAACGACTAATATTACTGATTCCACTTGCCATCCTGGCTTATCTACTGGTTGTACAGTGGAATCAGGATTACGGACAGACGTCTTACCAATCGTCGTCTGAGATATCGCAAAACCAAACGAGCAGCAGCGCCGTTCCATCGTCGAGTAGCGGGGCAGGAACCGGCGACGATAACGCTGAGAGCTTGGCTGTGCCCAACGAAGGTGGCTCGTCGTCTCAAGAGGCACTGGATAGCAGCGAAAGCGACAGCCGTGACTTTATTGCCGTCACCACGGATGTTTTGGATGTTCGTATTGATCCGCACGGCGGCGATATCGTCTATGCGGCACTGCCGCAGCATAAGCAGGCGCTCGAATCGAATCGCAGCTATATTTTGCTGTCCGATAATCAAACCCGCAGCTACGTAGCCCGCTCGGGGCTTCAGCTTAACGGCGAAGCAAGCCGTATCACCTTTACGCCTGAAAGCAGCGAATATTTACTGGGCGATGATGATGATCGGGTCGAAGTGAACCTGACAGCCAACGTTAACGGTGTTGATGTCATCAAGCGGCTCACCTTCGAACGCGGTGACTACGCCGTTAAGGTAAATTACTATTTGGCCAATAACACTGGTGAGCCCGTTAGCGCTCGCTTTATTGGCCAACTAGCGCGGGACAACAGCCCTGACCCGTCAAGCGGCGTCAGCATGGGCATGAATTCTTATCTGGGCGCGGCCTACTCAACCCCAGAAGAGAACTACGAAAAGATTGATTTCGACGATATCCAAAGCGGCGGGTTCAACAACAAAGAGGCGCAAGGCGGTTGGATAGCCATTATCCAACATTATTTTGTCTCTGCGTGGGCACCGCCTCAGGATCAGCAAAACCTTTACTACGTCTCGACGGATTCACGCGATCGTAACGTTGTTGCCTTTGCCGGCCCTACCCGTGATATGGCAGCGGAAGAAGAAGCCACACTAAGTGCCACGCTGTATATGGGGCCCAAGATTCAGGATCACCTTGAGGAAGTAGCCCCTAATCTACGTTTAACCGTTGATTATGGTTGGCTATGGTTCCTGGCCAACCCTTTATTCTGGCTGCTTGATAAAATCCACGACATCGTGGGCAACTGGGGCTGGTCGATCGTACTGTTGACGGTGCTGGTAAAAACCGTACTGTTCCCGCTCTCTGCCAAGGCCTACAAGTCGATGGCGCGGATGCGCAAACTCGGCCCTGAGATGCAACGTCTCAAAGAGATGTATGGCGATGATCGCCAGAAAATGTCTCAAGAGATGATGAAGTTCTACCAGAAAGAGAAAATCAACCCGCTCGGTGGTTGTTTACCCATTTTGGTTCAAATGCCGGTC
Source organism: Vreelandella arcis (assembly GCF_900103865.1). Taxonomy (GTDB): domain Bacteria; phylum Pseudomonadota; class Gammaproteobacteria; order Pseudomonadales; family Halomonadaceae; genus Vreelandella; species Vreelandella arcis. The sequence continues at coordinate 47,479 of NZ_FNII01000021.1, forward strand.
TTCATCGCTCTCTACTGGATGCTATTGGAGTCTGTTGAACTGCGCCACGCGCCTTTCATCTTCTGGATTCAGGATCTCTCGGTGAAAGACCCGTACTTTATCCTGCCGATTTTGATGGGCGTTTCGATGTTCGTACAGCAACAACTTAACCCCACGCCGCCTGATCCCATGCAGGCGAAGATCATGAAGATGCTACCCATCATCTTTACGTTCTTCTTCCTGTGGTTCCCGGCAGGCCTGGTTATCTACTGGGTGGTCAACAACATTATTTCGGTGGCGCAGCAGTACTTTATTACGCGCAAAATCGAGCAAGACCCCAGTATTGGTAAAGGCATGAAAACTAAAAAATAAGCCGATACCCGAAGACACCCAGACCCCCGCCCTTGCGGGGGTCTGGCGTTTTAGGGGTAAAAAATTCACACTAGCCTCATTTTCCAGCGAGAAGCGCCATGGCTGACCGACTCTATACCCAAGACACCATTGCCGCCTTGGCAACCCCACCCGGCCGTGGCGGCGTCGGCATCATTCGTGTTTCAGGCCCCGCCTGCCGCGATATCGCCACGGCCATGCTAGGGCACTGCCCAGCTCCCCGCCATGCGCACTATGGCGTTTTTATGGGCGCGGAAAGCAGCATTGACGAGGGCATCGCGCTACTTTTTCCTGATCCGCACTCGTTTACCGGTGAAGACGTATTGGAGCTCCAGGGCCACGGCGGGCCGGTGATCATGGATATACTGCTTGAACGCTGTGTGCAGCTAGGGGCAAGACTGGCAAGGCCCGGCGAGTTTTCCGAGCGCGCTTTTCTCAATGACAAGCTTGATCTTGCCCAGGCCGAGGCGATAGCCGACCTGATCGAGGCGACCTCACGCTCGGCGGCCGAAAACGCGGTACGCTCACTTCAGGGCGAGTTTTCCAATCGCGTATCGGCACTGGTACAGCGCCTTATTGAGCTACGCATATACGTTGAGGCAGCGATTGATTTTCCAGAGGAAGAGATCGACTTTCTCGCCGATGGCCATGTGGCAGGCTTGCTGGACAACGTACGCCATGAACTTGTCGAAGTACGCGCTGCCGCCGGCCAAGGGGCGCTAATGCGCGAAGGCATGAGTGTCGTCATTGCCGGTCGCCCCAATGCAGGCAAATCAAGCCTGCTTAATGCGTTGACCGAGCAAGATACCGCCATCGTCACCGACATCGCAGGCACCACCCGGGACGTGCTGCGCGAACATATTCATATCGACGGTATGCCCCTGCACGTGATTGATACGGCCGGCCTGCGCGATACCCCTGACGCAGTGGAAAAGATCGGCGTTGCCCGGGCTTGGGCAGAGATCGAAAACGCTGATCGAGTGCTTTTACTCGTGGATGCTTCCACCACCGACGCGACCGACCCAATGGCTATCTGGCCAGAATTTGTTGCCCGGCTACCGGATCAGCAGCGCCTCACCCTGGTGCGCAATAAAATCGACACCAGCGCTGAGCAGGCAGACATTGATTTATCCACATCGCCACCCACGGTGCGCTTATCAGCGAAAACCGGACAGGGTGTGGATAACTTAAAGACGCACTTGAAAGACATTATGGGTTTTTCGGCCACCACCGAAGGCCGTTTTTCAGCCCGCCGTCGCCACCTTGACGCGCTTGACCGTGCGATGAACGCTCTTGAAACCGGACGCGCTCAGCTCGATGGCTACGGCGCAGGCGAGTTACTCGCAGAAGACCTACGCAATGCCCAACAGGCGCTCGGCGAGATTACCGGCGAATTCAGCGCCGACGATTTGTTGGGCGAGATCTTCGGCAGCTTCTGTATCGGCAAATAAAACGGCCAAATAGATCGAAGAGCACCCAACTGACCACAAAGGTCATGCAGTCGCTGGCGATTTTGGTGTCCTCAAGCGGTAACAGTGCGAACTAAAGTTCATCGTGCCAGTCACTCATGATTTGGCTTCGCTACCCCTGCTCGTACATCACTGGTCATCTTGGATGATGGTGCCCGGCGGAAAATACATTACTATCCAGAATGGTATAGCACCGCTGATAGCGCGGTAGAACTCGTCCACAGGGAAGCTAAATTGCTCACCTGATTGCCGGAAAATCACGCGAGAGTAATTCTCTGGATGATTGGCTGCGATGTTGTGCTTTCAGATTCACCACCTTCCACGTAGGCGAGTGCCTTCCAGCGATTCGGAGTCTTTATGTTGTAGGCAACCATACATTGACCTATACCGCACCCGTACTCAGCGCTTTCAATAGACCAAAGCACCAGTGGATGGCCATCAATATAAGGCGTCTCCACGTTGCTGAGTTTGGTGGCATTCAACTCCATATCATTGGCAACTTGCAGCATGGCCTGGTCTACCAGATCCAAATACTGCTCATATGCTTGATGTTCTGACGCAACCATCGAAGCAAGCATCCAACCCATAAGGCTTGGTCTCGCCGACGGATTTTCTGGAGTCATCATGATGTGGGTAGCGTTGAACAGAAACGTCTTGGTACCGGACAGATGTCGAAGCGGTGCATCGAATGAAGTCGCAAGACTGACAATATCCAGTAAGGGCACCAACATGTCTTTACCGTAGGAGCGGATACCGTCCTTAGAGTCCCGCAAATCCATATCGTAGGTACCACCGGCTCTCGCCAGGTTTAAAGCCCGAAATTGATTCTTCCGGATCGTAAGCTCGTGAGGTGGCCGCGTAGCCAGCCAGGGCAGCGGCCAATATTGCCGTAGTTAAGGGTGCTAATTTTTTCATTATGTCCTCCTGCTTTTATTAAATATTCCCATGAGGTTGAGAGTATGCAAGAGGAAAACTAAAAATAGTCCATATAAACCAATATTTTGCACATAATAGTACATTATATTAAAAAAAGGCACCCATCAAACTAGATACTGCTCAAATTCATACTAGATCCCAACTTAAAGGTTTGAGCCAACTGGAACCTGAGGCTTGATTGCAGTTTTAATTTGCTGGTAAATATTAATCTGTGTATCTTCTTTAACCTCTAGGGTTACCGCTAAACCGTATGGAATTGACTCATCCAGTTGGTTAGTTGCATCTTTCTTACAGATAATTCTCAAAACTAACGAGTCTCCTTCTTGGAATGCAGCAATCTCGTTTTTACCTTCCAACACTTCGTGTTGAACTGTACCTCTCAATACTTGATTATGGTCAGCATCTTGTCTTTTTACCTTTAAAGGCGTCTTGCCCCAATTAGTTCCACCCGATTCAATATTAAGTTTAGCCTCTCTTAAGTTCCGATGATCGGGATTTATCGGGGATAACCATGCGAGAGTAATGGCAAGACGCCTCCACAATTTTTCGCCAGAAAGATCGCTTGGCAATGGGAACTTATACTCGTGAACTTCATCTTCTCGAATTTCTCCACAACCAATAACCGTAGCCCTTTGGGACGTGCATTCAAGCACTCTTGTTATATCAGGAGTGCCGTATCCCGCATATCTAGATATAACTTCTTTTATCCGCCGAGAGTTAGAACTAGTTTTAAGTGATTGAACTAAAGGTTTCTTTGCACTTTCCGGATGTCTCGCTCCATGTACTAATAACGCTTTAATGACGACACAGATAAGGTCATCTGGGATTTCCTCATTCTCGTCTTCCCTGAGCCTAACCAGCATGTCGTATATATTGATACCGGCACGAGTAGCCAGAGCTGCAGAATTACTCGAACCTTTTGTAAATGCAGTACTTGATAACTCACCTTGTTTTGAACCATCAGATGCAACTCGTTGACCAGGACCTAAAGCTGTAAAGTTGTTGATTTGATATGTAGTATCCCTATCGAGCATAGGCGGATTATAGAGCTGCCTTCCCCCGGGCAGGAAAATTTCTGGTTTTACTGATTTTCGGAACCCATATCCTAATCTTGATATCGGACTGAAAATTTCACTGCTCGGCAGTATATCTTCTCTACCATTTGCGACATATTCTCCAAAATCATCAGCATGCAACGCTCCGATAGTTAAAGAATTTAGCGATTCAGCTGGGGAGATGAGTCTTCTGGAAGACAAATCTTGAGATACAGATCTCAAGAACGAAGATAGCTTTTCATCATCTGTTTGAGCCCGAAAATCATTGTGGTTAACGCCTAAATCAATCGGTTTTATACAATTGCCAGAACTCACACAAAATAAAATTCGATACTTCCAAGATAACCAATCAAGAAGTCTCGCCCACGGACTTGGTGTGTGAATAAAAGGTCTTTCAGGATCTCCCATAGACAAGTTAATCAGTCGAATGCCGGTGGAGTGTGAAGTTTCCGATCCTTCTACTAGGTGTTTTATAGCTATATGAAGCCTATCCTCAAAAAAGGTGTCCTCCGGTATATGCTCGCTTCTATTTTGTGTTTTAGGGTCTGGTTGCATTATTGGAATGCAATATAACTTCCTAGTCAGCGGTTCAGAATATTCAGCACCCATATCACCATGCAGTATTAGCGATGCCATGCTGGTGCCATGCTTTCGATCGCCAGGCTGATAATGGCGCTCTAATTCAAAAATATCATCAATTAGTATCCTTTCTTTTAGGGCATCGTGCTGTAACAGAGGGAAGCCGTCGATAAGGGCGGCTACTGGCCCTTCTTCCGAAGGAATGTCCGGAAAGTCAAACGGTACCCCTTCGTCGTCTTCAGCAGGAGCAAGACTTTGACCTGTTGGACGAAAATACATAATCCCAGGAAATGTTATTAGTTTTATTTCATTACTTCGCTTATCAGTATTATCAATACTCTCGAGTATACTTTTAATACTGCTTGCTGGTAGTTCAGCTTTTACCGCATGAAACGATATTTCAGGGTAATTTATAAACGAACTTAATGTTCGTCCTTAGAGCTCACCTAAACCTGGGATATTCATGAGGGAGTGCTGAAAACGAAGATAGCGAATGGTAAACTCCAATAGAATCATACAGTTCCTGCAAGAACACGATTCCAAGAGGCCATTCGCTATGGGTGAAATCTTATCTCCCTGGACTCCCTCCTGCAACGGGTCTATCCGCGTCGAAATGAGCGGTGAGCGCACCACCAGTGATAGCGGTGCTCTGCTGCTCCGCGAAGCGCTCGACAACAGCGGTGTCATTGACGCACTGGAGGATAATCTGGTCGATCAGCGCGACCCGCAGCGTATCCGTCACTCTCTGGCCAGCCAAGTTCGTACCGTGGTGCTGCAACGGGCCATGGGCTGG
>NZ_FNII01000023.1 GCF_900103865.1 Vreelandella arcis
GTCGGATTACCGTGCATCTCGGCGATGCCGCCGACAAATGGTGGCCCACCTTGCTGAAGGGAATGCCGAGGCTGACGGTTCTGGCCTGATACCCGACAACACCACAAAGCACGCATCAAGAAAGGCGACCACCACGGCGGCCGGCGGCCACGGCTGCGCCGACGATCGACATTAATGCCTATAAGTTATAGATAACCATTATGTAAGTCAGATGGGGAATAGGCTAGCGGCGATCAAACGACTCGATGACGTTGAAGTGGATCGGAACCGGCAGCCACTCGGTTTAAACCCCGCATTCGGCACCCTGATGAATGAGGGGGGATAATGTCAATTCCATGTTTATACTGAAAGTAGAGGAACAGGAAAAGTAAGTAATAAATATTGAAAACCATTAACCGGATAGCTCTCAGGCTAATTCCGGATTTTTCTACGTCTTCTCAGGGTGTTTAGAAATTTCTTAAGGGGTTCTCTCTAAGGAAAAACTGAACACTTTTCAATAAGCAGCTTATTAGCTACGAACCAATTAAACACTGTGATCTTAAATCACTGGTGGAAATAATTACGTTCATAAAAAGGAGAAAGGGGATTTATGAAAGTACAGGTACAATCAGCAATCATGTCATATGGCAAGTCTGTAAGCGCTATTAAGACAATACAATCTGAAACAGATAATTTTTATTTTGTTGTTCTTCCATACCTTGAGGAGGTGAATCGTTATAAAAATGAATGTAATAGTTTTCTTCCCGATTGGAATCAGCTTATTGAACCATCAAATGTTAAAGGGTCTAAAAATAGCAATCTTCTGATAAATCTTAAAGAGCGTACAGGTTCAGTTGTTACGACTCATGCTATGTTCGATAAACTGTCTGATGAGCAAATTAGAAGTATAAAAAAGCGTCCAATGTTCCGTGGTGAAAAGATGTTGGTGTTAGATGAAACTATTGATCTCGTAAAACCTGTGAGTTCTTCAAAGATAACTATTAAAGAACTTAAAGCAGATGTTGAGAATGGGTACATTGTTGTAAATGAAACTACAGGTTTAGTAACTTGGAATAACACATTAGAGTTTGAAGGTAAAGAAGGAAGTTATCGGCATCATGAGTATTTAAAAAATCTTTGTGAGACGGGAATGCTTTATTTCCTTGATGGTCGCTATGTGATTATGGAGCTATCAATGGATTTTTTAGAGTGTTTCGACCGTGTACTGGTTCTTACTTATCGCTGGACTTCAAGTATTATGGCCAATTTCCTAAAAGTAAATGGAATAAAATGGGAGGTGTTACCATTAAATCAAGAAAGAGTGTTAGACGTATATAAATATATTTCAGAACATCTCGTTATTCCTGATGAATATTCTATTGACGAATACAAGCTTTCACAACGTGGCTGGAACGATAATGCTGAAAAAATTAAAAATTTATTTAATGGATACGTTAAGCAAGCAATGAGAGATTATGATATTCCGTTAGAAGAAGTTTTGTACACCACCTTCAAATTTGCAGATGGTGAAGACATGCAGAAGTATTTAAAGACATTGTCTATTGGTAAATATCAGAAGAAAGATAAGACAGGAAATGTGGTTCCGGTCAACTTCCTAAGTCATACAACGCTAGGAACGAATGACTATAAGCATTGTAGGTTAATGGTTTACGGAGTATCTAAGCATATTATGCCGGGTGTCCAAAGCTACTTTGCTCAAAAGGGTAGTTCTATGCCTGGTGATGATTGGGAGCTTTCCAGCATCATTCAATGGCTGTTTAGAGGTTGTATCAGAGATCAAGACAGCGGCAAGGATATGATTGCAGTGATTTTATGCCCAAGAATGAGAAAGATGGTACAGAGCTGGCTTGCAGGGATAAAACGACAAGTAGAACAAGGCAGTCTTGATGAATCCTCAAAGGATGTCATCGAGATTGATCCCAAGACCCGTAGAAAAAAGATGCAGAACTTTAAACAATGGATACAAAAGAATCCAGGCGGTGAGTGTTTTAGTTTTCATGATTACCTTGAGCATGGTGGGCCAAACCTGAAAAGGAAACTGAAAAAGATAGCTTGAGAAATAGCCCCTGTATAGGCAGTGGTTATTAAAGTAGACAAACCACAATATACAGGGGAGTGTTATGAGAAAAATACAAGAACATAAAAATACAACATCTAGGGAGAAGGTGGAAAACAATGTTGAGGCAATTTATCAAGTAGCAAAAGACTATAGGGATATTTATGGTCAACCTGTCAAGTTTAATAAGAAAGATAAAAAGAAGTTGGAAATGATAGTAAATCTAATTGATTATGAGAATGTTCTGTACAAATCCCGTGGAGAGCTATCTAAGCTTTTGGGAATTGATGATTCTGGTAACTTAATTAGATTCTTTAGGAACCTTGATAAAAAAGAATATCTTCGTTATGTCTCGCGGAACAATGCTTATGGCGAAGATATAAAACCACATTACATCAAGATATATATTAATCCAATATATGGCTGGCGCGATAGTGAGCGTATTACTAAAGAGGAAGCATTAAAGGAGTATCGCTTATATCAAGATTTATCTGAAGCTTCAAAGTTTGATATTACTCTATCTCAATATTTTATAGAAGTAGATGAATTTGATTAATAATAACCTGTTTGCGAGTGTGCACTCTATTAAGCCAGGTGTGCATTTGTAAGGGGTTTAACAGCCCTCCAACTGTTAAGCCCCACCTCTTAAGCTCTGCTGGTAAATCTTCCCCTTTCCTTCCTTTGGATTTACTAGCAGGCACCTAAGCTAAGAACACAGTAACTATCCTGATAGGCTTTTTAAAGCCTTTAAGAATCTCATCGTTTACGGCGCGGTGGGGTAGGTTGTGCCCTATTAAAGCGCTTATCTCCTAGCGTGGGGCACCTTTCTAAGAACTTATCAGGATAGTTGCTGTGCAACAAAATCAGAATATAACAACGGAGAAAATTATGCCTACCTCAAAGACCGCAAACGATTCAATTTATATAACGAGAAGTGATAGCAAACGTATTGGCATTCGCTTTTATATTGGTGGTTTCTGTAAGCACTGTAAACAGAAAAAGACTATACGTTATACCTGCAATAGTTGCTGTGTGAATTGCGCGCAGGCTTGGAAAGGAAAATCTTGATGAAAAATAATCCTTACATAACTGTTAACGATATTCCAGCCCATATATTTAAAAACAGAATTCTTACTGATCCTGTTGGTGAGGAGTTCAGCGCTTACTTGCGTTACATGTTAGATAATCATCCCGACGATCTTTATTATATATTTAAGCATGGGCAGAAATATACAGGTTATGGGGGAGCTTTCACTATGGTTTTTGAACGTTGGCTGGTTAAGATAGAAAACAATTTAAAGAAAAAGGTTAAATAATGACTAACTTTAATAAACAATATTCATATCCAGTAGAAATACATAATAGTATTCAGTATCAAGGAAAGGTTGATCTACGTGTTGATAACCAATTCCAAACATACCGTTCAATGCTGGAAGATTCAGTGATTGCAGGCTCGACCAGTTTTATTAAATCTGTTTTGAATCGTAAGTTTCAATTAAAACCCCATGGTCGCTCAACACAGAAAGAAAAAGATGTTGTAGGCGCTCTTAATAAGTCTCTTGAAGACCTCAAGCCATATTCATTCAATCGGTTTATGAATAACGTGCTTAGTCTTATTGAATACGGTACAAGCTTGCAAGAAGTGACATTTGAACGTAAGCGTGGTTTTCAAGTTTTTAAAAGCTTTAGTCCTATCAGCCTTCAGAGCATTAATAAGTTTGTTTATGATCGTGGTGAGCTGAAAAAGTTAAAGCTTACACCACCTAATAACGATGGTCTTATTCAAGATGTTGTTAAAGCCCCAACTGAAATTGCTGGTGCTAAAGTCTTGGTTTTCTCATTTCAAGCAGATAATGATAACCCACTTGGAAAATCACTTTTAAGAGGTGCCTATTCAACATGGAAAGAAAAAACTACGTACCGAGAATTGAACCTTGTAGGTGCCTCTAAGAGTCTTTCAGGTGTAATGAAAATTGAAGTTCCATCGGATTATTTGAATTCCTTTTTTACAGACCCTGCTAGTGACCAAGCAGTTCTTGTAGATAATTTAATAAAGCAAGCTGAGTTGATGGGGGCAGGACGATCAAGCTTTGTTGCATTACCTAGCGACACGACAGAAGCGAATGCCAAGCTATTCAACGTAGAACCTATCAAGGGTACTGATAGAGGTGGCTTTGAAATTGAGGATAGTATTGCCCGATGTAACCGTGAAATCTTTATGAGCCTTCAAAGCGCTGTGCTAAGCCTTGGTCAAGATGGTGAATCGAGCGGTTCCTATGGGCTATCTAGTACCAAGAGTGTTCTTCTAAATACGTTCCTGAGTTCCGTACAGGACACTATCGCTAGCGAGTTTATGAAAGGTGTCAGACTTGCTTTTGAATTAAATGATCTTACAGATGAACGACTTCCTTCTATTCAATGGGAAGAAATGCAGCAACCCACTTTTGAAGAATTCGTTGAAGGAATAAAAGCAGTTGGTATGTCTGGCCTTGTAGAGCCTACAGGGGAGCTTAATCAATGGATCATTGAGAAGATCGGTGCTCCTGTTAATACCGCTGGAGGAGAAGTATCAGGTCTTATGAATATAGCACGGCAACAAACAGGGGAGGGTGCTAATAGTGGATAATATAGAACAAGTACGTTTAAACATTGGTGATACAGATACTGAAGAATACTTTCTAGATGACACTGTAATTAGCTTTCTCCTCCAAGAGAATGGTAATAATGTTCTTGAAACTTCAATAGTAGCCCTTGAAGCAATTATCAATAACATTGCACTACAGCCTGAACGGTGGCGTATTGGTGATGCTGCTGAATCAAGGGCAAGTGTAGACCAGCTTGAAGACCGTTTAAAGTCACTTATCAATAAACGCAATGCTAAGGCTTACACAGCCATTCCAATTATCTTACATCCTTCACGTAAGAATTGGGATGATATTGATAAAGTATTTAATTGAAGAGGTTGATTATGGGAATTTTTGAAAAACTAAAAAAAGCAAAACAACCTGCACCTAAAAGTAACGTTGGTTCTGAGAAAGTTAATGAAATTACCATTTCAGAAGCCGAATTAAGAAAAACCTTGAAGGGTTTTTTATACAGTGAAGACTTGGTTGAAGAAATGCTTCCTACGTTCCGTAAACTTTATGACGGGCATCCTGAGTTTAAAGAAGTTGTAGAGTTAATCCAAGCTAAAGAAAAAGAGCTTAATAATATCAATGAACAACAGGGTTATTTTAATCAGGATTCAAACCCTAATGATGATCCTGAAAAGACTTCAGATAATACTGAAGATGAAGAAGGTGGTAAAGACTACCTGATGGAAATTCTCGAAAGCCGATATGGTGAATAAAACTAAAAGAGGTAAATTTAATGACTAAAATTAATACGGTAAGTGCTAAAGGCGATAGCTTTCTGGTACATTCTGATGATTATGATGTGATGTTTGATGCATTGAACGTTACTGTTTCTGGCGTTGCTGGTGATGTTCTTGAAACTTCTGATGCCAAAGTTACTGATACTTCTGCTGAAGTGTTAGGAATTCTAGCTGAAGATACAGACGGTTCCCAAGGTAATGTTCGCGTTATGGTTCGTGGCAATCCTACAACTGTTGATGCTCAGAAACTTAATTATAACACTTCTGTCGCTGCCGATATTGATGCCTTGCTTGAAGAAAAAGGTATTGTTGCAGTAAACAAATAAATAACTATAAGGATTAATATTTATGTTGATTGATAACGATAAAATCGTTGATCGTACTGAAGCCATTTCTAAGGTGCCTACTAACCCTGGTCTAATTGGCTCCATGAACTTTTTCCGTACCCGTAACGTTGCAAGTGATTATATTACATTTGATGTTAGTGAAGGGGCGCTGAAGGTTCTTAACGATAAACTACGTTCTACTGCTGATAAGAATACTGTTGATGATAAGCCTTTTGACCAGCACGTTCTTAAAATCCCCCACTATCCGCTAGAAAGTACCATTACTCGTGACCAGCTAGCAGGTGTTCGAGCATTCGATAGCGAGTCAGAAAAGTCTGTTGCTAATGCCCTTGCAGAGCACCTTGGCGACCATAGTGACATGATCGACTACCACCACGAATATCAGCAAGCTAAGATGCTGTTCAATGCTCAGCTTGTAACCGATAACTTCGGTACTTATGACCTTGCTAGTGAGCTTGGTGTTTCTCAGGGCACTAAAACCCTTAGCTATACCAACTATGGGGATACTTTGAAGCAATTCCGCGAAATGCAGAACGCTTCTAAAGCTGGTTTGGTCGGTGGCCGTGCTCAAGGTTTCATTCTGTTTGCTGGTGATGACTTGTATGAATGGCTACTGGCAAATGATGACTTTGAACGCGCTATGCAGATGAATAGCTGGCAAGGTGCAAACCCTTTGATGAATGAATTGGGTAGCATTGGTGCAGGTTATCAAGCATTTACTTTTGGTGGCACCACCATCATTAACTATAACGATTCCTTCGCCAAGCCTGATGGTTCTCAAGACCAGATTCTACCTTCTGCTGAAGGTTTGATGGTTCCCCGTGCTCAGGTCGGTAAACACTTCTTTGGCCCTCAGAACACGCTGCAAGGGCTTTCTGGTGGTGGTCAGCGGGCCTTTAGCCGTACTGTTCGTGATGAGCGTGACCGCTTTGTTAATGTTGAATCTGAAACAAATAGCCTACCTATTCTTGAGAGCGTAGGAAGCACTATTAAGGTTGATTTTACCGCTTAAAATATAAAATCTTTTATAGAAGGGCTGGCTGGCAATCGCTGGCTGGCCTTTTTTTATGCCTGAAAATAACTAAAGGGGTTAATAAAAATGGCTAAGAAAAAGGAGAGGGATTTTACCTTTCATATTGACCAAGAAATATTATTTGACGATATTGAAATCTTTGCACCATTGAGTAAACAGCATGAATTGTTTATTAACGATGATGAAAACGCAATTATTGCATACGGTGGCGGCAGTGCTTCAGGTAAATCACATTGTTCGCTTCTAAAGCTGATGATTGATTGTATTGAACAGCCTGGGTACAACGCACTATTAGCTAGGGAATCACTGGTACAGCTTAAAAGTCCCGGTAGCCTTTGGGAAGAAGGTTCTCGAATGTTTGATCATGTTGGAGTGTCTTCTAATCAGATCAATAATCAGTGGCGGTTCCCTAATAAGTCATTTATTAAATGCCACTTTCTAAAGAATAACCAGAAAGATTATCAGGGTATGCAACTATCAGCCGCTATCATTGAGGAAGCTTCACAGATAAATTCTTGGGATGATATATGGTACATAACAAGTCGCCTACGTGGTAAAGGTTCTAAGACAAAGCAGTTGCGCATGACCTTTAACCCTGATAGAAATTCACCACTTTGTCAGTTAATTATTAAGGCGGGGTATATCAAAGATGATGGTTTTCCAGACCTTGAGAATTGTAATAAGACAAAGTATCTAATTCAGGTAAACGGTGAATATGAGTTTTATGACTCTCGTAAAGACATAGAAGATAAATACGGTGAAAATGCTGCAAAGGCTGCTTATTCTTTCATCTATTATACCGCTACTGTTTACGATAATCCTGCAATAATTAAAGACCAGCCTGAATACTTGTTCAAATTGGAGAACCTTAAACCTGTTGAAAGGGCTAGGCTTCTGGATGGTAACTTTTTAGCGTCTGAAAATGCTGCGGGATATGTGAAAAGAGAAGACTTTAAAGAGATTGAATTGAATGAAGTTCCTTTTAGTCTCCCTACAGTTAGAAGTTGGGATTTAGCAGCCACGCCTGTTGATCCTTCTAAATCAGATAAGCAAGGAGGGAATCCAGATTTTACAAGGGGTACACTCTGTAGCTATGACCGTGATACTGGAAACTTTTTTATTCTTGATATGAAGTCTATTCGTGATCGTTCAGCACTTGTTGACAACCTTGTTATGAAGACTGCACGGGAAGATTCTAAATACGATGCTTATACCATCATAACTCAGGATTCTGGCGGTGCAGGTAAGGAAGTAGCCGAAACAAAACGTTCTAAACTTCTTGCTCAAGGCTCTAAGCCTATAATTCATAAAGCGCGTAAGGCCAAGATGAAGATGGCAGAGAACTTTATTATTGCCGCCCAAGAAGGTCGTGTTCATGTTGTTAAAGGTGCTTTCTCTGCTGCCAACTACTCAGAACTTGAGAACTTCTTAGGTGATGGTAAAAACAATGGTTGGCATGACGACATAATGGACACTCTTTCTCAAGCTTATTCAGTGCTTACTACAGGTCGTTTAATACCTACCATTAAAGTTTCACGTAATAATCCAAGGCTTAACAATCTTTTTGGAAAAACAGTCTTAAACTAACAAAGGATATAATATCATGCCTAATCGTTCATTCTATCGTACACCTGTTGCTTTCTATGCTTCTTATGGATTCCGCGATCCTGATACTGGCCGTTGGGAAGAGGGCTACACTGATCCACTTATAAGGAAGGTTAATCTACAGCCTTTTAAAGATGGGGAGATGCTGACCTTTGGCGAATCTACTACCTATTATACAGAAGGGTATAAGAAGCTATATTTGAGAGGTGAACTAAGCTTTCCTGAAAATCCACCAGATGACTCAGAAATTGTTTTCTACTATGATAGTGCTTTCTATCAAGTTAAAGGAAATATGGACTATACAACACCTGGGAAAGGCCCGAAACATTTAAAGATGCTTGCTGTAAAGTTTGCTTCAGGAACAGAGCCTGATATTACACCACCTGTGATTTAACAAAGGAGTTGTTTAGTGTTTTAGGGGTGTGCATTTAACTAAAAATAGATTGGTATCCATTGGTAATATAACCATTAAAAAGGTGTGTAGTACCATAGTAATATTCGAAATATGGCATGGGTTATCAATTATCAATTCCTGATCTTTTGGCAATAATCTAGCATACTTGTAAGCAATACTTGCCAGCATAGTTTTAGATAGTTGTTATAATCTTTAATATTTAGTTGTTCAGTATTCTTGCGGGTTTGTACCATTAACATTCCCACCTTTTTAATAAATAATTGCTATTAGGTTTAGCAATTTAATAACAAAATACAATGGTGTTTTTCTCCAGTATTTATAAGAATTTCCCATTGACTATTAATTTAATATATGCATTTCTAGTGTTATTGATATCGTTGAATTCTTATTTAACATAAACAAGCTTCTACGAACTCGGCTCTCTTTGTTTCAACGCTTTTTTAGATACTGGTTTATGAAATATGTCAAGTATTGAACAGGATCATGGGAATGTCAATTGATAGGGGGCTTAGTGTGGGACAGCCCCTCATATCCCTCTCAACTTTCACTCTTCAAGCTTTGTTGCCCTTTCTCTTATAGTTTCTAAGCCTTCTTCTTCAAATGCAGTATTATATAGTGAGAATATAGCTAATCTTAATGCTTGCTTTTGCTCACATGTATAATCTTCATTGTTTAAAGAGCTTATCAGTTCTTGTTTTTTAATGTACCATTCATTAATGTTCTCTTCGTCTTCTACGCTTATTAATCGATCTTTCATTCCTTTTATGTTTTCCCTAATCCACTCTTGCTTTTCTTCAGATGTTATATTTTGAAGTTGGCATTGTTCTTCGTTCGCTGAAAAATAAATTGATGGTTTTAATCTGTCATCTAAAATCATCGTATAAAAGTCTTGACTCTCATGTTGAGCAATAATGCTAGCGCTGTTCTCTTCACCTAACCTTATTGTTCCATAAATCTGTGATGCCCCATTTTCGCTGTTTAAAACGGTAAAGCCACTCATCTGTTCTGCATTATAGCATTCATAACCATAGTTGCCTGTTGCTCTGTCAATGTGATTTAGATATGCAAAGCAATTTTCACCATTGCCCTTATCAATGTTAAAACTATCAATGCTTGTTGACACGCCCATCATTTCGCCATAATCATCAAGCCTCACGAATACTTCTTTTCTATCACCTGGGGTTAAATCAAAAGCATAGTCTTCCATTTCGCCAGGTATGGTTACTTGGAAATCTACAATGAAAGATTCTGAGTTGGTGCATTTGAAAAATGCTAAGTAATCGTCTGACATTGGTATGCTTCTAACTTCTTCTACTATTCCAGTTAGAGGAATAACCTTTCCTTCATAATCTTCCCAAGCTCTTTCTTTCTGAATGCTACTTGTAGTTTGGCCTGCAAAGTTTCTATTTAAGTCAAAGCAAGACGTTACTGGTGCGAACTCAACTTCTTTGTTTATAACTTCTCTAGCACCATCCACCAGCCATTCATATTCTGAAAAGTTCTCTGGTAATTGTTCGCTCGAATGAGTAACGCTGCTGAAGAGTAAAGTTATCCCTGTGAATGCAATTGAACCGTATCTTTTCAACATGATCTTCCCTTACTTGTTTATGACCTTTGTAAGGTAGCAAAACGTTTCTTGTTAAGTAAAGAAGACTTTGGATGTTGTTTCTGCTGGTGCTCCATTTGGTGATACATTTCGGTGATACAAATTAAGTAAAACGAGCCTTCCTCGCAATTATTTTACGCAAGACCATTAGGAATGGCTGTGTTAAAATGTTCATAGCAGAACTGATTAGTTCTTTTTTAAATCAGTAGGTTAGTTACCGCGCTGGAGGCGCAGGCAGAGTGAGCGATAAACTGCTGTGTGAAATTTTCAAAAGCACGCGTAAAGATGAAATGTATCTCTACGTTGATAAGCGTCAGGGGCTGGAAAGCGTCCCCGAGGCATTACTCGGATCGTTTGGAAAACCCCAGCCGGTATTAACCATGATCTTAACGGCGGATAAAAAACTGGCGCGTGCCAATGCCGCCGAGGTGGTTGAGGCGATTGCCTCCCAGGGCTTTTATTTACAAATGCCGCCTGGCGATGAGCCTCATTTGTTGACGGAACACCTGGCCCAGCAGCGGTCACAACACCCGACTGGCGAATGAATTTTCTTGCTCATGGGTGGCTTGCCCGCGACGGTAGCGATGACTTTCTTTACGGCAATCTGATTGCTGATGGTGTTAAGGGTCGCGATCTCTCGGCTTGGCCCGATGCTACGGCACTAGGTATTCGTCATCACCGCCGTGTGGACGCCTGGGTCGATGGCCACCCGCGTGTCAAAGCGGTGTTGCGTCGCGCGCCTGCAGCACAGCGACGCGTTGTTGGCATTGCCTTGGATATTGTTTGGGATCACTTTCTCTCCCTCGAATACCACGCCGATCATCAGCAACAGGTATTGATCGAGCGCTGTTATCGGCTACTCAGTGAACGTTCAGCGCCAAACCGCCTCGCGGCGATGGCGGAGCCCTTAGTCGCCCACGACTGGCTGCGCGGCTATGCCGATTTTGACTTTACTTGCCGGGCCATCGCTGGCGTCGGCAGGCGGCTTTCAGGGCCCAACCGGCTAGCGGAACTTGTTCCATGGCTGCACGAGGATTACGCTCAATTAAAGGACGACTTTGATGCGCTTTGGCCCGCGCTTTGCGACGCCTTGGATAGTAAACGCCATTTTCCCAATGCACACGACCAGTAAGTTGAAGGTGATCCAATGACAAGCGCGCTGCGTGAACGCTTTTGGGAGCGTTATACGCTTGAAGAATTAACCTCTGCCGAGTGGGAAGCGCTTTGCGATGGCTGTGGCCAGTGCTGCCTGTTAAAGCTGCATGATGAGGAAACCCAGGAACTCGCCGTACTTAATGTCGCCTGTCGGCTATTGGATACGCATACTTGCCAATGCAGCGATTATGAAAATCGCTTTGCGTATGTGCCCGACTGTACGCAACTGACGCCGGCCCTAGTCAGGGAGTTTACCTGGCTACCGGCCACCTGCGGCTATCGGCGCGTGGCCGAAGGCCGCAAACTGGCCGGGTGGCATCCGCTGCTGAGCAACGATGCTGAGTGTGTTCACCGTAAAGGCGTCAGTGTGCGTGGCTATGCCGTCTCCCAAGACGACGTTCCCGAGCAACAGTTGGAATCCCACATTATCGCCGTGTTGCCGATGTAACCTGCCGTCCATGGCTATCTGGTTAATCTAATCAGCCAGCCCGAGTGCCCAGAGGATGAACGCATCTTGCCGGGCCGCGTCCCGCCACGCTTTAAAACGCCCGGATGCGCCCCCGTGGCCGCTACTCATGTCGGTATGCAGCAACACGGGGGCTGTACCCTGTTGCTGTTGGCTAACGCGGGCGTAATATTTCGCCGGTTCCCAGTAGCTTACCCGTGTATCAAACCAGCTGCCTTCGAGCCACAAGGCAGGGTAGTGCTGTGCGGTAATGTTATCGACGGGGGAATAACGCGCAATGCGATCGGCCACCTCTGGGTGGGCGGGGTTACCCCATTCAGTGTATTCGGCAGTCGTTAGTGGTAATGATGGGTTCTGCATGGTGCGTAATACATCCAGGAACGGAACCTCCAGGACGGCAGCGCAAAACGCCTGAGGCGCACGGTTTATGCAGGTGCCGACCAATAGTCCTCCTGCGCTGGCCCCGCAGGCGACAATCCGTTGCGGGTCGCTAACTCCCTGGTCGGCGAGGGCGTCGCGCGCGGCGAGAAAATCGTCAAAACTGTGTTCTTTATGCGCCATTTTGCCGTTTAAATACCAAGGCTCGCCGCGTTCCCCACCGCCGCGCACATGCGCCACCGCGAAAGCGACACCCCGCTCAAGCAATTCCAAACGGGCAATGGAAAACCACGGATCCAGTGGCTCACCGTAGGCGCCGTAACCATACAGCAGGGTGGGCAGCGGCTGGTCGGCGAGGTCGCGACGCATCACGATGGATACGGGTACGCGTTCACCATCGGCGCTGGTGGCCCAAAGCCGGCGGCTGACCAGCTGTTCAGGCGCTAAGCTGCCATATACCGGTACGCTTTTGAGCAGCGTGCGTTCGCCGGTGGCTAATGCTAAGTCGTACCAGCTAGGTGGGCGGGTAAACGACTCTTCGCGTAAACGCAGCACGCGCGTATCAAAGTGCGGAGCATCTTCAAGCAATTGCGAGCAGAGAGGCTCCGGCTGGTCGAGGTAGGCGTCGTGGGTCACCTGGTGGTGCGTGTCCAATTCCAACTGACGCAACCGTACCTGAGCTTGGTTGTGGTCGCGTTCCCCAAGCATTAACCCCCAGGCGAAGGCATCCACGCCCTCAAGCGTGGCGTCCTCCCGTGCCGCCACGAGCGGCTGCCAAGCGGGAGTGTCGCTGTCTAGAGCCTCAATGGCTATATAGTCCAGTTGGAAGTGGGTGCTGGCTTGATTGTGTAGACGATAAAATACGCCGGGGCGGTGGTCTATCGTATACTCAACCCCTGCTTGGCGGGGCTGAAGGCAGCGTGGTGTCGCCATAGGTGTTTGCGCCGGAACCACGTGGACTTCGCTGGTGTCTTTAGAAGCGCTTTCAAGCACCAGCCACTCGCGGGAGCGGGTTTTACCCATGCCCAACCAGAATTCCGAGTCGTCCTCACGTAGCAACAACGTGGCTGACTGAGAGTGTGGCACTTGGCCAAGGACGATGGGTAAACACCATATGCTGTCCGGACGCTGGGTATCGTCAAAGCGGGTAAATAGCAGTGACGCTGCCTCGGGCGTTTGGTCTTCAGCCCAACAAACGCTGGGGCCGATGTCGTTTAGCAATGGAGCGGGGTCACCGTCGGGCAGGCGCTTTAACCATAGGCGAAAGCGTTCGTCGCCTTGGGTATCTTCGGTCCAGGCGAGCCACTGCTCATCGGGAGATAGCGCCATATCGCCCATTTCGTAGAAAGCTTGCTCAGCGGCGCGGGCGGTGACGTCTAAAATACATTCACGAGTGTCGCGCTGCCCGTTGCGATGACGCCACCAGCAAGGGTATTCCGCGTCGGCAGCGGTTTCGCTCCAGAACGTAAAGTGGTCGAGCGTTGTCGCAAGACTGGTTACCGCCAGTTCGCGGCGGCGTAAATGGCCGTCATAAAGAGCGTCGGCAAGCGGTTCTAACGGTTTGAACCATGCGGCATGTTGCCGGTTGGCTGCCGTCAAAAAACCGCTGACATCGGTGCAGTCACGCTGCTCCAACCAGTGCCATTGTGGGTCATCCGCGCGATAATAGTCGGTGACGGGGTGGTCGTTGTGCATGGTTGGCTGTGCTTTCATAAATTGATAGGTACCATAACGGAAAATCTACGTTGGGTGGGGTCACCCTCATAAGGAGTATTATGCTGTTTGCAGATTCAATGTCACTGTTGTGGTTAAGTTATTACGGTTTGTCGCTGGTGGCACTAGTGGCGGTGTACTTCGCGTTTGCCTTTTTGCCCCGGCCAGCGCGCCTGGTGGTGACATGGTGTATTGCCGGAGCGATGTGGGCACCCGCGCCGTTTCGTTTGCCGCTGATAGAAGAAGGCGAGTTTTATTCCGGGTGGGCTCCTTCGGCCATGGTAGCGGCTGTGGGATTTTTAGAGAGCAACGGCGGTGCGCTACGTAACGGTCTGATCTGTTTGGTGTTGGGCATGGTGTTAGGCAGTTTGGTCGGTGTGGCACTGTGGTGGCGCGGTCGCGACAAGGCTGATGCTGCACCCGTGGAAGAAGACTATCCAGCTGACGATCCCGATGACGCGCGTCGCCGTGAACCGGTGATCGGCTAGTCTCAACAGGAGCGCGGAGATGTGTGAGCTGTTGGGGATGAGCGCCAATGTGCCGACCGATATTTGTTTTAGCTTTGCGGGTTTTTTGCACCGCGGGGGTGGAACAGGGCCTCATCGCGACGGCTGGGGTATTGCCTTCTATGAAGAAGGTGGTTACCGGGAATTTCGCGATCCGCATCCGTCGGTCGATTCACCCATCGCACGGCTAATTTGTGATTATCCGATCAAGTCCCGCGTGGTAATCAGTCATATACGCCAAGCCAATGTGGGTAGCATTGGCTTGGCCAATACCCATCCGTTCACTCGAGAAATGTGGGGGCGGCCATGGTGCTATGCGCATAATGGTCAGCTCAGCGACTGGCAGTCATTGCCGTTGGGTTTCTACACGCCGGTAGGCACCACGGATAGCGAGCACGCCTTTTGCTGGTTAATGAGTGAGCTTAGAACGGCATTTCCCACGCCGCCGGAAGCGCCAGCGTCGTTGTGGCACACCCTACACGGCCTGTGTGAGCAATTACGCGGATTAGGCGTGTTTAATTTACTGCTCTCAGACGGCACCTATCTCTATACCTACTGTTCAACAAAGTTAGCGCACATTACCCGCGCGGCCCCTTTTGGTGAGGCGGAACTGTCCGACGCCGAGTTAACGGTGAACTTCGCCGAACACACCACGCCTAACGATGTGGTGTCGGTGATTGCCACCGAGCCGTTAACCCATAACGAACAGTGGCAGCGCATGCAGCCGGGGGAGCTGCTGGTGTGGCGTGACGGACGCATTCAGGCGCGCTGCTTGAGCCAAGCCTAAGTGGTGACTAGGGCTAAAGTTGAAACGTAAGTTTCAATCGATCGTTTTACAGTAGTGGGCGCGTCGTATATCGTTGCGTTCTTCGCGACTCGACAACAACAAGGTCGGTGACGACATCGACATGGAAACTGGAGATTGACCATGAGCGAGCAAGCTGATGCCCCTATTCTTCGCGGCCCCGCGCTTGAAGGGTTAGAGCAGTACGGTGCCGTTACCGACGTTTTTCATGCAGCGGTTGAGCGTTTTAAGGATAAGCCGGCGTTTAGCTGCATGGGCAAGACGCTCAGTTTTACTGACCTTGACCGGCTATCATCCAACTTCGCCGCTTGGTTGCAGCACGAAACCGATCTAGTTCCTGGCGACCGGATCGCCATACAGCTGCCCAACGTACTGCAGTTCCCCGTTACGGTATTTGGCGCGCTGCGAGCGGGCTTGGTCGTGGTAAACACCAACCCGCTGTATACCGAACGCGAAATGGCCCATCAATTTAAAGATGCCAACGCCAAGGCGATTGTGATCCTGGCCAACATGGCGGACAAGCTTGAGCGTGTGTTGGATAAAACCGACATTAAGCATGTCGTGGTGACCGAGCTTGCCGACTTACACGACTTCCCCAAGCGGTTGTTGATCAACAGCGTGGTGAAATACGTCAAGAAAATGGTTCCCCGCTATTCACTGCCCCAAGCGGTAAGCCTGCGCGATACGTTAAATAAAGGCGCGGCGTTGAGTCATCGCGATGTCACCCGCGAGCAAGACGACTTGGCCGCGCTTCAATATACCGGGGGAACGACCGGTATGCCCAAAGGGGCCATGCTTACCCATCGAAATCTCGTTGCCAATATGTTGCAGGCCAGAGAAGCCATCGGCGGCAACCTCACCGACGGTAACGAGTTAGTGATTGCGCCGTTGCCCGTCTATCACATCTACACCTTTACCGTGAATTGTCTGTTTTTGATGGAGACCGGCAACCATTCGGTATTGATCACCAATCCACGTGATTTGGATGGCTTTATCAAATCATTGAAAGGCCTGCCGTTTACCGCCTTCATTGGTCTCAATACGTTGTTTAATGCGCTGTGCAACCGCGATGACTTCAAGCAGCTCGATTTTTCAAAGTTGCACCTAACCATTTCAGGCGGGATGGCATTGACCAAAACCTCGGCGAAGCGCTGGGAGGAGGTCACGGGTTGCCCAATTGCCGAGGGCTACGGGTTAACGGAAACCTCGCCGATTGTCAGCTTTAACCCGACCGATGCCATTCAGTTAGGCACTATCGGTAAACCTGTGGCGGGCACCGCGGTTAAAGTGGTGAATGCCGACGGCCAAGACCAGCCGCTGGGCGAGCCAGGCGAACTGTGCGTGCAAGGGCCCCAGGTCATGAAGGGTTACTGGCAGCGCGAAGAAGAGACGCGTAACTCCATTGATGCTGATGGCTGGTTCCACACCGGCGATATTGCCGTGCTTCAAGACGATGGCTATATCCGCATTGTGGATCGTAAAAAAGACATGATTCTGGTGTCCGGGTTTAACGTTTATCCTAACGAGGTGGAGGACGTGGTCGCCGCGCACCCTGACGTAGTGGAGTCTGCGGCGGTGGGTATTGCCGATGAGGCGGCGGGTGAGGCGATTAAGCTGTTTGTGGTCAGCAAAAATCCCGACCTGGATGCCGAAACGCTTCGTCGCTGGTGCAAAAGTGAACTCACCGGCTACAAAGTGCCCAAGGTCATTGAGTTTCGCGATGAGCTCCCCAAAACCAACGTGGGTAAAGTGCTTCGCCGTCAGCTCCGTGACGAGGATAACCACACCGCTGCCTCGTGAGGGCAGCGTGATTTATGCGTGTGGCAAGTGAACGCGTTACAATGGTCTGCCCGCTCTGATGAGCGGGCAGATTTTTTATACGTGCCACCCTGACAGTGCTAATAGGATCTGGACATATTGTGACCAACGATACGCCGCTTGCATCAACCTCTGACGCTCAACGCCTCAAGACGCTAACGTCTGCGGTAGCCAATGTGATGCGCCGCGATGCCCAGCGCTTTGAGCGCCGGTTGTCGGGGTTATCGCGCCGCCTGAAAGAGGGCAAGCCGATTGATCGCGGTTTGGATGAACTGGAAACCGAGATGGCCCGGGCGCAGCAAGTGCTTTCTCAACGAGAGAATCAGTCGCTTAACTGGAACTATCCGCCCGAATTGCCGGTGGTCGAGCGCCGTGAGGATATTCTTGCAGCGTTGCGCGATCATCAGGTGGTCGTGGTGGCCGGGGAAACCGGTTCCGGTAAAACCACTCAGTTACCCAAGATGTGCTTGGAGTTGGGTCGTGGTCGGCGTGGTTTGATTGGTCACACCCAGCCCCGTCGGCTTGCCGCGCGCAGTGTCGCGAGTCGGCTTGCCGAAGAGTTGGCGGTGCCGCTGGGCGAGCAGGTGGGTTATCAGGTTCGCTTTACCGACCAAAGCAACGAGAACACCCTGGTCAAGCTAATGACCGACGGGATTTTGCTGGCTGAGACCCAGCATGACCCACTATTGCTGCGCTACGACACCATCATTATTGACGAGGCCCACGAGCGTAGCCTGAATATCGACTTCTTGCTCGGCTACCTTAAACGCTTGCTACCCAAGCGCCCGGATCTATCGGTTATTATCACCTCGGCGACCATCGACGTAGAGCGCTTTGCCAAACATTTCGGCACCGCCCAAACGCCCGCGCCGGTGGTAGAAGTGACCGGGCGAACCTACCCTGTGGAAGTGCATTACCAGCCGCTGGTGCGCGACGGTGAAGACGAAGAAGACCGCACGCTGCAAGAAGGGATCCTCCACGCCGTCGAAGAAATCGAGGCGTTGGAGCGTGAAAAAGGCTGGCAGCATGGCCCGCGCGATGTGCTGGTATTTTTGCCCGGCGAGCGGGAAATTCGTGAAACCTCCGATACCCTGCGCCGCGCCGAGCTGCGTGGCTGCGAAGTGCTCCCCCTGTATGCGCGGCTTTCCAATGCCGAACAAAATCGCGTGTTCTCGTCGCACCGCGGACGGCGCATCGTCTTGGCCACCAACGTCGCCGAAACCTCGTTGACCGTGCCCGGCATCCGTTATGTGATTGACCCAGGACTGGTTCGCATCAGCCGTTATAGTTACCGGTCAAAAATTCAGCGCTTGCCGGTGGAGCCGGTCAGCCAGGCGAGTGCCAATCAGCGGAAGGGACGCTGCGGACGTATTGCCGAAGGCGTGTGTATTCGGTTATACGGCGAGGACGATTTCCTAGCGCGTCCGGCGTTTACCGACCCTGAAATTCAGCGCACCAACCTAGCGTCGGTTATTTTATCCATGCTGGCGCTCAAGCTTGGCGATATTGAAGATTTCCCGTTTGTCGACCCGCCGGATAGCCGCTTCGTCAAAGATGGTTTCCGGCTGCTCTTTGAGCTGAGCGCCGTCGACGAACGTCAGCGAATAACGTCGCTGGGCCGCAAGCTTGCACGATTGCCCATTGATCCGCGGCTGGCGCGTATGGTGCTGGCCGGTGCCGAGCAGGGCAGCTTACGCGATGTGCTGGTGGTGGTCTCTGCGCTGGCGATACAAGATCCCCGCGACCGCCCGGCGGACAAACGTCAGGCTGCGGATCAGGCTCATCAGCGTTGGCACGACCCCGATTCCGACTTCGTGGCCCTTTTAAACCTGTGGCACGGTATTGATAACGCCCGCGAATCGCTGTCGGGCAATCAGTTGCGTCGCTGGTGTCGCGATCACTACATTAATTACCTGCGGGTGCGCGAGTGGCACGATACGTTTCGTCAACTGCGCCAACTGCTGCGGGATATGGATATCGAGGTGCCTGCGCCGACGCCAGCCCCTGCGGATGAAAACGAAGAGCAGGCCCGTCAGACGCGTCGCAAAACGTCAGGAACATTGCACAAGGCCTTGTTAGCCGGACTGTTATCTAACTTGGGAACGCTGTTGGAAAACCGCGAATACCTGGGGGCGCGTAACCGTAAATTCATGATCCACCCAGGTTCTGGGTTGGCGAAAAAAACGCCCAAGTGGCTGATGGCGTTTGAGCTAGTGGAAACCTCCAAGCTGTTCGCCCGTACCGTGGCCAGGATTGATCCGCAATGGATTGAGCCGCTGGCTTCGCATCTGGTCAAGCGCAGCTACAGCGAGCCTCACTGGGAAATGAAGCGTGCCCAGGTCGTGGCGTTCGAGCAGGTGACCTTGTTTGGGTTGCCCATCGTCAACCGTCGACGCGTGCATTACGGCCCCATCGCTCCTGCAGAAGCGCGCGAGTTGTTTATTCGCCGAGGGTTAGTAGAGGGTGAATTTCACACCAAGGGCGCGTTTTTTGCCCATAATCGGGCGCTGATTGAAGAAGTCGAGTCGCTGGAGGATCGAGCCCGTCGGCGTGACATTCTAGTCGACGAAGACAGCTTATTTGCGTTTTACGACGAACGCCTGCCGGCCGAGATTGTGAATGGCAAAGGCTTCGAGCACTGGCGTAAGCAGGCCGAGCAGCAGGATCCGGCGCTGCTCAAGTTTGATATTGAGGCGCTCAAGGCCCGTGATGCCGCAGACGTTACCCAGGCGCAGTACCCTGACCATTTGACCCTGGCAGGCGTGGCCTACCCATTGAGTTATCATTTCGACCCGGACGCAAAGGATGACGGCGTAACGTTGACCGTTCCCGCCGCGATGTTGCCTCAGCTACCGGAGTATGCCCTGGAATGGTTGGTGCCGGGCTTGCTGCGCGAAAAATGTATCGCCTTGATGAAGGCTTTACCCAAGAGCATTCGGCGGCAAGTCGTGCCGATTCCCGACTGGGTGGATGCAGCGCTGGGATCATTAGTACCTGATCAGCGGCCGTTAACCGAGGCACTGGGCGAGTTTATTCGTCAGCGGACGGGCACGCGCGTACATCCTGACGACTGGCGTCTTGATACACTGCCTGCGCACCTGGTGATGAATATTCGCGTCGTTGACCATGCGGGTGAGTTATTGGGCCAAGGGCGTTCGCTGCGCGAACTGGAAGCGCAGTTTGAAGCGGCGGCGAAAGCAGGTGCCCAAGCGCTCGCCAATCAGGTGAGTGAGGCCCCGGCATTATCGGGGTTACCCGATGAACCGTTACCCGATTCTCGCGTGACCACTCAGGCCGGCATTCGGGTGGAAGCTTACCCCGCCTTGGTTAACGAAGCCGATACGTTTAAGGTAACGCTGTTTGATCACGCGGCAAAAGCGCAGGCGGCCCACCAAATGGGCGTGGCCCGTTTAGCCATGCAGCAGTGCCCAAGCCAAGTTAAAGCGATTAAAGCGCTGCCGGCGCTGGAAAAATGCGCCCTGCTGTTTACTAATGTGGGGAGTAAACAAGCCTTAATCGATGATGTGCTGGTGGCCGTTTTTACCCAAACGGTGGCGCAAGCGCCGTTGCCCCGTTCGGCAGCCGATTTAACCGATCGCTTAGCGGCGGTGAAAGCTGATTTAGTGCCCCATGCCGAACAGTTATTGGTTGAGGTAGAGGCCGCTTTGCAAGGTCACTTAGCCGTCAGCAAGGTGCTAAAAGGCAAGCTCAATTTTGCGTTGGCGCTGGTGTACAGCGATGTGAAGGCGCAAATGCAACGCCTGGTGTACCCCGGTTTTATTACCCAGGCGGGGGAGTGGCTGTCTGAATATCCGCGTTACACCGAAGCCGCGCTGATTCGGCTTGAAAAGGCTGCGCGGGAGCGAGGACGCGATCAATTGCTGATGCAAGACGTCCAGGCGATGGAAGAAAAGTTTGATACACGGCGCGAAAACGA
Organism: Vreelandella arcis; assembly: GCF_900103865.1. Classification (GTDB taxonomy): domain Bacteria; phylum Pseudomonadota; class Gammaproteobacteria; order Pseudomonadales; family Halomonadaceae; genus Vreelandella; species Vreelandella arcis. Next base: position 21,214 of record NZ_FNII01000023.1, read on the forward strand.
ACGTCGTGGTCGCGTTGAAGACCCGGCGCTCGTCGAGTTTGGCTGGTGGCTACAAGAGCTACGCGTATCGCTATTTGCCCAGCAGCTAGGCACGCGCATGCCCGTCTCGGTAAAACGTTTAGAAAAACGCTGGCAAGAGATAATTAACGTTTAGGCGTAGGCTGGAAAAATGCGCATTAAACGCACACAGTAATAGCATTGGCGGCGGGTTGGCGTAAGCGACAAGCCGTGAAAAGGAGATTTGGCATGACACAAGTGGTGATTACCGGCACGGGGCTTTATACACCGGAACACGCCATCGATAATGCGTCGTTAGTCGCCGCATTTAACGCCTGGGTGGATCAAGAAAACGCCCGCAATGCCAGCTCGATTGAACGGGGAGAGCGCGAACCGCTGGCCCATTCAAGTAGCGAATTTATTGAAAAAGCGTCGGGTATCAAAAGCCGGTATGTGCTCAACGCCGACGGTATACTTGATCCTGCGCGCATGCGTCCAAAACTGCCCCAGCGGCAAAACGATGAGCCTTCCATTCAGTGTGATATGGCCCTGAGTGCGTCGCGTGAGGCGCTGACGAGTGCTAACGTGGACGCCAGCGATATTGAACTGGTGATTGTCGCCTGCTCTAATTTGGAGCGCGCCTATCCTGCCGTGGCGGTTGAACTACAGCACGCGCTCGGCGCAGGCGGGTATGGTTTTGATATGAACGTGGCCTGTAGTTCGGCCACCTTTGCGATCGAAACCGCGGCCAACGCCATCGCGTCGGGTAGCGTCAAGCGAGCGCTGGTGGTGAACCCTGAAATTTGCTCGGCCCACCTTAATTTTACCGATCGTGATAGCCACTTCATTTTCGGTGATGCGTGTACCGCGGTTGTGCTTGAAAATGCTTCCTGTGCCATCGCCGACGAGTCTTTCGAGATTCTGGGTACTCGGTTAGCCACCTCGTTTTCCAACGCCATTCGTAATAATGCCGGATTTTTGAACCGCGTGACGGATAGCGATCCGCTGGCCTTGGATAAATTATTTGTGCAGGAAGGGCGGCGCGTATTTCGTGAAGTGTGCCCTATGGTGGCCGCGCTGATCTCACAGCATTTGGCATCGCTTGAACTGCAGGGCAGCGATTTGAAGCGTTTGTGGCTGCATCAAGCAAACCGGCACATGAATGACATGATTGCCCGCAAAGTGCTGGGTTACGACCCTAGCGAAGAGCAGGCCCCGATCATTCTCGACCGCTACGCGAACACCAGTTCAGCAGGGTCTATCATTGCCTTCCATTTGCACCGTGAGTCGCTGGTAGCCGGGGACATTGGCGTTATTTGTTCCTTTGGCGCGGGTTACAGTGCCGGCAGTGTGGTGGTTAGGCGTCGATGAATTTCCCCCGTAAAACAGCAAGCAAAAAAGAGGAAAGCACTATGCCCAGGATAGGGTTTTGTCACTTGATGCAGCGCAGTATAAAGAGGAAACTACCCTGGATAGCGGTGATGGCGTTAGTGCTAACGGGTTGTGCAAGCACTGGCTCGCAAACCTCGCAGGCGCCGGATTTAGACGATCCCTGGGAAGGCTTCAACCGCAAGGTGTTCGTCTTCAATGATGTGCTCGACCGCTATGCGCTGAAACCGGTGGCGAAAGGTTACCGCACCGTCACGCCCGAGCCATTGCAACTGGGGGTGGGTAATTTTTTCAGCAATTTGGGCGAGCTACGCACCACGGCTAATAGTTTACTTCAAGGCAAGCCGGCAAATGCCGGGCGCTCCACTTCGCGTTTTTTGGTTAACTCCACCATGGGGTTGGGTGGGCTATTCGATATTGCCTCGTTAATGAACTTGGAAGCCGATGAAGAAGACTTTGGGCAAACGCTTGCCGTCTGGGGTTGGCAAGATTCGCGCTATTTAGTGTTGCCGCTTTTGGGGCCGAGCACCTTGCGGGATACCACCGGGTTACCTGCTGATATGGCGGCTTACCCCGTTACTTATGTTGATGATGATGCGGTGCGGGCAGGACTCACCGCGCTGAATATTATCGACACCCGCGCGGGCTTGTTGGATCAGGAAGCATTGATTCAGGGCGACCGCTACCGGTTTATTCGTGACGCTTATCTTCAGCGTCGTCAATTTGAAATCAGCGATGGTGTACTCGGCGATGATCCATTCTCTGCCGATGACTTTGAGTTAGATGATGCTGATTTCGCCGACTGAGGCTTGCCATGGCGCATAAGCAGCTAATTGCGGTGATCGATGAGCCCGGAGAGGAGCGTGATGCTCTTGCCGAGGCCATTACCTGCGATGGCATGTGGGTATATGCAGCGGACAATATCGCGCATTTACCGGCAGAAACCGCCTTGATCGTGGCCCACGCGCGGGCGGTTCCCCGCCAGCACTGGTCGGGGTTGACTCATCAGTTGCCCACGCTGGTGGTGAGTGATTCTCGCCAGGATGCCGATTTGATCAAAGCAGTTGATGTCGGGCTGGTCGACTATATTGTCCACCCACTACGTCACGCTGAACTGTTGCGGCGTATGATCCGCAAAGCCATCGAGTTGGACGTGCTGGAAAAAGCCCGTGCTCGAGATCATGAGCGATTAGCTGAGTTAAACGAGAGCTTAGAGACACATCTTGCGTTACTGCGTATGGACCAGCAGAGCGGCGGGCATATTCAGCGGCGGTTGTTGCCCGCGCATCCCAAGGTCATTAACGGCGTTCGTTACGATTATTGGTTTGCGCCTTCGCTGTATTTGTCCGGTGATTTTCTCGATTATCAGCGCTACAACGCGCGGTACAGTGCCTTCTATTTTGCGGATGTGTCGGGCCACGGTGCGTCCTCAGCGTTTGTCACGGTTTTGTTGAAGTATTTATGCAACCGCTGGCTTGGAGAATGGGACGGTACTCGGCCTGATTTGCTACCACAGCAATGGCTTACCGCGATGAACCGTGAATTACAGGGAACCGATATTGGCAAGCACGCTACCTTATTTGTTGGCGTTGTTGACCATGAAGCGCATACTCTTCACTATTCGCTCGGAGCACAGTTGCCGATGCCACTATTAGCCACCGGCGACCAGTTGACGCGGTTGCCTGGTGAGGGAATGCCGGTGGGACTATTTCCCGATGTGGAATATCCTGCGCTAAGCTATCCGCTACCGGCTGATTTTCGGCTGTGGCTGTGCTCAGATGGCGTATTGGAGTGCTTGCCGGGTGATTCGCTCGACACGCGGCTCAGGGAACTTGAGCAACTCGTAAGCGTGAGCCCCACGCTTGAAGAGCTTCGCGAACGGTTGGCTAATAACAACTTGCTGTTGAGTCAGCAGCCTGTTGAAGATGATGCCAAACCCGACCGCAATGCTCTGCCCGACGACCTGACAATCATGATGGTGAGCGGATTTGGTCATGCTGATTGAAGAAGGCCGCATAAAAGCGGCGTTCGAATCTGGTGTTTTTGTTTTAAAGCTGTGTGGCGACGTACGCTTAACACTGTGTGCTACGCTTGACACCCAGGCCCAGCGATTGGCCGAAACACCCGGCTTACAGGCGGTGATGATCGACTTGCGTGAGGCAACCAATGTCGACTCAACGGCGCTTGGTTTTCTTGCCAAGGTGGCTATGGCGGTAAAAGGGCGCTTAGAGCAAGCGCCGACCATTATTGTGGATAATCAAGACGTGCGGCAAATGCTCGATGTTATGGGCTTTGCGCGCTTTTTTACTCTAATGGAGGCGCCGCTTCAGCCCACCACAGGCTTGAGCAGCGCGCTTGAAGAGGTGCCCGAAGTCCCTGCTAATGAAGATGCCATGCGCGAGCGGATTTTAGAAGCGCATCGTATTTTAATGCACATGAACGACCACAATCGGGAACAGTTTCAACCGCTGGTGGACATGCTCGAATCTCAAGAGACTGCGCAACACTAGCAGCGTCCCTCGTAGGATTTCGCACTTCGTTATCCCGCCTTATTTGATCGGCGTTATCACTTTTCGGCGCCAATAGGCCCGTTAAGGTGATAGCGCTGTTATCTCTCGATGGGCTATGGCCGACAACGCAGCGTAAAAGGCATATACTTAGCGGCCTATCTTTATGCTGTCGTGGGTGTCTGCGGCCACCCTAAGGAGAGACATGCAACTTAATCCTCGTCGCGTTGCCATTCTGGTGGCCGCGAATACGGCGTTGGCCCCTTTCGCCATTGATGCCTACTTACCGGCCATGGCGGCAATTGCCGATACGGTCAATGCGAGTATTCACCGTACTGAGCTTTCGATCAGCGTCTTCCTGTTTGGCTTTGCGCTAGGGCAGCTGTGTTTTGGACCCTTGTCCGACAGGCTAGGGCGTAAGCCGGTGCTCATGAGCGGGCTGTTGGTTTTTCTCTGTGCCAGCTTGATGATTACCACAGCGGATAGCCTCACCTCGCTGCTTGCCTGGCGGTTTGTCCAAGCGTTAGGCGGCGGAGCATGCGTGGTCAATTCGGCGGCGATCGTGCGTGATTGTTTCAGCGGTCGTGAAGCGGCAAAAGTCATGTCGACCATGGCCATGATTATGATGCTTGCCCCCTTGGTGGCTCCGACGGTGGGCAGCCTGCTGCTACATATTGCCGGCTGGTGGTTAATTTTTGTGTTTCTCGCCGTTTACGCTGGATTTCTACTCTGGTTGTTAGGGTCACGGTTGCCCGAAACCCGCGATATGTCGTTACCGGCCGCATCGCCGCGCCAAGTAATCCGTAACTATGCCAGTGTACTGCGTCATCGAGAGGGTATGGGTTACATCTGCGCGGTGGCGGCGTCTTTTGGCGGGCTGTTCGCGTTTGTGACCGCCTCGCCGTTTCTTTACTTGGACTATTTTGCGCTGAGCCCTGGGGTGTATCCGTTTGTCTTTGGCGTCAATGTGGTAATGATCGCTTCCTCGAACCGCGTCAATATTTATTTATTACGTAAACGCACGCCCCAGCAGAACTTGCGCTTGGGTCTAGCCATCCAGTTAGTTGCCGCCTTGGGGTTGGTGGCGGCAACAGCGCTGAATATTGCCTCATTGGCGGTGGTGGTGCCGCTGATTATGTTATTCACCGGTATGATCGGCTTAATTACGCCTAATGCGATTTCATCTCTGCTCGATCATTTCGGCCATATCAGTGCGACCGCTACCGCTCTATTAGGCGGTATTCAATTTAGCTGTGGTGCGCTGGCGGGTGCCATGGTGGGGTTTTTTGAGGTGGAGCATCTATGGCCAATGGTGCTCACCATGTTAGCCGCTGCGCTGCTAGGCAATATTGGCGTGCGGCTGCTAACGCCACCGGCGAAGGACGTTCCGACAGCATAGTACACAGCTTTACCGTGTGGTTGGATCTGCTGATCAGGACCTGGCAGGGTGCGCGGGTATTGGCGCTGGGGCTTTTGTTGTGATGTGCGGGGCTAAGAAAATTTTTTAAAAAAATTATTCTGTGACGGTGTTTGTCACAAAGATGTCATTGAAGGGATGCAAAGTGTGCCTTGCGAAAGCAAGATCCCTTACATCTTTAGGAGTAATTCGCATGAACCGTATTCTCAAAACCACCGTGCTCGCGGCGGCAGTAATGAGCGTGGCTGGTGTTGCCCAGGCACGTGATCAAATCCGTATTGTTGGGTCCAGCACGGTTTACCCGTTCGCCAGCTATGTGACTGAAGAGTTCGGTGCCACTACCGGCAACCCGACGCCTGTTATCGAATCAACAGGTTCGGGCGGTGGTTTGCGTCTGTTCTGTAACGGTGTGGGCGAAGGCACGCCCGATATCACCAACGCCTCACGCCGCATGAAAGTCGTTGAGTTCGAGCGTTGTGCAGAAAACGGCGTTACCGATATTACAGAAGCCAAAATCGGCTCTGACGGTATCGTAATGGGTCAGTCCAATACCAACGACGTCGTTGCGTTGACTCGTGAAGATATTTTCAAGGCGGTAGCCGCTATGGTGCCGGTGGACGGCGAATTGGTGGAAAACCCCTACACCAACTGGAGCGAGATTGATTCTTCGCTTCCAGACCGTGAAATTTCCATCTATGGCCCGCCGACTACCTCCGGTACCCGTGATGCGTTTGAAGAGCTGGTCATGGAAAGCGCGTCTGAAGAAATGGACGCCTACGAAGAAGGCTATACCGACATCCGCTCTGACGGTGTTTACATCGACGCTGGTGAAAACGATAACCTGATCGTTCAGCGCCTTTCAGAAGACACCGGTGCCTTTGGTATCTTCGGTTATTCCTTCCTTGAAGAAAACCTGAATACGCTGAACGCTGCTACCATCGACGGCGTAGCGCCTGAAGCTGAAGCCATTAGCTCGGGCGACTACCCGGTTGCCCGTTCGCTGTGGTTCTACGTGAAGAACCAGCACGCTGACGACGTACCGCCGTTGTACGATTATGTCGACATGTTTATGAGCGATATGATGATTGGTGATGACGGTTATTTGCGTGATATCGGTTTGATCGTGCTGCCGGAAGACGAACGCGAAGAGTGGCGTCAGGCTGTAGCAGACCGCACTACAATGTCAGCAGACGTTCTTAAGTAAGTAGTTAAGTTGAAAATGAAAATGGCCGGCAGCTTAAGCTGCCGGCCTTTCGTTTTCCGACAGTTTAAATTGGTAACTGTCACATTGCTGTAATGTTTGTACCCCAGAGTAGTCGCCAATACGATTTCATTAGGTAACGCGAGAGAAATTCGATGCAAACCAACCAGCTTCTTTTGATTTTTTGCGCTGCGTTATTGTTGCTGGGGCTGCTGGCTTTTTTTGCTGGCCGTTCAAAAGCCACTCGTATTCGTAGTGCGGGAACGGCGATGTTTGCCCAGCCAGATCAATATGCTTGGTTTACTGTGCTCTCTACCGCCGGGCCGGCCCTGCTGGTGAGTGCGCTGGGCGCTTTTGTGCTGCTGTTAATGGGCGCCAATATCCCCACCCTTTATTTGCTAGCGGCGAGTCTAGTCGTAGCCGCTATAGGCTTATTGGTGAGTCTTAACCAAGTAAAACCCGATTTTCATGCCCGCCAAGCCATGGAGCGGGTGATCCGCATGATCCTGGCCAGTGCGGCGTTAATTTCTATTTTCACGACGTTCGGCATTCTGTTTTCGATTATTTCCGAGGCGGTGCGCTTTTTTAAAATGCACAGCTTTTGGGAATTTATTACCGGCACCACTTGGAGCCCGGGTGCTAGCTTTTTAGCGGCAGCGGGGCGCGGTGATGGTGGCGGCGCTGAATTTGGCTCGGTACCGCTGTTTGCCGGCACCTTTATGATTACCGCCATCGCCATGCTGGTAGCGGTGCCGGTCGGTTTGCTGTCGGCGATTTATATGTCTGAGTATGCGCCGAGCAAGGTGCGCACGGTTGCCAAGCCGGTACTTGAAGTGTTGGCGGGTATTCCTACCGTTGTTTACGGCTTTTTTGCGGCCATTACCGTCGCGCCGCTTATCGTCACTTTGGCTGGCTTTCTAGGGCTCGATGCTTCTTATAACAATGCGCTGGCACCCGGCATTGTGATGGGCATCATGATCATTCCGTTTATCTCATCGTTGTCTGACGACGTAATCAATTCGGTACCCGACACCATGCGTCAAGGGTCGTTGGCACTGGGTATGACCAAGGGCGAAACCATTCGTGACGTTGTAGTGCCTGCTGCTTTACCCGGGATTATTTCCGCCTCGCTCTTGGGTGTGTCCCGGGCGATGGGTGAAACCATGATCGTGGTCATGGCGGCGGGTATGCGCCCCAACTTAACCGCTAATCCGCTGGAAGACATGACCACGGTGACTGTGCGTATCGTGGCGGCGCTCACCGGCGACCAGGAGTTTGAAAGTGCCGAAACGCTCTCCGCCTTTGCCCTGGGCTTGGTTCTGTTTGCGGTCACGCTTGTACTTAACTTGGTGTCGGTTCTGATGATCCGTCGTTTCCGCGAAAAATACCGCGTGAATAACCTGTAACGCTGAGGAACTGTTTCGATGAGCCATACTTTTGACGACATCAGTCAGCAGCTTAAACATCGCCACCGAAAGTCTACCCGGCTCAAATGGATAACCATGGGGTCGTTAGGTCTGGCGGGGTTGTTCTTGGTGCTATTTTTTGCCGACATGCTCAATAAAGGCTTACCCGCTTTTCAGCAGGCGTATATACAAGTCGAGATCAACTATAACGAAGAGGCAGAAACCGACGGACGACAGGCGTTTGATGAAGAGTTGATACCCATCATCAGTCGCACCATGGTGCGCGTGATTCCGATGGAGCTGCGTAACAATCCCGATATGATTGGTACCAGCACAAACGAGTGGGTATTGGCGACCAGCGAGGTGGATCAGTACTTAAAGGGGCACCGCAGTAGCTTGAGCCCCGAAGAGCGGGCCGCTATTGACGAGCGCGTAGAAGCGGGCCAAGTGGATATGCGTTTCAATACCACGTTTTTTACCAATGGTGATTCAAAAATCGCCGAATATGCGGGTATTTTATCGGCCGTGATTGGTACCGTGATGACCATGATCGTCACCCTGGCGATTTCCTTCCCCATTGGTGTGATGACGGCGGTTTATCTGGAGGAGTTTGCGCCGGATAACCGCTTTACTCAAGCGATTGAAATCAATATCAATAACCTAGCGGCCATTCCATCAATTCTGTTTGGTTTGTTGGGGTTGGCGATCTTTATTAACTTCTTTGGCGTACCACGCTCATCGCCATTAGCGGGTGGTATGACCCTGGCCTTAATGACGCTGCCGGTGATCATTATTTCAACTCGGGCAGCACTTCGGAGCGTACCGGATTCGATTCGGCATGCGGCGTTTGGCGTAGGCTGTTCGCGCTGGCAAGTTGTTCGTGACCACGTTTTGCCTTTGGCGATGCCGGGCATTATGACCGGCTCGATTATTGGGCTTGCTCAGGCAATGGGGGAAACGGCACCGCTAATTATTGTGGGCATGGTGGCGTTTATCCCCGATGCAGGTGTTTCATTTACTGAAGCGGCGACGGTGATGCCAGCACAAATATTCACCTGGTCGGGTGAGCCTGAACAGGCGTTTGTGGAAAAAACCGCCGGCGGTATCTTGGTGCTACTCACCATACTCATCTCACTCAACGCCTTTGCCGTTGTGTTACGTAAGAAATTTGAGCGTCGCTGGTAGGCCAGCGCGATAGAGGACATGACTATGAATAGCCAAGCACCTGTAATGAGTGAACAAGACACACCGAATGTGGGCCAGCCTTACACGATCAATGATCAGGCGTGTCATGACCTGAGCATCCGCGTGCGCGACTTAAACCTTTGGTACGGTAAAAACCAGGCACTGAAGAATCTGAATATCGATCTATTTCAGAAGAACGTGACAGCCCTTATTGGGCCTTCCGGCTGCGGTAAATCGACCTTTTTGCGCTGCCTGAATCGTATGAACGACCTGATCCCAACTGTGCATACGGAAGGGTTAGTGGAGATGGACGGCCATGACGTGAATGCCAAAAAAATGGACGAAGTGGCGCTACGTCGCCGGGTAGGGATGGTGTTTCAAAAGCCCAACCCGTTCCCTAAGTCGATCTATGAAAACGTCTCCTACGCACCGCGTATGCACGACATAGTCAGTCGTAAAGCCGACCAGGACGAGCTAGTCGAGCAAGCACTGCGCGATGCAGGCCTGTGGAACGAGGTGAAAGACAAGCTGCAAGAGCCGGGTACATCGCTTTCTGGTGGCCAGCAGCAGCGTTTGTGTATTGCCCGGGCGATTGCGGTGCAGCCAGACGTGATTTTAATGGATGAGCCAACATCGGCCCTCGACCCGATTTCTACGGCGACTATTGAAGACCTGATGGATCGCCTCAAAGAAAAATTTACCATCGTTACTGTGACCCACAATATGCAACAAGCGGCGCGGGTGGCAGATTACACGGCGTTCTTCCACCTGGGAGAAATTATTGAGTACAACGACACCAAAGTGATGTTCTCAACACCGGCTAAGAAGAAAACTGAAGACTATATTTCAGGTCGTTATGGCTAATTAACGCCGACCAAGTTGGCCCACCGCAGAAGCGGTGGGCCTTCGCATTGTTGCTTTTTTTTAAACGTATATATGTGTTTTGGCGTATATGAGCGTTAAGTTTTTAGTTAACAGATAGCTTTCCTTAAACCGATAGACAGGAGACCCCCATGGCACTACGTATCGGTATTAATGGTTTTGGGCGCATCGGTCGGCTGACGCTGCGCAGTTTGTGGGCGCAAGTGGAAGCCGGTGACGTTAAAATTGCGCGCATTAATGACCCGGGCGGTGATGCGGCTACCTTTGCCCACCTGTTGGAATTTGATTCGGTGCATGGGCATTGGTCACCCGGGCAGGGTCTCTCTGGCGGCGACGATGCACTCGTGATTAATACCCATGACGTAGCGTTCAGCGCCAATAAACAAATCGCGGAAAGTGACTGGTCGAACTGCGATGTGGTCATCGAGTGTTCGGGCGTGATGAAAAACACCGCTCAGCTTCAGGGGTATTTTGATCAAGGCGTTGCGCGAGTGGTGGTCAGTGCGCCGCTTAAAGAGGGCGCGTTGAACGTAGTGATGGGGGTCAACGATCATCTTTATGACCCGGCTCAACATAAGATCGTCACCGCCGCCAGTTGCACCACCAACTGCTTGGCGCCGGTGGTCAAAGTTATTCAGGAAACCTTTGGGATCCGCCACGGCTCGATGACCACGGTACACGACATTACCAATACGCAAACCATTCTGGACGCCCCGCATAAAGACCTGCGCCGGGCTCGCGCCTGCGGTATGAGCCTGATTCCCACCACCACCGGCTCGGCGAAAGCGATCACCGCGATATTTCCCGAACTGGAAGGCAAGCTAAACGGCCACGCGATTCGTGTGCCGCTGGCCAATGCCTCAATCACCGATATGGTGTTTGAGCTCGAACGCGAAGTCACCGTCGAGGAAGTCAATCAGGCTTTAAAAGCGGCTGCCGATGGCGAGCTTGCCGGTATTTTGGGCTATGAAGAGCGCCCGCTGGTCTCCATCGACTACCGCACCGACCCGCGCAGCTCGGTTATTGATGCACTCTCTACCATGGTGATCAACGGCACCCAACTAAAACTCTACGCTTGGTATGACAACGAGTGGGGCTATGCCAATCGTACTGCAGAGCTGGCTTTAAAGGTGGGTCGTGAGTGATTCAATGCTTGCGCGGGTAAAGGCGCTACCTTTCGAGGTGCGCCAATACATGCTGATAACCGGCAACTATTGGGCGTTCACGATTACCGACGGCGCGTTGCGCATGCTGGTGGTGATGCACTTTCACCAGCTGGGTTACTCGCCGCTGGAAATCGCCATGCTGTTTCTGTTTTATGAGGCATTTGGCGTGGTGACCAACCTGGTAGGCGGTTGGTTGGGGGCGCGACTGGGGCTTAACCGCACCATGAACGTGGGGCTTGGGCTGCAAATTATCGCGCTTGCTATGTTGATGGTGCCCGCAGGAATGTTGACGGTCGTTTGGGTCATGGCCGCTCAGGCACTGTCGGGCATTGCCAAAGACCTCAACAAAATGAGTGCCAAAAGTGCTGTTAAAATACTGGTGCCCAAAGACAGCGCTAACGCCAATAGCTCGCTCTACCACTGGGTAGCGATGCTCACCGGGTCTAAAAATGCGCTAAAAGGGCTGGGCTTTTTTGTCGGTGGGCTACTACTGACGTTAATTGGCTTTCAGGCTGCTGTATTCGTCATGGCGGTGATGCTTGGCGGCGTGTTGCTACTTTCATTATGGCGCTTAAAGGCGGACTTAGGCCGCCAGAAAGCCAAGCCCAAGTTCTCCGAAATCTTTTCAAAATCACGCGCTATCAACGTGCTCTCTGCGGCGCGCTTTTGCCTGTTTGCGGCGCGGGATGTGTGGTTTGTGGTGGCACTGCCGGTGTTTTTATATGACCAACATGGCTGGTCACACTGGACGGTGGGGGGATTGTTAGCGATTTGGGTCATCGGCTACGGCGGGGTACAAACCCAGGCGCCCAAGTTGACCGGGCTAATCAAAGGCGATGCGCGGGCGCTCACCGCTGGCTGGGCGGCAACGCTTGCGGTGCTGGCGATTCTGTTGGCGTTACTGCCACTGGCTCAGGTTGAATGGCTAGTTGTCGGCCTACTCGCTTTTGGGGTGCTGTTTGCGATCAACTCCAGTTGGCACAGTTATTTGATCGTGCACTATGCCCGCGCCGATGGCGTCTCCATGGATGTCGGCTTTTATTACATGGCCAATGCCATGGGGCGTTTAGTGGGAACGTTACTCTCAGGCTGGCTGTATATGGCCTACGGTTTAAGCGCCTGTCTTTGGGTATCAGCGGCCTTGGTGGCAGTCAGCGCATTGATGGCATTGGCACTGCCTAAACAAGTCGCATGATCCGTTTTTCGCCCAAGCTGGGTTTAACGCTGACCTTAGGCAGCGCGCAAACCCTTGCCTGGGCATCCAGCTATTACTTGCCCGCTATCCTTGCGGTGCCCATGGCCCGCGAGCTGGGGCTGTCGCCAAGCTGGGTGTTTGCGGCGTTCTCGGCGGCCTTGCTATTAACCGCTATGCTAGGCCCCAGCGTGGGGCGCTTGATTGACCAGCAAGGCGGGCGCGGTGTGTTGATGGCCTCGAATGGCGTATTGGCGCTTGGCTTGGTCATCATGGCGCTGGCCCAGGGCATGGTCACGTTGATGCTCGCCTGGCTGATTACCGGCGTGGGCATGGCAATGGGCTTGTACGATGCAGCCTTTGCTACATTAGGGCGGCTATTAGGCCGAAGCGCCCGCTCTTCCATTACTGGTGTGACGCTGCTGGCTGGGTTTGCCAGCACCATCGGTTGGCCGCTAACGGCCTTGTTGGAAAATGAGTTCGGGTGGCGGGCTGCCTGTGGCGTTTGGGCCGTACTGCATATCGTGGTAGGGCTGCCGCTGAATACCTGCCTACCCAAAGCCGGTGACAGCGCGGTTCAGCAAAATGACGAAAAGTCGGCGCCACCGCCGGAGCGACCCCGCCTGGCGATGGTGCTGTTAGCCTATGTGTTTGCTGCAGGTTGGTTTGTCTCAACGGCGATGGCGGCGCATCTGCCCCGACTGTTGCAGGAAACCGGTGTATCGCTCTCGGTGGCCGTTGCCGCCGCCGCCTTGGTTGGGCCCGCGCAAGTGGCGGCTCGGGTGGGTGAGTTTGCGCTGTTGCGTCACTTGCATCCGCTGGTGGCGGCGCGCGTGGCCACAACGCTCCATCCTATAGGCGCGGCACTTTTAGCAACGGTGGGTATGCCCGCCGCAGGCTTTGCGCTACTGCATGGTGCGGGAAATGGCTTGATGACGATTGCCTCCGGCACGCTGCCGCTCGCTTTATTTGGCCCGAAAGGGTTTGGGCAGCGTCAAGGCTTGATTATCGCCCCCGCCAGGGCAATGCAAGCCTTTGCACCGCTGCTGTTTGGCTTATTGATAGAGCACAATGGTGCCGGAGCGTTGTGGCTAACCACTGGTTTGATGCTGCTTGCGACGCTAGTCTTACTTTGTATACGTGTGCCCCGAGTTCAAGGGTGAGCCATCCACATACAGGTGGCGCAGCTTCCACCATCCCTCGACGTTGATACTTAGTCCTTGGCCGACAAGCGCTGGGTCAATGAACAGCGTTACACCTTCATAACGATGGCTCTGGTAAAGCGAAGGGTCTGCTGGCGTGCTTGCCTCGGCGACGGCAATGTTGGCGAGCCCCCCGCAGCAGCCATAGCGGGGTGATAAGCGCACTGTGACGACGCCACCTTGTTGTTTGATAAAGTCTAAGGCATTGCTGCCTATATCAATCACATTATCCATTGTTTATCCCAAGATCATTGTTGTGGCATTAACACGCTGGATAGTAAACAATTCCGCCCACAAGATCGTTTCAGCTGTATCAACTGCCGGGCGCGTTGCGCTGAGAGGGCGCGGTTTTAAAGGCGGGCGATACTTTCGTTGGATCCACCTGATGTTTATAGCTAGCTGCGGCTTCTGCCCACCACATTAACTGCCCTAACGTGCGGCCAAAATAACCTTCCCAGCGCTCTTGATCCTGAGCAAACTCCCCGTCGTCGTGTAGTGCTTCCTGGGCTTTAGGTATATGCACCATGGCCGACACCGGCAGGCAGCCAAGCTCCGATAGAAACGCCCGCATGGCAACGGCGGCGCGCACGCCTCCCCATTGACCCATCGAATAAGTCACGATAGCGCTGGGCTTAAAGGCAAACAGTGACGCGCCAAAGTGGTTGAGCAGATGACTTAACGCGGGGCTCATGGAGTGGTTGTACTCGGGGCTGACCATCACATAGCCATCGGCTTGAGCGATTTTATCCGCAAGCTCCGCCAAGTCATCCGGCGCATCGGCTTGGGCGTAAGCAAAATGCGGCTTAAACGGATCGCTTAAATTTAGCATTAGCGGGTCAATAATCTCGGCGGTTGTGTGGGGGAGCGAGGAGAGCAACCGCTTACAGGCTTTGGCTACCCGCTCACCTAATCGCGCGGGTGCCGGTGGCGTGGTGGTGCGAGTCGAACCTAAAAACACTAAGTAGTGGGCCATGGGTACTTCGCCTTATGCGGATTCAGCCGGAAAGTGGTGGCGGGTCTTGTTGGCAATGCGCACAAGCGCGAGCATTAGCGGTACTTCGACCAATACGCCGACAACCGTCGCCAGCGCCGCACCGGACTGCAACCCAAAAATCGCAATGGCGGCGGCCACCGCGAGTTCAAAAAAGTTGCTGGCGCCGACCATCGCGCCCGGTGCGGCGACATTGTGGGGAACCCGCCATGCTTTAGCCCAGCCATAGGCGATAAAGAAAATGAGAAACGTTTGAATTATCAGCGGAATGGCGATCAATACAATATGCAAGGGATTTTGTAGGATGACCTCGCCCTGGAAGGCAAAAAGCAACACCAGGGTGATAATCAAGCCAATCGGTGTGATGGGGCCAACGCGTTTCATAAACACATTGTCATACCATTCTGGCCCGCGTTTGGCGATTAACGTTTGCCGCGTTAGATACCCCGCCGCTAAAGGAATCACGATGTAGAGCACGACCGAAAGAGCGACCGTATCCCAGGGCACCTGAATATTCGAAATACCCAGCAAGAACACCACGATGGGGGCAAAGGCAAACAGCATGATGATGTCGTTCAACGCCACTTGCACCAGGGTATAGGCGGCGTCACCGCGGGTCAGATAGCTCCATACAAACACCATAGCGGTGCAGGGGGCCGCGCCGAGAAGAATCGCCCCGGCCAGATACTGGCTGGCTAACTCCTGGGGAATTAGCGGGCGAAACACGACCATTAAAAAGAACCAAGCGATGGCGAACATGGTGAACGGTTTGATTAGCCAATTAACCGTGGTGGTGATGGTTAATCCTTTGGGCTGGCGCCGCACGCCCAGCAGCGAGGTAAAATCAATTTGCGCCATCATGGGGAAAATCATGGCCCAAATTAACACCGCAATGGGAATAGACACCTGGGCGACTTCAAAGCGAGAGAGCGTTTCCGGTACGGCGGGCACCAGTTGCCCAAGCAATATGCCCGCAACGATGGCCAGCGCCACCCATAGCGATAGATAGCGTTCAAAAAGGCCCATACCCTCGGCAGTGCTGGGGGAGGTCGTATCCTGGGTTGCCATGATTATCTCCTGATCAAATGGCGCGCTGATTGACGCGCTTTGAAAGCTCTTCAGCGCTTTCTTTGCGCTCTGAATAGCGGTCGGTGAGCACATCGCTACGCCCGCGCACCAGCAGCGTGAATTTCACCAGCTCTTCCATGACATCCACGATACGGTCATAAAACGGTGAAGGCTTCATGCGGTCTTGGTCGTCAAATTCCATAAACGCCCTGGGAACCGACGACTGGTTGGGAATCGTCACCATGCGCATCCAGCGGCCTAAAATGCGTAACTGGTTAACGGTATTGAACGACTGCGAGCCACCGCATACCTGCATAACGGCAAGCGTCTTGCCCTGAGTGGGGCGTACACCGCCGAGAGCCAGCGGTATCCAGTCAATTTGCGCTTTCATAATGCCCGTCATCGCGCCGTGACGTTCAGGCGAACACCACACCATGCCATCTGACCATTGGGCCAGTTGGCGAAGCTCCTCAACCTTTGGATGGCTGGCATCTTCGCCATCGGGAAGGGGTAAGCCCTGCGGATCAAAAATCCGGGTTTGCGCCCCCATGGCATTGAGCAGTCGAGCGGCTTCTTGAGTGGCCAGGCGGCTAAATGAGCGCGTCCGCAGCGAGCCGTATAGCAGCAAGATTTTTGGCGCTTGTTGATCACTTGCCGGCAGGCCCAGTCGTTCATGACTGGGGGCTTCAAAGAGATTCGCATCTAGGTTGGGTAAATCGTCCAACGAGACCATCGCGGCGGTTTCCTTGTGGATGTCGGCTATTAATGAACTCTCTTCATGATATATGTTTTTTCGTATATTTCTAGCTCGATAGATGATGTTGCAATATTGCCGTCATGAACCGTGCGTAAAGTGGCAATTATTAATACATAAGAGGTTGTTTATTTATGACAAAGCGCCGCGTGCTATTTCTATGTAATGCCAACTCCGCACGTTCATTAATGGGCGAAGCATTGCTTCGCCAGATGGCGGGCGATCACTTTGAGGCATTCAGCGCGGGAACAGAACCCGATGAACCCCATGCGTTTACGTTGGAGGCACTTAACAAGCAAGGGATTCCTACTGAGAGCTTACAAAGTAAATCGTTGGATGAGTTTGAGAATGAGACTTTCGATTTTGTCATCGTGTTGTGCGATAAGGCCCAGCAAGCCTGTCGCGAATGGCAAGGTGAAGCGAAAGAAACATTTTACTGGGACATACGCGACCCGCGTCTAATAGGTAAGGTGGATGCTTACCAACAAGCGCTTCAAGAGATTCGCCGGCGCCTGCAGCTCTGGCTGCCTCTCCACACGTCTGATTAATGACATTTAAATGCGGGGGTGGGGGTATGAGGAGTGTTAATAACTTAAGCGTCAAAGCAAGTTGGACGCTTGTGTTGGTAGCCTTGAGTGGTTTGGTCGTCATCATCGGAGCGCTGGGGTTGTTCGCCAACCATTTTGGCCGTGAGGCATTTACGTCGCTTCATCAGCGGGATATGGCGCAAATCCGTGAGCTAGATGGTGCTTATACTCAGTTATTACGTGCGCGTGTTCAGATGAACCGCGCGGCAGAGCTAATTCGTACGCCGTCTTTTGATCGTCCGGAGCCGCTCCTTGAAGAAGCACAGCATTTGCTTGATTCAGCGACTGAAAATTTCACTCGATTTAAGGCAAGTAACTTTACGCCTAGTCAGCAAGAGATCGTTGATCAGTTAGCGACTGATTTTCAATCCTTTGTTAACAATAACCTCAAGCTACAGATGATGATGCTTGAAGAGCGTGATGTGTCTGGTTTTCTGTCCGGTGAGTCGAGGGTGGATAGCAGCAGTCAGCACTTTGTGGAAAGCGCCGAGACGTTTTTTGAAGCCTCCGCTCAGCGGGGAAACGCATTGTTAGCGCGCTTCGAACAGGTGTCTTCGCTACTTTTTTGGGGCGTCATTGCGGTGCTCGTGGCAGCGCTGCTAGTCGTGTTGGTGGTGGTATGGGGCGTGCGTAAAAACGTACTTCGCCCATTAAAGACGATCACAGAGCACTTTCAACGCATTGCTAAAGGCGATCTATCCGTCCCCGTAAAGGCGCACTCCAATAATGAGATCGGTTTGTTGTTTAGTGAGCTTGCCAAGATGCAGCGATCACTGACGACGACGGTTAACCGACTGACTGCCAGTAGCCAGCAGGTGTATAGCAATAGTCAGGAGATGACCGAGCAGAACCAGTTATTGGCAAGCCAAACCGACACGCAAGTGTCAGCCACGCAGCAGATGGCGGCAAGCCTGGAACAGCTAACCGCGACGGTAAACCAAAATGCCGAAAGTGCGGCGCATGTCAGCCAGTCAACGCAGGATGTGTCACATAAAGCGCAGCAGGGTGATGAGGTGATCACTCAGTTCATCGCCACCATGGACACGATTAATGATCATTCCGAAGAGATTCAAAGCATCATCAGAATGATTGAAAGCATTGCCTTTCAAACCAATATCCTGGCCCTTAATGCATCGGTTGAGGCGGCCCGTGCCGGTGAGCACGGACGAGGGTTTGCGGTGGTGGCGAATGAGGTGCGGGCGCTGGCAACGCGCAGTGCCAATGCGGCCAGCGATATTCGTACACGCATAGAAGCGTCGAGTGCCAGCGTTCAGCAAGGCAGTGTATTGTCGCAGAAGGCCGGTGAGCACACCCGTGCGATTATGCTGGCAGCCAGTCATGTTGATACGCTGATGACGCAAATGGCGAACGCATCCGAGGAGCAGCGGCGTGGGATTGAAGAGGTCAATCAGGCAGTGGTTCAAATTGATACCGCTACCCAAGAGACAATGCGCTTAGTCAACCAAGCGGCTCAATGTTCTTCAGGGTTGTCTGGGGAAGCGCTACAGATGCGTGAGTACGCGGGTCAATTTAAGGTAGCTGACGATACCGCTGTATCGACAACGCAACAAGAATCGCAGGGGGTTCATCAAGATCACCCGGATTGGAAAGCCATGGGATCCCAAAGTGACATGCCGAATGAACGCACACCATCGAACCAACTGGCTGCCTTAACCTAGCCGATTGATCGCCCCAGCGCGGTGGAGCTTTGCGCTGGGGTGGTTACTCTTCAGTTTAATCCATCAACTCGACGGCCACGGCGGTGGCTTCGCCACCGCCAATGCAAAGGCTGGCGATGCCGCGTTTGCCGCCTTTGGTGCGCAGGGCATGGATTAATGTGGCGATAATGCGGGAGCCGGTTGAACCGATCGGATGGCCTTGAGCACATGCGCCGCCAAAGACGTTGACCTTGTCATGGGGGAGGCCCAGATCATCCATGGCCATGAGCGTCACAACAGCAAAGGCTTCGTTGATTTCAAACAGATCGACATCCTTAACCTGCCAATCAAGCTTTTGCATCAGTTTCTCGATTGCGCCCACAGGCGCAATGGTGAACTCGCTGGGATGGCGTGAATGGGTCGTGTGGCCCAGCATGCGTGCCAGAGGTTTAACGCCGTGTTGTTGTGCCGTTTCATGGCTGGCAAGAATAAGCGCTGACGCACCGTCGGAAATAGAGCTTGCGTTGGCAGCGGTGATGGTTCCTTCTTTGGCAAACGCAGGGCGTAGCTGGCGGATTTTATCCAGCTTGGCCTGGAAAGGCTGTTCGTCATGTTCGACAAGGGTCTCGCCATGGCGTGATGTAACCGTCACGGGTGCCATTTCAGCTGTTAACTGCCCTTTGTTGGTGGCCGCCATGGCGCGCTCAAGTGAGGCAATCGCAAAGTCATCCAGGCGCTCGCGGGTATAGCCGCGCTGAGTGGCGATATCTTGAGCGAATACGCCCATCAACTTACCGGTTTCTGCATCTTCCAAACCGTCTAAAAACATGTGGTCTTTCAGTTCACCATGTCCTAAGCGGTAGCCACTGCGGGCTTTGGTCAGCACGTGGGGTGCATTGGACATGGACTCCATGCCGCCGGCGAGCAGGATATCACCGCTGCCTGCTTTGATTAGGTCATGGGCCAGCATGGCGGCTTTCATGCCCGAGCCACACAGCTTGTTAATGGTGGTGGCACCGTTGGCATCCGGAATGCCGGCTTGGCGCATTGCTTGACGTGCCGGGCCTTGCTTTACGCCGGCTGGCAATACACAGCCCATAATGCCTTCTTCGACCAATGCTGCGTCGATACCTGCGCGCTCAATAGCGGCACGAATGGCTGCTGCGCCCAGTTCAGGGGCGCTCATGGTCGACAAGCTACCCATCATGCCGCCCATGGGGGTGCGTGCAGCTGACAGAAACACAACCTCTGTAGCGGTACTCATGGCGTTCTCCTTTACGGTTGTTGTGATTATCTTGCTGAGTGGGGCGCTTTGCGTTGACCCGTTGCCAGGGCTGTGGTCTTCTCCTGGATAACCAAGCAAGCGCTAGGGCGAATGAACATGAATGTAATGAATGCATCTCCTCGCCGCAAGGAATTAACGCGCCTCGCGGCTCAGCTATTTGTCCAAGAGGGCTTCGACCGTACCACGGTGCGCATGCTGGCGCAGGAAATGGGCATCAAGTCCGGAAGCCTGTTCCACCATTTTAAAGATAAACAAGAAATTCTGGCGGCGGTAATCGAAGAAGGAACACATAATGCCCTGGTCATCGCTCGCCGAGCCCTTGATAACTGCGATGAACACCCCGAAGCACGCCTTCGCGCAATGGCTCGCGCCCACCTTGAAACGTTGTTTACCGATCGAAATGCTCACGTGGTAGCGCTGTTTGAGTGGCGGCGTTTAGCGTCTGATGCCAGCGCTCACCTCAGTCACCTCCGCGATGCCTACGAGGCGCTGTGGGTGCAAGTCATCGACGATGCCCTGGAGGCAGGGCTAATCCATGGGGATTGCTTTTTGGTTTCACGCTTTATTCTAGGCGCGCTTAACTGGACGGTTCGTTGGTACGATCCCGGCGGGCCAAGAACACCGGATGATTTAGCCGATGAATTGGTGGCGATGATCACAGCGCGTTAGCGAACGGGCAATGAGCCAATATCACTGCTCGACTAACGTATAACGACCCAGTCGTGCCGATTGCTTGCGCTTCAGCGCATTTGCTTTTAGCGTAGATTTAATTCTGAGGGTTCCGTTAACGTAAACTGATAATAATCGCGCGACTGCGAAGCCCGCTGCTCACTACCAACAACACCTAAGAGAGCCACCATGACAGCGACATCACTGCCCAGTTATTCGGATTACCTTGATACGTTTTCTATCGGTGAGGTCGTTGCCAAGCTCGATGACCACCAGGATGGCCAGTTAAACGCCTTTGAAGCCTGCTGTGGGCGTCATGTTCGGGCGGGGCGGGGCGATATGTTGGCCCTCGTCCAAGAAGACGCAGACGGGGCGACGCACACGCTGAGCTACGCAGAGCTTGATCAACAAAGCGCTAAATTGGCGGGCTGGTTTCAAGCCCAGGGGTTAGGCGAGGGAGATCGAATTGCATGCATGCTTCCTCGCTCGCTACCGCTGATGGTGGCGGTGCTGGCTACTTGGCGCATAGGCGCAGTTTACCAACCGCTGTTTACCGCCTTTGGCCCTGATGCGGTGGACTATCGGCTTGGCCGGGCCGATACCCGGTTGGTGGTCACCGATCACGCGAATCGCTATAAGTTTGATGGCTTAAGCCAGTGCCCGCCGATGTTGGTAGTCGGAGGGGCGACCAGCGAGCATCCCGATGATCACGACTGGCAAGCTGCATTGACGCAAACGTCAATGAGTAATGAACCGCCACGCCTTTCGCCGGAAAAGCCCTTTTTGCAAATGTTCACCTCTGGCACCGTAGGTAAGCCAAAAGGCGTTGCCGTGCCGCTTTCGGGTATGACGGCGTTTGCTCTTTACATGGAATTGGCGGTTGACCTTCGCGAAGAGGATCGCTTTTGGAATATGGCCGATCCCGGTTGGGCTTACGGTCTTTACTACGCCATCGCAGGCCCGCTGCTGCTGGGGGGGACGACTCACTTCTGCGAAGCCGGGTTCACCGCCGAAGGGGCGCTCGACTTTATGAAGCGCCATCACATTACCAACTTCGCCGCAGCACCGACGGCCTATCGCCTTATGAAAGCATCAGGTCTGTTTGACGATGCCCATCAAACGTTAGAGCTTCGCGCGGCTAGTTCCGCCGGTGAGCCGCTCAATACCGAGGTCGTCACGTGGGTTGAAAAGTCGCTGGGTTGTTCGGTGATGGATCATTACGGGCAAACCGAAACGGGAATGACGTGTAACAACCATCATGCCCTTGATCATCCCAAACATGTCGGTGCCATGGGCGTGCCGATGCCAGGATATCGCTTAGCAATTCTGGACGCTGAGTATAATGAATTGCCTCCGGGCGAGCCGGGCGTTCTGGCGGTGGATATTGAAAAATCACCGGCACACTTTTTTCAGGGATACACCTGGCAAGAGAAAGACCCCTTTGTGAAGGGCTATTACTTGACCGGGGATGTGGTGGTTCGCAATGACGATGGCTCGTTCCAGTTTGCTGGCCGCGATGACGATATTATTACCACCTCTGGCTACCGGGTTGGCCCGACGGATGTCGAAAACAGCGTTATGACGCACCCGGCAGTGGCTGAGTCCGCTGCGGTAGGTCAGCCGGATGACATTCGAGGTGAGGTAATCAAGTCATATATTGTATTGCGCGACGGCTATGATGCCAGCGAAGCGCTAGCGGATGAGATTCGCCAGCAGGTGCGCGACCGATTATCGACCCATGCGTTTCCCCGCGTCATCGAGTTTGTTGATGAGCTGCCTAAAACCCCAAGTGGCAAAATCCAACGCTTTAAGTTGCGCGCCCAGGCGGCAGAAGACGCTAGTGCACACCAATAACGTTTTGATGACAGGGAAACACGCTTATGCAAGTCAAAGGCCATACGTTTTTAATCACGGGCGCCGCCTCCGGTTTGGGAGCGGCCACTGCTGAGCGTTTAGTCGCTGCGGGCGCTAGTGTCGTGTTATGCGACTTAAACGACAGCGTCAACGCCCATGCCGAGCAGCTAGGAGAAAACGCTCGCGCGTGTCTGGCGGATATTACCTCCGCAGAGCAAATGGAACAGGCGGTCGATGCGGCGGTGGCGCTAGGAGGGGAGCGCGGGCTTTCGGGCGTTATTCACTGCGCCGGGGTAGTCAGTGTAGCCAAGCTGGTTGACCGTGAGGGAAATCCGGCTGACTTAGAAAGCTATACGAAAACGATCAACATCAACTTGGTGGGCACCTTTAATGTGATGCGTCTCGCTTCCGCGGCGATGGCTAAAAATCCCCCAAGCGAAAGTGGTGAGCGTGGCGTCATCATAAACACGGCATCCATTGCCGCGTTTGATGGACAAGTGGGCCAATGCGCTTACAGCGCCTCTAAAGCGGGCGTTGTGGGTATGAGTTTGCCCGCCGCACGCGAGTTATCGCGTCATGCTATACGCGTTATGGCTATTGCGCCCGGTGTTTTTGAAACGCCCATGATGAGCGCAATTCCTGATGAAGCGGCTCAAGCGCTGGCGGCTGCGGTGCCGTTTCCTAAGCGTTTGGGCAAACCGGAGGAGTTTGCCCAACTGGCCGAGCAAATTATCGCCAACCCGATGCTAAACGGCGAAGTGATTCGTTTGGACGGTGGTATCCGGATGCAGTAATGGCTCGTGGTTAAGCGGGTAAACAACGTCCACCAACGCAATGTTGGTGGGCTTTTTTTATTTGTGCATGAAGGCCCTTGGTTGCCAATGACGAAAGTTGTAGGGAATTGGACTGATTAATTCAAACGACTGCTTGACTATGTGATGCGCTCACGCTAATTTTCAAACATGTGTTTGAAAGCTGTTTTGGATCTCTTATGCAGCTTTCAGCCCTTTGATTGAGGAGAAGTGCAATGCCCAGCTACCAGGCCCCCTTGCGTGACATGCGTTTCGTCATGGACGAAATGTTTGACTACCCCGCCCATTACGCCGCGTTACCCAACGGTGAAGACGCTTCTCCCGATGTAGTGAGCGCTATTCTGGAAGAGGGCGCGCGCTTTGCCCGTGATGTGCTTTTACCGCTTAACCAAAGCGGCGATGAAGAAGGGTGCCTGTTAGAGGGTGGCGAGGTAAAAGCGCCCAAGGGATTCAAAGAGGCCTACCAGCAGTATGTTGAAGGCGGCTGGCCAAGTCTGGCCGCTGACCCTGAGCAGGGTGGCCAGGGCTTGCCGCCCTCGCTTGCCATGATGCTCTCGGAAATGATCTGCGCGACGAACCTGGCGTGGGGCATGTACCCGGGGCTCTCCCATGGTGCAGCCGATGCGCTTCGTCACCATGGCACCGATGAGCAGAAGGCGGCCTATCTCACCAAGTTGGTTGAAGGCGTTTGGACAGGCACTATGTGCTTGACCGAACCGCACTGCGGTACTGACCTGGGCTTGATCAAAACCCGAGCGGTGCCCGCCGATGGTGATGCGTATGCAATTACCGGCACCAAGATTTTTATCTCGGCGGGTGATCACAACCTGGCTGAGAACATTGTGCATTTGGCGCTGGCAAAGTTACCCGATGCACCGGAAGGCTCCAAAGGTATTTCACTCTTTGTCGTACCTAAGTTCTTGCCGAATGCCGAAGGGAATCCTGGTGAGCGCAATGGCGTCACTTGCGGCTCCCTTGAGCATAAAATGGGGATTCATGGTAATGCGACCTGCGTCATGAATTTCGATGACGCGATCGGCTACTTGGTAGGGGCGCCCAATAAAGGGCTCGCCTGCATGTTTACCATGATGAATGCGGCCCGTCTGGGTGTGGGCATCCAGGGACTGGGTTTGATCGAAGCCAGCTTTCAAAACTCACTTAGCTATGCCCGTGATCGTTTGCAGATGCGTGGTTTGTCAGGCAAGCAGGCACCAGAAAAACCGGCTGACCCGATTATCGTTCACCCCGATGTGCGCCGCATGCTGCTTACCCAGAAAGCCTTTGCCGAGGGTGGGCGTATGTTGGTGCTTTATACCGCCCAAATGCTTGACTTGGTTGAGCATGGGCAACCCGGCGAAGAGCGAGATCGCGCTGAAACCCTGCTTGGACTTTTGACGCCTATCGTAAAAGCATTTCTGACGGAGGTAGGTTTTGAAAGCACCAATGAGGGCGTGCAGATCTATGGTGGCCATGGCTTCATTAAAGAGTGGGGAATGGAGCAACTGGTACGCGATGCGCGGATTACGCGTCTTTATGAAGGTACAACGGGTATTCAGGCGTTAGACCTGTTGGGCCGCAAAGTGTTGATGAGTCAAGGAGAGTCTCTCCAGGTCTTCACCAAAGAAATCCATAAGTTTTGTAAGGCCGAGGCCGACAATCCAGCGCTTAAAGAGTTTATTGAGCCGTTGGCTAAGCTCAATACAGAATGGGGCGAGCTGACCATGGGCGTGGGCATGAAGGCGATGCAGGATCGCGAAGAAGTAGGCGCGGCCAGCGTTGATTACCTGATGTATGCCGGTTACGTCACGCTGGCTTACCTATTTGCCCGTGCAGCAAAACAGGCATCTGGTTCTCTTGAGGGGGACGATAAGGCGTTTTATGCCGCCAAGCTGAATACCGCTCGCTTCTACTATCAGCGACTTTTGCCGCGTACCAAGGCCCATGCACAAATGATTCAATCAGGCGCTTCCAGCCTAATGGCAATCTCCAGCGAAGACTTTGGCTTGGGTTTTGAAATTTGATTAATAGTTAACGCGGCCTTTAGTCCGCAGCTAAACGTTTTTAGTCAGGCACTCTCTGGTCAGGCGTTCTGATCGGTGGTTTTCGGCAGGCTCGGTTCTTTGAACTAGGCCTGCCGCTTTTTTTTATGTTTTTTCACGAACCCCCTTGCCAGCTTGGTAGTGAAAACGTAGAGTACGCATCCGCTGCCGGGGACGCACGGCGTTGCCAGCGGTGGATGAGGTGTAAAAACCTTGGTTTGTCAGATGGTTAGGCAAATAGCTAGAAGGAAAAGCAGGTCGATTATTTCCTTCGCTTCTGCCAATCAGTGATTGACAACCACAGCGAAGTACGTAGAATACGTCTTCCTCGCTTAGCAGCGGCCACGTCATGTTGTATCGGCCCGCAAGCGATTGCTCTTTAATAATTTGATCAGGTAATTCATGTGGGCGCTTGCCGATGAGGGTGATAAATCACCAA
>NZ_FNII01000006.1 GCF_900103865.1 Vreelandella arcis
GGCCCGTTGCAGCACCACGGTACGAACTTGGCTGGCCAGAGAGTGACGGATACGCTGCGGGTCGCGCTGATCGACCAGATTATCCTCCAGTGCGTCAATGACACCGCTGTTGTCGAGCGCTTCGCGGAGCAGCAGAGCACCGCTATCACTGGTGGTGCGCTCACCGCTCATTTCGACGCGGATAGACCCGTTGCAGGAGGGAGTCCAGGGAGATAAGATTTCACCCATAGCGAATGGCCTCTTGGAATCGTGTTCTTGCAGGAACTGTATGATTCTATTGGAGTTTACCATTCGCTATCTTCGTTTTCAGCACTCCCTCATGAATATCCCAGGCTAAATGCTGAGTTTTGAGCTGGCCTCCTTAAGATCGATTTGGCTAGGAAAAGCTTGATCGATTTCAACTTGGATCAATAGGTATAAGGGGCGTTGTTCCTCTTCATGACGCCCCTTCTGCTCAATCGTGGCTACATCACGCGGTGGGCGGCACCTGACCGAGAATGTCTAAACCATTGCCCAGCCGCTTTTCGATAGCCTTGCCAATGGCCAATAATCTGGCATCTTGCCAAGGAGCGGCCATCACTTGCAGGCCGACGGGCATGTTGGCGGCGTCCTTACCTATTGGCAGGGTAAGCGCACATAGCCCCATGAAGTTGGCCATAACGGTATTGCGCAACGCTTTCATGTTGGCCTTGGGATAGGCGCCCTCAGGCTCCAAGCTCTCAAGTGTTGGCGGAGTGATGGCCACGGTAGGCGTCAGAATGGCATCTACATGGCGGAGTTGTTCACCGGCCGTGCGGGAGAGCGCATCAATGACCTGACGACGACGAACGTATTCCCAACCGGGCATACCGTCGGCCGCGGCAATTCGAGCAGCAACATTGGGGTCTAGTGCCTCAATGGCCTCTGGCAGTGAGGTATGCAGAAAAGCAGCGAGCTCTGCAGCGGCTACGCCACCTTGTTGGAAGAGCGTGAAAGCGTCGTCGGTGTTGGGCAACTCTAGGGTGATGACTCGCGCACCTGCGGCTTCTAGCTGCTTGATGGCGTCAGATACGGCCTCGGCGATACCTGGGCTGCAATCGTCCCAGAAGAAGGTCTCCGGAACGCCGAATGTCAGATCGGCAAGGTTAGGCGTGGCGGGCACAGCACTTCCGCCAGGGTTTAAGCCAGGGTCGAGGGCGTCGAACGCAAACGCCAAATCATCGACGCGGCGGGCCAATAGCCCAGGTGTATCCAACGTTGTCGACAGCGGTACGATCTGAGCAGTTGACCAGCGCCCCACGCTGGTCTTGAGGCCGGCGACACCGGTCATGCTAGCTGGCACGCGTACCGAACCGGCGGTGTCGGTACCGAAGGCTAGGGCCGTCGTACCGCTTGCTAGAGAAACGCCGGCACCGGAGCTCGAACCGCCCGGCGTGCGGTGTGCAACCGGATCCCAAGGGTTTCTAGGAGCGCCGTGGTGAGCATTGGTGCCCAGGCCACCAAAGGCAAACTCAACGGTGTGCGTCTTGCCCATGACAACGGGTAGCTGGTTAAGAAGGGTGCTGACCACCGGCCCAGGCGTTTCCCACTCGGGCGGCAGACGACGCGAGGAGCCAGCGTAGGTGGGCAGCCCGGGCACGGCGTAGATATCCTTGATCGATACAGGCATGCCCATCAGGCGGCCCGCATCACCACCTTGCTTCAGTAGGGCATCGGTTGCCTGGGCGAAGGCCATGGCGGCGTCTCCGTTCCAGGTCTTATAGGCATGATCCTGCTGCCCACGGGTGCGGTAGGCCTGGATGGCACTTTCCGTGAGATCAACGGCGCTAAGGCTGCCGTCGCGGAGCCCCTGGTGTAAGGCGCGCAGCGGTTTTTGAAGTGGTGATGTCGTCATGGTGGCGTTCCTTGTCATTAGCGAATTTCGAAGATCGACTCTACCTCAACAGCGGCATTACCCGGCAGGGTGGCCACGCCGATGGCGGTGCGCGCATGACGACTGTTGTCGCCAAACAGGTCGATGAACAGTTCCGAGGCACCGTTGATCACTAGGGGTACATCATGAAAACCGGGCGCAACATTGACGAATCCGTTCATTCTGACACAGCGTACGATGCGGTCCATATCGCCATCGACGGCATCATTTAGCGCTGCGAGCAGATTGTGGGCGCAGGCTTGGGCAGCCTGCTTGCCGGTTTCTAAATCGAACTCTGCGCCTACCTTGCCGGGGAAGAGGACATCGCCATGCAGCTCACAGATCTGACCGGCGAGGAACAGCTGATTGTCGAGCCGTGACCAAGGGCGAAAGGCACCGCGCGGCTCGGGGATGGGGGGCAAGGTGAGGCCACGTTCGGCCAGTGCATCTGCAAGTAGCATGTTTATTATCCTTGTGCGCTGATGGGGAAATGAATTAACGGACCAGCAGAGTGCCGACGGCATCAGCCATTGCGCTGACTGCGACCTCGGCATCCTCGCGTTCGATATGCTCATCGGGATGATGGCTGATTCCTGATCGGCAAGGCATGAACAGCATGGCGGTGGGGCATTGATGCGCTAAATGAATGGCGTCATGAAAGGCGCCCGACACCAACTGTGGGGCATCGGGGGCGTATTTCTTTACGCTGGCATCAAGCGTTTCAACCAACTGTTCGTCGAACTCTACCGGCGGCACACGCGAGCTGACGGTCAGCTCGACATTGCAACCGGACCATGTCTCGGCAGCGAGGCGTTGGAAGGCGTTATCCAGTGATGTCAGCACAGCTGCGCTGGGGTGACGGAGGTCGATACTGAACGTCGCTTGCTGAGGGATGGTATTGGTAGCGTTGGGTTCCAGTGCGAACTTGCCGATGGTGAATCGTACCGACTCGCCGTGTTCGGCCACCGCCTCACGAAATGCGGTGATCAGCTGATGAGCGCCCGTAAATGCGTCTCGTCGTGCGTGCTCTGGTGTCGTACCTGCATGGTTGGCCTGGCCGTTTACCGCGATGCTGTACCAGTTAACTCCCTGAATGCCTTTCACAGCGCACGCGGGTACTCCGAGCGATTCCAGCACCGGCCCCTGCTCGATATGAAGCTCAAGAAAGGCGTAGGGGATAAACGGATCAGGACGATAACTTACCTCGTGGGCGTCGAGCTGCGCTAAGCAAGTCGTCAGCGCATCGGCAAAGCGCACACCATCGTCGTCGACAGTGTCCAGAATGCTTGCCGCTTCACGCTGGCCTGCGAACCAAGAGGATCCCGATGCACCAGGTGCGAAGCGGGCGCCTTCTTCGTTGGTCCACGACACGACTTCTACCGGCCGCTGATGAGGCAAGTCACTTGCCTGAAGGGCACGAAGCACCGCCAGGCCAGCAAGCACGCCGAGTGTTCCGTCGTAGCTGCCGGCACTTGGCTGGCTATCGAGGTGGCTGCCGATCAATAGCGGCGGCAGGCTAGGATCCAGGCCCTCTCGGCGAAGGAAAACATTTCCCATGGCATCGTAGAACGCTTCGCAGCCCAATGTGCGGCCCTGGTCGACTAGCCAACAGCGGGCACGGTTGTCATTCTCATCCAGTGCCAGGCGGCGAAGGCCTCGAGGCGTTAAAGCCCCGATCGTTGCCTGCTCGAGCATGTCGTACCAGAAGCGCTGGCCATCGACGCATTCGGCGAGAGATGTAGACGTGTTCATTATCTAATTCTCCTATGCAGGCCGCTCAGTAGATCAGCGACGGCAGCCAGGTGCTGAGCATTGGCACATAAGTGAGAATGATCAAGGCGATGAACATCATCAAGATCATCGGCAGACAGGCTTTAAAGACTTCCACCAGCGACATCTTGGAGATCGCCATGGCGACGAAGAGGTTGAGACCTACCGGCGGCGTGATCATGCCCACCGAGAAGTTCACCAGGGTGATGACACCGAAGTGCACGGAGTCGACGCCGACGCGACCGGCAATGGGCTCGAGCAGTGGCGAGAGGACGATAATGGCTGAGGCGCTGTCGAGAAAGAACCCTGCAATGATCATCACGACATTAAATAGCGCCATTACCTGCACGGGTTCGTCCGTTAGCGATAGCACCTCATTAGCGAGTTGAGTGGGCGTACCGGTAATCGCCAACAGCCAGGAGAAGGCTGAAGCACCCGCAGTAATCAACAGCAGAGTCGCTGAAGTAAGACCTGAACTGCGCAACGTGCCTAACAGGTCCGGCAAGCTGATGGTGCGGTAGATAACCATACCTACGAACAGACCATACATGCAGGCGACGGCGGCAGATTCGGTCGGGGTGAAAACGCCACTATAAATGCCGCCGAGCAGAATGAAGGGCAGCCCCAAACCCCAGGCAGCAGATCTGAATGCCCCCACTATTTCCTTAAGCGTAGGAAAGGGCTCGCGGGCGTATCCCTTGATTGAAGAATAGATGATGCAGTAGGCAATCAGCAGCGAGGCGATCAGGATGGCGGGGAGGAGACCAGCGGCGAATAGCTGTCCCACTGACGTGCCGGTAACAGAGCCATAAATGATCAGCGCGATACTTGGGGGCACGATGGGCCCAAGGGTCCCGGCAGTGGCAATGAGGCCGATCGCGAAGCGCTTGTCGTAGCCAGCGGCGACCAGAGCGGGGAACATGATCGAGCCGATAGCGACAACGGTGGCTGGACTAGAACCAGAAATGGACCCAAACAGCAGACAGGAGAGGACGGTGGCAGCAGCCAACCCACCCGGCACCCAACCCACGAGAGCCTTGGCGAGCTCGATAAGTCGCTCAGAGAGACCGCCAATGCGCATCAGTTCTGCCGCCAGGATGAAGAACGGGATCGCCATCAGCGAGAAATTGTTCATCCCGGTAAACATGCGCATTGGCACGATGACGGGATCTGTGCCGCCGAAAAACTGGATAGCAAGAAAGACCGCGAATGCCAATGCAGCAAAAATCGGCAGCCCTAATAGCAGCACTGCAAAGAAGATGGGCAGAAGTGCTGTAATCATAACGAACTCCAGGCGTTAAACGAGCTTGTCTTTTGCAGCGGCAAGCTCTTCAGCGAGGCTAACCGGCGGTTTGGTCCAGGCTTCATGGATGACCCAAAGGTATCGGACGACCAGCAGCAGCCCCGATATGGCGATTGGCAGATAAAACCAGGCCATGGGTAAACGCAGGGCGGCAGTCAACTGACCTCTTCCCAACGTGCTGAAGAACAGCTGGAAACCGTAGAAGACCATGAAGCCAGCAAATGCGATCCCTAGCGCGGCCGCCGTGATATGAAGCCAGCGATTGACAGCAGGCGGCGCGAAGGCGTTAAGCACGTCGACAGATATGTGCGCGCCGTGGCGAACGCCCATGCTTGCGCCCACGAAACTCATGCAGATGATGGAGTAAATGACGACCTCCTCAACCCAGAATAGCGAGCTGTTGAAGCCGTAGCGATAGACCACTTGGACTGACGTAAGGATGGTGGCAATGGACATGAAGAGCACCATTGCCATGCTTTCCAAGCGGTCGAGCATCTTGTTAAGCGTTGCGAACATGGTTAGGCCATTCGTAGTAAAACGCGTGAATGAGAGAGGGCGCCACAAAGGCGCCCTACGAGTCTTAGTACTCGATGCCGACGACGTCGTAGACCTTGTGAAGCAACTCGGTCGTTACCACGTCTTCGTACTCTTCATGGATCGGAATACTGGCTTCGACGAACGCTTCGCGAGCCTCGTCTGTAATCTCGTTGATCTCGATCTCACTTTCTTCTAGAGAGGCGAGTATGTCCTTTTCATCTTCTAGGGTGAGTTCTCGAGATGCAGTGCGACCACTTTCGAAGGCATCCAGCATGACTTCCTGAAGGTCTTCCGGGAGCGAATTCCACGAATCTGTATTCATCACGGCCGCATAGGCGTGGTAGGCATGACTGGTCAAGGACAGGTAATCCTGCACTTCATGGAAGCGCATGGTGTAAATATTGGCCAGCGGGTTTTCTTGACCTGACACCACGCCTTGCTGCAGGCCGTTGTACACTTCTGTGAAGGCCATGGCCGTCGCATTGGCATCGAAGTGTTCGTAGGTGGAGATAATGATCGGGGCCTGCATGGTGCGCATGCGAATGGCCTCAAGGTCCTCGGGCGTCTCGATGGGGCGTTCATTGTTGGTCATGTGACGGAAACCGGCACCCCAGAAGTTCACCCCGTACATGTTTTGATCATCCAGGGTATCGAGAATCTCTCGGCCGACGTCACCGTCAAGAAGTTCGACCATGGTGTCGTAATCTGAAATGAGGAACGGCAAGTCGAGAATCTGTAAGCGCTCTTCAAAATTGCCGAGCGTGGCAGTCGGCGGTATCCCGATATCCACAAGGCCCATCTGGATCTGCTCAATGATCTCGACATCGCCACCTACTTGGGCGGCGGGCAATACTTGTATGCTGATACGTCCGTCGGAGTTCTCCTCGACTTCTTCTTTAAAGCGTAAGGCAGCTTTACCGTTGGGAGTGTCTTCGATCAGGACGTGAGCGAACGTGAAGTTATACTCGGCAGCATTTGCCTGGCTCATCCCGAAAGTGGCGGCTGCTACGGCAGCAACCAGTGATGTTTTCATCAGCTTCTTATTCATGTCGTACCTCTAGAGGTCGTTGGGTGTGTCCATTACTACATGGCTTGCAGACCTGACAATGCGCGATGTTAGGCGTTATGTGTCGCCGCATCCGCGCTAGTCAGGGTTTTCAAACTCACCTCAATCGACCCATTGGGGGATGAGGCAAGCAGAACGGAGAGTGCCAATCGGGCTTTCCGAGCACTGATATCCTGTAGGGGTATTGCACCTGCGGACACGAGGTCGCAGAGGCTGCCTTCAAATTCGTAAACGGCTTCTATGGGCCCTACGTGGCAACTGCTGACAATCACCACGGGTATACCTTGCGAAACTACCCGAGCGATTGGCGAGCGCCAGTCAGGAGGCACATGACCTCGCCCCAAAGCGTCGATGATCAGGCCATGGCTACCATGGTTGATAACCGTTTCGATGAGGTCGTTAGAGGCCCCGAGGTAGGCGGGCAGTATGTCCACTCGCGGTAGCGTCTTCTCAAGCGTCGCACTGATAGGGTTCGGACGGACTGGCGTGGTGGCCAGGAGTATTCGAGTGCCGTCGATGTAACCGAGGGGACCTGTTTCCGGAGCAGCGAAGCCCGCCAACTGGAAGGTATTGACCTTACGCACTTGCCTGGCGGCAAAAATTGTCTGGTTAAATAACACTAGGGCGCCAAGCCCTTGCGCCTGAGGTGAAGCTGCCAACTTGATGGCATCGGCGATATTGCGAAAAGCATCTGTGCCCGGTTCGTGGGGGGCGCGCTGAGATCCGGTAATGACGACGGGGACTTTGTCGGAAAGGGTTATATCCAGGAAAAAAGCCGTTTCTTCCAAGGTATCCGTGCCGTGCGTGATCACTATGCCCATTACCTCAGGGGACTCAGAAAGCGCCTGACATTGGGCACGCAGCATCATCAAGTCATCCAAAGTGATGGCATTACTTGATTTTTGAAGCACTGATTTCACTTCGACTTGAACCGTCAGTCGCTCAGGCAAAGCGACTTGCGACAGTAAGGACTCACCTTTGAGAGCACCTGAACGATGGCGGCCCGAGTCAGTTTGGCCGCTGGCAATGGTGCCGCCTGTGGTTAGAACCATTATCTTCGGTGTTGTCATTATGACGCCCAATATCATCACATGGCAGACATCTGATGTCTGATATCATGATAATGACTCTAGTCAAAGATTCAGCACTCTTGCAAGCTATACTGATCAACGTTCTTATCTTTACGGTCTCAAAGAAGCGTCAAGACATGCTTGATTTTTACCGCAATGGCACGCCAGCTAATTGTTTCATTTGATAAAATTTAGAAAGACTGACAAAGCGAGAAAATACATGAGTCTGAAACCCCATCTCGCCGAGAGATCCTTCTCAAGCGAACCCTTCGGCGGTTCCATGGAGCGCAGTTCCGTCGCTATGCAGATTCTTGAGCGGATCAAGGCGGCTTTGATTCGTGGTGAACTAAAACCAGGTGACTACCTGCCCTCGGAAAACGAACTCACCCACACTCTGGGCATTGGCAAGTCGAGTGTGCGCGAGGCCATTAAGATGCTGCAGGCGATTGGTGTCGTTGAAGTTCGCCGCGGCCAGGGCACCATGATCCGTCGAGATCCGGGTGACCCGATTGTGGATCCCATGGCATTCGGGATGATCCTTGCGCGGGGGATGACGCGTGATGTGATGGAGTTCCGCCTGATGTTTGAGCCAGCCTACACCCTTCAGGCAATGCACAACGCCACGCCAGCGGATCACTCGCGTATCTGCCAAACGATCAATGAGTTGGAAGCCGCAATCTTGAACAATGAACAAACTGCTCATCATGACGTGGCGTTTCATCGTGCGATCTTGCACGCGACCCACAATCCAATGACCATTCGGGTGGGAGAGACGCTGATTCAATTGATCGAAGCCGCTCTGGAAACATCGATGCAGACATTGCCTGAAGTGGCCTTGAGGGATCATAAAGCGATATATGCGGCTTTTAAGGCAGGTGATGCTGCAGGCGTGCAAACTGCAATCGATATGAGCAGTAAAAGCTGGGAAACCAACCTCACCTATGTTGATTAGATGTTTGATCCTGCAAAGAAGTTGTTGAAAACATCCTAAAATATTTGAGGTACTTCAAGCCGTCCGACAGGGATGCGGCTTGACAGCGATTCATCGGATTAAGCAGACCTCGCGCCGAGCACCCTATCTGAGCGAATTGACGCGGGATAGCGAACGTCGATAGGGCAGCGGTGCCCACGAACGCGACCGGGAGGAATCCGCACAGGAGGCACCGGGAGGGCGACCCATTCGGGTAAGCATCGATGAGCTCTTTCAGACGCACGAAGACAGCCTCGATCTCTTCCTAAGTGCCTATTCAAAATTAATCGGGTGATAAGTTCCGTACCCCCCAGCAGCCGATGTACCTCATCACGTAGGCGATCAACGAGAGATATGCGCTAAAAGGCAGCCAGGTGTACTTCATCTTCCGCCTAAGAATCTCGATCAGGTGCAGCTCTGGTGAATAGGCAGACAGGTAGATCAGATGCACTCGTTGCGACATCCAATCCACTATCTTGCGCTTAAATGTCTTGGAGCTATGCATGCAGGCATTATCGAGCACCACAACGGCAAAGGCATCTGGATCCTTCTGGGCCGCAAACTGATTAAACGCTTCGAAGACCGTTTCCGTGGTCACTGTCTCGGTTGTCATGTGGTAGACCAGTTTTCGAGATAATAGCCTGGCGAATACTGCACCTGAGTACTGACATGGTATATACTTTGTAATACCAGCTTAGCAGGAGGGCAGAAAAATGGCTAAACAAGCTGTATTTACGATGAAGATTGAGTCAGATTTACGCGATGAATTTATGCATGAGGCTGAACTTTCACACCGTCCAGCATCACAGGTGGTACGTGAGCTGATGAGGGACTACGTTCAGCGTCAAAAAGAAGCGCGGGAGTATGAAGCGTTCTTGCAAGGCAAGGTGGATGCCTCCAGGCGCTCCAAACAGGCCGGTGAAGGGCTTAGCAATGCCGAAGTTGAGTTGCAGTTCAAGACACGACGTGTACGCGCTGAGGGGCAAGCATGAGGGTTACATGGTCACCAGAAGCTGTCGCTGATCGTGTTGCAATTTGGGAGTACCTGGAAGAACGTAATCCGCAAGCTGCTATCGGCATGGATCGATTGTTTAGCGCCGCTGCTGACCGGCTGGCGGACTTCCCCAAGCTGGGAGGTGTTGGACTGATAACAGGCACCCGTGAGACGTTCCCTCACGAAAATTACCGACTGGTCTACGAAGTAGATGATGATGAAGTCTGGATCCTCGCATTAGTACACACGTCACAACTGTGGCCGCCCGAGGAATGGGGGTAACTCGCTATACCTCTACTGGCTTTCCTGAAGCGACGCATCGACCAGATTCATGGCAAGAATCAAGGTGAGGGCGTTATCTTACCCCATGCCATCGAACAGGGCGGCCATTG
Organism: Vreelandella arcis; assembly: GCF_900103865.1. Lineage (GTDB taxonomy): Bacteria > Pseudomonadota > Gammaproteobacteria > Pseudomonadales > Halomonadaceae > Vreelandella > Vreelandella arcis. The sequence continues at coordinate 9,994 of NZ_FNII01000006.1, forward strand.
GCGCCCTCCTGTCGGCAAGGGAAAGGCTTGGAATAACGCTTTAACGCTACAAAAAAGCCACCTCGAATGGGCGGCTGTGTAGTGGTTTCTGGTTGCCCTATCAGGCGGAGTGAGTATCGCGTGGAGGCTTGATTAAGCTTTCAGCCGGGATACCGAACATCTTGTGTAGCTTCCAGACCATGATCAAGGTCAGGTTGCGCTTACCGTTGAGTATCTCGTAAACACGGTTGCGCTTGCCGATGGCTGGCTCCAGATCTTTAGCGGTAAGCCCTTCCTGCTCCATGCGGAACTTGATCGCCTCAATGGGATCAGGCAAGTCCACAGGGAATTGCTTTGCTTCGTAAGCTTCGACCAGGGTCAGTAGAATATCGAAGCGGTCGCCGTCCTCGGTGCCGGGTTCGGGCTCGTTGTCGAAATATGCGGATACCTCGCGCAGCACAGCCTTGTAGTCGGCCTCAGTGTGAATCGGGCGAATATTCATAGGATCACTCCATTTCAACTGTCTCGGCGTCCACTTTGTCGTAATCAGCGTGGGTGATCTGCCCCGCTAAAAACGGACACTCGGTTAAGCACTGTTTTTGAGCTCGTAGTCCATGGGACTGACGTAACCCAAAGAACTGTGCCGTCGCCGGCGGTTGTAATCAACTTCAATGTATTCGAACACATGCTGACGAAGCCGCTCCCGGTTCATCATCGGCTCGTGGTGGATTGCTTCCACTTTCATTGAATGGAAGAAGCTTTCCACGCTGGCGTTGACGCTCCTATGTCAAATATTCTCCCGTAATTTTCCAAGATCCCTCATTATCAACGGGAATAGTTCTCGAACAATATATCTTTTCAGGCAGCGATGGATTTCCTTAGACGTAAGGCCTTCCGCTGTTCGGCGGTTCACGTAAGCACGAGTTCGGGGGTCGCTTCGCATTCTAACCATAGCAATCGTCCACAACGCATTGTTAGCAGCTCGGCTGCCGCCTCGATTTAGTCGGTGCCTTGTCGTCTTGCCTGAAGAGGCGGGCAGAGGGTTTACACCGCAAAGCGAAGCCAATGCTGCCTCATTCCTTAGGCGCCCAGGGTTGTCACCGGCAACGGACAAAAGAATAGCCGCAGTATGAGGACCTACGCCAAAGCGACTCCGTAACTGTTGCGCATGTGCTTGGGTAAGTGCCTCCAGCTGCTTATCAAATTGTACTAATTCGGCAGCCAGCCTCAGCCATCGCTTGGCTAGTGATCTGAGCGTTGAGGCCAACGCTTGCAAGAGGACACTATCACCCAAGTTGCGAACCTTTGCACAAGCCTTCACGCAGTCGCCTGTTTTCGCTCTCCATAGCTTCTCGCGGATATCCTGTGGTGCACTAACCAGCAAGGCCCGTAATTGATTGATGGCTTGCGTCTTAGCCTTTACAGCGCTGCGCCTGGCCACGGATATGATGCGCATCGCCTCACACGCACCTGATTGCTGTTTAGGTGTGGCGGTCGCTATACCTGACAACACTGCTCGGGCTGCACTCTCGGCATCCGTCGGGTCGGACTTGCCCTGCTGCCGTCGCTTCGATCTATCAGGTCGGTTAACTTCAAGAACCGTGATTTCATTATCGATCAGGAAACGGCAAAGACCTGCACCGTAGGTTCCTGTCCCTTCGATACCTGCACGAGTCAGTGTGCCAAAAGACGAAGCCCAGCTTAGCAAATCAGAATAACCTGCTGAGGTTGCGGAAACAGACCGAGTTCCAAGTATCTGACCTATCTCGCTGATAACCACACCTACATGTACATCCAGGTGTGTATCTACACCTAGAATAACTTCCTGTTGCGGTTCAAGTTTCATGGGACGCACTCCTTAGTGGTGGCGTATTCCCAATCTCAATCGCAGGACAGGACACTCACGGTGCAGAACAAAGCTCCTATTAGGTCACCAACGCTGAGCCCGGGAAGCCTCGGGGAACATCAGTACTGACCGACAGGTCAATGCAAAGGCAATTAAGCCAATCCCAGCACGGGTCAGGCCAATACGATGTTCACAAGAATAGTAGACTGAGTGTCCCAGCAGTTGCCTTTACGGCTCATACTTTGACGCAACTGATGCGTTCGCAGCCGATCCCGGTAGGCGCGGGAACAGTACTGGCTTCCCTGGTCACTGTGAGATCACCCCGGTGGGGAAATTGTGTCGCCACAGCGCCATTTCCAACGCATCGCAGACCAGGTCTGCGGTCATCCTGGTATTCATGGACCAGCCGACGACAGAGCGCGAATACAGGTCAATGATGACGGCTAGATACAGCCAGCCTTCAGAGCTCATCAGGTACGTGATTTCACCGGCCCACTTCTGGTTCGGGGCGGTCGCCTCAAAGTCCTGCTCCAATAAGTTGGGCGCCACAGGCAAGCTGTGGTCGCTGTCTGTGGTGACGACGAACTTGCGGGCGGCCTTTGGCACCAACGACTGGCGCCGCATACTGGCACCTATCGTTTTGACATCATATGGGTGGCCATTGGTCGCCAGTGTGGCCTGGATGCGTCGAGCCCCATCGCGCTGCTTGCTCTGGCCGAATGCCTCTTTCACGCGACGATCAAGCCTTTCCCTGGTTTGCTCCAGTTGGCTGGGCTGAAATCGAGTCTTCTGCCATTTGTAATACCCACTTCGCGAGACACCGAGAACAGACGCCATCCGGACCACGGAAAACCTGTGACTGTGCTCCAGCATGAACCTGTAACGCTTCACTTTTGGTTCTTGGCGAAGTAGGTCGCCGCCTTTTTTAATATGGCCAGCTCCTCTTCACGCTCGGCCATTTGGCGCTTCAGCCGGGCGTTCTCGGCAGCCAGTTCAGACTCGCGCTCGGAGACGTTGGCCTTCTTTTTCGCTGCCGAACGCCAACCATAGATTTGCGATTCATGGATACTCAGTTCTCGGGCGGCGCTGGCAACGCTGATCCTTTCTGCGAGTTTCAGCGCTTCGGCCTTGAACTCATCGGAATAGCGGTTGCGCGTTTGTTTGCTCATCTTGGATCACCTCATAAGCGGATTGTACTCGCTTAACGCGGTGTCCAGAATCAGCGGGACGGATCAATTTTCAAATGTCCTAGGATATGCGACAGACCTTGAGGCCCGTTGGTATAGTTTTTTAGATCTATAGAAGTAGATCAAAATCGTTCTATGATCTATTATTGTTGATCAATAATTCTTGAGCCTCACCGCATAGTGAGATCTAGTTTAATAGATCAAAATTACCGTGTGATATAGAAAAGTAGATCAAATGAGCTATGGAACGGAACACCTGGCCGCACGCCTCAAGGCCGCACGCGAAGCTAAAAGGCTGAGTCAGCGGGAGCTGAGCGCGCTTGCCGGTGTGCCGCAGTCTCACATCTCGAAGATAGAAAATAATGCCGTTGACCTGCGTGTCTCAAGCCTTTCTTCCATCGCCCATGCGCTGGATCTGGAGTTGATGCTCGTTCCCCGCAAGGCGCTTCCGGCTATCCAGTCTATCGTCCGTAGCGTTTCCAGCGCGCCGGTCATCAACGCGGCTACTCAGCGGGAAATCGATCGCATCCGCGAGAAGGTGGACGCACTCGCATCCCATGCATCCAGCGCAAGCATCGACAACCTCCAGCGCCGCATCCGCGAAATCACCCAAATCCCGAGCCAGCTTGACCCCGACATTCTGCAAAAGGTACGGCGCACCCTCGAGTCTATCGAGTCCTCGGGCAGCAATGAGGCCGTCAATCGGGCTGTCGAAAACATCCGCTCTTTGCGAAACCAGCTCGCCCATCGCGCCTCATCCCAGGAGACGCCACGTGCTCCAAGACCGGCCTATCGGCTGGAGGAGGATCAAGATGGCTGATGTCTCTGTCCTTGATGTCCTGCTTTATGGGGAGCCTATCGGCACGCTTACCAATGTTGGCGGAGACCGGACGATTTTTGCCTTCAACGAAGCCTATATCGACGACCCTGACAGGCCGACGCTGGGGCTGGCCTTCAAGGACGAATTCGGCGCGCTGCTTACGGACTTCCGAGCCTATCAGAAGCGCGTGATGCCGTTTTTCTCGAACCTTCTACCCGAAGGCCATCTGCGTAAATACCTTTCAGAGAATGCGGGCGTAAATCCCGAGCGTGAGTTTCATCTACTTTGGGCATTCGGTCATGATCTGCCCGGTGCGGTCACGATCAAACCCGCTGATGGCGAGGTATGGCCGCCGATTGGCGGTGAGAGTACCGATGCCGATGAGACCCAAGGTGGTCGTCGCGAGAACGCCTTGCGGTTCTCACTTGCAGGGGTGCAGCTCAAATTCTCGGCGGTTCTGGCACCGTCCGGCGGCCTGACAATTCCCGCATCCGGCGTTGGTGGGTCATGGATCGTGAAACTCCCATCGCGCGAGTTCGAAGGCGTTCCCGAAAACGAGTTTTCGATGATGACGCTCGCGCGCCTTATCGGAATAGACGTCCCACCGATTGATCTTGTCGATGTCGGCAGCATCAAGAATCTGCCTGAAGGAATCGACAAGATCGGCCAAAGCGCCTTCGTTATTGAACGGTTCGACAGGCTGTCTGACGGCAGCGCCGTCCATATCGAGGATTTCGCACAGGTCTTCGATGTCTATGCTGAGCAAAAATACAAAACGGCCACCTTGCGCAATATCGCACAGGTACTTGCCGCTGAGACCAGCGACGCCGATATCGCCGAATTCATCCGGCGGCTGGTGTTCTGCGTTCTGATCGGAAACGGCGACATGCACATGAAGAACTGGTCGCTTATTTATCCCGACCGGCGAAACGCTGCGCTCGCTCCGGCTTACGATCTTGTCTCGACCATCCCTTATATCCCCAACGACAATATGGGGCTCAGGATCAGCCGGGCTCGCGCGTTTTCCGAACTGACCAACGACGAGCTTGAGCACTTGGCAGCCAAAGCCGCCATTCCCGAAAAGCTTGTACTGGATACGGCTCACGAGGCTGTCGCACGCTTCCACCAGCACTGGCAGGCCGAGAAGCACCATCTTCCGATGACAAAGCAAGTTCGTGAGGCTATCGAGGGTCATATCAAGCGCCTTCCGATAGCGCAATAAGAAGCGACCACGATCAAGAGCGAAGCCTCCGGGTGATGGAGCTCGGAGGTCTCAACCCCCTGCCTGCTGGATAGGGCTTTGGAAAGGCTTTGAATCGGCATGACGATTTTGCACACTAGCCCATGGTGCGCACGATATTTCCGAGTGTTGCCAGAATATTGCGGCGGTCCGGGGTGTCAGGCTCGGTTTCGTTCAGCAGCATCGAAAAGAGCGGGTGCCGTTCGCCGAGTTCTTGAGCCGTTTAGCTTTGCAGTTCGTTCATAGTGAGAAGCGTGATCATGCGATCCTCAATTTCCTAATCAGCAACAGGCGCTAGTGAGAGGACATCATAGTTGTCGCGGACTGGACAGGATAGTTGACGCCGGTCAGATCATGGTTATCAAAATATACCGCTTATCGTTAAACGTTCAGTGGTTTCGCTTTTTCCTTGACACACGCTGCCGTTCAGCCCTGTGCGGCTGGCGACCATGTGAATGTGGACGTATTCGGTGTCGGAGTGCAGGACGGCAACGAACTGGCATTATGCGGGCCCGGTCCATGCTGCGCTATGTTAAGAAGCGTCTCTAAGCTGATTGAGCAAGTATGTTTGCATGGCCTCGCCCGAAGGAGAAAGCGTTTGGCCTGCACGCCTAAGCAGTCCCATGTTGCGTTGCAAATGCGGGGTCGATAGCGGAATAAAGCGCAGACGATCGTGCTCTTCCTGGAACGCCAGACGGGGCAGGGTGGTGACACCGATGCCAGCTTCCAGCATCGCGGTGAGCGAAATCATGTTGGAAATGTAGAGCGTGCTGTTTTTCAGTAGCTCTTCTGCCGGGGACCCTTCTAGCAACCGAGAGGTGCCATTACGAATGAGGGTGTAGGGCTTGAGCGCGTGCCAGTGTAGCGCGTCTTTCTGAGCGAGCGGATGGTCGTCGCGACACACTACCCCGATGTCATCATGCAAAAGCACCTCAAATGTTAGAGCATCATCCGGTAGCCAAAGACTGGTGATGCCGATCTCAACCTCGCCTTTAAGTACCATTTCATTGACCCGCTCTGAGTGGCCGTCCTGCAAACTGATATCGATACCTGGATACGCTTCCAGAAACCCTGCTAACAAGGTGGGCATCAGCCGGCTTGCAACGGAGGGTACGGCTGCAATATCTACACGCCCTCGCTGTTGGCTCGCAATGGCCAGCGCATCACGGCACACCCGGTCATGATGGGCAACAAGCTCACGAAAACGTGGTTCACACCAACGGCCAAAGGGCGTTAGAACGGCTTTGCCGTTACCTTTCTCAAATAACCGTTGGCCCAGCCGCTCTTCCAGGTCACGCACGGCCATCGAAATAGCCGGCTGGCTGCGATGCAACTGTTTTGCCGCTGCATGAAAGCCGCCTGTGTCGATAATGGACAAGAGGTAGCGTAAAGGCGCGAGTTTCAGGTCGGGTAGCATGTTCCGATCCAGTGGTAAGTTTTGCTGATCATATTATCTGAACTATTGATTATCCTTATCTTGATACCTCTTTTAGCATGTCGTCAACGACTTTAAAGGAGGTAGCTATGTCATCCCCTCATGCGCTCTATATCAACGGCCAATGGGTCGACGGTGAAAGCAGCATCACCAATATGAATCCCTCAGATCTTGCTGAGGTTATCGGTGAATACGCGCAAGCCTCTAAAGATCAGGTTGAAGCCGCCATAAAAGCAGCTCGCCTCGGTCAGCGGGAGTGGGCTAAGACTGGCCTTGAGCATCGCTATAGCGTGCTAATGGCGATTGGCGATGAGCTGATGGCGCGTAAGGAAGAACTTGGCCGCTTACTATCGCGAGAAGAGGGTAAACCCCTAGCAGAAGGAATGGGCGAAGTGGCCCGCTCGGCTCAATTCTTCCATTACTACGCCGCTGAGGTACTGCGCCAACTGGATGAGCGTGTTGAGTCCGTCCGACCTGGGGTTGAGGTCGATACTCGGCGGGAGCCTGTCGGTGTGGTCGGCGTTATCAGCCCTTGGAACTTTCCCATGGCGACGGCGGTTTGGAAGATAGCGCCTGCGCTGGCTTTTGGTAACGCGGTTATATTCAAACCTGCCAATCTCGTACCCGCCAGCGCCTGGGCACTGACCGAGATCATCAGCCGCCAGTCGTTGCCGGCGGGCACGTTTAATTTGCTGATGGGGAGCGGCGGAAGCGTAGGTGAAGCATTAATCACAAGTCCTGAGATCAATGCGTTGACGTTTACCGGCTCGCTCGAAGTGGGGCGTCGGGTGGCCGCCGCGACGGTCGGTAATCTGGTTAAGTGCCAACTGGAGATGGGATCCAAGAATGCGCTGATTGTTGCTGAGGATGCCGACCTGGATTTGGCCGTAGAAGCCGCTTTCAATGGCGCCTATTCCGGTACTGGTCAGAAGTGCACGGCTTCGTCACGTTTGATTGTGCATCAGGCCGTGCATGATGCGTTTGTCGACAAGTTAACTGCGCGACTGGCACAAGCCAAGGTGGGCCCTGCGTTGGAAGAGGGCGTTCAGATTGGCCCTGTGGCGGATGCTCGCCAGTTGGCGTCCAACCTGGAGTGGATCGAACGCGGCAAAGCCGATGGTGCTCACCTGGCTTTCGGTGGAGAAAGAATTACCTGCGCAAGCGACGGCTATTTTATGGCACCGGCGCTCTTCACTGAAACCACCAATCAAATGGCCATTAACCGAGAAGAGGTCTTTGGCCCGGTTGCCTGCGTGATCAAAGTGGCCGATATGGACGAAGCGATCGCGACATTGAATGACACCAATTTTGGTCTGACGGCCGGTATTATCACCAATTCATTGTCGCTGACCAGCCGCTTCAAGGCGGAAGCTGAAACCGGCTGTGTGATGGTCAACCTACCCACCGCGGGTACCGATTATCACGTGCCGTTTGGCGGTCGAAAAGACTCCAGCTTCGGCCCTCGCGAGCAAGGTCGCTATGCCCGTGAGTTTTATACCGTGGTGAAGACCTGCTACGTGAAGGCGTAAGGAGTGATGGATGTCTAGGCAGATGCTGACCGTTGATGGCCTGCAGTACTCCAACTGGTCCCGGGAGATCTTCGAACAGATGCGCGAGGGTGGCGTTGACGCCGTACATGCCACGCTCGTCTATCACGAAACACTGCGCGAAACGCTCACTCGTATCGGTGAGTGGAACCGCCGTTTTGAGATCCATAATGATCTGATCATGCCCGTCCATGGGCCGGACGATATTTTCCGTGCCCAGCAGTCCGGTAAGGTGGGCATCTTCTTTGGTGCTCAGAACTGTTCGCCGATCGAGGATGACATCGACATGGTGGCCGTACTGCGACAGTTGGGGCTTTTGATCATGCAGCTCACTTATAACAATCAGAGCCTTCTGGCGTGTGGTTGTTACGAAAGTGAGGACAGCGGTATTACCCGCTTTGGCCGCCAGGTGATTCGCGAAATGAACCGGGTTGGCATGGTGATCGATATGTCGCATAGCAGTGAGCGATCAACTCTGGACGCGATTGAGCTTTCCGAGCGACCGGTGATTATTTCCCATGCCAACCCAAGCTTCTTCCACGATGCCAAGCGCAACAAATCTGACAAAGTACTTAAAGCCATCGCCGACAACGACGGATTGCTGGGTTTTTCGGCCTACCCCTTTCATCTCAAGAATGGCCCTGACTGCACCTTGCAAGACTATTGCGACATGATCGCTCGCACGGTCGATTTAATGGGCATTGAGCACGTTGGGTTGGGCACGGATTTATGTCAGAACCAGCCAACCTCGGTGCTCGAATGGATGCGCAACGGCCGCTGGTCGAAAGAAATGGATTACGGCGAAGGCAGTGCCAACAATGCAGGATGGCCGAGTCCGCTTGCGTGGCTCCGCGATAGTCGCGATTTCCCCAACCTGATCGAAGGGTTACGCGCTAAGGGGTTCGGCGAGCAAGAAATTGCCCGCATCATGGGCGGCAACTGGGTCTCGCTGCTGGAGCGAACGACCAAGCCTATCGCTTGACGGATCCGGTTTATCACGCCTTTCACTATGACAACTAACAATAATCAATAAAGAGGTGTTCTCATGAACTCATCTAAAGAGACAGGTCCTGACGCAGGGCTTGGCAAGTTCGGCGACCCGGTCGTACTCGGGCTCAGTGGCGGCTTTGTTGTCCTATTCGTAGTGCTTTCTTTAATCGATATCGAAGGTGTCGCTGGGGCGATTTCCGTTGGCTTTGCCTGGACGGCCGCCGTAATGGGATCCTATTTCCAGTTGCTACTGCTACTGACCTTCTTTATCGCCATGGGGTTGGCTGTCTCCCCTGCGGCCAGCGCTAAAGTGGGCGGACTGGATACGCCAGAGTTGAGCACCTTCAAATGGCTTTCCATCATCATGTGTACGTTGTTAGCGGGTGGCGGCGTGTTCTTCGCCGCAGGGGAGCCGGTCTATCACTTTGTGGTCACGCCGCCTGCATTCGATAGCGAAGCAGGGACGGTGGAGGCGGTGGCCGGTGCGTTGGCGCAATCATTCATGCATTGGGGCTTTTTAGCTTGGGCGGTGCTGGGCTCGCTGACGGCCATTGTACTGGCTTACTGGCATTACGACCGCGGGCTGCCGTTACAGCCTCGCACCTTGCTTTACCCGGTGCTCGGCGAGCGTTTGATGCGTAGCTGGGTCGGAGGCGTGGTCGATGCCTGCTGCGTGATTGCCGTCGTGGCGGGCACCGTCGGCCCGATTGGCTTTTTAGCCACCCAGGTCAGTTTCGGCCTGCATGAGTTGTTCGGCCTGAGTGCAGGCTATGCGACTCAGCTCATAATTTTAGTGGTGTTGGGGGCGCTCTATGTGACCTCAGCGGCTACTGGCATTCATCGCGGGATTCAGTTACTCAGCCGGTTCAACGTATTTCTTGCCCTGGCGATCGCGGCGGTGATTTTTATCTTCGGGCCTACGCTATTCTTCACCAATGCTTACCTACAGGGCTTTGGTAAGTACATCAGTTCCTTCTTTGCCATGGCCACCATGACATCAGAAACCGCGCCTGGGTGGTGGATGCAGTGGTGGACCGTGTTCTTCTTTGCCTGGTTTATCGGTTATGGGCCGCTGATGGCGATTTTCGTGGCACGTATTTCTCGTGGCCGCACTATCCGACAGATGATTCTCGCCGTGGCGGTAATGGCGCCTATTGCCACGACTGTCTGGTTTACCCTGCTGGGCGGCGCAGGTATTCATTACCAGTTGACCGGGGCGATTGACCTAGCTGAAGCGCTCAATAACTTCCAGTTTGACGTCGCCACTCTGACCGTTGCTCAGGCGTTACCGGGCGGCATGTTGATGGCCCTGGCGATTCTGCTGCTGACCACCATTTTCGTCGCCACCACAGGTGACTCCATGAGCTATGCGATTGCTGTTGTGTGCACCGGGCATGATGAACCACATACGGCCGTGCGTATTTTCTGGGGCATCACCATGTCGCTGATGGCCGCGATCCTTCTCTACATGGGGTCAGGCCAGATCGGCGTACTGCAGCAATTTATCGTAATTACCGCCATTCCAGTGTCGTTGGTGCTGCTGCCGTCCCTGTGGCTGGGACCACAAGCGGCGTACGCCATGGCGCGTGAGCAGGGTTTGACCACACGCAAGAAGGTAATCGTTAATGAGTAACCGCGAGTGGGCGCTAGCACCACTGGCGCCTCTTTCCCTTCGTCCTGCTGACGACGTCATGCGTCTGGAGCGCTTGGGCAGCTTGCATGCATGCCGACTCAGCTTCGTGCGCACCCTGGTGCGCCAAATGGGTCGCCAGCGTTGGCAGGTAAGTCGAGTACGCTTTGATCTTGATGAAAACGGGTACGGCACCGCTGTCTATCGTTTGCAAACCCCTTATGGACGCTACCACGGCGTCATGTTCGCCCAGGCGCTAGATGATGAGCGTCGCTCTGATCGGGTGATTGCCGAGGCTTGGGATGTCACCTTTGGCATGGTCGAAGGCGACGTGGATGACAGCCTACTGGCTCAGATGGCTGCCAATATCCCGTTGCAAGAAGCAGGGCGTCAGCATCCACGCGTGTTGGTGCTGTCCCGTGCCAATAAAAGTTTGCGTAACTTTGCCCACTTTGTAGAAGCGCTTGCGAGTGGTAAACAGCCTGATCCGGCATGGCTGACGCGCGTTGGTTATCTTTATCGCACTACCGCTGTGTACGGTAATGGCAAGTTTGGCATCGCCGACTTTGCCCGGCTACATGAAAACCCGGATTTTCGTCGCCCTTTCTCTGCGCAAATGGCTGGTGTGTATATGCTGCGGCATTTCTCTATCGAGCAGGTAGAGCACCTTGCGCGTTGCCAATCGCCCGCAACAGCCTGTGAACTAGCCACGGAAATGCGGCGCTATTTGGGGATAGGTAATTCTACTGGTTTGGGGATGGCGCCGTTTTTGATCAATCATCCTCAGCTGATTGCTCAATGGGTCACTCAGCGTGAAACAGCGCTGGCGCTTGCACAGCGTCAGTCGCCTGGTAATGAGGAACGTCAGCGGTTGATCGCGCTGACCCGACGTGCCATGCAGCATCTGTCGGAAACAGTGACCGAAGATGCCGAGCAAAGTGAACGTAATGCGGTCACGGTGGCGGCATTGCCAGATGTGCTGAACTGGTTGGAAAGTGCCCCCTTGGAAGACGATCTATGGCACCAACTGGTTGCCTGGAGCGAAAGGACGCTATCGCTTGAAGCCCAAGAGCTAATCAATACGCTATTGATCGAGCTGTATCCTGAGCAGGTCGACCTGTTGGAAGATCAGATGGGGGTGGATGAAAACCTCGATCTTGAGCCCGATATGCCGTTAATACGCCTACGCCAACTAATGGAGACCTACTATGGCTGGGCACTGGAGCAAGATTACACCAGCCACGATGGTGCTTATTGGTTCTGGTATCGATCGACAGAAAAAGAAGAGCCTCGCCTAGGTATTCGTCACCAAGAACCGGGCGTTGAGAAAGAAGTCCCCATTGCCATGGGGCCCCGAGTCGCGCATAGCCATGCGGCGGTGTGTGTGTATCTAGAGGAGTTGCCACGTGCCAAAGTGGTTGATTTTCTCCTCGCCAAGCCTCGCCATAAAGAAATTATTCGCCGTGTGCAAACGCTGGTGAAAGCTACTTACGGTGATATTCATGCCAACCTTTGGCATCGTGAAATGAAACCGATGCATTTGCTGCGTGCCAAGCTGGCATTTTTTGGGGCCAGCCGGTTCGATCCCAAATCGGATCGCTGGGTGCGGATTACCCTGTTTCAGGGTGCGCCGTTAGTGGAAGAGCTTAACGCCGAGCCAGAAGACCTGGCTCACTTCGATGATTGGAGCTTTCCGTTGGAACCACAGTTTTCCAATGGAACCGTGAATCCTGCGTGTCAATCGCCTCAACATTCGCACGAAAAGTCACTTCACCCACCAGTCGAAGGAGAGAGGTCATCATGAAAGTCTCCTTTAACGAGCTACAAGGGTTATGTAGAAAAGCGTTTACCGGGATTGGGTTTGAAGAAGGTGACGCGGCTGATGCTGCTGACATGGTCGCGTGGATGCAGTGTCATGGCTTTAACGCGATTGACCAGCTGAGTCGTGGACTAGATTTCCTGCTGGAAGAAGACCTCGATGCATTGCCTGAGGTGATTTATCAAGATGGTGATTTGGCCGTTTTGGATGGCCATGGGCAAAGTGTCCTGCGCAGTATCAGCTTGGCCACTGAGTTGGGTTTTGCAAAGGCTCGAGCGCGCGGACTCTCAGTGGTAAAAATTCGAAGATGCCACAATCGCCAGCTGATCATGGGCTATCTGTCGCGTCTGGCTGGACGCGGTATCAATATCACGGCGTTTTGGCGCAATGCCCAGGAGCCACTCACCGAGCAGGTAGTCGGCTTTCGTGCGGGTCATTCAACACCAGAGGTGCGCATTTATGCAGTGCGCGACGTACCTGAAGAGAATGAGCCCAATGATGGTATCACCCTGGTGATGGCCAATCATGTAGAGCTACTTCCGTCCCTGGGAGCTGGCCACGACCTTGATCTGTTGGCTCGTCATTCGGAGTCCGATCTCATGGCGTGCCGTCAGCGGTCTCTGCAGGAAGGTATTGAGGTCGATGAAGCACTTTGGGTACGTTTGAAAACGCTTGCTCATCGAATTCTTGTGGAGTCCTCCGACGCCTCTCGTAGTGGAGCTGGCGCCGGCGTTAACGACAACGACTGACGCGTAACCAAGGAAATTGTAATGATTCAACCGGTAAAAACTAATCTGTATGCAGCAAAAGCCCCTTTAGAGTGGGCCGTGGTTGGTAATGGTATTCTGTTCACAGCACAAATACCTATCGATCCTGATGGCGCTGTGGTTGAAGGGGGCATTGAAGTCCAGACCCGACAGACGTTAGACAATTTGCAACATACCCTGGAAAGCGCCGGTGCCGGGATGAGTCAGCTCACGCAAGTGTTGATCTACGTTACAAAACGTGAGGATCTTGCAACAGTCAACGAAGTTTATGCTAACTATGTTCAAAAGCCTTACCCAAACCGAGCCGCAATCATTGTCTCTGGATTTGCAAGAGAGGAAATGTTGGTAGAAATGGTGGCATATGCAGCTCTTGCTCCCAGCTGGTAGTGAGTGTTCACAATCTGCCTGTCTACTCACTCCTCACATTTGCTGCATGAGAAGTCGGAAGACTCACCCAACGGCAGGAAGCCGACACAGACCTTCAGGACTGAAACCGGCATTTTCTTGCCTACGTATCTTATCGGAACTCGAACATGTGATAAGTAAAGTCTATACTCGCGATTTATTTGGCACCGACTAAGCCTGATTGGAAGGATTCTGAATGACTAAATCAGGACGCTTGCACCGTTCCATCGCCGGGCTCAGCCGGGGGAAAAAGCGCTTCATCATGATAGCGGCCGACCTGGTGGCTTTGCCGTTGGCACTTTGGTCGGCTTATGCACTGCGTTTTGCTGATTGGTGGCCCGAGTACTATATCGAACCTTACTGGTGGCTGTTCCTGATTGTGCCACCGGCAGGCGTTTTCGTGTTTGCTCGGCTGGGGCTTTATCGCGCCGTTGTTCGCTTCATGGGCCCCCAGGCCCTTTGGGCGGTGGTGAAGGGGTCGCTGTTGATGGCGGTGCTGATGTGGGCATCGGCCTTCTTTTATCAGTGGCAACAATTTCCTCGCTCAGTACCGGTTAACTTCGCGTTGGTTACTCTCGTATATGTGGGTGGTACTCGCCTGATTGTGCGTAGTTATTACCATTGGTTGATCAAACACTATACTGAGAAGGAACCCGTTGCCATTTACGGGGCTGGTGGGGCAGGGGCGCAACTAGCGCTGGCACTCTCTAGCGGGCGCGAGTTCTACATTGCCGCCTTCATGGATGACGATCCAGCGCTTTGGGGCAGTACCATCAAGGGTGTGAAGGTTTATAACCCTTCCAATTTTAAGGATTTAGTCGAGCGTTTGGGTATCAAGCGGGTACTGCTTGCTATGCCAACGGCGACCAAGTCGCAGCGTAAGCACGCGCTGGATCAACTTGCCGATTTCCCCGTTCGGGTTCAAACCGTGCCTTCCATGCCTGAGATTATCTCCGGGGTTGCGAATGTTGATCAGCTACGCGAGGTGGAGCTTGAAGATTTGTTGGGCCGTGACCCTGTCCCCCCTCGTCAGGCGCTGATTGATGCCAGCATTCGCAATAAGGTGGTGATGATTACCGGTGCGGGTGGTTCCATTGGCAGCGAGATGTGTCGGCAGGTGATGCGTGGTAGGCCTAAGTCGGTGATCCTGTTTGAAATCAGTGAGTTTGGTCTTTATGCCATTGAGCAAGAGCTTGAAGCGCTTCGCATCGAGATGGGCGAGGCGTTTCCCATCGTGCCGCTGCTGGGGAATGTCTGCGATCGTAATCGGGTCGAGGCGGTTATTCGTCATTATGGAGTGCAGACGCTCTATCATTCTGCTGCTTACAAGCATGTGCCCATTGTGGAAAATAACGTGCTTGAGGGTGTGCGTAACAATGTGCATGGAACCCAGGTCGTCGCCGAAAGCGCCGCCAAGCTGGGTGTCGAACGTTGTGTTTTGATTTCCACCGATAAAGCCGTGCGCCCCACCAATGTGATGGGGGCGACCAAGCGAATGGCCGAGCTAGTACTGCAGGACTTAGCCACGCGCTATGCCTTGAAGGATAATCACAGAACCATTTTTTCCATGGTACGCTTTGGTAACGTGCTGGGTTCCAGTGGCTCAGTGGTACCTCTGTTCCGCCGTCAGATCGAGCAGGGCGGCCCCATCACGGTGACTCATCCAGACATTACTCGCTACTTCATGACCATCCCCGAGGCGGCCTTGCTGGTGATTCAGGCAGGCTCCATGGCCGAAGGTGGAGATGTGTTCGTGCTGGATATGGGGGATTCGGTGAAAATTGTCGACTTGGCAAAGCGGATGATTCAGCTAACAGGCCTTGAAGTAAGAGATGCCGATAACCCCGAGGGCGATATTGAGGTTGTTTTCAGTGGGCTACGACCCGGTGAGAAGCTCTATGAGGAATTGTTGATTGGCGACAACGTAGCTGGGACATTGCACCCCAAAATACTGCGTGCCCATGAAGAGATCCTGCCGCGTCAGGAATTATCCGCACTTTTGAACGAGTTGATTGAGGCGGAAGAAAATCTTGACAGCTACCGCGCCTGTGCGCTGCTAAAGCGGGGGGTCAGCGGCTTCGCCCACAGCGGCGATGTGTGTGATCTTTTACCCAATTACCAGCGCATTGTTCACGAGGCTGAATATCGCCCAGCCAAGCATTGATTCAATAAGCTTCTGATCGCTCAACAAGTTGAACTCTTACAAACCCCTAATCATTAGGGCTTTGTGGGGGTTTGGCTTGTTGGGCGAGAGGTTTAGACAAGGTGATCCAACCTTACATAACAAAGCTTTTGATGCTTCCTTTCTGACGATGCTGGTGTATACATGTGATAGTATCCCGCGCTCAATTAACGTCAGTGTTGGAGTTTCCGTGAGTCAGTCATTTCCTGCTGTTTCCTTTCCCGCTTCTTCCTCATGGTCTTCTCCTTTGTCGATCTATACATCCCTTTCTGCTTTTTTGCTGTGTGCGATAGCGCTAGTCGTGCCAAGCGGTTACTCGCTGGGTGCTGTCATGCTGTTGCTGGGAAGTGTCGTGCTTTTAGTAAAACGCCCGGCGCTTGGTTTGAATCGTCAGGATGCGCTAGTGATGTTGGCCATGGCTGCGTATACGCTGGTGGGGGTGTTGGAGGCATGGTGGGACGGGCAGGGCGTAAGCGGTATGGATAAGCCGCTACGTTTCTTGTTGGCGATACCTGCACTGTTGTTAGTGATGGCTTACCCTCCGCGTCTGGCCTGGTTTTGGGGAGGGGTTACTATTGGCGCGTGTGCTGCCGGCAGTTGGGCGGCATGGTTCAAACTGATAGACGGTGTGGCAAGGCCTAACGGCTATACCAATGCAATCCAGTTTGGCAATTTAAGTATGCTGCTGGGGGTGTTGTGCCTTGCCGGGTTGGGGTGGGCCGCTATTCAGCCGCGTCGTCATTTATGGTACGCGTTATTTATTATCGGGGCGTTTTTGGGGCTCTTGGGTTCACTGCTATCGGGCAGCCGGGGCGGTTGGGTTGGCATTCCTTTTGTACTACTGGTGTTGTTACGTGCCTACGGCGGTTTTGCATCCAAGCGCATGCTTGCGGGGCTTGTAGGCCTCTTGATGGCGGGAGGGCTGAGTGTTTACGCCATTCCTGAGCTGGGCGTGCAAACGCGAGTCAACGAAGCAGTAGAACAAGTTCAGCGTTATGCGTCAGGTGATAGGGCGCCTTCATCTGTTGGTTTAAGATTTGAAATGTGGCGAGGGGCTAGCCATTTGATAGCGGAGAAGCCGATGACTGGCTGGGGCTCAAATGGGTACGAAAAAGGCATGCAAGCATTAGCTGACGAAGGAGTGATCACCGAGCGAGCTGCTGAATATGGCCATGCCCATAATGAGTTTATCGATAGCTTTGCCAAGCGTGGCCTGATTGGATTAGCGGTTCTGCTGGCCGTTTACCTGCTGCCAATGCGCTTTTTTGCCAGGGAAATGGGAGCCGGTGACCTATCTCTGCGCGCCACGGCTACCGCTGGGGTGTTGCTATCGGTGACCTATATTGATTTTAGCCTCACGCAGGGGTTTTTATCCCATAACAGCGGCGTGATGATGTTCGCGTTTTTGCTAGCGGTGCTGTGGGGGATTTATTCCCGCCAGCGGAAGGAGTTGGTTCGCGGGAATTCGCTGCTGTAAGCAGTGGGTTCTTTCAGGCGATTCTTTTTTGTGGCGGGATGATTGCTGATCGCTCAACGAGTTGAGCTCTTACAAAAACCCTCTGCATTGGGCTTTGTGGGGCCGGGTTTGTTGGGCGATTTTTGTTTTAGGGCGGGATAACTGCTGATCGCTCAACAAGTTGAGCTCTTACCAAACCCGCTGCATGCACCCAGCCCATGTAGATACCGTCTCTCGATAACAACCTCCAGCGCCGCGTGCCCCAAGACCGGCCTATCGGCTGGAGGAGGATCAAAATGGCTGATGTCTCTGTCCTTGATGTCCTGCTTTATGGGGAGCCTATCGGCACGCTTACCAATGTTGGCGGAGACCGGACGATTTTTGCCTTTCCGCCGCGAGAACGCCTTGCGGTTCTCGCTTGCAGGGGTACAGCTCAAGTTCTCGGTGGTTCTGGTACCGTCTGGTGGCCTGACAATTCCCGCATCCGGCGTTGGCGGGTCATGGATCGTGCTTCGTTATTGAACGGTTCGACAGGCTGTCTGATGGCAGCGCCGTCCATATCGAGGACTTTACACAGGTCTTTGATGTCTATGCCGAGCAAAAATACAAAACGGCCACCTTGCGCAATATCGCACAGGTACTTGCCGCTGAGACCAGCGACGCCGATATCGCCGAATTCATCCGGCGGCTGGTGTTCTGCGTTCTGACCGGAAACGGCGATATGCACATGAAGAATTGGTCGCTTATTTACCCCGACCGGCGAAACGCTTGTTCTGGATACGGCTCACGAGGCTGTCGCACGCTTCCACCAGCACTGGCAGGCCGAGAAACACAATCTCCCGATGACAAAGCAAGTTCGTGAGGCTATTGAGGCTCATATCAAAAGCCTCCCAATAGCGCAATAAAAAGCGACCATGATCAATAGCGAAGCCACCGGGGGGATGGAGCTCGGAGGTCTAGAAGCCCTGCCAGCTGAACAGGGCTTTGGAAAGGCTTTAATCGGACACCTTTGGATCCAACGTAGTGGAGCAGGCGCAACCTTTTCTGTCATGCATGATTTTCGGAAGGGCCGATGGACTGGCGCGGAAGGAAGGGTGGGGCGAGGGGTTATCGCTGATTGCCGATCACGTGATTTACGCGCGACGGATTAACCCTTAGCCTTGTCTCATTCTGAATCGCCTGAATTCTTGACCGCTCGCGGCCAACCGTCAATATTTTGCCCAAACCACTCCGGCGGGGCCTGACCGAGTGGTGTGTCAGTTCTCGTGAAATGGTGCTTGGGGCACGCCCCAACGGATGCGCGATAGCACGAATCGAGTAGTGGACACGCATCAGCATGATGGCTGCCTTAGCTTCATAAGAAAATTGGCGATAACAGTGAGTCATGGCAACACCCGCCTGATAGGTTAGGTGTTGCACTTCGATTTTGAGGCCGCTTTCCAGTTACTCAGGATTATGCTTAATACCTAAGCATAGATACTTCAGCTCGGTGTACTCGTCGATTCCATAGCGTGAACCCTCACGACCAATGCCCGATGATTTAACGCCGCCGAAAGGCGCTGAAGCAGTTGAGATTAACCCTGTATTGATTCCTACCATGCCATATTCCAACGCTTCCGATACGCGCCATATCCGTGAAGCGCTTTCAGCATAGAAATACGCCGCCAACCCATATTCGGTATCATTTGCCTGGCGAATAACCTCTGCTTCGGTCTCAAACTTAAATACCGGTGCCAATGGACCAAATGTCTCCTCGCGGGCACAGGTCATTTCAGCTGTTACATCAGCAACGACCGTTGGCTCAAACCAGGTGCCGCCTAACGCGTGGCGCTTACCTCCGGTGATTAAGCGTCCGCCTTTATTGAGTGCATCCTGCAAGTGGGCTTCAACTTTCTCTACCGCTTTTTCAGAAATAAGTGGCCCGACTTCAACGCCATCGTCGCTACCTTTACCGACATTCAGTTCACTGGTGCGTTGGGCCAATCGCTCAACAAACGCCTCGTAAACACCGCTTTGTACATAAATACGATTAGCGCAGACACACGTTTGCCCCGCATTACGAAACTTACTGTCCAGTGCCCCGCTTACTGCGTCCTCAATATCGGCGTCGTCAAATACGATAAACGGAGCATTACCGCCAAGCTCAAGTGATACCTTTTTTACTGTTGGAGCACAGGCGGCCATTAAATGCGCGCCCACCGAAGTAGAGCCGGTAAAACTCAGTTTGCGTACAATCGGGCTGTCTGTGAGCACAGGGCCAATCGTTTTGGCCTCACCGGTAACAATATTAATAACTCCCGCAGGAATGCCCGCTTGCTCGGCTAACGCTGCTAGCGCAAGCGCCGTTAACGGGGTTTCCATGGCGGGTTTAACAATAATCGTGCAACCCGCCGCTAAGGCAGGCGCCACCTTGCGGGTAATCATAGCCGCAGGAAAGTTCCAAGGGGTAATCGCTGCACATACGCCCACTGGCTCACGCGTTACAATGATACGTTTGTCATTAGCATGACCGGGAATCGTGTCACCGTATAAACGCTTCGCCTCCTCAGCGAACCACTCGATAAAGCTGGCCGCATAGGCAATTTCGCCGCGCGCCTCTTTTAATGGTTTCCCTTGCTCCAGGGTCATTAACTCACCCAGCGCGGCCTCATTATCTATAATCAGTGCGTGCCAGCGTTTTAAAAGCTGCGACCGTTCCGCCGCGGTTTTGGCGCGCCATGCAGGCAATGCTGCATTAGCAGCTTCGATGGCCTGAGCAACTTGCTCTGCGTTCAAGCTTGGGACGTGGCCAAGCGTCTCATTGCTAGCTGGGTCGGTTACCGTGACGCTACTGCCATCAGTTGCATCCACCCACTTGCCATTGATATACGCGGATTGTTTAAAAAACGATTGTTTTGAGATATGCATTCTATTGTCCATATTTAAGTACATATTAGTGAGTCGTTTGGTGCCAACGTCGCTGTTTTTTGACCAACGTAGATTGGTCTATACCCAATGCAGCGGCGGCCGCTCGGGTAGTGCCATGGCGAGTAAGCGCTTGAAGAATTAATTGCTTTTCAAACTGCATAACCTGCTGGCGAAGATCGCCACTTGCGGGCTCTTGGCTAAACGGCGTGCTTGGGAATACTTCGTTCGGCAGAGCCGTTGTGGTTATCTCCTCGTATAAAGCCGTAACGGCTAAACGCTCGGTTAAGTTGATCAGTTCACGGATATTGCCAGGCCACGAGTAGTTCGAAAGTAACTCCAACGCCTCTGGGGACCAGCACCTTTGAACCTCGTGTAACTGATTAAAATAGTCTAAGTAATAGTTCAGTAATGGGATCACCTCATCGCGCCGTTGCCGTAAAGGGGGCAGCCATAGCGGCACCACGCTAATGCGATAAAATAGATCTTCGCGAAAAAAACCGTGCTTTACCCGGTCGTTTAAATCCTGATGAGTAGCGGTAATCAGGCGTACGTTGGCATGACGAAAGGTCGTCCCGCCTACTGGCAAATAGCGGTTTTCTTCCACCACTTTGAGTAGTTTTACCTGCAATGCAAGTGGTAAATCACCAATTTCATCCAGAAAAAGCGTACCGCCATGAGCCACATCCAATAGCCCCTGTTTACCTCTAGGGGCCGCCCCAGTAAACGCTCCTGCGGCATAACCAAACAGCTCAGCCTCCAATAACCCTTCCGGAAATGCCGTACAGTTAAGCTCCATAAACGGACCATCTGCACGCTCGCTCTGCTGATGAATATACCTGGCCAACAACGTTTTACCGGTACCTGTTTCACCTTGAATCAAGATTTTTGCGGTAGATTTTGCAACTCGCTTAGCAAGCGCAAAGCAGGGCTCTGTTTGCTGACTGGTGATCACTCCCGGGGCACTCAGCGCCTTTACCTCGGGCACTTGATACGCCTCGCGAATTCGTTGGATTTGCTCTAGCTGTTCTTGGGCATGTTTCGCCAGTAGCAGCTCGGTAATATCCCGCACGTTGGTAACGACATAGGCAATTGAGCCATCGGCACTGAACATGGGCGTCCCAGTCACCACGATCTTGCGGCTGTCGTGGATAGTCTGCACCAGCGTAATTGGGCGGCGTTCACGGATCACTTCCAACGAGGCCGATTTAGAGATAAGCCCCGCCTTCACCAAGTCCGCCATATGAAAGCCCACCACCTTATCTCGCGAAATACCGGTGATACGTTCATATGCTTTATTGATCGTCACCGTAATACCATTGGCATCGGTGACATAAACCCCGTCATGCAAAGCATCCAAC
Organism: Vreelandella arcis; assembly: GCF_900103865.1. Taxonomy (GTDB): domain Bacteria; phylum Pseudomonadota; class Gammaproteobacteria; order Pseudomonadales; family Halomonadaceae; genus Vreelandella; species Vreelandella arcis. The sequence goes on from NZ_FNII01000006.1 coordinate 31,562, forward strand.
AGTGAGCGCATAGGCTCCTGGTCGAAACCAAACGCATCAACGTTTTTCACCTCCCCGGACGGTAGCATGCCCGTCACACGGTAGCGCATACACTCGCCCACCAGTTGACCTAACGCTGCATTGTGCTGCGCTTTTTCAATATCAGTGCGGGTTAACACCCCAATTACTTGCCCTTGGGTATTAAAAACTTCTACTGCATCCGTACCGTGTAAATCAAAAAGCGGCAGGGCGGTTTCAAGTGAAAGAGACTCTTCGATCCGTTGCATAACAGTTCCCCTGATAGGCTACCCCCGCTTTCACTACGGGGGTAGCGTTTCAGCCACTATAGAGCTTTAGGCTGTTATTTGCGCAACGGGACTGCCGGTTCAGGGTTCGTCTCTGAAGTCGAGGCCTCGTCCAAATCCTTAACGAAGGTTTTATCCACCTCACCGGAGAAGAAGCGTTTTCCATAAATTAATGCGCAAAGCAAAATGCCTACCCCGAAGGCCCAGGTAGCGCTTTTTATCACCAGCATGGCGGCAATAATCCCTGCGATACCCAAGTCCCGCTGGCTGCGCGCTTCCATAATGCCAATGCGCACACTGACATAGCCTTGAATCAACAGTGTTAGCGCCAGTGCAATACCCAGGATAGGTTCCACCAGACTCACGATCGGCAGCAATAACAAGCCAGTATTGGTGCCCCAGCGAAACGAGCCTGAGCCGCCGAAGATAGAGTTCATCGCCGCTTTACCCTGCTTATAGCGCTCTACCGTTACAACATGCATCGCTGCCCACAATGGGCCACACATGACCACATCGGGACCAAAAATACTCATCCAAAAGTTACGCCCACCAAAAATCATATGGGCGCGGTTAGGGTTATAGTCAATTTTTTCATCCTGGCGCTTCTCATCAGCCTCTTCCAATAGCGCCTTGCTTTGAAGCACATCGCCGAATAGCACAATATAGGCCGCAATAACGGTAGGAATCGCTGTGACAAACATCATCAAAGGCGGTAAGCCAACACCAAATACCGTGTATTCGCTGAACATCAACGCAAAATCGGGCTGACTAAACCCCCACTCAACGTCTGGCCAAGGCGCTTCACCAAACACCGGGGCCACCACAATCGCCAGTACGATGATCGGGAAAATGCCCAATTTACCAATAGTGCCCCACAAGCCTCCTTGCGCTTTAAGCTTGTTGAAATGGCGCGAGAAAATCAGATAAAAAGCGACCCCCACGGCAATCGCAATAGTAAAGGGGTACTGCTCAAAACGGCCGCCTTCATCAAACACCACTACAATTGCGGCTAGGCCCGCGCCCATAATAACCCCTGCTTTAATGGCTGAAGGGATGAGCCGCACCACTTTACTGGCCATACCGGTTACCCCCAGGCCCAGAGCCAGCGCCCCCAGCATCATTTGAAAGGCAATTAGCGCATGAACTCTGTCCACCCCTTCGGGAAAGGTCGACACATAAGCCATCAGCAGCGGGATAGCAGGGGTAATCCACCCAGGAATGACCGGGTCACCTAGTAGGTGATGCACCAAATAGAGCAGGCCATTTAAAATGACGATGGCCAACGCAGCTTCAAACGGCATCCCCAGTAGCTGCATCATCAATGGGATAGCGGCGAGATCCACCGCACACATCAACAGCCCTTGAAGGTAATCTGGCAGTTCAAAACGATAATGGTAAAACGGTAGGCGTACTTTAAACGGCCCTAGTGGGGTGTACGGGCTCTCTTCACCGTCAACGCGATGCTTCCAAGCGCTCATGGCATGAACTCCTGTTTTAAAGTTATTAGTATGTTTAATAAACGTTTTGTAGTTATTCAGTATTAATAAGCGGCGTGGTAAATAGCCTCAACATCCGCAAGCGTTAAGACCCGCGGATTATTCCTCAGCAAACGTTCCACCTTAATGGCCTCGGCTGCTAATTCAGGAATGTCGGCTTCAGGAATATCAAACGAGCGTAAACCGGAAGGAATCTCCACATCAGCGCAAAGTTTATGCATACGCTTGATAACTGCATTGGCTACTTCATCATCGGAAAGCCCAGCCACGGGTTCATCAAACGCCACCGCAATGCCCTGAAAGCGTTCAACGCACGCAAGCTTGTTCCACTCCATCACAAAGGGCAGTAACAGCGAATTAGTCACGCCATGGGCCAAGTGGTAACGCCCACCTAACGGATACGCCAACGCATGGACTGCCCCCACCCCGGCATTACCAAACGCCAGACCTGCCAGCAGGCTACCGGTGGCCATATCCTCACGGGCTTGAAGATGATTGGGGTTGGCAAACGCCTTAGGAAGCGCATGCACAATTAAGTTCATAGCCTTAACGGCTAATGCGTCGGTAATCGGCGTGGCAAAGTTAGACAGATACGCCTCAACCGCATGAACCAGCGCATCCACACCACTGGCCGCCGTTACAGAACGCGGGCAACTCAGCGTTAACTCAGGCGCCACAATGGCGACATCAGGTAGTAAGCAGTCACTAACAATGCCCTTCTTCATCTGCTGGGCTTTATCCGACAGGATCGCGATGTTGGTGACTTCAGAACCAGTGCCCGCTGTAGTAGGCATGGCGATTAAAGGTATTTCGCGTTGAGCAACCTTATTCTCACCAAATAATTCTTCAAGCGGACCATTGTAGTCGGCATATACCGCCACACATTTAGCAATATCCATTGCACTTCCGCCGCCCACGGCGATAACGCTATCGTGCTTTCCAGCATTGAAAGCGCGGGTACACATTTCAACCACTTCAACTTCGGGCTCGGGCGTTACCTGATCAAACATCCCATAGGTCACATTTAGCGCTATGAGTTGTTCGGTAATAATATCAAGCGTGCCTGAGGCTACCACGCCACTATCGGTAACAATTAAGGGGTGCTGCATACCCAGCGATTGAACATATAGCTGCAATTGCTGTGCAGCCCCATGGCCGGTAACCAACTTGCCGGCACTTTTAAAGCTGCTTACTTGCTTAAGGCTACTTAACTGCATTAGGCGTTTCCTATTGACGTATATTTGTTTGTTTTGCTAGCGCCATCAATTCATAGGCGATTTCGATGGCTATAACTAAACAAGCAACAACCGTGCCAATGGGTTATTTTATATAAATTACTGTTTTGTATGTAAAAAATGCTAATTAGATAAAGTGGCATTGAATTGATAAAGAAAAAAATCATCAGTGCTAGGTTTCTGATGATATTTTTCATCAATATAATTCTGGATCTGTGTTTGAAGCTGAAACTATCTCTACCCCGGTTACCATGTAATTGTGACCACTTGCATTTCCATTCTCGACTTGCTTGACGGCTGATGAACCGTCTATCGATCTCTTAGGTCTTCGGTTATAGGCCGTTTTACGACTCTTTCAGTGTCAGACTTAAACCCGCCTCAATCATCAGGGTGCCGAATGGGTGTATTGAACCGTGGGATTGTCGGTACTGACCTACTTCTTCAACGTCACCAAGCCACTTGATAGCCGGTTAGTCTATTCCTTATCCGACTCACGACTCGTCTATTCATACCTTATAAGCATCATGTCGAGCCGCGTCCGACGACCTTCGTTTTGACCGCTCTGTTTGCTGATTGGTTTGTGTGATACCGAGTGTCAAGCCAGGGATGTCAGCCGAGGCTGTCTCTTCAGCAAGCTCGGCCACCATTTGTCGGTTGCATCACCGAGGTGCTCCGTGATGCGACGGATGTGCAGCGATAACGTAACCGCGACCTTCAGCACCTGCTCGTGCATCCGTATCAGGCTCCCCTGGTGCGTCCGGCTGTCCAGCAGGTACTGCAGCCCAGGCAGGATCTGGTAGGCGAGAGGCTCAGCAGCAGGCTTAATTCGTTGCGACCACACGTCCTGGATCGTGGAGTCGCGGCGACCTGTCGGCGATACCACGCATCAGCAAAATGTCTGTGTGGGTGGAAGCATATCCACATGGCGCCGCAGAAAAGATACAGCGTCAAGGATGTGCCACAGACGGCTGGCTAGCAGTTGGGCGCTAGCGTTGGGGTAGGCGATTTTGGGGGAGCATTTTTTTACAGCTTTTATGGGCAGGCAACTTGCACTTACCCTACCGTAACGCCACCACAAACGAAAAGTGTCTGGCCAGTGATGAATCCACTACGCTCGTCGCAGAAGAAGCTTACCGCCTGGGCTACATCTTCAGGCTGGCCCATGCGTTTTAACGGAATATTTTCGACTATGCGTCGGGCACGCTCAGAATCGGGTGGATTGTTTTGCCAGAAAGCGCTGGTGGCTATAGGCCCAGGCGCAACGCAATTCACGGTAATGCCGTGGTCAGCGAGTTCCAGCGCCCATGTTCGGGCCATGGATTGCAGCGCTCCTTTTGTGGCGCTGTATATGGTGCGCGCTTCTTTTCCAAGTACCACTCGGCTCGTGTTCAGGACGATCCGACCCTTACCGTTCGCCTTCATATTAGGCAATAGCGACTGAGTACAGATCAGTGCCGAACGCACATTCAGATGCATTAGTTTGTCAAAGTCTTCAAGCTGTGCTTCCTCAATCAGCGCCGGGGCAACAATGCCGACATTGTTGATCAGTCGTGTCACCTGAAAACACTCGGCAATTTCCGACATGACACGGCGAGTAGCCTCGGCATCAGAAAGGTCGACTTGGTAGGAATCCGCTTGCAGGGATTGCGCTTCGGGTTCGACGATATCCACCACGACCACGCGATAGCCATCTTGCTGTAAACGCAAGGCGATCGCCTGGCCGATGTTTCTCGCACCGCCAGTCACCACGGCGCAGTGGCTTTGATTTGCTTGGCTTTGAGCGGCGTCTTGGCTCATAGGGGGGTCCTCGGCATAGGCATGGTGATTGAGTATGAAGGTGGCAGGCACGGCAGCCTCGCTGACAGATCAGCGAGGCGATGAGGCTTTGGTTATGAGTCGTCCTCACGTATTGACGAGGGATGGCGGCATAGCGGCTTTACCTGGATATCCATGTAGGGAAACAGGGGTAAGCCGCTGATGATTTCTTGCAGTTCGTCGTTGTCATTGACGTCGAAGATGCTGACGTTGGCGTAACTGCCGGCGACTCGCCAGAGATGGCGCCATTTACCCTGTCGTTGTAGCTCCTGTGAGTAGGCTTTCTCTCTTGCTTTGATGTCAGCCACTTGCTCTGTCGGCATGTCGGGCGGGAGCTTTACTACCATTTCTACATGAAACAACATCGTCTTCCTCCAATGTATTGTCGCGACAAGATTGTCCCTGCCCTAAAGGGTGTTCTTTCGGTTCAGGTAGGCCTGCCGCCAACGCACGATCTTGACCTCGTCGAATAGCGCCGCCTGGTGGAATGGGTCGCCCTTGATGAAGCGCTCTGCTTCCTCGCGGCTGTCCAGGTCGAGCAGGTAGATGCCGCCTGAGGCCGTTTCACCGTTATCGGAGAGCTTGGCCCCACAGGCCAGCAGAATATCCACGTTGGCATTCAGGTAATCTAGATGTTGTTGACGTACCTCCAGGCGCAGGGCCTGGAGGTCGGGCTTGTCGAAGGTCTCGATCAAAAAAGGCATTTGCAAACCTCTGTTAATAAACGTGGTTAAGCGCCGAGGTAGCCCCAAATAAGCATGGCGCTACCGTAGATGATTCCCAGGTAGATCAGGATCAACACCATGTAGCCCATCACATCGCGCAACTTCAAGCCGGAAATGGCCAGCACCGGGAGGATCCAGAATGGCTGGATCATGTTGCTCCACTGGTCGCCAATCTGCACCGCGAGCGCTGTGGCCGCTTGAGAAGCGCCAATTTCTGTGGCGGCTTGCACCATGACCGGACCCTGAACCGCCCACTGACCGCCACCGGATGGTGCCAGCAGGTTGATGATAGCGCCGCTGATGAACGACCAGATAGGCAAGGTTTGTGCACTGGAGATATCAACGAATGTATTAGCAAACGAAACCACCAGGCCTGAGCTCACCAGAATTCCCATGATCCCGGCGTAGAAGGGGTATTGCACGATGATACCCGAGACGATACGGATCCCGTCAGCCAGTGCGGCCAAGTAGTTGGCTGGTGATGCAAAAAGGAGTATCCCTAGGAATAGAAAGGCAAAGTTGACCGTGTTGAGGTTCAGCGAGCCGCCGTCGACTGCGTACAGCGCTATATACAGCATGCCCAGCAAACCGATGCCGATACCTACCGCCCGGCTGCGATTCAAGCGCTCTGCAATGGTGACTTTCTTGTCTCCGGGTAAGGGTGCTGCAGAAGGTTTTGCGACACTGCTTGGGTCGATTTCCACGATATCCTTATCCAGCTTGGGGTGTAGCCAAGCATTGAAGAAAGGCAATGTGAGCAGAATCAGAGCGCTGGTGATTAAGAGAATGGGCGAGAAAATCGTTTCGCTTAATGGAATCAGGCCGATGGCATCTTGAAGAAAATGTCCCTCAGTGGCGATCAGCAGCGGGACGCTACCGGACAGGCCGATGCCATAAAGGGCGAAGCCCGAGTACGCCGCGGCGATTACAAGGGGGTAGTGTAAGCCTTTTACGTTGAGCGCCAGCTTCTGAGCAACGATGCCGCCTATTACCAAGCCGAAGCCCCAGTTTAACCAGCTGCCAATGCCGCCAACCAAGGTGGCGACGACAATCGCCATGAACGGTGTCTTGACGCGTGCGGCGAGACGGTTGAGAGCACCATCCACCAAAGGCGTCTTGGCGAGGATATAGCCTGCCAGAAGGATGACCGTCATCTGCATGCTGAAGGCCAGCAAATCCCAGAAGCCGTCGCCCCAGTAACGCACCGCATTCAGTGGGCTAGTGCCTTGCATGAGCACCGCCAGCAGCATAGTAAGTACGGTCAGGAGGATAGCAATGACTAGGGGGTCTGGCATGTACCGATTAACGAGCCTGGTGAAGAAATTTGCCAGCGCATTCATAGGAAGAGGCCTCTTATTGTAGGTGTGTTTATCATGGTCTATTGTGTGCGCATAGCGTACACAAGTTCGTTTATTCTCTTATATTTAACCTGCGAATCATTTTGTTCAATGCGACATTTGTCTATGCCGCTTGAGATAAGTCGCCATTTCAGGCGAAGGGAGAGAGCTGATGCAACAAGACTCTTTGCGAGCTGTCGTGGTGGGTGCTGGCACCATGGGCACCACACTGGCCAAGTTGATGGCGCTGAATGGCGTCAAGGTCACCGTTGTGGATACCAATCCGAAAGTTCTGGAAGCCAGCCGTCAGCGTTTAGGACCCCATGCGGCTATGACGTGCTTCGCCACGGATTTGAAGATGGCGGAAGTCCCTGATTTCGTCATCGAGAGCGTGACCGAAAATGTCGATGTCAAACAGAAGGTCGTGGCGCAAATCGAAGCCAACGTGAATGACGCCACTATCATCATGACCAATACGTCGGGAATACCGATCGACGAAATAGGAAGCGCCCTGCAAGCCCCGCAACGATTCGTGGGGACTCATTTCTTTAACCCCGCGGACATTGTGCCCACTGTGGAAGTCGTTCCTGGTAGCCACACTGAGGCTGAAACAGTGCAAAAGGCTTGCGGTTGGTTAACGCGGTTGGGAAAACGGCCAGCGGTGCTGAAAACTTGCGTGCCCGGCTTCGTGGCCAACCGGATCCAGCATGCGGTCATGCGTGAATGCCTTTCCCTGCTGGAAAAGGGAGTGGTAGAGGCTGAGGCGCTGGATGACATCGTGCAGTACTCCATCGGCGTGCGCATGGCGTTGAATGGCCCCTTGTGTCAGCGCGATCTTAATGGGCTAGACACACATCTGAATATTGCCCGATATCTCTATCCAGATCTCGATGCACGTCAGCAGCCTTCAGCTCTTCTCGAAGAGTATGTTGCTGAGGGGCGTCTGGGAGCCAAGGTGGGGCGAGGCTTTTACCGCTGGGGCGAAGAGTCGCTTGCGCGTCACCAGGCTCAAGAGCGGAACAAGCTGCAGCGTATCATTGAACTCGCTGCGCAAGGCTCAAATGGAGGCGAATCATGAATCAGCCGCGCTGGAAGAAACGTCCCGAGGGGAGCAATTGGGGCGATTACGGATCCAATGACCAATTGGGGCGTGTCAATTTGATTGGGACAGAGCAAGTGCTCAAAGGCGTCAAGGAAGTCCAGGAGGGGGTAACGTTCTGCTTGTCTTTGCCCCTGGATATCCCGGGTGGGAAAGTACTGAACCCTCGCCGTTCGCCACCGACATTGACCCCGACGGCGCTCGATGAAGACCAGTACATCAACTTTCCCCTGTCCACTCATAGTCCCAAGCTGAACGACGTCATCAGTGACGACCAAGTCCAGCTATCGTTGCAGTACTCCACTCAGTGGGACTCCTTGGCTCATGTAGGCGCCCTTTTCGATGGTGATGATGACGGCACGCCTGAGCGTCGCTATTACAATGGCTATATGGCGGCGCAGGATGTGCTTGATTTAAGCGGTGAGCCTTCTCAGCGTCATGATTCTTATGCCAGACGTCTCGGCATCGAAACACTGGCCGCACATGGCATGCAGGGTCGGGCTGTTTTAGTGGATCTGGTGCGAGCCTTCGGTTCGGGAAGAACGCTGGTAGGGTACAGAGAGCTGCTGGAGGCGCTGGAACAGCAGAACGTAGTGGTGGAGCAAGGCGATATGCTGGTAGTGCGCACAGGGTTTGCCGAAGCATTGCTAGACATGAAGGGGACGCCCCAGCCGGATGTTCTGAAAAGCACTGGCGCAGTACTTGATGGTACTGATCAGGCGCTATTGGAGTGGATTACCTCAAGCGGCATTGCGGCGATTTGTGCTGATAACTACGCGGTGGAGAACCTTGACCGCGAATTGGAACCGGACTGTTGCTCCAAACTTCCGTTGCATCACCATTGCCTATTCAAACTAGGTTTGCCCCTGGCTGAACTCTGGTACCTGAAGGATCTGGCGGTTTGGCTTCATAGTCGAGGGCGTAATCGGTTCTTACTAACGGCGCCGCCTCTACGCCTGCCGGGTGCGATTGGCTCACCGGTTACGCCGGTGGCAACCGTATAGGCGCTGATCAGTGACAAGCGGTTATGAGCTCGGTAAACGTAAACTTCTATCTTAAAAACCCTCTTCCATGAAGTGGTTATGACCAACCAGTTTCGGGGGCATTAGTTAGTGCTCAAAGAAAAAACCTCGGTGTAAAACTAAAGTTGGATATCTGGCTTTTGCCCTTTCAAAGTAACCTACGATTGTAATGCGAATAAATGTACGCATAGCAAACAATTAATAGATCAGGGGTAATTATGAATAAGCTGCTCAATGTCCTAGGAATAGCCACCTGCGGCGGTGCGATTGCGCTCTCGCTTTCCGTATCTAGTGCCCAGGCACAGGAATGGCCTACTGACGATGTGCGTCTTGTCGTTCCTTATGCTCCGGGTGGTACCACTGACGTTCTGTCACGCAGTGTGGCTGATCTGCTTCAGGATGAGCTCGATACCAATGTTGTGGTTGAAAATCGCCCTGGTGCTGGCTCTACTGTCGCGACGGGTCGTTTAGCTCGAGGCGGTCGAGGCAATGATCATACGATTCTGATGGCTTCGCCAGGCCACACTATCGGGGCTGCCATATACCCTAACCTTGCGTACGATCCCGTCGAAGATTTTGTTTTCATTCAGAACATGATCGATATCCCTAATGTGATGGTGGTTCCGGCTGACAGCCCATACGATAACGTATCGGAATTCGTCGAGGCGGCTAAAGAAGAAAACATGACCTTTAGCCACAGTGGTGTGGGCAGTTCCATTCATATGTCAGGTGAGCTATTCAAGACGCTGACCGAGACCAATATGACCGCAGTGCCTTTCTCAGGAAGCGGTGCAGCTCTGCCTGCCTTGTTGGGTGGGGATGTCGATGTCTCTTTCGAGAACATGCCTACTGTGTACTCACACATTCAGTCTGGCGATCTAAAAGCGCTGGCCGTAACGTCCGCGGAGCGTTCAGAGTATTTGCCCGACGTGCCAACCCTAAATGAAATCGGTGAATATAACCTTGACCAGTTCACTACCACTGCTTGGTTTGGCCTGATCGCTAATGAGACTTTTCCTGAGGAAGCCGTTGTGGTCATGCAGGAAGCGCTGCAGGAAGTGATGGAGCGCGAAGAGTTTACTGATTTTGTAGATCAGTTGGGTGCACAAAAAGGCACTCTTGCGGGTGACGAGTTCAAAGCCTTCATTGCTGATGAAGTGGCCCGCTGGGACGAGGTGGCGGCTGAAGCCGGTATTCGTCAAGAGTAAGTCAATTTCGAATAATTGGCATGACGAGGCGAGGGTATGCCCCTCGCCTCAGTTGATTTACTTATGGAGCTTTTTACGTCGAGAGGGTATCCCCGATGACGAAGTCTCACTCTAATTCTGGCGCGCTGATCAAGGATCCGTGGGATGTGATCGCTGGGGTTATATTGCTGGGGTTCGCCCTGCTTTTGCTGTACTTCTTAATCCCGAATTACATCGGTCAGCCACCTGTTATGCAAAGCCCTATGATGTCTCCACGTTGGCTGCCAAACATCGTGGGCTGGTTGCTACTGATGTTCTCTCTGCTGATGATCGTCCAGGGTGTGCTAGTTGCCGATGATAATGAGGATACTGGGCGTCGCTTCGAACGGGGCCCATGGTTGCGCTTTTTTCTGATGGTGTCAGCGCTGGTTGTATATGCTGGCTTATTTGAAATGTTGGGCGCGATCATCAGCGGTATCCTTGCCACCTTTATGCTGTTCGTTGCTCACCCGGTGCGTACTTTGTGGGTCTATGGCCTAGCTATCGTCTTCCCCGTAGGCATAACACTATTGTTTACCGAGGTCATGAACGTCCCGCTGCCTCTGTTGCCGTTTTAACCCGGCGGCCATCTTTCAAGATCTGGTGACTTATGGAAACCATTACAGAAGTACTGCAGCTATTTTTGGCTCCAGAGAATTTCTTGGCCATAGCGGTGGGGGTGATAGTTGGCGTGACTGTCGGCTCCATACCGGGCCTTACGGCCACCATGGCGGTGGCATTGGCACTACCTTTTACTTTTTCTATGGAGCCGGTGGCGGCCATACTGTTATTGATAGGTATTTATAAGGGCGGCATGTATGGCGGCTCGATTACCGCTATTTTGATCCGAACGCCCGGCTCGCCTGCTTCGGCCTGTACGCTATTGGATGGCTATCCGATGGCGCAGCAGGGAGAGGCGAAAAAGGCGCTTAAGATGGCGCTGTACTCCTCGGTGATCGCGGATTTCATCTCTAATATTGCGCTGATCTTTTTCGCTGCTTATCTCGCTAAGATTGCCCTTAACTTCGGCGCGCCAGAGTTCTTCTGGCTGATCTGCTTTTCTTTGACCATCATCATCTCGCTTGCCAGTGGCTCAATGATCAAGGGGCTGATAGCGGCTCTTCTCGGTATACTGCTTTCGCTGGTAGGGCTGGACTCAGTGTTTGGCTCGCAGCGGTTAACCTTTGGCAACTATAACTTGATGGATAGCATCTCGTTTATTCCGCTATTGATCGGTCTTTTTGCAATACCCGAGATTATCGAGTTTTATCGCAAAAAGGTGGTTCCGCATCTACGTGCCAAAGCGAGTGGTGCTGGCATTTCATTCAGCGAGCTAAAAGGCAGCCTCACAAGCATCATTCGAGGCAGCTTGATCGGTGTAATGATCGGTGCTATTCCGGGCACAGGGGCTACGGCGGCTGCTTTTATCTCCTATAGCGATGCGAAGCGTCGTTCCCCCCACCCCGAGCGCTTTGGTAAGGGTGAAGTAGAAGGTGTGGCCGCTTCCGAGGCAGGTAACAACGGTGTAGCCGGCGCAACGTTGATCCCGCTCCTGTCGTTAGGCATTCCTGGCGATGTGATCACTGCCATCATCCTGGGTGCCTTTATGGTTCATGGATTGACTCCGGGGCCTATCATGTTTCAGGAAAACCTGCCTCTGATCTATGCACTGTTCCTCGGTATCATGATGAGTTCGGTGATCCTGCTGTTCGTGGGTAATGCGGCAATCCGCTACTTCTCCTTGATCGCGGAGATTCCCAAATCGATTCTTTTCCCGATCGTGTTGATGTTTTGCGTGTATGGGGCTTACGCAGTTAATAACAACACTTTCGATGTATGGTTGATGTTGGCGTTTGGCGTTATGGGGTATGTGTTTAATCGTACCGGTATTCCGACGGCACCTTTCCTGATTGGCTTCATTTTGGGACCGATGTTCGAGGACAACCTGCGTCGCTCATTGTTGATCGGTTCTAACGACCTGTCGGTTTTCGTGCGGGGCCCGATCACATGGTTCTTCATTGCTCTAACAGTAGGCTCTATATCGCTGGCCCTTTATCGATTTATTTCTTCGCGGAACAAAGCCAAACAAAGTGCGAATGAGACAAAGGCGGGAGTGTGAAGCTGCGGGTCTTGCTATAAGTGACGACTTACCTTAAGTCCGCAGGTTGGGCTTAAGGCTCAAGGAAATCGAGCCGACCTCTTAATGGAGGTCGGCTCGACTTATAATGGGGAGGTGGAATCAACCATGGGTCTCGGCAGACATGAACCAGTTGCAAGGGCGTGGTGTAGCCGTTTGCTCGTTGGTGTGGCCGTCCTGGCTGTAGTGCATTTATTGAATGGCGCAACGTGGGCCGAAAGCTTGGCTCAACTCCTGCTGGTTGGTTTTTTAATGCTTGGCTGGCCGCGCTTCAGCTCGATGGCTCGCATGCTGGCCTTGGCCTGTGTCGCCGTTTCGTTCTTTGCGCTATGGAGGCTTCCTGCACCTTGGGCTGTGCTTCATGAGGCTGCAGAAGGCTTTGTATTCCTGGCTGCGTTCATGACGGCACTTGCGGTGCTTCGCCTGCCAGCTTACCGTTCAAAACTCATTCGTCGCTGCGGTCATAGCCTACTGTTGCAGCCACCCACCTGGCGTTATCCGATTCTCGCGTTGGGCTCCACCCTTTTCGGAATCGTGCTCAACTTCGGCGTGTTGAATTTGTTCATGTCGATGATCGACAAGTCCAATACCCTCGGCTCGGCACAAGGTAGAGTATGGCTGCAAGAGGTACGTCGCCGACGCATGCTTCTTGCAACCTTGCGCGGTTTCACCCTGGCGCCGCTGGTTTCACCGTTAGGTATCGGTGTCGCGGTCGTTTTGGCTAATCTTGAAACGCTAACGTGGGGTGAACTCTTTCCCTACGTATTTCTGTCGGCAATCATTCTATTTCTGCTGGGTTGGGCCTGTGATCATGTCGCAGGTCCTTCCCCAAAAGCGCGAGGGTCGATAATCGAACGGCCGTCACTCATGCCGCTGGCAGCTTTTAGCTTGCTGCTGCTTACGTTAGTGATGTTGGTTTTTGCGCTTGCAACAGTGCTCTCGCTTAGGCTGCCTCAGGCGGTTGTGATTGGTGTTCCGTTGGGAGCTTGGATTTGGCTAGCTTGGCAGTGTCGAGGCATTAGCTATGCGGGCGTAGGGCCAGCTACTGTCATGCTAGCCCGTCGATTGCCTGATGTGTTGAGTGGAATTGGCAATGAGATAGTGGCGCTGGGCTCGGGGGCCTACCTCGGCTATCTCAGCGTTGCGCTGCTTGATCCTGCACAACTTGGCGGGGTGGCATCCTTGCTTGTCGATCTTGGTAACTGGTTGCCAGCAGTAGTGCTCTTGTTAATCGTCATTCTTGCCCAGGTAGGCGTTAATCCGATTATCAGCGTGACCTTCTTGACCAGCATGGTTGCTCAAGTGGGGCTAGAAAGCGTGTCTTTGCCATTGCTGGCGGCAGCGATGCTATCGGGCTGGTCGTTGACAATGGTGTCATCGCCGTTCACGGCAGCGATGATGATAATGTCACGTTTCACAGGGATGACGGCTGGGCAGATTGGCCTGCGCTGGAATGGCGCATTTCTGGCGGCATCGTTGGTGATGGCCGCCGTTCTCTTCCGGTTAGCAAGCTGAGAGCGGGCAAGTACTTCGCTAGTTCCAAACTCTGTATGTGAGTAAGTCCTTGCCAGATAGTTTAGCGGACCGGCAAGGGGCGTCGGCAGAAGTAATGCAAGCTGTGTGGTGCTTATTACTGGGCGTTGCGGATCATGTTACGCGAAATGATCACTTGTTGAATTTGAGTAGTTCCTTCATATAGCCGGAACAGGCGCACATCACGGTAAAACCGCTCAACGGCATATTCGCTGATATAGCCAGCGCCGCCATGAATCTGAACGCCTCGGTCGGCCACACGGCTACACATTTCCGTAGCGAACATTTTGGCACAAGAGGCCTCAGTACTGACGTTCTGGCCATCATCCCGCTTGCGAGCAGCATCGAGTACCATGCAGCGTGCAGCATAAATCTCGGCCTTGGAATCGGCCAGCATGCCCTGAATCAGCTGGAACTCGGCAATGGGGGTGCCAAATTGCTTGCGCTCCATGGCGAAGCGCAGGGAGTCATCTAGTATTCGCTCAGCGGCACCGACAGCAATAGCGGCAATGTGCAGGCGACCCTTGTCCAGAACCTTCATGGCGGTCTTGAATCCCACGCCTTCTTGCTCGCCAATCAGGGCGTTGGCCGGTACTCGCACATTATCGAAGATGACATCCGCAGTATGAGCGCCTTTTTGGCCCATCTTCTTATCGCGCTTACCGATGGTAATGCCAGGGGTATTTGCTTCTACGATGAAAGCGCTGATGCCCTTCGCACCCTTTATCTCGACGTTCGTGCGAGCCATGACGGTGAAAATACCAGCGTGCGGCGCATTGGTGATGTAGCGCTTGGTACCGTTTATCAAGTAGTCATTGCCATCTTTCACCGCCGTTGTGCGCAGTGACGCCGCATCCGAACCTGAGTCAGGTTCGGTTAGACAGAAAGAACTTAGGATATCGCCACTGGCTAGCCGAGGGAGATAGTTGGTCTTCTGCTCATCGGTGCCGTCGACCAAAATACCGATTGAGCCAATACCGTTGTTAGTGCCGATGTAAGAACGGAAGGCGGGAGATGTCCGTCCAAGCTCGAAAGCGATATTAACTTCTTCTTCCATAGTCACACCAAGTCCTCCGAACTCCTCGGGGATGGTGAGGCCAAACAGCCCCATATCGCGCATCTGTGTAACGATATCCTCTGGGATGTCATCACTTTCAGCTACTTCTTCTTCACGCGGAATAAGCTCTTCGTTAACAAAACTGCGGATGGAGTCGAGCAGGATCTGCATGGTTTCCTGATCACGAATCATGTGCGCGCCTCTTAAGAATTTGAATGTCGAAATGTCGAAATGTCGTATGGCTTATGAGATTTGGGTCTGTATATCGTTGACCAGTTGCACCAGTTGCGGCCCGATAGACTCTTCTAGTTTTTCGCGTGATATCTGGAATTCGGGGCCGCCACAATTGAACGCGAGGATTCCCAGCTGGGGATGATGGAGGGGCACTGCAACGGCATTAACCTTGCGTTGCCATTCACCAATCGATAGGCAATACCCGTGATCAGCGTAGTCTCGAAAAGCACGCTCTAATGATCTTCGGATAACTGGCCACTCTGTAGGGTGCGAGTTCCGCAGATGATCCATCAGCACATCAGACTCCTGAGTAGACATGGCAGCGAGACACGCCCGCCCCGCTGAACTCTGGTGGATGGGTAGGCGTGTACCGATCTGACGACGGATGGTAGAGCGAAGAGCACTCTGGACCACATCGAGATAAACCATGTCCAATCGGTCGCGAGCGGACATGGCCACTGTTGCACCGACCTCGTTAGCAAGGTTCACCATCAAGGGTTGGGCAATCGCACGAATGGGCAGGTTAGATATCATCGAATAGCCAAAGGCCATGACGCCCACATCCAACTGGTATTTCCCACGTTGCAAAGGACGCAGATAGCCCAGTCGAGCTAGCGTGTGGGTAAGCCTGCTGACGGTAGGGCGCGGCAGGCCCGACTTCTTCGCTAGGTCGAGATTGCTTAGAGCGTTTTCGCTCGGCGTAAAGCAGCGTAATAGCTCAAGTCCTCTGGCCAGCGCCGTCACAAACTGCCGATCCTCCTCCTGCTCGCCTGCTGTGTTCATGGGGTCCACCACGATCTGATAGTCACCCTGACTGTCTGTTGTCTTCACCGAGTTATGCTCCGCTCGTGGTTTGCTTAATGAACCGATTTTGCGATTCCTCACGAAGATATGTCAAGTATGCAGACTAAATGTTCGCATTGCAGACGTTTAGTTTTTATATGTTATGCAACTTTCCAAAAACAATTTTTAGAGTAAATACATGATTAAAATAGGTTTTAACTTGAATCGTATTTGGCCTGATTGACAGCCGTTCTCTAAGCTGTGTAAAAATAACCCATTAGCAAAACAAATGTTCGCAATGCAGACATAAATGATGAGGTTTATATGACGGACAAGCAACCGCCCGCTGAGGTCTATCTTGCTTCGCTTGATAATGGAGTGGCGGTGGTTCGAATAGATCGCCCAGGTGCCAAGAACGCCCTCAATGGCGCTGTTCGGTGTCAGCTCGCC
Organism: Vreelandella arcis; assembly: GCF_900103865.1. Taxonomy (GTDB): domain Bacteria; phylum Pseudomonadota; class Gammaproteobacteria; order Pseudomonadales; family Halomonadaceae; genus Vreelandella; species Vreelandella arcis. Next base: position 47,995 of record NZ_FNII01000006.1, read on the forward strand.
GAGATGTTTTTATCTTTAACCCAGGATGACGAGGTTAGGGCCATCGTGCTAACCGGAGGCGAGCAGATGTTTGTAGCCGGTGCTGACGTGAAGGAATTTGCCACTGCGTCTCCGACTGACATGCATTTGCGACACAACGAGCGCTTTTGGGAGCCAATCGCTAACTGTTCTAAGCCAGTCATAGCAGCGGTCAACGGATTCGCTTTAGGCGGTGGCTGTGAGCTTGCCATGCACTGCGACATCATCGTTGCTGGGGAGTCTGCTCAGTTTGGGCAGCCAGAAGTCAAACTTGGCTTGATGCCTGGCGCTGGCGGGACGCAACGGTTGGTTCGAGCCGTTGGCAAATTTCAGGCCATGCGCATGTTGATGACCGGCTGCATGGTGCCAGCCCATGAGGCGTTGGGCATGGGCTTGGTGAGCGAGGTGGTGGCCGACGATCAGACATTGGAGCGTGCCAATACATTGGCTAAAGACATTGCGCGTTTACCAGCACTGGCGCTAGAGCACATCAAGGAGACAGTCCTCGCGGGTGCCGATCTGCCGTTAGAGAGTGCTTTGGTTCTTGAACGGAAAGCCTTCCAGATGCTTTTTGACACGGCGGATCAGAAAGAAGGGGCCGCTGCTTTTGTCGAGAAGCGCAAACCGAACTATCGAGGAGCGTCGTAATGTCGTTAGACGTGAACCGGCTGGGAATTGTCGGAACCGGCGTGATGGGAGCGGGTATCGCCCAAATTGCTGCCCAGGCTGGCTTGAATGTTGTGCTGTTTGACAAGAATGAAGGTGCGGCCCAAAAGGCTCGTGATGGCCTAAAGGCAACGTTCGACAAACTCGTGGGTAAGGAGAAGATATCTCGCGAATCGGCTGAGGTTGCGATGTCTCATCTTTCTGTCGTCGAGTCTTTGCCGGCCTTGGCAGATTGCGACGTGGTCATCGAGGCAATTGTTGAGGATCTGGGAATCAAGCAAGCGCTATTCGCTGACTTGGAAGCAATTGTTGCCCGAGATTGCATTCTGGCAACTAACACCTCTTCACTTTCTGTTACATCGATTGCCGCTGGCTTGAATTGCCCTGATCGTGTGGCAGGTTGTCACTTCTTCAATCCCGTGCCGTTGATGAAAGTTATTGAGGTGATCGGGGGCATCGATACGGATGAAATTGTCGTCGATAAGTTGCTTAAGCTGGCAAGCCGACTCGGCCATACTGGCGTGCGCGCTCAGGACACCCCTGGCTTCATTGTCAACCACGCGGGACGTGCCTACAGTACAGAAGGTTTGAAAATCCTTGAGGAGCGAGTAGCGCCTACTGAGGATATCGACCGGATTCTTCGCGAAGAGGCTGGATTCCGGATGGGGCCGCTTGAGCTTTTTGATCTAACGGGCCTGGATGTGTCGCATCCTGCGATGGAGGCGATATTCACGCAGTTCTATCACGATCCTCGTTACCGTCCGTCTTATATATCCCGGCAGATGTTGAAAGGTAACCGCTTGGGCCGCAAGACCGGGGTTGGCTTTTATCGCTATGAAAAAGGGCAAAAGGTTGATGTGCCGACGCCACAGCTAGTGCCTGACATCACTGAACTACCGCCTGTCTGGGTGGGATGCGAAGATGCCGACCTGCACACGCATGTGGTGTCATTGTTAGCGTCGCTTGGCGGACGAGTCGAGCAGACGGATTCACCCTCGGAAGAAGCGCTCTGCTTATTGCTGCCCTTTGGTGATGATGCAGTGAGTGCGAGTGCGTACTTCGGTACCGACCCAGAGCGCACGCTTTGCCTTGATGCGCTGATGGGCCTTGAGCGTCATCGTACGCTGATGGTGACGCCGGTCACCCGGGATGAAATGCGCGACGCAGCGCATGCGTTATTGGCATCAGACGGTACCTGCGTAACGGTGATCCGTGACAGCGTGGGATTTGTCTCTCAGCGGGTACTTGCCGCAGTGGTTAACTTGGCCTGCGATATTGCCCAGCGTGAGATTGCTACGCCTACCGATATCGATAATGCCGTCAGACTAGGGCTCAACTACCCCCAGGGGCCGCTGGCGTGGGGAGATGCCCTGGGGCCGAAACGGTTGCTTGGCATACTCATGCGCATCCACGCATTGACGGGTGATCCACGCTATCGGCCAAGCCCATGGTTGCGTCGTCGTGCCACGCTTGGCGTATCTCTGTTGCATCCATCATCGGGTGCTCGGTGATGTCGGAGATTCATGATGTTGGTTCAAAAGAGGGGGGTGTCATGGGAGCGCTAACGGGAGTTCGTGTGCTGGACTTAAGCCGGGTGCTGGCGGGTCCCTGGGGCAGCCAAGTGCTAGCGGATCTGGGTGCGGATGTTGTTAAGGTGGAGCGTATTGGGCGTGGGGATGATACTCGTGCCTGGGGGCCTCCCTACATGAAGACTGCTGACGGTAAAAATACTCAAGAAACCTCTTACTATCAGTCTTCCAATCGCAATAAACGCTCGGTGGCTGTCGATATTGCGACTGAGAAAGGTCAGGAAATTGTTCGTGCGCTGGCTGCCGAGAGCGACGTGCTGATAGAGAACTTCAAAGCAGGCTCTTTAAAGAAATACGGTCTGGATTACGAGTCACTTTCAAGCCTTAATCCAAGATTGGTCTATTGCTCCATTACTGGGTTTGGTCAGACGGGGCCTCGTGCGCAGGAACCTGGCTATGATTTTATTATTCAGGGTATGGGCGGGCTGATGAGCATCACCGGTGAACGTGATGGTGTTCAGGGTGGTGGCCCGCAGAAAGTGGGCGTGGCGGTGACCGATGTGATGACGGGCCTGTACTCAGTTATTGCTATACAGGCAGCGCTACTGGCTCGCGAAAAAACAGGGCGTGGCCAACATTGTGATATGGCATTACTGGATGTACAGCTGGCTGCGTTGGGGAATCAGACCCAAAACTACCTAAGCACGGGCGTATCACCTGGTCGCTACGGTAATGCGCATGCCAATATCGTGCCTTACAACTCCTTCCATGCTAGTGATAAGGACTTCATTATTGCCTGTGGCAACGATTCTCAGTTTGCCGCATTGTGCAATGCTATAGAGCTGCCTGAGTTGTCTGCTGATCCCCGGTTTTCAAAGAATGAAGATCGCGTCAGGAACAGGGAGGCGATTACCCGGATTCTTTCGGAGCATTTCAAACGCGATACAGCGGATGCCTGGGTGAAGAGGATAAGTAAGGTCAATGTGCCCGTCGGGCTAATCAATAACATTGCTGAAGCGTTAGCGGAGCCTCAAGTGGATGCTCGTGGCATGTTAGTCAACATCCCCCACGCCATGAATCCTGACTTCAAGATGGTTGGGAGCCCAATTAATCTTTCTGATACGCCAGTAGAGTATAAAAGGCCAGCACCACTGCTAGGGCAGGATACCAATGATGTGCTTACTGAATACCTAGGCCTTTCACCAGAGCAACTGTTGCAGTTTAAAAGTGACGGCGTCGTCGGTTAATCCATTTTTTATGTATATCACTAAGGATCTCTCATGAAAGTACTTGTCGCGGTGAAACGCGTCATCGACTACAACGTCAAAATTCGTGTCAAAGCGGATCATTCGGATGTTGATCTCACCAACGTCAAAATGGCCATGAACCCGTTCTGCGAAATTGCCGTGGAAGAAGCGGTTCGCCTGAAAGAGAAGGGCGTGGCGACGGAAATCGTGGCGGTCACCGTAGGCCCCAAGGCTGCCCAGGAGCAGCTGCGCACCGCGCTGGCGCTGGGTGCCGATCGTGCTATTCATATTGAAACCGACGAGCGGGCCGAATCGCTGGCCGTGGCCAAGCTGCTGGCCAAGGTAGTCGATGAGGAGCAGCCGGGCATGGTCATCCTTGGCAAGCAGGCCATCGACACCGACAACAACCAGACCGGCCAGATGCTCGCCGCGTTGACCAATCTGCCCCAGGGCACGTTTGCATCTGAAGTCGCAGTAGATGGCGACAAGCTCCATGTGACCCGGGAAATCGATGGCGGCCTGCAAACCGTCGCGTTGACGCTGCCGGCGATTGTCACCACTGATCTGCGCCTCAACGAGCCACGCTACGCCAAGCTGCCGGATATCATGAAGGCCAAGAAAAAGCCCATGGACATGAAAACGCCTGCCGACCTGGGCGTTGAGGTCGCTTCCAAGGTGAGCCTGCTTAAAGTGGAGTCGCCAGCAGAGCGCAAGGGCGGTATCAAAGTGGCCTCGGTAGACGAGCTGGTCGACAAACTGAAAAACGAAGCAAAAGTTCTTTAAGGTCGGTTCTTTAAAACCCGTACTTTGAGATAAGCGCTTTGAAAGGAGCTGATTTTATGAGCATTTTGGTACTTGCCGATCTGCATGAAGGTCAACTGGCGGGCGCCACGGCCCACGTCGTGGCGGCGGCTGAAGCCATTGGTGGCGATATTGACGTTCTCGTTGCCGGTGAAGGTGTTCAAGCTGCGGCCGAGGCGGCCGCCAAGCTTAACGGCGTGACGAAGGTGCGTGTGGCGGATAACGTCGTTTACGCCCACCAGCTTGCCGAGCCGCTGAGCGCGCTGTTGGTCGAACTGGCCGATGATTACACGCACGTGCTGGCCAGCGCCTCCACCACTGGCAAGAACGTGCTGCCGCGTCTGGCGGCCCTGAAGGACGTCAGCCAGCTTTCCGACATTATTGCCGTGGATAGCGCTGACACTTTCAAGCGACCGATTTACGCCGGTAACGCCATTGCGACAGTGAAAAGCGATGACGCGCTGAAAGTCATCACCGTTCGCACCACCGGCTTTGATGCGGTTAGCGAAGGCGGCAGCGGCAGTGCGTCTATCGAAGCGGTCGACGTGGTGGTTGAAAACAGCCAGTCCAGCTTCGTCAAAGAAGAACTGGCCCAGTCGGATCGCCCGGAGCTGGGCGGCGCCAAAGTGGTGATCTCCGGCGGACGCGGCATGGGCAATGGCGAGAACTTCAAACTGCTCGACGGCATTGCCGACAAGCTGGGTGCCGCTATTGGTGCCTCGCGCGCCGCGGTGGATGCAGGCTTTGTGCCCAACGATATGCAGGTGGGGCAGACCGGCAAGATTGTCGCCCCGGAGTTGTATATTGCCGTGGGCATCTCTGGTGCCATTCAGCACCTGGCCGGCATGAAAGACTCCAAGGTGATCGTCGCGATCAACAAAGATGACGAAGCGCCGATCTTCCAAGTTGCCGACTACGGGTTGGTGGGCGATCTGTTCGAGATCCTGCCGGAACTTGAAAGCAACATTTAACAGTTGCTGGTTACGCTAGTGGTCAAGTCTCCTTGGGCGCTAGCTTTTCCTGTGATATCGACCAGGGCATTGTGTGGAAGCGGCTAATAACCCGAAAATTTTAACGATCCACGTATGTAGGTAGCAGTCGGCATGGCTAATTCGTGCCTGACGAGAACTAGGTATTGACCGTTTGACGGATAAGCTGGGCTTTATCCTGTAATAAGGGCTTATAAATATCTAACAGCATTTGCATATCAACGCGTGCGGCGTTGGTGCTGATATTGATGGCACCTATGAGCTTGTCATGGATGTCGATGACGGGAACGGCAATGGATCGCAAGCCAGAGTCTAACTCTTGATCTACTACCGAATAACCTTGTTGACGTACCTCATCGATGCACCTCTTTAACTCCTCTTTATCAGTGATGGTTTTATCGGTGTATCGCTTCAATGAAATGCGTTCTAAATAGGCATTTAGCTCTGTTTCAGTTAACTGCGACAACAATACGCGACCCATGGATGTATGTGCTGCCGGGAGGCGCGTACCCACTGATAAAGAAATCGCCATCAAGCGATGTGGTGCCGCTGAGCGGGCCACATAAATGACTTCGTCTCCATCCAACACGGCAAGTGAGGATGACTCGCCACTTTGAGCGGTAATATCCTCCAGGTATTGTTGTATGACGCTGCGATAATTATTCGCCGAAAGGTATGAATATCCTAGTTGCAGTACTCTAGGGGCGAGTTCAAAGTAACGCTGATTTTTACGCACATAGCCTAATGCGTTCAGGGTTAGCAAAAATCGTCGTGCTTTCGCTCGATTCATACCTGTACGCGCAGCGACTTCGCTCAACGTCATTTTTGGATGGGAATCATCGAAGGCCATAATGACTTCCAAGCCACTAGCCAGTGCTGTCACGAAGTCACGGTCATCAGGTTTAAGCGTTTCTACCTGGGGTAAGTCTTCCATTATTTTGCTCTCATCCAGTTAATGCATGGTCATCTGATAATTTAGCATAGTGTTCGAATAGCGAACAAATGTGCTTTTGGGCTATGCCCGAGTGATGCCTGTGCCCCTTCTTTATACCTTGGTAGTAGCGAAGCACAGTGGAAGTGTGTCTGTGCATGGCTGAATTATGAATAAAGTATTGTTATTTATCATTTTTTAATTTCGATAAGCCTATGGACTGACCCGGCTTTGCTGATATGAGCTCAACAGCAATTTGACCCCGTATACATTCGGCAGTAAATTGTTCGTATTAAGAATCTATGTTCGTTTAACGAACAAAATGCCAATAAGTTAGTAACGTCCAGTTAAGAGGCACCCAACATGGCCGAGTTTCTAAGCTTGCATGACGCGGTAGCGCGCTACGTCGAAGACGGGGCTACCGTGGCCATGGAAGGCTTTACCCATTTAATTCCATTTGCCGCCGGTCACGAAGTGATCCGTCAAAAAAAGCGCGACCTGACGCTGATCCGTATGACCCCCGATATCATCTACGATCAACTGATCGGGGCGGGCTGCGCGAAGAAGGTGATTTTCTCCTGGGGCGGTAACCCGGGCGTGGGCTCATTGCATCGCCTGCGCGATGCGGTGGAGAAAGGATGGCCGCGCAAGATCGAGATTCTTGAACACAGCCACGCCGCCATGGCCTGCGCCTTTGAAGCGGGGGCTGCTGGTTTACCGCTGGCGGTTTTTCGCGGCTACATCGGCAGTGAACTGCCAAGCGTCAATGATCAAATCAAATTTATCGAGTGCCCATTTACCGGGGAGCGTCTGGCTGCTGTGCCGTCGGTGCGTCCGGATGTGTCGATTGTTCACGCCCAGCGAGCAGACCGCCAGGGCAATGTGCTGGTGGAAGGGATTGTTGGTGTGCAGAAAGAGGCGGTTTTGGCGGCCAAGCACAGTATCGTCACCGTGGAAGAGATTGTCGATGACCTCGACACGCACCCCAACGCCTGTGTGATTCCCGGCTGGGCCATCAGCGCCGTTGCCGTCGCGGAAAAGGGTGCTCTGCCTTCTTACACGCATGGTTACTACGACCGGAGCAACCGCTTTTATAAAGAGTGGGATGCGATTGCCCGTGATCGCGACGCTTTTACCCAGTGGCTCGATGACAACGTTTTTAACGATGTTCAACATCATGCAGGGGAGACTATTTAATGAGCCTCGAATATACCTCGTCTGAAATGATGTCGGTGACCGCCGCGCGGGCACTGGAAAATGGCATGACCTGCTTCGTGGGCATCGGATTACCTTCTGAAGCCGCTAATCTGGCGCGTCTGACGCATGCGCCGGATGTGGTGCTGATTTATGAGTCCGGCACGCTGCAAACCAAGCCCGATATTCTGCCGTTATCTATTGGCGATGGTGAGCTGTGCGAATCGGCGCTCACCACCGTGGCGGTGCCGGAAATGTTCCGCTACTGGCTGCAGGGTGGCAAGGTCGACGTGGGTTTTTTAGGTACCGCGCAAATTGACCGCTTTGCTAACCTGAATACCACGCTAATCGGCGATTACAAAGCGCCCAAGGTTCGCCTGCCGGGTGGCGGCGGCGCGCCGGAAATTGCCACCAACGCCGGTGAAGTGTTTATCACCCTGAAGCACTCCAAGCGGGCGTTTGTAAAAGACGTCGATTTTGTCACTACGCTCGGTTTTGGCCGCGACGGTAAAGGCCGCGACAACGTGCCCAACATCGGCAAAGGCCCCACCCGGGTGATCACCGACCTCTGCGTCATGAAGCCCGACCCGGAGACTAAAGAGCTGGTGGTGGTCTCGCTGCACACTGGTGTATCCCGCGAAGACGTGATTGAGGCCACTGGCTGGGAGATCCGCTTTGCTGAGCAGCTTGAGAGCACTCCCGAGCCCAGCGAAAACGAGCTGACAATTTTACGTGAGCTAAAAGCCCGCACCGAGCGCGCCCACGCGGGCGCATAAGGAGTTTTTGATGAGCGATGCCTACCTTTGCCATCCGCGTCGCACTGCTGTGGGCCGTTTCGGCGGTACGCTTGCCAGTGTGCGTCCAGATGATTTCGCCGCGACAATTTTCAAAGCCGTGCTGTCGGAAGCGCCGAACCTCAATCCTGTGTCCATAGACGAAGTGTTTATGGGCTGCGCCAACCAGGCTGGTGAAGATAACCGCAATGTCGCGCGCATGTCAGCGTTGCTGGCGGGTATTTCCGCCTCGGTGCCTGGTACCACTATGAATCGTCTATGTGGATCCGGCATGGACGCGGTGGGCACGGCCTTTCGCGCTATTAAAGCGGGCGAGATGGAGTTGGCGTTAGCAGGTGGTGTGGAATCCATGTCCCGCGCGCCTTACGTGATGGGCAAGGCCGACAGCGCCTTCGCCCGTGGGCAAAAAATCGAAGACACCACCATCGGCTGGCGCTTTATCAACCCGCTGATGAAGAAAGCTTACGGCGTTGAGTCCATGCCGGAGACCGCAGAGAACGTCGCCGAGCAGTTCGACATCTCTCGGGAAGACCAGGACGCTTTTGCGCTGCGTTCCCAGCAGAAAGCCGCCGCCGCGCAACAGGCCGGTCGCTTTGCTCAAGAGATCACCGCCATTGAGATACCACGCCGCAAGCAGGAGCCGCTGATCTTTGATCAGGACGAGCACCTGCGGGAAACCACCCTGGAAAAGCTTGCCGGACTGCCCACTCCCTTCCGTGAAGGCGGCAGCGTGACCGCAGGCAATGCCTCGGGCGTTAATGACGGCGCGGCGGCGATGTTGGTGGCAAGCGAGGCAGCGGTCAAACAGCACGGTCTTAAACCGATGGCCAAAATCATTGGCATGGCGACGGCGGGCGTTGAGCCACGGATCATGGGTTACGGCCCCGTGCCTGCGGTCAATCGTCTGCTTGAACGCACTGGCGTGAGTCTCGATGACATCGATATTATCGAACTCAACGAAGCCTTTGCCGCCCAGGCCTTGGCCTGCATGCGCGACCTGGGCCTAAAAGATGACGATCCACGTGTTAACCCGAATGGCGGCGCCATTGCCCTTGGCCATCCGCTGGGTATGTCCGGCGCGCGCCTGTTGCTGACGGCGGCCCATGAGCTACAAGCAAGCGGCAAACGCTACGCGTTGTGCACCATGTGCGTGGGTGTCGGCCAAGGCATCGCTACGCTGATTGAACGCGTTTAACGGAGGTAGCATGGCATTTCATACCATCAATGGCCGCAGCGTCGCTTACCGGCTGCTCGGCTCGGAAGTGAACCCACTTATCGTGCTGGCGCATCCGCTGGGCATGAGCCAGGCCGTATGGGATGACGTGATTCCCGCGCTACTGCCGCGTTACCGCGTGCTGACCTGGGATTTACCCGGCCATGGGGCAAGCGCGGCGGTAAACGGTGAGCAAATCACCGCAGCCGACTTGGCAGCCGAAGCACTGGCATTGGTGGAACTCGCTGGCGCTACGCGCTTTCACTTCGCCGGCACTTCGATTGGCGGCGTGGTCGGCCAGCAGTTGATTGCTGAGCATAGCGAATGGCTGATTACAGTGACATTGACCAACACCGGTGCGGTGATCGGCAATCCTGATCTTTGGAATACCCGCGCGGGTCGCGTACGTCAGGAAGGCTTGGTCGCGATGTCTGAAGAGATCGTACCGCGCTGGTTTGCCCCGGCGGCATTCGAGGCAAGCTCTGCCCTGAAAGCGGGCTGGTGCACCCAGATGGGCCGTGGCGATGATGAGTCTTATGCCCAGCTGTGCGAAATGCTCGGTCGCGATGTCTTTACTGGGAAGTTAGCTTCAAAGAGCGTCAACGTGCAGCTATGTGGCGGTAGCGAAGATATGGCCACTCCGCCAGCGACGCTGGAGGCTTTGTCTGCGGAACTCGACGGCGCCCCGCTGGAGGTTTTTGAAGGCGTGGGTCACGTGCCTTCGGTGGAAGTCCCGGCGCTGTTCGCGCAAAAGCTACTTTCTGTGCTCGACGCTGATTGAAGCGACGTAGCTAACAGTGGCGTGGTTTGTGTTACCTGCTTGTAAGCCTGCAAGTTGGCGCTAGGATAAAGCCATCACTGTTCACCTTAAAAAACAGGGTTAGGTGGCTTTTCGGGCTAGATTTCTGCCTTCCCCTAACTGTGAATAGCGATGTGATGGATGCCTGGGCAGGCGCTATTTAGCGCACTTGAAATCTACAAGTCCTTTTCACATTTTAACAATACGCTATACAGAGCCTTTAAATGACCCAAACACCGTTCCTTTCTACCGATGATGTTCGCGATCGTTTCTCTAAGGCCATGTCGGCCATGTATCAAACAGAAGTGCCGCAGTACGGTACGCTGCTTGAACTGGTAGAAAGCGTGAACCAGGAAACGCTTCGCCAACAACCGGAACTTTATCGCCGACTGGAAGCCCAGGGCGAGCTGGCACGTTTGAGCGTAGAGCGCCACGGGGCAATTCGTGTGGGAACAGCAGACGAGCTTTCCATGCTGCGTCGGTTGTTTGCCGTTATGGGGATGTACCCGGTGGGCTATTACGATCTCTCCGAAGCTGGGGTGCCTGTTCACTCAACAGCCTTCCGGCCTATCGACGATGATGCGCTGGCGCGCAATCCTTTCCGTGTTTTTACCTCGCTACTCCGTTTAGAGTTAATCGAAAGCGAGACGCTACGCCAGCGTTCAGAAGAGATACTGGTCAAGCGAGATATTTTTACCCCGGGCGCGCGGGAACTCATTGAGCGTCATGAAACCCAGGGCGGGCTAACCAGCAAGGAAGTTGACCAGTTTGTAAAGGAAGCTCTGGAAACGTTCCGCTGGCACCAAGACGCTACGGTAGATTTGGATACATATCATGCGCTGCATGATGAGCATCGTTTGATTGCCGACGTGGTTTGCTTCCGGGGGCCACATATTAATCACCTGACGCCGCGCACCTTGGATATCGATGAAGTGCAGCGCCGTATGCCGGGTATGGGGATGAACCCCAAAGCGGTAATCGAAGGACCACCACATCGTAAATGCCCCATTTTGTTGCGCCAAACGAGCTTTAAGGCGTTAGAGGAGTCGATTCGTTTTGCGGGTAATGCAGAAGGAACCCATACAGCACGCTTTGGTGAAATTGAGCAGCGCGGAATGGCTCTTACGCCTAAAGGGCGTGCACTGTATGACCAGTTACTTAGTGAAGGCCGCAAACAAACCGCAGGTCTGGGTAATGAAGCGCATCAAGCGGTAATGGAAGAGGTGTTTACCGCGCTGCCCGATAACGACGAGGCAATGCGCCTGGAAGGCTTGGCATATTTTCACTATCACCTGACAGTAGCAGGTCAGGCCGCTAAAGGTAATGCTAGTGACGATCTTGAAGTTTTGATCGAACAAGGCCTTGTGGAAGCCCAGCCCATTACCTATGAAGACTTTTTGCCGGTGAGTGCTGCGGGCATTTTCCAATCGAACCTGGGGGGAGGGCAGAACGAGGCCTATGCGGGTAATGCTAATCGCGATGCCTTTGAAGAAGCTTTGGGTGCTCAGGTAACCGATGAGCTATCGCTCTACGCAGAGCGCGAGCAGGCATCGAAAGCAAGCGTCTTGGCGAGTGTGGAAGGCGATACTGTAAGAGTTTAATATAACGGATGCATAGAAACCGGGTTCCGCCTGCACTTGCTGGCAGCGTTCCGCAACATGTCGATCGGTAAGAAATACATGTGTACATAGGATTAAAGAGCCCGTTCACCACTTTTTGAGCGGAAAACGGGCAAAAGACACAAAAATAGCGAAAAACCAGCATCTGAGATTACGATCTTTTTATCGGCTCAAGCGAGAGCTGGGGAAATCGGCAATCATTCAAAGCGATCTTAGAACTGGTAACTCACATTGAACCAGACGCGTGGGTCTTTCTGGCGTCCGTCTGACTGGGCATCGCCACCGTCCAGTTTCCAGGCGGATACGACATCCGCATTCCAGTTACCGTGGTTGGCGCGAAGGCCGAGGCCTGTGCCGGAGATGTTGCGGTCTTCTCCGTCGTTGATGCCGCCATTGGGCGTGTGGCCTCCATCCAACAGCAGGTAGGGGCTCAGACCATTGCCCAGGTTATAACGTAGCTCTAACTGAGCCAGCCAGCCTCGGCTATCGGAGCCTTCACCTACTGGGAACGCGCGTACGCCGTTGGGGCCACCCAGATAAAAGCTTTCAGAGCCATCCAGGAAACGCTGATCTGACCATTGGCCACTGAATCGACCGAACAGGGTCAGATTGGTGGTGAGCATTTGCAGTCGCGCCACATCCAGGTTCAGCTTGGTAAACCCATAGTCGTTACCGGCAAAAGCCGTCTGGTCGATTTCCAGTGTGCCAGGCGTCAGAGTGGCGGCGCCATAGCTGATACCTCCGCCGAACAGGTTGTCGCGATGATCGAACTGGAGTGTGAGCGGTAGTGAGTGGCTTTCAGTGGCCTTGGTATAGTCGATGAAGTCGACGGTGTCGTCCAGGTCCTTGTGCTGGTAGGTGGCGGCAACGCTGAGGTTGCTTTGTTGGCTACGCACCAGCGGATAGCTTAAACCAGCGGACATTACCTCGGCGGTGCCGGTATAGCCTTCGAAGCCTTTGCCAAGCGAGTAATCCGTGTGGTCGTAACCGATCATGCCGCGCAATCCTGAGTACCCAAGCGGCAGTGCGTAGCTGAGCTGGCCGAGCCATGTGTCCTCGTTGGAGTACAGTGCCGCGATGCTCAGCTCGTCGCCGACCGTCAACAGGCGGCTGGCTTGCAGATCCGCCCGGGTGCGATGCTCGCCAGAGAAACGGCTGCCGTGGTTGTCGGCACCCAGCCGGCCACTGACCCGATCATCCGCTTCCACTTGGGTATCTAGATTGCCGGTGCCATATGCCTCACCGGGGCGCATGACGGGCACTACGTTCACACCTGGAAGATCCCCCGCGATCAGCAGGGTTCTTTCCAGTTCCGAGGATTCAATGATCTCGCCAGGCGCTAGCGGGTGCAAAAAGCGCTTAACCGTACCGGCCAACGCCGGTTCGCCGGATGCGGTTACGTTTCCGTAGCGCCCCTCGATCACGGTGATCTGCAAGGTGCCGTTATCCAACGTCTGCGCGGGCAGAATTGCCCGAGCGAAAGGGTAGCCCTGGGCGCGATAAAATTCGCTGATTTGGTTGGCCAGTGACTGAAGTCCAGCTAGATCGTAGCTTGTTTCAAAAACATCGTCGCCCAGGGCGGCTAACAGGGCTTCTGATGAGAAGGCGGTGTTGTCTGTGAACTGGATCTGCGTAACGTCAACTTCGGCACCGCCCGCCTCGCGTTCGGCCAGCGGCTGTCCCTGGATCTGGATATCCACTGAGGGGCGTTGCGGTTCAAGTGTTTCCTGCTGGCTTTCCTGGTAGATTCGACCGGCTCCAGGCGCTTCCTGCGACAATGCAGGCAAAGAATACGTGGTGGTGGCCAAGGCGATGGCAATGGTCATTGGAGAAAATGCAAACAGCTTCATAATCAATCGTCCTGGCTCGTTTATTGTTCGGTGGAGTTATTGGAGTCGTTCAACCGCATGCCGCCTTCCACCACGAATAATGCGAGGGGCCCTAATTGATTACGATTGCTCGCTTGTGCCGTCATTGTGGCGCCATCGGTCTCGACCAGTTCCAACCCACCCGATAACTGACGGTTTTCCTGACTCGGCATGGCAGAAAACACATTGGTGCCCACATCAGCGCCAGGGCGACTGCCGCTGGTCATGCGAGGGGTTGACTGTTGAAGGGCCGCAATTACGCGCGAGGCTCTATTGGCACGGTCAGTGTTGTCAACACGGGTATCGTTACCGCTGGTATTGCCACCACCAGTATTACCACCGCCGGTATGTAGTCCCATCAGTTCGGCCCAGGTTTTTCCTTTGCCTAGGCCGGAGTCATTGGTCTGGTTAATGGCGTTGCCATCAGCATCAGTGGTGGCATAAAAGCTGTTGGTGTCGTTGGCGCCACTAACGCTACTGTATCCAACCAGCCCGCCGAGCTCACTATCGCCAGTAACTCTACCGGTGGCATAACTGTTGGTGATACTGCTGTTACTGCCATAGAGGGAGCCGACCAGCCCACCGACACGGCTGTTGCCTGAAACATCACCGGTGGCATAGGCGTTAGTAATGTTGCCGAGGCTGTACCCAGCCAACCCGCCAATATGATTGCCGTTGCCTGAAACAGTGCCGGTAGCATAGGCGTTGTCGATGTTTCCGTAATAGTTTTGCCCAACCAGCCCACCTACATAGCCACTTTCACCTGAAACAGAACCGGTGGCGTAAGCGTTGGTGATACTGCCATTGTTATATCCAACCAGCCCACCAACGATGAGTTTGCCACTTGCAACAGTGCCGGTGGCATAAGCGTTGGTGATACTGCCATGGTTATATCCAACCAGCCCGCCAACGTAGTTGTTGTCACTTGCAACAGCGCCGGTATTGTAGGCGTTGAGAATTACCCCATCGTTTCGACCGGCTAGACCACCTAGATTGAGGCTGTCTGATGTGACACTCCCCCCAATCAGCCCGACGTCACGCACAACCCCACCTGTATTGATGTAACTAAACAACCCGGTAGATGAGTTACCGCTATTTATAGTTAGGTTGGTGATGGTATTACCGAGGCCGGCAAATGTGCCGTCAAACTGGCTGTATCTATCTCCAACCAGCGCTTGGGAATAAGTAGTACTACTGGCATTCAGATTCTTGGCCAGAGCGTAGTGGCCATTTAGCCCGGTGATGTCAATATTATCCAGCTCGGTCATCGAGTGGATCAGGGTGTAAGCCTGCCCGTTGATGGCAAGGCTGGCGTTACTACCCGAGAGCGTTATCGGTGCTTGAATATGGTAATTGGTTCCATCGGCAACGGTACCAGCATTTTGATAGAACCCCCCATAGTTGAGATATAGCGCGGCAGACTCACCCGTAGCGGTAATCGGGGCGTTAATATTGATATCGCCGTGGGCACGCAGCTCCAGGTAAGTGTTGGCATCCCAGCTAATGGCTGATTCGATATTGATATCGCCTGCTTCGCTGCCAGTATCTGTGCCTGCGGTTTCCAGATAAAAACTGGTGCTGGCAAGGCTGTTAGACAGGGTATCTGCACCAATGCCGCTGCCTGCCTCAACCGCATCGCCAGTGCTGACGGTAAAATCGGTGGGGTCGATCAGCCATTCACCAGTTTGGCCACTGTCGGCGAGTGTGGTAACGCTGGTGCCACTGGCTACCCGTACCTTGGCACCGGAAGTTTCGATAAAGCCACCATCGCCGCCATTCGGTGCGCTGGCATCCAGAGTACCGGCGACTTGCACCTGGCCGCTGTCCATATCGCCCATCAGCATGATGCGGCCGTCTTCGCCGGTGGCGAGGGTGCGCGCTTCGGTGACGCCGGTGTGGTTGATGACGCTGGAGGCAAGATTGCCGGCGGCTTTGGCGGTGAGGTAGACCAGGCCGCCGTCGGCGCGGATGGCACCGCCTTGTTCTATGTAGGTGTCGAGCAGGGCTTCCTCGACTTCAATCTTCACCGGGCCGCCGAGATCCAGGGTGACCTTGCTGCCGGCGCCCATCAGCGTGCTGCCCTGGGGTGTGTTGATGCTGCCGGTGTTGATGATTTCAGCGGCAATCATCGCAACGACACCACCTTCAGCCGTGGTGATATTGCCTCGGTTGACGATGGCGTTGGCGCTGGCACCCTCGAAGTGGTAGTTGCCCGCCATGAAGTCTTCCGTGGAAATATCCAGCGTGGAGGTGACCAGTGCACCGACATCGACGCGGGCGGTAGAGCTGAACATGACGCCGTTGGGGTTGACCAGGAAGACGCGACCGTTGGCGTTGAGGGCACCCCGGATCTCAGAAACATTATTGCCCGTGACCCGGTTAAGCGCGGCGGCTTGAGCGTTTGGCTGGTTAAAGTTGACGGTATGGCCTTCGGCGATGGAAAAGTCCTGCCAGTCGATGGCCATGTTCTGGCTTTTCTGGTTGACCGTCAGTGTTTTGTCCGAGCTGTTGATGCTGCCCTGGCCACCGACAACGGTACCGCCACTGGGTAAGTTGGAGGCATGGAGGGGGAGGGCAATAAGCAGTAAGGCGCCTGCGGAGATGGTTTTCAGTGCCCCGGCGACACTAACTGCGCCACTGGATGAGCTCCGACTTGACTGGCTAAGCTCCGATGCAGCCTGCCAGACGCCTTTGCTTCGATTCCATACAACGTGATAAACCCGATTCATCCCCGCACCCCCAGTTTGTTTTTTTCCCGGGGCTAATGTGCGCGATGTCGTTGTTAGATGTCAGTCTCAAATCTCTCAAGTCTCTCAGCGTAAAGCTGATTTCTACGTTTATTCTTTGATCTGGCCGACAAATACCAGACCTTTACCAAAAATGGAGCGGATCGGCAGGGAGATATCGTGTTTCTTGGCTTTTTTACGCAGCCGGCTGAGGATGACATCAATGCGATGAAGTTCTGGTGTTTCTTCGTATTGAAACATGAGATCCAGCAGCGCTTCTTTGGCAAAAATCTCGCTGGGGGAACGGCCCAGTATGCTCAGTAGTTTATATTCCTGAGGGGATAGCTGAACGGTTGTACCATTGGGTGTCGCCAGGCACTGGTGGCCCGCCATCAGGCGCCATTCAGCGCCGTCGTGTTCTCGCTGATGTGTTACTCCGGTACTTTCCTGCTCATGCTGCATCCGTTGCCAAAGCGTTTGTAAGGTCGTTGCCAACTCGGAAAAATTAACGGGTTTGACCAGGTACAGGTCGGCACCCAGGTTCAGGCCACGAAGCTTGTCTGGCTGTTGGCCGCGAGCTGTGACGATGATCATGCCGAAATTGCCCAGGTCTGCCAGGTATTCGACCACGCTGAAGCCATCTTCGCCGGGTAAACCGAGATCTACCAGCACAATATCTGCGGGGCTGCGGTGCAGCTTTTTCCAGAAACTCTCTGCACTGTCCGCCCCCCAAACGCTGTAGCCTCGGTGCTGAAGAAAGAAAATCAGCTCTTCGCGGAGGTCGCTGCTGTCTTCGATGATGGCGATAGTGGGTTGTCTGGTTGTCATTAACCGACTGACTCCCATGTTTTTTGTTTAAAAAGAAATATAAAACAGCTGCCTTGCGGTGAGCTGCTGAGAAGCTGTAGGTCGCCATCGTGGGCGCGGGCAATCTGCCGAGCGACATAGAGGCCGAGGCCTGCTCCCCGTTGGCTGTGTGTGCCGCGGCGATAACGATCAAAAATCTGTTTGGCATCCTGTTCATCGATTCCAGGACCTTGATCGCATATGCGGACAGTGGGGCGGCCATCTTTCTGGCTGCAGTCTATGTGAATAGCGCCGCTAGCCGAATACTTAACGGCATTATCAAGCACATTCGAAAGCGCAATCCGAATCAGCGCGGTATCGGCGAGCACCGTGCACTCAGGCTTTGGCACTTCGTTGGCTGGCTTGCCCGCTATGGTCATGATGAGTTGGTGGTCATCTGACAGCTGCACCAGGGCCGCTGCAGAATCGATCAGCTCGTAAAGGTTAGCCGGCTGTGGATCCAGGTAGAGGTTTGTGGCGGCCAGCCGGGCATCGGCCAGGCAGTTATCGGTTAGTTGTACCAGCCGTTCAGTGGCCCGCTGAATCTTATTGTAGCGCGGCATGCGGCCACTGTTGGCCTGCTCAAGATACCGCAGGTTCTCGAGACTACCCGAGATGACTGCCAGCGGTGTCCTGAATTCATGCGAGACCATGCCCATGAATTGACGCTGATGAAAACTGGCATCACGCTCCGCCTTGAGTTCGCTGGCCAACTGGTGTTTTTCGATCTCCTCCAGTTTCTTTTCTCTGATGCGGTATACCGCAATTGCCATGACCAGCAGCATATTCACGATCAGGGCATATTGCCAGATAACGTAGATTTCAGGCTTGAAGGGTATCCAGCCAAACGCTGAAAACAAGCCGAACATGCTGGCGGTGATGCAGATTAACGGGCTCAATCCCAGCAGCAGGGTGGATACGCGGTAGTTGTCCAGGTGCCATACATACAGCACAGAGATAACGAACGTTATGGAGGTGGGTAGGTAAAACAGCGCCTGTATTTTGACCGCCAGGCCGTACTGGTTCAGTGGGATGAGAATCAGCAACAGCAACGTTAACCCGCAACAGGCCATCATGATCTTGTAGGCCCAGGGCAGGTGCTGTTTCATGTTGACCGTTTCAACGCAAAGCCAGAGCAACGCGATATAAGAAGTGAGCGTTAATATGCTGGTCATATAGTGTTGCACCGGGACGCCTATATCCGGTAATAACCAGTTCAGATAGCCCTGGACACTGGCAACAAACAGGTAGGTGATCGAAAAGGCGGTGACTGACCAAAGCAAGCGGCCACCTAATACGATCGCCAGTATAAAGGCGAGCAGGGTGGAAATAGCGGCCAGGCCAAAATAGAAGCTCCAGAAGGCCGTGGTGCGGCTTGCATGGCGCATGAACTCGGTCGGTTGCCACAGGCTGGCTCTCAGGATGGTGGTGCTACTGCTTTGTACCCGGATGATCGCTTCATAGCGCTGCCCGTTATCCAGAGGAGGAAGCACGAACACCGGGTTGCGGTAGTCGATATCCGATCGGCCGAGCAGCAGATCTCCCGTTTGTTTTACGTGCCAAGCCTGGTCGGAATGCTTCGGCCGATAGAAAAGCCGGATGTCGTCGACGAAATTCGGCCCCAACTCCAACCAGCGCGGCTGCTCGGCAAAAATGGCATCTGATAACTCAAACCGAAGCCAGAAAGTATCGTGCACATAGCCACGAGAGAAGGTGGCGTGTTCCGTCGGAACTTGTTGCTGGAGCCGTTCTGATGCCTGTTCGAGCGATAACTCCCCTTGCGTGTCTTGAAGGACGCTATACGGAATATCTTCCCCCAGCTTTAACGGCTCGGACATGGCGGCCGTCGTCCAGAGACAACCCAGCAGCAGGCAAAAGGCCAACATACACTGTCGCAGCAGATAGTCTTGCGGGAGCCGATACATCCGTCGGCGGTTAACCAATGCCCATGGTGTCATTAGTGGGGTGTTTTTGTTGTTCAAAATATTTTCTCTTAACTGAGCCTGAGCTGTGCCGGCTCGTAGACCGTTTCGTTTGCGCCAAGCTGTCTTAGACGCCTAAGTTGGGAACTCATCATACAGGGCGATTCAGTGCTCTAAGAAACTCATTGATCATGGTGTTAATTTTGAGGAAGGCTACTCAAAGCAAAAGCAACTGGTGCCGCTTTCCTATGGTAAATGGCACTCGGTGGTGGAAGGTGACGCGCTGATCATGAGGGTGAAACTCAAACGGGCGGGGCATATTCTGGGTTCCAACTATGTAGACGTGGCGCTGAACGATACCGCTCATGGTAACAAGCAGCGCGTTGTTTTTTCCGGCGATTTAGGCGCGCCGCATACACCGCTACTGCCTGTGCCGAAGTCTCCCTACCAGGCGGATGTGCTGGTGCTGGAATCCACCTACGACAACCGCAATCATGAATGCCGCCAAGCGCGTGGCCAGGCGTTGAAAGCCGCCATAGAGCAAGGGCTGACTAACCGGGGGACGGTGATCATTCCGGCGTTTAGCATTGGTCGCACTCAGGAGTTACTGTATGAATTGGAAACCATCGTACATGCGGCCTCCCCAACCTCAGACTGGTGCTCGCTGGAGGTGATCGTCGATTCGCCGTTGGCCGCGCGAAGTACGCCTGGTGCATGGCGATAACCACGCCTGCCGTGCATTGAAAGACGCCATCGAAGCTATGGCCCAGAAAGCCGGCCGGCCGATTAATGTCGTTTTGCCCGCGGTGTATGAATGACGTTTCGTGGCGGGATGCTTGCTTATCGCTCAATGAATTGAGCTCTTACGAATTCCCCGTAATCCGGCTCAGGGGTTATGCCGCTGGTTTCTCGTGTGGGCGCGCTGTGAGATCGACACCCAGTGCACGCGTTACGGCGAGCATGGTTTTTAGTGTGGGATTACCTTGCTCGCTGAATGAGCGGTAAAGCTGCTCACGCGAGAGGCCTGTTTCACGAGCCAGTTCTGTCATGCCCTTGGCGCGTGCAATCACCCCCATCGCTTTTGCGATGTAAGCTGAATCCCCGGTTTCTAGGGCATCCGCGAGAAACACGGCAATCGCTTCCTCACTCTCCAAGGCCGCTGCTGGATCGTATTCATAGATTTTGTCGCTCATGACGCCTCCCACTCTGATGCTAACCGGTGTGCAGTCTCGATATCGCTTTGCTGGGTGCTCTTATCGCCACCAGATAATAGAATGATGACTTCGTTGCCCCGCTGCTTGAAGTAAACACGATATCCGGAACCATGGTGAATACGTAGCTCGCTGATTCCATGCCCCACGGGTTTTACATCGCCTGGTAAACCACTTGCCAACCGAAAAACACGTGCCGCAATCAATGCTTTAGCACGTTGATCGCGGAGTTTCCGCTCCCATTTTCGGTAAGTATCCGTTTGTTTAATATCAAGCATCGCTTTAGTGTAGTTTTTGGACTACATAGACGCAAGATAATTCAAGAGCCTTTTTGGGGGCATCGTTGCTGATCGCCCAATGAATTGGGCTCCTTGTGTCTCTCAAGAGGGAATGATTAGCTACCATTCTCTCTGGCCAGAAGGGTAACCCGTTGGGCTCCTAAGGGGCATTGACCCTGTGTTGTAGATGGGCCCCTTCTGGTTTTTATCTCGTAAATTTGGACGGTATCCAAAGCCCTTCGCACGACGAAAGAGGCTGTACGAACAAGGCGAGACAACGAGATGGCATATATCGGCATTGATGTTAGCAAACAGAAACTTGATTGCCTGTGGGTGCGCGATCTAAGCAAGGGGAAAGTCAAAACGAAAGTATTCCCCAACCGCCATCAGGACTACCCAGGTTTGCTCGACTGGCTCATCAAGCAGACTGGCGAAGACGTCGACAACCTGCATGTCTACCTGGAAGCCACCAGTATCTATCATGAACCCTTAGCTTACTGGCTGCATGACGTCGGTGTCACCGTGTACGTACTGAACCCTGCCCAGGTGCGCCATCACGCCAAGGGGATGGGCGTTCGCAGCAAGACTGACCGCAAAGACAGCATGATGCTCGCCCGCTATGGGATTGAACGGAATCCTCAACCGTGGCAACCAGAGCCAACGGAGGTGAGAGAGCTCAAGCGCCTTATCAACCGGTTAGAGGCCGTAGAAGACGACCTACAGCGCGAGCGTAACCGCCTAGAGAAGGCTGAATTCAATACCGACACCAAAGCAAGCGAATCCATTAGCTATATGCTGGTCGCCCTTGAGCGAGAAGTACAGCGGCTCCAGCAGGCGATCACTGACCATTTCGAGGCGCATCCGCCGCTTAAACAGGATCGCCAACTACTCGAGAGTATTCCCGGCATTGGAAACGTCCTGTCAGCTCGCCTGGTGGCTACGCTACGTAGTCGCGATTTCCGCAGCGCTCGACAGGCAGCAGCCTTTCTGGGCCTCGTGCCGATACTGAAAGAGTCAGGTACATCGGTGAAGCTGCGATCCCATCTTTCCAAGGCTGGGGCGCCCAGTATCCGCCGGAAACTTTATATGGCCGCCGTCGTATCGACCCGCTGTAATCCTGGCGTCAGTGAGCAATTTGCACGACTCAAAGCCCGTGGCAAGCCAACGTTGTCGGCGCTGGGGGCGGCTATGCGCAAATTGGTACATATCGCTTTCGGGGTGTTGAAGTCACAAAGCGAATATCGGCCGCAAGGGACATAAAGCCCCTTGCAGTTGGTATCGAGAGACGGTATCTACGAAAAAACTGCTGCATGTATCCAACCTTGTAGAAGCTCGACTTGTCGGGTGGTCTGGCCTTCTTATGTAAGCAAAATGACATCCTGTTGACAGAAGGAGAAGACAGCCTCATCGCCAATCTCAGGCACTGGCTTGTCTGAGTTGGGTAGGTTTAACAGTACCACGCTCAGCCTCGTTGATGAGTAGGGATCGTCGAGTTCCAGGTAGCTGCGGTCGCCACGGAATGAGACAGTCGCGACCTTTGCCTTGCCAACGAACTCATCTGCCGCGTTGACGGTGGGATTGACGGCGATTCTTTCCGGCCGTACTGCAATGCTTAGGTTTTGGCTTACCTCCGCTGAGTGGTCCGCGTCGCGAGGGAGGTCCATCGTCCATTGCCCAGCAATTTCTACCCTGATGTTAGACGGATTAACGGCGATGATGCGGGCATCGAAAATATTGCTTGTACCAATGAAGTTGGCGACAGAGGCTGAGCGTGGACCATCATAGAGTCTGCGTGGCGTGTCGACCTGGGCGATCGCGCCGTCGAACAAGACGGCTACGCGGTCAGAAAGGGCCATTGCTTCCTCTTGGTCGTGCGTAACGAAAACAAAGGTAATGCCGACTCGCTTCTGTATAGCACGTAACTCAAGCCCCATTTCGTCGCGCAGTGTCTTGTCGAGCGCGCCGAGGGGCTCGTCGAGCAGCAGAACAGAAGGGTCCATAACCAGCGCACGGGCGAGTGCCACCCGTTGTTTCTGACCGCCGGATAAATGCTCAATGTTGCGTTTTTCAAGGCCACTGAGCTGTGTAAGTTCAATTAACCCATTGATCTTCTGGTTTTTCTCATCAGCCGTCAGGCCAGAGCGCCGAAGCCCGTAACCGATGTTGTCGATCACATTGAGGTGCGGAAAAAGCGCGTAGTTCTGGAAGACCATGTTGGTGTTACGTTTGTGCGGCGGCACATCGTTGACATGTTCTCCATTAATGTAGATGTCACCTTCCGTGGGAGTTTCGAATCCGCCGAGCATTTTGAGAAGTGTTGTCTTCCCGCCGCCTGAAGGGCCGAGTAGCGAGAAAAACTCGCCTTCGCGGATATCGAGATCTACCTGCTTGAGTGCATTATGGTCGCCGTAGCGCTTTGAGACGCCCACGATTCTGATGTGTGCTTGCGAGCTCAATCTGAAATCCTCTTGATGAAAACGGTTCATTAGGCTTTACCCCGACGGCGTATTAACTCGCTGGTAACGACAGCAAAGATGCTAAAGCCGAGCATGGCACTGCCAAGCGCCAGGATGACGGGGAGTTGTTCGGGAAAGCGGAGTTGATTCCAAATATAGAGTGGCAGGGTGATATCGGAACCCGAGACAAAGAATGCGAGCATGAATTCGTCTAACGAGATGGTGAAGCACAGGATGAAGCTCGAGATCATGGCGGGCCAGACGATCGGTAAGGTCACCCGGAAGAAGGTCATCCACCAGTTTTCGCCAAGATCTGCCGAGGCAAGCAATAGGTTCTTGTCGAAGCCACGCAAGCGGGCAGACTGCGTCAGAAATGCAAACGGTAGGGTGAGCAGAACGTGGGAGACGCCGATCGTGAACAGCGAGAGTGGCACGCCGAGCCCTTCGAAGAAGAGCAGCAGAAAGATGCCGAGAATGATGAAGGGTATGGCAATCGGCGCTGCGACGATTGCGCTGATGCTGGACTTGCCTTTGATCTCGTAGGTAGTCACGCCGATGGCACAGAATAACCCAAGAACCGTTGAGACAGCACTGACCCCTACCCCAACGATTAGGCTGTTCCACAGCGCTTCCAAAATCTCAGGGGATTGAAGGAGTTGCTCGTACCATTTCCAGGTAAAGTCTTTTAAGGGCAACGATACATAGATCGAGTCGTTGAACGAAAAGATCGGAATGAACAGGATTGGCAAGTAAAGCACGGCGATATAGCCGAGTGCATAGAGTCCAAGCAGCCAGGAAGCGGTTGGGCGAGACATCATTTTACCTCCACCTTGCGGACGCCGAGACACCAGCGAATCAACATCACGGTCAGGGCGATGGCGACGAGCGAAATAAGTGCCATCGCACTGCCTTGTGGCCAGTCATTGAGCTTGCCGAACATGGCGAACATCAAGTTGCCGATCATCGTGCCGTTGGTACCACCGACGAGCTGTGGTGTGACGTAGTCGCCAACGATAGGGATGAACACCAGGACGCTGGCGGAAAACACGCCAGGTAATGTTAGCGGCCAAGTGACCCGCCAAAAGCGCTGGAGCGCTGTATCACCAAGGTCGGCTGCGGCGTCGAGAAGCGTCCGGTCAATGCGTTCCATTGAAAGGAAAATCGGGATGATGGCAAAGGGCGCCCAGGCGTGGGCAAGGGTAATGATGACCGAGAAGTTGTTGTAGAGAATGAACTCAAGCGGTTGGGTGATCAGCCCGAGGTCAAGCAGCGTCGAATTCACGATGCCGTTGTAACCGAGGATGAGTTTCCACGAGAAGATGCGAAGCAGGTAGCTCATCCAGAACGGGAGCGTGATCACCATGATCCACAGGAGTTTATGGCGACTTACCTTGAAAGATACGTAGTACGCTACCGGATAGGCCGCGACCACCGTTACTAGGCTCGCAAGCAGTGCGATCAACAGGGATTTGGCGAGCAGGTAGGAGAAAATCGGTTCGCTGAGGAAATTGACATAGTTCGCCAGGGTTGGCGCGTAGACGATTTCCATGTAGTCCTGCGTCCACACGCTGTAGGCGAGCAAGCTGGCTATCGCGAAGCCGATGATGCCGAGCACGAACACAACGGCAGGCAGGACCAGTAGGATACCTTGACTCGATTTGCTATGCCGCAGGCGACGTAGTGAGCTTATCATTTGCGGGCCCCGTCAGTTGGTTTATTGGTCCACGGCCCTAGGTCGCGTAGCCGCGCATTCCAGATGTCCGGTGCATGCAGGATATGGGCGAGGGAGAGGATCGTTCTTTCGTCGTGGCGACGCCCCACAAGCTGCAAGCCGGTGGGAAGGCCATCCTGACCCAGCCCTGATGGAAGCGTAAGGGCGGGCAGTCGGCCAAAGAGGTTGAAGGGGAATGTCATGTCGAACGTAATGGATTTCCCCTCTGTATCGCATCCATTGAAATCAAACTCGCTCTTACCCAATGGTGTCGCTGTCCTTGGCATCGTCGGGCATGCGAGCACGTCGTAGCTTTCAAAGAGGCGAACCATGGTCTGCCATTCCCGGCTCACCATCATCTCGGTATCCACGAGATCAGCGGCGGAAAGCGAACGTCCGATGTCAAAGAAGTGAAGGAGGGTGGGGTCGAGCACATCGCGATGCGCGGATTCCAGGTGGCCGTAATATTGGTAGATTCGTGCGGAGAACAGCTTGTAGCCAGCGTCATAAAGCGCCTCGGAGAGGCCTAAATCCACCGTCTCGACCACCGCGCCCGCTTCTTCGAGCCGCTTGGTGGCAGCCCGGGCATTGTCCATAACGTCCGACTCAACCGAGAGAAAGCCTAGATCTGGCGAGAAGGCGACGCGCACCCCAGCTAGGTCCGATGCTAAGGGGGCGTCGCAGGCGGTGGACGCTGGCAGGGATATCGGGTCCCGGTCGTCAGGACCTGCGGTTACATGCAAGAACGCCACGATATCATCGACACTGCGGGCAAGGGGGCCGTGGTGCGCGATGGGGTCGTAGAGGCTTGGCATGAGCGCAAATGGAATGCGACCGAGCGCCGGCTTGAGCCCCAGAACCCCGCAAAAGCAGGCAGGGATGCGCACCGAGCCGCCCATGTCCGAGCCTTCAGCCAACGGTACGCAACCTGTCGCCACCGCCACGGCCGATCCGCCTGACGAGCCTCCGCTGCTGCGCGAAGGATCCCATGGATTACATGTCGACCCGGTTAGTGGGCTGTCGGTAACGCTGGCATTGGCGAACTCGGACGTTGTCGTTTTGCCGACAATGATGGCACCCGCCGCCCGTAGGCGCTCGACCACAATGGCGTCATGCTCGGGGATATTGTCAGCGAAAAGACGCGAGCCCATCGCGGTTCGCAAGCCCGCCGTAGGGGTTAGATCTTTGATAGCGACTGGTACGCCATCAAGTGGCCCTAGCGGTACACCGGCTGAAAAGCGTGTTTCAGAGTGTTGAGCATCGCGCATGGCGCGCTCTTCATCGAGCGCACAGAACGCATTGAGGTGAGGGTCGACGGCTGCGATTCGTGAAAAGCTCGCGGCTACTGCCTCGCAGGGCGATAGCTCGCCGCTGCGAAACAGAACACTGAGCTCGACGGCGGACAACCAGTTGATGTCGCTGGTGGTAGCTTCCATAGTTTGTCTAAGCACGCTGAATAAATATCCTCGGCTGGCGGTTTATACCAAACCGAAAAGACTTAGAAGCCTGCCTTCACCTCTTCAATCATTCTGGAGTATTTTTCGCGTATACGTCCTTCTATTTCCTCGTAAAAGACTCCTTTGTTGAGATTGCCGATCGGATCATCAAGACCGAGTTCGACTAAACGCTGGGACGAGACCAAATCAAACGAATTCTTGTTCGAGTGCCCGTAACCGATCTCCTCAATGAGATGTTGGCCTGCTTCCGGAGCGATCCAGGCGTTCATATAGTCGTAGACTTCTTCGTCGGAGGCATTGCCCTGCGTAGTGTGTACAACGCCGTCCAGCCAAGTGAGCATGCCTTCTTTGGGCTGCATGTAGGCGACGGGTATACCTTGCTTCTTGAGAGAATTAACAGAAGTATTCCAGCCGACGGCGGCAACGAGTGCACCAGAGGCAAGGCCTTGCTCCATATCGGTGATGCTCGACCAATAGTTACGTAGGTTTTCATGCTGCCGCTTGAGCAGCTGCTTGACCTCGGCAATCTCTTCATCAGTCATTGCAAAGATATTATCGACGTCTAATTGGAGTGCGGCAGGTAGGACGAGGTCTTCAAGGACCGTGCTTGCCGCGACGCGGCCACGGTACTTCGGATTAGAAAGCAACGCCCAACTGGGGTCTTCGACGTCTTCAGGGTCAACGAGATCGGTGCGATAAATAATCGAGGCGTTACCCCAACCGGTGGGGCAAATGAACGTTTCATCACCTTCCGAAACGCCTTTCAAGTTCTTCACCACGTCGAAAAGGTTCTCCCAATTCGGCAGGCGCGATGTATCAATCGGCTTAATCAACCCTGCGTCACGCCAGCGGCCTACAGAGGATGTGTTTGGGTGGGCGGTGTCAGTGGTGAAGCCACCACGTAGTTTCTGCAGAGCATCTTCGTCGTCGGACATGAAAGAGGCATCAGGAAGGCTGCCATATTTCGCTATATAACCAGGGATGAGCCCTTCCACGTGATAGTTGGTATAGGTCATGACGCTAAGGTTGGTTTGTTGCGCCATGGCCGGGCGAATCCCCATTGGGAGGCTGATACTCGCCAAGCCCAGGGCCGCCATGCTTGCGTTGAAGCGCCGACGGCTAGGATCAAAGGAATGCCGGGGAAGAGAAATCCTGCGTTTCATAACCTATGCCTCTTAGTTTTTAGCGTTCGGAGAGTGCTGCTGAGCCCGGTGAGGGATCTTTTTTTGAATAAGCGGAATGTTCTTGTTGACGGAATGTTATTTGAACAGGCCTGATATAGAAAATATATTTACCACTTGAAGGCTATCAAGTAATTATAGTTACCGGGTTGGGCGCAAATTATCAACGCTGTTGAACCTGCGGAGAAACTTGATGAAAAACCACTACATAGCGCGAGGCGTCTAAACGTCGTTGATATTTGACCGTCTGGTCAACAAGAAGTCTATGTGTGAATCGATTTTTATTAACAGGCTTACTATCTTGGGATTGCAGTCGGTTTTAAGCCAGTTTGAACTCTGTTAGGTGGGCAGGGTGATTCTGCAACGTTTTGAGGGCCGTTAGAGTTAAAATAACATGCTGATTTTTAAGATATAAGATTACCGCGTTTTCAATAAAAGCCAGAATGGCTGAAAAAAGTTCTTGACGTATAGTGGGTGTTGGTCAATATAGTTACCACAGGCGCGGCAGTGATTGCTGTAAATAGTGTAACTACAAGGTTAGCTGACCAATGACAGATACTCGATCCTATAATGTACAGAAAACGCGTTTCTTGAAGTCCGCAAAAGAGAAGGATGCGACCGCTGAGAAAAGCTTATATGAAACGGTAGATAGCATCATCAAAGAAGTACGTGCGCGAGGGGACGAGGCAGTAAGCGAATATTCAAAAAAATTCGATAATGTGGATCTCAAGGTAACAAAAGTAAGTGCTAGTGAAATTGAGAAAGCGCTGGAAAGTTTTGACGAGCAGACTTTAAAAGATAGCAAATTTGCTATTGAGCAAGTGAAGAATTTTGCTGAGGCTCAATACGCTACAATGCAACCGCTAGAGATTGAGACTTTAAAAGGGGTGCATTTGGGGCATCGTATCATCCCCATTGAAACGGTTGGATGTTACGTCCCTGGAGGGCGCTATCCAATTTACTCGGCTCCTATCATGTCAATCGTACCTGCCGTCGTTGCGGGCTGTAAAAATATCATTGCTTGCCTTCCGCCATCTGCACATGAGCAAATGTATGCGTTATGCCATTTAGCGGGGGCCACGAGTATTTATCGGATTGGTGGGGCTCAAGCCATTGCGGCTATGGCCTATGGTACTGAAACAGTGCCCGCAGTCGATAAAATTGTTGGACCAGGCAATGCGTTTGTTAATGAAGCCAAGCGCCAGGTCTTTGGAAAAGTAGGTATTGATGCGTTAGCGGGTCCCAGTGAAATTTTTACCATTGCTGATGAAAGCGCAAACCCTATCGTTATTGCAGCAGATCTTTTAGCCCAAGCAGAACACGATGTTCATACGCGTGTTGGTCTTGCGGTGACCTCGGAAGACATCGCGAATAAAACATTGCTGGAAATTGAGCGCCAATTGGGGAATCTTTCCACTGCGGAAACGGCTGGTAAAGCGTGGGAGGATCAGGGTGAAATCGTCATTTGTGAAGATGAGGAATCACTCGTTGAATTTGCCAACTACATGGCAACAGAGCATCTACAAGTCCATACAAAAGACCCGCACGCGCTGATTCCCAAACTTAAAAATTATGGTTCACTATTTATTGGTGAAAACGCCAGTGTTGTTTATTCCGATAAATGTTGTGGCACTAACCATACGCTTCCCACCATGGCAGCCGCTAGATATACCGGGGGCCTTTGGGTAGGCAGCTACGTGAAAACCTGCACCCACCAATGGATGGAAGAAGAAGGGATTCGTAAGGTTGCCCCGCGCGCTGTTCGACAGAGTTTAACCGAGGGGATGGAAGGGCATGCGCGAGCAGCTGCCTTACGACTTTTCCCATCGGAAATTAATCAAATCACCTCGGGAGATTTTCCGAAGATTTGAAGCAGTAGATCAAAAGGAAACTGTAAGTAACAAGATTTATAAAACCAAAAGGTGAAAAAATGATTCAACTACGACACTCAACAATTGCGGCTACGGCCATTCTGCTTGGTTTCTATACGGCGACGGCTGTCGCCGCAGACTATAATTTGGAAATTGGTGTGCTCGAATCACCAACAGGTGCGAACACACTGGGATGGAAAGCATTCGAGCAGTACGTTGAAAGTAACAGTGATGGTCGTATCGAAATTGATATCCTTCCGTCTGGCCAACTGGGTAATACAGAGGGGTTACTTGAAGGTCTTCAGCTAGGCATTCATAAAATGGCCCAAGGTGATGAGTCCATCACCGGTGCCTACAAACCAATGATGGCCTGGTTTGCTCCTTACCTTTTCCAAAATGAACTTTCAATGAAGAAGTTCTTTGAAAGTGACACCTATGCTGATTTAAATGAGCAAATGGCAGAAGATATGGGTGTTAGGTCTTTAGCAGCGACCCCATACGGTTTTTACAACTTCATTAATAGTTCTCACCCCATTGAAACGTTGGAAGACCTTGAAGGGCTCAAGCTGAGAACGTTGCCTAATAGCCAAATAACGATTAAAACGTGGGATGCCTTAGGTGCTTCAGCTACTCCTGTCCCTTGGGCGGAAATTTATACCTCCATCAATACAGGGGTTATTGACGGGTTAGGCCACACGCCTGGGATTATGATTGATCAACGCTATGATGAAGTGGCCCAGTATGTGACGCTTGATAATAGTATGGGTGTCGCTAATTTATACTTGATCAATGAAGATTTTTACCAGTCGCTACCCGACGACTTGCAAAATGTATTGACGCAAGGTGCTGAGATCGGTGCAAATGTGGAATTCGGCTTGGCGACTTATCGCAATAGAGTCGAATCTCTAAATGCACTCAAAGAAAACGGTGTTGAAGTTTATACACTGCCAGATGCAGAGCGCGAGCGCTTTCGTGAGCAGGCTCAAGAAGCGGTTATTCCGTGGCTCAAAGAGGAGTCTGGAGAAGAAAACGTTGATGCAGTCTTGGCAGAAATCGAAAGAATCGAAGCCGAGTAACATTTAAATTTTTGGGCTGGCTACATTATATTTGTAGCCAGCTTCATTTTTATTTGATCGAAAAAGTTAAAAAATAACACCATGAGTAGCAAGGTGTTGTTGTTAATGGGGTGGGGTCAAGATGATGGTTGATAATTATAACGTTTTTAACGTAGAGAGCTAGTTTGATATGAAAAATATAGTGCTATATGTTGATAATGCAATAAAGGGAGCAGTCGCTGTTTCCATATTCCTAATTATGGCTATTATATGTTTTCAGGTTTTTTTTAGGTTTGTATTGAATAATGCGCAGCCTTGGCCTGAGGAGGCCTCACGTTTTCTAATGATCTGGTCTCTCTTTATAGGAGGGGCATATGCATTTCTTGAAAAAGATCATGCTAGTATTACTTTTCTATCAAAAAGATTTCCTCCAAAGCTTTCTGCTTTCATTGAAATACTAAATAACGTTCTTATTATTTTATTTTTGGCGGCTATTATCTATGGCGGCCTCCAGCAAATGATACGTTTAGGAGGGCATACGACAGGGGCTTTGGGTATTTCACGCGCAATACCTTATGCGGCTATACCTGTCAGCGGCATGATATATGTCTTATTTGCTATCCGCCTGATTTTAAAAATTCTTAGTGGGAGGTCGTCGTAATGGCTTTAACGGTATTGGCAATATCATTTGTTGTATTGGTTATTCTTGGAATGCCAGTTGCTTTTGCTATCGGCGTATCATCATTAGCTGCATTTATAGTTTTAGGGGATCCTTTTGTCGTAATTTCCCATTATATGTTTTCTGGTGTTAATTCTTTCTTGCTTGTAGCTATCCCGATGTTTGTACTAGCAGGTGACATCATGCTGCACTCGGGTATGACAAGAACATTGACTAACTTTGCAGATTTATTTGTGGGCCGTTTACGAGGCGGGCTTGGCCATACTAATATCGGCGGCAGTGTGTTTTTCTCAGGCATAACAGGGTCGGCCACGGCTGACACAACCGCTATTGGTTCTATCATGATCCCTGCCATGGCAGACAAAGGGTATGGTAGGGCCTACTCTACAGCAATTACGGTTGCGTCCTCCGTGATAGGACCTATTATCCCTCCCAGCCTGACGTTTGTTATCTATGCACTGGCGGTGGGCAACGTTTCTATTGGTGGGCTTTTTATTGCTGGAATTGTACCGGGAATTATTACGTGCATTGGTTTGATGGTTATGAATCATATTATTAGTTCAAGGAGAAATTACCCTAAAAGAGACTTCAGTTATACCAGGTCTGACATTTTATCAATAACGAGAAAGAGCATCGTTGTTCTTGTTATGCCTGTCATTATTGCGTTTGGCGTAATTTCAGGTATTTATACTGCAACCGAAGCTGCGGCTGTTGCTGCTGGATATGCATTGGTAGTGGCATTGGCGACACGTTGCATTACCATAAAGGCACTTCCAAAAATATTTTTTGGCGCAGCGCGAACTAGCTCGATCATGTTTTTCTTGTTAGCTACGAGTAGCCTATTATCTTACATTCTATCAACTCAAGGCGTGCCACTTAAAATATCCTCTTTGATGCAGTCAGTGACCGAAAACCCCCTTGTTTTCTTGTTGGTGATGAATATAACACTGCTGTTAATTGGCTTAGTTCTGGATTTGTTTCCAGCCATCTTAATCTTCGGGCCTATTTTTGCTCCTATTGCTCAGCAATATGGCATAGACCCTTTGCATTTTGGTGTTATCTTCTGCGTGAATTTAGTTTTAGGCTTGAATACTCCTCCAGTAGGCTCCGGGCTTTTTGTTGGTGCCTCCATAGGAAAAGTGAGCGTCGAGGAGCTTATTCGTGAAATTACGCCGTTTATCATCATGCAGCTAGTCGTTTTGATGGTAATTACTTACCTACCTTTTCTGACAACCTTGCTGCCATCAATGGTAGGTTTTTAATATTTAATGAAGGCTGTTTTCAATAGCGAGATCTTTAATTAGAAAGTTGGTGGTGTCACTGAGCTAACGACGATGCACTCTTCTTCAAAGACGTTTTCCATCTTGTGAGGAAGAGTGCTATCAAAATAGTAGGCATCGCCGCTCTCAAGTACGCGGCTTTTATCGCCTACTGTAATCAAAATACGTCCCGAAACGACAACGCCGCCTTCTTCTGCATAGTGCTGATAGGTATCATCACCAGTAGATGCACCCGGAGCGTATCGTTCATGGAGAATCATCATTTTCGCATTTTTGAGATTGGCACCGACTTGTCTGTAAGATAGTTCTTTACCATCGGCAAGCTCTACTAATTCACTAGCTTTATAGAATGCAACTCGTTCAACTGAGACCTTTTCTGCAAAAAAATCACTTAGCGTTACATCTAGATTGTCAAGTATACGCTTCAGTGAGCTAATGGACGGATTGCCTGTGTCCTTCTCTATTGATGAAATAAATGGATGGCTTAGTCCACTGCGCTCAGCAAGTGCACGCAGCGACATCCGCTTACTTAGCCTTAATTGCCTTAGTCGGTAACCTAGCGTGGTGTTATTATCGTCCATATAAAAACCCTTTTACGCACATCATAAACAGTTAATATTTTCCTTCCTTAGGAAAAGAGATTCATTAGTTCACTTTATCCTTTCTGCTTGCTATTAACACTTCAGAACCGAGTGACGCGGTGCAGTAACGTTGCTTATACTCTCGGACATGAGTACCGACATTGACGCGTTTCCTACAGGATTTTTGGTTCAATACGCTCTTCTCAGCTTGCCGTGTCAAAATCGGGTCATTATAGCATTGGTAACCGCGATTCTGGACCATTGACTTGAGCCCTATGTGCTTGCGAGGCAATCTTTTTTTGTTGCTGGTGGGATGCCGTTGCATCAAGCCTCTTCACATTTCATAACCCAATCCATCGTTGACACCTCTCGGCCACTGTGGGGACATTAAATGGTTTAACGTTGGCCGATAGGCAGATGATGTTCGTTTTGCCTGCGGTGTATGAATATCGATTCGTGGCGGGATGATTGCTGATCGCCCAATGAATTGGGCTCTTACAAACCCCTTTTCATCTATTCATCTGGGGTCTTCCCCCAGAAGTGCTTTGATGCGTTCGCCATCACTGATGGCCGCTTTCCATAATTCATTCCAGCTTTCCGGTGGGTTACCGTTCTTGAGCATCTTGCGGAAGATAGCGTAAGCGTCCTGTTTGCTGTCATAGGCGCGCTTGGTGGATTCGTCGTTGACCCAGGCGTAGATAAGGATCTTGCTCGCAAGGTCGTATCGAAAGAACAGCCGGTACTGCTGGTAGAACTTTGCCCGGCACCAATGGGTGTGCTCAGACCCGAGGGCGTTTCCTTGACGATACTGAGGGCCAGCCGGATCCTGTGGAATGTCGTTCTTGGCCAGCTTCACAATCGCCGCCAGACGCTTGGTGGCTGGTTTGCTGCGATATCCGAGTGGATCCTTTTCTTGGAGTTGCTTCACCTTGCTGGTGAGCGCATCGACCTGCTCCAGGAATAGCGGATGTGCGTAGATCGTCCATCCGTTTATCTCCAGAGGACTCATGTGTCGTCGTCGTCCTCTGGCAGTTCCTCATCGAGATCTACCTCAATGCCTGCCGTCAGGCGTTCGGCCTCGGCAAAGGTACTGGCAGTGACAGGACGAATGTTTTCCGGGTGCTCGTGCAGATCCCGCTCTAGGAAGGCCAGGAAGCTGGCCATTACGGGGTCTTGGCTGGGCTCATCGCGGGCGCGAGTGAGCACCACTTCTCCATTGGGGCGAATCATGTAGTGAATCCGATCGCGGCGTTTCAGCTTCAACGCGCGACGTACCGATGCCGGAATGGTCGTCTGGTAGCGATCCGTTAGGGTGGAGTCATCCTCAATGGCCGTGGTCATGATTGGCCTCCGCTCAATGGCAATGCAAAAGTAATGCAGTTAAAATAATGCAACCGCATTGCCTCGTCAATGGTAGGGAAAGCGATCAACGTTGACGTATCGCTGAGCACTACCCGTAACCTGGAAGCGGCTAACCCTCAGCTTCAGCAGGATATTCGTGCTGAAGAGCAAAGCCTCGAAGATGATATCGATAAACTGCCTGTCTTCCCCGTCGCTGTCCTGGGCGTTGCTTATACGTTTTAAGTGGCTTGATCTATCCTGATCGCTCAATGAATTGGGCTCCTTGACTCCACCTGCACTTGGTTTTGTGGTGCCTCCCAGCCCCTTATAATGGTTTACTGATTCTGGATGCCAACGCAGGTGGTAATATCACCACCATAAGCGGGGTGTCTAATGACCAGGAAACGACTTGAGGCCATCCAGCGCTTGCCCGACCTTTTCAAGGCGTGCCAAGCAGGACTAGAAGGTCGTTCGCGGGTCGTGTATCGAGACCCATCACTACCTCATGAATTCTAGCCGCTCGGTCATCCAGCACGGGCTCAGCCAGTGCCTGAAATTTCTCGAGCAACTCCGCATCCGACAGTGGCTGATCCGGATTACCCCGCGCTTCAAAATTAGCACTTTCGATGACTTCACCGTTGTTTAGGTGCAATCGGGCACATGCCCAGCGCTCGGCAGGAAAGCGGGCGTTGAAGTTGTCATCCTCATGAATCTCTACTTGGCTGGCAAGCGCCTTGAGGTCGGGGGCGTCGAGCTCGTCGCAGACACCCGCAACATCCACGGTACCCCGCCCCAGTGCGCAAGCGACAGACCAGGGCAGGCTGTATTGAGCTTGCTCGGTGGTGGTCGGGTGCATCCCGTGCAGGCGCTTGCCCTCGTGAAAGGTGATAATTTCGATACGCGTGATGGCGGCAGGATCGCGTTTCGCTGCAGGAAGTGACAACACTGCTTCTACGGCGGGCTGGGCCCAACGGCAGACCGGGTAGGCTTTGAAGTACTGCTCGTGGAGATACCAGCGCTCGCCCAGGTCTTGCCAGATTACGGTGACGTCCGGCGCGGTCACGGTAAGCGCCGGGGCACCGGTGAAGCCGTCTTCGGCCAGCAGCGCTGCTGAGATCCCGGTCATTGCCCCCCAGCCAGAGCCGTCCTTGAGCATCGTGGGGTGGTCGATACAGCGCATCATCTGGCTGCGCGGGCCATAGAACTCTGCGATACCCAGGGCATGATGCATGGTCTCGACATCAACCCCGCGCAGGCGAGCGGCGACGGCAGCGACACCCAGGGCGTTCCAGGCGCCGGAGGTGTGGTAGTCCGGACTGGTGGCGTGTAGGGCGATCCCCGCGCGGGTGGCAATCTCGTAGCCGTAAGCGAGCAAGGCGAGGAATTCGTGTCCGGAAAGTCTGTTTACCTCGGGCAGCGCCAGTAGTCCGGGTAACAAGGCGACTCCAGCGTGTCCTTTGGTGAGTACTTGGCCGTCGTGGGCGTCGAGCGCGTCGATGAGCCAGGCCCCGTGTAGGGCGACGCCGGTTGGTGAGGCTTGGCCGTTGGCAAATAATAGCGGGCGGTCGCCGCCGTGCTGGGTGGTCACGAAGCGCCCGGCTTTTTCGGCGAGGGACGTGCGGGTGGCCCCAGCGGCCACCCCCAGCAGGTCAAGCAGGCATCGCTTGGCCTGATGAAGGTGAGCGTCGTCCAGAGTAGATAGATCGACCCCATGTATCCAGGAAAGGGAAGGATGGTCGTGCATGTTAGTGTCCTTTGGTGCTGGTGTTTGACCCAGAATCGTTTGATAGATGAAAAAGTCCCTGCCCTATCAATGTGCCAATACACATAGTATCAAGCTTACTTAACATAATGTGTTCGAAGATAAGAACCCTGAAAACTCGCTATCATTTATAAAAGTTTTAAGTAAATCCATTGGCATGGACGTCGCACTCGTGAACAAGTGTTTTATTAACGCGCTTAAAGACTTCAGACACTTTTTATAAGTTTCTATATAAAGAGCTTAACACGCCCTTCAGAGATATCTCCGGTTACGATATTCGGATGTGTCATGCCATTTATTTGCGATGGTAATAGGCATTGGATAGGAAATGCATGGGTTTCACCGTATGCTCGTCGAAGATTATTCAGTGTTTTCGTGTTTCTTGCGGGAGGCAACATTTTGAGCATTTGCAGGACGAATTACCGGCTCGCCGCCGCCCAGATTCAATGCTCGTTGGCTGATGTCGCGCACAATCTCGAGACACATCGTCGTGTCATTGAGGAAGCCCGTCAGCGGGAGATCGATGTATTGGTTTTCCCGGAGCTTTCCCTGACGGGGTATGACCTGGGCACCCGTGTCCCCGAGGTTGCCATGCATCGCGATGATCCGTGTCTTGTCCAACTGGCGGAGTCCGTCGGCAACATGCTGACAGTAGTGGGGTTCGTCGAGCGCTGCGGTCGCGGTGAATATGCCAATTCCATGGCCTGCCTGTGTTCTGGGCAGGTCGTTGCCGTGCATCGCAAGGTCAACCTTTGTACCTACGGGGGACACGAGGAAGGCAAGCATTTCGGCAAGGGACAGTCGCTTACCGTCGCCGATGCCGACGGTCTCGCCTGCGGTGTGATGATCTGTGCCGATCTCTGGAATCCCGGCTTGGCCCATGCGGCCATGATGGAGCGCCCCGACGTGATGCTGGCTCCGGTCAACGCGGCGACAGGGATGGTCGATGGCGATTTCGATGACGAAGGCAATTGGCTGATCTGCCTGAAGTTCTACGCCATGATGTACGCCACGCCGATGGTCATGGCGCACCGTTACGGAGCGGAGGGCGACGCCTGGTTCTGGGGTGGTAGTTGCATCGTCGGCGTCGATGGCAAGGTGCTGGTGCGGGCCGAAGATGGCGAGACGCTCGTCAGCGCCGACATCGACACCGACGAGATTGCCGCTGCCCGTTTCGCGATGCCGACCCACCGCGACGCTGACACGCCATTGGTGGCCTCGTTGCTGGCGCGGCGGGTCGAACGGGAGCGTCGTGGCTGAGGGCGTGGCTTACACCCAGCGTCGGCGGCGTCGGGTCTTCCAGCGTCGGTCGATAAAGCGTTCGGCCTCATCAAAGGCCTGCAGACGTGCTTCCAGGTAGAACCACTCGGCATCGCAGCTCAGTTCCGCCCAGGTCTCGGTGTGAACGTGCCAGCCGTTGCGCCTGAAGTCCTGACGCCAGCTCTTGCTCATGGTCGCAGTGGCTGGCACATCGGGATGGATAGCGTACCGCTCGTCCGCCGAGGCGATGTTGGTCAGGCCGTGGTCATAGGCGATCTCACCGAAGTCGTCGATGATGGCGTGTCGGGTCCAGCCGTCGGTCAGCGAGTGGGTGACGTCTCGGGACTGTTCGCCTGCGCGTACGACTTGATGCCGCATGGGCCCGGAAAACACTGCCGGTTCGAACTTCACGGGCGGTGTGTCGTGCGAGGCACGTTGGGGCAGCGTGAGGCGCGAGTCGGCTTCATGCAGGGTCAGCGTCACCGGATAAGGGCTCGGCCAGACCAGCGGCCAGTAGGCGGTGGTCACCGAGACGCGCAGCCGATGCCCGGCGATGAAGCGGTAGCAGGTCTGGTTCAGTGACACGGTCACGTCGAGCGACGTATCGCACGGCACCTCGGAGGGTGTGACGTGACTGTCACGGTGGCAGAGATTGAGCACGCCGTAGGAGACGCGTTGCGAGACGCCCTCGGGCGAGACGTCGCACAAGCGTACGATCAGATTGGCGCGCGGCTGGTCGACGCTGACCCGCAGCGATAGCGTGGGGCGCCCCAGAATCACCGAGTCGGACGCCAGCGGATCGGTGTCGTAGGTCAGCGAGTGGGCGTCGTCGCCGCGCTGGTCGCCGGCGATCTCGGGGCCGCTGCTGTGGGGGATATATTCACCACATTGTAGGCCGTTGTCTGCTGGCGCACGCAGTTTGACTACGCCGGGGCGGACGGTGCTGTCTTCCGGGGCCTGCAGCTCACCGTTGCCCAGCGCCAGGGCGCGGGAGGCGATGTGCGGGCTCGGCCATTGGGTCTCGGCGAGCCATTCGCCGGGCACTTCGAGCCGTTGCGGATCGGCCTCGGAAAAGGACGGACAGAACACGCGATATAGTGGTTCTTCCATGATGCCTGTGTCACGGTCTTTCAGCCAGTGATCCCACCAGCGCAGCGCTTCTTGGAGGAAGCCGATGGTTGGCCTCGGCATCGCCAGGTGCGGATAGGCATGCGGCCAAGGGCCGACGATGCCGCGCCGGGGGCAGGGCGCATGCTCGAGAATTTCGGCGACGAAGTTGACGTAGGCGTCGGCCCAGCCGGTAACGGCCAAGGTCGGCGTCGTCAGGCGCGAATAATCCTCGCACACCGAGCCATGGCGCCAGTAGGTATCGCGTGTCTGGTGCTCGAACCAGTTCTCCGCAACGAAGGGTTGATGGGCGAGCCGGTGCTGCCAGAGCTCGCGCCAGTCGTCGCGTAAGGCGGGGTCTGGCGGCCGCGACATGAACGAAAGCGACGAGGCCGCCCAGCCGAAGTTCTCGTTGAGCAAACAGCCGCCCTTGTAGTGCACGTCGTCGTGATAGCGGTCGACGGTGGCGCCGACGGCGATGATTGCGCCGAGCGCTGGCGGCTGGCGCGAGGCCACCTGCAATGAGTTGAAGCCGCCCCAGGAAATGCCCAGCATGCCGACGCGGCCACTGCACCAGGGTTGCTCGGCGAGCCAGGCGATTGCGGCGACGATGTCGTCCTGCTCGCTCGCCAGGTATTCGTCCTCGAGCACGCCGTCCGAGTCACCGCTGCCACGCAAGTCGATACGCAGTGCTGCATAGCCGTGGCCAGCGAAGTATGGGTGCATGCGTTCGTCGTCGGCACTGGTGGCGTCCCGTTTGCGGTAGGGGATGCACTCGATGATTGCAGGCACGGGATGGGTCTCGGCGTCGGCCGGCCGCCACATCCGTGCCGCGAGTCGGCTGCCATCGGGCAGCGGAATGAACAGTGCCGGTTCCTCGACGATCGGGTGCGGGAAGTCACGCACTTCCCAGGAATCGGGTTGGCTTCCACTTGGAAACATGGGGCGTCCTGTCACTTGGGGCGATGCCAGCATCGCCCCCGGAAAAGAAGATGGGATCGGAGTGGGGAGTTAGAGCAGGTCGTTTTCGGTCAGGAAGTCTTTCGCGACCCTTTCAATGTTCTGATCATCGACATCTACTCGGCGATTGATGTCAATTAGCGTCGGATCGTTCAACGCGGCGGACATATCGTTGAGCAGGGGACTCAGTTCGGGGTGGGCGTCGAGCGTTTCTTCGCGAACCACCGGTGCCAACTGGTAGACCGGGAAGAACTGCTGGTCGTCGTCGAGCACCTCGAAGTCGAAGGCACCGTTGCGGCCATCGGTAGCGAATACCAGCGCCACGTCGACTTCGCCTTCACGCAGCGCATTGTAAGTAAGCCCCGAATCCATGCGCTTGACGCGCGAGCGGGGAAACTCGAACCCATAGGCCTCTTGAAGCGGCCGCAGGCCGTCTTCGCGGGCATAGAATTCGGCATTAGAGGCGAGCGTCAGGTCGGCACCATCGTTCATCGCCGCGGCTAGATCAGAGAGGGTATGGATGTCGAGTTTTTCGGCGTCGGCCTCGCGCATGGCGAGTGCGTAGGTGTTGTTTGTGTCCGAAGGATTCAGCCAGACTAAGCCTTTCTCGCCGTCCAGACGCTTGGCAGTGGCGTAGGTCTCGGCGGCATTATCGGGTTGTGGCTGGTCATTGAACAGGATCACTGAGTTGCCGGTGTATTCCCAATAGAGGTCGACTTGGCCGTTTTCCTGCGCTTGGCGCAATACCGAGGTGCCCAGCCCCTCGCGCTTGTCGACGTCGTAGCCTTTGGCTTGCAGCAACTGGAAGGTGGCTGAGGTGAGAATCAAATGCTCAGTATAGTTGAGGCCGCCGACCACGATGGGGCCATCTTGTGCGTGTGCCGTCGTGGTGGTGGCGGAAAGGCCCAGTCCCAGAGTGGTCAGGAGTGTCATGATGAGATGTTTCATAGCAGCGACATACCTCTATTTTTATGAAATACAACTTTCGTGGTAATTCAAAATAGCACGCTTAGCTCTGTCGATTGATGAAGATACGTTATACCACCAATATCGAATTCTAAACGGTAACTGGAGTCTAGGCTCCCGAGGACTGTCCTCCGAAAACCGGTTTGGTGCCGCCATGGGAAACCTATCGCCCAATAAATTGAGCTCTTACGAAACCCTCTTCCTGCGGCTTCTGTGACTGGATCATTGCTGATCGTTCAACAAGTTGGGCTCTTTGTGACTGAAATAATTAGCTACCCTTCTCTTTGGCCAGGAGGGTAACCCGGTTCGCGTCTGACGGACGTTGACCTTGTTTCGTAGATGAGGTCGGAATAGATGATGAAGGAGAAGCGGGTCGATTTTATTGATAAAAAATCCCCCAGCACTTTGAACTGCCGGGGGATTTTGTGAGCACTGGATAATATCTCAATCTACTTTTAGAGGCCGTGTGAGGCTAAGCGTCTTCCGGTCTTGGGCGGTTTTGTCGTAAGTGGTAGCGAATGGCCAGTGCGATGGAGATGACCGCGAGTCCCAGGAGTACTGCAGAGATAGGCCGGGTAAAGAAAAGCGTCCAGTCTTCGTTGGTCATCAATGCACGGCGCAGGTTGGTCTCGGCGATTGGACCCAGGATCACCCCAAGAACCAGGGGGGCCAGCGGGTAGTCAAGCTTGGTCATGATGTAGCCAACGAGGCCAATCCCCAGCAGCAGGTAGATATCAGTGACTCGGTTATTTAGGGTAAACGCGCCCACCAGGCAGCAGGTCAGCACTACCGGAACGATGACTGATTTTGGAATGTTGGTGACCTTGAGGAACAGACGCATGCTTAGTAGGCAGACAACCAGCATCATGGCGCCGGCGACGAACATGGCCATGAACATGCCATAAACCGTATCGGCGTTATCCATGATAAGGCGGGGGCCGACCCCGATGCCGTGAACCATCAACGCTGCCATCAGCACGGCATCGACGGCACTACCTGGAATCCCCAGCGCGATCATGGGAATCAAGCCGCCACCGGATGTGGCTGAGTTCCCAGACTCTGAGGCAATGACACCTTCGCTACAGCCCTTGCCGAAGTCTTCAGGATGACGAGAGCCTCGCTTGGCCTGGTCATATGCGAGGAGGTTGGCGATGCTGCCACCCGCCCCCGGTACGGCACCGATGAATACCCCGACCATGGACGAGCGTAGCAGGTTGATGGGATTCTTCAGGACTTCACGCAAGGCCGAAAAAGGGCGGAATTCGATACGCCCGGTGATCAGTTGGCGTCCCTTTTGTACCTGGTCGGGGTTTTCCACTTCCTTCAGCAGTTGACTAACGGCGTAAATGCCGATCAGCACTACCAGGAAGGGAATACCCGCCGAGAGCAACCGCAAATCAAAGGTAAATCGGGTGACGCCCATGAGCGGGTCGGCGCCGACGGTGGCAATCAGCAGGCCCAGTAGACCGGCGAACAGGCCGCGTACCATTGAGCGTCCTACCAGGCTTGCCACGATGGTCAGAGCAAATACAACGAGTGAGAAGTATTCCCATGCGCCCAGCTTCACTGCAATGAGTGCCAGGGGCGGTGCAGCGGCAATGAGAACCAAGGTACTGATCAGGGTACCGAAAAACGAGGCCCAAATGCCCAAGGCCAAGGCTCTCCCCGGCTCACCGTTGCGTGCCATGGGAAAGGCATCAAAAGTAGTGGCCACGGCGGAGGGGGTACCGGGGATGCCCAGCAACGCCGCACTGATCATGCCACCCGTGTAGCCACCTATGTACACGGCCAGCATGGTCGACACGCCTTGCAGAGGCGGCATGGTGAACGTCAG
This sequence comes from Vreelandella arcis, assembly GCF_900103865.1. Classification (GTDB taxonomy): domain Bacteria; phylum Pseudomonadota; class Gammaproteobacteria; order Pseudomonadales; family Halomonadaceae; genus Vreelandella; species Vreelandella arcis. The sequence goes on from NZ_FNII01000006.1 coordinate 90,147, forward strand.
CGGCAGGGTCAGGACAATCGCCATGGTGATGGTGAAGCCTGGAATCGCGGCAGCGATGACGCCCACCGTTACCCCCACCAGCATGGTGAGCATGGTCGTAAAGGTAAAGAGCTGATCAGCCCCTAAAAGGATGGCTTCTAGCATGAGAGGTTCCTTGTAACGGTGTCCCGGTCGTGGTGCTCAGCCCCACATGCCGCGTGGCAGTGAGATGGTGAAAACATGGCGGAACAGGCTTTCCAGGCCGAACGACAGTGCTAGTGCGATGACCGTCGCAATGACCAATGCCTTGGTGCTGCGTGCCCCCAGTAGATACTGGCAGACGATCAGAAAGGGAAGGCTGGCCCAGCGAAAGCCAAGAATAGGAACGGCTGCCGTCATCAGGCCGAACAGGATCAGCACCCCAAAGGCGAGCCGGTGCTCTATCAGCCACGCGCGAACGGCGCCCTGTGAGAGTGCCGATGTCTGCTTAAGGCTGGGCAGCTCCTTGATGATGATCATCACGTTAAAAACAACCAGGAACGCAAGCACAATCCTGGGGAAGGTACCTGCCCCCATGGGCTCCCACATCGAAGAGGGAAGCTCACCTGCGCGCACAAACATGAATGCGAACAACAAGGCAAGGATGGCATTGAAAATGATATGCCCCCACGCCTTGGCTCGCTTAGCGTCGATATGAGCCCGGTCATCCAATGACCGGGCGTTGTGATTTGCATCACTCATTGCTGCAACTGCCCTGCGAGGCGTTCAACTGTGGCATCGAGACGTTCCAGGTGGGCTCGGAAGTCGTCGGGCCCCATGAACTGAACCTCAGCGCCTGAATTGTTAACGGCGCGGACAAAGTCCTCATCGTTGGAGGTGGCTTCCAGCGCTGCCGCTAGTACATCGATGCGATCTTCCGGTGTACCCTTCGGCGCGATAAGCCCCCGGAGGATCGATAGCTGCAGGTCTTCGTAGCCGAGTTCCATCATGGTCGGTACATCGGGGGTCTGGGCCATGCGCTCGGTGTGGCCCACCGCCAGGAACGACAGATCGTCGTTCTCGACAAACTGATTACTGGAGGCAATGTCGCCCATGGCGGCATCGATGTGCCCGCCTACCAAGGCGCGGATGCGCTCGCCGGTGCCTTCAAAGCCGACGAAGCGGAATTCCAGATCCTCGGCTTCAGCGATCATCGCGGCGTGAAGGTGAGGAACGCCGCCGAGGGTCACCCCGAAACGAATTTCCCCAGGGTTTTCTCGGGCATAGTCGACGAAGTCTTCCATCGTCTCCCAGCCTTTGTCCGGATTGACGGTGAGGTACTGCGGTGAGGCGGTCATCGAACCGACAGGTTCGAAGTCGTCCCAGTTGAGCGGAGTCAGTCCGGTATGGTGAGAGACCAGGAAGCCATCATGGATCTGGCCGACCGTGTACCCATCGTCGGGACGTTCAGCCAGGTCAGCAAGGCCCACTGTCCCACTGACGCCTGGCATGTTGATAACCGGAAGCGGTTGACCCAGGTGATCCTCAATGTGGTTGGAGACTAGACGCATCAGAATGTCGCTACCGCCACCCGGCCCCCAGGGCACGATGAACTCGACGGGGTCTTCAGGGTAGGTGGCTTCCTGTGCGCTCGCCGAGGCACAGCCAACGGCAAGCACAGAACCGGCCACGGCGGTGAGAACTCGGCGCGACCAGGGGGAGTCGGTGTCATTGGCTTTAGAATGTCCAGCTTGCATGGTGAATCTCCTTGTCTTTTTGGTTGCATTGCCGACCGCAAAATCGTTTCGCTCGGCATCATGCCCGGGCTGTTACCAGGGCAGTACCGCGGCGTCGGTACGGGGCTCAGTGCCGCCGCAGAGCACCCCGGTTTCCGCGTCGCGCAGTATGATCTGCCCGCGACCGAAACTCACAGAATCTGCTTTCTTGACGATATGATGACCCCGACGCGCGAGTGCCTGCGCCAAGTGGTCAGGAAAGTTGGGCTCGACTTCGACAGTGCGGCCTTCCGTCCACTGCCAGCGTGGCATGTCTAGCGCCGCCTGAGGGTTCAGGGCGTCATCGAGCATCCCGGTGATGACCTGGACATGCCCTTGGGGTTGCATGAAGCCGCCCATGACCCCGAACGGCCCAACTGCCTGGCCGTTGCGGGTGATAAACCCAGGAATAATGGTGTGGTAGGTGCGTTTGCCAGGCGCCAGAGCGTTGGTATGCCCCTCGTCTAGCTTGAAGGACCAGCCGCGGTTCTGGAGGCTGATGCCCGTGCCCGGGATAACGATGCCTGAACCGAAGCCTTTAAAGTTGCTCTGGATGAAGGACACCATGTTGCCTTCTTCATCCGCTGTGGCGAGATAGACCGTTCCACCGGTGATGGGGTTGCCATGCACCGGATCCATTGCCTTTTCACCAATGGTGGCAGCACGTCGCTTGAGGTAGTCAGCGTCGAGCATTTGGGTGACGCTTGGCTTCATTGCCTCCGGGTCCGTGATGTGATGCAGCCCGTCCACATAAGCCAGTTTAGTGGCCTCAATGCGGCGATGCAGCGTCTCAACAGGATCCCTTCCTTCTTCACCAAGGTGTTCCAGCATGCCGAGTGCCTGAAGCGCAATCATGCCGCAGCCGTTGGGCGGGATCTCCCAGATCTCATGGTCGCGATAGCGGGTGCTGATGGGGGTTACCCACTCAGGCGCAAAGGCTGAGAGGTCCTCTTTGCGCAGCAGTCCTCCGTGCTCACGGGAGAAGGCGTCGATGCGATCGGCCAGTTCCCCTTCATAGAAGGCACGGGCGTGGGTTTCAGCAATCATGCGAAGGCTGTGAGCATGACCAGCGGAAGACCACATCTCGCCTGGCCGGGGCGCATGGCCTTTGGGAGCGAAGGTGTCGAACCAGGGCTGAAAGGCTGCAGCATCGTAGCGGCTGAAGGCCTTATAGGCGTCCTCCCACAGCTGGTTGACTAAGGGGGAGATCGGGAATCCTTCTTCTGCCAGGGTAATGGCTGGTGCCAGAAGATCAGCAAAAGGCAGGCGCCCAAAACGTTCGGATAGCGTGGCCCATGCGGCTGGAGCACCAGGAACTGTCACGGGAATGAGACCGTGCTCCGGCATGGTGTCGTGCCCCAGTCCTTTGACGGCCTCAATCGTGGCTGACTGTGGCGCCGGGCCACTGGCATTCAGGCCGTGGAGCTCACCATTCATCCAGACGATGGCGAAGGCATCACTCCCCAGCCCGTTGGAGGTCGGCTCTACCACGGTGAGGGCGGCAGCGGTGGCGATCGCTGCATCGACGGCATTACCGCCTTGACGCAGGATCTGCATGCCGGCTTCGGCGCCGAGGCTCTGTGAGGTGGCGACCATGCCACGACGGCCAAAGGTTGCCATGCGGCGGGAGGGGCTTGGGTAATAATGCGCATCGAATTGCATACTTGATTCCTCTTTGTGTCTTGCGTGCGCTATGGCCGTTCGGTCCTAGAGCGCTGAAACTTGACGTTGATACGCGTCGGGCAGCAACGAACGTGGTGTGGTGGTGCGGGGGCTCTCACTCCTTTCATGACTTTTTATCCAAGGAAGAGCCCTCCATAGGCCAGGGCGGCCATCACAACGAAGGCAGGGTGAATACGCAGTCTCAGCAACGCCAGCGCCGCTACGGCGCCGATCAACAGGGTGTGGATCAGGCCTGCCGTCTTTAATCCTTCGCTGAAAAAGCCCCAGGTAAGCCAAGCCATCATCATGGCGATGACCGGCCGTACCCACTGGCTCATTCGCTTGACGCGAGGTGAGTCACGATATCGATAGAGAAGCCCCAGTGCGCCCAGCATCAACAGCAGTGAAGGCACCACCGTGGCCAGCACGGCGACCAACGCACCGCCAGCGCCGGCGACATCAAAACCAATCTGGCCAGCCATCTTGGTGGCGATAGGGCTTGGGAGAGCGTTACCCAGCGCCAGGGTCTCCGCAAATTCTTGAGCGGTCATCCAGCCATAGCGGCCGACAACTTCTGCCTCGATGAGCGGAATGATGGCAGGGCCTCCGCCATAGCCGATGATGTTGGGAATAAAGAAGGCGAGAAAAAGCTCCCAGTAGATCATTTGCTGACCTCTTTACGGCGCGGCTCAGGGGCGAGCATCGCGGTCAGCAGCAGGGCACCGATGATCCAGCCGGGGTGAAGGCCAAGCAGGTAGATGAGCACGCCTGCCCCCGCGCCCATGGCAAGGCTCGTCCAAGGGCCCAAAGAGACACGTGATTTGTTCCAGAAGTCCAGCGTCAGTTGGCCCATCATGACCATGACCACGGGAATGACGGCGTAGCTCATCCCACGGATCCAGGTGACGTCGCGATAGCGGCTGAACAGACCCAGCAACAGGATCATGGCAAGTACCATGGGCACGATGACGGCCGCTACCGCGATGACACACCCCGCGATGCCACCGATGCGATAGCCAATGTATCCAGGCATCTTGGTGGCGATGGGGCCGGGGAGGGTATTGGCAATGGCGAGCACATCGGCGAAGGCATCGTCATCCATCCAGCGATGGCGGGTGACAACTTCATCGCGGACGAGGGGAATCATGGCCGGTCCGCCACCGAAGCCCAGTAGGCCAATGCGAGTAAAGGCCCAGAATAGCTTGCTGAGTGGGGCCGGAGACTGCTCAGTCATGCGTGAGCCTCCGACAGCAGGATGTCAGCACGTAAAATTGATTTTGGCATTGGTGTTATCTTTTCTGTCAAAAAAATCGATTATTCTATTTAAAATATAGATTGCGGCAGAAAGTAACGTCAACCTTCAGTGTAAAGAGGCACACGGAGGTAGGATGGGTATCTTCGAACGCAAACCTGAAGTTTATGGCGCACTTCGGTGGCAGGAATGGTGTTACTGGCAGTTGCTTCTCGATTACCCGTTCGATTAAGTGGATGGGGAAGGTAACGCCGCAGGCTTTGATCGCCTGAACGTCGGCAGGCATAGTTGTGGCACTCGAGTGACTGCCTCGTTGGTGTCGTACCCAGCCCTTGTGGGCCTCCGACGTGTCGGGCGATACTGCAGTGGCGGGGGCTCTTTGCGCTGGTCTCTATTTATCTACACATGTCGCCTTTCCTGCATGATGCCCATGCCTATTAAATTCGCAATCTCTTTTTGTAGTTCATCGTAAAAGGCAGCGGAGACATTACTCAGCGGTCGGCGTTTAGATTTTAGAAGTGCAATTTCCCACTCTATTGTTGGGTCAAGAGGTTTAGATACTACATCAGTACCTGGCAGCAATAGTTCCGCAATGGGGTCAACGACGGCAATGCCCACACCTCGATCGACCAGCGCACAGACGCCGCGCATAGGACGAATTTCTGCCGCAATGTTTCTTTTTATATCAATGGTTTGCATGATGTAGTCAACCCGGGATCGCAGCGGGCTGTCAGGCATCAGTTCAATGAAGGTCTGGTTCTGTAGGCTGGTAATAGGAACGATGTCGAGCGCTGCCAAGGGATGCTTTCGATGCATGATACAGCGGGCAGAACAGCGCGCTAAGCTAGTGACGCTGGCACCATAGGTATCGGCTTCAAGGGTAATGCCAAGCGCCATATCGCAGGTGTTGTTGTCGATCATCTTAAGTAGTTCCTGCATTCCCACATCGATCAAGCGAACCCCTACTTTGGGGTGTCGCTCTTTGAAACGTTTAACCACATCAAGCAGGAACGTATCGCAAAAGATCGGTTGTGCAGCGATCACGACATTGCCGATCTGATTGTTTGCGATGGCTTCAGCATCTTTTTGAGTGTCACGGATGCTCGAGATTAATCGAAGCGCTGAGTCATGGAAGGCGAACGCCTCAGCAGTTGGTTCAATCTGGTTGCGTGTTCGCTTGAACAGGACGAATCCCACCTCTTCCTCCAGCCCGCTGAGCAGGCGGCTGACCATTGATTGACTGATCGCCAGTGCATCGGCGGCAGCCTTGGTCGTGCCGTGCTTCATGAAGGCATCGAAGGCTTCAATTTCTTTGAGTTTCATTGTTCCTCCCGAAACATTGTAGCCAGGTAGTCACTTTGACAGTGCTGGCCGTTTGTACCTCTTAAACACACCGTACCCTAAGTCCGGCCTGCCTTACCCATTAACAACTCACATCGCCCAATCTCGTTCTGGCATGCAGTTTTGCGACCTTGCTAGTACTATAATGCATTCTGAAGCGATTTATTGAATTTTTTTTCATAGCTGTCTATGCTGAGACTGTTCGTCTGGCTTATGCCGTTTGGTGCGCCAGACGTAGCGCAAGCAAAAATAATCAAGGAGACAGGAATGAAACGCATATTGAACCTAGCCGCAGTGAGCCTATTGGTGACTTGTACGGCTCATGCACAAAGCTATCCGTCCGAAGCCGTTACCTTGGTCGTGCCCTATGGGCCTGGTGGCGCCTCCGACCTCGCTGGACGGGCATTGGCTGAATCTGCTCGCGAGTTCCTCGGCGAGCCGATTACCGTGTCAAATCAGTCTGGCGCTGGCGGTATGTCTGGTGCCCGTGCCGTATCAGAGTCTGAACCTGATGGTTACACCCTGCTGCTGGCCCGCGTGGGTATGGCGCTTTCGCCTGCTGTAAATGCTAACAGCAGCGTCGATTGGGACGAGTACACTTTTCTGGGTTCTCTAGAAGCCACACCGATGATTCTGGCGGTGGCCGAAGATTCTCCCTATGAAAGTGTCGAGGAGTTACTTGAAGGAGTCGAGAGCAATCCAGGCGCTATGGCCTATGCGGCTTCAGGCGCGACTGCTATTGATGGCTTTACCGTACAGACACTTCTTTCCGACGCTGGAATGGATCCGCTTTCTGCGGCGACGCTGGTGCCATTCCGTGGTGGTGGTGCTTTGGCAACCGCGCTGCTCGGCGGGCATGTTGATTTCTTGGCGATCGCTGCCGGGTCACTTATGCCGCACATTGAGAGCGGCGATATGCGTCCCCTGATGGTCTACGCACCGGAGCGCATGGACTCGTTGCCTGATGTCCCCACCGCTGAAGAGCTTGGCTATGAACTGGCTGGACAAGTTGTGGGCTGGAGCGCGCTGTACGGTCCGCCCAACCTGCCGGAAGAGGTGGTGACTACTTGGGAAGACGTATTAGAAGAGGTCGCTGAGAGCGATAGCTGGCTGAGCCGTGCTGAAGACCGTGGTTCGATCTCAACCATCGGTAGTGTCGATATGACGTCTTATGCCCAGGAACAGTATGAGTTCTATCGCAATCTTGCCGAAGAGTTTGGCTACCTGGAGTGATCAGTGGCGGACGTAAGACATCCGGCTGAGGAAACTATAACAAGCATCGGGAGGGGCATATGGGTATTACACGCGGCGTGATGGTAACGGTGCTGTTTGGGATCGTGTTGTTTGTGATGATCCCTATCTATGTGCCCCGACCCAGCTTCATTCCCGGGTTTGCACCACCCCCGGATATGTGGCCGCGGGTGGTCTCGATTCTTGGAATGGTGCTCGGCCTACTGTTGCTTGGGCTGTCGCTATCGAAGACAACCGAGGCAATCGCCGACCCCGATGCGGCCAGTGAGATCCGTGGTGATACGCCATTGGGAACATTGCTGGTACGTTTCGGCTTCGCAGTGCTGGCCTTCGCGGTATTCGTGGTTGCTGTTGAGCTGCTTGGCTTTCTTCTAGCCTGCATCCTGCTACTGGGTGCAGTGCTCGTGCTGACAGGCTACTGGCGCCATAAATGGATATCGTTGAGCGTTGCCGTGGCGCTACCGCTTTTGCTCTATCTGTTCTTCTCCAGCGCGCTCAATACGCGCTTCCCTGCCGGCACTTTGCTCAGAGCTTTAGGCCTCTGACGCACCGCGCACTACAGGAACCATCACCATGCTCAATGACCTGTTGATTGCCTTTCAGGCAGTCGCAACGATCGAAAATTTCCTGATCATGGCCGCGGGTATCTGGGGCGGCGTGATCATCGGCGCCATTCCTGGCATGACCGGTACGATGGCCGTAACTCTGGCGCTGCCATTCACTTTTTACATGCAGCCAATTCCCAGCATTCTGCTGCTGGTCGCGCTCTACAAGGGGTCGACTTACGGCGGCTCGGTGTCAGCGATTCTCATCAAGACGCCTGGCACTGCGTCGGCAGCCTGTACAACCCTGGATGGTTACCCGCTAGCTCGCCAGGGGAAGGCCGGTAAGGCACTCAACATGGCGCTCTACTCGTCGTGCACGGGTGACTTTATCTCCAATATCTCGTTGATCTTTATTGCTGCACCGCTTGCCCTACTTGCTCTGCGAATCGGGCCGCCCGAATACTTTATGTTGATGGTGTTCGCACTGACTATGGTGTCTGGGGTCTCGGGTCGCTCGCTTATTCTGGGGCTGGTATCTGCTTGCCTGGGACTGTTGTTGGCAACCGTCGGTGAGGATATGTACGGCTCCTTCCGTTTCGACCTTACCATGGACATGCGGGGCGGCCTGGCTGTGGCTCCGGTGTTAATCGGGCTGTTCGCGATTCCTGAGCTGCTTAAAATAGTGGTGTTTCGCAATACTGATACCCAGAAAGCCATGCAGCTTGGCGACAATCGCGTTACCCGCGAAGAGTTTCGCCGTTCTCTGAAGTCAATGCTTAAAGGAAGCATGATCGGTGTGATCATGGGTGCAATACCCGGTATTGGGCCGTCAGCGGCGGCGTTTTCATCCTACGGTGAGGCCCAGCGCAGCTCCAAGAATGGCGAAAACTTTGGTAAAGGCGAGGTAGAGGGTATTGCTGCTTCTGAGTCAGCCAATAATGGCTGCTGCGGCTCGACGATGATCCCGCTTTTGGCGCTTGGTGTGCCAGGCGATGTGATCACTGGGGTAATGCTTGGTGCCTTTATGATTCACGGAATGACACCGGGCCCGATGCTGTTCGAGACCAATCTTCACGAAGTCTACATGTTGTTTATCGGCATGCTGTTCTCGTCGGTTCTGCTATTCGGCGCTGGTAAGGCCACCATGCGCTTTTTCTCGCACATTTCGCGGATTCCGCCGGGGCTAATGGCACCCATCGTCCTGATTTTGTGCCTATTTGGCATCTTCTCGATTTCCAACAGCATGTACGACGTCATCGTGTTGCTGGCCATGGGTGTGTTCGGTTTCTTCATGTTCTTGCTCGCTATCCCCGCAGCCCCGTTTCTGATCGCCTTCATCCTGGGGCCAATGTTGGAGGAAAACCTCCGCCGGGCGCTTGCCATCTCCCGAGGTGATCCGAGCATTCTGATTTCATCGCCTATCACTTGGTTGTTCGCCTCGCTGGCGGTTTTCGCGATCGTGATCACGATTCGCCAGCAGCTCAAGAAAGCCAAGTCTTGAGACATACCCATTCATTTTCTAACAAGGATTAGACGCTATGCATGCCAGCTCTCAGCGACAAGATCATCCTCGTCTTGCATCTGCCGTTTCTCATCTTGAAGATCTGATCGGCTTCGATACAACCAGCGCCCATTCTAATCTCGAAATTATTGCGCACATGAAGCGTTACTTCGAAGAATTAGGTATGGAAACCACGATGCTTTACGACACGAGCGGCGAAAAAGCTAACCTGATCGCCTGCATTGGTCCTAAAGATGTGCCTGGTATCGTGCTGTCTGGGCATTCAGATGTAGTGCCGGCTAACCCTGAGCGCTGGACAAGCGATCCGTTTCGCCTGGAGCAGCGGGGAAGTCGGCTATTTGGACGTGGCAGTTGTGACATGAAAGGCTTTGCCGCTTGCGTAATGGCAGCGGCACCCGCACTGATACAAGGCCGCCTGCAGCGTCCCTTCTATTTCTGTTTTTCCCACGACGAGGAAGTGGGTTGTTTAGGGGCACCAGCGATCGCGAAACATTTGGCAGAGCTGGAAGTTCCGCCTGGTCTTGCGATCATTGGCGAGCCTAGCGAAATGCAGCTGATCAATGGCCAGAAGGGAAAGATTGCCATGCAGGTCACGGTGCGAGGCGAAGGTGGACATTCTTCCTTTTCGCCACAGCACGTCAATGCCGTGGAGTATGCGTCGCGTATTATCGCCATGATCAGTGAACGATCACGACGATACGAGCGCGAGGGACCATTTGACCATGACTTCAGCGTTCCCCATGCCACTACGTTGGCTACCTTGATCAACGGTGGTGTGGCTACCAATGTGACGCCTGATACCTGTGAGTTTGTTTTCGAGCTTCGAAGTATCGATCAGCAGGCTGCTTGGGGTGATATGCGGGCGTTGATTGACGAGGTGGAGGCAACTTTGCTGCCGGAAATGCGCAACCTCTCGACAGTAGCGGGAATAGAGTGGCAGGAGCGTTTTTCTTATCCTGCCATGGATGACGCCACTGGCAGCGAATTATTTAAGCTGTTAGAGCCGATTTTGCCGCCGCGCGGCGGTAAGGTCTCTTATGGCTCTGAGGGCGGGGTGTTTGAGATTGACGGCGGTATTCCATCCGTAATCATTGGCCCGGGCTCGATCCGCCAGGCTCATAAACCTGATGAGTTCATCGAAATTGATCAGCTGACTCAGTGTCTCGAATTCTTCGACACCCTGGGTGGCTGGATGACATGTGGATAAGGAAATCATCATGACCATTAACGCCGAACGCCTGTGGCAGAACCTCGAGGCATTATCGACGTTTACCGATCCTGATAGGCCTTGGACTCGTCGAGCGTTCACAGAACGTTATCAGGAGGGGCGTGACTGGCTCAAACGTGCCATGCAGACCGCTGGGCTTACGACTCGGCTGGACGATGCCGGTAACCTGATTGGCACTCTGCCCGGCAGCGAGCCTTCGCTAACTCCCCTAGTCATCGGAAGCCATATCGATACGGTTCCCAGTGGTGGTCGCTATGATGGGATTCTTGGCGTTCTCGCCGGTCTCGAAGCGGTGCAGAGCCTACAGGAAGCGGAGGTTCAGTTACGACATGATGTCGAGGTGATCGATTTTCTCTCCGAAGAACCAAGTGAATACGGCATCTCGTGCGTCGGTAGCCGTGGGATGGTGGGAGCTCTGTCAGACGAGATGCTCAATTTCCGAGAGCCGGGCGGTGAGCGTTTAGGCGATGCCATTCGCCGTGTGGGCGGCAACCCGGATGCCTTGAGTACACCGCTGCGTCAGCAGGGTGATATTGCCGCCTTTTTGGAGTTACACATCGAACAAGGACGCGTGCTGGAAGAAAATCATGTGCCCATTGGTGTAGTAAGCGATATCGTCGGTATTCATCGCTACGATATTGAGGTTTTAGGTCAGGCCGATCATGCAGGCACCACGCCAATGGAACTGCGACGTGATGCACTGGCCGAAGCGGCGGGTTTGATCAAAGCTATCCAACGAGAAGCGCAACATCAGAGCGTTGGGGACAATTATCTCGTCGCTACAGTGGGTCGCTTGAACGTTTTCCCCAACGCGACCAATGCCATTCCTGAGCGGGTTGAGATGGTGCTCGAAGTACGCAGTAATGATGCTCATCTGCTCCAAAACTTCTTTCCACCTATTCTCGACCAAGCAAAGCGCAATGCTTCAACCCTTGGCCTAGATATTATCGCAACGCCACTAAGCGAGGGATCCCCGACCCCTTGTGCAGACCTCATTCAATCAAAGGTTTGGGAGGCTGCTCAAGCCACTGGTTTGAAGGCTATGAGCTTGACCAGTGGTGCCGGACATGACGCGGTCTATATGGCAAAAATCGCCCCGACTGGCATGCTGTTTGTTCCATGTCATGAGGGTAGAAGCCATTGCCCGGAAGAAAGTATCACTCAGCAGCAAGCGACAAACGGCTGCCAAGTGATTCAAGAAGCCCTAAAAAGCCTCGATAACTATTTAGGTTGAAGGTGGGCGCCTTCCGAAAGACAGCCTGATGTCGAACAGATGCGTTCCAAAAGCCACCACTAACTGCGGTGGCACTATCCTTGCTGATCGCCCAATGAATTGGGCTCTTACGAAAACCTCGCTATCGGGATTTTGTGGGAGCCAGACTTTGTCGGGCGATAGCTTTCGGTGGCTCGATCCTTCCTGATCGCTCAACAAGTTGAGCTCTTACAAAACCCTCGATATCTGGTTTTTGTGGGAGCCAGACTTCGTCTGGCGATAGCCTGCGGTGCCTCGATCATTGCTGATCGCTCAATGAATTGAGCTCTTACGAAACCCCCGCTATCTGGCTTTTGTGGGAGCCAGACTTGTCGGGCGATAGCCTGCGGTGCCTCGATCATTGCTGATCGCTCAATGAATTGAGCTCTTACGAAAAACCTCGCTATCGGGATTTTGTGGGAGCCAGACTTCGTCGGGCGATAGCCTTCGGTGGCGGGATCGTTGCTGATTGCCCAATGAATTGGGCTCTTACAAAACCCCTTGCTGTCATCTATCGGCCTTTGGGGTGGTTTCCGTTACACTATGCGACTTTACGCTGACTGTTGGTCGGCGGGTGTTTTTTTGTCGAGGTGTCTCTTGGGTGACGCGTTACATGCTTGGTGGGCGCAGCAGTTAGTGTTGTGCGATTGGCATTTTACGCCGCATCCGTTGTCGGTGGATGCGGGGGCGGCGGAGCAGCGTTTGTTGAGCCAGGGCATTACCCATCGCGGTGAGCTGGCTGAGCAATGGTTGGACGCGCTGCATGCTCCCACGGGCGAGGCGGATCGGTTGTTGGCGGCGCTTGAGTGGGCGGCGCTGGCCGGTGCGGCCGGGTGGATAAGCGCTGACCAGGCAAGTGATTGGGCCTGCTGCGTGATGCAGCGCATTACTCAGGAGTACCGCGACCTGCGCGGCTGGCTGTGCGATGTGCGTCGCTCGTTGGGCGTGCGCGGTTGGGCCACCGGGGCCGATGATCGCTTTATTGATGCCTGCCAGGCGCTGGCGGATTCAGAAGCCGAGGGCGCGGGCATTACCTGGGAGATGTTCCAGGAAGCACTTCGCCAACGCGGCGAGGTAGCTCTGTGGCCGAGCGACCCCGAAGCTCAGCCATGGCGGCTTTGTGCACTGTTTCGACCGGTGTTGCATTACCCGGCAAGCAAGGCGGATTGGCCAGATGCGGCCAGTTGGTTAAACACCGCTTGGGAAATTGACGACCGTGAGGAGCTGCTCACTGGTTTACTGTGGCTGGGCGCCCAGGGCGAACGTCAGCGCTGGGATATTGAAGCGCGTGATTTATTGAGCATGGACACCGCCCAACGCCAGGAATGGCAGCGCAATGCCCGGAGTGAGTCGCGCCACGCCAGTGTGCTGTGTCGCTTTGTAAACCAGGGTGAGCCGCTGGAGTGGGCCGCTTGGGATTGGTTGCGCCTGGTCGAACTCGCCTGGGCGGGGGCCTGTAGCGGCTGGCTGAGCCAAGCCGAGGCGGACGCCTTTGCGGCCCACGCCGCCGACTTGATGCAGCGCCGTTACCACGACTGGCGGGCGGTGGTGACTGCTTACCGGCGCGGGCATAGCTTGTTTGACGGTATCGATCGCCGCGAGATGCCCCCCCCCGAACGCGAAACGCAGCTGCTAAGCAGCCCGTTCAGTCCTTGGAAGGTGGCCGTCGATAAGCTGCTGGATGACGACACTCAGGCCGCTTCTAAAGCATTGCTCAGCCAATGGCGTAACACCCCTCATCATTGGCTGTTGGCGCTGGCGTGCGTGCGTGAGCCGGATGCCATGCTGCGTTTGGCTAACCCCAGCGCGCCGATTAATGAAGACCAGCGGGCTGAAGCCGCCGAGTACCTTGACGCGTCGCTGAGCATGCACGCCGATGAAGGCGCGGCGGCCATGGCCCGCTACTGGCTGCCGGCCCAGGCGCATCACTTGAACCAGCTGGCTGCCGATGCGGCCCACGGGGTGATGCCGCCATCCGCGACGCTGTTTGGCCAGCCGGATTTCCCGATTAACGCCCAGCGTCAGGCATTGAAAGGCGTCAGTCGACACGCGGCGACCGTCCACATGGCGGAGAAGTTTGCCTTTTACCTGCACATGGCGTTGAACAGTGATGTGCTGGAGTCCGAGCCGCTGCTGGGCTACGCGCAGTCGCTGCGTAACTGTTTATGCCGTTTTTACCCCAACGCCAAACGCTTGCTGGAAGCCTGGTTGGCGTGGGAACACTGCCTGCCGGAAAGCGAGCATGCCTCGCTGTGCAACGAAATTGCCTGGCATTTGGAAGACCCGGGCAGCTTGTTCCATTGGTTGGAGTGGCGCGCCGAGTCGTGGAGCGAGCCCAGCGAGCGGCCTACGCTTATGCAGTTCACCGCGATGTCGCTGGTTGGGCCGCTGAATAGTGCCGTGTGGAGCGAGCCGCAGCCGGAAAGCCCCCGCGAGTGCGTGGAGATTCGCGAGTGGGTGGAAAGCCATTATCACCTCGCCAGCGCTGATGACATGCAGGCCTTTTTGACCTCCATGCTGGAAGTGGGCGACCGGCAGGAATACCAAATCAACTACGAACCCTACACGCTCAATCCCCAGCGTCTTGAGGCCGAGATTGCCATTCTGGAGTCCGGCGATTGCGTGGAGGAAGAGCGCCATCACCTGCTGCGGCTGCGCCGTGTGCGCGACAATGAAGACGGCTGCAACGAGGTGGACATGGCCGCTTGGGATATCGCCCAACTGGTCGATCTAGCGATTGCCGGGCGGCAGCTCGGCTGGCTGACCTCCGACGCCTTTACCGATGTGCTGGCGCGGGCCTATCAACTGGCGGCCGATCACTACGCTGGCTGGCAGGATTATGCTGTGGGTATGTACGCTGGGTTTTCGTTTTTTATGGGCGAAACCCCTGAGCGGGAAAGCTTTTTAGCCAGCTTTCGTCAGGCGTTGGTGGCCTGGCTGTGCGCAGCCCCGGTGCTCGCCGGGCCCTGGGCCAGCCTGGATTTTCCGGGCAATAAGCCGCGCCATTTTGCGCCGCTGCACATCGATACGCTACCCGGCGATCAACGTACTTTGCACTGAAGCTCGCCATTGCGGGTTAATTTCGCTTATAGTGACAGGCTATTTGAGCTTAGTGTCGCCGTGTAGTGTGCTGACACGGCGTGTTTTTTGGTTTTTTTCTTTGCTTACGAGGGATCGCGCATGGTTGCGTTGCCACCACCTGCTGTCACCGCTGTCCGTGTTGTTTTTCGATTTACCTGTCTGTTTCGCGAGCGCCACGCCCCCTTGGTGGTTGCTGGCTGTATGCTGGTAGTTGTCCTTAGCGGCTGTGCCGGCAGCGCACCCCGAGACGATGCCCCCGATGATTATTTTGCCCGCTCGCTGCCTGGACTTCCCGACGACTGGGAAGCGAAGATGTCGCCTTTAGATGGGCAATACGACTCCTTCGGCAATTGGCAGGCTTCCCCCAGAGAGCAAGTACGCAAGGCGTTGTTGGACCAGCACGAGCGCTGGATGGGTACGCCGTATCGGCTAGGCGGCACCAGTCAGCGGGGTATCGATTGTTCGGCACTGGTGCGTAATATCTTCCGCGATACCTTTGAGCTGGATCTGCCGCGCACCACCCGAGGGCAAGTTCATGAGGGACGCCCGATCGACCGCCAAGCTTTACAGGCGGGCGATCTGGTGTTCTTCCGCCCGCCGGGCGCGTATAACCATGTGGGCATTTACGTCGGCGATGGACATTTTCTGCATGCCTCTACCTCGCAGGGGGTGACCATCTCAAGCCTGGATAATGTCTATTGGAATCGTTATTACTGGCAATCGCGGCGGCCATTGGCGCCCTCGCAAATAGCCAAATTCAGCGACACGCCGACGTTCAACACCTCTCGGTCGATGTAAGCAGCTAACCGACCCGCGCAGGGCAGCCTGTTAGGAACGGCATGATTGAAGCCAACACCCGCGCCTGGTGGCGCGCTACCTTGGCCCTGTGTTTGGGCTCCTTTCTGGTCTTTATCAACCTCTACGCGCCGCAGCCGTTGCTGCCAGGGCTCAAAGAAACCTATGGGGTCTCGACCCTGGGGGTGAGCTTGGTGATGTCGGTGGCTACGCTGTCGCTGGCCTTTGCGCTGTTGGTGTTCGGGCCGCTTTCAGACGCCATTGGCCGCGAAGGCATTATGCGCATCACCCTGCTGTTGGCCGGTGGCTGTTCGCTGGCGCTGGCGTTTGCTCCCACCTTTGAAAGCCTGCTGGCGCTGCGCCTGGTGCAGGGCTTTGTGTTGGGTGGGTTACCGGCGGTGGCGATTGCCTGGATGGGCGATGAGTTCGACAAACCGGCGCTGCTGAGCGCGGTGGGGCTGTACATTGGCGCCAACTCGTTGGGTGGGATTAGCGGGCGCGTGGTGGGTGGCGCAGCTGCGGATATCGGCGGGCCGACGGCGGCGTTTTTGGCCGTCGGGGTCATGACGTTAGTGGGTGGCGCGGTGTTTTGGCGTTTGCTGCCGACCAGCCAGGCGTTCCGCCCTCAGCGTTTTCAATTGCGCACGGCGGTGAATGGCCTCGCCGGCCATTTGCGTAGCCCGGTACTGCTCGCCGCTTATGCGCTGGGCGGCATTAACTTCCTGATTTTTATTAACCAATACAGCTATATTACGTTCCGCTTGGCGGATGCGCCTTACCAGCTGGCGGCGAGTAGTCTGGGGTTGGTGTTTTTAACCTACCTGGGTGGCACTGTGGGCTCAACACTCTCGGGGCGGCTGGCCCAGCGCTTTTCCCCGGCAGCCTGCATGTGTGTGGGCGTGGTGATTTTAATGCTCGGCACGGCGATTACCCTGGCGGATTCCCTCGTGCTGATTATTGCTGGGCTGACCGTCAACGCTTTTGGGTTCTTCCTGGCCCACTCGCTGGCTTCCAGTTGGGTAGGGCGTTATGCCCAGGGTGCACGGGGCAGCGCCTCGGCGATGTATCTGGTGTTTTACTATGTGGGGGCCAGCCTGGGCGGCTTCTGGCTGGAGCCGTTCTGGCAGTGGGCGGGCTGGCGCGGCGTGACGCTGGGCTCGTGGCTGCTGCTTAGCGTTACCTTGGTGATTGCCTTGGGGCTGTGGCGATTTGAGCGTCGGGCTGCTCAGCAGGCGGCTCACGATACAGTTGCCCGTCGCTAAGCGTTAACCGGTGCGAGCATAGCCGCTGTAGCAAGGCGGCGTCGTGACTGATTACCAACACACCTATCTGCCGCTCATCGGCAATCTGGCGCAGCCCCTGCCAGAGGTCGAGCTGGGTGAGCGGGTCGAGCATGCTGGAGACTTCATCCGCCACCAGGTAGCGCACGTCGGGTGCCAGGGCGCGCAGTACGCACACCCGCTGCAGTTCGCCACCGGAAAGCGCCTGGGGCATGCGGTTCATCCAGTCGGGCTCAATCCCGAACGCCTCGCGCAATGCTGCAGGCGGTGTCCAGGCTTCTTCCAAAATACGTTTCACTCGCCAGCGTGGGTTAACTGCGAGCTCAGGCGACTGCGGCAGCCATTGCACGGGCCGCAGGCCGCGCCGGGGCAGCGGTGCGCCGTCAACCGTTACTGTTCCCGCCTGGGGCGTTAGATACCCCGCCAGCAGCTGGCCAAGGGTCGATTTCCCCGCGCCGGAATCGCCGTTCAAGCCAAGCCATTCGCCCGCCTCCAGCGACAGCGACACGTCATCGAGGATCGGCGGCTGGCCGGCAAAGCCAAAGCGTAAGTCTCGCGCGTTAAGCAACGTTTTGCGCCTGCTCGTCAGTGGAGGTGAGCGGGTTGCCAAATTGATTGTCAGGTAGCGCCTGCCACAGCGCTTGCGCGTAGTCGGTGTTTAACCCACTCCCTTCACCTTGAAACGCGGCGGCGGGGGCGGTTTCCACGCAGCGGCCCTGGCGCATAATCGTCACCCGTTGGGCAATCGGCAGGGCGTGGCGCAGGTCGTGGGTAATCAGCAGCACCGCTTTGCCCTCGCCGCGGGCCAGCGCCGCTAGGGCGTTAAGTACCCGGTCGCGCTGTTGCGGGTCGAGACCCACGCTGGGTTCATCGGCGATGATCAACTGCGCGCGGCTGACATGCGCCATAGCGGTGAGTACCCGCCGGGCCATGCCGCCCGAGAGCTGATGGGGAAACGCCTGTTGGGCGCCTGCGTTTAGTTGGTAGTGGTCAAGTGCCTGCGTTGCCGTATCCCGCGCCGAGGCGGGCGTATGCCCCGCGCGCTGGGCCGCCCAACTGACCTGGCGCTGGTTGCGCACTAACGGGTCTAAGGCGTTGAGCGATTGGGGGATCAGTGCCAGGTCACGCCCGCGCAGTTGACGTTGACGCGCGGCGGTGAGCGGCTGGCCCTGAAAGTGAAGGCGGCCGGTTTGTCGGCAGGGCGCGGGCAACAGGCCGAGTAGCGCGTGGGCCAGCAGGCTTTTGCCTGCCCCGGACGCGCCGACCACGGCGTGAACCTCGCCGGGGTGAATCTCAAGCGAGACATCACGCAACACCTCGGCCCAGCAGCGTCGCCACCAGTTGGCGTAATACGGCAGCTGTAGCGATAAGTGTTCGACCTTTAGCATAAAGCTCCTTTCAACTCATCTTGACGGTTGAGGTCAGGTTGACCAGGCGCGCCGTAGCGTCTCGCCCAACCGTTGAATACACAGCACCATCAGCAACAATCCCGCGCCGGGAAAGACCCCCAACCACCAGTCGCCGCCACTTACATGACGCATCGATTCGCCCAGCAGTACGCCAATGGCGGGTTGATCGGCGGAGAGCCCCACGCCCAAAAACGACAGCGCGGCTTCGTGGAGCACTGCGTGGGGGAATAGCAGCAGTGCGCCCACCAAACAGTGGGGCAGCACTTGGGGGATCCAGTGGTGGCGGACGATAAAGCGTCGTGGTTTGCCGAGCGCTTGGGAAATCTGCACGTAGGGCGCGTGGCGAATGTGCAGCAGCTCGGCGCGCAGCACTCGGGCAAGGCTCGGCCAATGACTCAGCGCCACGGCGATAATCACTGCCTGGGTGCCGCCGCCCAGGGCAAAGGCGATCATTAGGAGCAATAATAGATGCGGCACGCTGAGTAGCGTATCGATCGCAAGGCTAACCAGCGCGTCCCAGCGCGGGCCGAGCATGGCGAGTAGCGCCATGCTCAGGGCGATGAGCGTGCCAAGTAGCGCCGCGCTACTGCCGACCCAGAAGCTTAGCGTGAGCCCCGCCAGCGTGCGTGCGGCCATGTCGCGACCCAGCGCATCGGTGCCAAACCAATAGTTCGAGCCGGGCGGCGCCAGGCGCGCATCGAAATGCATCTGCTGGGGCGCGTCGCCGAGCCATGCGGCGGCCATCAGCGCGCTGGCGAGCACCAGCGCCGCCAAGGCGGTGCTGAGCAGGGCGGTAAGGCGGGGCTGCTGATTCATGGTGCTTGCGCCCGCAGCCGTGGGTCGATCAGCCGGTAAAGGCCATCGGCGGTGGCGTTGCCCAGACTGACCAGCAGCGCGGTGAACAGCGCGATGGCCATTAGCAGCGGGATGTCGCTGCGCAATGCGGCTTCCACCGTGGCGCGGCCAAGCCCTGGGTAGGCAAATACCTGCTCGATCAGCATCACGCCGCCAAACAGCTCGCCCAGCGATGCGCAGGCCAGCGTGATGGCGGGCAGACAGGCGTGGCGCGCGCCGTGTCGCCAGGCGACATCCCGGCGGCTAGCGCCCTGGGCAAACGCCTGGGTGGCCACTGGCGAGTGCATTAGGCTGCGTAGGCGGGCGCGGGTGTGCAGGGTGATCGGCGCGGTACTGAGTAGCGTGAGCGTGGCCACCGGTAGCGCCAAATGGTGTAGGCGGGTCGCCAGGCTTACCTCGTCACTCAGGCTGCCGCTGGGCCCGGCGCAGCATACAGGCGTCCAGCCCAGCGTTACCGAGAATAGCAACAGGCCGAGCATCGCCAGCCAAAATGCCGGGGTGGAAGCGGTGAGGTAGGCGTAGCCGCTAATTACGCGATCCAGTGTGCTGTGCGTTGGCTTAGCGGGCTCACGCATGCCCGCCAGCAGACCCAGGCCAAAGCCCAGCAGTGTGGAGAGCAACCAGGCAAGCCCGAGCAGCGCCAAGGAGCGCTGGAAGCGTTGGGCAATCACCTCGTTCACTGGCTGGTTGTAGACGTGGCTCCAGCCCAGGTTGCCGCTAAGTAGCTGGCGCAGCCAGTGGCCGAATTGCAACAGCGGCGGTTGATCAAACCCCCAACGTTCTGCGATCAGTGCGCGCTGTTCGGCGCCGGCCTGGGCAATTTGCGGGCCCAGGTAGGCGTCGATGGGGTCAATGGGCGAGGCGAGCATCAAGCCGAACGTCAGCCCCGCCACGCATAGCAGCACCAGGGCTATGCGTAGCAGGCGAACGCTTAGCAGGCGGATTACGGGCATGTCCAGCGCCAGTCGAGCAGGTTGGCGGTAATCGGCCAGCCGTGCCCGTGAGGCGCCACGCCCAGCTCGCCGACGTCTAAGCAGGTGTCGGCGGCGTAAACGTGGTCAAGGTTGACCAGCCACGCCCAGGCGGCATCACCGCGTACCCCGTAGCCGGTCTCGCCGTCCCACTGGGCATCACGCCAGTGGCGGTTGGCCTGTTCAACGCTCGCGGCGGCCTGGGCGGCATCCAGGTGGTCATCCACCGTATCGTTGGCGTAAAAGCCGCTGTTGAAGTAGCCGTCGCCGGCGTGCTTGCTGTGAAATAGCGTGTAGATTTCTTGGGGGCTACGGCTGCCCCAGCCAAACATCACCGCGTCCTGGTGCATCGCCTCGCGGCGCAGCTCGCTCCAGGGGCGGCGGGTCGGCTGCATGTCGATGCCTAGCGGGCGTAGCATCTCGGCGCTGGCTTCGGCGAGCCACTGGCGAGTAATGTCGCCGCTGGGGTAGCTTAGCTTGAAGCGGGCCGGCTGGCCGTCTTTTTCACGCAGGCCATCGTCGCCGCGTTGCCAGCCTGCTTCGTCGAGAATCGCCGCTGCGCGCTCGAGATCGGGGGTATCGAGGGTTTCATCGGTGCGGCTCCAGGGAAGGCCATCGGCGGGCCCAAAGGCGGCACGTCCATGGCCGTTGAGGGCCACGTCGACCAGTGTGTCGCGATCTAGGGCCAGGTTAATGGCGTGGCGAATCGCCGGGTCGGCGGTAACGTCGTTGCCGATGGGCGCGCCGTTTTCGGCTTGTTCGTCCTGGTTCGGCACGGTGGGAAACAGGATGCCCCGGTTATCAACGCTTTGCATGACGATGCGCTGCATGTCGTCGGGATAGGCGTCGGCCAGTGCAGGCGGCACGCTGGCGAGATCCACTTGGCCGGCCTGGGCGGCGCGCAGGGTGGTGTCTTCGCCGGTAAACAGAAACACTAAGCGCTCAAACGGCGGTGAGGGGCCGTAGAAGTGCGGGTTACGCTCGACAATCAGCTGTTCGCCTTCCTGCCATTCGATCATGCGGTAGGGGCCGCTGCCCAGCGGCTGGCGGCCGTAGCCCTCGTCATAGCCGTTATCGCGGCTGGCGGCGGGCACGATGCCCAGGCTATACAGCTGGTCGATAAAGGTAATACGCGGCGCGTGGAGGGTTAATTTGACCTGGTGGCTGTTTATCGCGGTGGCGTGTTTCAGGGCGCTTAAATCGGCGCGGCCACCGGCCTCGGCGGCGGCATTGAAGGTGTAGGCGACATCCTCGGCGGTGAGCGGGGTGCCGTCGGCAAAGCGGGCGTCGTCGCGCAGCGTCAGCTGCCAGGTGAGCCGGTCGTCGGAGAGCGACCAGTTGGTGGCAAGCGCCGCACGGGGGGAGAAGTCCTCGCCCTGGCTTAACAGCGTGGACTGAAACAGCGGGTGGCCGTATTGCCCCCAGCCCAGCAGTGGGTCGAAGCCCTGTTCAGGCTCGCCGCCAATCGCCAGTACCAGCGTTGATTTGGCGCTCGCCGGGCCTGCCAGCAGCAAGCAAATCAGGCTAGCAGCGGTTAGGATAGAAGCTGACAGTTGGGTGGCACGGCTAGGCAAAGCAGTGGACATGGTAAGTGCTTACCGTCGAGTATGATGTTTTATTAATATCATCATACTGGCCGCCGGGGGTCAATTTTGAAGGCTGTGTGGAGAAGGGCGATGTCAACGTTAAGGAGGGGGAGACGATGCAGCGAGTAACGGTGACACTTGATGAAGAGTTACTGGCCGACGTGGATGCACTGATTCAGGAGCGCGGCTACCAGAACCGTTCCGAGGCAATCCGCGATTTAACCCGCAGCGGGCTACAGCAGGTGCGCGAAGAAGCCGCGCCACAGGCGCCATGCATGGGGGCGCTGGTGTATGTCTACGACCATGCGGCCAGGGAGTTGTCGAAACGCCTGACGCAACATTCTCACGCCCACCACGATCTCACCCTTTCGACGCTGCATGTGCATTTAAACCAAGACAGTTGCATGGAAGTCGCACTGCTCAAAGGCCAAAGCGACCAACTGAAGCAGTTCGCCGCCGACGTCACCTCATCGCGCAGCGTCCGCCATGGTCGCTTGGTGCTGATTCCTGAGGAGTAAGTATAAAAAAGGCGACCGCTTGGGTCGCCTTTTCGCATGTCACGCTGGGCTGTCGGGCAGCCGCGGGGATGAGCTTAGTGCTCTTCGCCGCCTTCACCGTGTACATGGCCGTGTTCAACTTCTTCTGCGCTGGCTTCGCGTACTTCAGCGATTTCAACGTCAAAGTTGAGGTGCTGACCGGCTAACGGGTGGTTGCCGTCAACGACGACGGTGTCGCCTTCAACTTTCTTCACGGTGACCATCAGCGGGCCGCCTTGGGTCTGCGCCTGGAACTGCATGCCCGGCTCAACGCTTTCAACGCCTTGGAAAGCATCGCGCGGTACTTCTTGCATCAGCTGTTCCTGAACTTCGCCATAGCCTTCTTCCGGCGTTACTTTGACGTTCAGTTTTTCGCCAGAGGCGTGACCTTCGAGCTCTTTTTCCAGGCCAGGAATGATGTTGCCTGAGCCGTGGAGGTAGGTAAGCGGTTCGCGGCCTTCGGAGCTGTCCAGCACTTCACCCTCATCATTGGTCAGGGTGTAGTGGAACGCGACAACCGAGTTTTGCGCAATTTGCATTAAATAACCTTTCGGTGAGTACATGTTCCAACATAATAACGCGTGAGAGCTGGTTTGTCAGGGGGTAGCCAGGGTTTTTCCGACTCTCATCTTTTGGCGGTATTGCGCCCTGGATTGCGCAGGGCTACTCTAGCCACACACTTTTTTCGACGCACCTTCCATGGAGCAAAACATGACCGTATTACTGATTTGGCTGGTCGCCTTGGTGCTGATTGGCTATTTTGTCAATCAGCGCTGGGAAACCGTGAGTGCCGGGCTGGATAAAATGCTACCCGCCGCGCTGAAAACCCACGGCGATAACCGCTGGCTGTGGGTGGGTGCCTTGGCCGTGCTGGGTGCCACCACGCTGGTGCGCCCGGTGGATATCTTGCTGGTGGGTATTTTGCTGGCGATTATCGGCTTTGTGGTGTTTAAACTGATTAACTGGGCATCGAGTAAAGCACACAGCTAATGGCCCGTTAATTAACCGCCGCAACGACAAGCGCCCCGTCAGCGATGCTGGCGGGGCGCTTTGCTTGGGTACTTTAAGCTGTCAGGTAGCCTTAGTAAGGCGCCACGCTGACGTTGGCACCGCTGCCAATCAGGCGAACCCGCTGGCCGGGCTGGAACTGGCGGTCATCACGCTGAACAACGACGACATCGCTGCCGTCATCCAGGCGGATTTCCATTTCCAGTGCGCCAACCCGGTTAGCGCGGTCTTCAGCGGCCGTCCCTGCGACTGCGCCACCCAGAGCACCGGCCACTGTGGCGAGTTGACGCCCGGAGCCGCCGCCGACTTGGCTACCCAGCAGGCCGCCGATCACGGCACCGCCACCGCTGCCCAATAGGCCTCCCGCGCGGCTATCTGCCTGGATTTGCACCGGACGCACTGCGACCACGGTGCCGTAAGTGACGCTTTGGCTGGTTTTCGCTTGGTTGCCGCTGTACACATCGCCCGAATAACCTGATGTGTTGGCGCAACCGGCGAGCGCCAAAACGCTGAATGCTACGATAGGAAGAAAACGCTTCATTGAGACCTCCAGAGGTGATTCACCTAGCCGCTTCGCTTTTTACGAGAGTGTGCCGCTAGGTTGTAGAACAGTGTTCGCTAACAACATAACCGATTATTGACACGTTGAATAGCGGTCTGTTGAAAATTTGCCTATATGCGTAACTGACGAGTGTAGTCGTTGATTAAGAAAAAAGTATGCACAAGCCGATTAAAAGCCGTTGTGGTGACGAAGCAAAAAAACGCCCAGAAAGCCTGGGCCTTCTGGGCGTATGGGTGGCTAGCGTCAGCTAGCGCATTGGCTGAGCGTGAAGATTAACCAAACTGGTTCATGGTGTTGTCTTTGCCGCCCGCCTTGAGTGCTGCGTCGCCGTGGAAGAACTCTTTATGGTCATCGCCGATGTTGGAGCCGGCCATGTCCTGGTGCTTGACGGTGGCGATGCCCTGGCGAATTTCCTCGCGCTGGACTTTTTTGACGTAGGCCAGCATGCCTTCGTCGCCGAAGTAATCTTTTGCCAGGTTGTCCGTCGATAGCGCCGCCGTGTGGTAGGTGGGCAAGGTAATCAGGTGATGGAAGATACCTGCCTCGCGAGCGCTGTCACGCTGGAAGTTACGCGTCCACTCGTCGGCCAGCTGGCCAAGCTCGGTGTTGTCGTACTCGACGCCCATGAGCTTGTCGCGCTGGTAGGCTGACACGTCCTTGCCTTCTTTTTCCCAGGCATCGAACACTTGCTGACGGAAGTTGAGCGTCCAGTTGAACGACGGCGAGTTGTTGTAGACCAGCTTGGCATCCGGGCAGACTTCGCGGATACGGTTGACCATCGCGGCAATTTGGCCGACGTGGGGTTTTTCGGTCTCGATCCACAACAGGTCGGCGCCGTTTTGCAGGCTGGTGATGCAGTCGAGTATTACGCGGTCTTCGCCGGTGCCGGGCTTGAACTGGTAAAGGCCGGAAGCCAGGCGTTTGGGCTTGACCAGTTTGCCGTTCTGCTTGATGACCACGTCGCCGTTGTTGATGTCGGAGGCCGAGGTGACTTCGTCGCCGTCCAGGAAGCTGTTGTACTGATCGCCCAGGTCACCTGGCTCGTTGGTGACGGCGATTTTCTGGGTTAAGCCCGCGCCCAGCGAGTCGGTGCGCGCCACGATGACACCGTTTTCAACGCCCAACTCAAGGAAGGCGTAGCGTACGGCATTGATTTTGGCGATAAAGTCTTCGTGAGGCACGGTGACTTTGCCGTCCTGGTGGCCGCACTGCTTCTCGTCGGACACCTGGTTTTCCAGCTGGATGCAGCAGGCACCGGCTTCGATGAACTTCTTGGCCAGCAGGTAGGTGGCCTCGGCGTTACCAAAGCCGGCGTCGATGTCGGCAATGATCGGCACGATGTGGGTTTCGTGGTTGTCGATCTTGCTGATCAGTTCCTGCTCTTTGCTACGGTCGCCGGCTTCCCGGGCGTCGT
Source organism: Vreelandella arcis (assembly GCF_900103865.1). Lineage (GTDB taxonomy): Bacteria > Pseudomonadota > Gammaproteobacteria > Pseudomonadales > Halomonadaceae > Vreelandella > Vreelandella arcis. Next base: position 115,430 of record NZ_FNII01000006.1, read on the forward strand.
CCAGCGCGCGGAACAGGTGGTTGAGCTCCCACGAATCGGCTTGCTTGAGGAAGGTGTAGAGCTCTTCGATCAGGTTGGCGACCGAGGTTTTCTCGTGCATGGACTGGTCGGGCAGCGGGCCGAACTCGGAGCGCAGTGCGGCGACCATCCAGCCGGAGAGGTAGAGGTAGCTGCGCTTGGTGGTGCCGAAGTGCTTCTTGATGGAAATCATCTTCTGCTGGCCGATAAAGCCGTGCCAGCAACCCAGCGACTGGGTGTAGTTAGCGGTGTCGGCATCGTAGGCGGCCATGTCTTCGCGCATGATGTTTGCGGTGTAGCGGGCGATATCCAGTCCGGTATGGAAGCGGTTCTGGGCACGCATACGCGCGGCGTATTCAGGCTTGATGTTGTCCCATTTGCCGCCTTGCGCTTCGCGTAGTTGGGCCAGTGCTTTAATCTCTTCGAGCAGTCCAGTCATGAGCTTATCCCTCCGGGGTTGTGATAGCGATGCGCATGTAAGCATGTTCTTATGCTGCACCTGCGAAGTCGCTTTCAGCATCGTTCAATTTGCTTGGCGTGTCTTTAAGAAAAAGGTCTCTTAATAGAACGTCGCAAACGTGAGTGTTCTCGGGCAGGCCTGTGCGGCACTGCAGTAAAAACACTATCCCTGAACGCGGGGGCGGCAACAATTGACACTTGGGGGCAGGCAACGTTGTAGCTCGACGACAAACGAGCTACAACGCGGTGGGTTTGTGTAGTGGAATTCCTAACTCAGCGGGGCGCGTTGTCGGTGAAGTTGAGGATCATCTCGCGGTGGGGGATGCCGGCATCCATAAATACCTCGCCATGGGCGATGAACCCCAACCGTTCGTAAAAGGGCAGTGCGTGGAGTTGCGAGCTGAGCGCTACTTGGCCGTGACCGACGCGCTGGGCGGTGGCCATCGCCGCTTGCATTAACATGCGGCCAATACCGGCACCGCGTGCTTCGGCAAGCACCGCCACGCGGCCGATATGGCCATCGGGGAGTAGCCGTGCGGTACCCACCGGGTCGCCGTTAAGGTAGGCAAGAAAGTGACGGCAGGCGGGATCCTGGCCGTCCCATTCTTCGTCCTGGGGCACGCGTTGTTCGTCGATAAATACCACGCGGCGAACGTCGCTGGCCAGGTTGCCGAGCAGCCACCAATCACCCTCTTGAATGCTGACGGGCCAGGCCATGTGCGTTATTCCTCGTCGTCATCGTCGTCTTGCAGCCAGCTCAGGCTGCCTGTGTTAATGAGCTGGGTAATAAGCGCTTTGGCACCCGGCAATTCCAGGACATCGTCGTGCAACGGTGCCGAGGATGCCAGGCGCTTGGCAAGCGGCTCTTCGCAGGCATAGGCTTCGCCGTCAGCAAACAGCGTCGTGGTGCCATTATCACTGCGCCATGCGAAGCGCGAGCCGGGCATGTGGTAAAGCGGCTCGCCTTCTTGTAGCTGAGCAACAAGGCTAGCTTCGTCGAGCGGTGTGTCGAGCGGTACGACCTGGTCGACATACTTGGGCTGGGTCATGGCGCGGCCAAACCACTGGGCGATTTGCTTAGGGTTATCCAGTGTCGAGAGGATTAACTGGCGCATGCGCTCTACCGAGACATCGTCCAACTCGCCACTGTGAGCTGCAGGGACTCGCCCAGCGTCGCTGTAACGCAGCGAGGCAGGCAGTTGCTCGCCCCTGTAGTCGGCGTAAGAGGTGACCGCTTCATCGGCAGACGGGGCACGGAAACCCACCGACATGGTCATGCAGTTGTCGGTTTGGCTAACGCCATGGTGGGCCCAGCCGGGGGGCAAGTAGAGCATATCGCCGGGCTCTAAAACCCATTCGGAGTCGGCTTCCACCTCGAAGGTTTCCAGAATGCGCAGGTCGATGCCTTGGACAATCGGTGCGTCATCGCCGGGTTGGCCGCCCAACTGCCAACGACGATTGCCGCTGGCTTGAAACAGGAACACGTCGTACTGGTCGACGTGGGGGCCGACGCTACCGCCGGGCGGGGCGTAGCTGATCATGATGTCGTCCAACCGCCAGCGGGGCAGAAAGTCGAATTCATCAAGCAGGGCCGCCACCGAGGGCAGGTAGTGATCCACGGCTTGCACCAATAAGCTCCAGTTACCCTCGGGCAGGCGCTCGAATGTGGCTTCGTCGAAAGGCCCGTGGGAGACCTGCCATGCGCCGTCGGGGCCGTTTTCTTCGACCAGGCGCGCTTCAATGCCGGGCTCGCAGGCAAGTCCCGCTAGTTCGTCGGGTTCGATGGGGCTGATGTAATCCGGTATCGCCCCGCGAATCAGCAGCGGCTTTTGCTGCCAGTAGCTCGCCAAGAATTCTGCCGGGGTCAGATCGCCTAACAGGGTAAGTGGCTCGTCGGAAGGGTGCATGACGTTATCCTAATGCGAAGCGTCGCAGTGAAACAGTTGGTTAAAACCCGTTTAGGGTTTTAACCGAATTAAGAGTAAAACACTATTCTAGTGTATTGAATTATAGAGCATCGAGCTGTTGGCGCAGGGCTTCGGCCTGAGCCTGGGCGTTGCCGATGTAGCTGGCCGGCGACATGGCTTTAAGCTCGGTTTTAACGCCGTCGGGCAGCGCCAGGGTATCAATAAAGGCGGCAAAGCCGGCTTGATCGATGCGCTTGCCGCGGGTCAGTTCTTTAAGCTTTTCGTAAGGTTTTTCAATGCCGTAGCGGCGCATCACGGTTTGGATTGGCTCGGCCAGCACTTCCCAGCTGTTATCCAGGTCGCTTTCCAGCCGCTCGGGGTTGGCTTCGAGCTTGCTGATGCCTTTGAGGCTGGCGTGATAACCAATCAATCCGTAGGCCAAGCCGACGCCCAGGTTGCGCAGCACCGTAGAGTCGGTCAAATCGCGCTGCCAGCGAGAGATCGGAAGCTTTTGCGCCAGGTGGCCGAGCACGGCGTTGGCCAGGCCAAGGTTGCCTTCCGAGTTTTCAAAGTCGATGGGATTGACCTTGTGCGGCATGGTCGACGAGCCGATCTCGCCTTCCACGGTGCGCTGCTTGAAGTAACCCAACGAGATATAGCCCCACACATCGCGATCAAAGTCGATCAGGATGGTGTTAAAGCGGCACACAGCGTCGAATAGCTCGGCGATGTAGTCGTGGGGTTCGATCTGTGTGGTGTAGGGGTTGAACGTGAGTCCCAGGCCTTCCACAAAGGTGCGCGCATTGGCTTCCCAGTCGATCTCGGGATAAGTGGTCAGGTGGGCGTTATAGTTGCCCACGGCGCCGTTGATTTTACCCAGAATTTCCACCGCTTCGATCTGCTTAAGCTGGCGCTTGAGGCGATAGGCCACGTTGGCCATCTCTTTACCCAGCGTCGTGGGGCTGGCCGTTTGCCCGTGGGTACGCGCAAGCATCGGCTGCCCGGCGTGGGCAATCGCCAGCGCCGCGATGTCGTCGGCGACGTTGTGCATCACGGGCAGCAACGCCTGGAGGCCGTCGGTGAGCATCACGCCATAGGAGAGGTTGTTGATGTCTTCCGAGGTGCAGGCAAAGTGAATGAACTCGGTGACGGCGTGCAGCTCGCTGTTGTCGGTAATTTTCTCTTTGAGAAAATACTCCACTGCTTTGACGTCGTGGTTGGTGGTGCGCTCGATGTCTTTGATGCGCTCGGCGTCTTCCACCGAAAACTCGCGGATCAGCTGCTCCAGGAAGGCGGTCGCCGGGGCGGAGAGCTGCGGCACTTCGACGATTTGGTTGTGCTCGGCAAGCCGCTGCAGCCAGCGCACTTCCACGATAACGCGGGCGCGAATCAGGCCAAATTCGCTGAAGTGTTCGCGCAGCGCGGCGGCTTTGTTGGCGTAGCGGCCGTCGACGGGGGAGAGAGCGGTCAAGGCAGAGAGTTGCATAGCATGGTTTCCAAGTCGGTAAAGCGGCTAACCCTGGGGGGTAAGCCGGGTTAGCTTAAATCATCGAGGGCGCGGCGCAGGGCTTTCCGCTGGAACATCAGCTTCCAGCGGCGGCCACCCTCCTGGTGCCACAGCAGTGCAAAGCGAATTCCCGCCATCAGGCAGGCACGCACGCGCTCGGGCATCATGCGGGTTTGCAAAAGCGATGGATCACCCTGCACCACAATGCGGGTTTTAAACGTCGAAATAGTTTCTTGGTAGGCTTCGCCGAGGCTGGCAATGACGTTTTCATGGGTGTCGCCGAAGTGCTCGGCCTGACCCTGAATATGGCTAAGTTTTTGCCCCAGGGTATCCATCATATTGCGGTTGTTGCGCAGCTTGCTCATCAATAGTAGCAGCGAAAAACCGTAACGCATCACCACCGGGTTGGCCTGCTGCCGGCCGACCAGCATTTCGAGGGTGTCTAGCCCTCGGCGCAGATTATTGGGGTGCCCGCCGTAAATGTCCTCAAAGCTATCCGGGTTGGGATCCACAGTGCCTTGAATCAGCGTTTCCCAGGCGCGGGGTTCCACCTGGCCGGTGCGGGCCAGTTCGTCGACCAGGCTGGCGGCCTGGAAAACCCCGGCTAGCGCCAGTGCTTGACGCGCGGCCGGGGTTTCCGGCGCGCGGTGTATGGGCGTAGTAGGGCTCATGCGACTGCCTCGGTTGCCTTCCATGTGGAGTGAATCACGCCGCCGCCCAAGCAAATATCGCCGTCGTACAGCACTAACGACTGGCCTGGGGTGACCGCGCGTTGCGGATCGTCAAAGCGAACCTCGACGCTGCCGTCCGGCCGGCTGACGATCTCGCAGCCCCGATCGCTTTGGCGATAGCGGGTTTTGGCGGTAAAACGCCCTTGAGTGACCGGCGGTTCGCCAGCGACCCAGTCCATCGGTTCAGTGATCAGCGCGTCGCTATAGAGCAGCGAATGGTGTTTGCCTTGAACAGCCACCAGGACATTGCGCTCCAGGTCTTTTTGGGCGACGTACCAGGGGTCTTCGGAATAGTTGGCCAAGCCGCCAATGCCTAGCCCTTGGCGTTGCCCCAGGGTGTAGTACATCAGCCCCATGTGCTCGCCAATCACGTCGCCGTCGGGGGTTTCGATCTTGCCCGGCTGAGCGGGCAGGTACTGCTTGAGAAAGTCGCTGAAGCGACGTTCGCCGATAAAGCAGATGCCGGTGGAGTCTTTCTTCTTGGCCGTGACCAGGCCGTGTTCCTCGGCCAGGGCGCGTACTGCGGGCTTTTCCAGCTCGCCGACCGGGAACAGCGTGCGGGCGATAGCCGCCTCGGGCACCGCGTGCAGAAAGTAGCTTTGGTCTTTATTGCCGTCCAGGCCTTTTAACAGGCGTGGGCGAACGTCGCCATTGCCTTGGCGCACCCGCGCTTCACGAACATAGTGACCGGTGGCGATTTTGTTGGCCCCGAGCATTTCGGCGTATTCAAGAAAAACCTTAAATTTGATTTCCCGGTTGCACAGGATATCGGGGTTGGGCGTGCGGCCCGCTTTGTACTCGGCCAGGAAATGCTCGAACACGTTGTCCCAGTATTCGGCGGCAAAATTCGCCGTGTGCAGCTTAATGCCAAGCTTGGCGCACACCGCTTCGGCGTCGGCCAAATCTTCCTTCGCTGTACAGTACTCAGTGCCGTCGTCTTCATCCCAGTTCTTCATAAACAGGCCTTCCACATCGTAGCCCTGTTGCAGAAGCAGCAACGCTGATACGGAGGAGTCAACGCCGCCGGACATGCCGACAATGACTTTGCCGGTGGAAGACGTTGTGGCAGTGGAGGTGCCAGTGGTGGATGTCATCGCCATCCTCGGTTGGAGTGGTCAGTTGGGCGTTGATTATACACGATGCAGCCACGCCGCTTCGAGTGCTTCACTCGCGGATCACCGTTAGCGGATAGCAACGGCCTGCCAGGGCGTCTTGGATACGCGTGACGACCAATGGGCTGCGCAGTCGCCCAGCGTTATTGAGTGCCTGGATTTCCGCCAGTGTCAGCCAATGGGTGGCGGTGATGTCGCGATCCAGCGACGTATCCAGGAAGGTTGTGGGCGTGGCGATAAAGCCGTGACTGTGAAACGTTTGCCCGTGGGGCGTATGAAAGATGTAAATTCCCAGGTAGTCGGTCAACGTCACCTGCCAAGCGGTTTCTTCCTCTACTTCGCGTAGAATGCCGGCAATAGGCCCTTCGCCGGGTTCTATATGCCCGGCGGGCTGGTTGAATACCGTGGTCGATCCGCCACGGGCTTCCTCGACGATTAAAAAACGCTCGTCTTGCTGGATCACGCAGGCCGCCGTGCTGTGAATCGTCTTCATGGTCACCGCCGCCGTCCTGAGGTTGGTTGTTTGCCCTGTTTTGGGGACTGTTTTTTAGATTGTTTTTGAGACCGTTGTTGGCGCTGGTTCGGCTTCGCCGCGCGGGGCGCGTGGAGGGTTTCTCGGCGCCATTCGCCGGGGCGAAGCGTGCCTAACTGCCAGGAACCAATCGAGGCGCGAATCAGGCGCAGAGTGGGAAACCCGACGTGGGCGGTCATGCGTCGCACTTGGCGATTACGGCCTTCGCTAATCGTCAGTTCCAGCCAGCTGGTAGCGGGGTGGCGCTTGGGATCAATGGCCGGATCGCGGGGCGCGATGGCGGGTGGCGAGATGAGGCGCGCCTTGGCGGGCAAAGTGGGGCCGTCCTTTAGCGTTACGCCGCTTTTCAAGGCCGCCAGGGCGGTCTCGTCGATATGCCCTTCGACCTGCACCCAGTAGGTTTTGGGCTGCTTATGGCGCGGGTGGGCGATGCGATGAATCAGGCTACCGTCGTCGCTGAGCAGCAGCAGACCCTCCGAGTCGTAGTCGAGTCGCCCGGCCGCATACACGCCGGGTACTTCGATCACATCCGCCAGGGTGGCACGCCCCTGGGGATCGGTAAACTGAGAGAGCATGCGGTAGGGTTTGTGCAGTAAATATAGGTTACTCATCGTTTCGTGGGGTCGTGCCTTTGATTTGTCGACAATCGCTCATGCGGTTAAAGTGCAGCGCTGATATACTCCTGCGTGACCGCTGGGGTCGTCGTCACCACCACCGATCAATCACCATGTGATAAGAGGAGCGACCCAAAAAGCTCCGCAAACTTCGCGGCATAGTGCCTTTTTGAGAGTGCCTTGATGAATGGGCCGCGACGTTTACGAATTGATAATCACAGCGATAAAGAAAAGAGGTTAACGCAAAAATGTCCAAAACGCCGAAGATCATTTATACGCTCACCGACGAAGCCCCTGCGCTCGCGACCTACTCGTTTTTACCGATTGTTGATGCCTTTACCGACTCGGCGGGGATTGCCGTTGAGACCCGCGATATCTCGCTTGCCGCGCGCATACTGTCCCAGTTTCCTGATCTGCTGAGCGAGGAGCAGCGCGTTAGCGACGATCTCGCCGAGCTTGGCCAATTGGCGACTACGCCCGAAGCCAATATCATCAAACTGCCCAATATCAGCGCCTCTGGCCCGCAGTTGAAGGCTACCATCAAGGAGCTTCAAGGCCAGGGTTATCCGCTGCCTGATTATCCTGACGAACCGAAAAACGACGCAGAGAAAGCCATCAAGGCCAGCTACGACAAGGCCAAGGGCAGTGCGGTAAACCCGGTACTGCGTGAGGGCAACTCCGATCGTCGTGCGCCCAAGTCGGTCAAGAACTACGCGCGCAAATACCCGCACCGCATGGGCGATTGGAGCGCTGACTCCAAGTCACATGTGGCGCACATGAGCGATGGCGATTTTTATGCCAGCGAGCAGTCCACGGTGATCAAGCACGCGAGCAAACTCAAGATTGAGCTGGCGCAAAAAGACGGTACGCGTAGCGTCTTAAAAGAAGACCTTGCCGTCCAGGAAGGCGAGGTGATCGACGCAGCCCGCATGAGCAGCCGTCAGTTGCGTAATTTCATCGATAGCCAGATTAAAGACGCCAAAAAAGACGACGTGCTCTTCTCCTTGCACTTAAAAGCCACCATGATGAAGGTCTCTGACCCGATCATGTTCGGCATCGTGGTAGAAGAGTTCTACAAAGAGGTGCTTGAGAAACACGCCGAGGGCCTCAAACTGGCAGGCTTTAACCCCAATAGCGGGATTGGCGACCTGTATAGCGCAATCGAAAAGCTGCCCAGCGAGCAGCAGGAAACCATCAAAGCCGACATTGAAGCGCTATACAAAGAGCGCCCGCCAATGGCCATGGTGAATTCGCATAAAGGCATCACCAACCTGCACGTGCCCAGCGACGTGATCATCGATGCGTCCATGCCCGCCATGATTCGCGACTCGGGCAAAATGTGGAACGCCAACGACGAGCTGCAGGATGCCAAAGCGGTGATTCCGGATCGCTGCTACGCGACTATTTATCAGGCGGTGATTGAAGACTGCAAGAAAAATGGGGCTTTCGATCCGACCACTATGGGCAGCGTGCCCAACGTTGGCCTGATGGCGCAAAAGGCAGAAGAGTACGGCTCCCACGATAAGACCTTCCAGATTCCCGCTGATGGCACTGTGGTCGTCACTGACGAAAACGGCCATACGCTGTTCAGTCATGATGTTGAGATGGGCGATATCTGGCGCATGTGCCAAACCAAGGACGCGCCGATCCAGGATTGGGTGAAGCTGGCTGTCAACCGTGCACGGGAAAGCGGCGCGCCGGCGATTTTCTGGCTGGATGCCAACCGCGCCCACGATGCTCAGCTGATCGAGAAGGTCGAAACTTACCTAAAAGACCATGACACCAGCGGCTTGGATATTCGTATTCTGACGCCGGTCGAGGCCATGCAGGTATCCCTTGAGCGCATTCGCAAGGGCGAAGACACCATCTCGGTCACCGGTAACGTACTGCGTGACTACCTCACCGACCTGTTCCCGATCATGGAGCTGGGCACCAGCGCCAAGATGCTATCCATTGTGCCGCTGATGAACGGTGGCGGCTTGTTCGAAACCGGAGCCGGGGGCTCTGCACCCAAGCACGTTCAGCAGTTCCTCGAAGAAAACCATCTGCGCTGGGATTCGCTGGGCGAGTTTTTGGCCTTGGCCGCGTCGCTTGAGCACTTGGGCAGCACCTTTGGTAACGCCCGCGCTACGCTGCTGGCGAACGCCCTAGACGAAGCCAACGGCAAATTCCTGGACAGCAACAAGTCACCTTCGCGTAAGGTGGGTGAGTTGGATAACCGCGGCAGCCATTTCTACTTGGCGCTATACTGGGCAGAAGCACTGGCCGCTCAGGACGAAGACGCCGAGATGAAAACGCTCTTTGCCCGCCTGGCGGAAACGCTGAAAGCCAATGAAGCGACCATTGTGGACGAGCTCAACAGTGTTCAGGGCCAGCCGGTTGATATCGACGGTTATTTCCGTCCAAGCGGTGAATTGGCAAGCCAAGCCATGCGTCCGAGCAAAACGCTCAACAAGGCGCTTGCGATGGTGGCCGTCGACTAACGCGGCTTGAACCCTTGGCATTAGGCCCTAAGCCCTCGTCCGCTTGCCGGGCGGGGGTTTTTTGTCCGCTTGAGTGTGATAATTTTAATTTTTCCATGAACCCTTGCTGATCGTGCACGTCTGATAAGTATCACATTGCGTATTCAGAACGTTGCCCATCAGCCGAGAGATGAACAAACCTTGCTGCTTATGTCCCATACAGACAGTCCATACCCGGATGCGCCGACCCTTGAAGCGGGCATGACGCGCCCCGATATGCCTGAATACGACGATGATCTGACGGTGCAGTCTGCTGAGCCTGAACTGGCTCAGCCGCCGCTATTTAAAGTGGTGCTGCATAACGATGACTTCACGCCGATGGAGTTTGTCATTGAAGTGTTGCAAGGCTTCTTCAACATGGACAGTGAAAAAGCCGTCCAGGTGATGTTGGCGGTGCATACCCAGGGAAAAGCTACCTGCGGGGTATTTACCCGCGATATCGCCGAGACCAAAAGTTACCAAGTGAATGAATACGCCCGCGAATGCGAGCATCCTTTAATGAGCGACATTGAAGCCGCCGATTAACAGCGTTGAAAAAAATCGGTAGGTAGGCTTGCAACTGTTCGATTTGTACCCGATGTTTGAAAGTGCCGGTCGATTAAACTGATCCGACGCAAGTCCTAGGTGGCGATATGCCCTAGGTAGTAGCGAAAAGGGGACTGCCATGCTGAGCAAAGAACTTGAACTGACCCTGAACACGGCTTTCACCGTGGCGCGCTCCAAGCGTCACGAGTTCATGACCGTCGAGCACCTATTGCTGGCGCTATTGGACAACGCTTCGGCGGTGGATGTACTAAAAGCCTGTGGGGCGAATCTCGACAAGCTGCGGTCCGATTTGCAGGACTTCATCAACTCGACCACACCCTTAATTCCTGACGGCCAAAACGACCGCGAAACGCAACCGACGCTGGGCTTTCAGCGAGTACTCCAGCGTGCCGTTTTTCATGTGCAGTCGTCTGGAAAAAGTGAAGTTACCGGTGCCAACGTGCTGGTGGCGATTTTCTCTGAGCAGGAAAGCCAAGCCGTTTACTTCCTCAAGCAGCAGAATGTTGCTCGGGTAGACGCGGTCAATTATATCGCGCATGGCATCTCTAAAGTCGCGGGTCATGGTCCTTCCCCTTCGCCATCACCCCAGGAGGGTGAAGAAGCCGAGGAGGGCGGCACCGAAGGGGCTGCCCATCCGCTCACCGGCTATGCCACCAACCTCAACGAGCAGGCGCGGCTGGGTAAAATCGACCCCTTGATTGGTCGCGATCACGAGCTTGAACGCGTGGTGCAAATCCTGGCCCGTCGGCGCAAGAATAATCCATTACTGGTGGGCGAAGCCGGTGTGGGTAAGACGGCGGTGGCCGAAGGCTTGGCCAAACGTATCGTCGAAGAAGACGTTCCCGAGGTGATCGCTGATGCGGTGGTTTACTCGTTGGATATGGGCGCGCTACTGGCCGGTACTAAATATCGCGGTGACTTTGAGAAGCGCCTGAAGAGCTTGCTCAGCGAGTTACGCAAGCAGCCTAATTCCGTGCTGTTTATCGATGAAATTCATACGGTGATCGGCGCAGGGGCCGCCTCAGGCGGTGTGATGGACGCTTCCAATCTGCTCAAGCCGCTGCTGTCGTCGGGCGAGCTGCGCTGCATTGGTTCGACCACCTTCCAAGAGTTCCGCGGCATCTTTGAGAAAGATCGTGCCTTGGCGCGTCGCTTCCAGAAAGTCGATGTGTTGGCGCCGTCGGTGGATGACACCATTAAGATCCTCAAGGGTCTGCGCTCACGCTTTGAGGAACACCACGAGCTCAAGTACACCGATGGTGCGCTTGAGAGCGCCGCACGACTGGCGGATCGCTACATCAACGATCGTTTCCTGCCCGATAAAGCGATTGACGTGATCGACGAAGCGGGCGCGCATCAGCGTTTGCTGCCTCCGGAAGTACGCGCCGACACCATTGATGTTGAACAGGTCGAAGCGGTTGTGGCGTCAATTGCTCGGATTCCGCCGAAGAGCGTGTCCAGCTCGGATCGCAAGCTGCTCGAGAAACTGGATCGTGACTTGAAAATGCTGGTGTTTGGTCAGGACGAAGCGATCGATACGCTGTCCGCCGCCATTAAGCTTTCCCGCGCTGGCTTGAAGTCACCCGATAAGCCGGTAGGTAGCTTCCTGTTTGCCGGGCCGACCGGGGTGGGTAAAACCGAAGTGGCCAAGCAGCTCTCGCATATCATGGGTATCGAGCTGGTACGCTTTGATATGTCGGAGTACATGGAGCGGCACACTGTGTCGCGCTTGATCGGCGCGCCCCCGGGCTACGTTGGCTACGATCAAGGTGGCCTGTTGACCGAAGCCGTCACCAAACAGCCGCATTGCGTACTGCTGCTGGATGAGATCGAGAAGGCGCACCCGGAAGTCTTCAACCTGCTGCTGCAGGTGATGGATCACGGCCGCCTGACCGATAACAACGGCCGCGAGGCGGACTTCCGTCACGTGATTGTGATCATGACCTCGAATGCCGGGGCCGAGCAGGCCGCGCGTCGCTCGATTGGCTTCCAGAGTCAGGATCACTCGACCGATGCGATGGAGGTTATTCGCCGCACCTTCTCACCGGAGTTCCGCAACCGTTTGGACGGCATTATCCAGTTCCATTCTCTGCCGGTCTCGGTGGTGCGTAACGTCGTCGACAAGTTCCTGATCGAGCTGCAAGCGCAGCTGGATGAGAAGCGTGTTCAGCTTGAAGTGGACGATATGGCACGGGACTGGCTGGCGGATAAAGGTTACGACCCCGATATGGGGGCACGCCCGATGGCGCGTTTGATCCAGGACAAGCTCAAGAAGCCGTTGGCAGAGATGATTCTGTTTGGCGAGCTTGCCGAGCAGGGCGGTATCGTGCACGTCAGCCTGGAAGAAGGCGAGCTACGCTTGTCGACCGAGTCGGAAATGGCCGATGCGCCCTAACCGGGCGCTTACTTTACCGCTCCTTAAACATCATGCAGCTAAAAACGCAGCGCCCTGTCTTCGACGGGGCGTTGTCGTTTTAAAGCAGACATCGGCAGCGCTGGGCAGGTAAAGAGAGCAGAGGCGTATAAACGCCTTGCTAGGCGCCGTTAGCGCGAGCGGTAAACGATGCGGCCTTTAGAAAGGTCGTAAGGCGTCAGTTCAACTTTGACCTTATCGCCGGTTAAGATGCGGATGTAGTTTTTGCGCATTTTGCCGGAGATGTGAGCCGTGACGACGTGGCCGTTTTCCAGCTCAACACGAAACATGGTGTTAGGCAGGGTGTCGACGATAACGCCTTCCATTTCAATATGATCTTCGCGTGCCATATAGGCAGTTCCTCGCTTTAATTAACGTAATAGGTATGCTCAAAACGACTGGGCATTGGGCGCTCCAGGCTGAGCAGCAACCCGAATAGCGCTATATTGTGCCGTAAGCCTAGCGTCAAGGCAAAAAAGCGTGGCTGATTAGCGAATTATTTCTCGCCACTGGCGACCATCAAGCATCTCAAGGGGCGTAAAGTTCTGCTTGTAGCGCATTTTGCGGCATGCTTCTATCCAGTAGCCGAGATAGAGGTGAGGTAAGCCTTTGGCGCGGGTCAGGTCGATTAGCTGCAATATGGCAAAGGTGCCCAGCGAGCGCTTATCCAGCGATTCGTCGACGCTGAAAAACGTATAAATCGCCGACAGGCCGTGCTCGAGCTGGTCAAACGCCGCCACGCCAACCAGTTGGTTATCGAGATATAGCTCCATCAGTTGGGCGTAGGGCTCGTCGAGGGTTAAAAACGTTCGATACTGTTCGCGGCTGGGTGGGTACATATCGCCGTCCGCGTGACGGTGGTGGATGTAGTCGGCGTAGAGTGCGTAATGGCGCGCATCAAAGTGCGCCGGGGTAATGCGCATGGTGATATCGCCATTGCGTCGGCCAATGCGTCGTTGAGTGCGGTTTGGGGTAAATCGCTCGACCGGGATACGCACGGAGCGGCAGGCGTTACAGCCTTCGCAGTGCGGGCGGTATAAATGGCGACCGCTGCGACGGAAGCCGAGCAGCGAAAGCGAGTCGTAAACGCCGGGAATGGGAGATTCCTGAGGATCCAGAAACAGCGTGGTGGCTTCGCGGTCGGGCAAATAGCTACAGGCATGCGGCACTGTCAAAAAGAAGCGCAAATCGCGTACCAGCCGACGGGGAGCGTTGCTGCTCAATGTTTGCCTCCTTTCTTTTGTTAACGATGACACTGTTAGCCTGCAAAGAGTGTCTGTAAATAAACGTTAGGCGATAGCCGATAGCCACGGGGAAGGCGGCACCTCGGGCGCGTCTTCCGGAGATGCGTTAAACCGAAACGCAGAGCCGGGTAGCCACTTTTCAAGATAGCTGATGAATGTCGCTCGGGCGACCGTTGTCGCGCCTAGACTTGCCAGATGGGGCGTGTGCATTTGGCAGTCAATGAGCTTGCCGCCATGGTTGCGCATGGCGTTGGTTAGGTGGGCTAGGGCCACTTTTGAAGCGTCGGGGACGAGGGAAAACATCGACTCGCCGAAAAATACCGGGCCCATGGCGATGCCGTAAAGCCCGCCTACCAGGCGCCCGTGCTGGTGCACCTCGATACTATGGGCAATGCCTTGCGCATGCAGGTCACAGTAGGCCTGGTACATGTCATCGGTGATCCAGGTGCCCGCTTCACCGTCCCGCGGGGCGGCGCAAGCATCGATCACCCGGTCAAAATGTTGGTCAACGGTGATCTCGAACCCCGCATTGCGCAGCTTTTTTGTTAAGCTGCGGCGCTGCTTAAATTGCTCAGGTAGGAGTATCATGCGGGGATCAGGGCTCCACCACAGAATGGGGTCGTCGTCGCTGTACCATGGGAAAATGCCGTTTCGATAGGCTTCTACCAGCCAACCGGGGGATAATTCGCCGCCCGCCGCCAGTAGTCCGTTAGGCGATGTTAGCGCTGCGGTTACTGTCGGGAAGTGAGGCATTGGCGAGGATAGCCAAGGTAGCATGGCGAGCTCCTGTGAGTCGGTACAGTAACAAGCGCGGATCGAGAGACCCTGTGACGGCAGCAGGATGCTCGGTATGATACAAACTCGCAAGTGGATTAACGACGCCATCGGGTGCAAAAGGGAGAGTCGCTTGAAAGTAAATAAAGCGGTCGACAAGCGAACACAGCGTAATACGCGCCAAAGTGGGTCTTCAGGGCGGGTCAATGCCGCCAAGGATAAAGCGCGTAAAGTTGGGTTACGCCTTCAGGGCGCGGCACGCGATGGCGTGGTCGTGGCGCTGCTGGCGGTATGTACGTTTTTATTATTGGCGTTGTTTAGTTATTCGCCGAGCGATCCCGGCTGGTCATCTCAGGGGCCGGAAACCGCCGTCAGCAATTGGATGGGGCCGGTCGGCGCCTGGCTGGCCGATGTGCTTTATTCGCTGCTGGGCGCCAGTGCCCTTTGGTGGCCTGGCATGGTGGGCTATGCGGCCTGGTGGTTAGTACGTTCACGCCAAGTGCGTTTTGCGCTTGATCCGGTGGCGATTGCGGTACGCGCTGGTGGTTTGATGCTGCTAATGTTTGGCACCACCATGCTCGGCGCGCTGCATTTTTATAATCCTGATAGCGTGTTGCCCTATGCCTCAGGCGGTATTTTGGGTGAGGGGCTGGTGGGCGCGTTGCGCCCGCTGGTGAACAGCGGCGGCGTTGGGTTGATCGCCGCAGCGCTTATCCTGAGCGGTTTTCCGCTGTTCAGCGGCATGTCCTGGTTGCAGGTTGCCGATGAAGTGGGGCGGCGTTTGTGCCGTGTGGGTGGCTGGTGGTCAGCCCGCCGCCAGGCCCGTCGCGAGCGTGCCAAACAGCGCGCCGCCGTGCGCCCCGCCCCAGAGCCTGCGCGGCGTCCGGCTAACCCAGAGCGCAGTGCCGAGAGCAACGCCCATAACAAGCGTCGAGAACCCGCGATGGCCAGTGCCTTGGCCGATGCAGACGCTAAGCCAGACACCAACAAGAAGGTAGGCGACGAGCCTATAGCGGGCGATAACGTCACGGATACGTCGATTCCGTGGGCGGCTGCGCGGACGCCTTCCGCCACGGCCTTCAAAGCGGCCCCGTCGTCTGAGCCGACGCCAGCGGAGACGCCAGTAAAAACGGATGAAGACACACATACCTCAACGCCCGAGCCAACGCCCTCATCGCCGACGTTAACCGCGCACATCGACGATGCACCCGAGCACGATGAGGCAGTGGCGACGGCCAAACCCGCCGAGGCTGAATCAAGCGAGTCGTTTCCACTGCACGCGTCCCGTCGGGCAGAGGAGGCTGAAACCCAGTCTGCCGCGCCGCTCTCCACGACGGATGATGATGCGCCCGAGCCGCCTGTTGAGCCACTGGTCACCGAGCCGCGTCGCCAGCGGGAGTCAGAGCGCGGAGCTGAACGCGTTCCTGAAATAGTCCCCGAGCCCGTGTGGGATGACGACGACGAAGATGAAGTCCCTACACCTGCACCTTCGGCACCGTCACCTGCTCGCCGTGAGCCGACCGTGAGCCCCGACGTATCATCGACGGAGCAAGACGTATCCGACGAAGGGCCAGCGCTGTGGACGGTTGAGCATCTGCAAAACCAACGGCCCTCGTTCGACACGACGTTAGAACCCGAAGGCAAGGTGCCTAGTCTGCGCCTGTTAACGCCGGCGGAACCGCATCAGCCGAATTACACCGATACCCAACTGGCGGATATGGCCGAGCTGCTCGAGGTTCGGCTGCGTGAATACGGCGTCAAAGCCGAGGTGGTCGATACTTGGCCTGGGCCGGTGATTACCCGCTTTGAGATTAAGCCGGCGGCAGGCGTCAAGGTATCCAAAATCAGCAATTTGGCCAAAGACTTGGCGCGTTCGCTGATGGTCAAGAGCGTGCGCGTGGTGGAAGTGATTCCAGGACGCCCGACGGTGGGCATCGAGATTCCCAATCCTCACCGGGCGATGATTCGGCTGCGTGAAGTGATCGATTCCGAGCGCTACCAGCAGGAAGCCTCGCCGCTGACCATGGCGCTGGGTCAGGATATCGGTGGCGGCCCGGTGGTCGCCAATCTCGGCAAGATGCCGCACTTGCTGGTCGCCGGTACCACCGGGTCGGGTAAATCGGTGGGCGTTAACGCGATGCTGATTTCGATGCTGCTCAAGGCCACGCCGGATGAATTGAAGCTCATCATGGTCGACCCCAAAATGCTCGAGCTGTCGGTTTACGACGGTATTCCACACTTGCTGGCGCCCGTGGTCACCGATATGAAAGAGGCGGCCAATAGCCTGCGCTGGTGTGTGGCTGAAATGGAACGCCGTTATAAGCTGATGGCCGCCATGGGCGTGCGTAATATCGCCGGCTTTAACGCGCGTTTGGATGAAGCCGACCGGGCAGGTGCCCAGGTTGCCGATCCGCTCTGGGAGCCGCAGCCCTGGGAGATGCATCAAACACCCCCGGTGCTTGAGAAGCTGCCCTACATCGTGGTGGTGATCGACGAATTTGCCGACATGTTCATGATCGTGGGTAAAAAGGTCGAAGAGCTGATTGCCCGCCTGGCACAGAAGGCCCGTGCGGCAGGGATTCACTTGATACTCGCCACTCAGCGCCCGTCGGTGGATGTTGTCACTGGTTTGATCAAGGCGAATATTCCGTCGCGGATGGCTTTTCAGGTGTCGTCGCGTATCGACTCACGCACGATATTGGATCAGGGCGGGGCCGAAAGCCTGTTGGGGCATGGCGACATGCTCTACCTGCCCGCCGGGTCGGGGCCGCCGAATCGCATCCACGGGGCCTTTGTGGATGACGATGAAGTGCACCGCGTAGTGGAAGATTGGAAGCGTCGTGGGGAGCCGGAGTATATCGAAGAGATCCTATCGGGCGGTGTCTCGGCAGACGCCTTAGCCGGGCTTGAGGCCGAGGGCGCCGACGGCGACGACGCCGAACAGGATGCGCTTTACGATGAAGCCGTGCAGTTCGTCACGCAAACGCGCAAAGCGTCGATTTCCGCCGTGCAGCGGCGCTTTAAGATTGGTTATAACCGCGCCGCTAGGCTAGTGGACGCAATGGAGGTTGCCGGGGTGGTGTCATCGATGGGTACCAACGGCGCCCGGGAAGTGCTGGCGCCACCGCCGGTCGGGCAGTAAGCAAACGTGCAATAAGCGTGAAAATAGCGCGGCCGGTGAAACCCGGCGGCGATACGCGCGTCTTAATGGGTACACGGACGGTTCTGCCGACCCATTTTACAATTTGTTTACTCGCTATTTTTATCTGGCAAGGTTGCCTAGGGAGATCGCATGAGCGATACGCAAACTCGACGTCCTTCATCATTAGCGCTGGCGGCAAGCGCATTGGGGTTAACGCTGGCGGCACCGCTGGCTCTGGCCAATGAAGCAGCCGAGCGGTTAACCGACAGGCTCGACCCATTAGAGAGCTATCAGGCGACATTTGAGCAGCGCATACTCGACGGCAGTGGCGATCATTTACAGGAAGCGCGGGGCGAAATGTGGCTGGCACGCCCTGGCATGCTGCGCTGGGAAGTCGAAGCACCTTATTCGCAAACCGTGGTATCAAACGGCGATAGCGTTTATCTCTACGATCCGGATCTCGAACAAGTTACCGTTCAAGCGTTGGATGACCGGGTGACCCATACACCTGCGCTGCTGCTGTCGGGGCGCGTTAGCGAACTGACGGAAAGCTACGAAGTGGATTACGAACAGGACGGCAGCGATGACGTCTTCACGTTGGTACCCAACTCGCCGGATACGCTGTTTGAGCAGTTGAGCATGACCTTCGACGGTGACATGCTCACCGAGCTGTGGATGACCGACAGCACCGGCCAGCGTACGGCGATTGTCTTTAGCGATCCCGTTCGCAACGAACAGATCCCCGACGAGCGGTTTGAATTTGATATCCCCGACGGGGTCGATGTGATCCGCGAAGAACCCCGTTAACTGCCCGCGACACGCTAGCTGACGTTGTAAATTGGCCGATCAGGCATCCGGTGTCTGGTCGGCTTCTTTGTCTTGAGCGTCTCGCCACGCCATGATCTCAGCAAAGCGCTTTTCCTGGCCATGCGCGCTGGGCTGATAAAAGGCTTGCTTGGGCAGCTCTTCCGGCCAGCAGTCGTGGGCGCTGCCCGCTGGGTAGCCATCGGGTTCATTGTGCGCGTAGCGATAACCTTCCCCGTGGCCAAGTTGCTCCATCAGCTTGGTCGGCGCATTGCGCAAGTAGGTCGGCACCTCGATCTGTGGCTGCTGACGGACGAACTGCTGCGCTTTGGTCCATGCTTGATCAATGCGATTACTTTTGGGGGCCACTGCCAAGTGGATCGCCGCATGAGCGATCGCTCGCTGGCCCTCATAGTCGCCTAACCGCCGATACGCATCCCAAGCCGCCATGACCAGCGGTAGCGCCCGCGGGTCAGCGTTACCCACGTCTTCCGAGGCAATCGCGCTTAGCCGACGCACCACGTCCAGCGGGTCGCCGCCGCCCTGGATGAAACGCGCCATGTAGAGCAGCGCTGCATCGGGCCGCGATGAGCGCACCGATTTGTGAATCGCCGAGAGCAGGTCGTAGTAGGCATCGCCCTGTTTATCGAACGCGCTAGCCTGATGGCCTATCACATCGGTTAGTACGCTTTCGGGCAGTATTTCCCGGCCTGCCCGTTGCGTGGTGAAGTCGCAGGCGGTTTCCAGTAGCCCCAGTGCGCGACGGGCGTCCCCGGCGCTGGCCTTGGCCAACGCTGTTAATACCGACGCCTCCACATCGATGTTGCGTTTGCCTAACCCGCGTTCGGGGTCGTCCAGCGCCTGTTGCATCACGCTGATCAATTCGTCTTGTGTCAGCGATTTCAGCACGTAAACTCGCGCCCGTGAGAGCAGCGCCGAGTTGACTTCAAACGAGGGGTTTTCGGTGGTCGCGCCAATCAGGGTCAGAAGGCCTGACTCCACGTGGGGCAGCAGGGCATCTTGCTGGCTCTTGTTTAACCGGTGAATCTCATCTAAAAAGAGAATAGTCGCTGAACTAAGCTGCTGGGCGCGTTCGACGACTAGGCGAATCTCTTTGACACCCGCCATTACCGCGCTGAGTTGTTCTAAATGGGCGTTGGAGGCACGCGCCAGTAATTCTGCCAGCGTGGTTTTACCTACCCCAGGAGGCCCCCATAAAATCATAGAGCGCACGATGCCAGACTCCGCCATACGGCGCAGTGGTTTATCTGCACCAACAAGCGCCTGTTGGCCGACGTAATCCTCAAGCTGACGCGGACGCATGCGGTAGGCGAGGGGGGCGTCGTCGGCAGGTGTATTGCGGCTGAAAAGATCCATGGAAGCTCCGTTGAACACTGGCCCATCGGTTGGGTCTGTCATCATAAGGTGTATGGTAAAGCGTGTCCGCTCAGACTACCTTTGGCGTTAGACGATAAAGGAGACGGCTCAATGTTAAACCAATTACGGTTAGATCATGCCAACATGGCCAGGATGCTGCACGTCCTGCAGCTCAAGCAAAAAGCCTTGGTTCAAGGCGAGCGTCCCAACTTCCAACTAATGCGCGAGGTGGTGGATTACATTTTGTCCTATATGGATAGCTTTGCCGGCCCGTTGGAACGGATCTGCGTTGAGCGACTGTGTCAGATTGCGCCTGAACATAAGGAGCTGACCGAAAAAATGGCCGCTGAGTATCTCCAACTGCGCCCTCGTTTGCAGCGGCTATCTGATGATATCGATACGATTTTGATGGATAACGTGTTGCCCATGGATAAGTTTGCCAGCGATTTAAAAGACTACCTGGAGGCACACCGTGCCTACCTTCGCCAAGAGCGAGAGACACTGTTCCCATTGATGGACAAGCACTTTAGCCAAGACGACATGGAGGCCCTGCGGCAGTCGCTACCGGTTGGCGCTGAGCAATCCCTTGAGCGACTGCAAACGTCCTACCCCGAGCTTTATGCTGAGCTACGTGGGGCTGACGTACCGCCTATTTAAGGTTAATTAATGGCTGGCCTGATGGCTTATCAGTTACCGTGCGCATGTTAAACTAGCCGCTTTAATGTAGCGGACAACGAGGCGATGGTGGCAAAACGCAACAGCGGTAGCGTAACAGGATGAGGCAAGGGCCCGTTTTGATATTTGATTCCGGCGTGGGAGGGCTGTCGGTGGCGTCAGCACTACGTCAGCACTATCCCCATGCCGGTTTTTGTTATGCCTGTGACAATGCCTGGCTGCCGTATGGCCTGCGCGATGACGCCACCCTGGCCGAGCGTATTGTGACCGTTTGCTTGGCCGCTGTGGCGGCCTGCCAGCCCTGTGTGCTGGTAGTGGCCTGTAATACCGCCAGCACCCTGGCGCTTGAAAAGCTGCGCTGGCATTTGACGATTCCCGTGGTGGGCACCGTGCCGGCCATTAAACCGGCGGCGGCGCTCAGTCAGACGCGTCACATCGGGCTGCTGGCAACTAAAGCCACCGTTGGCCGTCCCTATACCCAGGAACTGATCGCCAGTTTTGCCAGCGACTGTATGGTGACCAAGGTCGCGGCAGACGCCTTGGTGACCGAAGCTGAAGCATGGCTTGCGGGTCATGCACCTAGCTCGGCGCGTATCAATTCTGCGTTAGCTGGGCTCTGGCAAGCGTCGAAACCCGCTGGAAAGACGCCCGCGTTGGATACCGTTGTCTTGGGGTGTACCCATTTTCCTCTGTTAAAACCTTGGTTAGCCGAGCTTGCCCCCGAGCCGCTTCACTGGGTGGATTCCGGTGACGCCATCGCCCGACGCGTGGGCCAGGTGGCCGGGCCTCTGACGCCTAACGCACCTGACGGGCGCTGTTACACTACCGGCCCCGCCAATCACTTGACCGATGGCCTGGCACGCTACGGTTTTCAGCCAGCGCAGCGCTTATCCCTGGCGTGATAACCGTCTTTATCGATCGTCTACCGATTACCCACTTAAGATAGGAGCCGCTTTGGCTATCCCCGTTGTTGAACCCGAACGCTACGCTGAGCAACTAGCCGATAAGCGCGCCTATGTCGAACGCCTATTGGCCCCCTTTGAACCCCCGGCGCTGGAGGTGTTCGCCTCGCCGCCCAGTCATTACCGCCAGCGCTGTGAGTTCCGTATCTGGCATGAAGGCGATGACCTTTTTTACGCCATGTTTGAGGTGACGCCAGGTTCCCCTAAAACCAAGCGCGTTATTCGGCTTGACCAGTTTCCGGTGGCGAGCGAATCGATCAATCGCTTGATGCCGCGTTTGCGGGCGGCTTTTTTGGCCAGTGAAGAACTCCGCCACCGGCTGTTTCAGGTTGAATTTTTAACCACGCTGTCGGGAGAAGCATTGGTCACGCTGATCTATCATCGCCCGATAGGTGACGCCTGGGAAGCCGAGGCCCGCGCGCTTGAGGTTGAACTTGGCATTATGATTATTGGCCGCTCGCGCAAACAGCGTCTGGTGTTGACCCGCGACCACGTTTGGGAGCGTTTGCAGGTCGACGGCCGCACCCTGCACTACCAGCAGGTTGAAAATAGCTTTACCCAGCCTAACGCGCATATCTGTCAGGACATGCTGAGCTGGGCAAGCGATGTCACGGCGGGCCATCACCAAGACGATTTGGTTGAGCTCTACTGCGGCAATGGAAACTTCACCATCGCCTTGGCCAACAATTTCCGTCGCGTATTGGCTACGGAAATTTCGCGTACCTCGGTGGCCAGTGCCAACGTCAACCTGGCAGCGAACGGCGTGACCAACGCCCAGATAGCCAGAATGTCGGCAGAAGACTTCGCCCAGGCGCTGAAAGGCGAGAAAACCGGCCGCCGGGTGGCCGAGATGGCGCTTGAATCCTACGACTTCTCGACGGTATTGGTGGATCCCCCGCGGGCCGGGCTTGATGAACAAAGTTGCCGGCAGATCAGCGAATACGCTCAAATCGTCTATATTTCATGCAACCCCGTTACATTAATGGAGAACTTAACCCAACTGACGCGTAGCCATGAGATCGTCCGGTTTGCGCTGTTTGACCAGTTTCCGTTTACCCACCATTGTGAGTGCGGTGTTCTGCTTACGCGGCGCGACAAGCAGGGGTGATGCGCAAGTGGCATGTGCTATGAGTAAGAAGATAGATGGCTAGGGTCAGGCGTGCGGGTAGCGTAAGCTAACCGGTATATTGGCCTAAACGCCTATTGTCCTTCGTTTTTTGGCCAGGTAATGGCCCCGGCAGCTGAGGTGATGGATGCATTACGTTGCGATTGAAGAAAGTCGGCAAGATTTATTGAAGCAACTAAAAGAGCGATTGAACGATCGCTTGGAGCCGACCCGCGCTACGGCGATTGATGCCTTTGCGCGGCATTTCTATGCGACGGTGCCCGTGGAAGACTTAGTCGACCGCCGCCTGGATGATCTGTACGGGGCAACGCTATCGATTTGGCAGTTCTTACAGCACCACGATCCGCAATGCCCCAAAATCCGGGTGTTCAATCCCGACTTTGAGGAGCACGGCTGGCAGTCGACCCATACGTTTGTGGCGGTGCTGAACGAAGACATGCCGTTTTTGGTCGACTCGGTGCGCATTGAGTTGAATCGTCGCGGTCTGACCGTGCATGCGATTCAAAATGCGGTGTTGGCGGTGAGCCGAGATAACCAGCATCAACTGCAAACGTTAAGCTCACCGAGTGATGCAAAGGCGCCAGGGGATCGCGAATCGCTGATTGTGATTGAAGTCGACCGCCACACCGACCCCGAGCTGCTGGATAAAATCGAGCACAACCTGCACGACGTGCTGCGCGATGTGCGGACGGCTGTGGATGATTATGATGGGATGTGTCAGCAAATTCGTGGCTCTATTCAGGAGTTGGAGAGAAATTGCCCGCCGCAAATCGATCCTGACGACCACGAAGAGGCCATCGCTTTTTTAGAGTGGCTGCTTAAAGATAACTTTACCTTTCTGGGGTACGACGAGTACCTGCTTGAAGGCGGCCAGTTAACCCGTGACCCCAATAGCGTGCTGGGCGTATTCCGGTTGGATCAGCCGCGTTACTGCGAGCGAATTCGCACCGAAGAAGGCCTCGGCGAGCACAACGATTATGTGCTGGTGCCGCAGCTTTTATCGTTTGCCAAAAGTGCCCATCACTCTCGAGTGCATCGGCCCACCTATCCCGATTACATTACCGTTGATCGCTACGATGATCACGGCAACGTGATCGGTGAGCGGCGTTTCTTTGGGCTGTTTACGGCCACGGTGTACAACGAGTCGCCACGCAATATTCCGCTGCTGCGTCGTAAGCTAAAAGCGGTGATGGACATTGCCGGGTTCAACCCCCAGGGGCATAACGGCAAGCAACTGCTGCAAGTGCTCGAAGTCTATCCGCGCGACGACCTCTTTCAGATGAATACCGAGGCGCTGGCCAGCACGGCGCTGGGCATTCTCAATATTCGTGAACGCCGCCAAGTGCGGTTGTTCATACGCGCCGACGTCAGCGGCAAGTTTTATTCGTGCCTGGTTTTTGTACCGCGCGACGTATTTTCCACCGATTTGCGTCAGAGCATTCAGCACCTGCTTTGCGAAGAGCTTGATGCCCACTTTGGCGACTTCAATACTTACCTATCCGAGTCGGTGCTGGCACGTATTCAGTTGATCCTGCGCTTCAATGGCGATGCACCCAGCCAGTACGATCTTAAGCGGCTGGAAAGCAAGGTCGCCCGCTTGGCGCGCAGCTGGCGCGATGATTTACAGGCCGCGATGATTGAAGGGTTCGGCGAAGAGCGCGCTAATCACTTGATGGAGCAATTCCATGAGGCGTTTTCCGCGAGCTATCGCGAAGACTTTTCGGCGCGCACCGCGGTATTCGATATCCAGCACCTGCTGACGCTGGATAGCGGTGATGATCTATCGCTATCGCTCTATCGGCCGCTGGAAGAGCAGGGCGGTGGGGTTAATTTGAAGCTGTTCCACCGCGCGACGCAAATTCCGCTTTCCGACGTGCTGCCGATGATGGAAAATCTCGGCCTGCGGGTTATTGGCGAGCGTCCCTACGATATCAACGGCCCCCAGCAGCGCTATTGGATCCACGACTTTGAACTGGAGCACACGGGTGCCGAGGTGAGCCTGTCGGATATGCGCGAAACGTTCAGCGAAGCGTTTAAGCGCATTTGGGCCGGCGAAGCCGATAACGATGCCTTTAATCGCCTGATCATTGGCGCGGGCCTGGATTGGCGGGAAGTGGCCATGCTGCGGGGCTATGCCCGCTACCTGAAGCAAATTCGCTTTGGCATGTCCCAGGATTATATTGCCTCGACCCTGGCTAGCTACCCGGCCATTACTCAGGTGTTGGTGGAGCTGTTCCAACAGCGGTTTGACCCCAGTTTAGAGGGTCATGATACCAGCGACTGCGTAGCGCGCATTAACGAACACCTGGAAGCCGTTGCCAGCCTTAACGATGACCAGCTGTTGCGCCGCTTTATGGAACTGATCTTGGCGACGCTGCGCACCAACTATTTCCAGCAAGCCGATAACGGTCGCGCTAAAGACTATATCGCCTTCAAGCTTGAACCCTCCAAAGTGACCGGCATGCCCAAGCCACGCCCGGCGTTTGAGATTTTTGTTTGCTCGCCGCGAGTGGAAGGGGTTCACCTGCGTGGTGGGAAGGTCGCCCGTGGCGGCTTGCGTTGGTCCGACCGCCATGAGGATTTCCGCACGGAAGTGCTTGGCCTGGTAAAAGCCCAGCAGGTTAAAAACGCCGTGATTGTGCCGGTGGGGGCAAAAGGCGGGTTTGTCTGTAAGCGCATGCCGGAAAACGCCGACCGTGAAACCCAGCAAAAAGAGGGGATCGCCTGCTATCAGCTGTTTATCCGTGCGCTGTTGGATGTGACCGACAACCTCGTCGGCGGCGATGTGGTGCCGCCGCAAAGCGTGGTGCGTCACGACCCAGACGATGCCTATTTAGTGGTTGCTGCGGATAAGGGCACCGCTACCTTCTCTGATATCGCCAATGAGATTTCGTTGGAGTACGGCCATTGGTTAGGCGATGCCTTCGCGTCCGGTGGCGAGAACGGTTACGACCACAAGAAGATGGGTATTACCGCGCGCGGGGCGTGGGAATCGGTTAAACGCCACTTTAAAAATCTGGATCTCGACACCCAGCGCGATGAGTTTAGTGTGATTGGCATCGGCGATATGGCGGGCGACGTGTTCGGTAACGGGATGCTGTTATCGGATAAGATCCTACTGAAGGGCGCGTTCAACCACCTGCATATTTTCGTCGACCCAACGCCCGATGCCGAATCGACGTTTGCTGAACGTCAGCGCTTGTTCGGTCTGCCGCGTTCGAGCTGGGAAGATTACGATCAAACGCTGATCTCCCAGGGCGGCGGCATCTTTAGCCGCAGTGCTAAATCAATTCCCATTACGCCAGAAATGCAAACGGCCTTTGGTATTAAAGAGACGCGCCTGTCGCCGAACGAGTTGATTCGCGCCACGCTGGTCTCGAAGGTTGATTTGATCTGGAATGGCGGCATCGGCACTTACGTGAAAGGTTCAGAAGAAACCGATGCGGACGTGGGCGATAAAGCCAACGATGCGTTGCGTATTAACGGTAACGACCTGAACTGCCGTGTGGTTGGCGAGGGCGGTAATCTGGGCCTGACCCAGCGCGGCCGGATGGAAGCCGCCGCCAAGGGGGTAAGGGTTTACACCGACTTTATCGACAACGCCGGTGGGGTTAACTGCTCCGACCACGAGGTCAATATCAAGATTTTGATCGATGAAGTGGTCAAGCGCGGTGACATGACCGACAAGCAGCGTAACCAGCTGCTGGCCGAGATGACTGAAGAGGTCGCTGATCTGGTGATTCTGGATAACTATCGCCAAACCCAAGCGTTGGATCTCTCGGCCATTCTCTCCGAGCAGGGCATGGGGCCCTATCGTCGCTTTATCAGCGAGTTGGAATCGGCGGGCCAAATTGACCGTGAGCTCGAATTCCTGCCTACCGACGATGTGTTAAAAGAGCGTGTAAGTCATCAGCAGGGTATGCGTCTGCCGGAGCTTTCGGTGTTGATTTCTTACGCCAAGAGTACCTTGAAGGGCGATCTGATAACGTCCGAGGTGCCCGACGACCCGTATATTCATCGCCACCTTGAGCGCCTCTTCCCGGCGGTTTTAACCGAACGCTACCAGCAGGAAATGTACGATCACCGCTTGAAGCGTGAAATCGTCGCGACTCAGGTCGCCAACGATCTGGTCGACCACATGGGCATTGTGTTCGTGCGGCGGCTCATGGATTCCACGGGCGCTGGTCGGGCAGATATTGCTCGGGCTTACGTCGTCGCCCGGGACAGCTTTAATCTGCAGGCCCTTTGGGCCCAGCTTGAATCGCTGGATAATCAAGTGCCCAACCATGTGCAGTACGCGATGATGCTCGATGTGATGCGCATGATCCGCCGGTCGACGCGGTGGTTCCTGCGTCAACACATGGGACTGTCTACCCAGGATACCATTGAGTACTTCCGCCCCCGTTTGGCGCAGCTACAGGAAGGCATTGGTGAGCTGCTGAGCGGCGAGGAACTGGCCGCATGGCGTCAACGCTATGATGAACTGCAAGAGGCGGGCGTCCCCGAGGCCCTGGCCTCGACGGTCGCGGCGGCGCCGAGCTTGTATGCTGGCCTGGGTATTATCCAGGCAGCGCGAGCCACCAATGAGAAGCCCCAGCGTGTCGCCGAGGTGTTCTATGAAATTGGCAGCCGCTTGGAGCTACCGTGGATGATCCAGCGGGTCACCCAGCTTGAGGTGCGCGACGCTTGGCAGGCCCAGGCGCGGGAAACCTTCCGCGATGACATCGACCGCCAGCAGCTGGCGCTGACCACCAGCGTACTCAAGCTGGAAGCGGGTAGCCGCGACACCCAAGAGCGGGTTGCTCAATGGTTAGAGCTGCATGCCGATCTGCATCGCCGCTGGTGCCGCTTGATCGACGAGGTGCGCGGCGGCAGCGACGGCGGCTTTGCGCTATTCGCCGTGGCCATCCGTGAGCTGGTTGACCTGGCGGAAAGCGATAGCGAGGGCTAACCCCACGCGTAACCGCTGCCCCTAAGCACGTCCTGGATCCACCAGGGCGTGCTTTTTTACGTTATACTTGCGCTCGTTTTAGCCGCCTGTTTTAAGAGACCCGCCATGTACGCCTTTGCCCGCTCGCTTTTATTTCGCCTCGACCCTGAAACCGCCCACGGTATCGCGCTGGGTGCTTTGGACTCGTTGCACCGAGTGAAGAGCGTTAAGCGTTTGGTGGGCAAGCCGGTCGACGATCCAGTTGAGTTGATGGGATTGCGCTTTGCCAATCGCGTGGGCTTAGCGGCGGGGCTGGATAAAAACGCTGACCACCTGGACGCACTGGGCGAGCTTGGCTTTGGGTTTATTGAAGTTGGTACGGTGACCCCCAAGGCTCAGCCGGGTAACTCCAAGCCCCGAATGTTTCGACTGGCGGCGCACTCGGCCATCATTAACCGGTTTGGGTTTAACAATCGCGGCGTTGAGCACTTGGTGGCGCAGGTTAAACAGCGTCAGTATGGGGGGGTGGTGGGCATTAATATTGGCAAAAACCTGACCACCTCGGTAGACAACGCGCTGGATGATTACTTGGCCTGTTTGGAGGCCGTCCATGGGGTGGCCGATTACGTGACGGTCAATATTTCCTCGCCCAACACCCCAGGGCTGCGCACGCTGCAGTTCGGTGACCAATTGGATGCCTTATTAGGCCCCATTCGCACGCGTAGCCAGATGTTGGACGAACAAGCGGGGCGCAGTGTGCCACTATTGGTGAAAATTGCCCCGGATATGACGGATGAAGAAGTAGCGCTAGTGGCGGGCAGCATCGAGCGCAATGGGTTTGACGGCGTGATTGCCACCAATACCACGGTCGCTCGAGAGGGCGTGCAGGGTGACCCACAAGCGGAAGAAGCGGGTGGGCTTTCGGGTAAGCCGGTGTTCGAAGCGTCGAACCGGGTGATCCGGCTACTGCGCGAACACTTGCCGCATTTGCCGATCATCGGTGTTGGGGGTATCGACAGCGGCGACGCTGCCAAAGCAAAGCTCGCCGCCGGCGCGGATTTAGTGCAGCTTTACTCGGGGCTAATTTATCGTGGGCCGACGCTCGTCCGCGAGTGTGCTGATGCCTTGAAATCGGGGTAACCAGTGTTGGCTAAAGCGGTTTACGCGCAATAAAAAGCCCGCTCAATTCAGCGGGCTCACTGCAAACATCATGTAAAGGTAAAGGGTTAGGTCATGACCACAGGGTTTTTGTGAATGCCGGAGACGCCGGTCATTCCATCCCACTGGTCGCCGCGACCTTCACGCCAACCGCTCATCCAGTATTCGCGTAAATTAACCTCGTGACTGGGACAATCATCTCGGGAGCGACCCGAAACACCCGCTTTGTAGCCGTGTACATAAGCACGCTGGAAGCGATCACGTTTTTGTCGTTTCATTGGCTAACCTCTTTTATGAAAGCCTTTGAGATGAAATAAACAGAGGCGCGAAACAGGGCGCGTTGCCCAGGAGTCTCGCCGCCGCTATTTCAAGCGCTGTTTGAGAGTTAACTCAAGGAGTTAGTTTCCGTCCCAGCGTAGCGGTCTAGCACTCACGTGCTGAACCTGCTGAACGGCTCTCTGGTATACGCCATGGTCGCTTGGACCCTGACAGGTAACGCATGCGTTTTCAGTAGCTACTATCTTATTGTTAGACCATGATGGGGTCACTTGTCGACCATCAAATTGTCATAAGACGTAAACTCATTTGCAATATATAGGAATTTCGCGCGGTTACGCGCAGCCATTATGATGACCGAGTCGAGCCAAACCGCCCCCCTCAACCTGCTGGCGACCTGCCCTAAGGGCATCGAAAGCCTGCTTGCCGACGAACTCGCAGCGCTGGGTGCCACCCCGGGCAAAACGACCGTGGCAGGTGTGTATTTTACCGCTGATCAAACCACTGCCTACCGTGTCTGCCTTTGGTCGCGGCTTGCCAACCGCGTCATTTTGATCGTGACACGCGAGCCCATGATCGAGACCGCCGAGCAGCTGCACAATATTGTCGCGCGGCTGGATTGGACTCGACATTTAGCGCCAGGTCGAACCATGGCGGTGGATTTTCATGGCCGCAGTGAGCATATCCGACATACGCGCTTTGGCGCGCAAACGGTCAAGGACGGCGTAGTCGATGCGCTGCAGTTAGCCGGGCAGGCACGCCCCACGATCGATACCAAAACACCGCACCTGCGCTTGTATGCCCACTTACACAGGGCGAATGCGACCATTGGCATCGACCTTTCGGGGGAAAGCCTGCACCGCCGTGGCTACCGCCGCGATGTGGGTCACGCGCCGCTGAAAGAAAACCTGGCCGCTGCGTTATTGGTTCGGGCCGGCTGGCCTGAGCGAGCGAAGGCCGGCGAACCGCTTATTGACCCGCTATGTGGCGCGGGAACGCTGCTGATTGAAGCTGCCTTGATGGCGGCTGACCAAGCACCTAATTTACACCGCGAACGCTTTGGTTTTCACGGTTGGGCAGGCCACGATGAGGCGCTGTGGCATGAGCTTAAACGCGAGGCGGACGCTCGCGCATCGATTGGCCGAAAGCGCTGCAAAACGCAGCTGGTAGGCTTTGATGAAAGCCCGGCAGCGCTGTCCGCCGCCAAGGCGAATGCGATGCGTGCCGGTATTCCTGCGTTGCTGAATCTGCACGGCCAAAGCCTCGCTCAACTGACGCGGCCAGACGAGTTAACCGCTGAGCAGGGCTTGTTGATCACCAACCCGCCCTACGGCGAGCGGTTAGGCGAGTTGCCTGAGTTGGTGCAGCTTTACGCCCAGCTTGGCGATAAAGCTAAAGCGCTGTTTCCCGGTTGGACGCTGGCCGTGTTTACCGGCAACCCTGACCTTGGTCACCGCCTTGGCTTACGGGCGCATAAGCAGTACGCGCTGAAAAACGGCGCCTTGGACGCCAAGCTGCTGCTGATGGACATTGACCGCGCGACTGGCGGTGATGTGGCAGACAGGTCTGAGGCTGAAGGGCTTGTGGGTAACGGCCAAAAGGGCGACGAGCCCACGACCACTGTGAACGTGCCGCCTAAGGTGGCTGAGAACGCGCAGATGTTTGCCAACCGGCTAGCCAAAAATCAAAAACGCCTGAAAAAATGGCTGAAGCAAAGCGGTGAAACCTGTTACCGGCTTTACGATGCCGATATGCCCGAATACGCCCTGGCGGTCGATTGTTACGGCGACCGGGTGCACGTGCAGGAATACGCAGCGCCGCGCTCGGTGGATCCCACTCATGCGCAGAAGCGCTTGTTCGATGCGCTAGAGGTGATGCCCGGCGTACTCAATGTTCACCCCAGTAAAATTCACGTTAAACGCCGCGAGCGGCAAACCGGTAGTGCGCAGTACCAAAAGCGCGAGGCTAGCGGCGAGCGCTTTGAAGTGCGCGAAGGTAGTGCCAGGCTATGGGTGAATCTGCGCGACTACTTGGACACCGGGTTGTTTCTTGACCATCGCCCCGTGCGTCGCATGCTGGGTGAGATGGCCAGCGGCAAGCGCTTTTTGAACCTATTTTGCTATACCGCAACGGCCACCGTGCAGGCGGCGTTGGGCGGCGCTAGCGATAGCGTTAGCGTGGATATGTCCAATACCTACCTGGAGTGGGCACGGGATAATTTCACTCTCAACAAGTTGGATCCGCGGCTGCATCGAGTGGTGCGCGACGACTGCTTTCGCTGGTTGGAAACCGCCAACGCCGAGTTCGACCTGATCTTTATGGATCCGCCGACGTTTTCCAACTCCAAGAAGATGCGCGATACGCTGGATGTGCAGCGCGATCACGCGCGTTTAGTGGCGTTGGCCATGGCCCGATTGGCCCCTGGCGGCACTTTGGTCTTCTCCAACAATCAGCGCCGTTTCAAGCTGGATGAATCGCTTAGCGAGCAATTTGTTGTCGAGGACATTACCTCGCGCAGCTTTGACCCGGACTTTCAACGTCGCAGCAACGCGCACCATGTGTACTTGCTACGCCACCGCGAATAAAGTGAAGTACCAGGGGCCGGTGAGATGATTTGGTTAACGATTTACACCACCCAGGGCTGCCACCTTTGCGACGAGCTTGAGGCGCGGGTGGCCGCGTTAACCCACCCAGTCATTGAGTGGCAGCGCGTTGAGGTGAGCGACGACGAGGCGCTGATGGCGCGCTACGGCGAACGCATCCCCGTGTTAGCGGACGACAAGGGCCAAGAGCTGGATCGGGGCAATGAGCTTGAACGCTTAACTACCTGGCTGCGGCAACGGGGTTGGCTTGATGAAGCAGCGTTGAGCGCTCTCAGCGCGCCGGTGGAAACCTCGGCGCGGGGTGGCGCGCATCAGCGTAACGGGCGGCGTTTTCTGGGTTGAAGAGTGCTAGAGTGCGTCGAGCAGTGACAGCTGGCGCATGGCTTCTTGGCCTTCCGGGGTGTGATCGGCGACGTCTAAGACTTTACGAAACCCTCGTGATGTTTGGATGGTGGCCTCATCTTCCAGCCACATATGGGCTTGGGCCAAGGTGTCGGCCAACTGGTGCTTCAGACCGCCATACTGGGTGCCGATTTGCCCCCAGGCGCGGCTAAAAATCCAATCACCCAGCATATCCTGGTGAATATGGATCAGCACGTAGTCATGGTCGGTTTCCCAGCGTACGATCAATTTAGTCTCCTTAAATGCCGCTAAAATACGCCTGCACCCCAAGCGATTGCGGGCGTATTGTAAAGCTCGGATAAGCAAACGCCTATGAAACTTGTTATCGATGCGAATATTCCTGCCGCCGACGCTTGCTTTGCGCCTTTTGGCACACCTATCCGCGTGCCCGGGCGCGAGATTAGCGCAGCCGAGGTGGCGGATGCCGATGCGTTGATTGTGCGCTCGGTAACCCAGGTTAACGAGGCACTCCTCGCCGATAGCCGCGTGGGGTTTGTGGGCACCTGTACGATCGGCACCGACCACGTGGATCAGGCCTTTCTGGAAGAGCGTGGTATCGGCTTTGCCAGTGCACCGGGCTGTAACGCTGAAGCGGTGGTGGATTATGTGTTAAGTAGCCTGCTGACGCTTGCTGAGCGGAAGGGCTGGTCACTCGGTGAGCGCAGCGTGGGCATCGTGGGGGTGGGCAACGTGGGTAACCGGCTGCTGGCGCGGTTAACGGCGCTGGGCGTGCCGACGCTTGTCTGCGACCCGCCGCGGGCTGAGCGCGAAGGCACGCAGGGGTTTGCCGAACTCGATGAACTCATCGACCGTTGCGATGTGCTGTGCCTGCATACGCCGCTGGTGGCGTCAGGCCCTTACGCCACCCACCATTTGCTCGATGCACAGCGCATCAACGAATTGGCGCCGGGGAGTATATTGCTGAACGCAGGGCGCGGCGACTGTGTGGATAGCCTGGCGCTGCGCAGCCGCTTGGCGGGTAAAGGGGATATAACCGCGGTGCTGGATGTGTGGGAGCAGGAGCCGGCCATTGACCCCAGCTTGCGCGATTTAGCGGCGCTGGCGACGCCGCACATTGCCGGCTATAGCCTGGACGGTAAACTGCGCGGCAGTTGGATGATTCACCAGGCGCTGGCTCGCCATCTAGGCCAGCCGAGTCGCCTCACGTTTAGCGAGCTTTGTCCGCCGCCTGCGCTGGCCAGCTTGACGCTTGAACAAGCGTTGCCGGTGGATGATGCGCTTAGGCTATGTACACGGGCGGTTTACGATGTACGCCGTGACCACGATATGCTTCAGCGCCAGGTGCTTGGTTTAGGCATGACGAAGGGCTTTGACCGCTGCCGTGCCGATTACCCATTGCGCCGTGAATTCGCCACGCTCAACGTGCAGCTTTCAGAGGAAGCAGTAGCGCTAGAGGGTATGCTGCGTGGGGCAGGGTTTGGTGTGAGTAGTAATTAAATGGCGATTGGTGCGAGTGTTTGTAGTGCCATAACGTATTTTTTCAAGAAGTAAAAGGACTGCTAGGTGTTTGCAACCAGCAGTGTGTATTTATGTGTAGGAATAAACTGTTGCTATAGCAGCTTTGACGCTTTGATGTTCTGACGCTATAGTGCTAAGACGTCACGAAATTTGGAAAACATCATGAGTAAGACATCGAAGCGTTCTACGGTTTATTTTGATTCTGAGTTACATGCTGCGTTGCGGTTGAAGGCCGCGCATACGCATCGTTCGTTATCAGATATCGTCAACGATGCTGTTCGTGAGGCACTAGCTGAGGATCAAGAAGATTTGGCGGCATTCGATGAACGAGTTTCCGAACCAACAATGAGCTATGAGGCGTTGCTGGACGATTTGAAGGCCCATGGCAAATTATAAGCTTGTCTTCAGGAAATCTGTCTCCAAAGATTTTCGGCCAATTCCAAACAAAGACGTTACCCGCATTCTTAAGCGCATAGAGGAGCTGCAAGAAGAACCCCGTCCTATCGGTAGTGAAAAGCTTTCAGGACAAGAGCGCTACCGTATTCGGCAGGGTGTTTATAGAATTATATATGAAGTGGCAGATGAGCTTCTTGTCGTGACTGTCGTTAAGGTTGGGCACCGAAAGCATGTCTATAAGCGTAGCTAATGCTTCTGATGTCAAACCCAATACAGAATAAGGCCCGCAGATGCGGGCCTTAAACTTATGGAGCTGCTGAAAAACTTACTGCCGATAAGCGGCTTCTTTTAGCGCGCGAATGCGGTCATCCAGCGGCGGGTGGCTGGCAAACAGTTGCTCTATCAGCGAGCGTGTCTGGCCTTTGGTGATTGCCATGGCGCGCAGGGTATCGGGCATTTGGTCGGGCAGTTCGGTTTCGCTTTTTAGCCGAGCCAGGGCGTTGACCATAGCCCCGGTGCCGGCTAAGCGCGCGCCGGCCTCGTCGGCGCGGTATTCGCGAAAGCGCGAGAACCACGCCACGATGGCCGAGGCCAGGATGCCAAAGACAATCTCGGCGACGATCACGACGGCGAAGTAGCCAATAAAGCCCAGCCCGCCTTCGCCACCGCTGCGGCTCTTCAAGAAGCTATCGACCAAGTGGGCGACGACGCGGGCAAAGAACATCACGAAGGTGTTAACCACCCCTTGAATCAAGGCAAGGGTGACCATGTCACCGTTAGCTACGTGACCGATCTCGTGGGCCAGTACGGCGCGCACTTCCTCGGGGCGCATGCGGTTTAAAAGACCCGCGGACACCGCGACCAGGGCATCATCTTTGTTCCACCCGGTGGCGAACGCATTAGACTGCTGGGCGGGGAAAATGCCCACCTCCGGCGTCTTGATGCCCGCTTCATGGGCAAGCTCGGCGACGGTGTCGAGTAACCACTTTTCGGTTGAGTTCGACGGGGTTTCAATGATCACGGTGCCGGTGCTGCGCTTGGCCATCCACTTTGAAATGAACAGCGATATCATTGACCCGGCCATACCGAAGATAAAGCAGAAAATCAGTAAGCCGGTGAAGTTGATGCCTTGGGCATTGAGGTAGCTTTCAACCCCAAGCAGTCGTAGCGTCAGGCTGGCGACCAACAACACCGCAATGTTGGTGCCTAAGAACAGCAAAATGCGCATCATGTGGCGGATTCTCCCTTGGGTGTAACCGTCTTAAGTGTGACTGCGTTGAGTAGTACAGTAGCCATCGGGCCGTACTGGTTTGATTAGATACGTGCGCTACGCTTGGGTTTCAAGTACTAACGGCCATTCTGTTGATTTATTGCGGTTATTATTGCCGATAGCGCGCCAGAAAGTTAGCAAAACGATCCAGTGCGTCGCCCAACTGGTCAGCCCAGGGCAGGGTGACAATGCGCACGTGGTCAGGCTCCGGCCAGTTAAACGCAGTGCCTTGAACCAGTAGGATTTTTTCTTGCAGCAGCAGATCAAGCACCAGCTGCTGGTCGTCCTTGATGTTAAACACCTTGGGGTCGAGGCGTGGGAAGGCATACAGCGCCCCTTTGGGAGTCACGCAGGAAACCCCGGGGATGGCATTGAGCTTTTCCACGGTGATATCGCGCTGGGCCAGCAAACGCCCGCCGGGCAGGATCAGATCGTTGATCGACTGATAGCCGCCCAGTGCTGTCTGAATGGCATGCTGGGCGGGTACGTTGGCACACAGGCGCATCGAGGCCAGCATGGTCAGCCCCTGGATATAGTCGCTGGCATGGAGTTTGGCGAGGGAGCCTGAAATGGTCATCCAGCCAGAACGAAACCCGGCGCAGCGGTAGCTTTTCGATAGACCGTTCATGGTGATTACCAACTGGTCGTCGTCCGCCAGCGCGCCGGTGGCGGTATGTTCCACGCCGTCGTAGAGAATCTTGTCGTAGATTTCATCGGAGAACACCACCAGGTTGTGCTGCTTGGCAATGTCCAACACCTCGCGCACCACTGCGGGTGGGTAAACCGCACCGGTAGGATTGTTGGGGTTGATCAACACGATGGCGCGGGTGTGGTGGGTGATTTTAGCGCGAATATCGGCCATGTCCGGTGCCCAGTCGGCCTGCTCATCGCACAAATAATGCACCCCGTGGCCACCGGACAGGTGGGCGGCGGCTGTCCATAGTGGATAATCGGGCGCGGGGATCAGCACTTCGTCACCGTCGTTGAGCAGCGCCTGCATGGCCATCACGATCAGCTCTGAAACGCCGTTGCCGATATAAATATCTTCGATGCCAACCCCGGGAATCTCTTTGCGTTGGCACTCCTGCATAATCGCCTTGCGCGCCGAATAAAGCCCTTTGGAATCACAGTAGCCTTGGGCAGTGGGCAGGTTGCGCATCACGTCCTGAAGAATTTCTTCTGGTGCCTCAAAGCCAAACGGCGCGGGGTTGCCGATATTGAGCTTGAGAATCCGCTGGCCTTCTTCTTCCAGGCGCTTGGCGTGGTCAAGCACCGGGCCGCGAATGTCGTAGCAGACGTTGCTCAGCTTGTGCGATTTTTTAAGCGTGGGCGATTCTAGAGGTTGGGGGGTGTCCATGAGCGGTTATTTCCAAAAAGTGTCCAGTGGCCGCGCGGCATTGCCGGTCGATGCGCCATTATGCGTCGGAATGCGAGGCGCTGTCTTCGTCGTCGTGTGCGGGCGGCGGCGGAATATCGTCGGGGGTTTCCAGCGTCAGCCTGCCTAGCTTGCCGTCGCGCAACTCGTGCAGCAAGACCTCGGCACCGCGGTGCAGGTCGACTTCACCGCCGGGACGCAGGCCACCGCGCTTGCCGGCGATTTCCTTGAGGATCGCGTGGCCGTCAAAGCCAGCAAGTGCCAGGAAATCAGGCTTTTGCGGGCCGTCGGCATCGACCTCATCGGCGCTGGGCGGCGCATACGCGGGCAGCGCCTTGAGCTTGTAGCGGGCGGTCAGCGCATCCGGGTAGCGCTTGGCCAACTCGGCGCTGGTGACGATGGCCACGTCGATGTACTCGATGGCGGTATCACGAATCGCCCCGCTGGCGGCGAGCCGGTAGGCGCTGGCCTGGTCTTCAATTTTGGGCCATAGCACCCCTGGGGTGTCGACCAGCGCCACGCGCCCGTCGATGCGAACTTTTTGCTGGCGCTTGGTAACGGCTGGCTCGTTGCCGGTTTTGGCGATTTTGCGCTTCGCCAGGCCGTTAATCAGCGTCGACTTGCCCACGTTGGGGATGCCCATGACCATCACGCGAACATCCCGGTCGGCACGCACCGCACCGGCTAATGCGTGGCACAGCTTGGGGATTTGTTTAAGTTCGCGGGTGTTGGTGGTGGTTACCGCCAGCGCGCGCATATCGTCCTGGGCGTCGAAAAACGCCACCCACTCGGCGGTGCGTTCCGGGTCGGCGAGATCCGCACGGGAGAGAAGCTTGAGCACCGGCTTATGGCGGGTCAGCTCGGCCAGCATAGGATTGGCGCTCGAATAGGGCA
Organism: Vreelandella arcis; assembly: GCF_900103865.1. Taxonomy (GTDB): domain Bacteria; phylum Pseudomonadota; class Gammaproteobacteria; order Pseudomonadales; family Halomonadaceae; genus Vreelandella; species Vreelandella arcis. Next base: position 152,678 of record NZ_FNII01000006.1, read on the forward strand.
GACGCGCATCGAGCACCTCGATGACCACGTCAATTTCCGGCAGCGCCTCCTGAATCTGGCGGCGGGCCTTGTTCATGTGTCCGGGGAACCAGCCGAGCATGGGTTTCTCCTGCAGATAACAAATGCGCTGCATCTTAACAGAAGGTGGTCAATAAACGGTTGTTGACGCGAGATCTCGCTCGTATATTCATTTGTGGTATAAAGTTATAATTTAATACGCGTGGCGTCGCCGCGAAGCAATCGTACAAGCAATCGAAATCGAGGAGGGCAGCATGGAACTGGCATCGAGCCTGCAGGGGCTTGCGGGCGGTATCTTGATCGGTATCTCGGCGGTCTGGCTGATGGCAAGCCTGGGACGAATTGCCGGTATTAGCGGTATTGTCGGCACCTTGATAACCCAGCGCCCCCAAGGCGATAGCGCCTGGCGGCTGGCTTTTTTAGCCGGACTGGTTAGCGGTCCGTTGGTATTGATGCTTTTTGGTGGCGGGCTAGGCAACGTCGTCAATAGCCCCGGCGAGGTGATCGGGGAGCCGCTCGGCGGCGTGTCGTTGATGTTAGTGGCCGGTTTACTGGTGGGGCTGGGTACCGGGTTAGGCAGTGGCTGCACCAGTGGCCATGGGGTGTGCGGGCTGGCCCGTCTCTCGCCGAGGTCTTTGGCAGCTACAGTAACCTTTTTGCTCGCCGCGCTGGTCACGGTGTATGTCCAGCGCCACGTCTTGGGAGCTTGAGCATGAAAAAACAATACCTGACTTTGGCAGCCAGCTATTTGGCCGGGTTGCTGTTTAGTCTAGGACTGGCCGTATCGGGCATGACCGACCCGGCAAGGGTCGTTGGATTCTTGGATATTGCCGGCAACTGGGATCCAACGCTAATGTTTGTGTTGGGCGGCGCGGTTATCACCACTTTTATTGGTTACCGGTGGGTGTTTAAGCAACCTACCCCCTGGTTGGCTGGGCGCTTTGCGTTGCCCACCAAAAGAGACTTAGACGCTAAATTGCTGGGCGGCGCGGCGCTGTTCGGCGTGGGCTGGGGGCTGTCGGGCTATTGCCCAGGGCCTGCGATTGCATCCCTGGGCGGGGTTTCGTTACCGCTGGTGGCGATGTTGGCAACCATGGTGCTGGGCTGGTGGATCGCCAAGCGCATCGCCTAAGGTAGGCATTGCAGGCCTTGCGACGACTAAAAGACGTCGTGATTATGGCGGTGCCGGGCCGCCCATCATTTCCTCTAAGCGCTCCTCGCTGGGCATACCTTCGACGCGATCCAGTCGAGTGACACCCTCGTCGGTCTGTCGCTTGAAGGCGCTGGTCGGCGTGGCATAGAGCCCCAGTCCTTCGAAAAGCTGGTTGTTGGCATATACTTGTTCTTCGATATCACGGGGCTGCGCACTGGCACTAATCGTTTGCCCTTGCTTGTGTTCAGCAAGCGCCTCGGCGGGGTCATCCGCACCTAGCAATGCTGCGGCCTTGCCGGGGCTGTCGGCGGCCAGAATGCCGACCATGATATGGCGCAGCTGTACGTCACCCGCCTCGACCCAAGGCCGCGCTGCTTCCCAAAAGGCCTGGCAGTAGGGGCAGTTAGGATCGGTAAAGGTGTAAATGACGCGGGGTGCGTCGCGCTCGCCGTCTTGAATCCAGTGGCTGTCTTTAAGCAGTTGCCAGGTTTGCGCTTCAAGCGGTGCGCGGACGTGCTCATCCAGGGCGGCTTCTTCGAATTGATTGCCGCCGTCTGGGCCGGTGAGCGTTCCGGTAATGGCGTGTTCGCCGTCGGGGGTTAAGTAAATCGCTAACTCGCGGCCTTGGCGACTGGCACCGAAACCGCGCATGCCCCCGGGCGCATCAAACTCGCCGTGAATCTCTAGCCCTTGATCTGCTAAGGCCTGTATAGGGGCAGGGAGTGAGTCTGCCAGGGCAACCGGCATTAAGGTAATACTGACCACTAGAGGCCAGCAGCGTGAAATCGAACCGGGTAAAGAAAACCAGCCGCGCATAGCGTTCCTCATCGTTTACTGAAGCCAGGCGCTAGCCTACCGCGCATGAGGCGGATCGGCATCTTTTTCTCGTCAAAAAGTTCTATTCTTATAATGCTAAGGACTATTAACCAGCCAGCGCACGGCGTAGGGCGGTAACGGGTCAGTGGGGCCCCAGCCAGCATTATCATTTAGGCAGTGCCAGTTAACCGAGGTGATCGCCTCTTGAACCTCCTCGCCAAGCTGCTCGAAGGGCAGCGGTGTTTCCGTGACGTTGTACAGCGCGAGCAAGCGGCGGCCATCGGCCAGTGGGCCACGCTCGATGGCCAGTAGCGAAGCGGGAGAGGGCACGACACGCTGTGCCGCGTTAGGGTGGAAGCACGGCTCTTGGCGACGGCGCTCGAGAAAACGACAGAGTGCTTTGAACACGTCGTGGGTCGGGGTGGAAGTGCTGTCGAGCAGTAAGTCAAGCTCTTGACGCTGCCAGCGACGGCGGTTGATCGAGCGTAGGTGACCGCTGCGCTCAACGCCTTCGACATCGTTAAGCGAGCCGGTAAGGGTGTGAATATACAGCGCGGGAATGCCCTGTAGGCTGAGCATGATCGCCTGGCTGCATAAAAACCGTGCTATTTGCCAAGGGTCGGGGCCTCTACGGGTGCCCTGCATGGCTTCAAACCAGGTAATGTTGATTTCGTAAGGTGTATCGCTGCCGTCGGGATTGCTGCGCATACTGACGAAGCCACCAAAGCGGTGCATTAGCTCGAGTAGGGCATCGCGCTCGTGATCGGGTAGCAAACCTTCCAGCGGGCGCACGCCGATACCGTCGTGGCTGGCCGTAAAGTTGAGGTAGGTGCAGTGGTCAGGTAGCCCGGGCAGGCTTTCCAGCCAGGCTTGTAGGGTGCTGGTTTCGCCCCGGGTGAGGGTGTGCAGCAATAGCGGCGGTAGGGCGAATTGATAAATCATGTGCGCTTCGTCGGGCGGGCCGTCAGCCAATCGGTCGAGCCCGAAGTAGCTGATGTTTTCGTGGTGCGGTACGTTGGTTTCGGTGACTAGCAGAGTGCTAGGGGCGACGTGGTCGACAATGGCGCGCAGTAGGCGTACCACGGTGTGCGTTTCGGGCAGGTGAATACAGGCGGTGCCGAGACGTTTCCATAAGAAGGCCACGGCGTCCAACCGCACGATGCGGGTGCCTTGTTCCAGATAAAACAGTAGGATGCCGACAAATTCCAGCAGCACATCGGGGTTTTCGAAGTTGAGGTCGAGCTGGTTCTCGGAAAACGTTGCCCATAGATGGCGGGTTCCCCGGCGGGTGGAGATAGGCACTAACAGTGGGTTGCTGCGGGGGCGCACGACCGCCGAGACATCGGTGTCCGGGTCGACTTCGATAAAATAATCGCGCCCTGGCAAGCTGCCGCTCAAATAATCCACAAACCATAATGATTCCCGAGAAACATGGTTGAGCACCAAGTCGGCCATTAAATCGTAATGATGGGCAAGCGTTTGGATATGCGTCCAATCGCCTAGGTCGGGGTTTACTTCGCGGTAATGAATTACCGAAAAACCGTCATCGCTGCTCCAGGGGAAAAACGGCAGCACGTGAACACCACTGATACGCTCGCCAAGCCGGGTTTGTAAAAAATCATTGAGAACCGCCAACGGTGGCGTTGGGTCGTCGATAATCGAGTCACTATAGCTGATCAACCATTGGTCTTTTTCGCTCCACGATGGTGCAGGCGTCGCTGTTGGGGTGTCTTCGTTCGACGGATGGTGGACCGTGCCAAAATGCGCAAGGCGTTGATTGAGCCGGCGCTGAACCTCATCGGCGCGGGGGCCGTAGAGGTGTTCCAAGTAGGCATGCACGGTATCGTCGAAGGCAGTCATGAAGGTTCCCCATAAACAATCGTTCCTAAACGCTGCAGCTTGTGTGCCAAAACGTTACAATGAACGGTTAATAACGCATTAACTGGTTACATTATGCTTTCTCGTGCAGCGTTGCGGCACGGGTAGACAACAGGTTGAACGCCATGCATTGCCCTTTTTGTGGTGCAAACGATACTCGAGTGACCGACTCCCGGCTGGTGGCCGACGGTGACCAAGTGCGCCGTCGTCGTCAATGCGCAAGCTGCCAGGAGCGTTTTACCACTTATGAAACCGCCGAGTTGGTGATGCCCCGCGTGGTCAAGTCAGATGGTTCTCGAGAGAGCTTCAACGAAGCCAAGTTACGCGCGGGTATGCTACGGGCACTGGAAAAGCGACCGGTCAGCTCGGAAGCCATTGAGGCTGCCGTCGAGCGGATACGCCAGACGCTGCGCGCACGGGGCGACCGGGAAATCAACGCGCGTGATATCGGCGAGTCGGTCATGCAGGCGTTGAATAACCTTGATCAAGTAGCCTACATTCGCTTTGCTTCGGTGTATCGCAAATTTCAGGATTTGGACGAATTCCGGGCAGAGATTGATCGCCTTTCCCAAGCGCCTTCGGATACTGGGCCCACCTCGTGAATATGGCTTCTTTTAGCGCTGACGACCATCGTTTCATGAGCCGCGCGTTGGCGCTGGCGGCGCGTGGCTTGTATACCACCGATCCTAACCCCCGGGTGGGCTGCGTGATCGTGCGAAATGGCGAGGTGGTAGGTGAGGGCTTTCACCGCCGCGCGGGTGAGCCCCACGCTGAGATCAATGCGTTAATCGCCGCCGGTGACTGCGCCCACGGCGCGACTGCCTACGTAACCCTAGAGCCCTGCTCGCACACCGGGCGTACCGGCCCCTGTGCGGTTGCCCTTGAGGCTGCCCAGGTGGCGCGGGTGGTGATCGCGATGGAAGACCCTAATCCCCAGGTCAGTGGCAGGGGGATACGCCTGTTAGAAGCGGCGGGCATTGCGGTGGACGTAGGATTGTTAGCCGATGACGCCCAGGCGCTCAACCCAGGCTTTATTGCTCGGATGCAGTCCCAGCGTCCCTTTGTGCGCATGAAAATGGCGATGAGCCTTGATGGCCGTACCGCCATGGGCTCGGGTGAATCCCAATGGATTACCGGCCCTGAGGCACGCTGTCAGGTTCAGCGGTTGCGCGCCCGCTCCAGTGCCATTTTGAGCGGCGTCGAGTCCGTGATTATGGATGACTCGCGGCTCACTATCCGCGCGGAGCAGCTTGCCCTAGACAATGGCGATGACGTGGCTAGTCGTCAGCCGCTGAGGGTGATTGTCGATAGTCACCTGCGGTTACCGCTGGCAGCGGCCTGCTTGCGTGAGCCTGGGCGTACCCTGGTTGTTACAACGCCTTCCCACGATGCTGACAAGCGCGAGCAACTGATTGACGCGGGGGCCGAGGTTCAGGTGTTGACCGCCGATCATCAAGGGCGCGTTGAGCTTTCGGCATTGCTGAACTGGCTAGCGACCAATGAGCAGGTCAATGAGCTGCTGGTCGAGACCGGCGCCACGCTGGCCGGGGCCATGATCAGCGCCGGACTGATCGATGAAATGCAGCTGTTTGTCGCACCCACTTTGTTAGGTGGCGACGCTCGGCCGCTTTTCGCGCTGCCGGGGCTGGCCCTTATGGCCGACCAGCAGCGTCTTAATATTCACGACATTCGCGCGGTGGGCCAGGATTGGCGGATTACTGCTTCGCCGTTAGCGACTGGCGCCAGTGGCGATACCAAGGTACCCTGACGCGCGAAATCGCACCCATTGCGACAACCTTTTTTGGAGATTCCATGGCGCACGCTTCCTCTGGGGGATTAGCCCCCATTGCCGAACTGGTCGACGATATTCGCCAGGGCAAAATGGTGATTCTCATGGACGATGAGGATCGCGAAAATGAAGGCGATATCATCATGGCCGCTGAAAAAGTCCAGGCGGAACATATCAACTTCATGGCGCGTTTTGCTCGTGGCCTGATCTGTTTGCCGATGACGCGTGCTCGCTGCGAGCAGCTTAATTTACCGCTAATGGTACGCGACAATGGTTCGGGGTTTGGGACCAAGTTCACCCTATCCATTGAAGCGACCGAAGGGGTGACCACGGGGATTTCCGCGGCTGACCGGGCCCGCACCGTCCAGGCGGCGGTAGCGCCTCACGCCAAACCGACGGATATTGTCCAGCCAGGGCATATTTTTCCATTAATGGCCGAACCCGGTGGCGTACTTCGTCGCGCCGGTCACACCGAGGCCGCCTGCGACTTGTCGGCCTTGGCCGGTTGTGACCCGAGCGGCGTGATCTGTGAAGTAATGAACGACGATGGCAGCATGGCACGTCGCCCTGAACTTGAAGCCTTTGCGCAGACCCATGACATCAAGATGGGAACCATTGCCGATTTGATTCATTACCGGATCGTCAATGAACAGACCGTGGATCATCTGGAAACCTCGCCAATAATGACCGCCCAGGGCGAGTTGGCGTTGCATGTGTTCCGCGACCGTATTCAGGGCGCGCATCACCTGGCATTGGTCAAAGGCCAGCCCACGCCGGCGCAACCCACCACGGTAAGGGTTCATCTGGCTGACACGTTGCGCGATGTGTTGGGGCTTACGAAAGGTGATCAATGCCGTTGGGATGCTCAGCGAGCACTGGCCGAGATAGCGGCCGCCCCAGCGGGGGTATTGGTGCTGATCGACGATGGTCGCCCGCATCAGGATCTTAAGGATCAGTTGGATATTTTCCTAGAGCGGGTTCGCCAACCGCGTACCAGTGATTCAGATGGTGCGGGCAATTACTTAACCATTGGCACCGGCTCGCAGATTCTGCGCCATCTTGGCGTGGGTAAAATGCGCTTATTAAGCTCACCGTGGAAGTTCTCGGCGCTCTCAGGCTTTGATCTTGAGGTCGTGGAGCGATTAGGGCCGAACGATACTTCCGATGAGCCAACTTCTTAGTAGGTATAAATTGATGCAATCCCTTTCTCAAGTTGAAGGTACCTTTGTCGACGTTGATGGCCGTTACGTCATCGTGGTCGGACGTTTTAACCACCACGTCGTGGATAGTTTGGTGGAAGGTGCCGTGGATAGTTTGGTGCGTCACGGCGTTGATATGGAGCACATCGACATCGTCCACGTGCCCGGCGCCTGGGAACTTCCGCTGGCCGTCAAGCGTGTGCTTACAGTGGTCAAACCCGAGGCGGTGATTGCCCTGGGAGCCGTGATTAGAGGCGGCACGCCGCATTTTGAATATGTGGCAGGGGGCTGTAATACCGCCCTCAACCAGCTGCAGTTGCAATTCGACACCCCCATTGCCAACGGCGTATTGACCGTCGAGTCGATCGAGCAAGCCATTGAGCGGGCCGGAACTAAAGCCGGTAATAAGGGCACAGAAGCGGCCATGGCAGCAATGGAAATGGTCTCGCTGCTGCGCGCCATCACGCCAGGAGATGATACACATGAGTGAGCGTCGTGAGCGTAAGCCGTCGGCGGCCCAACAGGGCCGACAAGCGGCGCGCGAACTGGCGGTGCAGGGGCTCTATCAATGGCACATGACCGGCAAGTCGATCAGCGCCATTGAAGCGGAATTTCGCAGCCAGTTGCCCGATGACGACATGGAAGACTTCGAGAACTGGGCCAAGGTAATGGAAATCGCCGACAAGGCGCTGTTTCATGAGCTGCTGCTCAACACGGCCCGCTTCCGTGCCGAGCTGGATCGTGAAATAGCGCCGCTGCTCGACCGCCGTCTGGAAGACCTGGATGCCGTCGAGCTGGCGATTCTTCGCCTGGGCGCTTACGAGCTTTCCCGGCGGATGGAGGTGCCTTACCGTGTCGTTATTAACGAAGGTGTTGAGTTGGCCAAGTCATTTGGTGCCACCGACGGCCATAAATACGTAAACGGTATTCTCGACAAGCTGGCTATTCGCTTGCGGAGTGCCGAGGTCACCGCGCGTCGTCGCTAACTGGCCGTCTAAGCCGGGTGATTTCGCGCGCGTACTGACGCTGCGTTTAAGGGGCCTTTGTGCTTGCCGAATTTGATCTGATTCGACGTTATTTTACCTTGTCGTGCAATGATGCCCGCCAAAGTGGCGTGGCGTTGGGTGTCGGTGATGACGCCGCTTTGTTGACACCGCAGCCGGAGCACCAATTGGTGGTGAGCGTCGATACCTCGGTTGCCGACGTGCACTTTCCCAGCGACGCCCCCGCCGACGCAATCGGCCACCGGGCGCTGGCCGTGGCGCTGAGTGACTTAGCGGCAATGGGCGCTACGTCGCGTTGGTGTCTGATGGCGTTGACACTCGACCAAGCACGTTTTGCTGATGACTCAGCCACCGAGGCCTGGCTTACGGGCTACGCGCGTGGTTTTAGCGCGTTAAGTCAGCGGCACGCCACTGTGCTCGCGGGCGGCGATGTGACGTCGGGTTCGCTGTCCATTGCCGTGACCGTGATGGGCGAAGTGCCAAGCGGCAAGGCGCTGACCCGAAGCGGAGCTCAGCCGGGTCATGTAATTGCCGTGACCGGTGCCCTGGGCGGTGGCGCTGGCGGCTTAGCCGCCTGGCAGCAGGGCGAGCGCGACTCGTCGCACCCGCTACTGGCGCGCTATTTATGGCCCATACCCCGTCTGGAGGCAGGGGAGGCTTTGCGCGAGCTGGCCAGCGCAGCGATCGATATTTCGGATGGGTTATTAGCCGATCTAGGCCACCTGCGCGAGGCTTCCGGTGTGGGAGCTGACCTATCGGTTGATGCGTTGCCGTTGGCCGAGGGGCTGGAAGACGCCTTGGGGACAGACGCCGCGCGGCAGGCCGCATTAACCGGCGGCGATGACTATGAACTACTGGTAACGTTGCCTAGTGCGCATGTTGAACAAGCGCAACTGCAGCTAGCCGCGCTAGGCGTTCCGCTCCACGTGATTGGTGAGTGCCGTGATGCGTTAGGCATCCACGGATTACCCGCTCAGCGCTATCACGGTTGGCAGCATTTTAAGGGAGAGACGCCATGAATCACGCCCCTGCGAGTGTTTGGCGTCGGCCCACCCATTTCTTTGCGTTCGGGTTAGGCAGTGGTGCGGTGCCCTGGGCACCCGGTACCTTTGGTACCCTGGCCGGGATCCCTTTTTATTGGTTAATGGCGGATTTATCATTAGGCTGGTACTTAAGTATTGTTTTTATCGCCTTTGTTATTGGCGTATGGCTATGTGATAGAACGTCCCATGATCTGGGCGTACACGACCATTCCGGGATTGTTTGGGATGAATTCGTCGGCTACTGGATTACCATGGCTGCCGTGCCGTTTTCGTGGGAATCTGCATTATGGGGATTTGTGGTGTTCCGCATCTTCGATGTGTTTAAACCCTGGCCTATCCGTTGGGCAGACCGGCGGGTAGCCGGTGGTTTTGGCATCATGATAGATGATGTAATGGCAGGGATTTACGCCTGGAGCATTATGCATCTTTGGTTTTGGCTGCACTGATCGCTTTAAAACGCCGCCCATTGGCGCGTTTGGCTCAAGGGAGACGCCGTGCGCATGCGCAAGGAACGTTTGATTGTCCCCGTGTTGGCAGTCATCGCAGTGCTTTGGGTTGCTTCGCAGCTGCTTTCGAGCGTGCTGTTCGAGAGAGGTCTGCGCCAGGCGCTGGACGATCTAGCCGCCCGGGGCGAATGGCGCGTAACCCGTACTGAGAGCGATCAGGGCTGGTTGAGTTCCCAGGGGCGGCTGATTCTTTCGCCGCTGCTTGGACGCCCTTGGCAGTTGGAGCTTAGCTATAACGCTCGTCACGGTATTTTAAGCACTGACGTGGAGGGCACGTTATTGCCTCGCCTCGACACCGCTTTGCAGCAGGCATTGGGAGAGGTGAGTGCGCCCTCGGTGCCACGCTGGAAAGGTCGCTACCATACTCTCAGCGGGCACAGCGAACTGCGCCTGGCGCTGGCGCCCTTTGTGATTCAGCAAAATGGCAGAGAGCTTGAAGTACGCGGTGGTCGGTTGCGCCTGGAAGGCGTGTACGGGGATTGGCGGCTGCGCGCAATGATGGATCAACTGACCCTGACCGATGGCCCGGCCGAGTTGAATATGGGGGCTTCTTGGTTGAAAAGCCGTTATACCTACACCGAAGATGCCTACCATTTTACCCAACGCGACCACCTGCATTTCGACAACTTGGCGTTGTCGTATCCGAGTTTCGACATCAGCGTATCGCCTCTTGATGTACATAGCCGAATGGTGCTCGATGAGCAGGAGTTGCGGATAAAAGGCGAGCTCACCGTTGGGGAAGTCATGGTGCCATCAGAAAACCCCGAGACGCCACTGCTACAAAACGGCCGTATGGTAATGGAACTCTCGCGGATCAATGCGGATGCCGTGCGCGATACCATTCGCCAGCTGCGCCAGGAAGCCGCCTCGGGCGACGCCCGCCTGCCCATGTCGGAAGGCACGTTAACGCGTTTAACGCCCGATTTTCGCCAGTTGCTAAGTGATTCGCCGCGCTTAGACGTCTCGACAGTGAGCGTTGAGAGCCCTCTGCTGGGTATTCGTTTAGACGCCGATGGCGCGCTATTTTTCGATAACCGCCAGTTGGACGAGCTAGATGTCACCCGGCTGGGTGAGCCCAAAGAGCAGGCTCGCTGGCGTGAACGCATCGACGGGGACTTTACCTGGCACGATGCCCCCACCGTTGCGGCGCTTTGGCTCGGGTTGCCACTCGGTACGCGAGAACTGGCTTTCGATGTCGTTCGCGGTCAGTGGCGTGTCAACGGTCGCCCCATGCCAGATCTATTGCCCTGACCGTTAACGGTTGAAGTTTGCCCGATGTGCCCGCATTTTCTTCACAAAGCCGAGCGGCAGTCGCCACCGGCAGGTGCTGATTGGAGGGTGCATGAGCGACCAGGAATTTGACCGAGACGACCACCTTGACGTGCAGGACGACAACGAGCAAACCTCCCAAAGTGAGGATGATCAATTCCGATCAGACGGCGAGCGTGTGAACTCGCTGGTATCCGCCAGTGACATGCTTCCCGAGCGTATCTACTTACTGCCGATCCATAATCGGCCTTTCTTCCCTGCCCAAGTGCAGCCGCTGGTGATTAACCGCGAACGCTGGGAAGAAACCATGCGTCGTGTGGGTAATACGCCGCACCACACCGTGGGCGTTGCGTATGTGGGCGAGCACGGTGTCGATGAGCTGAACAGCGAAGGTTTCCCGACCATTGGCACCGCCGTCAAAGTCCACAAGATGAAGGGCGAAGACCAGCAAATTCAATTTATTGCCCAGGGCGTACAGCGCTTCAAGATTAAGCGGTGGTTATCGACCACGCCGCCTTATCTGGTAGAAGTCAGTTACCCCAAAGAGCCAGTGGATGCGGAAAACGAAGAAACCCGCGCTTATGCCATGGCGATTATTAATGGGATTAAGGAATTACTGCCCATTAATCCGCTTTACGGCGAAGAGCTCAAGCACTATCTCAACCGCTTCAGCCCTAACCAGCCGGGACCGCTAACTGACTTTGCGGCGGCCATTACCTCGGCCAAAGGGCAAGAGCTTCAGGATGTGTTGTCAACGCTGGACGTTGCCGAGCGGATGCAAAAAGTGCTGCCGTTACTGCGCAAAGAGATTGATGTCGCTCAGCTGCAAAGCGAAATCAGCGATCAGGTCAATGCGCAGATGCAGGATCGTCAACGCGAATTTTTCCTGCGCGAGCAGTTGAAGGTCATTCAGCGCGAGCTGGGCATTTCCAAGGACGACCGTGAAAACGACGTCGATACGTTCCGTGCCCGGTTAGAGTCCCTGGTGGTGCCCGAGCGCGTCCAGTCGCGTATCGACGATGAGCTGGACAAGCTGAGTGTCCTGGAAACCGGCTCGCCGGAGTACGGCACTACGCGCAACTACCTCGACTGGCTGACGTCGCTGCCTTGGGGCGTGACCAGTCAAGATCAACTGGACTTACCTCACGCGCGTGGCGTACTGGATCGCGATCATGACGGTCTTAAAGACGTCAAAGAGCGGATTATCGAATTCCTCGCCGAAGGCTCGTTCAAGGGCGATGTCGGCGGCTCCATCGTACTGCTGGTCGGCCCGCCGGGCGTGGGTAAAACGTCCGTTGGTCGTTCGATCGCTGAAGCTCTGGGCCGTCAGTTCTACCGCTTCTCTGTCGGTGGTATGCGCGATGAGGCTGAGATTAAAGGCCATCGCCGCACCTATGTAGGGGCTATGCCGGGTAAATTGGTTCAGGCGTTTAAAGAAGTAGAGGTCGAAAATCCAGTGATTATGCTGGATGAAATCGACAAGCTAGGCCAGTCCTTCCAAGGCGACCCGGCCTCGGCGCTCCTAGAGGTGCTTGACCCCGAGCAAAACGTTGACTTCCTCGACCACTATTTGGACGTCCGTATGGATCTCTCCAAAGTGTTGTTTTTATGTACGGCCAATACGCTGGATTCGATTCCCGGCCCACTGTTAGACCGCATGGAGCAAATTCGCATGTCGGGCTACATCGCCGAAGAAAAACTGGCGATTGCTAAAAACCACCTGTGGCCCAAGCTGTTGAAACGCGACAACCTACCGAAAAAGCGCATCCAACTGTCCGACGCCGCGCTTAAACAGGTGATTGAAGGCTATGCGCGCGAGGCCGGGGTGCGTCAATTGGAGAAACAGCTGCACCGCATTGTGCGCAAAGCTGCGGTTAAGCTGCTGGAAGACGACATCGAAACGGTGAAAGTCTCGGTCAAAAACCTTGAAGAGTTTTTAGGTGCGCCGATCTTCCGCAAAGAGAAAGTCATGAAAGGTGAGGGCGTGGTCACCGGACTTGCCTGGACCTCAATGGGCGGCGCCACCTTGCCGATTGAGGCGGGCAAGGTTCACTCATTGGATCGTGGCTTTAAGCTCACCGGCAAGCTGGGCGACGTGATGCAAGAGTCCGCCAATATTGCCTATAGCTATACCCTTGGTCACCTGCAGGAATACGGTGCCGACAGCGACTTTTTCGATTCCGCTTTCGTGCACTTGCATGTGCCCGAAGGAGCTACGCCGAAAGACGGGCCCTCAGCGGGGGTGACCATGACCACAGCGCTGCTGTCGTTGGCTCGCCATCAGGCGATTAACCGTCCGCTTGCCATGACGGGTGAGCTGACGCTAACCGGCCAAGTGTTGCCCGTGGGCGGGATTCGCGAAAAAGTGATTGCCGCTCGCCGCAGCGATATCTTTGAGTTGATTTTGCCCGAGGCGAACCGGCGCGATTATGAAGAGCTGCCCGATTACCTAAGGGAGGGAATGACGGTGCACTTTGCCAGCCGCTACCGCGACGTGGCTAACGTGGTGTTTAAGTAACGCGATAAGCCGCGAAGCAAGTTAAACGACGTATAATCTCTCAAGCGCTATCTGCCAAGGTAGCGCTTTTTTATTATGCTGACTCGCTATTTAGTTTTAGTTCGAGCAGCCGATAGTACGGATAGTCGGTGTTGGAAACAGTAGCTTAATAAGAAATTTATCTTGGGGACTCCATGCGCAACAACCAGCCTGTAACGCAGCAAGAATATACCTTAACCGAAGAAACCGTGTTGATATCGCGCTCGGATTTGAAAGGTCGGGTGACCTACGCGAACCCTTCTTTCGTCGAAGTTAGCGGCTATTCTCGTGATGAGTTAGTGGGCGCGCCGCATAATTTAATTCGTCATCCCGATATGCCCGAAGCGGCGTACGCTGATTTGTGGAAAACCCTTAAAGCGGGCACCACCTGGCAAGGGTTGGTAAAGAACCGCCGAAAAAACGGTGATCACTACTGGGTGCACGCTACGCTTGCGCCATTGCGCGACGGTGACCGTATCGTCGGCTATACCTCGGTACGCCGTAAAGCCAACCCAAAAGCAGTGGCCAAGGCTGAAAAAATCTACGCCGAGATGCGCGAGAAAGGCAAGTCCAAGCACTACACTTTGGTGCGCGGTACGCTGCGGCGCAAAGGGTTAACAGGGACACTCTCGCGTTTCAAACTGACCAGCCTGCGCGCCAAATTAATCGGTATGGTATTGGCGTCGGTGTTGCTGCTTGGTATTGCCGGGGGATTGGGTATCTACGGGCTGGTGGTGTCGGGCGATCGACTGAATACCCTAAGCCGCTCTGGACTGGACGACGTGGCCAGTTTGCAGAATATGGAACAAACCGTGGGCCAAGTGTTAGAGCAGTTAGAGCCCGCCGTGCGTAATCCGCGCAGCGTCGATGCCGACGAGTTGGCGCAAACCCTGGGGGCTCAGTTGGATAGGCTGCAGGGTCGCTGGGATGAATACCGTGCGGCTGGAGGCGCCAATAACGAAGCGCTACAGCCCTTTGGCAGTGCACTGGGCAACTGGACCGACGGCGTTGATCAAGCGGTGACGGCGCTCGTTGAGGGCAACGGCTTTGGCGCTTTTGAAGCGCTAAACGACATTGTTCAGCCGAGTACGCAAGTCTTACGTGAACAGGCCAGCGAACTGGTGGAAAGTGAACGCGCGCTCGCCGCAGACATGCTGGCAGAGGCCGAACAAGGCCGCCAACAGATGCTGACTGCCCAGTTGGTGCTAATGGGCCTGGGGGCGTTGATCATGATTGGGTTGAGCGTCCTGATTTTAAAATCGGTACTGCGCAGCTTGGCAGGGGCGCGCTATATGACCTTCCAGATTGCCGCCGGCAACTTGGCCGCCCGGGAGCGGCGCCAAACAGGCGATGAGTTGGGCGAGCTACTTTATTCGCTGGATACCATGCGTTTCAGCTTGTCAGGTATTGTCGGCGACGTGGAAAACCGTGTGTCGGTGGTGACGCCGGCTATCCAGCAAATTGCCGCTGAAAACGAGGAGCTGTCCTCGCGTACCGAGCAGCAGGCCTCCTCACTCCAGGAGACCGCCTCCAGCATGGAGGAGATGACCTCGACCGTGCAGCAGAATACCGATAACGCCCGCCAAGCGAGCGAACTGGCGGTACAAAATGCGCAAAGCACTAAAGAGACCGGCGATCAGATGCAGCAGCTGGTGGAGCGTATGCAGCGGATTGCCCAAAGCGCGGAAAAAATGACCGAGATGATCAGTGTGATCGACGGCATTGCGTTCCAGACTAATATTCTTGCCTTGAATGCTTCCGTTGAGGCGGCGAGGGCCGGGGAACATGGTCGCGGCTTTGCGGTGGTGGCTAGTGAAGTGCGCAACCTTGCGGGTCGTAGTGCGGAGGCCGCGCAGGAAATCCGCCGCATGATCGACAGCACCACTCAAGAGGTGACCGGCGGCCGGAGCGCCGTGGAGCAGGCTGAGAAAGCCATCGACGCTGTTATGCACCAAGTCAACCGCGTGAGTGAGCTGATGGAATCCATTAGCACGGCGTCTAGCGAGCAGAGCAGTGGTATCGGTCAGATCAATTCGGCGATTGCGGAAATGGACAACGTGACTCAGCAAAATGCCACGAAGGTGCAGTCCATCGCCGCATCGGCGGATAACCTGGCGCTTGAGGCCTTTGAACTGGCCAACGTGGTGGATGCATTCCGCTTAGAGGGGGCGCAGGAAGAAAGTATTAAAATAGCCCGTGCGCAATTGGACAAGGTGAATCAAGCCACCCAGAAAACCGCCAAGGCCTTGCCCAGCCAAGTGTCATCATCCAAGTCGCGCGAGGTCGAAAGCGTCAGCGCCGATGAGTGGGATGAGTTCTAAGCGTTGTGTGCGCCCGCCAGGTAGCGGGCGCACAGTGGGCGGCGGGCTTATTCGTCAGCGTGAAACTCTAGCGCTACCGAGTTGATGCAGTAGCGCAGTCCGGTGCTTTGCGGTGGGCCGTCAGGGAAAACATGGCCAAGGTGGGCATCGCAGTGGGAGCAAACCACCTCGGTGCGCGCCATTCCATGGGAGGTATCCTGGTGCTCTTCGATGCAGCGCTTCCCGAGAGGACGATCAAAGCTCGGCCAGCCACAGCCTGCATCATATTTATGCTCGTTCTCAAACAGCGGCGCATGGCAGCAAACGCAGTGATAGATCCCTTGGGCATCACTTACTTGATAGTCGCCGGTAAACGGACGTTCGGTGCCTTTCTCGCGGGTAACGCGGTACTGCTCGGGGGTCAGTTGTTCGTGCCACTGATCCGCGGATTTCTCGATTTTCGCCATGGGGTTCTCCTCTCCCGCTGAAGTCTCGCAGGCTAACGTATCATTATCTCCAATGACAGTGGTCAGCCTAGCTGAGTTCAGCATGCGCAATATCCGTTAAAACCGCCAGCCGCGGCTTTACACGCTGGCGGCGCCACCGTTGCTGCGTGGGTCGTGGGCGCTTTCAATCAACCCGTCGGGATGGTGGACGATGCCACCAGCGTGCCCCATGGTATCGCTGAACGGCTCGTTGAGCACTTCCACGTCATGGCCTGCCGCCTTCAGCGCAGCTACCAACGTATCGTCAAACCGATCCTCAAGTTTTAGATTCATGCTCGATTCGCCCCAAGTGCGGCCCAATAACCAACGCGGAGCGGTGATCGCTTGCTGCAATGGCATGTGGTGGAACGCATAGCGTGAGAATACCGCCGCTTGCGTCTGTGGCTGGCCTTCACCGCCCATCGTGCCATAGACCATGGTGCGGCCGTCGTTAAACCGCGCAAGCGCTGGATTAAGCGTATGGAACGGCTTGCGTCCCGGGGCGAGTCCGCGTAGTGCATCGGGGTCGAGCGAGAAGCTAATGCCGCGGTTTTGCCACAGCACACCGCTTTCGGGCAGCACAACGCCGCTGCCAAACTCCCAATAAATGCTTTGAATGAAGCTGACGGCGCGTCCTTCATTATCCACCGCGCCCATCCAAACGGTATCGCCCGGTGCGGGCTCGTGAGGCCAGGGCAGCGCCTGGGAGGCTTCGATTTGCGCGGCCTCGGCGTCAATCCGTTCATTACTGAGTAACGCTTGAAGTGAGGTGGGAACCCGCTCTGGGTCGGTCACATACTGGTCGCGCAGCATAAAGGCCCGCTTGGTAGCTTCAATTAGCCCGTGCAGGTGACCAAATCCATTGGCTTCGGCGGCTTTTAGGCGCTCGTAAATAGCAATGATCATTAACGACGCCATGCCCTGAGTGGGGGCGGGCAGGTTATACACGGTGGCCTCGGCCAAGCTGACCTCCAGCGGCGTGACGCGCTGGGCGCGGTACGCATGGAAGTCGTCCAAGCGCAGTGGGCTGCCCAAGGCTTCTAGGTCGCGTGCCATGCTCGCGGCCAGCTCGCCGCGATAAAAATCATCCAGCCCGGCGCTGGCGAGCCGCTTAAGCGTGGTGGCCAAGCGCGGCTGGCGTAGTCGCTCGCCTTCACGGGGGGCTTTGCCATCCATCAGTAATGCATCGCTAAAGCCGGGGCTTTGCGATAACCGCTCAATGTGTTTGGCGGTTAGGGTTTCTTGGCTTTTGGAAACCGCCACGCCGTATTGGGCGTGGCCAATGGCGTCGGCCAGCAGGGTGGTCAACGGCAAGGGTCGCCCCCAGTCGGCGGCCACTTTCAGGGCTTCATGCCAGCCGCTGACGGTGCCTCCCATGGTGAGGGCTGCCTTAGGGCCGCGCTCGGGAATCTGCGTTTCACCGGCATAGAAGTCGACATTGGCGAAACCGGCGGCCGGGCCGCAGGCATCAATCGCCACCGGCGCTTTGCCGGGTTCATGGATCAACCAAAAGCCATCGCCGCCCAGGGCGTTCATGTGCGGGTAGACGACAGCGATGGTGGCGGCAGCGGCGACCATGGCTTCAACGGCGTTGCCGCCTTGCTTGAGTATATCGCGCCCGGCGCTCGCGGCGAGGTGGTGGGGTGCGACACAGCTGCCCCCAAAGCTACGTTGCGTATGGAGCATAACTTATCCTTTTATTATCGAGCCGGGCGACTACCAACCAATGGCGTTGGGTAGCCAAGTGGCAATACCCGGAAATAATAACACCATGGCAATGGCCAGAAACTGTAAAGCGATAAACGGTAGCACGCCGAGGTAAATATCCAGCGTTGTAACCCCTTTAGGCGCCACACCTTTGAGAAAAAATAGCGACCAGCCAAAGGGTGGGGTTAAAAATGAGGTTTGCAGTACCAGCCCGACCAGAATGCCCAGCCACACCATATCCACGCCTAACTGGACAAAAAACGGCAGAAAAAGCGGTAAGGCAATGTAGCTAATTTCGATCCACTCAAGAAAGAAACCCAGTACAAACATAAGCAGCAGCATGAAAAGCAGTGCGCCTATTTCACCGCCGGGCACCCATTCAAATAAACGCGCGACTAAATGCTCGCCGCCCAGGCCACGGAACGATAAGCCAAACACCTGTGCGCTAATCAGGATAAAGAACACCATGGATGAGATGATCAGCGTTGCCTTGGCGACCTCCGTCAGCAGGTTAAGACTAAGCCGCCCTGAGCTGGCAACAAATACCAGTGCGCCCAGTGCGCCCATGGCGGCCGCTTCAGTAGGCGCGGCAATGCCGCCAATTATCGAGCCAAGCACGGCAATCACCAAGCCTACCGGCGGGCCTACTACCAGTATGACCTTGCGTAACAATTGCGCCTTACCCATTTGAGCCCGCTCTTCGGCAGGGATAGGAGGCATTAGATGTGGCTTCCAGGCGGCAAGCGCAAGAATCGCAATGATGTAAACCGCTGCCAGGGTTAACCCCGGCATCATGGCGGCAGCGAACATGGTGCCCACCGACTCACCCAGGATTTCGGCCAATAGGATGAGCACCAAGCTTGGGGGAATAATCTGACCCAACGTGCCCGAGGCACAAATCATGCCGCTGGCGAGCGCCTTGGGGTAGCCCCGGCGTAGCAGCGTCGGCAAGGTAAGGAGGCCAAGCGTGACAATCGTGGCGCCGACGATGCCTGTCGCGGCACCGAGCAGGACGCCGACAAAAATAATTGCCACACCCATTCCGCCCGATACGTTGCCGAATAAGTGGCCGACCACGTCGATCAATTCGGCGGCGAGTTTCGACTTTTCGAGCATCACGCCCATGAACACGAACAGCGGGATGGCCATGAAGGTGTAGTTGGTCACCACACCGTAGATACGCGACGGCAGCAGGTTGAACAGCATCGGCCCAAAGCCGATAAAGCCAAACACAAACGCGGTCGTCGCGATGCTGATCGCCACTGGAATACCAATCAGCAACATAACGAAAAAGGCTCCGATCATGCCGATCGCCAGCCATTCATTTAGAGACATGGATTAGTCACCTTGTGCGGGGAGTGCGAACGCATTGCGTAGTGCATGAGCCAGCCCTTGCAGCGCAAGCAGGGTGAAGCCAAAGGGAAGGAACGCTTTTAAGAGCCAACGGTAAGGCAGGCCGCCAGGATTTGGCGACCCCTCGCCGCGGCCAAACGATTGTGCAACCCAGGGAAGCGTCAGCCAGGCGATATACAAGCCCATTACCAGCAGCGCCAGGCCGCCGAACACCTCAATGATGCGTTTCACGAGCACCGGGAAGTGCTCGTAAAAGACATCCACCCGAACTTGTTCGTCGTTCAGCAGCAAATACGCCATGCCGAACAGGGCAATGGGCGATATCAAGTGCCACTGTAGTTCTTGCAGCCACAGGGCACCGAAGTCGAAAAGGTAACGCAGTATTACGTCACCGGAGACCAACGCTACCAGCAACACACAGATCCAGGCGGCGACCCGGCCAAATAGCCGGACCAGCGCTTCGATGCTATTAACGACATTTTCTACCGCTCGCATATCACACTCCGATGATATCGCTTAGCCAAGCGCGTTCGCTGGCACCTGCCCAGCGGTCATGTTGGGCTTTAAAGGCCATGTAGCTGTCGTGGATTTTACGCACCGCCGGGTCGGCGTTGGCCTCGGTTTGAAGCGTATCCAGCGTGGCCTCGCGCAGTGCATTGACGATCGACTCAGGCAGTTGGTTGGCGATAACGCCGTGATTATCGACCAGGTCGGTCATGGCTTCGCCGTTGACGGCTTCTGACCAGGTCAGACTTTCCAGGCAGGCGGCCATACACGCCGAACGCACGATCATCTGCAGATCGGCGGGTAAGCTGTCCCAGTGCGACTTGGAAATCAGCAGTTCCCCTGTCGTGGAGGGTTCGTGCCAGCCGGTGGTGTAATAGTATTTAGCAGCGTCTTGAAGCCCCATGCGCCGATCCTGGAAGGGGCCGACAAACTCGGCGGCGTCAATCACACCGCGTTCCAACGCCGGGAAAATCTCGCCGCCCGGCAGTACGCGGGCATCCACTCCGAGTGACGAGTAGACCTTCCCGGCCAGGCCTGGAACGCGCATGCGTAGGCCATCAAGCTGGCTGATGTCTTCGATCGGTTCGCGGAACCAGCCGGTCATTTGTACGCCAGTGTTATTCAGTGGGAAGGCGACCATACCGTACGGCTCATAAAGCTCGTGCCAAAGCTCAAGGCCGCCTCCGTGGTAAAGCCAGGCCATATGGCCCATAAAGCTCATACCGAATGGCACGGTGGTGAAATACTGAGCGGCAAAGGTGGTGCCCGACCAGAAGTAGCTATTGGCCGCGTTCATCTGGATGGTGCCGCTTTGCACTGCTTCAAAGCCCTCGAGGGCCGGGATCATTTCGCCAGCGGCATAGTGCTGGATGGACAGTCGGCCGCCCGACATCGTATTGATTTTTTCAATGACGTCGGTGGGGCTGCCCGGACCTTCCACGTAAAATGGAGAACCAGGCCCATAGGCATTGGTCATTCGCCAGTTGAAGGTTTCAGACGACTGCGCCCTGGCAATCGATGGCGCTCCAAGCACGAGCCCGGCAGTTGAAGATGCGGCAGCGGTAGTTAGGAACTTGCGGCGTGTAAACGTCATGTGACACCTCGTGGTGGTCGATGAATCAATGTTGTCCCACCAAGGTGTTAGCAAGCGGCATGCCAAAAAATCGATTTTATTTTAAATAAAAGATTTTTATGGCGTTTGTCGGTTGTCGTTTTATTTATGGGCGACGTTGATGCACTAGCGTCGCGCGTTAAATAGCTTTAATTGCACTACATTGAAGCGCCGTTTTACTAAGAAGTGAGCCAGTGCCTTGTGTTGTTAGGTAAGCCTGGTTGAGCGGGGAATGCTTGACAGCTTCATAAGGGCTGAGTAACATACGCGCCACCTCGACGAGGCAATGAAACGTCCCATTCGTCTAGTGGTCCAGGACACCGCCCTTTCACGGCGGTAACAGGGGTTCGAACCCCCTATGGGACGCCACTTAAATCGTTAAGGTATCGGAGTGCGGGAATAGCTCAGTGGTAGAGCATCGCCTTGCCAAGGCGAGGGTCGGGAGTTCGAATCTCCTTTCCCGCTCCAAGTGCTATTAAGTGCTTACTGCGTCCCATTCGTCTAGTGGTCCAGGACACCGCCCTTTCACGGCGGTAACAGGGGTTCGAACCCCCTATGGGACGCCAATCTGATTGCGAGACCGTCATTAAGCGAAGTAAGTTATTAAGCGGGAATAGCTCAGTGGTAGAGCATCGCCTTGCCAAGGCGAGGGTCGGGAGTTCGAATCTCCTTTCCCGCTCCAATAACGCAGTTTGAAGTGATGGATAGGCCCGAGTATCGGGAGCTGGTGCGCCAGCCCGGTCGATCTCCTTTCCCGCTCCAAGTTCACATCGCTTATATCTGTGTCCCATTCGTCTAGTGGCCTAGGACACCGCCCTTTCACGGCGGTAACAGGGGTTCGAACCCCCTATGGGACGCCATCTCGTTGTTTGTCCAGTGCGTTGCGGGAATAGCTCAGTGGTAGAGCATCGCCTTGCCAAGGCGAGGGTCGGGAGTTCGAATCTCCTTTCCCGCTCCAAGCACCCCCTCCTTATGATTTGCCCTCTGGTCTTTCTGTTTACGCTCAGCGTAGTGCGGGAAAAGCGATTGAAAAAATCGTTTGTGCCCTAATATCTAGTGCTTAAGTATGCACCTCTTTCCTTATTTTGCTGACAGGACATGTTCATGGCCGAACCGGCATTGTCGATACGTGGCCTTACCAAACAGTATGGCAACGGCTTCCAAGCGTTAAAAGGTATTGATCTCGACGTCCAGCAGGGCGATTTTTTTGCGTTGTTGGGTCCTAATGGCGCAGGTAAATCCACCACCTTGGGTGTGGTTTGTTCGCTGGTTCAAAAGTCCCAGGGCAAGGTGTCGATTTTTGGTATCGATATTGATAAAGACTTTGCCAAAGCTAAATATCAGCTTGGTGTCGTGCCGCAAGAGTTCAACTTCAACCAATTCGAAAAAGTCCACGATATCGTTCTCGCGCAAGCGGGCTACTATGGCATGACGCGTCGCGAGGCAATTCCCCGCGCTAAGCAACTGCTGACCGATCTCGGGCTATGGGATAAACGTGACGGCAGCGCGCGGATGCTCTCCGGCGGCATGAAGCGCCGGTTAATGATCGCTCGCGCGCTGATGCACCGCCCTAAATTACTGATTCTTGACGAGCCAACGGCAGGCGTGGATATCGAGCTGCGGCGTAGTATGTGGGAATACATGCGGCGTATTAACCGCGACGAAGGCACCACGATTATTCTAACCACACACTATTTGGAAGAAGCGGAAAGTCTTTGCCGTAATATCGCGATTATTAATCATGGCGAAATCGTCCGTAACACCAGCGTGCGCGAGCTGCTCACCGAACTGAGTCGAGAAACCTTCTTGCTGGATCTTGCCGCCCCGGTTAGCGACGCTCCAGTGATCGATGGGTTTGATATCCAGCGGGTGGAAGCATCGCAGTTATCGTTAGTTGTTCATCGTGGCCAGCGGCTCAACGATGTATTTGATGCACTAACCGACCAGGGTTTGCAGGTCGTCTCGATGCGTAACCACGCCAATCGGTTGGAAGAGATGTTTGTGTCGATGGTGGATGGCAGTCAAAACAAGATCGATCAACCGTCTGACAACAAGCAGGAGGCGCGAGTATGAATGCGAGTCAAACCCTCGTCGCCCTATGGACGCTGGTGCTCAAAGAGATTAAGCGCTTCACGCGGATATGGCCGCAAACGTTGTTGCCACCCTCTATTACCATGGCTATGTACTTTATTATTTTCGGAAACCTGATTGGCTCGCGCATTGGCAGCATGGACGGCTTCACCTACATGGACTTTATTGTCCCCGGCTTGATCATGATGTCGGTCATCACCAACAGTTACTCCAATGTGGCCTCTAGCTTTTTCTCTAACAAATTTCAGCGGTCGATCGAAGAAATGATGGTATCGCCAATGCCCAACTGGGTGATTTTGGCCGGCTTTATTTTGGGTGGTATGGCTCGTGGTCTTGGGGTAGGGCTAATTGTCACGCTAGTGTCGCTGTTCTTTACCCGCTTGACCGTCGAGCACCCGCTACTCACTGTACTGGTCGTGGTATTAACCTCTGCGCTGTTTTCCATTGGCGGCTTTATTAATGCGTTATTGGCCAATAAGTTTGACGATATTTCGATTGTGCCCACCTTTATTTTGACGCCGCTTACCTATCTGGGTGGCGTGTTTTACTCTATCTCCATGCTGCCCGATGTCTGGCAGGGCGTGTCGATGCTCAATCCTATTTTGTACATGGTGAACGTCTTCCGCTATGGCTTCTTAGGAGTCTCGGATATCCCCGTGGGCTGGGCGCTGACGGCCGTGTTGGGGTTTATCCTGGTGCTCTTTTGGGTGGCGCTCAGTATGCTGGCGCGCGGTAAGGGAATTCGGAGTTAATCATGTCTCATCGACCGGATACGCTAGCCCACGCTCCCCTCGGACGTGAATCCGCCTATCCAGCGCAGTATGACGCTGGGCTTCTATACTCAATTCCTCGCGCGGCGAATCGCGCGCCACTGGGCATTGACGAAGCCAATCTGCCGTTTGTCGGCGAGGATGAGTGGCACGCCTTTGAGGTCTCATGGCTAAACGGGCGCGGTAAACCGATTGTCGCGGTGGCACGCTTTCGCTTGCCCGCCAACTCGCCGCAGCTGATTGAGTCGAAATCCTGGAAGCTTTATCTCAACAGCTTTAACCAAACCCGCTTTGCTCAGCGCGATGAGGTTATCGCTACGCTCAGCCACGACTTGTCGGCAGCGGCGGGGGCGCCGGTAAGCGTTGAGTTGTTTGATGTGGACGCCGACGCATTAGCGCCGCAGCGTTTGCCGGGTGAAAGCCTGGACGCATTGGACATCGAAGTGAGTGATTACACACCCAGTGCTGACCATTTGGTGGTGGGCGAGCCGATTGTTGAAGAGACGCTACACTCGCACTTGTTGAAATCCAATTGCCCGGTGACCGGCCAGCCCGATTGGGGCAGCGTGATGATTCGCTACAAAGGCCCAAAGCTTGATCGCGAGGGGCTACTGCGGTATCTGATCGGTTACCGACAGCACCAGGATTTTCATGAGCACTGCGTTGAACATATTTTTACCGACTTGATGCACCGTGCGAAGCCGAGCGAGCTATTGGTGCTCGCGCGTTACGTGCGGCGCGGTGGGTTGGACATTAGCCCATGGCGGGCTACGCCGGGGCTTACGCCACCAAGCCCGCTGCGCCTGGCAAGGCAATAAATTAATGCGCTACCGTTGCGCTTACACCATTGATTAAGTGGGAGTTATCATGGACGCACTGACGCTGCTGCACGAACGTAGCTCCATGGGCAAGTTGACCGAGCCTGCCCCCAGCGATGAGCAGCTTAGCGCAATCTATCAGGCGGCGCTGCGCGCTCCCGATCATAAAGAGTTACGCCCCTGGCGGTTTATCGAGTTTAGTGGGGAGGGGCGCGAACGGCTGGGTGAGTTATTTGCCGAAGCCGAGTTTCAGGAGGATCCCCACGCCGATGATGCGACGCTGGAATCGGCGCGTAAAAAGCCATTGCGCGCCCCGATGGTGATTGCCGTTATTGCCAAGGTGACGCCAGATATTGCCAAAGTGCCCAAAATGGAGCAGGTGATCTCAGCTGGCTGTGCGGCTCACGGTATTCTGCTGGCCACCCATGCGCTCGGTCTGGGAGCCATGTGGCGCAGCGGCAAGTACGCTTTTGACCCCGTGGTACGTAAAGGCTTGAGCTTGGACGAAGACGACGAGGTTGTAGCGTTTATTTACCTCGGTACCCTGGGCGGTCGGCACAAGCCACTGCCGCAACATGATGCCGCTGATTTTGTCGAACGTTGGGGGTAGCGATGGCCGCCACTCGTCAAGTCGGCGTGCCGCACCCGCGCTTACCGCTACCCGAGGGGCAGGATGATCTCGTAGCCTTTCAGCAGTGGTTGGGGGAGGCGATTCCTATGGTCGGCGCGCTGGGTATCACGCAAATGGCTCGCCAGGGCGACGTCCTCACTTGGCAATTGGCGTTAGCGCCCAGCTTAAATGACAAAGGGACTGGCTTTGGGGGTGCACTGACCGCGCAAACCACGCTCCAGGGTTGGTGCTGGGTCACTCTTTGGCTGCGCGAACGCGGGTTAGCACGCGACGTGGTGGTGGCAGAGGCTAGCCAGCGGTTCCATGCGCCGGTAACGGGTGACTACCGCCTGGTATGCGCTCCGCGCGATCCACAAGGCCCTGACATCCTCGCCGAGAAACTAACGGAACGCGGAAAAGGGCGCATTACGCTAGATCAAAGGCTCTACTGCGGCGATAAGCTTTGCCTGGATGCCACCGGTAGTTACGCGGTGCTTCCTGAGGGCTAATCCGAAAACGGCTTGCTATTTCGCAGTTTAGACCATAGAATGTGCGCCGTTCTGTTGGGAAAGGCAGCGCCTTACTTGAAAGGACAAACAACGCGGAGGGGTGTCCGAGTGGTCGAAGGAGCGCGCCTGGAAAGTGCGTAAGCCGAAAGGCTTCGAGGGTTCGAATCCCTCCCCCTCCGCCAAGAATTTTAGAAGGGGAATCAACATCTTATGTTGGTTCCCCTTCTTCGTTTATAGGCCCTGGGAGCGGTTTTGGGAACAGTCCTGGGAATGCCTAAAGGCCTAGCTGCTTCTCGATTAGGGCAGGGATGTCCGGGCCGTCGCCACGAATCCACTTGCCATAACGCTGCTGGATCATGGTGATGGTCGCGTGGCCAACGTGGTTCGAGATCCTGAGAAGCGGCACTACGCCAAGCGAAAGCAACTGGTTGATGAAGGTGTGTCGGCACTGGTCGTGGCCGCGATAGCGAACTCCCGACTATTTCAAATGTGTTTTCCATAAGCGATCGCGGATAGCGTTCTCGTAGAACGGCTAGTTGTTGCGTGAATTCAAAAACACCCGGCGCAATTTCTCTTTGCGCTCAGTGCGGTTATCACGATAGACGACTTCATAAACACATACCCCGCCCGTCGGTAGCGAATTACCCCCTTATCTACGTCAAGCACGTCTTCCTACGCGAGCGTCTGCCCCTCTGAAATGCGCAGGCCATCTATAGCAAACTTGATCAGGTTTAGCTCTTGCTCGCGGTTGGTTGGTGTCGAGGGGATCTGGTCGACCTCACTTCGCGTAAAAGGATCTGAGTCTTCATCATCCGGTAGCCGGATGGTAATCCCATTGGTGGGGTCAAATGTTTTCTTGTTGCGCGTGGAAAAAGCCGAAAAGTTTGCCGCATGATGCTGACGGTTTCTTTGATCGTTTTGGGCAGGGCAGTTGGAGTCGCTTCCATAATTCTCTACCGTGTTTCTTATCGTCTCAGATTAGCGCGTAGATTTACTGATGGTCACGTAAACCCCGTTAGCATTGGCCATAAAGCCACTTATTTGCTGAGGACTCCATTTGTCCATCAATTGGCCTTTGACCCAGCGAATCAGGCTTGGCAGCCGCTTCGTCTTTTTCAAGGCGGTGCGTCGGCGCTGATCACTTGCCGACAGGGCCTGTTCATGCGCAATAACCACTGGTCAGCTCGTTGCGCTTTATCTCGCGGCTAATGGTGCTGCTGTGGATCTCAATGGCCTTGGCTATCTGTCGCTGGCTTCAAGATAAGCAAAAATTTGGTATCGTTGGCTCTGGGTCAGTTCTCGGTATCCCATGCTTTTCTTCACTTTGGTCGGTAAAACAGTGAGGGTGTACCGGCGCTGGCCGTCCTGCTTCTACCGGGTGGTTCAAAGTGCTGCGCTTATTCTATGAATCCAGGGTTTAAATTATCTGATATTAAAAAAACGGCCTGCATCAGGCTGGTTTATAATAAAAGGTGGTTGTTTTGAGTCGAGCATTATTGGTGCGTAGCCCTGCGATATTGAGCCATCAATATCAGGTTGGCTATGGTTGGCCGAAGGTGAACTTTTCTGATTATGCGAGCGCTGATGACCTCATGGGCGCTTTTCGTGAACAGAATATTGAGGTTGGGCGAAAAGAAAACCAAATTCGTCGTTTTTTCAATATCCAGCAGGGGGATCTTCTGGTCGTTCCGGTGAACCGAGCAATCTTGCTTGCCAGAACAACCGGTAAGAAAAGTTTTAGCTTAGATGTGCCGTATGGAGAAAACCGTGTAGGCGCAGAGTTTCTGCGTAATCATGACGGTAGCCTGAAACGTGTACCCCGTAATGATCTCCCTAATGCGCTTGAAACGCGTCTTAAAATCCGTATGGCCATTGCCTCGTTGGATGAGTTCGCCGAGGAGCTAGAGGCTTTGTATGCAACCTTGGAGGAAGGCGGGCATAGCAGCATAAGTAGCCAATACGAAGCAAAAAACGCTGACTTAGTCTCTGAGGCTAAATACGAACTTCTTAAGCGAATTCAGACGGGCGGCACCTACCTTGCTAGCGGGGGAGAAGGTTTTGAAAGGCTAGTCATGGAACTGCTTGAACTAGAGGGATATAGCGTTCATCGACCTAGTAAAAATCACTACCCAGGTATTGCAGATGCTGACATTGAGGCTTATCGACAGGATCGGTTCACATCGGCCAAGCTATTACTTCAGGTTAAACATCACCAGGGCACAACAAATGCTCATGGCATTAAGCAGCTGACGGCAATCGAAGAAGAAAGCGCACAACGTTGGTTAATTACATCTGCACTTATTGAGGACGAAACGAAGACATACGCGGAAAGTCATGACGTGCAAATTATGGATGGTGCTGAGTTCGTTGATTGGCTTTTTGAACAGGCCCACCGCTTGAAGATAACGACAAGAAGCCGTTTGGGCCTATCTGATGCACCTGTGTTGGTATAGAGGGTGCAATTAATGGGAACACTAACAGAGCTCTATTTCCACAAGCTCTGCGAAAACACATAAGGACCAAGGGAATGAAACAATGGATTACTGCAGCCGCATTGACAAGCATGGCACTTACTGCCTCACCAGTCGTCGGTGCTGATGAAGATACGCAGCTATTCAAGGAGTGGCACTATGGCCAGCACATTGACGAGTTTCCGCGCAGTCTTGGTTATTACGACTGCACTGCGGATCTAGGCGTATTAGCGTTATGCAATGACAACGTGACATTCCTGCAGCACTCGTTTCAGGGCCAGCTATCGTTCGCTGACGATAACACGTTAGTTAGCACAAGCATTGTGACTGACTACAGCAATGATCTATATGCAACCTTAATAGGAGCATTGATCCGAGATTTTGGGTTGATATTCGCCGAAGGGCCGGATGACAGTTTAGATCTTGTATATGAGATCCACCAAGGGTCCTTTACTGATGAGGCAAGTCTTAAGCGCGCACTGAACAGCTTTGAAGGTGAACAACTGCGTGCTGGCTACTTGGTAATGACGTTAGTGGAGCAGAGCGCTCTTGACCAGTTATTTGCTGATTCGCGCAGCGCTGATGACATTCTACTGAAGCTGCAGCCCGGTACGCGTGCAATCGATGTGTTTGCCTATGAGGATGACTACTGGGGGCCGACGTTGGAAGCATCCTTCCACTTACCCGGACGGCAGCTGCGTCGTATGGAAGACAAGGTGCGACAGGCACCGGTTGAGGATTTCTGATAAATGTTGGACACGATTTGACGCCTTGATGGGCGTGTGAATCGCACATAGGAAAAGCTCTAAACTAAATGTGATTCAGGCCGATAGAGTTATTGCGGTGCCTATATCTTAAAAAAGGAAATTAGAATGAAGTTAGCAACTGCTTTGGCCTTATCGGGCGCGATGGGGCTGGCAACAGTACCCGTGACTGCTTCAGCATATTTTGGTGAACCCGGTACGTGGGCTAGCGGGTGGGGGCAAGGAGTTTCTGAGTATATGGCAGTCAGCGAAGATGCGTCTGCTGAGCTATATATCGCTTGTAGCGAGGTAAATCCGGTTAGCATGACCCTGACCGTAGATGGTGTTACCTACGGTAATGACCAGCAAGGCGAGTTTAATCTGATTTTGGATGATCATGAGGTTTCTAGTCCGCACTTTACGAATTCACGTGTTCACGCCGATAACTTTCTTTATGCGTGGGAGCGGATGCGCAAGGCGAATAGCATTATGGCCGTAACAAGCGATGGTCAGCGTGTTGAGTTGCCGAGTAGTGGCTCAGCAAAAGCCCTCCCGAGTGCCAACTCACAAGAAATGAGCTGCAAAACTGCTTTTTATTCCTTTTGATTAATGGGTTATGTGCTTACTTGTGAGGTGACGCCTTCTTTTAAGTGCGTCAAAAAACTATTACTAGTATCAGCAATTTTAGTGACTAAGTATCGGGTGCCAGGTGATTATTTATTGCTGTTTCTAGCTGGAAATTCCGTTCGTAAAGGATGATAAAACCATCTATATATTAGATGGTTCTCTAAGATTAATGAGTCTATGGCGAATTTTTTTAAATTACTTATCTTTTGATAAAAAAAGCTTGTTAACCAAAGTAATTGTAAGTATTCAAATGATTGAATTAA
Organism: Vreelandella arcis; assembly: GCF_900103865.1. Lineage (GTDB taxonomy): Bacteria > Pseudomonadota > Gammaproteobacteria > Pseudomonadales > Halomonadaceae > Vreelandella > Vreelandella arcis. The sequence continues at coordinate 182,254 of NZ_FNII01000006.1, forward strand.
GGTGATAACGTAAGTAAAGACGATATACAAGCATCGTTGGGTTAAAAGATCAATGCACATGCAGATAGTTATTCTGATGATGGCTTTTGGAATAAGACGGCAAAATATGCCAAGAAGGCTGGTGAAAAGGCGCCATCTCCTACACTGAAAATGTACTACGCAGCCCAAGATAGTGATACTCCTATGTGGGCAAAAACTACAATTTATGGTGCGCTTGGATATTTCATCTCCCCAGTTGATGCCATTCCTGACCTTGCCCCCATTGTTGGTTATGCCGACGACATAGGTGTTCTTGCCGGTGCTCTGGCGATGGTGGCAGCACATATAAAAGGGAGCACTATGAACAAGCACAGCAGACTTTAAAGCGCTGGTTGAGCTAATCATATCAATCGATATCCTCAATGCATGGTGTAAAAATTCTTATTGTTTATCACGCCAGCTTGATCCAAATAGCCGCCAAGCCTTTATTCATTGGTTAAAACTAGTCATGGTAATGCGCTAATGCCTGCCCAGCATTGGCCTTTAGCGATTCTCGCCCAAGATTCTGGCGAAATTACCTTCACGTTGGCTCCCATGCCTATCAGCCACCATAGCGTTTGCTGATCATTGGGCACACGAGCGGTTGCGGGATGCGCAGATAACTAGGATCGTATGAGCGATGTTGTTGCGACGCATGACCCCACAAGGTAGGTAGAAATTTTTTCTGTAACCTTACTTGGGGCCAAGTGACGCGACCTACCAGAGCGCTTACAGGATCTGGCCGAGGGATAGAATATTTAATCCTCAGGCCAGTCCAGTGCAATTTCCGGTCTGACATCTATCGATGTCAGACCGGTGTTACAGGGTTAGAGATTGCGAACGAAGGCAAGAGGTTCTCTTGTTCCATCGTGCAGCGTCATCTGCAGGGTGAATCCGTTGTTATCATTAAATATCTGCCGAAGTGACCAGTCATAGGATTGGCCATTGAGAACGAGGCGGAAGGTCACGATGGCATTATCTCGATCCACATTAGTGATGTTAACCGGGATTCGCTCACCATCGATGGTGAGGTGGCTATTATCGCTGTCCCGAAAATCGACGCGCACCATGGTGTTGTCGGACTCCGACACCCAGACACCGCTGACTTCTTCGAGTTGGTATTGTTCCATCTCCTGGCCGAACCCGGGAGTCAGAAAGGATACACCCAACACCAGTAGTAAGGCGCCAATGGAGGCAATGGTCAGCCCTAGGGGCTTGGTGAAGAAATCAGGCGTGCCTGGCCAAGCTGTTTCGTCTTTCATTACCTTTCGGTAGTAGTCATGGTTGGCGAGTTGGGCACAAATGACCGCGCCAGGTATCCAGTACACCACGTCGGGAAGACTGAAGCCGAGGGCCACCTCTACCAGGGTGAGTGCCGTAGAGAGTAACCAAATTAATGCCAGGAGCAATAGCCCCTTGGCCCACATCTTCTTTACGAAGTAGTAAAGGGGGCCAAAAATAAATGCCCAGAGGTTGAAGGTGATTCGTTGCTTATCGCGAAACCCCAGCGCCTTGTATTCCGCCGTCCCCATTGACCGATATATCGACTGGTGGTCGGCGCCCACCTTTTCTAGCAGATCGAACTTGTGTTGCCAGGTTTTGCTGAGTTCCTGTTGTCGCTCGTCCCTACCAGCTTGAAGCGTTTCTTCCATAATAGTTTCCTAGATGATGAGTGCCCTGGGTCCTGTACCCAAAACCCTAAGTTTAATAACGGCCATTTCTAATAAAACTTTATGATCGGGGCGGGAAAGGCCTAGCGGGGCTCTCAGGTCGCGCATGAACGACTGGAAGTACCGGTATTGCCCTTCCAGAGGGCGACGCACTCGATAACTGCAGCGGGGTCGACAATCGGTTTAACGACGGCATCCATGCATAGGGTTTCCCTGGTGCAGGATGTTCTCGTTTAGCGTCAGGCTACCACCGAGAGTCAACATCCGAGGGCGGAAGCCCATGAATTCATGATAATGGCGCTATTTTTGCACCTTCGCCCTTCATGTTTTGCCGCGCATGTCGATCAAGTGTTGAGTGCTGGTTACGTGAACTTGCGAAAAAAATGGGTTTTGTCGAAGAGTTCATCTAATCGTTCATAGCGATCTCGGGCTTCGGGCCAGCGCTGCTCCTGGACGGCGGCGATCATGGTTTCCAACAACATCATAGTCGACACGTTGGAATCCCATCCTGAGGGAATCTCTACCCAGCAGTTGAAGGCGACGTCGGTGAGTGACGTGATGGGCGATCCCCACTGATCGGTGAATAGCACGATTTTTACGCCTTGTTTTCTCACCATTTCGGCTAGCCGAAGCAGGTTGGTCTCATAACGCCTGATATCGAATATTAATAACGTTTCACCCGGTTTCATATCGAGCACGTAGTGTGGCCACGTGGCCGAGGATGAGGTCATGTGGCTCACATTGGGTCGCACAGCCTGAAAATGCGTAAAGGCATAATCAGCAAGTGCCTGGGTGATGCGCCCGCCGACAATGTAAAGACGTTGATCGGCATCGGCCAACTGGTAGGTCGCCTGGTCGAACCTATCGGTCTCAACCTGGGAAAAGGTCTGTTGCAGGTTATGGGTGACCGCTTGGGCGAATCTGTTCAAAAGATGCGAATCGGGCGCTTCGGATGACCAGTTGTTGCGACGCTGAGTGGGCCCTGTCCCTTTTGCATCCAATTCACGCAGCAGGGCCTTGTGGAACTCTGGATAGCCTTTGAACCCCAGCTTCTTAACCATCCTCGCCACGGTGGGGGATGACACCCCCGCATTGCTCGCCACGATAGTGATTGAGGTGAGGCCTGCCGCTGGATAGTTATCGAGAAGCGCGTTGGCAAATTTCCGTTCCGATTGCGTTAGGGACGGATAATGTTGGCGGATCAGCTCGCGAACGGTTGCGGTGTGGTTGGTCGACAAAGCGCGTCTCTCGTCTGTGTGGCGGATCAGGGTTACATCGAAACGGGGCTTGAAAAAATATTGACAGTTTGGTTTGGCGTTGTCTATATCTTTTCAGAGGCACGGAGGATTCCTGATGGGCAGTGAAACCGAACAGTCGCACCCCAGCGTTGAAATACGAAATCGGCACGCAAACGGCCCCGTCGTTATCTTGTGCGAGCATGCTTCATGCCATATTCCTTTGAAATATCAAGGTCTTGGCCTGGAGCCTGACCATCGTCACAGTCATGCGGCATGGGATCCTGGCGCTCGTGGTGTGGCCGTGAAGCTGTCTAAGGTACTTCATGCACCGATGGTAGCGAGCCGTGTTTCGAGGCTCGTCTACGACTGCAATCGCCCGCCCGAAGCGGCCAGTGCGATGCCTGAACGCTCGGAAATTATTGACATACCGGGAAATTGCAACCTGACGGCAGCGCAGCGCGCCGACAGAGTTGAGGCTGTCTATCGCCCATTTTGCGACGCGATTACCAGCGTGCTGGCGTCTCGTAATGCCCAGACTATCCCTACGGTATTGATGACGATCCACAGCTTTACGCCAAGTTTTCATGGTCAAGCCCGGGATGTCGAGATAGGCGTTCTTCATGATGCCGATCGTCGAATGGCTGATGCGATGCTCGCGCAATCCCACCGTCTGCCACATAGGAACATCCAACGTAACGCCCCTTATGGGCCTGAGGATGGGGTCACCCATTCTTTGAAGCTGCACGGTATTGGCAACGGATTGCCGAATGTGATGATCGAAATTCGCAATGATCTGTTGGCGACACCCGCAGAGGAAGATTGTATAGCTCAAGAACTGTTGCAGTTGATTGATCCTGCCCTTGCAACCTTCGGCGTCAGCTTGCCACCTCAGGGAGGAAAGCAAGATGCCTAAAGCCATTCTCATTTATATCGGCTGTATCGATACGATGAACCGATTTATCGGCCGAATGGCGATGTATCTGATCTTTGTCTTGATTGGGGTGCTGCTCTGGTCATCCGCCTCCAAGGTATTGATGACGCCATCGATGTGGACGCTGGAAACCGCGCAATTTGTCATGGTGGCGTATTTCGTATTGGGAGGTCCTTACTCGATCCAGATGGGCTCGAATGTACGCATGGATCTCTTTTATGGCGAATGGAGCCCAAAAACGAAAGCTTGGGTCGATGCCATTACTGTCTTCTTCCTGATCTTCTATCTCGGCGTTCTCCTCTATGGTGGTTTGGTGTCGACGGCTTACTCGCTTGGTTATTTTGGCAAAGAGCCCTTTGATTTTTTCCTCAACCTCCTTGGAACGTTTTTGATTGAGGGGCCGTCAGCGGCGGGCGAAGAGCTTGGCTTCCTGGAACGCAGTCCCACGGCTTGGCGGCCCTGGTTGTGGCCGATAAAAACGCTGATTTGTTTCGGGGTTTTTCTAATGATCCTTCAATCGTTAGCCGAATTTTTTAGGGATCTAGGACGTCTTCGGGGAGTGATCGACTGATGCCGTATGAAATGATCGCCATTGTGATGTTTGGCTCGATGATGCTGATGCTGCTGACCGGGCAGCGTGTGTTTGGCGCGATCGGTTTTGTCGGGGCATTGGCGGGTGTCCTGTTGTGGGGAACTGGCGGTGTCGATATCCCATTTTCATCCGCGATGAAGCTGATGAAGTGGTATCCACTACTGACCCTTCCGATGTTCATCTTTATGGGATATGTGCTGTCGGAGAGCCGTATCGCAGACGATCTTTATAAGATGTTTCATGTCTGGATGGGGCCGGTCAAAGGGGGGCTGGCCATCGGTACGATCGGATTGATGGTGTTGATTTCAGCCATGAACGGATTGTCGGTGGCCGGTATGGCGATTGGCGCTACGATTGCCTTGCCTGAACTGCTTCGCCGTGGCTATGACAAGATCATGGTCACCGGTGTTATTCAGGCAGGTTCCAGTCTCGGGATTCTCGTTCCTCCCTCGGTGGTATTGGTGCTGTACGCGATGATCGCTCGCCAGCCAGTAGGGCAGCTTTGGCTTGCCGGGGTGTTACCGGGATTGATGATGGCGACGCTCTTTATCATCTACATTTATGTCCGCTGCCGTCTCCAGCCATCCCTGGGCCCTGCGCTGCCTCCCGAAGAACGCGATGTGTCCCTTACCGAGAAGTTGCGCTTGCTGAGAGCAGGTTTGCTGCCGCTAATGATCTTTGCGGTGATGATGGTTCCCTTCGTGAAAGGATGGACATCACTCGTCGAAAGCTCGGCTATCGGCGCAATGGCCGCACTACTAGCGGCGATACTCAAGGGGCGAATGACGCGCAAAGTGTTTGAAGTGTCAGTACGACAGACGCTGGGCATCACCTGCATGTTCATGTGGATTATCTTGGCTGCTCTAGCCTTTGGGGCCATCTTCGATGGCCTGGGAGCGGTTAACGCCATTGAGGATCTGTTCACCGCTCGTCTGGGATTATCCCCCTGGATGATCCTAATCCTGATGCAGCTGAGTTTTATCGTGATGGGAACCTTCCTTGACGATACGGCCATGCTGGTGATCGTGGCCCCACTCTACGTCCCGCTTGTCGATGCGCTGGGTTTCAACCTGATTTGGTACGGGGTGCTCTATACCATCACCACGCAAATCGCCTACATGACCCCGCCATTCGGTTACAACCTGTTTTTGATGCGCGCTATGGCGCCACCCGAAATTACTCTGCGCGATATTTACTGGTCGATTATTCCCTTCGTCTTGGTCATGACAGTGGCCCTCAGTCTAGTGATGATCTTTCCGCAAATTGCACTCTGGCTTCCCGGCTACGTTTATGGAAATTGACCTAACGAGAAATAAAAAAAGAGCCTCACCAAAGGCCGAATCCATGCTGTATCCGATAGTTAACATCAGGAGAGCAAAGAAATGACAACTAGACGTAATTTTCTCATCACTGCTGCATCCGGTGCTGCGCTTGCGCCACTGGCTTCAAGGGTCATGGCCCAGTCTTCCTCCGAGCCGACGATTAATTGGCGCATGCAGACCTATGCTGGTGCTGCCTTGGCCGAGCATGTTGCCAAGCCCGCCATCGACCTGTTCAACAGGATAGCCGGCGACCGTATGCAGATAGAGCTGTACTACGCTGATCAACTGGTACCCACAGGCGAACTCTTCCGTGCGATGCAGCGTGGCACCATCGATGCTGTGCAATCGGATGACGATTCCATGGCATCGCCTACCGAGGTTGCGGTCTTTGGTGGCTATTTCCCCTTTGGGACGCGTTACAGCCTTGATGTGCCGGTGCTATTCAATCAGTACGGGCTCAAGGAAATCTGGGAAGAGGAATATGCCAAAGTCGGCGTTAAGCATGTTAGTGCCGGCGCCTGGGATCCGTGCCATTTTGTTACCAAGGAGCCGATCCGGAGTCTCGACGACCTGCAGGGCAAGCGAATCTTTACCTTCCCAACCGCTGGGCGCTTTATGTCGCAGTTTGGCGTCGTACCGGTAACGCTTCCTTGGGAGGATATTGAGGTTGCCGTGCAGACCGGTGAGTTGGACGGAATCGCCTGGTCGGGTATCACGGAGGATTACACGGTGGGGTGGGCCGACGTCACCAACTACTTCCTCACCAATAACATCTCGGGGGCCTGGATTGGGCACTTCTTCGTCAATATGGAGCGCTGGGAAGCGTTGCCTGAAGATCTCAAGTTGCTGTTCGAATTGTGTTGCGAACAATCCCACTATTATCGCCAGCATTGGTACTGGGGTGGAGAAGCCCGCTTGCGCGTCCATGGCGAGAAGCTCGAGCTCACCACCATCCCGGATGACGAGTGGGATAAAGTGGAAAATGCTGCCCAAGAGTTCTGGGAAGAAATCGCGGCCCAATCAGACACCAAGGCTAAGGTGGTCGAGATCTTCAAGCAATACAATGCCGATATGCGAGAGGCCGGCAGACCCTACCGTTACGGCGATGCGTGAGGAGGCTCCGTGCCCTGGTTGCTATCGGGGCACATCATTTAAGCAAGTGGCCCGACGGATTGCCGGGCCTTGTCATGGTGAAAAGATAAGGAGCCTCACAAATGACCAATGCGCAGGCTTTGGATGCCCTTGAGGCCCTGAAAGCCAAGGTAGAAGCTGGCGACGTCGATACAGTGATTGTTTGTATTGTCGATATGCAGGGGCGCCTCATGGGCAAAAGGTTCCATGCACGTCACTTTGTGGATGTTGGCTGGGGCGAGACACATTGCTGTAACTATTTGCTGGCGACCGATCTCGAGATGGCCACACCTGATGGGTATGCGAGTACCTCCTGGAAGGCAGGGTATGGCGATTACATCATGAAGCCGGATATGGCCACACTGCGTCCCGTGCCATGGCTCGAAGGGACGGTCATGGTGTTATGCGATGTATTGGATCATCACACCCATGAGGCGGTACCCCACTCACCGCGGGCTATCCTCAAGCGCCAGCTTGCGCGTCTGGAAGAGATGGGCTTCGACTCGGTGATGGCCACCGAGCTTGAGTTTTTCATTTTTAGGAAGAGCCTCGACGAGATTCGCAAGGACGGGTTTCGTGATCTTGAACCGCTTAGTAGCTATAACGAAGACTACCATATCTTCCAGGCGACTAAGGAAGAGCATGTCTTGCGTCCGTTGCGCAACCATCTCTACGCCGCGGGTATTCCTGTTGAGGGGACGAAAGGTGAAGCGGGTCTAGGCCAGGAAGAGCTCAATATTCGATATGCGAAAGCTCTCGACGCAGCGGATTACCATACCATCGCCAAACACGCTACCAAGGAAATTGCTTGGCAGCAGGGGCGCGCGGTGACCTTTCTATCAAAGTGGCATAACGATCATTCAGGCAGCTCCAGCCATATCCATCAATCGCTGTGGCAGGGTGGTGCCTCTGCTTTCTTTGACGAAAATGATGCGCTGGGCATGTCCTCGCTGATGAAACATTATCTGGCAGGATTGCTTAAATACGCGACTGACTATACCTATTTTCTGGCTCCTTACGTCAATAGCTACAAGCGCTTCCAGAAGGGGTCTTTCGCGCCCACCCGTACGGTCTGGTCGGTGGATAATCGCACCGCAGGGTTTCGTCTGTGCGCTGAGGGGTGCCAATCGGTGCGCATCGAATGCCGTATTGGCGGGTCAGACTTAAATCCCTACCTCGCCATGGCCGCTCAACTGGCGGCCGGCATCCAGGGAATCGAGGAGCGCTTGGCATTGCCTCCGCCCGCCGAAGGTGACAATTACGATGGAGAGACGGGCCTAATTCCGCAAAATCTGCGCGATGCCCGGGACGCGTTGAAGCATTCGGCCATGCTGCGTGAGGCAATGGGGAATGACGTGATTGATCACTATACTCGTGCTGCCGAGGTTGAGTTAGAAGACTTTCAGCGAGTCGTTACAGACTACGAGGTGGCTCGAGGCTTCGAGCGATCATAACAATAGCCCAATGACATTGCGCCCTGTTCGGCCGAGAGCGCCTGGAAGTCGTGTTCCTGGTGGGTTTGTGGCGGAAGTGGGCAGGTGAATATGGGGCACACAAACACAGGAGATGACGATGGGTCATATTCTGAAATGCATCTCACCGATCGACGGGTCGGTCTTCGCTGAGCGTGATGCGCTGTCACCTGATGCAGCAAAGCAGGCAGCCCAGCGGGCGAGGTCGGCTCAGGCGAACTGGGCCGCAAGGCCAATTAAGGAGCGTGTTGACTTGGTTCGGGCCGGCATTGCCGCCGTGGGGGCGATGAATGACGAAGTGGTGCCTGAGCTTGCGCACATGATGGGCCGACCCATTCGCTACGGTGGCGAGTTTGGGGGCTTCGAGGAGCGCGGCGGCCACATGGCTGATATTGCCGAAGAGGCGCTGGCGGATATCAAGGTGGGGGAGGATGCCACGCTCAAGCGCTACATCAAACGCCTACCGCATGGGGTGGTGTTAGTGGTGGCGCCCTGGAATTACCCGTATATGACCGCGATAAATACGGTGGCACCTGCCCTGATAGCGGGCAATACCGTCTTGCTGAAACATGCGACCCAGACTCTGCTGGCCGGTGAGAGGCTGGCACGTGCCTTCCATTCAGTGGGTGTGCCCGAGGATGTATTCCAGAATGTGTTCCTCGATCACGATTCCACCTCGGCGCTGATTGCCGAGGGTGCGTTTGATTTCGTGAATTTCACCGGTTCCGTGGGCGGTGGATATGCCATGGAAAAAGCCGCGGCCGGTACTTTTACCGGTTTGGGTCTGGAGCTTGGCGGTAAAGATCCTGGCTATGTGATGGAAGATGCTGACCTGGATGCATCGGTTGCTTCGTTGATCGATGGAGCAATGTTCAACTCGGGGCAATGCTGCTGCGGTATTGAGCGAATCTACGTACATGAAAGCCTGTACGAGGCCTTTGTCGAAAAGGCGGTGGCGATTGTCGAGAGCTACAAATTGGGTAACCCGTTGGACGCCGATACCGATATCGGCCCTATGGCGAATGTTCGTTTTGCCAAGGAAGTTCGTGCCCAGATTGATGAGGCAGTGGCTGCCGGGGCCAAGGCCCACATTACACAAAAGCCCGAAGATGACGGCGGCACCTATCTGAGTCCTCAGATACTCACCCAGGTAACCCATGACATGCGCGTGATGCGTGATGAGAGCTTTGGTCCAGTGGTCGGCATCATGAAGGTCGCCGACGATGAAGAGGCAATCCGGTTGATGAATGACAGTCGGTTTGGTCTGACGGCCAGCCTATGGACTGCCGACGTTGAGCGCGCCCAGCGTGTCGGTGACCGGATTGAGACCGGTACGGTGTTTATGAACCGCGCGGATTATCTCGACCCAGGCCTATGCTGGACCGGTTGCAAGGATGCGGGTCGTGGTGGTGGTCTGTCGGTGATCGGTTACCACAATCTGACAAGGCCTAAGTCCTATTATTTGAAAAAGGTGACGACATGACGCTGATTGGAAACTGGACATACCCGACCCCCATCAGATTCGGTGCGGGCCGTTTGCAAGAGTTACCCGAGGCCTGTTCCGAGGCGGGCATCAACCGCCCTCTGCTGGTAACGGATCGAGGTCTTGCCGATTTGCCAATCACCCGTGCCGCGCTTGACGTTATGGAAGCATCAGGCCTTGCTTGTCGCTTGTTCGCCGAGGTGGATTCCAATCCGAATGAAAGAAACCTTGCGGCCGGGGTCGAGGCCTATCGTGCGGGCGAGCATGATGGGGTTATTGCCTTTGGGGGCGGCTCTGGGTTGGATTTGGGCAAAATGGTGGCTTTTATGGCCGGGCAGACGCGTCCGGTATGGGATTTTGAAGATATTGGCGATTGGTGGACGCGGGCTAACCCGGATGTGATCCCGCCCATCGTGGCAGTACCCACCACCGCCGGGACAGGGTCGGAAGTGGGCCGTGCCAGCGTTCTCACCAATTCCCAAACCCATGAGAAGAAGATCATCTTTCACCCCAAGATTCTGCCTGCAGTGGTGATCTGTGATCCTGAGCTCACGGTAGGCATGCCCAAGCCGATTACGGCGGGTACCGGGCTGGATGCGTTTGCACACTGTGTCGAGGCGTTTTCGAGCCCCCACTACCATCCCATGAGCCAGGGGATCGCGCTAGAAGGTATGCGATTGGTCAAGGATTACTTGCCGCGCGCCTATGCCGATGGCTCGGACCTTGAAGCAAGGGCTCACATGATGAGCGCGGCGATGATGGGGTCCACTGCGTTTCAGAAGGGGTTAGGCGCCATTCATGCGATGAGCCATCCCATTGGTGCGGTGTTTAACTCCCACCACGGCACTACGAATGCTATTTGCATGCCAGCCGTTCTTGAGTTCAACGCCGACGAAATCCGCGAGCGATTCGACATGGCGGCCGCTTACCTGGGTATTGAAGGTGGTTTTGATGGTTTTAGAGCCTTTGTTCAGGAACTCAACGATCAGATGGGCATCCCGCGTAGCCTCTCGGAGATAGGCGTTACCCTTGACCACATCGACGAGCTGGCGGAAAAAGCCATCCAGGATCCCAGTTGTGGCGGGAACCCAGTGGCATTGACGGTTGAGAATCTCAAGACACTGTTTCGACGGTGTGTATAAACGTCACACCAAGTCGACTTAAAATGCGGACATATTCTCTGCCAGATCAAGCTGAAAATCCGCTGAGCAATCAGTGGGTTTTTTTATGAGCAGTGCTTCAGTCAGTCTTCAGACAATGGTCGTCATTTAACCCGCGAACCACTAATTATCTGTCATCCTTGTTAATGACTGCCGCCATGGGCGTATCATGGCCTTAGCGTACAAGGAGAGTGGCAAACCATGGTTCGATACCAGACATTACTTAGTGCCGCCTTCCTGTTGATTCCCCGGCTGGCTCACTTCGCTTGGCGTGTATTGGGCAATTTCTTAAAGAATCGCGGCATCCTGCTTGCCGGTGGGGTGGGCTACAATATTTTGCTTTCCATCGTGCCGCTATTTGCTTTGCTGGTGGTGCTGTTGACGCAAGTAGTAGACGAGCAGCATCTCCTCAATGTTCTGGCAGTACAGGCGCGCCACCTTACACCTGCCCATGCTGAGGTCTTGTTGGAAGCTGTGCGCAGCCTGCTAGACTCCCGCGATGTGATCGGCATCTTTAGCTTTCCCGTTATGTTGATCTTCAGTTCCTTTGCCTTTCGTATGCTCGAAGATGCCTTGGCCATTATATTTCATGCGCCAGAGAGCCCTCACTTCAGGCGCAGCGCCTGGGTTTCGGTATTGCTGCCTTATGCCTTCATGCTGGTACTGGGCGCGGCGCTGTTGGCATTAACACTGGTCGTCACCCTGGCTAGTTCGCTCAATACGATGGTATTGGCGATTTTCGAGCGGGAGCTGCCGTTAGCCAGTTTTTCCGAACCGGTGCTTAACCTGACCAGCTTTGCCGGGGTGTTCTTGTTGTTCAGCGCTATCTATAAGGTGTTGCCGGTAGTGCGTATCGCTTTACGCCGAGCGGTGGTAGGTGGTTTTGTGGCAGCACTGTTATGGGAGGGCGTGCGGCTGCTACTGGTCTACTATTTCACCAATCTCTCGTTCGTTAATGCCGTCTATGGCTCCCTGGCAACACTGGTGATTGTGCTGCTTAGCCTGGAAGTCGGCGCCATCATTTTATTGCTGGGTGCCCAGGTTATTGCTGAGCTCGAGCGTAATTCACGCCTTGGCCTGCCATGGCATGTCGACCCCAATCGCCAAGCCATCACCCGAATTGACTAATGATGAGTCTCCCCGTTATTGATGGTGCGTAAGCACCCTTTATACCCATGGTAGGCCCTGATAGGCTTCCCTTGAATCTACCCAAGGCCTGAGGAGCGACCCAATAAAGCATTAGGTAGAAGTGAATAGAAGGTTTTAAAATTTTAATAACTTGTTTGCAGCCCACTCAACGTTGATGAACGCAACACACTGGCATCCTAGGGCCCTACTATGAATTTAAACGACGACCCTACGTTTCACACCTGGAGCCAGTCATTTTTCGAAGCGGCAATGTGGAACTCGCCCGATGCGGTGATTGTGACGACCGCCGAACTTGATCTGCCTGGCCCGCGTATCCTTTATGCCAACCCGGCCTTTTGTGAAATGACAGGCTACGAAGCGGGGGAGCTTCTCGGGAAAACGCCTCGCATTCTTCAGGGCCCCGACACTGATCCAAGGGTATTGCAGGCATTACGCGCCTCCCTGATCCGCGAGGAACCTTTTATCGGTTCCACCATTAATTACCGTAAGGATGGCACTCCCTATCAAGTCGAGTGGAGCACCTCCAACGTTAAAGATAAGGCGGGGGGGAGCGCATTTTTTGTCTCCTTCCAGCGTGTCGTTAACGCAGATTCGGCTCGCTTGCAGCACATGGAAGTCATCCTGCGGGCGGCGCCGGTTGGCATGATGCTAACCGGGCCCAACGGCATTATCGAGACCGCTAATGGAGTTGCCGAACAGATTTTCGGGTACTCGCCAGATGAGCTGAAGGGACAGCCGGTCGATTTACTGGTTCCAGACCAACTCAGGGTAAAACACGCCCAACATCGCAAAGACTTTGCTCAATCACCCCAGACACGGCCGATGATGCCTGAACGAGAACTTCAGGGGCAACGTCAAGATGGCAGCTATTTTCCTCTGGAAGTCGGCTTAGCCCCGATTAACATCGATGGGGTACCACATACCCTCGCCTCGGTGGGCGACGTTAGCGAGCAAAAACATATAGCACAGTCGATGGCGTTCCACGCCCGACTACAAACAGCCCTGGCGGCCTTTGGCCGAGCTGGGCTGCAGGGTGCTTCCCTCGACGAACTTTACCGGCAGACCGTCGAATTAACGATTGATGTTTTTGCTTTCGAGGCAGCGGTGCTGGTTGAACTGGGCTCATCGGGCCAACAAGGGAATGTTGTCGCAGGTATTTGTAGCACATTGGAGATACATTGGCCTGACACCTTACCACTGAGCAGTGACCCTTTAGCCAAGCTTGCAATGAAGGGCGGAGAGTACGCCATCGGTGAACTTCCCCCTATGCTTCGTGAGTCAACGGAAAATGGGGCTCAGTCAATCCAGACCCTATGTATTCCAGTACAAGAACCGGATCGGTGCTGGGGTCTGTTGTATGTATTCCGAGTTAACCAGGAAATACCCGATGAATGCTGTTTGCAAGGGCTCGCGGGCCTTACACATACGTTGGCCTCGGCGACACGGCGGGAGCGCGACCAACGTGACATGCACCAAGCTGCTCATCTCCGCTCGATTGCGGGTCAAATGGCTAATCTGGGAAGCTGGAGCTATGACCCGCAAAGCAAGGAAGTTCACTGGTCAGACGAAGTTTGCGGTATCCATGAACTGCCTAATGGCTACACGTTAACCAGAGAAGAAGGGCTCGCCTTTTACTTACCCAAATACCGTCAGCGAATCGCATCTCTGATCGATACCTGCGCCCAGTCAGGCAAGCCTTTCGACGAGGAAGCCGAGATCGTTACCGCCAAAGGTAATCAACGGCTAGTCAGAGTCATGGGAGCTTGTTTTGCTGGCAAGTCCAATGAAGGCGGACATATCCAAGGCGCTTTTCAAGATATTACCGACCAACGCCGAATCGAACAAAGTCTGGCACAGAGCCAAGAGCAATTCAGGCAACTCGCTGATGCAATGCCCAATATTGTCTGGACTGCTGATGCAGAGGGACGATTGGATTACGCCAATCGGCGCTTTCAGGAAGTTACCGGCATATACAATGAGGCGTTACCTGGAAAAGGCTGGATCCATGCCCTGCACCCTGGTGACGAGCTCCGGTGCAAGGAGGCTTGGTATAAAGCCGTCGCGAACCAAGAGAACTACAGTATTGACCTGCGTCTATATCACAAGAGAGATCATCACTATTGCTGGTATCGAGTCAGTGCCGTTCCTGTTCGGAATGCTCAGAGCCAGGTGTATAGGTGGTATGGCAGCGCACTCAACATCCATGACCGCAAAGTGCTAGAGGAAGAGCTCACTCAGTCCGCCAACATGCTGACCCAAACACTGGAGAGCATCACCGATGGTTTCTTTACCTTGGACAGACACTGGCAAGTCCAATATTTCAATCTTGAAGCCGAGCGGTTATTAGCTACGTCACGCGATGCGGTATTGAACAAAAGCATTTGGAATGCCTTTCCCAACGCGGTGGGATCTGATATCGAAAGTGAGTTTCGCAAGGCGATGGTTGAAAGCGTTACCGGTAATTTCGAGTATTTCTGCGCTGATTTAGACACGTGGCTTGAGATCCACGCTTATCCTACAAAAGATGGCCTTACCGTCTATTTCCGCGACATTACAGAGCGGAAACAGAGTGAAGATCAGATTGAGTTTCTGGCGTTTCACGATCCACTGACGCATCTGCCGAATCGCCGACTTTTTCAAAAACGGCTTGACGCTATCATTGCGATAAAAAATAAAGCTCAGACATACGCTGGGGTCATGCTGATAGATCTGGATCACTTTAAGGTTCTCAATGACACCTGGGGGCATGGGCGGGGGGATCAGCTTCTCAGTGCGGTCGCCCGTCGCCTCGAGAGTTTTGAGGACGAGGGATTCTATGCAGCACGCCTGGGTGGCGATGAATTTACGATCCTGATCGAGCACCTCGGCACTTCACGCGAAGCGGCTATTATCGAGCTAAAACGCATTGCCGAGCGAGTCCGCGCGCTTATTGGCGAACCTCTTCAAAACGGAAGTTTCGTTATGCAGCGTACCTGTAGTATTGGGGTTACGTTGGTGGATCTAGACGGTGACAGCTTGGAAGAGGTAATGAAACGTCTCGACCTTGCTCTCTATGATGTCAAACATCGTCATCGTAATGCAGTGGGGCTGTTTGATCCCGCGCTGCAAGCAAAAGCCAACCTCAGAGCATGGCTTGAAAGCAGCATTCCGGCAGGCATCCAGGCGAATGAGTTTATGCCTTACTACCAACCCAAGATGAACAGCGAAGGGCGCTGTGTGGGAGCTGAGGCCTTAGTGCGCTGGCATCATCCTGAGCGAGGTATTATTTCGCCCGCTGAGTTCATTCCTTTTGCTGAAGAGACCGGGTTGATTGGGATGCTTGGTGAGTCGATTTTCAGGAAAGTGTGCGAGCAGATAGCCCGTTGGTCGACGTTAGATACGCTTAACGACATTGAAATATCCGTCAACGTCAGTGCAAGGCAGTTTCATGAGAGTGGCTTTGTTAATGAGATCACCACCATTATCAACGAGACCGGGATCGATCCGAAAAAAATCCAGCTCGAAGTGACCGAGACGCTTCTGCTTGGTGATCTTGAGCAGACGGTGGAAAAGATGAATGCCTTGCGTAGCATTGGCATTAGCTTTTCTCTGGATGACTTCGGCACTGGCTATTCATCCTTGGCCTATCTCAAGCAGTTACCGCTGGATGTTCTCAAGATCGACCAGAGCTTTATACAGAACCTGCCTGACGACAGTGACGATGTAGCTATCGTACAGACGATTATTGCCCTGGCTGGAAGCTTGGGCCTTGAGGTGCTGGCTGAGGGGGTAGAAGAGAAGAAAATTCAGGATTTTCTAATGCATGAAGGTTGTCATGCCTTTCAGGGCTACCTCTACAGTCGGCCTTTACCCGCTGACGAGTTCGAACGTTATCAGTCAGCGCGGAAAACCTCGTACTTTTAAGTGCGAGGATGGATAGCGCGGCATCCGCTAGGACGCCTTGTGTCTTGCTAGCTTACAGTATCTCACTTAAACTGTAAGCCATGAAAACCGAACGCGCTTTCAAATACCGCTTTTACCCCACGCCCGAGCAGGCAACCTTGCTGGCACGGACGTTTGGGTGCGTGCGGTTTGTCTGGAACGCGGTGCTTCGCTATCGCACCGATGCGTTCTATCAGCGTCAGGAAAAGATCGGTTACAACGACGCTAGCGCGTTTCTAACGCAGTTGAAAAAGCAGCCTGACACCGCGTTCCTGGCCGACGTCAGTTCGGTGCCGTTGCAACAATGTCTGCGACATCAGCAAATGGCGTTCAAACACTTCTTTGCCAAGCGGGCACGCTATCCCAGCTTTAAATCCAAAAAGCATCGCCAGTCGGCCACCTTTGCCAGTTCGGCGTTTTCATACCGTGACGGCCTGATCACGCTAGCCAAGTGCAGCGAACCGCTTACTATTCGCTGGAGCCGCGACTTGCCCGCCCCTCCGAGCAGCGTCACCGTCTCGAAAGATGCAGCCGGTCGCTATTTCATTAGCTGCTTGTGCAAAGTGGATACCGACGCCCTCCCGATCACGCCAAAGATGGTGGGCATTGATCTCGGGCTAAAAGATCTGCTCGTGACCAGTGACGGAATGCGGGTTAACAACCCCCGCCATACGGCGCGCTATGCCCGCAAGCTGGCGCGGGCGCAGCGTCAGCTATCACGCAAGCAAAAAGGCTCGAATAACCGTGCCAAGGCGCGGCTAACGGTCGCTAAATGCCACGCCAAAATTGCCGATACCCGGCTTGATCACCTCCATAAACTCACCCGCCAGATCGTCAACGAGAACCAAGTGATCGCGGCGGAGAGTTTGCAGGTTAAGAATATGGTCAAAAATCGGCCTCTATCCAAAGCCATCAGCGATGTCGGCTGGGGTGAGCTGGTGCGCCAGCTTGACTACAAGGCGGCTTGGGCGGGACGGCAGTTCGTCCAAATTGATCGCTGGTACCCCAGCAGCAAGCGCTGCCTGGGCTGCGGGTATGTGATGGCCTCTCTGCCGCTCAATGTTCGCACCTGGGACTGCCCAGGCTGCGGCACCCAAGGCATTGACCGTGACCTCAATGCCGCCCGCAATATCCTACAAGCAGGCACCGCGCTGTTAGCCGGTGCCGAGAGTTGAAGTAATACCGAAGGGCATTCGGGAATATACGCCTGTGGAGTTTGTGTAAGACCGGCAATGCCAAGGCATTGAAGGCAGCGAACAACGAAGCAGGAACCTGGGAGGTGACAACCAGGGAATCCCCTTCCTTTCCGCCGCAAGGCGGCAGCGCAAGCTGAGGGAGGGGAGGATGTCAAATAACGGGGCTCGATGCCCCGGTGAACTCGATCCATAAATGAACGACGCGATATTTTATACAAAGAGCCCCGTTAACGCGGGGCTTGTAGCTTTGCCTTGTTCCACCCGCCCTGAATTTGAGCGTAAGTGCCCCTAGCAGGGCAGGTATCAAATAACCGCAGGCATTGTTCCTCGCCATGAGGCTTTGCTGTAAAGTCGTTTAGATCACACTGGCAATCATGAACAACATGCTTGTCGTACCGGAGCGTGTTTGCGTTAATGCCTAGAAACAGCGACCTTTTTTCAGCCGAGCACGAACAGCAGCGCTTAAAAGCCCTGGACGCGTACCAAATCCTCGATACGCCCGAGGAGCCAGCGTTTGATGAAATCGTCGAGATGGCTTCCTTAATCTGTGATGCGCCGATCGCCGTCATCAACTTCGTCGATCGCGACCGGCAATGGTTCAAATCGGTAAAGGGGCTATGCGTACGTGAAACCCCACTGGATATCTCGATTTGTGCGCATGCCATTTTGCAGCCTGATCTGTTCATTGTGCCCGATACCACTCAGGATCCGCGGTTCGCCAACAACCCCCTGGTGACCGGCGAGCCTCATCTACGCTTTTATGCTGGAGCGTTGCTAAAGAGTAACGATGGCTATCCGTTGGGGACGCTTTGCGTGCTCGACTATCAGCCCCGAGAACTGACTGAACGTCAATGCTTTGCGCTCCAGGCGCTCGCCAATCAGGTCATGGCACACATGGAGCTGATAAGGACTCATCGCGAACAGGCCGGGCTGATTCGTGAACTAGAAGAAACCCGGCTGGAATTGTCCAAGCTTGCCACCACCGATCAGCTTACCGGCTTACTTAATCGACGAGCCTTCGAGCATCGTCTTGACCAGGAGTTGGCGCTGATCCAACGCGATAATCACCCCGCCAGCTTTATTATGATCGACTTGGATCACTTTAAGACAATCAATGACACCCTAGGGCACCAGGCTGGAGACAAAGTCCTCGCGCGCTTTGCTAATCTTTGCCGAGAGGTATTTCGGCAAGCCGATGTGATCGGCCGCTGGGGAGGCGAGGAATTTGTGGTTATGCTGCCAAGCTCCAGCGTGGAGGAAGCCCGTCACGCGGCCGAGCGACTTCACAAACGACTTGCCACTACGCCCATGCTGGAAGACACCTCCTCACCGCTGTATATCACCGTCAGCCTCGGGATTTGCTTGCTTGCCGGTTCCAGCACCTTTAATGATTGCTTGTATAAAGCTGACAACCTTCTCTACCAGGCAAAAGAGCAAGGCCGCGATCGCACAGTCTATGAGCAACCAGGAACGTTCTCCTCAACGTCATCTTGAGGGTTCAATCAAACCGGATCCCTATATCGATGGCAAGCGTAGTTGCCGTGATGATTGCTGACCGAATGCCGTAGAAATTCCTACCGAGGGGGAAAGATTTAATCGTTTCTTAAGATATTGTCACGATGATGGGGCAAGTATCCCGTGACATCATATCGAGGAGAACGTCATGCCCCTTGCCCCTTCTTTCAATGCGCCTTTTCAGCCCGCCTTTTGTCATTTCCGGACGCTCTTGCTGGTAGCGTTGGGCATTATATGGTTATTCGTGAACAGCCGTACCGTGCCCTGGTCAACGCTGGATTTTCCGTTAGGCTTGATTGCCTTGATGGCAGGAACAGTATGGTTTTTGATTCCGCATAGTGATACGTATCTGGAACGTGATGATCTCGATGATGTTTGCTTAAAAGAGGTGTTATATAGCGTGACCATCGCGACGGTGTTAACCATGGCGGGGTTACATTTGATAACTTGATACAGACATCTGAAATATAAAATGCGTCGTGAATAGGGAGAAGGAATGTTGTTACCGATGTTGGCCATCGTGGTAGGGGTGATCTTGCTCCTATGGAGTGCTGATCGCTTTATTGACGGTGCGGCGGCCGTTGCGGTTCATGCAGGCCTCCCGCCGTTGTTGATAGGCATGGTCATCGTCGGGTTTGGTACCTCGGCACCTGAAATTGTCGTGTCGATCATGGCGGCGGTGGATGGTAACCCGGATTTAGCACTGGGCAATGCGCTTGGGTCAAATATCTACAATATTGGCCTGATCATTGGCGTGACGGCGCTCATCATGCCAATGGCTGTGCATTCAAAAATCATTCGTCGCGAGTTACCCCTACTTTTCTTGTTTGGTTTGGTAGCGGGTATTCTCTTTTGGAACGGTGACCTCACTCGCCTTGAGTCATGGGGTCTGTTAGCCAGTTTTTTTGGGCTAATGGGATGGACAACGTGGACGGCATTAAAAGGTCAGAAAGATCCGCTCAGCGCTGAAACTGAGCAGACCTTGGGTGAAGAACCCATGCCAAAAAGCAAGGCGGTTTTTTGGCTCGTTGTGGGCCTTGGATTACTCTTAGTGAGTTCTCGGATGCTGGTTTGGGGGGCTGTCTCGGTAGCCAGTGCGCTAGGGGTGAGCGACCTTATCATCGGTCTTACCATCGTGGCGCTTGGTACCTCGCTGCCCGAACTGGCGTCTTCGATCATGGCGGTGCGCAAGGGTGAGCACGACATTGCTATCGGCAATGTTGTTGGTTCTAGTATGTTCAATCTGCTGGCCGTCGTCGGCATCGCTGGCGTTATTACCCCTATGGATGCGCTATCACCCGAGATTATGCTGCGTGATTGGCCAATGATGATGGCGATGATTGTCGGCTTATTTATTATGGGCTATGGGTTTCGTGGGGAAGGGCGCATCAACCGATTCGAGGCCAGTGTGTTGTTGATGGCGTTGTTGGGATACAACGGCTGGCTCGTTAATACGGTACTAACGGCCTAGTCATCAGGCAGACCTTTTAACCAATGGCGACATTCTGATGACGAAAACATTTTCTGGAAGTGTTTGAATTCAGCGGCAGTTCTAGCGTCACCCTGGTCAGACAAAGCGCTATTTGTGCCGCGCTACTTGTGGGTTGGCGGGCAAGGCGCGCATGATGGACTCAAACGTCTTTTTTGGAGTTATCTTCCATGCGTGTT
The DNA here is from genome assembly GCF_900103865.1 of Vreelandella arcis. GTDB lineage: Bacteria > Pseudomonadota > Gammaproteobacteria > Pseudomonadales > Halomonadaceae > Vreelandella > Vreelandella arcis. The sequence goes on from NZ_FNII01000006.1 coordinate 202,720, forward strand.
TTCGCCAACCCAGTCGGCGCCGGTACTCTCTGGTTCGACAATCTCACCACTGCAGATGGAACCCCGGTCGCCTATGACCCACAGGCGCGGGCTTTTCTGCCGATGCCGCCGTTCTGTGCTAATCGAGAAAGAATCGGCTGCAACTGGATAGCACCAGAAGAGGGGGCGTTTTGTCGTTCCTGTGCCATGACGGCGCTGGCCCCTGATCCTACCATCCCTAACGCCATCCCCAACTGGGCGCAGACGGAGGCGGCCAAGCGGTGGGCACTGGATAACCTTGGGCGCTGGCATTGGTTCCGGCCGGAAGATCCAGGCGCACCGCCGGTGTTTCATCTGTTGGCTGAAGGTCCAACACCGGTTCCCATGGGGCACGTGGCAGGCGTAGTGACTATTAGCGTGGCAGAGGTTGATCCGGTGTTGGTCGCCACGCGTCGCGAGGCGCTGGAAGAGCCGTATCGCACCATGATTGGCCACATGCGTCATGAAATTGCCCATATGCTTTGGTGGCGGTTGAGCTTGCGTGATGATTTTCTTGACGCCTTTCGTGCGATGTTTGGTGATGAGCGCATCGATTACCCGGGGGCGCTCCGCCACCACTATGAAAATGGCCCGCCGCCGGAGTGGAAGCAGCATTATCTGACAAGCTATGCTTCTGCGCACCCTCATGAAGATTGGGCGGAGACGGCAGCGCACCTGCTGCACTTGACCGACATTGCCGACAGTTTTGTTGCCACCGGCCTGTCATCACCGCAAATCCCCAACGGTGGCTGGGATCCTTATTCGGAGCCCGATGCCGATCAACTGATTCATGTTGCCGCTTCGCTCACCGTAGGCGTCAATCATATCAACCGCTCGATGGGGCTATCGGATCTCTATCCGTTTGTGCTGTCAGACCACGCTCGCCATAAACTGGCCTTCGTGCACAACTGGTTACGGCGGGGTGCCCAAGGGCTTTGAGGCTTAAGTGTCGCGATAGGTGAGGCGCTACGGTGAATGGCGCCGTAGCGCCTCACCTAACCCAGCAAAGTAGTGGCCAAATAACCCGTTAGTTCGCTCTCGTTGTTCGCCTTGAGGGTAAAGCCCTAGTGTTGCTTCAGGCGAGGCTTTGCTGCCTTTCACTAAAAAGTGATTCTTTATCGTCGCGTCTTGCACGAAGGCTTCAAAAGCGCGGGCGCAGAGTTCTTCGGGCTTGCTGTAATAAAGCTGGCCCAGTTGTTTATCCATCTTTACTGAATGATTAAACAGTTCACTCGGCTGGTCTCCCTCCGGCTGGAGAAGTATCGCCTTGAAGCACTGTATGAGCCGATCATTAAGCGGGTGGGCAATGGGCGTGGCATCCGCAAGCCAGGCGGTGGAGGCGAACATCCCACTGGACGTGCCGCGAAAGCATTTGGTGGCAATATAATGATCGAAGGCGTGAAACCACTCGTGAGCAATGCTGCCCGGACCGGCATTTTTGGCCAGCGCAAAGCTGCGTTGGCTGGGGTCGTAATGGGCAGATACCCCCGGTCTGCCGCCGCTGCCGTACTGCAGTGCGAGCGAGCCGCGAAGTGACACCAGCGCTTCCGGCCCTTGCAAAATCAACATTAAATCGCACAGCGCATCGTGGAAGAGTTCCGCTGCGCGATCGCGTTCGATGTTCGTCACCCAGCGGCCAATTTCAATAGAGCGAAAATCAAATTGACGTCGAATGAGCGCGAAGCTACTGGCGCGTTCAAGGCGGTGCGCTGGCCCATTACGATAAAATTCACGCGCGTTAATGCTCACGGGGATCTCGCTGTGATGTGGGGTGGCGTGTTTCTCTATGGTATCGCGGCGGCATCTAGTTTGCGCGGTTAGCTCATGCCACAATCTACTCTGATATCGTTGGGTTTAATGTCAACGGTTTTGATGCCGTTAGCCACCTTCGCCTACCAACAGGCTGGGGTTGATGCTAGCAAACTCGATTGACCAGTAAGGAATGCAATGAAGTCTATTATTAATGTAGGCCTAGTGGGCTACGGTTTTGCGAGCAAAACGTTTCATGTGCCGTTGATCCGTGCCACGCAGGGGCTAGACCTAGTCGCTGTCTCCTCAAGCGATGCAGCAAAAGTGCATGCCGATTTACCCGACGTTGATGTTGAAAGCCAAGCGCTGGCGTTGTGCGAGCGTAAGGATATCGATCTCATCGTGATCCCCACGCCCAACGATACGCACTTTCCGCTCGCCAAAGCGGCGCTGACGGCAGGTAAACATGTGGTAGTGGATAAGCCGTTCACCGTAACGCTTTCCGAAGCGAAGCAGCTCAAAACCTTAGCGACGAATAAAGAGCGTATGATCTCGGTGTTTCATAATCGTCGTTGGGACAGCGACTTTTTGACCATCAAGGCGCTGCTTGAGGCGGGAACCTTGGGTCGGGTGACCGGTTTTGAGTCGCATTTTGATCGCTTTCGGCCTGAGGTGCGTGATCGCTGGCGGGAAAAAGCCACGCCAGGCGGCGGGATTTGGTACGACCTTGGCCCTCACTTGTTGGATCAAGCCTGTGAACTATTTGGCATGCCAAATGCCATTTTGCTGGAGTTAGGTGCGCTACGTGAGGGCGCTAAGGCGGACGACGATTTCCTGGCGCTACTCGAGTATGACGGTTTACGCGTCACACTTGCCGCAGGCACTCTGGTGGCCGAGCCGACGCCGCGTTTTCGGATTCACGGCACCCAAGGCAGCTTCATCAAATACGGCTTGGATCCGCAGGAAGATCGCTTGAAAGCTGGCGAGACGCCCGCGCCTCAGTGGGGTGAAGATACTCAACACGGTGTTTTGACGCTGCGAGACGGCTCGGAAGAAGACGCCCCGCTGGTGCGCCATGAACACCCCACCCAACCCGGCGATTATTTGGCCTATTACCAGGGTATTGCCAGCGCGATTCTCGATGAAGCGCCGCTGCCGGTGAATATCGACGACGCGATGCGCAGTATGTCACTGCTAGAGGCGGGGCTCGATAGTCATCGCCAACGGCGTTGGATCTCGCTGAAAAACCACCTGTAAGTAAACGCTTACTGAGTGGGGCGACCGCTCGGTCGCCCCTTGTTACAGTAGATCGGTTTCCCTGTAGCGTTGCTCATCGCGCAGTTTATCGCGGGCGATGTACAGCGCCGCGATTGCCCGGGCCTCGTGGAAATCCTCACGCAGTAGCAGGGCCGGCAGCTCTTCAATCGCGTGCGTTTCGACAATCAGCGGCTCGGGTTCATCGCCTGGCAGACGCTTGGGATAAAGATCCGTCGCTAGCAGCACCTGCATCCGATGGCGCATGTAGTTCGGCGCCAGGGAAAGCTCGGCAAGCGGTTCAATACGGTGCGCGCCCACCCCACACTCCTCCATTAACTCGCGGTTGGCGGCGGTGATGATATCTTCACCAGGATCCACCAAGCCTTTAGGAAGCGTCAGCACATAGTCTTCAAACCCGGCGGCGTACTCGCGAATCAACAGCACGTGCTCGGGGTCAGGCATGGCCACCATCATCACGGCACCGCGGTCAGCACCGGTTAAACGTTCAAACTGACGCTCCTCACCGTTGGAAAAGCGCAAATCGAGTGATTCAACCTGAAACAAGCGGCTCTGCGCCACGGTAGTGCGCGTCAGAATCCGCGGCTTTTGGGGATAGCCGGATGAGGAATGATTGGCGGTGGGGTCGTGGCGGGGCATCGTGCCTCCATGGCTGGTAAATGGCGGTTAGGCTACAATAGCACGGCTTATAACATTCGCGATGGGAGCGGCAATGATCGAGTGGAGTGAAATTGATACCGTACTACTAGACATGGACGGTACCCTGTTGGACTTGCACTTTGATAGCCATTTCTGGCTAGAGCATTTGCCGCGGCGCTACGTTGAGCTTCACCAATTAGATGAGGCGACTCAAGACACCCTACGGGCCAGAATTATTGGCGAGCAGGGCACGCTCAACTGGTATAGCTTAGCCTATTGGAGCCGTGAACTCGGCGTCGATATCGTCGCCCTCAAGCGGGAAGTGCAGCACTTAATTGGCTTACGCGGCGACGCCCTGGATTTTCTGACCTGGCTAAAGCAAGCCCACCCTCGTGTGGTGTTGGCGACCAATGCCGACCGTGCCAGCCTAGCGCTAAAACTACCGCTGACGGGGTTGGAAAACTACCTGGATGCCATCATTTCATCAGAAGATGTGGGTGCGGCAAAAGAAGATCAAGCGTTTTGGGCGGCGTTACAAACGATAGAACCCTTCGACCCGGCTCGGACGCTGTTTATCGACGATAACCCTCACGTTTTGGCGAGTGCCCGCATCTACGGTATTCAGTATTTGCTCGGCATTAAACAGCCGGATAGCCAGCGGCCGGAGAAGGCGCTGGAGGAATTTATCGCCCTGGATCGATTTGCCCAACTGCTGCCCCGTGTTTAAGCAGCGAGGAGAGCGTCAATGAGCGACAGCGTTCGCTTGGATAAATGGCTGTGGGCCGCCCGGTTTTTTAAAACCCGCGCCCTGGCCAAAAAAGCCATTGAAGGTGGCAAAGTGCACTATGATGGTGCCCGTGCCAAAACCAGCAAAAATGTCGAACTAGGGGCGCTCATTAAAGTGCCTCAGGGCTGGGACGTGTTTGAGGTGGAAGTGACCGCACTGTCCGACCAGCGGCGAGGTGCCTCGGAGGCTCGCAAGCTCTACACCGAAACCGAGGAAAGCGTTCAACACCGTGCCCGCGAGGCCGAAGCACGCCGGTTGAACAATCAAGTAATGCAGCATCCGCTTAAACGGCCTGATAAAAAGCAGCGTCGCGAAATTCAGCGTTTTCAACGCCATCAGGGTGAGTGAATCCTTACTGGCGTTCCCCCCCAATTCTGTAACGGTTTTTTATGTCTGATCAAATCCAACGTTTTCTGTTCGACCACACCAACGTGCGCGGCGAGATCGTGACACTCGCCAACGCCTACCATGAAGTGCTGGATCGGCACGCCTATCCACCCGTGGTGAACCAGCAGCTTGGCGAGCTTTTAGCCGCCGTTGCGCTGCTGACCGATACCGTCAAGCTGGATGGCACCCTGAGCATCGAAGTACGTGGCCAAGGCGTGCTGTCATTACTGATGGCCGAATCCAATCCCGGTGGTGAACTGCGGGCGATCGCGCGGATTGCCGACGGCGGCGATTTACCTAGCGAGTCCGCCAGCTTTCGCGAACTGGTAGGTAACGGGCAAATCGTGATTACCCTCGATCCGAGCGAAGGCAATCGCTACCAGGGCATCGTCGCGCTTGATCACGAGACGCTAAGCGGCTGCTTGGAGGCTTATTTCAGCCAGTCGGAACAGCTACCCACGCGGCTGTGGCTGGCCGCAGACGGTGAGCGGGCAGGGGGCTTATTATTACAACGCCTGCCCGATGCCTCGCAAAACCAGGATGTGGATGCCTGGGAACGTAGTGTGCATCTCGCCGACACCATCAAACGCGAAGAGCTGCTCGGCCTTGAACAGCGCGAGGTACTCTACCGCCTCTACCACGAAGAAACCGTGCGGGTGTTTGACCCCAAAGCGCTACGCTTTGGCTGCACATGTTCCCGTGAGCGAATGAGCAATGCATTGTTGACTCTGGGCAGCGAGGAACTGCGTGATATTTTGCGCGAACAAGGCGAAATCGACACCCAGTGCCACTTTTGCCACACGAAATATCACTACACGGTCGCGGAAATTGAAAGTTTATTGGAAGACCCTGACGCACCGGCACCCACCATTCATTGATTTTGTAGTCGTGGCCGTAAACGTACCGGGTTAATGCACCATTCGCGGGCGCGAGTCATAGCAGTGAGTTGGGCGATTCGGCCAAACGGCTGTTTGAAAAAATACTGCGCCGCAACACAAAATATGGTGTCAATGTCGTAGTTTAACTACAAGATATTTGCTTTAGGCCCCCGTTTTCCGGGGGCTTTCTTTTTGCCATAATGCGCCGGACTTAAGCGCCCAGCCACGAGCCGGGATGAACTTTTGAAAGGCGTCGGTGACGCCCGGTAAACGAGAAAAGCGGCCGCAAGGCCCAGGAATCGACATGACCACGACTCAAGCCGCTCATCAAGCCCACGTTAACCTCTGCAGCGCCGAACTGATCGAGCGCGCCGTGGCCCGTGGCGAAGGCCGCCTGTCAGCTAACGGTGCTCTGGTAGTGAACACGGGCGTTCGTACCGGCCGTTCACCGAAAGACCGCTTTATCGTTGATGAACCGTCTACCCGTGATAGCATTGATTGGGGTAGCGTCAACCGGCCTTTCGATGCCGACAAGTTCTCCGCACTGTGGGCGCGCGTCGAAGACTATCTCGGCACGCGCGAGCACTTTACCTCCGAGCTGCACGTGGGCAGCGATTCCGTCCACTACCTACCGGTGCGGGTCAGTACCGAAACGGCCTGGCAAAACCTGTTCGGGCGCACCATGTTTGTCCGCCCCCAGGCTTTCAACCCGGCCGTGAAAGACGAGTGGACGATTCTCAACGCTGCCGATTTTGTCTGTGACCCAAGCCGTGACGGCACCCCCTCAGATGGCTGTGTGATCATTAACTTCGCCGAGAAGAAGGTGCTTATCGCCGGTATGCGCTACGCCGGTGAAATGAAGAAAGCCATGTTCTCGGTGCAAAACTTCCTGCTGCCCGACGCCGATGTGCTGCCCATGCACTGTTCCGCCAATGTCGGTGAAGATGGCGAAACCTGCCTGTTCTTCGGCCTCTCCGGCACCGGTAAAACCACCCTGTCCGCCGACCCGGCCCGTTACCTGATCGGTGACGACGAACATGGCTGGGGTGACGGTACCGTGTTCAACATGGAAGGCGGCTGCTACGCCAAGTGCATCGACCTGTCCGAGAAAAACGAGCCGGTCATCTGGAACGCCATCAAGTTCGGCACCGTGCTTGAAAACGTCGTACTCGACGACCATCGCGAGCCGGATTACGTCGACGATAGCCTGACGCAAAACTCGCGGGCAGCTTACCCGCTGGAGCATATTGAAAAGCGCGTGCCTGAAAATCTGGCGGGCGAGCCAAGCGCCATCGTTTTCTTGACCTGCGACATGTCCGGCGTGCTGCCACCAGTCTCCGTGCTATCAAAGGAAGCGGCGGCGTACCACTTCTTGTCAGGTTACACCGCTAAGGTGGGCTCCACCGAAATGGGTTCTTCGGAAGGGCTAGCGGCAACGTTTTCTACCTGCTTTGGTGCACCGTTTTTCCCACGCCCTGCACGCGAATACGCTGACCTGCTGGTCAAGCGTGTCGCTAAGAAAGATGCCCAGGTGTACCTGGTCAACACCGGCTGGACCGGCGGGGCCTACGGTGAAGGTGGCTCGCGCTTCTCGATCCCGACGACCCGTGCGATCATCAGCGCGATCCAGTCCGGCGTGCTGCGCGATGTGCAGACCAAGCATATTGATGGGCTGAACCTGGACGTGCCGGTGGCAGTGCCAGGTGTTGAAACACGCTTGCTCGACCCCCGCGATACTTGGGAAGACCGAGCAGCCTACGATCGTCATCGCAAAGAGTTGGCGAGCAAATTCGTCGACAACTTTAAGAAGTTTGAGGGCGTTAGCCCGGCCATTCTTCAGGCGGGGCCGCAGGTAACCTAATCATAGGTTTCGCGTGTAAGGTTAGAACGTTAGCACCACTCAGGTGTCAGAAAAGGGTAGCGCTGCAGCGCTACCCTTTTTCAATGGGCGTGTTGATATGCGCCTTTTTGACCGTGATGGGAGTTGGCTTATGAAACGTCGTCACTTTTTAGGTCTGACCGGGCTCACTGGGCTCGCTGGGTTTATTCCCGGCCTGTCGTTTGGTTTTCCGCGGCTTGATCTTGAAGCGGCTCCTGGCTTAGAGAAGCTCGAGCTCAGCGAGTCTGAATGGCGAGAGCGGCTCTCGGACGAAGCGTTTGAGGTGCTGCGTGAGGCGGGCACCGAGCCGGCCTTCTCAAGCCCGCTGGATCAGGAAGAAGGTGAGGGTGGATACCGCTGTGCAGGCTGCGACCTGCTGCTGTTTACTAGCGCAATGAAATACGATTCGGGCACCGGCTGGCCGAGCTTTTTCGAACACGTTGAAGGGCATCTGCTCAGCGAACTAGATTTCAAAATGGTGTGGCCGCGCACCGAGTATCATTGCGCTCGCTGCGGTGGTCACCAAGGTCATGTGTTTGAAGATGGGCCCGAGCCGACCGGGCTGCGCTGGTGTAACAATGGTGTCGCGCTCAGGTTCGTGCCTGCGTAATCACATCTTGCTGGGTGGGCGTTTGGACGACCGTCGCAATGAAAGAGCGTGAGGTGGTAGGCGTATCGCCCAAGCCATGCCAGCCGTGATGGGATTATGGTACCTTGTTAGCACTTATTAGTGCTGCATGAGTTATTAGTCATTTATGGATGTTAATCAGCGTATTATTTCTCGCTTAGCCGTCGAGCTAAACGTTCGGCCTGAGCAGGTCTCCGCCACAGTGGCGCTTCTGGACGGCGGCGCTACCGTGCCGTTTATCGCCCGCTATCGTAAAGAAGCCACCGGGGCGTTAGACGATACCCAGCTTCGTCAACTTGATGAACGCCTGCGCTACTTGCGCGAGCTGGAAGAACGCCGCGAAACGGTTCTTGCCGCCATTGATGAACAAGGCAAGCTGGACGCGACACTCAAGGCCGCGATTGACTCGGCTGAAACCAAACAGCGCTTGGAAGACTTATACCTACCGTTTAAGAAAAAGCGCCGCACCAAAGCGCAAATTGCCCGCGAGGCAGGCCTTGAGCCGTTGGCCGATGCGCTGTTGGCCGATCCAACGCTCACCCCGGAAAGCGAAGCTGCTAGTTATTTGCGCCCAGCAGAAGGCGATATACCCGCTATTGACGATGCTAAAGCTGCCCTGGATGGCGCCAAACAAATCCTTATGGAGCGTTTTGCCGAAGACCCCGAGCTGATCGGCCAGCTACGCGAACGGCTTTGGCAAGACGGTGAGCTAAGCGCTCGTGTGCTGGACGGCAAGCAGGAGGAGGGCGCTAAGTTCTCAGACTACTTTGAGCACGATGAGAAACTCGCCAAAGCGCCATCTCACCGTGCCCTGGCAATGTTCCGGGCGCGCAACGAAGGCGTGCTAAGCCTGTCGATTCGCCTTCCCGGCGAAGAAGAGGCCCCCGTTCATCCCGCCCAAGTCGCCATTGCCAAGCAGTTTGGCATCAGCGACCAGAATCGCCCGGCGGATAAATGGTTAGCCGAAGTAGTGCGCTGGACATGGCGCGTCAAACTTTACACCGCCCTGGAAACCGAGCTGCTAGGGCGCTTGCGTGAGCAGGCCGAGAAAACCGCCATCGACGTGTTTGCCGCCAACCTAAAAGACTTGCTGCTGGCTGCGCCAGCGGGGCAAAAAGTCACCTTGGCGATTGACCCGGGCTTGCGAACCGGTTGCAAAGTAGCCGTGGTTGATGCCACCGGACAATTTATCGACCAAGCGACGATTTACCCCCACGCACCGCAAAACCGTTGGGATGACGCGCTAGCCGAGTTGGCCAAGCTGGTGAAACAGCACGGCGTACAGCTGATTGCGGTGGGTAACGGCACCGCCAGCCGTGAAACCGATAAACTGGCTGGCGAGCTGCTTAAGGCGCTTGCGCCCGATCAGCGGCTAAGCAAGGTCATGGTGAGCGAAGCGGGCGCCTCGGTTTACTCTGCCTCGGAATACGCCTCTAAAGAGCTACCAGACCTTGACGTGACCGTGCGCGGGGCGGTGTCGATAGCCCGTCGCCTGCAGGATCCCCTGGCCGAGTTGGTCAAAATCGAGCCTAAATCGATTGGCGTTGGCCAGTATCAACACGATGTCTCCCAGGTGCAGCTTTCCCGCAGCCTGGAAGCGGTCATCGAAGATTGTGTTAACGCCGTGGGGGTCGATCTCAATACTGCGTCCAGCGCGCTGCTATCTCGCGTGGCCGGGCTAAGCGCAGCGATTGCGGATAACATCGTCGCCCAGCGTAACGTCCAGGGGGCATTCAAAAGCCGACAAGCGCTTTTAGACGTCAGCCGCCTCGGGCCCAAAACCTTTGAGCAGTGCGCCGGCTTTTTGCGTATTCATCAAGCGGAAAACCCACTGGATGCCAGCGCCGTTCACCCGGAAGCCTATGTCGTCGTCGAGCGTATGGCGAAACAAAGCGGTCGTAACGTGAAAGGCTTAATCGGCGATAGTGCAACGCTTAAAACATTGAAGCCTGGCGACTTTGCCGACGAGCGCTTTGGCGTGCCCACGGTCAGCGATATTCTTAGCGAGCTGGATAAACCCGGCCGCGATCCGCGCCCTGAATTTAAGGCCGCTGAATTCCGCGAAGGGGTCGAAACGCTTAAGGATCTCAAGCTTTCGATGGTGCTGGAAGGCACGGTCACCAACGTGACGCACTTCGGCGCCTTTGTCGATATTGGCGTTCATCAGGATGGCCTGGTGCATATTTCGGCGCTCTCCGACCGCTTTATCGACGACCCGCGTAGCGTGGTCAAGGCGGGCGACATCGTCACCGTGAAAGTCATGAGCGTGGATATTCCGCGCAAGCGGGTGGGGCTTTCCATGCGTTTGGATGACGAGCCGGAAACTGAGCAAAATGGCGATCGCCAGAGTTCTCGCGATGAACAGCCGCGCAAGCCTTCGCGTAGCGATAAGCGACAAGCCAATAAACCCAGCGAATCACCCGCCGCAGTGGGGGCGCTTGGCGCAGCGCTGCTCAAAGCCAAGCAAGGCAAATAGTCGCGCGTCATGAAAAGCTGTGTCTTGAAAAACCATGGTTGCCGCCATATCCTGCTGGCTATTTTTAATGGGTAGGCGTTGGCATTACCACACGATTTCACCAAGGCCCGTGTGTGCGGGCCTTACTGACAAGGAGTGTTCACCTTGCCTGAACCACTCACTGTGCCGTCTTCATTAACGGCCACGGTCGATCGCTTGTTACCCAGCGCTCGGCTGGGTCGTCTCGGTCGCCTGCGCCGTGGGCTTGAGAAAGAAGGTCTGCGCGTTGATGCAAATGGCCACATTGCGCAAACGCCGCACCCGTACGCGTTGGGCTCTAAGTTAACCCATCCGCATATTACGACTGACTACTCTGAGGCGTTGTTAGAGTACATCACACCGGTTTTTTCGGAACCTCGGGAAGCACTGTGCTTTTTATCTGACCTGCACACTTTCTCCTATCATCACCTGGAAAACGAGTGGATCTGGCCGGGAAGCATGCCGTCGCGGTTGTCGGGTAATGACAGCGTGCCGATTGCCGATTACGGCTCTTCAAATGTCGGCACCATGAAATATGTTTACCGTAAAGGGCTCGACGTGCGCTACGGGCGCATCATGCAGGCTATTGCCGGGGTGCATTATAACGTCTCGTTACCCGACAATATGTGGCAGGCGCTGCGTGAGTTGGAAGAGGCGACGAATGTATCCTTCAACGATTATCGCTCGACCCGCTACTTCAGCATGATTCGGCATTTCCGTCGCCACAGTTGGTTGCTGCTATACCTCTTTGGAGCTTCCCCTGCGGTGGATAAAAGCTTTTTGCCGGAGGGCCAGGTGCCCGAAAAGCTCAAGCCGTTAAGCGACGATACCTACTATGCCCCCTACGCCACGACGTTGCGCATGTCGGATTTGGGCTATCAAAACAAGGTACAGTCGCAGTTAAAAATTTGCTTCAACTCGCTGTCCAACTATGTGAATACACTTCGCCATGCGATTTCATCACCTTGGCCGGATTATCAAAAGCTAGGTGTAAAAACAGGCGACGAATGGCAGCAGCTTAATGCCAATATTCTGCAAATCGAGAACGAGTACTACAGCGATATTCGCCCCAAGCGGGTTGCAAAACATAACGAAACACCCAGCCAAGCACTGGAAGCCCGGGGCGTGGAATACATCGAAATCCGTTGTTTGGATTTAAATCCTTTTGCCCCGCTGGGTATTGACGAAACCCAGATGCGCTTTGTCGATACCTTCCTAATGTGGTGTTTGCTAAGCGACAGCCCGTGGATCTCGGATGAAGAGTGCGACCGGTTGGATGACAACCGTCGCTTAGTCGTGGAGCGCGGGCGAGACCCGGCCCTGACGCTGATTAACGACGGCGAAACCACGACCGTCCGGCAGTGGGGCGAGCAAATGTTTGCTGAAATGGCAGAAGTCGCGCGGCTACTGGATGCGGTAGAAGACGGCACGCCGCATGCAGCGGCACTAGAGGCGCTCGCGCCGCGTCTCAAAGATCCCTCGTTAACGCCATCGGCTCAGTTGCTGGCGCAACTGCAAGCCGGCAACGGCTCACTCAGCGATACACTATTAAGCCTTGCCCAAGCCCAGGGCGTCGAGCTTAAAACCACGCCCATGCAGCGTTCGCGCGAAGCGTTATTAGCTCAGTTGGTTGATACCTCCCATCAACAACAGCACGATATCGAAGCCGATGATCAGGTGAGCTTTGACGAATTTTTATACGACTACTTTGCCCAAGCGCGGGAGTCGCGGATGTTATCGCCACTGCCAATGGAGAATAAACCATGAAAACGCCGTCTATTCGTCCAGCGGCGCTGTTGGGGGTCGCTTTTTGTATCTTGATGATGGCGGTCGCGTTGGGGCTTGAGCATCTGGGTGGATTGGAACCTTGCCCGCTATGTATATTCCAGCGCGTGGCCGTGATAGCGACCGCGTTAGTGTTATTGATAGCCACGCTGCATAACCCCGCTGGACGGGCCGGCAAAGTGGTATACGGCGTGTTGGGGCTTTTGACGGCTGGTACAGGGGCCTTTATCGCAGGTCGCCATGTCTGGCTACAATCGTTGCCCGCTGATGAAGTGCCTTCCTGCGGCCCAGGCTTGGATTACATGATGGATATTTTGCCGATGCAGGAGGTCGTCGCCATGGTTCTGACCGGCTCAGGCGAGTGCGCCAATATAGACTTCAGCCTATGGGGACTATCGCTACCGGCGTGGACGCTGATTGGCTTTGCACTACTGTTGCTCATACCACTACGTATGATTGTACTAGCGCGCCAGCGCGCAATGCTGTTCAGTTAATAGGCTTAACCCAATATTAAGGAAACCATTCTGGCCAGGATTGACAGGGCCGAGTGGAAAAGCGAGTCTAGCTTTGTTAACGGTGGCGACAAGCAAGGAGAAGCCCCATGCTCGAAGATTGCAAGAATGCCCAGGAGCGCTGGGGTGGCGTTCACAGCCTAATTGACCGGTGGCTGCAGCAACGTCGTGATTTATTGGTAAGTTTTATCGAGCTAAAAGAGGCCTGTGACGCAGAACTCGAAAGCGTCAGCAAGTCGCGCATTGATCATTTCAGCGAATCGCTGATGGATTATATCAGCGCGGGGCACTTTGAAATTTACCCCCAGCTTGCCGAGGAGGCCCGCGCCTTCAACGATGAAAGCGCGCTTCAAACGGCAGAAAAACTGCTCGAGCGTCTGGAGATGTCAACGGAGATGGTGCTGGCGTTCGATACCGATTACGCCTCATCGGTGAGTTGCCAGCAAAACCTTGCGCGGCTGCCTGCCTGGATAGATCGGCTGGCGCGTGGTTTAACCGAGCGCTTTGCTCTGGAAGATCAGCTCATCGCCCGCCTGCACGCAGCACACAGCCCCGAAACATCCAACGCCCCCGCCTGATAATAATAATCGTGCCGCCGCAGTTTAACGCTTGTAGATGACCTGATCGCCCGACAAGTCGGGCTCCTACATGGGCCCTGTGCATGCATTGGGTTTGTAGGAGCGCAATTCATTGCGCGATCAGGAATCATCGAGGCGCCGAGGGTGATTGCTTGTAGATGGCCTGATCGCCCGACAAGTCTGGCTCTTACAAGGGCTAGGTGCATGCATTGGTTTTCGTAGGAGCCTAATTCATTGGGCGATCAGCAATGATTGAGCCACCGCAGGTTATCGCCGACAAGTCTGGCTCTTACAGGGGCTAGCTGCATGCATTGGGTTTTGTAAGAGCTCAACTTGTTGAGCGATCATGACGGATCGGGCCGCCGCAGGTTATCGCCCGACAAGTTGGGCTCATACAGGGCTGTATGCATTGGGTTTGTAGGAGCGCAATTCATTGCGCGATCAGCAGTGATCATGGCGCCGAAAGTGATTGCTTGTTGTCAGCGCCATCGCCCCCCTATCACCAGCATGCAGGGTGTAAGCAGCAGCGTGAGCGCGGTGGCAAAGGTGAGTCCGCCGGCAATGGCGCTCGACATCTGTGTCCACCATTGCGCTGAAGGCGCATTAAAGCCAAGCGCCGGGGCGAATAAATTAACGTTAATGCCGAGTACCATCGGCATTAACCCAAGCACCGTGGTGATGGCGGTAAGCAATACCGGGCGTAGGCGCAGGCTGCCTGCTTCCAACGCTGCCTCTGTTGGGGTTATACCTTGACCACGCAGTTCGTTGTAAGTGTCGATCAAGACGATATTGTTGTTCACCACGATCCCCGCCAGCGCGATGACCCCCATACCGACCATAACAATGCCAAACGCTTGGCCGGTGATCAGCAGCCCCATCAATACCCCAGCCGTCGAAAACACAATGGCCGAAAGCACCAGCACCGCCTGGTAATAGCTATTGAACTGGGTCACCAAAATCAATGCCATCAGGCCAATGGCAATCAAGAAGGCGCTCACTAGGAACTGCATCGATTCCTGCTGATCCTCCTGCTCCCCGGCTACGTTGACCATCAAGCCATCTGGCAGCTTATCTTGGCCTGCGGCTAATAACGCTTGCAGGCGCTCGTCAGCCAAGTAGCCGGGCACTAAATCCGCCTCAATGGTAATTGCACGGCGCCCATCAATACGGTTCAGGGTGCCTACTTTGGGGGCAGGCGTAAACTCAACAAAGTGAGCAATCGGCACCTGACCACGCGGGGTGTTAATGGTTAAACGCTCAAGCTGGTTGAGCGTGCGCCAGTGTTCCGGCAATCGCACGCGAATATCGACTTCATCATTAGCGGTAGGAGGGCGGTAGCTAGCGACTTGTAGCCCTGTAGTGAGCAGTTGAACGGCACTACCAATGGTGGTGATATCGGTGCCCATGCGGGCGGCCGCTTCTCGGTCGACGTTTACCTGCCACTCCACCCCAGGCAGGCTGCGGTTATCCTGAATGTCGGTGAAGCCGCCCAGCTCGCGCATCAGCGCGATAATTTGATCAACCCCAGCGTCGGCAATGTCGGGGTCGGTGGCACTCACTTCCAGCACAATGGGCTTCCCGCCGCCGGGGCCCATTTCCTGCTCCTGGAATTCCAGGATAATGCCGGGAATATCCTGGGTACGCTCAGCCATATCGTCCAGAATCACACGGGCAGGGCGGCGCTTGTGCCAGTCGATAAACTGAAACTGCAGCATCCCAATGACATCGTTGCCCATTTGCTGGTTGGGTACCGCAAAAGAGCGGGCATATAGCGCTTCGACTTCCCCCATGTCGCCCAGCCGGTGTTCTACTCGCCGTAGAATGGCATCGGTTTCTTCGGCGGAAAAATCGCCGCGGGCGCGCACCAGCACTTGGGCGCTGTCGGGCTCTACGTTGGGGAAAAAATCAACGCCGTGATTAAATCGGGCATAGCCGGTGTACAGCAGCGCAATTAGCAGTAGTGCAAATAGCAGCACCCAAGCGGGGTGCTGCAATAAGCGCCCCAGCACGCGGCGATAGCCACGCCCAAGCGCCGTACTTTCGTTAATGGGGCCAGCACTTGCAGGGGCTGAGTGAGACGTACGGGTAAACAACCGCCCTAGGGTGGGCAAAAACACCAGTGCCATGGCCAGCGATGCGAGTAGGCATAAGATGACCGTTGCTGGCAGGTACTTCATGAACTGTCCCACCACGCCGGGCCAAAACAGCAGCGGCAGAAATACCGCCAGTGTGGTGGCGGTGGACGCAATCACCGGCCAGCTCATTCGAGTTGCCGCGTTTAACCATGCCTGATGGGGTGTTTGCCCTTCATGGAGGTGGCGATCGGCCAGCTCGCTGACCACAATGGCGCCATCCACCAACATGCCCGCTACCAAAATCAGCCCGAACAACACCACAATATTGAGCGTAAAACCAAACGCCCAGATCAATAGAATACCGGTTAAAAAAGCGCCGGGGATGGTGAGGCCGACCAGCAGTGCCATACGCCAGCCCATTACCGCCACCACCACAATCAGCACTAGCACGACGGCGGTTACCACGTTGTTCAATAGCTCAGAGAGCATGTTTTCTACGGTCTCTGATTCGTCCAAAATCGTGGTTATACGCAACTGTTCGGGCAGTAGGTCATCCGCTTGGGCAAAGCGATCCCGAACTGCTTCAATGGTGGCGATAATATTTGCCCCGGCACGTTTGGAAATCTCCAGTACTACCGCAGGCTGGCCATCAATGCGCGCAAACCCTTCCGGATCTTTGAAGGTGGGGTTGATCCACGCCACGTCGCCAAAGGTGACCACCTGGTCATCGTCAACCTTCACCGGCATGTTCATAACATCGTTTAACGATTCGATAATGCCAGGGACTTTTAGCGCCAGTCGCCCCGCGCCGGTATCCAAACTACCCGCTGCCACCAAGCGGTTATTGCGTGAAACCCGATTAAATAGCGTATCGAAATCAACGCTATAGCTGTCTAGAACCAGCGGGTCGACGACAATTTCCAAAAGGTCTTCCCGCTCACCGGCAATATCGACTTCCAGCACATCCGCAATGCCTTCAATTTCCTCCTTCATGCGGCGTGCAATGGTCATGCGTTCGCGGGTGTCCAGTGCTCCGGAAAGCCCGATGCTCAGCACCGGAAACTCGGAGACGTTGACCTCCATCACCCGCGGCTCTTCGGCCTCATCCGGTAGACTGCTACGCGCGATATCAACGCGCTCGCGCACATCGGAAAGCGCCGTGTCGGGGTCAAAGCCAGGGTCGAACTCCAGGGTAACCGAGCCATGCCCCTGGTTGGACTGCGCGGTAAACTTGCGTAGCCCTTCAATCCCTCGCAGTTCTTGCTCCATCGGGCGGATCAGCAGCCGTTCGGCGTCTTCAGGGCTAACACCTTCTAATGAAAGCGAGACATAAATAATCGGGATGGTAACGTCGGGATTGGCTTCCTTGGGGATCACCTGCCAAGCGGTGGTGCCCGCCAGCAATAGCCCGACCAGTAACAGAAGGGTGGTGCGCGTGTGGGTGAGCGCCGTATTAATCAACTGACGCATGACCACCTTCCTGAACAGGCACGGGCGTTACTCTCTCGCCTGGGCTGACTAAGCCTGCCCCAAGGGTAATCAACTCAACGGGATCGGGCAGGCCAGTAACGTAAGCACGTTCGGTACCAGCGCTGACTAACTCAATGGCGGTTTGGGCAACGCGGTTATCTTCAACAATATGTTTGATGGCTAATTGACCCTGCTCGTTGAGGTTGAACAGGGCGGGTGACAGTGTATGAACCTGGCGTGGCGGAAGCGTCACAGTGAATTCGGCGCTGCCCCCCGCCAAGCGCAGCCTATCAGGGTTGTCCAGCATCACTTCGATATAAAACGTTCGGGTGGCTTCGTCGGCACGGCGGCTAATGTAAGACACCTCGCCAGAAAGCGAGTGGCCATTGAGTAGCCGCGCGGTGACCGGCAGGCCAACGCTCAAATCGCCTATCTGCTGTTGGGAGACCCAGGCGGTGCCGGTTAAGCGGCGATCATCAATCAGTCTTGCCCACTCCTCGCCAGGCTGCAGCAAATCGCCAAGCTCTACTTGCACGCGGTCAAGCATGCCTGCAAAGGGTGCAGTGGGGCGGGTATCGCTTAGTTGTTTTTCCAGTTGGGCCACTTGCGCGGCGCTGGCGCTGAGCGCGCTTTGCCGACGTAGCAGCTCCGGCTGGGAAATCAGCTCGCGGTTGCGTAGGCTTTGGGCACCCGCAAGCTCTGCCTCAGCGAGGGCCCGTTCATCGCGTGCCTGCTGTAACCGCTGAGGGAGGGCATCGTTATTCAGCACCAGTAGCGTTTCCCCCTGGCTGACCATTTCCCCCTGGGTCACGGGCTTTTCCGCCACATAGCCGGTTACGTTGGCGCGCAGCCGTGTTTCGCGTTGGGCGGTAAGTTGGCCTTGCAACACCTGTTGGGGAACATACGGGGTGCTTTGCTGGGTGATTACTTCCACCCGAGGCGTTGTGTCGCGTTCAGTGGCGTTTGATTCAGGTGGCGTGCTTTGGAAATGCTGGAAATCGCCAACCGCCAGCCATATCCCCAATACCAGTACGAGGAGGCTGGCCAGGGCGTAAGAGATGGGGATTCGTCGCATGGGGTATTGATATCCCTAGTAACCCAAAAAATATGTCGCAGGGTAAAGCGTCGTAAGGTAGAGCAAAGCAGAAAGCTAAGCTAAATACCCCGACATACCATAGCGCAACTGGCGTCTAGCGGCGAGTACCAAGCCGCTGTTTGGATTGGAGTCGTCTGTTTGTCTGATTGAGTTTTTTTTATCCTGGGCATACCATCTTCTGCTGAACCACTCCTCAGGCGAGAACCATCCCTAGGTTAACCAATCAAGGAGCAACGATGAAAGATCCAGTACGTATTGCGATTACCGGCGGTGCCGGCCAGATCAGCTACTCTCTCATTTTCCGCATCGCCGCTGGCGACATGCTGGGGCCGGATCAGCCTGTTATTCTCCAACTGCTGGAAATTCCCCCGGCAATGGACGCCCTGAACGGCGTGGTCATGGAAGTTAACGACTGTGCCTTCCCGCTGGTACAAGACATCGTCGCCACCGACGACCCCAACGTCGCGTTCAAAGACGCCGACTTCGCCCTGCTGGTCGGTGCACGTCCGCGTGGGCCGGGTATGGAGCGTAAAGATCTGCTCGAAGCCAACGCAGCGATCTTCTCCGTGCAAGGCAAAGCGCTGAACGACCACGCCAGCCGTGATGTGAAAGTGCTGGTAGTGGGTAACCCGGCCAACACCAACGCGCTAATCGCATCCTGCAACGCGCCGGATCTGGATGTCGGCCAGTTCACCGCCATGACGCGCCTGGATCACAACCGCGCCCTGACGCAGCTGGCTCAGAAAACCGGCAAGCACGTCACCGACGTTGAAGACTTGATCATCTGGGGCAACCACAGTGCTACCCAGTACCCGGATCTGGCCCAGTGCAAAGTCGACGGCAAGCCAGCGTTCGATCTGGTTCAGCGTGACTGGTACGAAAACGACTTTATCCCCACCGTGCAGCAGCGCGGCGCGGCGATTATCAAGGCACGTGGCGCTTCCTCTGCCGCTTCTGCTGCCTCTTCCGCTATCGACCATATGCACGACTGGGCGCTGGGATCTAAAGGCATCGTCAGCATGGCCATTCCGTCCGACGGCAGCTACGGCATCGAAGAAGGCATCATCTACTCCTACCCAGTGCGTTGCCAGGGTGGCCAGTATGAAATTGTGCAAGGCTTTGAAATTGACCAATTCAGCCAAGAGAAGATGAAAGCTACCGAGAATGAGCTGCGCGAAGAGCGTGCGGCGGTTGAGCATCTGCTCGGCTAAACGCTTTCGCTGCTGCTTTTATATAAGCGCCAGTAACGCAAAACCCCGCAAGCCATGCTTGTGGGGTTTTTTACATCTTACAAATCCTTTCACCGTTCACTATCCACTCTGCAATTTCTCAATCCCGCAGGCTCATTATCCGCCATTGGCGCTCTTCGGCGACGTTGCGTAGGGTGTCGTCGGGATCCACGGCGACCGGGTGGTCGACTTGCTCCAATAGCGGCAGGTCGTTGTGAGAATCGCTGTAAAACCATGCCTCGTCCATGCTCTGCTCTTGTTCCTCCAGCCACTGCTTAAGGCGGGTCACTTTACCTTCGCGATAGCTAGGCACGCCCAGCGCGCGGCCGGTGTAATGGCCGTCAATACGTTCGGGCTCAACGGCAATCAGGTGGTCAACGCCCAAGCGCTTGGCAATCGGCTGGGTAATAAAGCGGTTCGTGGCGGTAATGATCAGCAGCGTATCGCCCTTGGTGCGGTGGCGGGCGAGTAATTCTTCCGCCTTAGGCAAAATATGCGGCTCGATTTTGCTAGCCATAAATTGCTGATGCCAGGCGGCCAGTTGTTCGGGGGTGTTGTCGGCGAGCGGCTTGAGCGCTACTTCCAAAAACGCCGCCATATCCAGGTTGCCCGCTTGGTAATCGGCCATAAAACGCTCGTTGGCTTCGCGGTAGGCAATAGGGTCTACCGCGCCTTGTTCGAGTAAAAACTCGCCCCAAGCGTGATCGCTATCGGTGGATAGCAATGTATTATCCAAATCGAAAATGGCCAGACTCACGGTGCTCCCCTTATCGTTCATAATGATTAACACAAGGCGTGTTATTGGGCTTTAGCGGGGGCGGATTATCGCAGAGTCATCGGGGCTTTCCCACCAAGATAGCGCGTGCGTTGGTAAGTTAGCGTCATATTGTATTGATACGTCTGTTGTCCTTGTGGAAAAATGGCGATAACTGAAAATTTATAAGGTGATGTCCGTGATCGACGCTGACGGCTTTCGCCCCAATGTTGGCATTATTATCGCCAACCGCCAGGGGCAGCTGCTATGGGCGCGTCGTGTAGGGCAAAATGCGTGGCAGTTTCCCCAGGGAGGCATTAAAGCAAGCGAGACGCCGCAACAAGCACTTTTTCGTGAGCTTCACGAAGAAATTGGCCTGACCGCCAATGATGTTGATATTGTCGCCTGCACCCGGGGCTGGCTGCGCTACCGTCTGCCACGACGCATGATTCGCACACATTCGCGACCGGTTTGTATCGGCCAAAAGCAGAAGTGGTTTTTACTCGAAATCCGCTGTGAGGAAAGCCGTATCTGTATGACGGCAACGCCACAACCCGAGTTTGATGGGTGGCGCTGGGTAAGCTACTGGTACCCCCTCGGCCAAGTGGTGCCGTTTAAGCGTGAAGTGTATCGCCGCGCGCTCCGCGAGCTATCGCCCCGCGTTCAACGACTGGCACTATTCGACGAGTGAGCCGCAGCGTCCTTCGATAGGGCGGCGGCTGACTGCCCAGGAATTCCTCAGCGAGGCTTATCACAGTGAAAAATAAAACGTCCATGCTTGAGGTGCTGCGACGCGTTATTCAAGAAGTGAATGGCGCACGAAACCTTGATGCCGCCTTGGCCACGATGGTGCGCCGCATTCGTAAAGCCATGCAAACCGATGTGTGCTCTTTTTATCTTTACGATAAAGAGCTTGAATCGTTGGTGCTTATGGAAACGATTGGCTTGCGCACTCAGGCCGTCGGGCAGGTCGTGCTTCCGCTTGGCGAAGGCTTAGTGGGGCTGGTGGCTAAGCGCAGCGAGCCGCTCAATTTGGAAGACGCCCAATCGCATCCGCAATTCCGCTATTTTGAAGCCACCGGCGAAGAACGCTACTCAAGCTTTCTGGGTGTGCCGATTATCCATCAGCGTTTAATGCTGGGCGTGCTGGTCGTTCAGCAAGCCGAAAAACGCCAATACGACGATGAAGACGAAGCGTTTTTGGTCACCATGGCGGCGCAATTGGCCGGCGTGTTGGCGCATGCCTTGGCGACCGGTAACTTAAACCGCCGTGCGCTTCCCAGCGGGCAGACGATGTTCAAGGGGGTCGCCGCGTCGCCAGGCATGGCGTTGGGGGAAGCGGTGGTGATTACCCCGCCGTCGGATCTCAACAGCGTGCCTGACTTGGTTCCCAGCGACGAAGCCTACGAAATCGCACGCCTCAAAGAAGCCATCGGCAAAACCCGCGATGAAATCCGCTCGGCGGCCGAGCGCTTGGTTAACCGTATTTCCACCCAGGAGCTGGCGCTGTTTGACGTCTATCAACAAATGCTGGGTGAAGCGGCGCTGTCAGAAGAAGTTGAAAAACGTATTCGTGAAGGCCAGTGGGCGCCAGGCGCGCTTGCCGATGTGGTGCGCCGTCATGTGCAATACCTAGAGCGCGTGGATGATAACTATCTGCGTGAGCGAGCGGCGGATATCCGTGATTTGGGTCGCCGTGTCCTTGCGCACTTACAGGAAGACGCGCCCTCGACGCCGGAAACCTACCCTGATAATGCCATATTGGTCGGCGATGAAATTAGCGTCGCCATGTTGGGGGAAGTGCCTCGCGACAAATTAAAAGGGCTGGTATCTGTGCGCGGCTCCAGCACCTCCCACGTGGCGATTGTGGCCCGCGCGATGGGGATTCCCACTGTGCTGGGGATGGTTGACTTGCCGTTGCCGCGCCTGTCGGGGGCTCCGGTAGTGCTGGATGGTCATCGGGGGCGGCTGTTTGTTCGCCCGGCCCCCGAGCTAAAAGCGCGCTATGAAAGCCTGATTGCCGAAGAAGAAGCGCTTAGCGAGCTGTTGTCCCACGAGCAGGATCTGCCTAGCGAGACGCCCGACGGCCACGATATGCCGTTGATGGTCAACACCGGGTTGGCCGTTGATGCGGCGGCGCTGCTCAAAAGCCGCATCAATGGCGTGGGGCTGTACCGTACCGAAGTGCCGTTTATGATTACCGAGCGCTTCCCCGGCGAGAAAGAACAGACCCGGCTCTACCGTGATCAGTTGGAGAGTTTCTCGCCACTGCCGGTGGTTATGCGCACGCTGGATATCGGCGGCGACAAGGACTTGCCGTATTTCCCAATCGAAGAAGCCAACCCGTTTTTAGGCTGGCGTGGGATGCGAGTCACCCTGGATCATCCGGAAGTCTTGATGGTTCAGCTGCGAGCCATGTTGAAAGCATCACAAGAGCTCGACAACCTGTATGTGCTGTTCCCCATGATTACCAATGTGGAGGAGGTCGACGAAGCGCTTAGGCTGTTGGATCGCGCCATTCTGGAATTAGGCGAAGAAGGCATTGAGGTAGAGCGCCCCAAGGTCGGGGTGATGATCGAGGTGCCGGCGACCATTTATCAGATGGACGCCTTGGCTAAGCGGGTGGACTTTTTCTCGGTGGGCAGTAATGACCTAACCCAATATCTACTGGCGGTCGACCGCAATAATCCTCGGGTGTCTAGCCTTTACGATGCGCTGCATCCTGCGTTACTGGGCGCGCTTTATGAGCTTGCCCAGGATGCGACACGGCTGAAAAAGCCCATCTCGTTATGCGGCGAGTTGGCGGGCGACCCCTCGGGTGCGCTTCTGCTAATGGCGATGGGCTTTACCAGTCTTTCGATGAATGCGCCCAGCCTGCCCAAAGTGCGCGCTGCGATTCGCCGCGTCACGCTAAAGGATGCTCAGCAGTTGCTGTCGGAAGTAATGCTGTTGGATACGCCTGCCCAGGTGCATATGCATCTTGATAAACGTATGGACGACTGGCAGCTTTCCCACTTGCTGCCTCCGCGAGACTAGCCTCTTATCTAGTTAGTCCTCTTCCGCTCACCGCTCGCAGCGAACGTTGAGCGTGTTCTCGCCTTCAAATGCGCCCCACGGCCCATATCGCTGTTCGGTTAACGAAACGTCGCCATTGTCAGCAAGCGATAGCCAGGTGGTGGCACGTGTGCCATAGCGCTCGCCAACGATAAACGCTGCGGATAGCTGGCGTTCAAGCTCAAGCCCTACGCCGGTGTCCGGTAGTGCCGATCTAGGGGCTGTTTGAGGGTCATGGAAGGCGGATAACACTTTGCCGGGGAAGTGTGCTGGGCTCACCTGCTCAAGCACTCTGGTCACCGACGTTAGCTTCGGCCATGGGGTGTTCAGCGCCGCATTCGACAATCCGTGAACCCCTGGAGAGACTTGGCACAGCGACAGCTGCTCAGAGCCGCGATGCAAATACCAAAGTTGGCTGGGCGTGGCAACCAGCAAATTGAACCCGGCGTAGTCAGCCGCAGCACCGTCAGCTAAGTTGCCCAACCAAGCCGCAATATCGTCGCACTCCAACGCCTGGCTAACCAAATGCCCTCGACTGGGAGCGCCTTCGGGGGGCGTTAAGGCGGGGTCGCGGACATTGGTGAGCGCGGCGACCCGTCCCTGGTGATTGGCTGCGAGCCAACTTCCTCCCGCTTCCAGGTCGCGTCCGCCTACCAGTGACGGGTGATCCGGCCATTGAGCCAGGGGGGCGGTGGGGCGGGCGTGAAATTCATCGCGGTTGCCAATCAACTGTAAGGGCGTTGCCGTTCCAGGCCGCCAATTAAAAGCGATTAAACACATGGGCTCTCATTGTGTGATGGGTACTGAATGGTGAAGTGGATCGTCACGCTAACACGCAGACCGTGCATGACACTCCTCGCGTGTCGACGTACACTTAAAGCCTTTTGATTCCTACAATAACCCAAGTTTGTGTAATAAATGCGTTGCCCGTTGGGAATACGCATCAGCTTGTGTCGATTGGCCAGCAAGGAAGACGCTATTTTATGCAACGTAGCCCGCGGGAACATTTCTGGAATACGCTGATCTGGCCGTTGCTATGGCCATTACTATTGGTGCAGGCCGCCTTAGTGGCGCTTTGTGTGTTGGTTATTTGGCTGCTGGGGTGGATGTCTCCCGGCTATGCTTCATGGAGCGCCACGCTATGGTTGATGCTGGCGCTGTTGGTGGGCAGTTGCTTGAATGTCGCGGCGTTTTTGATGCTGGTGAGAACCCGCGCCAAACACAAAGAAACGCGCCTTATGCAGCAGTTGGTCGAGCTTGAACGACATACCCAAACGCTGGCTAATCAGCAAGCGGTGACCCCCTCTGACCAAGCGCCTGCGCAGGGTGACCTGTCTGCCGTACTGCCAATCGCACGTCTCGCCCAAGCCAATCGAGTGTTATCCAGCGTGGCAACGTCAATGACCGAGCATTCGCCCCCGCCGCTCACCTCACAAAGCGCTGACGACGATGCCAAAAGGCTACTCGATGACCTGCATTATGAGCAGCAACAGGTAAGGCAGTTGTTGGCGGGGCGTGACCGCGCCCGGGAAGAGTCGCGCTTAAAGTCGGAGTACCTGGGCTTGCTTCAGCGTGAGGCTGACGGATTATTTGATCATTTAAACGAGCAGTTAACCACCCAGGTCAGTGAAGATTGCCGTGCCAACATCCTCGAAGTGCGCGAGCGGGTGGCCGATATTCGCGCCTTGCTGATGAACCTTGTTGAACATCGCGACGTGAAAACCGAGGACAGCGCTGGCGCAGTGCCAGTGACGTCAGCGCTACGCGTGTTGGTGGTTGACGATGGCCCTGTGAATCTCATGCTGGCGCGCCAGATGCTCGAAAATCAAGGCTTATACGTCGAAGGGGTGAGCAGCGGCGAACAGGCGCTAGAGCGTCAGCAACAAAGCTTTTTTGATCTCGTGTTCATGGATATTTTTATGCCTACGATAAGCGGGCTGGAAACCACTCGCCGCTGGCGCGAGGTCGAAGCTACTCAAGGCGGGCGCAAGAGCGTTCTCGTCGCTCTCACGGCGAATGCCGATAACACGGGGCGTGAAGAATGTCTGTCCGCCGGGCTTGATGACCTGCTGACCAAGCCTTACCAACCTGAAGCTTTGCTGGGTGTTATTAACACGTGGTTTCCCGGCACTGTTGGAGCGGCGTCTGACCAATGAATGTGTTGGCGGTGACGCTTCTCGGTTATCTAATGCTCGGTGCTGTGGCCGGTACGCTGGCTGGCCTTTTGGGGGTCGGGGGCGGTTTAATTATCGTGCCGGCGTTGGTGGCGGTGTTTACCTTTCAAGGGATATCCCCTGAGGTAGTGATGCACCTGGCCATCGGCACCTCGCTGGCCACCATTGTGGTCACCGGGTCTTCTTCCGCGCTGGGGCATTGGCGGCGAGGCAGTGTTCAATGGCCTTGGTTCGCCGCCTTGCTTCCGGGGTTAATGGCCGGCGCGATTATCGGCGTTTTGGTAGCCGGGCAGTTAACAGGGCCGCTGTTGGGCACGCTATTTGGCCTCTTTGTCCTGGCGATTGCCGCCAAAATGGCGTTCGGTTTTAGCCCGGTGATCCAGCGCGACAGCCAACCCTCCCCGTATGCCATGGCGCTAGCCGGGAGTGTTATTGGCGGCGTGTCAGCGTTTTTCGGGATTGGCGGGGCCACCATGGCGGTGCCTTGGCTTTCGCGCTGTGGTGCCAGCTTAACCCAGGCGGTGGGCACCTCGGCCGCCTGCGGCGTGCCCATCGCGGTGCTTGGTGCGCTCACCTTCATCGTGATGGGGTGGGGGAATCCGCAGCTGCCTTCCTGGGCCACCGGTTACGTGATGTGGCCGGCCTTTATCATGATTGTTATAACGAGCATTCCCTTCGCGCATTTGGGCGTTCGTTGGGCGCACCGGTTACCCAGCCACGTATTGCGCTGGGCATTTGCAGCGCTACTCACCGCCGTAGGGCTGAAGTTTTTGTTGAGCTAATATGGCTAACGTATCAAGACACTCCCACTGACATATCAAGCAGAGAGCGTAGATGATTAATTATTCGACAATTGACCCCGTTGCCATTGCCATTGGACCGTTGCAAGTTCATTGGTATGGGTTGATGTACGTGGTGGGGTTTGTCGCCGCCTGGTGGCTAGGCTGCCGGCGAGCGGCGCGGATTGGTTTAACCCGGGACGATATTGGCGATTTGCTGTTTTACGCAGCCATAGGGGTCGTAGCAGGCGGGCGTTTAGGCTATGCCTTGTTTTACGGACTAGACCAATGGTTTGCCGACCCGCTATGGGTGTTTAAGGTCTGGGATGGCGGCATGAGCTTTCACGGCGGCCTGATCGGGGTATTTATCGCTGCTTGGTTATTTGCTCGGCGCAAGCAGCTCGCCATACTCACGCTAACCGATTTTATTGCCCCGCTGGCCCCCATTGGGTTAGGCGCCGGCCGTATCGGCAATTTTATTAATCATGAGTTGCCTGGCCGTGTTACCTCGCTACCTTGGGGTATGCCATACCCTGGTATGGGGCCGGAGCCGCGCCACCCGTCTGCCCTTTACGAAGCGTTGCTCGAAGGCCTGGTGTTGTTCTGCATTATGTGGTGGGCATCCGCCGAGCCTAAGGCGCGTGGCTTTTTGTCAGGCCTCTTCTTGATTAGCTACGGTGTCTTCCGCTTCGTGGTGGAGTTTTTCCGCATGCCCGACGCCCATATCGGCTTTATCGCCTTTGGTTGGGTGACCATGGGGATGGTCTTGACGCTGCCCATGATTGCGCTGGGGGCCGTGATGATCGCATGGTCGCGTCACCAGCCGGTGGATGCCAAGCGGGCTTAAGCGCCCGCGATTTCGGGTGTTTCATTGCCCGCTGAGGCCTTGCGGCCTAGAATAGTTCGCTATATTGCCCCTTTACTCTGGAAATGCTGTGACTGCTACAACGCCTGTACCAGATGCCTCCGTATCCGCGAATGCCTTGCCCGCGCTAGAGCAGCCTTATTTAGATTTAATGCGCTTGGTGTTGGATCAAGGGACTGACCGCCATGATCGAACGGGCGTGGGAACACGCTCGGTGTTTGGTCATCAAATGCGCTTTGATTTGTCGCGCGGGTTTCCGCTGTTAACCACCAAAAAACTGCACCTGCGGTCGATTATTCACGAGCTGCTATGGTTTTTGAAAGGTGATACCAATATCGCCTATTTAAAAGACAATGGCGTGCGTATCTGGGACGACTGGGCGGATGAAAACGGCGATTTAGGGCCGGTATACGGTTACCAGTGGCGTAGCTGGCCCGATCCCAAAGGCGGCAGCGTCGACCAAATCGCCAATGTGCTGGAACAGATTCGCACCTCGCCCCAGTCGCGCCGACTGGTGGTCTCGGCCTGGAACCCAGCCCAGGTAGACGATATGCAACTGCCGCCGTGCCATTGCCTGTTTCAGTTTTACGTGGCCAACGGTCGGCTTTCCTGTCAGCTGTACCAACGCAGCGCTGATATTTTCCTGGGCGTGCCGTTTAATATCGCCAGCTACGCCTTGCTGTTGAGTATGGTTGCTCAGGTGACCGGTCTAAAGCCTGGTGAGTTTATTCATACCCTGGGTGATGCCCATCTCTACAGCAATCATCTAGAGCAGGCTCAGCAACAGCTTAGCCGCACGCCCAACGCGCCGCCCGCATTGAAGCTGAACCCTGAGGTTAATAACCTCTTTGACTTCAAGTTTGACGACATCGAGATAGCGGATTACCACCCCCACCCGCACATCAAAGCCGAGGTGGCGGTATGAGTCAGGGATCCTCTCAGCTCAACCCCCAGTTCGACCCGCTAGTGCCGGTTGCCATGATTGTGGCAATGGCCAAAAACCGCGTGATTGGGGTAGAGGGGCAACTGCCCTGGTATTTACCCGAAGATCTCAAGTTCTTTAAACGCATGACCCAAGCCAAGCCGTTGGTGATGGGGCGTAAAACCTTTGCCTCGATCGGTAAGCCGTTGCCCAATCGGTTGAATATTGTGGTCACCCGGCAAAGCGACTTTACCCATGAGGGCGTCAGGGTGTGCCACGACCTGCCTGAGGCACTGGCACTCGCCGACCAACAAGCCACCATTGAAGCGGCCGAAGAGATTATGGTGATGGGCGGGGGTGAAATATATCGCCAAGCGATGCCGTATGCGACGCGTCTCTATGTAACGGAAGTTGACATCGAGGTGGACGGTGATGCGTACTTTCCCTCATTAGACCCGAACGAGTGGCGTGAAACGCAGCGCGTGGCCGGGGAGCCTAATGAACAGCAGCCCCCTTATGCATTTGTTACTTACGAGCGTGTGGAGGCTTAGGCCCGCAAAGGAGAGCCTTGGATGTCGGTAAGCACCGAGCAGTTATTAGATAACCTGGAACAGCGCTGGGTGCTTATGCGTGCCGAGCTAGATAAGCTGCGCAAAGAAAACGCCGAGCTAAAGCGGCAGCTTGACCAAGCGCATGGGTCGGTGCCGGAACCGGTGCCGGAAACGGACGACCCAGACGTGGTAGAAAGTGACGTGGTAGTAAAGGACGTCCAAGAAACGAACGTTGAAGAAAAAAGCGTCGAAGAAAAGAACGTCGCAGCAAAGACGACTGACGCAGAAGAGACCGCCGAAGAGACAAAAACTGAGCCTGCACCCACGGCGGCCTCGCCAGCGGATGAGCCGGCCTCCGAGGCGGTAGACGCCGAGCCGCCGTCGCCCCATGCGCTGCTGGCGCAATGGTACCAGCGCTACCCCAAGGCCTTCTTCAAGGGCCATACCCAGCCGCTGAAGGTCGGCATTCACCACGACCTGGCCGAGCACGAGCCCTGGTCTGGTAAGCTTATTCGCAGGGCGCTGGCCAACTACGTCAATTTGCCGCGTTATATAAAGTCGGTGCGCGAAGGTGTTGTGCGTATTGACTTGGAAGGCAACGACGCCGGCGTCGTCGATGCCGAGGCCGCCCGACATGCGGCTGAAAAGCGTACCCAGCAGGCGTCTGCCTCACCCAGCGAAAGGCCTCAAGAGACGAAAAACCCAAAAGCGCGCGGTAAAACACCCAAGCGCACAAAAAAAATCGCCTCAAAGGAGGGTGACAAAGCACAAAACACCCCTTCAACCAGCGATTCGCCGCAAAAAAAACTTAGCCTAGAAGATAAGTTGCTGGGCTTGCAGCAAAAATTTCAAAGCCGCTAAGACTGGCGACAATGGGCTTTGTTCCACAAAAAAACGCAAATAATAAAAAAACAGTGTTTTTTTCTATTGCGTTCCTCCGAATCCCAGTATAGTCTTTGCCTTGCGAGCATTGGACTATAACAAGGTTTTGTTGAGGAAATGCCGCATTGTACCGCTTGTTAATCAAGCGAAAAATGAAAAGAGCATACCCACAGAGCCGACTGTCGACCTTAGGTCGAACAGAAACGATCAAAACAGTAAGCTAGTTAAGGAACCTACATCATGAAAAAGACACTTTTAGCGACTGCTATCGCTGGCACCATGGCTGCTTCTGGCGCCCACGCTGCTACCATCTACAACGAAGATGGCACCAAAGTTGACCTGTACGGCAACATTCAGCTGGCTCTCTCTGACGTCGAGCAAGGTGACGGCACTTCTGAAGATGGCCTGAACGACAACGGTACTACCGTTGGTATCAATGCTTCTCACTTGATTACTCGTGACCTGACCGGTTACATGAAGCTTGAGTTTGAAGTTGATGCCGCTGACGAAATCAAGGGTTCTGGTCGTGGTCTGAATGACGGTGATCAGGCGTTCGTTGGTGTTGAAGGTAACTTTGGTGACCTTCGCATCGGTTCTTGGGATCCAATCATTGATGATTGGGCGCAAGACAAGATCACCAATAACGAATTTGCGGATGTTTCCGACTCTACTGGTGATGCTGGTAGCCTTGCTGACGCTGCAGGCTTTGATGTCGATCGTGAAGGCGACAAAGTTCAGTACGCTTCACCCAGCATGAACGGCTTTGATTTTGCTCTCGGCTTCCAGTTCAAGGGTGACGGCGACCGTAGTGACAACTCTACTGGAGCCACTCTCAACAATGATGGCTCAACAGATCCGGCTGTTGCAGCTACTTACGAGCAAGACGAAGAAGCTGCCTTCTTCGGTGGTGTTCGTTACACCGTTGGCGGCCTTCAGCTAGCGGCAATTTATGACTCACTAGACGCTTACTCGTTTGACGGTATTGGTGCTGGCAATGAAGACGTTTCCGCTGAAGCCTACGCACTAAGTGCTGTTTACGGCTTTGGCGCTACTACGCTGGCCGGTAAGTACGAGCGTACTGATCTAGATTTTGGCAGCGATGACGGTGAAGTAGACCGTTATGGCCTAAGCGCAAGCCACGCCTTCAACTTCGGTGATATTTACGCGGGTTACCAGTTCGTAGATGCCCAAGACGCTGCTTTCATTGTTGATGAAAACTATGCGGGCGCAACGCAAGATGAAGAGTACAACGAGTTCACAATCGGCGCTAACTACGGCATCAGCGACAACATGTACGTTTGGGCCGAAACCGGCGTATTTGACCGTGTAGAAGATGACGGTGACTTCGTTGCTACAGGTGTTGTTTACAGCTTCTAATTCTTGTTCCTTGGGAACAAAGCTGTAATGATCGAAGCCGGCCCTTGGGGCCGGCTTTCTTGTATGTGGAATTTATTGGGTGTTAAAGGAGAATTGTCATGGTCAATCGGTATGTGATCAGTCTCGGCGTAGTGCTGGTAACCGCCAGTTTGCCGCTATGGGCGCAAAGCCCTGCCGAGCAGCGCAGCATGGAAGCCGCAGCGCAGGTGGATATTTCCAAGTTTTTTTCTTCACAAACCGATGCGCGCAGCCGTACCTTTCCTTTTCGTGGCGAACAAACCCATACCTTTACGGTTACCGACACCGGGCAGTATCAGTTAGTCAGCAACCCTGTGGGAGGGGATAGCGATTATCGTATTACCGCCTCGCTAACCGATGAGCAGGGCAATGTGATTCGAGAGGGAGATGCCTTCGGTCGTAGTGGTGGGCTGGAGATGACTGTGGAGCTGGAGCCTGGTGAATACACGCTTGCTACCGAGGCGCGTAAAATGGGCCCCGCAAGCTCGGGGGCGAACGGCTATTTGATTCAAGTGGTAGGGCTGGATGCGTCAGGCAACCGTGTTGCACTTGGTGAAAGCGGTATTGATGATGGCGATGATGCCATTTTTGGACAGTCAGGTGACTCGGATTCCGTCTTTGTCAGACCAGGGGCTGCATCGATTGCGCTTGAGAGTGAGAGCCAGTCTAGTGAGCAGTTGCCCACACCGCAAGAAGCGTCCGCAACCAGCTCAACTGATGAAGACGCGGGCGATGTTGAGAGCGCCAGTGCAAACACGCCCGACACCATTCTGGCGGATGTACGGATTGCTTATGAGGGCGAGGTAGTTACCTTTACGCTGGATGAGCCAAGAGATGTCCAAATTGACAGCTCCACCTTTCCAGGCAACGAAGGTAGCTACCGCATAGAAGCACGCCTGCTAGATGCCCAAGGTAATTTGGTTGCACAAGATAAAGGAACGGCTGTCGCGGGCGATTTTGCCATCAGCGAACGGTTAGCACCAGGTGAGTACCGCGTATGGGTAGATGGTCGCCGTATAGGCTCGATCCAAGGGCGCGATTCGACATACCAATTGCGTGTCGAAGTGATTGACTAATAATTTTGATAATCAGCAGAAGGGGCGAGGTAGATCGGAAGCTTCCAGCCGCCATATTGCTTGATAAGTTCGGTTTTAATAAATTCATTGGCGGCGACGAAAGTCGCCGCACCTGTTTAGAAGCGCTAATTTTCTACCGTTGATCGGCGCCTGGCTTATTTTTTTGTGATGGATACTCATACAACGTTACTATAGAACTCATACGATAAAGCCACCGGGGTTTAGACGGTTGGATACCATAAAAATGATGAGCGAGGCGGGTGGGCTTTAGTGCGTCTGTTAATGCGAAAAATCGGTTTTGGTTCGCTACAGAAGCGACTGCTGATGGGCCTGGCGGTTACCTGGTTACTGGTGGTGGTACTGGTACTGGGCATGGCTTGGCAGTTGGGCAACTCTATGGTGAAGGCCACCAATATGGCGCATCTGCGCTATGAATCCACCTTGCTGGCCGATGAAGTGACCGAGCAAATAGACGTCCGCTTTGATGCATTAAGGCGCTTAAGCAAACAGCTTGATGCAGACACCAGCCGCGACTCGATGCGTACCATGCTGCGACGTAATGAAGCATTAATGGCCTGGTTTGAAGGTGTGGTTATTGCTGATGCAGAAGGTAAAATCATTGCCGACTGGCCACATGTGGAAGGCCGCGAAGGACTCGACACGGCACCGCTTGAATACTTTCGCATGCTGCGTGGTACACAAACGCCCTACGTTAGTGAACCCTTTGTGGGCCGTGCCAGTGGCATTCCCATGGTGTTAGTGAGTGTGCCGCGGAGTAATCCAAACGGCGAATTTAATGGCTTTGTCGGGGGTATTGTGAGCCTGCACTCAGGTGGGTTGTTTGATCGCCTGGCGCGCGTAAGGCTCGGCGAAGATGGCTATGCAGGCGTCGCCACGTCGTCAGGCAAAATCCTTTACCATCCTAATCGCGATCTGATTATGACGCAGGTGCCTGATGCCGACTTTAACCCTTGGCTTTCTCTGGCGCTGGATGGCTGGGAAGGCGAAGCGGTTGGTTCACTACTTAACGGCCAGCTTGGGTTTCAGTCTTATAGACAAGTCTGGCCAGCTGACTGGATAGTGGGTTTATATTTGCCCAATGATCAGGCTCAAGAGCCGCTAAGCGGCTTTTTGCATCGGCTTTGGTGGCTTGGCATTGCGCTGACAGTGCTAATGTTGCCGGTACTGTGGTTGTTATTGCGCCGCATGCTGTCGCCGTTAAAACACTTAGCCAAGCAGATTGGCGAGGTTGGCCGAGCCGAACGCGAACGCGTGAAGCTGGGCACCAACATGCAAGAACTGCAGCATGTGGCAAACACCTTTAATCGCGTGGAAGACGAGCGCCAAGTGTTATTGACCAACCTTCAAGAGCGCGAAGCGTTTCTCGACTCGGTGCTGAATGCTACGCCCCAGGGCATGTTCGTGGCCAATTTCGATGGTCATATTACCTACATGAACCCAGCGCTGCTTGGCATGCTGGGCATTCAATCTCACTTGCCAATGAAAGCTTGGCTGCATCAAATCCATCCTGATGACCGCGATGGCGCCATGGATATGTGGCACCACAGCTTGAAGTCTGGCAGCGATTATGTTCGCCAACTACGCTTTGTGCGTCATGATGGTGAAACGCTGTGGCTGGATGTACACGCCCGGGTGGTCATGCTCTCCCAGGGCGGGCACTCGCTCGGGCTGGTCGGGGTGGTCAAAGACATTACCGAGCGCCGTGAGCTGGAGGCCCTTCAGCGCTGGGAGGCCGAGCACGATCCGTTAACCGGTTTGCTTAACCGGCGGGGGTTTGAGCGGCGGCTTGACGAAGCCTTCGCTGACTTTCAAAAAACCAGTACGCCCTCGGCGCTGCTGTTATTCGACCTGGATCATTTCAAGCCGATTAACGATGAAGGCGGGCACGCGCTGGGTGACGAAATGCTCCGCCGTATTGCCCAAGTGGTGGCTTGGGAAGTTCGCCGTAGCGACCATGTGGCTCGCCAAGGCGGCGATGAGTTTGGTGTACTGCTGCCCAGTTGTACCCTTAGTCAAGCGCGGAGAATTGCCGAAGCGCTGCGCAATTCCGTGGGTGAGATATCGGTCGACTACGAAGGCAAAGAGTATAGCGTAACGCTGAGTATCGGGGTCACGACGTTTCACGAGGACGATGGCGGTACTGACGATGCGGTGGCTCGCGCTGATGCCGGCAGCTATACAGCGAAAGATAAAGGACGCAATGGCGTGGTCATCAACTTACGCGATGAACACGTCGATGATGCGATAGCGCATTTTGATTAACCTCAATGGGGCATTATTCGCCACTGCTCTAGCCATTGAGGTATTTCAAGTGCCGGCATAGGGCGGGCAATGCCATACCCTTGGGCAAGATAACACCCTAGGGCGAGCAACGCGCTGGCATGGGCCATGGTTTCAACCCCCTCGGCAAGCACCGGGCGTGAGAACTTCTTGGCTAGAAAGACAATACTTTCGACAATCGCCCGGTCGTCCTGGCTTTCGAGCATATCGCGCACAAAATCGCGGTCAACCTTGATCAGCTGTACGGGTAAGCGACGAAAATACGCCAGCGACGAATAGCCTGTACCAAAGTCGTCGAGGGCGACGTCAATACCCAACGCTTGGCAGGCGGAGAGCACCGTCAGCGCGGCCTGCATGTCATCTAAGGTGGCCGATTCCAAAATTTCCAGCGATAACCGATTCGGCTCAATGTGTGGGTAGGCGTTAAGCAAGCTCTGCAGCTGGGGTAAGAAACCCGGGTGCAATAAGTGCCTAGGGCTAATATTCACGCTGACTCTCATTTGAATCGATTGCTGTTGCCATAGAGTCTGCTGTTTTAGTGCCGCTTCAATAACCCATTCGCCAAGGTCATATTCCAGATCAGTGCCCTCAATCAACGGCAAGAAGTCAGCCGGCGAAAGTAAGCCTTTTTCTGGATGCTGCCAGCGGATGAGCGCTTCGACACCAATCACGCGGTGGGATTTCAGGTTTACCTGAGGCTGATAAAAAAGTTGAAACTCATCGTGGGCTAGCCCATGACGTATGGCCTTACGCTTCATCAGTTTGCTACGCGTTGACTGCTCTTCGTCCGGGTTATAAACCGCATGCTGGGAATGCCCCAGCGTTTTTGCCTGGTACAGCGCTTGGTAGGCGTGCCGGATAAGTGTGTCAGAATCACTGTTGTCGAGAGGGTAGCTGGTCGTACCTACACAGGTGGTTAGCTTGATAGGCTGCCCAGCAAGATAAAGCGTTTCTTGAATGCGTTGTTGTAGGCTGGACGCGGTAATCGCTGAGTGAGTGACGACAGCGAACTCATCGCCGCTTAAACGGCCGCTGAAACCCTCTTCGTTGGTTAATTGCGCCAATCGTTGCGCCACGCTTACCAACAGCTTGTTGCCTGCGTGATAACCGAGTAATTCATTAAGTCGCTTAAAGTCGTCCAGGTTTAACACATGAATGTTGATGGGCTTATCGCCTGTCACCCCTTGGATGTACAGCGCTAGTTTTTCTTTGGTTAAGCGTTGATTGGCAAGCCCGGTGAGCTCATCAATATTGGCTGCTTTATAAAGGGCTTCTTCATGGGCTTTGGTATCGCTGATATCCGACTGGATGGCAATAAATCCTTGGTGCCCGTTATCGCCACCCGGTAACGGATTGCCGCTAATATGCACCCAATAAGGTGAACCATCACGTCGATAATTGAGCAACTCTTCTTCAAAGCTGTGTTTTAGTTGAAGTGCCTGGGTAATGCGCGCGATGGTGGCCGGGTCGGTTTTCGGCCCATGTAATAGCTCACCGGGTGTTTTGCCTTGCGCATCTTCCAGTTTGTAGCCACTTGAGCGAGTAAAACCTTCATTGACCCATTCAATTCGCCCCTGGGCATCGGTGATCACTACGCCGTTACTGGTTTTTTTCGCCACCATGGAAAGGCGAGCGATCGCGGTTTGATCCTCCCGTTGCTGGCGGTTGATACGCAGGTTGTTGATTAACTGGCCGATACTCCCCAGCAGCGGGGCTAGAAAATCCACCAGCACTCTGTCGTAGCCGTTGGGACGATTTGCCAGGCCAATCATGGCAATGCATTGACCGTGTAAATGAATCGGCACCCCCAAGAAGGCTGCTAACTGGGGGTGGCCGGGCGGTAGCCCACCGCGCCGCGGGTCTAGGGCGGGCTGATTGGCAATCACGACTTCTTCGTACCGCATTACATAGCCAAACAATGTGTTCAGGTTGCTAAACATCATGCCATTGGGCGCATTTTGCTCATAAAACCGGCGTGATTCATCATCCCAGGTAATGTCGGTAATGGCGTGGGCCACTAAGTAAGGGGCTTGCTGCTCATCTTTCAAGACTTCGCCAATAAAGCCGTACTCGCTGTCGGTCAGGGTTAACAAATCATCGAGCAAGTGTTTGAGCGCGAACGTGTTGTCACGCTCGTCAATAAAGCTTGATTGAGCGCGCATAATGGCGCGCTCCAGGGCCTGTTGCTTTAATAGCTGGCTTTCGATGCGTTTGCGGGGTGTTACGTCAATCATGGTGCCAATCAACTGCGCAACGTGGCCGTTAATCAACACCGGTTGGCCGGTGATGCGTACCCAGCGCTGAAGCCCTTGGGGGGTAACTAACTGGAAGATGTCGTTGAATGCCCGTCGATGCTCAACGGCTGATTTCAGCGCCTTAATTAAACGCTGTTTGTCAGCGTCGACGTAAACGTTTAACCGACGGAACATATCGCTATCGGCGTCTTTGCTAATGCCGTAGAGCTGGTTAATGACGTCGTTGTAGTGCGTGACCCGGCTAGGAATGTCCATTTCCCAAACCCCGATGCCGGCTTGGCGGGTGGCATGCTGCTCGCGCGAGGTTAAGTGTTGTTCAAACTGCAGTACCACGTTGTTACCGAGCTGCGTTAATAATTCACGTTGAGACGAGGTTAATTGGCGCGGCGTCGTGTCCATCACGCAGAGCGACCCAATCGCGTGACCGTTGGCTGTGATTAAAGGCACGCCAGCGTAAAAACGGATACCAGGCGGTTGGACGACGAGGGGTAAGTTTTCGAAACGGCTGTCTTGTTGCGCATCGCTGACTTCAACAAGTGATGAGCAGGCAATGGTGTGGGTACTGAAAGAGTGCTCGCGCGGGGTAGAGCTCGCTGTATCGCCGTAGCGGCTTTTACACCAGGTGTGCTCTTCGTCAACCAGGGTGATTAATGCGATAGGGACGTGGCAATGCGTGGCGGCCAAGCGGGTAATGCGATCAAGTTCGGGATTCGCGGTGCGGTCACCTAGCGTATACCGTTTTAGCGTAAAAAGGCGTTGCGCTTCATTGTGGTTTCCGGCGGGCGTTACCATGGGCAACCTATGTTTATGTGCGCTTTCAGCGATATTCTCTCTTATGCGGCATCGCTGTCCAGCCAGTCGACAAATCTCTGTCAACGGTAGAACATAACAAGGTGCTGATTTAAAAGTCTGAATACATGAAAAGAGATTGTTGACCGTGAGCCTATTTGAGCTGTTTACCCGGACGCTTGATATCACCCTGCCTGTCTTTGCGATGGTGTTTGTTGGCCTGGGTCTAAAGCGGCTTGGCTGGATTGATAGAGCCTTCGTCTCGACCGCGTCTGCCTTGGTTTTCAAGGCGACCTTGCCCACGCTGATTTTCTTGAGCTTGATCAAAGCCGACCTGGCCGTGGCGCTGGATGTGCCAATGTTGGTGTTTTTTGCCTTGGCGACCCTTTGCCAATGTGCTTTGAGTTGGGGGTGGGCCAGTTGGCGAGTTAAGCGGGAGGAACGCGGTGTTTACGTGCAGGGCTCGTTTCGCGGTAATTGTGGTGTCGTCGGGCTCGCGTTGGCAGCGGGCATGTACGGTAATTATGGGCTTTCGGCGGGGAGTATATTACTGGGCGTCGTCATTGTGACCTATAACGTGCTCTCGGTGGTGGTGCTCGCTATGTACCAGCCTGGCCAAGCCACCGATTGGCGAAGCCTGCTGGGTAAAATGTTCACTAACCCGTTGATTATCTCCGTCTTGGCGGCTTTGCCGTTTACCGCTTTGTCGATATCACTGCCCGGTTGGCTGGTCACCTCGGGGGATTATTTCGCATCGCTTACGCTGCCGCTGGCGCTTATCTGTATCGGGGCGACACTGTCGTTAAGAAGTCTGC
Source organism: Vreelandella arcis (assembly GCF_900103865.1). GTDB lineage: Bacteria > Pseudomonadota > Gammaproteobacteria > Pseudomonadales > Halomonadaceae > Vreelandella > Vreelandella arcis. The sequence continues at coordinate 240,811 of NZ_FNII01000006.1, forward strand.
GCGAAAGTCAGCAGGTGGCGATGGGTGCCAGCGTGATGAAGATGGTCATCCTACCCGTGCTGTCGACGGTTGCCGCCTGGTTGGTAGGCTTTTCAGGCCGTGAGCTGGGCTTGCTGTTTCTGTTTTTTGCCAGCCCCACCGCGGCCGCGAGTTTTGTCATGGTTAAAGCGATTGGCGGCAATGTGGCACTGGCAGCCAATATCATTGCCATCACCACACTGATGGCCAGCGTCACGGTCACCGTGGGGATCTTTACCCTGCGACTGCTGGGCTGGATATAACGCATCGCCTTGGCCTGCGCTGCCGCAGAGGTTATACTGCCGCCCCTCATAAGTCCCTGTAGCTCAGCAGGATAGAGCAGCCGCCTCCTAAGCGGCAGGTCGCAGGTTCAAATCCTGCCAGGGACGCCAAAGAAATCATCATCTTACATTTATTTTTTGAATCTATATTTCTATATTCTTCGCTTGAACCCCTAGTGGAACCCCTAGCCAGAAAATCTATACTGACTGTTATTTGCTAATATGGTTATTAGTATTGGTTTTAGAAGGAATCACCTCGGCACTAGCAGTTTTTCTTCCAGGTCACTCTTTCTGAATTGGATCCCGAAATTTGGACAGGTGCATCAGCTCTGATTCATCATCTCCAGAAGGAGGAGAATCATGGGCAAGAAACGCAAACAGTACAGCGCATCGTTCAAGTCCAAAGTCGCCCTGGCCGCCCTCAAAGGTGACGAGACCACCTCCGATATTGCTGCCCGCTTCCAGATCCAGCTCACCATGGTCAGCACCTGGAAGCGTGAACTGCTGGAGAACGCTCCTGAGCTTTTCGAGGGCAAGAAGAAGACCGCCAAACAGACCGACGAGCGCCCAGCGCCGGTGAACTCTTAGGGAGATTCTGCATGAAAAATCACGTTTTTCTAACTGCCAAATACTGTCTCCTCAAGCAAGCCGAAGGCGGTGCATGTGTTTACAGAATTATGTCGTAAGAATGGCATGAGCAGTGCGACCTTCTAGAAGTGGCTAGCTAAATTCGGTGGCATGGATGCCGCCCATTATGGCGAAGAAAGCGAGCAGCCAACCTGGGGAGACACCGCTGACAACGTTGGTCACTATCGCTAAGAAACGCTGGCGAATTGAGCGTGACTATCAGGAACTCAATTAGGCGTTCGGGTTGGATCATTATGAGGGCTGCAACTGGCGAGGCTTTCACCATTACGCTAGCCTCAGCATCGTGGTGTATGGCTTCTTGGTCGCTGAACGGTTACTTTGTCAATATAAAAAATCTCACTGTCTCCGGCACCTCCTCTACCCGAAGGGCAACGGTCTCCTGGTCGTGCAACGCACTCAGCAACATGTGGGTGATTCCATCACAACGTTACGCTGGGATCGAGTCAATAGCTGACATTTCACAGACAACGATCCCCCTCAGGCACAGGTGGCTTAGTCACTATCTCCGAGATCCAAGCGACTGTGGCTGGCTCGGCACGTGATACTGGTTGGTACTAAAGTTAGAAATGTTGCAACATTTCAGCATGCGAGCGGAGGTATTATGAGTGATTTGGCGCAGTTTTTAATTGGTGTCTCACCGATTCTGTTTATTATGTTCGGGACATTAGTAGCCGCTCATGTGGCTATAAAACGAAAAAATAAACCTCGTCAGTGACTGGTATAAAGTTAATAGTAAAGCTTGAAAAATTGTCTCAAATCAGGCGTCTGTATATTGTAATATATGTTGAAGTCTATGGCCTTCTAGGCATTCAGGCGTCGGCCCAAGCAAGCTCAGGCTCTACAGCAGGGCTGGTTGTCGATGCTATGCCATGTCCCAGCAGCTCGTTGCATGAATTTCCTTCCACGACCAACATCCGTCCGTTATCAATACCGCCGAACGCACGCTGCATGGCCGAGCACATGCGCTTGATACCTCTGTCAGACTTGATTCGCCTGACGACCTTAGAGCCCCATCACATCATCAGGGAGGTCTGCGGCAACCCACCTCTGCTGTGATCTCTTCGTCCATCTTGAGTCCAGCGATCTTGAGATGACTGTCGGTGCCGGCCGCCACGAGACTCCAGTATTAGGCCTCCGGCACCTCCAAGGGGAGTGGGTGAACTTTTACTGATCCCTAGGCTGGTGATAGAGCACATTCGGTTGAGGTAAGGTCTGCCAGGTTGATAGAGCCTCCTCGGGGGGTGCTTTTTTCTTCAAAACCGCCAATAAGAGGACTGACAAAACTGACAGAACCCTATTTTGTCAGTTTTGTCAGCTTGTTGACTGGAGCATTTCCGAGTTTTCCTAACCAGCGGTTCACAACTGTTCCTCCACCGGCGCAATACTAGTATGCCAATAAAAGACAAGCTTGGGACGTCCCGTTTCGGCAGGCACTGATAAGCCATGAATGTATAGGTGCTCCACAAGCACATCAATGGCGTCTTTCACATCTTCCACTCGTGTCAAGCCTGACCATTGTTTGCGATGAACATCACGAACAGTAAAAGGGTTCGGCAGTTTGTCACGACGTTTGTGGATCAATAGTGCACCTGTGACGTGGCTGTTGATAACTGCGCTATATAATCTCTCTGCGTGGCTGCGCAAGAAATCTGCCCATGCCAGCGCGCGGCATGTTGAGTCGTAACCGACCTCACCGTGCTCTCCTTCGATCAGTACGAACAGCAACGCCAGAGCACAAACAGTCTTGGGCATTTTTAAAAGATGTGACTCCATTACAGGCAACAGATCCCCGCTTCTAGCCTCGACATGCAGTTTCTGCATCCATTTAATGAACTCAGACTGAGCTTGGTCGCTAAATTGCCAGCTTGGTGACTCACCATCTGCGGTCTCAAAGGTCATGGCGTGTAGGGCATAGAACGACTGGCGATACTGCTCCTTAGCTTGTTTCGAAGGTGCTCGATCTATCCATTTCCATTGCTTCGGTGGATCCGGCCACACAGCCAGTTGAAACCTCTGGATCAGACCGTCATCGTCACTGCCATTGGTCACCCCTTGTACCAAGGGGGCGATCTTCGACGGCTGTATACCTCCAATAATTGAAAGTGTGCAGCTTTCGATAATTATGGTGCCGCGCCCAATACGGTCATATGTGTAACGCCCGTCGCCATTAAAACATTCAAGGTAGAACGCTCTGTCGCTGGCATGCTCCTGCTGTTGCATCTTAGCCAGCCAGCCGGAAAGCTCGTCTCGAAACAATAAAAGACCGTTAGGGTTTTCGTTGAGACGCTCACCCAGGGCTTCCACAGTTGCATCATTCACTATGAGGCGGGGTGAGGATATGGAAACCTCTTCTATCTGTGCAAGCTGAGCCAGTTCAGCGTGAGCGCCGTCACGGTTGCCTTCATTAGCTTTCTTCTGGGCGCGCTGCTTTGCCGCCTTGCGCTCCATTTCTATGATTTCGGCAGCAATGGCGTGCTGAGTGAGTATGGCTTCGTGCTCCTTTCGTAATTCCTTCTCAATATCGTCCAGGGGAAATCGCATCGCCTTTAGAGCTGGGCTCTTCATTGAAGACGGTCCCCCGACTAGTGCGCCCCACATGTTTGGCGTGACAGTCCAGTCGTCGTAACGTTTGGGACGCATCAATACTTTGTGGCCCAGTATTCCAGAAAGGCTAACAAGTGCCACGACAGCGCAGTATTCTGGAGCTGCCTGCAGGCGGTGCGCCACATCCATAACATATCCGCGAATTGCATCTGGCAGCATCGCCGGGTTGAAAGGCTCCACGGGTGGAAGGCTTGTTGGTAGCTTTTTGGGTGGCTCAACTGACTCCCTGGTGTCGTGCAGTTGAGTGAGTACGGAAGTCATATTGCAGACTCCCTGCTTTTTTCACAGTTGGCTAGGTCATTGAAATCTGAGCAAGCGCATTCCTCACATGGAAAACGCGGCCAGCAAATATTAGCACCAATGGACTCAGCAGCCTGCCGACCATAGGTTAGGCCAGGATTGCCGCAAGTCTGTCTATCGTTGTCCGCGGCGATGATAATGCTGATGTGTGTAGCTAGTTTCCTGCGCAACGTACAGGCCATGACCGGTAAATTGTTAGCCGTCATCGCGGCTACAACCGGACAGCCGCTCGCCTCATGAATCGTGGCGGCAGTTGCCCATCCTTCAGTTAAATAGACATGACTCGCGCCAGTTAAACTACCGACCATTGAAGCAGCGCCTTTAATCATCCCCCACTTCATGAAGCGCTTTGTACCGTCTGGATAGATCCGTTGTAGATTCACAATCCTTCCATTTGAATACAGTGGTACGAGAAGCGTATTGCCTTCCTGACATAGGTTGTGGGGTTGAACTCCTTTCTTCAATAAATAGGGGTGGTCGGGGGCAGCTGCTGAGGCGCTAGTCCAAGAAGTATTTGCTTGATTAGCGGTTTGACCCTGCTCGTGCCGGCGCACGTCTTCACGCTCACGCTTTACTTTCTCATCAGTCTTGCGGGCGTGCGCGGCGGCGATTGGATCATGTCCGCCGGCCAGGGTCACTAAATGCTGCTCTCCAGTATGCCAAAAGCCAAACACGGCCACCTCAGGCGTGGGGCAGACGTACCAGCCGGCCAGGTTGCCCCGGCGCTTGTCCGGAGCATCGAAGCGATAAATCTTTCCATCGGCAAAAATGCTGTTCAGGTTTACACCCCTCGAAAGGAGTTCTTCCTGCAAGGCAGAAGTGATTGTGCTAAATTTTCTTAACATGTCGTTAGTCCTTGTTTAATCCTGACAACATGTTGCTGCTAGCTAGGCTCAGGAGGTTGCGCCTAAGTGCGCAAAAACTCTATTTAGGCATGTTGACTAAAGAATCGGTCGTATTTACCTTCCAATGCCGACCTATGCCGGTCAATGCGGTTGTCTGCCCCGGAACACCTCTATATATTGGTAGCTATCTAATATGAGGCATCGCTTGCGAGCCCTCAGCTCTTGAGCCGTGTAATTGCAAATGAGAATTTGACGCATGAGTGAACTCAACGACCGGTGGTTGTCAGTCGATGAAATCGGCAAGCACTTAGGTATTAGCAATGACACCGTGTACCGCTGGATAGATAAGCATTCGATGCCTGCCCATCGCATGGGGCGCTTTTGGAAGTTTAAAAAGGCAGAGGTGGACGATTGGGTCAAAGCGGGTGGTGCTGCCGAGATGCCAAGCAAAGGCGAGCGTGCCGAATGAATCAAGACAGGTATCGCATTTCCTTTACTTCTGGCAGCTTGTATCACCGTGAATCGGTGACGCTGGTCGGGCTATACCTATCAGTTCAAGACTGGGATGGGGTACGTGATCAAGCATTGAGCAGTAACCTGCTTCAGACTAGAACAGAAAGTACAGCGAAGCGGACCTGTAGAGAGGCTATCGCACGATTGAAAACGCTGAGAGATGCTGAGTTAACTTTCTTATCCAATGCTAATCACCAGGACCAAGCACATATTCTTTGGGTTGCGGTATGTCGCCTGTACCGATTTGTGGCTGATTTTGCGGTAGAAGTGGTGCGAGAACGCTATATATCGATGAAACTCGATCTGAGCTTCGAGGACTTTGATGCCTTCTATAATCGCAAGTCGGAATGGCATGACGAGCTTGACAAAGCCAGTGCATCGACGCGAGACAAACTACGGCAAGTCTCGTTCAGAATGCTTCGCGAGGCGGGGCTACTCAGTAAAGACAATACCATTAATACCGTCCTGCTCAGCCCCGGCCTCACTGATTTGATTCTTCATAACAATCCGGATGAGTTTCGGTACTTTCCCGTCTTCGATTCCGATTTCAGGGGGATGTCACTTTGAGTAAAGACATTGCCAGAATGTCGATGCAGGACCGGTTTCAGCACCTTTACAGCGTAATCTCGGGGCAGCGCTTCCTGGATAAACGAGGGCTCGGCAACGAAGTGCCATTTTTCATCTGTCCCTTCAAAGCAGAAGAGGCGACGGAGATGGAGCGCCTTCAAAGTCAGTTGGTTAACCGCCTGGAACAGACAGGTCTCAAGGTTCTAAGCATTAACTTGTATGACCTCTCCGTTGAGATTCTCAAAGAAAGAGAGGTTTGGAACCGAATACTTGAGCTTGAGCCGACGGTTTCAAAAGACCAGCTGAAAGAGCTGTTACAAGGGGTTCTCGATCCCGAAGCGCATCTTGTACCAGCCATCGCCTCGAAGCTACAAGCCGCCGAGCTCGACGTACTGTTCCTTTCGGGAGTGGGAGAGGTCTTTCCCTACATCCGTTCTCACAACGTGCTTAACAACTTGCAAAGTACGGCGAAAGATAAGCCGACGGTGTTGTTTTTTCCAGGATCGTACACCCATTCTCTGGAAACGGGAGCGTCACTGGACTTGTTTGGCAGGCTGCATGATGACAAGTACTACCGTGCGTTCAATATCTTTCATTACGAAGCCTGAGCGGACGTAAAAAATCTAGGGAACTGCAATGACATTGAAAGATATTTTTCTAAAAAAAGTCGACCGCCCGATCGAAGGCGTTATCAAAGCCGACGATGAGGCCAGCCTTCGCCTCGAAATTGACGAATACGTGCTTACAAATGAAGTCGAAAAGCGCCTTGAAGACTTTCTTGATGCCTACAACAACTACGAAGGTGCAAATGGCGTCTGGGTCTCCGGCTTCTTCGGGTCAGGTAAGTCCCACTTGCTCAAAATGTTGGCTCTGTTGCTTGAAAACAGGGAACTGGATGGAACTTCAACCCTCGATCGCTTCCTTCCGAAGTGCAACGAGAATGAGATCCTACGGGCTGGCCTGAAGCGTGCAGTTTCCATTCCCTCCAAGAGCATCCTGTTCAACATTGACCAGAAAGCCGATGTCATCAGCAAGACCCAGATTGATGCGTTGCTGGCTGTATTCGTCAAAGTCTTTGACGAAATGTGCGGGTACTACGGCAAACAAGGGCACATCGCCCAGTTCGAACGAGACCTGGATAGCCGTGGTTTGTACCCGCAGTTCAAAGCCGAATATGAAAACGTGGCCGGGCGATCCTGGCAGAAAGGTCGGGAGCAGGCACTCTTAGAAGGGCCGAATATCGCCAAAGCTTACGCTGCTGCCACTGGCGCCGACCAACAATCAGCAATGGGCATCCTAGATAAATACCGGAGCGAATACCGGGTCTCCATCGAGGATTTTGCGGACAATGTTAACGATTATATTGAGAAGCAAGTGGCCGAAGGCGAGTATCAAGAGTTCCGCCTTAACTTCTTCGTGGACGAGGTAGGGCAGTACATTGCTGACAACATCAAGCTGATGACCAACCTGCAAACCATTGCTGAAAGTCTGGCCACAAAGTGCCGAGGCCGCGCCTGGATCGTTGTCACCGCCCAGGAAGAAATGAAAAACGTTGTCGGTGAACTGGGCAAACAGCAAGGCAACGACTTCTCAAAGATCCAGGCGCGTTTTAACAACCGAATGAAGCTGTCCAGTGCGGACGTGGCCGAGGTGATCCAGAAGCGTCTGCTGACTAAGACCGAAGGCGGTGTTAACCAGCTATCGGACGTATACCACGAGCAGTCCAACAACTTCAAAACCCTGTTCGATTTTGCGGATGGTTCAGCCACCTACCGTAACTTTCGCGATCGGGATCACTTCATCCATAGCTATCCGTTTGTGCCTTATCAGTTCGCACTGTTTCAGTCCGCAATTCAGAATTTGTCCGAGCATAGTGCATTTGAAGGCAAACACAGCTCAGTGGGCGAACGCTCCATGCTGGGTGTGTTTCAGCAAGTGGCCATCCACATCGGCGACCACGAAGTAGGCGAGTTAGCGACTTTCGACCTGATGTTCGAAGGCATTCGGTCTGCTCTGAAGTCACAAATACAGCGCGCCATTATCCAAGCCGAAAATCACTTGGACGGCCCGTTCGCGATTCGGTTGCTGAAAGCCTTGTTCCTGGTGAAATACGTCAAAGAGTTCAAGCCAACCGTCCGTAACTTATGTGTGCTCATGCTGAACGCTTTCAATCAGGATCTGCCAGGTCTCCGGAAGAAAATCGAAGAGGCGCTGAGCCTGCTAGAGCAGCAAACCTACATTCAGCGAAATGGTGACCAATACGAGTATCTGACAGACGAAGAGAAAGACGTCGAACAGGAAATAAAAAATACGGAAGTCGAGTCCACCGACATCGCCGATGAGCTTGAAAAAATCATCTTCGACTACGTCATCAAACAGCGCAAGATCCGCTATGATGCGGGCTCCTCTCAGAATCAGGGTCACGACTATACCTATTCGCGCAAGCTAGATGATCGACTACATGGTCGTGAATATGAGCTGGCCATTAATGTCATTAGCCCATTCCACGAGCACGCAGACAATGAGCAGATGCTCCGTACCGCTTCCACATATAAAGCGGATGAACTCTTTGTACTAATGCCCTCTGATGAGCGTTTGGTGCGAGACCTGTTGATGCTCAAGCGCACGGAAAAATACATTAAGCAGAACATCTCCGTGACTCAACAGGAGTCCGTTAAACGGATTCTGAACGACAAAGGCTTCCAGAACCGCGAACGTGAAGCCAGGCTCCGACAGCAGGTTCAGGCATTCCTCGGCAAGTCAACACTCCTGATCGGTGGCGCGGATGTGGAGGTAACGAACGAAGACCCTCAAACCCGCATTATTCGCGGCTTCCATGAGTTGATTGCACGTTCCTATCCCAACCTTCGCATGCTGCGAGGTATTTCCTACTCGGAAAACGATATTGGCAACTGCCTGAAACGGGCAGAAGATGGCTTGTTTGGCAACGATACGACAGCCCTTGCTGAATCAGAACAGGAAGTACTGGCGGTCATTCAGAGCAATAATCGTGGCGGTGTTCGCACTACCTTAAAAGGCCTGCTAGAAAAATTTGAGCGTAAGCCATATGGTTGGTACTACGCCGCCATTCTTTGCACCCTGGCTAACCTGTGTGCGCGCGGTAAAGTAGAAGTTCGCCTCGACGGCAACATCCTCGAAGACGCCGGGATCGAACGGGCACTTCGCAATACCCATGGGCATAGCAATCTTGTCCTGGAGCCTCAAATTGAGTTTACCGCGTCTCAGGTGCGGACCCTCAAGGCGTTCTATGAAGACTTTTTCGACGGCCCGCCCCATAGCAGTGAGGCTAAAGCGCTGGGTAAAGAAACCGGCGAGGCTTTCCAAGAAATGCTCCACCAGCTCAATCCCCTTGCTGCCCAGGCTGTCCAGTACCCGTTTATAAGTGCTTTGAATCCAGCAATGGAAATGCTGAAAGATTTAGCTGGAAAGCCTTACACCTGGCATCTAACCGAACTGCGTAAGCATGAAGATGAACTGCTGGAGCTGAAAGAAGAAGCCATTGACCCCATTCGCAAATTCATGAGCGGATCACAGAAAGACATCTACAATCAAGCTCGGTCTCTTCTTCAAACCCAAGAGCCTAATTTCATCTATGTGCCTGGAGATGAAATTGAGCAGATTCGTTCAATTCTCAATGACCCGAAGTGCTACAAAGGCAACCGCATCCAGCAACTCAAGGGACTACTGGACAGCCTGAAAGAGCGCATTGATATAAAGGTTAACCAAACGCGCTCTAGAGCGATTGCATCCTTGAACACCATGCAAAAGCGCATGCAAAGTATGGATGAATACCAGTCGTTGCCGGAACCCCGTCGGGCAGAGCTGGATAAGCCTTTTCAAAACCTAGTCGAGCACCTCGGTCAGCAACAGCTTATCGCTGTCATCAATGACCGCCTGCGTTTTTTCGAAGAGGAGGGCTACCAAAAAATTCTGGCAAGGATGGTAGACCTGACTAAGCCCAAATCCGAGCTTTCAGCGGACCCAGAGCCGCCCCCGGGATCGGATGGCGGCAACAAGCAGAACCAAATCAAGGAGCCATCCACCGATTACGTACATTCGCGCAACCTTCAGGTTCTTTACGACAAAGCCTGGTTGGCTGATGAAAACGATGTTGAATGTTACTTAGCCTCGCTGCGTGAAGCCCTGCTGCAAGAAATTCGGCAAGGCCACAAGGTGCAAATTTAAGGGATGGCTATGAGTGACACGGAGCAGGACATTGTTGAGTTGATTCGTGTTGGTGAAAGTCTGACCGACGAATTCAAGAGCTGTACCAATAGCCTGCCTGACAGAGATCTGGTAGCGGCCGTCAGTAGCTGTGCGTGTCGAGACCCTTGAGCTGGAAGGGCAGTTAATCGCCAGAAACCACGTACCTAAATCTAGGCAATTGGTGTCTACTTCGGACGGGCTGCTCCAGCGTCGGCGTCTGAAAATGGATGGTAGCCCAGAGTCCGTTCCCTTCTATCCCCACGAGTTTGTACAGCGGCAATCCAGCATTGGCGTCACTGATACCTCCGCTCTGGTGTTGGAAAATCTGGCGAGTGAAGACCTGGATCCGATTCGGTGCATCCGCATCCGTAATGCCATCAAGAACTATGGAGGCGACCAAAGCCTACCGCCCTTGGCAGACGATGAACTCGACGGAGACCTGGGTCTGACTACGACTGTGGAGGGGCCTCTTCTACTGGGAAATGATATGCAGTTGCGGCAACATCTGTCGCCCCATGGGTTGGCCTTCCAGGTACTGCACGGCGCCGACGTGCTGATTAACGAGTTCTAGCGCAAGCCACTGCTGAAGACCTTCGAAGAAGTCGAGCTCTTTTTCCGGGCACAGGAAGAAGAAGAGATCCAGGTTGGCTTGTTCCGCCTGGCTACCCCAAATTTCGATCGGTGAGCCTTCCGGGAGAGTTTTGTAGAAGCGTCAACCTTGACAACTTGTAGGTAGCCGATTCCGTTCCCGTAAACCTTTACGGGCCGACCGACATCATCAAACGTATTGGCCTGGCCAAGTGCACTGGCCAATGTATTGACCGGATTTTTGAAGGATTCTCTGTTACGGACGTACTGCCCCGTTTTACTCCATGTCATCCGCTCAAACGGTCGCCATGCGAATGACTGAGTCGGATGCGGACACCGAATTCCTGCGTATGATCGTTCAGCGAGAAGAGCAGGCCAGTTTCACCATGCCCATTGACAGCTTGATCATCCTATCGAGGCTGCGCAACGAACGGCGGCTAACAACCATAGATCTGGCAAGATCGGTACAGAAGCCGGAAACGGTTACCTGGCCCACCTTGGAGAAACAGGTGGAAGCAGGCAAGGTGGACACCAACGAGACCTGAAAGGGCTTCACTTACACTCTAGCGACAAGGTGTATAAGAGAGCGAGGCAAAAGGCCGCCTATTTGCGCCAGATGGGCTTCGATGCCATTCAGCAGGAGCGGATGGTGCTGAACTTCATCGACACCCACGGCATTGTCAAACGAGAGGATGCCGCGGATCTGTGCCATATCAGCCTCTTCCAGGCCACCCGGCTGCTCAAATGCTTGAAATACAAGGGGCGATTGCCCCCGGCCGGTCAAGGAAAGGGGGCCCGATATGAGCGAAGCTGATAAAATACGTGCGCGCACGTAAAATTCGAGAGATATGAGCAGTGCACGTATTTTCGTGTGCTTTTGGTACATAGTTTAGGTTGGGCCGCATGGCGTTTGCCTGCTGGCATTTAAGCGATGTGACTTCCATTGGTACATAAGGACAACGCATGAACAGAGACGATGCTGAAGCGTTGCTGCGCACTGCAGTAGGGAACGCAAGCGCAGCCTTCCGTAGTGACCAATGGGAAGCCATTGATGCTTTGGTAAACAAGCGCAAAAAGCTACTGGTGGTTCAACGAACCGGATGGGGCAAAAGCTCAGTTTATTTCATCGCTACCCGGCTTATGCGTGATCAGGGCTACGGGCCAACTATCATTGTCTCGCCTTTGCTGGCATTGATGCGTAATCAGATTGAAGCGGCGCAAAGGCTAGGTATTCACGCAGTCACCATCAACTCGACAAATCGTGATCAGGCCGAGTCATTGATCCAGCAGATACATGCTAACCGGGTGGATTGCTTACTGATCTCACCGGAAAAGCTTGCTAATGAGCAGTTTGTTGAGCAGGCGCTTCACCCAGTTTTGGACAGAGTGGGCCTATTGGTGGTTGATGAAGCGCACTGCATTTCCGACTGGGGACATGACTTCAGGCCAGATTATCGTCGGTTGCTTAGTATCCTGCAGCAGATGCCTCCAAATATGCCAGTGTTGGGTACGACAGCCACAGCCAATGATCGGGTCATCGCAGATGTTGTCGACCAGTTGGGGGATATAGAAGTATTTCGAGGCCCTTTGGTTCGTGATAGCTTGTCTCTTCAAAACATTTCCCTTCCGGATCAAGCAAGTCGGCTTGCCTGGCTCTCAGAGATGATACCAACATTGGAAGGAGCTGGAATTGTCTATGTGCTTACAAAGCGAGATGCAGAGCAAGTTAAACGTTGGCTGTTGAGTCAGGGAATTGATGCACAAGCTTATTATAGCGGGATTGAGCATCCTGACTTCGAGAATTCCGATCAATATCGTGAGCATTTGGAAGATTTACTGCTTAACAACCAACTGAAGGTGCTTGTGGCCACGACGGCGCTAGGCATGGGTTACGACAAACCAGATCTTCACTTCGTCATTCACTACCAAACGCCGGGTTCTATCGTGTCCTATTACCAGCAGGTAGGCCGGGCGGGACGCGGTATTGATGAATCTCTCGGTATTCTGCTTTCAGGGACAGAGGATGAAAGTATTCATGAATTCTTCCGTCGCTCTGCATTCCCAAATCAGTCTCAGATTAGCCAAGTTCTTGCCGTGCTTGAAGACAGTGATAGCTTATCTGTACCGAAACTGGAAGAACGTTTGAATATGCGCAAAGGGCAGATCGAAAAAGTCCTGAAATTTTTGAGCGTGGAAAACCCAGCCCCTGTTTACAAGACGGGGAGCCAATGGATAAGAACGCCCGTTGTCTACGAGCTTGATCATGACCAAGTACACAGGCTTACGGACATGCGAGAGCAGGAGTGGCGGGAAATTCAACAATACTCAACGAGTTCAGCCTGTTTGATGGAATATTTAAGAAGGTTTCTTGATGACCCTGAGGCCAAACCCTGTGGTAAGTGTGCCAATTGCCTTGGCAAACCTCTTATTAGGGGCACACCGGACCATCAAACAGTAATTGCTGCAGCTCAGTTCCTCCGCCACTCAGAATTTGTTTTCAAGCCTAAGGTTCAAGTGGCCGCTAATGGGTTCCCGACGTACAGGTTAAAAGGAAATCTGCCGCAAAGCCTTAGAGCACAGGAAGGTAGAGTGCTTAGTCAATGGGCGGATGCAGCGTGGGGCAGTATGGTCGAACAAGACAAACATGGGGGCTATTTTCGGGATCAATTGGTGGATGCCATGGCGGAAATGATCCAGCAGCGTTGGCAACCAATACCTCGACCCGAGTGGATCACCTGTGTGCCCTCCCTGAAGCACCCAGAACTAGTACCCGCTTTTGCGGCTCGTCTGGCAAGTAAGTTGGGGCTGCCATTCTACCCGGTAATCTCCAAGGTACGAGATAACGAACCACAAAAACTACAGAACAATCGCTATCACCAGTGCAGTAATCTTGATGGCGTGTTCTCGGTCGATCCAAATCTCCCCAATGGCCCCGTCCTGTTAGTGGACGATGTCGTTGATTCAGGCTGGACAATGGCTGTTCTGGCAGCCTTAATTCGGCGACAAGGCAGTGGCGAGGTCTATCCTGTCGCTCTTGCTTCTTCTGCAAATGGGGATTGATGAATGCTTGCTGCTAAAACACAGGCAATCCTATTACTGACTGCCTACTTTTCCAAATCAACAAGCTTAGAGTCAAAACCTCTCACGAATAAAGAGTGGGGGCGTTTTGCCTTCTGGTTGAAAAACCAGGAAATGTTCCCCGAGGATCTCCTGACAGGAGATCTTAGTCAAAAACTGGCGGGATGGACAGACGCCAAAATCACATCCGACCGCATCCAAGCCCTGCTCAATCGTGGACCTGCCTTGGCAATGGCTATGGAAAAATGGACACGCGCTGGCTTATGGGTGTTGACGCGCTCAGACAGTGATTACCCAAAGCGTATTAAAGCACGCCTCGGGAATGATGCTCCTCCGGTCTTTTTCGGATGTGGCAACCGCAGTCTCCTTAGCCAAGGGGGTATTGCCGTTATAGGCTCACGCAAGACCTCTGATGCGGATCTTCTGTTTAGCCGCGATATCGGAGCGAAAGCAGCGAGCGACGGGCTCTCTGTTATATCAGGCGGTGCGAAAGGCGTCGATGAGGCCGCCATGCTGGGTGCCCTTGAATCTGAAGGTACTGCAATTGGGGTTCTCGCCAATGATCTGCTGCGCGCCGCTACCTCAGCCAAGTATAGAAAGCACCTGATGGCGAACAACCTGGCTCTGCTCTCTCCCTTTTATCCTGAGGCAGGCTTCAATGCGGGCAATGCTATGCAACGCAATAAATACATCTATTGCCTTTCGGATGCATCTATTGCCGTGCATTCCGGAATGTCAGGTGGTACCTGGAACGGTGTGCTTGAAAATATAAGACACAGATGGGTGCCGATGTGGGTCAAACCCACCGATGACCCAGAGGCCGGCAATGCCACACTGGTGCAAAAAGGCGCTAAATGGCTACCTACAGATTTTGGTGAAATCGACCTTAACCACTTACCGTACCCTGAGGACTCAGCGGCCGAGCAGGAGGCGGATCTATTTGATCATCACCAAGTTGCAGTTGTACCGGAAGTCACTGAAAACGACACTTTGACTGACAACGCCCAAAGAGACGAGGCCGAGGTAGCCTCGAATCAGGGGGCCACAGAGTCAGTTGGAGACGCTTTCGAATCTTCAATAGAGCATGAACAATCAACGCTATCGCCTGTTTTTGGTAGTCAATACGCAGAAAAACCAGCCCTGGCGCACCTTTCCTTGTATGAACACTTCCTTCTGCTGCTTAAAAATGAAACAGGCTTACCCAAAACCGTTGATGAGCTGTTGGAGGCTACCCAGCTTCACAAAACCCAGCTTAACGAATGGTTAAAACAGGCTGTCGTGGATGACAAGGTTGCTAAGCTAAGACGCCCGGTTCGGTATCAGTGGGTGGAAGACAATCAGCGCAAGATGTTCGAGGATCAGTAGTCTCCATGGAAACCGCAAAACTTAGAAAATTCGCTCAGTTCGCACGTCGCAGTCTGATTGAACAAGTCAGCGCAAAGCTTCAATTAGTGTTGGTCGAAAATAGTCCGGCGAGGCGGGAATGCCCCCAGGCCATCAAGAAGCTGGAAGAGGCGGTTTTCGAGCTGGGCAATGAGCAGGTCATCGAACGGGTTGCGTATACTTGGTTCAATCGCTTCTGCGCCCTGCGTTTTATGGACGAGAATCGCTACAACCGCCTTGGCGTCGTCTCGCCCGCGGAGGGGCAGTTTCAGCCCGAGATTTTGGCCGACGCCAAGATGGGCCATATTGATGAAGAGATGGTGTCGGAGGTGACCCGAAAAAGAATCTTCTCCCTGCTAGATGGCAAAACGCCCAGTCAGGATCCGCAGGGTGAGGCCTATCGACTGCTAGTGGTAGCGGCCTGTAACCATTGGCACAGTGCCATGCCGTTCCTGTTTGAACGCATTGATGACTATACTGAGCTGCTGATGCCGGACGATTTGCTCTCGGGCAACTCTATTCTCGCCTACACCCGAGAGGCCATGGCGCCAGACGCCTGTCAGGATGTCGAGGTGATTGGCTGGTTGTATCAGTTTTATATCTCAGAGAAAAAGGATCAAGTATTCGAGGCATTGAAGAAGAACCAAAAAATCACTCCGACCAATATCCCGGCCGCCACCCAGCTTTTTACACCGCACTGGATTGTCCGTTATTTGGTGGAAAATTCGCTTGGTCGCCTCTGGATGCTCAACCGGCCCAACTCCAGCCTGATTGAGCAGATGGACTACTACATCAAGCCCGAACAAGTTGAATCAGACATTCTACGCATCAATAATCCGGAAGAAATCAAGATCTGCGATCCAGCCTGTGGTTCGGGCCATATGCTAACTTATGCCTTTGACTTGCTCTATGCGATTTATGAGGAGGAAGGTTACGAACCTGCCGATATTCCGGCCAAGATACTAATTCACAACCTCTACGGTATTGAGATTGATGAGCGGGCTGGTGAGTTAGCTGCCTTCGCGCTGACAATGAAGGCGCGGGCCAAGCAGCGCCGGTTCTTTCGTAAACCGGTGCAACCCAATATTTGTGTATTGGAAAATATCCGGTTCGCCGAGGGTGAACTCACGGAATATATGGATTTTATCGGTAGGGATTTATTCAACGCTTCGTTTCAATCTACCCTGCGACAGTTTGAGGAAGTCGATAATTTTGGCTCTCTAATCGAACCCGATCTCACCGAACCAGACGAAATTCTCAGAGCGTTGGAAGCCAAAGATGTTTCTGGTCAACTGTTCCTTAGTGAGACCCATGACAGGGTTTTGCGAGCCCTAAAGCAAGCCGAACTCTTATCCTCCACGTACCATGTAGTGATTGCGAACCCCCCATATGCCGGTAGGAAGGGGTTGAATAAGGCCTTATCCGGATGGCTCTACGATCATTACCGCAATTATAGTTCAGATCTATACGCTGCATTCGTAAAAAGGATTATGGGCGCCACTAAAAAAGGTGGTTCGATCGGTTTGATGACGCCGTTCACCTGGATGTTCATTAGTTCTTACAAGGAGATGCGGAGCCTCATAATTAATGAAGCACACATTACAAGCTTGGTTAGGCCAGAATATCATGCGTTCTTTGAGTCTGCATATGTCCCTATTTGTGCTTTTTCAGTACAGAAGTCCTCTGCATTAGAGAAGCTAGGTGTATTTGTAGATCTCAATGAGTTTGTAGGTGCAGGCATTCAATCACATTACCTCAGGGAAGCCATTCAAAACCCGTCGGTGCCTTGGCGCCATACGGCTTCTTCATCTGATTTTCAAAAAATTCCTGGCTCTCCGATTGCCTACTGGCTCTCCCCTAAATCCTTACGTGTCTTTGAAGACAATCCAAGCCTGTCCTCATTCGCCGAACCTCGGCAGGGGCTTATTACAGGAGACAATGAGAGGTTCCTGAGACAGTGGCCTGAAGTGGCGAACAATCGGATGCTTCTGAACGCTAAGTCCAGAGCCGAGGCCTCATCCTCAGGTTACCGCTGGTTTCCCCACCATAAAGGTGGAGCCTTCAGAAAGTGGTATGGCAATCACGAACACTTGGTGGATTGGGAAAATGATGGCTCCAGAATACGAAATTTTGTTGATGAAAAAGGAAAGTTACGGTCTCGACCGCAGAATATAGAATACTTCTTTCGGCCAGCCGTTACGTGGACATCGCTTACCGTCGGCTCTTTTAATGCTCGGATTTGCAATGGAGGCTTCGTATACGATGCCAAAGGCCCAATGGCAAAATCAAAGCGAGAAGACGATCTACACAAATTAACCGGATTGCTGAACTCTTCTTGCTCAAATCTCTTTCTAAAGCTTCTGGCTCCCACCATGGACTACAATCAGGGCCCGGTTGGGCGTATTCCTTGGCCCGAGGTTACACCTAATGCTCAGGCGACGATCGACAATGCCGTCGCTTCGCTGATTGATTTAGCAAGGTTTGATTGGGATTCCTACGAAACCTCCTGGGATTTCGAAAGCCTACCGCTTTTGAGCTTTGAGTGCCGTCAGGTAACGCTAGAGGTTATCTACCAGCAGCTCCGCTCCCACTGGCGCGAAATGACCTTGAAGGCGCAACGGCTGGAGGAAGAGAATAACCACATCTTCATTGAGGCCTACGGCCTTCAGGATGACCTGACTCCTGATGTGCCGTTGGAAGAGATAACTCTGACCTGCAATCCCCACTACCGCTACGGCAACAACAAGAGCGTAGAAGAGCTAGAAGCGCTGCTTCTTACCGACACAATGCGCGAACTGGTGTCCTATGCCGTTGGCTGTATGTTAGGCCGCTATGCGTTGGATAAGCCAGGACTGATCTTGGCCAACCAAGGTGAAACCATTCAGGACTATTTGAAACGGGTACCGGAGCCTAGCTTCCCAGCCGATGACGACAATGTTATCCCCATGCTTGATGGCGACTGGTTCACTGACGACATTGCCGAACGCTTCCGCGAATTCCTTCGCATCGCCTTTGGCGAGCAACACTACGAGGAGAACCTTCGCTTCGTCGAACAGGCGCTTGGCAAGGATATCCGCAAATACTTCCTGAAGGACTTTTACAGCGACCATTGGCGGCGCTATAAAAAGCGTCCGATTTACTGGCTGTTTTCATCTCCCAAGGGATCTTTCAACGCGTTGATTTACATGCACCGCTACCGCCCTGACAACGTCAGTGTGGTGCTCAATGACTACCTGCGTGAATTCCGTACCAAACTGTCAGCTCGTCGGGACCATCTGGAAGCTGTCAGTATCAGCGCCGGTGCCTCTCCGGGGGAGAAGACGAAAGCCCTGAAGGACATCGAAAAAATCAGCAAAATCATTGTTGAACTGGATGACTACGAGCGCGACGTACTCTATCCGCTGGCGGCGAAACAGATTGAAATCGATCTGGATGATGGGGTGAAAGTGAATTACCCGAAATTTGGCGAAGCCCTGAAAAAAATCTCAGGTCTGTCTTGAAGTATTAAGGAGCGAGAACGTGGCTGGTAAATACGAAAACCCTATTACGATTAAAGAAGCTATTGATGCGATCAATCAGCGGGATTTTTTGCTACCAGCGATTCAGCGG
The DNA here is from genome assembly GCF_900103865.1 of Vreelandella arcis. GTDB lineage: Bacteria > Pseudomonadota > Gammaproteobacteria > Pseudomonadales > Halomonadaceae > Vreelandella > Vreelandella arcis. The sequence goes on from NZ_FNII01000006.1 coordinate 259,472, forward strand.
AAATTTGTATGGAGTAGCCATCAGATCTGCGTTTTGTTTGACTCAATAATGCGCGGCTACCCCATCAATAGCTTTATGGTGTGGGAAGTCAAAGATGGACCGATCAAGAACGATTACAAATTTTACGAGTTTTTAAAGTCTTTTTGTCAGCGTTTCGGTGAGGAGAACCCTCATGAGCCCACCAATGCGAGCTATAAGGATTTCAAGGCGATTATTGATGGCCAACAGCGGTTAACCTCTTTGTACATAGGGCTATGTGGTACCTATGCCTACAAAAAGCCTCGTGTTTGGTGGCCAAGCACACGCGATGACAGAGTTCTACCACCGCGAAAGCTCTACCTTGACTTGATGGCTCCGTTAGTCACGGAAGATGACGAGTCATTGATGTACTACAACTTCAAGTTCCTCACCGACCGTCAGTATCAAGACTCTATAAAAGCAGAGGATTCTGCTCATCACTGGCTATGTATGCACGAAGTTCTCAGATATCCGGCATATGATGGCACTGATGTGTTACTTGAAGTTGTATTGCCTGAATTAGAGCGTAGAGGGCTGACGGGCAACAAGTTCGCAAACAAAACACTGCTGAAACTATACGATGTGATCCGTGATCAACGGATCATTCACTATTTCAACGAAAGCAGTCAGGAAATTGACCATGTTCTTGATGTGTTTATCCGAACCAACAGCGGTGGAACGAAGCTCGATTTCTCAGATTTACTGATGTCGATTGCTGTAGCGCATTGGGAAGGTGATTTTCGGAAAGAACTAGACGATCTGACGCATCATATCCATCAGAGCACCGAAATGGGATTCTACATTGAAAGGGACTGGCTGCTGAAGGCGTGCTTGACGCTTACTGGGGCCGACGTACGTTTCAAGGTCAGGAATTTCAAGGGTGATCAGGTTGCCCGCATTCAACAGGAGTGGCCTGGGATTAAGGAGTGTATCACTGAGACATTTCGGTTGATCAGGCGGTTTGGCATAACACCTCAGTCTTTGACATCCAAGAATGCGGTTATTCCAATTTGCTACTACTTGTTCCGAAAGCAGACCGATAATGGCCCGCTTTACACGCAAATCAATAATCTCGCAAAGTGCCACGAGCAACGATCTGTGATCAGCCAGTGGTTCTATATGGCGCTTCTGAAAGGGGTCTTCGGGGGCCAGGCAGACACTATTCTCTCAAGTATGCGGGATCTACTGGATCAACATCTCAGTGAAAGATCGTTTCCGTTGGAAGCGATTATCGAGCGTTATAGAGCGACGAACAAAGATCTCAGGTTTGATGAGGAAACGCTTGATAAATTACTGGAGACTCAACACGGTGAGGGGCGTTGCCGCGCCTTATTACATCTATTGTTTCCGGAAATGAATGTGACCGAGATCTTTCACATTGATCACTTGCATCCACAGTCGGCTTTCTCCAATAAAGCGCTGAAAGGACATGAATTTTTGGCAGAGAATGAGGAGTTAAGGGCGTTCTACGGTAGCCCCGTCCATTGGAACGCTATCCCAAATTTGCATCTGTTGAACCATTCACAGAACCAGTCCAAAAATGACAGGTCTCTCAAAGACTGGCTTGGTGATCAAAATGTCCATCTGTCGGCGCGTGATTTGCTAGTCGAAAATGTTGATTTAGAGTTTGAATCTTTCAAAGCGTTTTATGAAGCGAGGCACGAAGCCCTCAAACGGCGTCTAATTTCACGTGTCTACATGGCTACGCCTGTCGTGCCAGAGGAAGTAGACGATAGCGAGGGTGAAGAAGTCTTGGAAGAAGCAGTTCTATGAACAATCAAATAGAGACAGCGTTGTCTCGCTTGTTCGAAAAGCATCGAATCATATTCTGGTACGACACCAAGCGCGAACTGCGCAGCGATTTTGAGAGGGTGTCGCTTCCGGACGTCGAGAAGCTAGAAGTTGCCAACAATGAATACGGGCTGAAATATCGTATTCTGCGCGAAGCGCCGGAGCAAAAGTTTCTCCTGTATCAAGAAGGTCCCCAGCCAGCAGACCTGGATAACTGGTTACTGGATGTGCAGCTAACCCATGGAGAGTTCAGTACCGACCAGGTGGCCATCTGGTTATCTGAGCTGGAGCTGGGCTTGGAATTTGCTGAGCTTGCACAGACGCATGCTGAATTCTTTCGGGCCGCGAAGCGCAGGGATATCTTGAAGAAATGGCTGCAGCCCGATGATACCGTTGGCCAGTTACGGCTAAAGATGCTGGCCGTGTGTGCCAGCAGTGAACCACGTATGGACGCGGTTGTAGAGACCTTGCTTCAGCAGCTGGCCGATGGCAGGAATGAGGGCATGCGTCTAATTGAGCGCTGCGAGCTGGATACCTTTCTCTGGGAGCAGCTCACTCGCTTTTATGGCTATGAATCCATTGATCCGAGCCTGCGGGATTTCGTCATTGCGCTATTCAAGTCCTGCTATGCCATGAGCACTGATGGCGAGGTTAAAATGACCGGCGATGCCCTGGTGTTTCTTAAGCGCTGGAAAGACAGCCGGCAGTTCGAAGCAGGTTTTGAGACTTTATCCGCCGAGTGTGCCGATGTACTTGGCATTGAAAAGGATCTAGAAAAGCGAGATTTCCGCGATTTGATCGAGTTGGATTATTTTCGGCTGATCGACCAGAAAATTATCAGTGACCTGGTACGTGCCGTAGTGGGTCGCACTGTCACCAGTGGCGATGTGGCCCTCTGGGTCCGTCAACGGCGTCAGGGGCATTGGTACGGTGAGTTTCGGCACCTTTATGAAGCTGTAGAATTCGCTGCACGCTTTATCCAGATGCTAGGCGAGGCCAGGCTAACCATGGAGAGTCTTGCCGATGGCGTGCAGCGTTACAGCCGAGTTTGGTTTCAGCTGGATCAGCTCTATCGCAAGTTTACCTACCATGTGCGCTTGTCCGGTCAGCCATCACTGATGGGCGAACTTAGTGAGCAGGTCGAAAATATGTACTCCAACAATTACTTGATGAAGCTTGGGGATGCATTTCAGAGTCACGTCGATACAAGCGCCAACTGGGAAGCTTACCCTGTTCGCCAACAGAGTGACTTCTTCGAACACTGGGTGCGTCCGTTCCTGCTCAAGGACAAACGCGTATGCGTGGTTATCTCCGACGCCATGCGTTATGAGATTGGGGACGAGTTGCTGAGCCTTATCCGTCAGGAGGATCGCTACAGCGCAGATCTTGAGCCTGCGCTCTCCATGCTGCCCAGTTATACCCAGCTTGGTATGGCTGCGCTGATGCCCAACAAAACCCTATCGATTGCGGATAACGATACTGGTACGGTGCTAATTGACGGTCGGAGTTCCCAAGGTACCGCCAACCGGACAAAGATCTTGCAGACCGCACAGGAGGGACGAGGTCAAGCCATCAGGGCTGATGAGTTTATGCAGCTCAACCGTGACGATAGCCGAGATGTGCTAAAAGGCAACGATGTGCTGTACATCTATCACAATCGAATTGATCACACCGGCGATAAAATGCATTCAGAGGGTCAGGCTTTTGAGGCGGCGGAACAGACTCTGGATGACCTGGTTCGCCTGATCAAGAAGCTGACGGCTGCCAATGCCAATAATTTGCTGATCACTGCCGATCACGGTTTTATCTATCAGAACCGCGAAATCGATGAGAGTGACTTTCTCAGTGTCCCGGCGGACGGAGAAAGTGTTCTCTATCGGGATCGACGCTTCGTTCTGGGGAAGGGGCTAACAACATCCCCAGCGTTTCACCACTTCTCGTCCGAACAGCTTGGACTAGACGGGGATATGGAAGTGCAGATCCCCAAGTCGATCAACCGACTACGCTTGAAGGGCTCTGGCAGTCGTTTTGTTCATGGCGGTGCCTCCTTGCAGGAAGTGGTCATACCCGTGTTGAGGGTAAATAAGAAACGCCAGAGCGATGTTAGCGCCGTTGAGGTGGATATCCTACGTGGGACCAACTCAGTGATCACCTCCGGGCAACTCGCGGTCACTCTTTATCAGTCAGAGCCGGTGACGGAAAAGATCCAGCCGCGCTTGTTACGTGCGGGCATCTACACCCAGGCAGGTGAGCTGATCTCGGATAGCCATGAGCTGGTGTTTGATCTGACCTCGGAGAATCCTCGTGAACGGGAGCTGCAGGTGCGTTTTGTTCTCACCCGTAAGGCGGATGAGGCCAATGGTCAGGAAGTCTCCCTAAGGGTTGAGGAACAGCATGCTGGGACGTCTCATTTCAAGGAGTATAAGTCGCTCAGATATACGATGCGGCGATCCTTTACCAGCGATTTTGATTTTTGAGGACGGTAGCCAATGAACACGCTTGACCAAAAGATCAACGAACACTTTCCGGGCTTGGTGGTTCGCAAAGATCTGGTGAAGACTGTCAAGGGCAACGCCATTGTACCGTCCTATGTTCTGGAGTATTTACTAGGACAATATTGCGCGACCAGTGACGAGGCCACTATCCAGACCGGTATTGAGACGGTGAAGGAAATACTGGCCAAGCACTATGTTCATCGTAACGAGGCCGGGTTGGTACGCTCTAATATCAAGGAGAAAGGGCGTTACAAGGTTATCGACAAGATTAGTGTCGCACTGAACGAGAAGACTGACGCTTACGAGGCTCAGTTTTCCAACCTGGGCATCAAAAAAGTATTGGTGGATTCCGGTACAGTAAAAGCCCACCCAAAATTGCTAGTAAGCGGCGTGTGGTGTATCTCAGATATCGAATACGAGTTTACTGAAGACAAGAATGCTAGCCCGTGGATCCTGACCACACTCAAGCCAATTCAGCTGTCTCACTTTGATTATGACGCCTATGTGGAAGCCCGCCAGAAGTTCAGTACTGACGAGTGGATAGATTTGCTGATCCAGAGCATTGGTTTTAACCCAGAGATGTTTGGCAAACGCAGCAAGCTACTCCAGCTCCTGCGGCTTATTCCTTTCTGCGAGCGAAACTATAATCTGATCGAGCTAGGCCCAAAGGGCACAGGTAAGTCACATGTTTACTCTGAGTTTTCTCCTCACGGCATTTTAGTGTCTGGAGGCGAGGTGTCTGTTCCTAAGTTATTTGTGAACAACTCCAGTGGCAAAATTGGACTGGTAGGCTATTGGGACTGTGTGGCTTTCGACGAATTCGCCGGCAAGAAGAAGCGTGTCGACAAGGCCCTCGTTGACATTATGAAGAACTACATGGCCAACAAGTCGTTCTCGCGCGGCGTCGAGACTCTGGGAGCTGAGGCTTCCATGGTGTTCGTTGGTAACACCAGGCATACAGTCCCTTATATGCTGAAACATTCCGATTTGTTCGATGAGTTGCCAGATAAGTTCTACGATTCCGCTTTTCTCGATCGGCTCCATTTTTACATACCGGGATGGGAAGTCGACATAATCAGGGGCGAGATGTTCTCTGATGGCTACGGCTTTGTGGTGGATTATCTCGCCGAAGTCCTGCGCTCCATGCGGAACTACGACTACTCAGATCAGTATCGCGAGCATTTTTCGTTATCTTCGGATATTTCGACCCGTGACCGAGACGGTATCAACAAAACATTTTCGGGGCTCATGAAGATCCTGTTTCCCCAAGGTGGTGCTAGCAAAGGTGATATTGAGAAGTTGCTGCGATTCGCTATAGAAGGGCGCAAGAGGGTGAAAGACCAGTTGATGAGAATCGACACAACCTATGGGGAAGTGCGCTTTGCCTATCTGGATACCGATGGCAATGAATCACTGGTTACTACTCTAGAGGAAGAGGAATATCCTGGCTGTTATTACAAGACAGTGGCTGATGCAGATATCGAGAATGGGAGGGCTGAGTCTCATTCTGTAGAGGAGCCACTAGATAGTACAGTTAACGTGCCTGAACCCGAAAAGCAGGGACTGCAGGAAAAACACTTAACCTTCCAGGAGAACCAGAAAGGAGTCTCATTCGATACGCTGTTTGGGCCTTACCTGAAGGATACCAAACGTATCACAGTTACCGATCCATACATTCGTCTCTTCTACCAAATTCGTAACCTCATGGAATTTTTTGAGACCATCGTCAAGAACAAGGCCCAAGAAGATGAAGTTGTGGTTCACCTAGTTACTGCCAGAGATGAATTTAAGGGCGAATTGCAAGACGAGAGCTTTGAAAAAATCCAGGTATCGGCACGTCTAGTGGGTATCGACTTCACTTGGGAGTTTGACGAGACCGGCACTATTCACGCGCGCCATATCGTAACGGACAATGGCTGGAAGATATTACTAGACAGAGGACTAGACATTTTTCAGCACTACGAGATGAATGATGCCTTTTCATTTACCAATCGCCTCCAGCAGTTTCGTTCGAGCAAAGCCTTCGAGGTAACTTTTATCAAACAGGCATAAAAGTATTGGGGAGCGAAAGGGCAGGGAAGATCCCTAATAGCAGTCACTCCTGAAATTAGATTACAGTGATTTATAAATTTTTCTATTTGGAACTCAATTCCTCAAAAAGATGCCAATAGTGGGGTTGCATCAAAAAAGTCCTAAGATATATTGTTTTTTTATATGAATGATAGCAATGGCCCAGCTGGCGGTGGCTAATAACACCAGCAGCACATCACGGTGAAGAAAGTTGTTTTGCCTCCATGCCGGGGATGTGCACCGAGTGGATCGTGTAATATGCAGAAAGTGCTATCATAGTCAGAAGACGTTAAGGTTTTTTCCGCTTTTATTTATGACTTTAATTTAACAAGAGAATTTTTGTTAAAATTCTCCGAAAACATCAAATGTCAAAAAAATTTCATTTTCAAAATTATTCCCTGAAATGTCAGATGAACCATACAAGTTACCCTCAATATCTATGATGCCATCAATTAACATTGGTAATCCATTTGCTGGATTTATATTAGGATGATCACAAGTATCAATATCACTAGTATTTAATGAATAGTTTTTCATTACGAGCTCCTCTTTTTCAGAACCATTTGTTTTCTTCAAGCCCATTATTTGTTGAATTTATTTTATCATCACTGGTTATGCTCATATGTGTCTGCATATTCAAAAATCTTCCCGCATTCCTGCTTAAAGAAAAAGATACTTCAATCTCATAAAAACTCTCAAGCTCTTCTATCGACTCAACTACTGACACCATTATGTCTTTTACAGATTTCATGACAATCCCCTCTTTAATTTATGAAACAGTGATCCAGGCCAGCGAATACGTTGAATTTCTGACTGAAACCCCCGTATAAAGTGGTTGAAACACTCTCCCGTCTAATTCTAAGCTAAGGTCTCGACGCTGCAAGGGGCAAGTAACAAATCTATCTTTGTACGTAGCCCTCCCCCCTGCGTGACAGGCATAGCCTGTCACGCAGGGGGGTAGGAGGCGCTAAATTATTAGCTTTTCATGACCCATGAATTAAGAAAAGCTTACAGTCCGAGTGATCGACGAAATTCATGCCGATCAAATTTCCCATGTGTTTTTTCCCGTTCAGAATGATATTTTTCTAGATGATCAATTTCGTATGTTTCATCTATCGATCCATGATCTTTATAAATTTGAACTTTCCTGTTAGTAATGTCCTTAATGGATCTGATTGATTCCATCAAAGATGACATTTTTGAATTAATTTTCCTGATTTTACTAAACTTATCTTCAGCAATCATAATTGCCTTTTTTTCTGTCTTTGTGCACTTTAAGAAAGAGCTAGCTGGAATCTTAAATTCCTTCAGATCGCCCTTGTTAACCGCATCACTATAGTTGCTCTCGCCGTTATATTTTTTCCATCGAATTATAACGGCAGTCTTCCCCTTTTCAACTGTGCAGAAATGTTTCCAATACTTGAAGTGTGGGTTGTTTTCTTTATCGTAATCTCTTGATTCGTAAAATTCTTCTACAATTAAGTCAGCATAAACATAAAGCAAATCTACCAGCGAAGCAGTCTGGTCAGACGTAATATCACAAATAATATTAGCGCGATGGTTGAAATAAAAAAGTGCCTTTTGAAAATCATTCATATTTACAGGCATAGAAGGTTCAAGGTTAGTAAATGACTCATGAAAATCTTGATCTGAAAAATACTCAGAAAGACTTTTTTCAAAAGCTATATCCAAGTAGATAGCTTTCTCCAACTCATCGATATCATCAATTTCATTAATATCCATAGTGATTTCTCCTTTGATACTTAAAATTAATTTTTATAATAACCAAGCATAGCTTACAAAAAAGTGCTGAAATTAAGAAAAAAATGCGTTTAGGCAAGCTGTATTTTTACAAAAATAATTTATAATCAAAATTCACTGAAGGGGTAGGGAATATGAAAGAAACATCAAATGATTACGAAGAATTTTATTCTGGAAATAACTACAACGTTTGCTGCTTCATTACTGAGTTAGCAAGATACTTGTCTTATGAGTTGGATGGTGAAGATGAAATGAAGCATTGTATTTTAAAAATGAGTTTTAAAGTTGCCGAAGATCTTGTTAAATCAGCTGAGGTATCTAAATACATAAAAAAATTTGAAATTTATCTTATGGCTCTTAATATTGTGTTTAATGATAAAACCCTGGGTTCAGCTGAAGCTATGTTGATATATCACTTATGCCTAGCCACAACTGAAATATACAAAAAAAATACGAGAAATTTTCAATGAATAATATCCAGGCTTATTGATGAGGTAGGCTTAAAAAATAATGGATGCGAATCTTCTGGATAATAAAGGTGCCAAAGAAAACACGAACTGATTGCTTTGCCGCAAATTCTGAGTGCAGCACCTGACCAAACCGGTAAGGTGCTGCACTCAGAATTTGCGGCAAAGGGTTTTATGAATGATTTTACACTTTATGACCGTTTTATCACCTACCTTGCTGGTTATGATCGGGGACGTTAGCTTCAGGTTTTTATGTTCTTTTTATGAAAAATAATTCTTAGTTATTTAAGTTGCGCTGCTGGTTATGTGTTAAAGAAATGAATAGTAAGCGCCAATGCATATTGGTTTTTTACTCTGGTTAGTCTTTATTCGCTCATAGTTTGTGCAGAGTTACTTCTAAGCACCGACCACTCTGATAGAGTGGCGGCTGATTGTATGTGATTTTGAGGCCCACGCTAAAAGACGCTTTTCGTTAAGACTATCATATCATGTAATTTTGAAGTGATTTCGGAACCTTATTTTAGTACGTTTTTAAATCCTGAATTCAAACATTAAGCGCAGCACCTGCGGTTTTTAGCGCCCCTGAATACTCTCCCAGGAACACTTGTGCCGGTGTCCGATACCCCAAGCGTTTTCTGGGGCGATTGTTCAGCTTGGCAACGACTCTCCTCAGTGCTGAGTCGCTCACCTTTCGGAAGTCCGTTCCTTTCGGGAAATACTGGCGAATCAGGCCGTTGGTATTTTCATTGGTACCACGCTGGCATGAGCGGTACGGGTCACAAAAATAGGTCTTGGCCGAGACGGCCTTGGCAACCTGTCGGTGCTCAGCGAATTCCGAACCGTTATCCAAGGTGATGGTCTGCACTGCGC